>CAWHAU010000001.1:0-135334 GCA_963827435.1 uncultured Actinomycetota bacterium
TCGTCGTAGGCGATCGTCAGGTCCTCGCTCGGGTCGTGAGGACGGTCGATCCGGTACGACGTGTCCGCCGGCTCCGTGAGCGACTGGAAGCCGTGCGCGCACCCGGCGGGGATGAAGATCGAGTTCTGCCGGTCCCCGTCCAGGTCGAACGACAGCCACCTGCCGTACGTGCCGGACCCCGGGCGAAGGTCGACGACGACGTCGAAGACGCTGCCGGCGGAGCAGCGGACCAGCTTGCTCTCGCCCCGCCCGGTGCGGAGGTGCAGGCCACGAAGGACACCTCGCCTCGAGCGGGAGAGGCTGTCCTGCACGAACGACGTCGGGTCAACGCCTGCCTCCCGAGCCACATCGGCATCGAAGGTCCGCGAGAAGAAACCTCGATCGTCCCTTCTCGGGTCCGGCAGGAACTCGAGGACGCCGGCCAGCTCTGTCGCCCTGAAAAGCATCGGTTTCCTCCGTTGCGTCTAGCCACGGCCGCGTCCTGAAGCCTAGAAGAGATGGTCAGATCGGGCCCCTGTACAGCCTCCCTGATCCTGTAAGTATGAGACGGCATCCTGGCGAATTCATTTCATTCCAGGGGGACACCTTGGCAACACCACTGTGTCGGCTGTGCTCAGCCGAGCTGACTCACACGTTCGTCGACCTGGGGATGTCGCCGCCCTGCGAGAGCTATCTCTCCGCTGACCAGCTCGAGACCGGCGAGATGTTCTACCCGCTGCACGTGCGGATCTGCGCGGAGTGCCTGCTCGTTCAGCTGCCTGCCTACATCGACGCGGACCACATCTTCAGTCACTACGCATACTTCTCGTCGTACAGCGAGTCCTGGGTGGCACATGCGCGGGCGTACGTCGACGCGGCCGTGCAGAGGCTCTCGCTGGATGACCGCTCGTTCGTCGTCGAGGTGGCGAGCAACGACGGCTACCTGTTGCAGCATGTGGTGGCGCGGGGGATCCGCGCGCTGGGGGTCGAGCCGGCTGCGAACGTCGCCGAGGTAGCCATCGAGAGGGGCGTTCCCACGGAGGTGGAGTTCCTCGGTGAGGAATCAGGAGCAAAGATCGCAAGCAGGTACGGGCGGGCCGATCTGGTTGTGGCGAACAACGTCTTCGCTCACGTTCCCGACATCGTGGACTTCGCCAGAGGGCTCAGGGAGCTGGTCTCGGACCAGGGCACCGTCACGATCGAGATCCCACACCTGATGCGCCTGATCGAGGGTAACGAGTACGACACCATCTACCACGAGCACTACTCGTACCTGACTCTTCGCACCACGCAGCGAGTGCTGGCCGTTGCGGGTCTCACGGTTGTCGACGTCGAGGAGCTGTCGACGCACGGTGGCTCACTACGGACGTGGTCGATGCCGTCCGAGACCGCTGGGACCGCGAGCGACGCGGTGGAGTCGGTGCTGGCGGCGGAGGCGAGAGCCGGCTTGCACACTCTCGAGGGACACAGTGGCTTCGCCGAGTCCGTCAAACGGGTGCGGGACGACCTCGTCGACTTCCTGATCCAGAGCTCACGATCCGGCAAGACGGTTGCAGCGTACGGAGCTCCCGGGAAGGGCAACACGTTGCTCAACCACTGCGGGGTGCGCCCGGACCAGGTCAGGTTCGCGGTGGACCGGAATCCCTTCAAGCACAACAAGTTCCTGCCGGGCACCCACATTCCGATCTTCCCGCCGGAGCGGCTTGCGGAGGAGCGCCCGGACTACGTCCTCGTCATGCCCTGGAACCTGCGTGACGAGATCACTCGCCAGATCGACTACGTCGCTGACTGGGGTGGACGCCTGGTCGTCGCCCTACCCAAGCTCGAGGTTCTCTAGCTCTGCGGAGGTGTTCATGAAGGTCGTCTTGTTCTGTGGGGGTCTCGGGATGCGTATCCGATCCGGCCCGGAGTCACTCCCCAAACCGATGATGCCCATCGGGAGCCGGCCAGTCCTCTGGCACGTCATGCGCTACTACGCACACTTCGGTCACACGGAGTTCATTCTGTGCCTCGGTTACGGAGCGCACGCGGTCAAGGACTACTTCCTCAACTACCGCGAAAGCGGCTCGAACGACTTCATCCTCACCAAGGGTGGGCAGCATGTCGAGATGCTCGAGACAGACATCAGCGACTGGACCATCACGTTCATCGACACCGGTGTCGACACGGCGATCGGCGAGCGCCTCCGCCGGGTGAGGCCGTACCTCGATGAGGACCAGGTCTTTCTCGCCAACTACGGCGACGTGTTGACAGACGCACCGATGAACGACCTCATCGACTCCTTCGAGCAGACCGATGCGGTGGCAAGCCTGCTCGCAGTGAAACCGCAGGACTCCTTCCACGTCGTGGACATCGTCGACGGAGACCGCGTCACCGGCCTCACGGCCGTGGCGGACATGTCGATGTGCATCAACGGGGGCTACTTCGTCCTGCGGCAGGGGATCTTCGACTATCTCTACGAGGACGACGACCTGGTCATGAACGGTTTCGTCCGCGCGGCGGCCGACGGGAAGCTGCGCGCCGTGCGCTACGACGGGTTCTGGGCGCCGATGGACACCTTGAAGGAGCGGGCGGCACTGGAGGACCAGTACCGGAGGGGGATCAGCCCGTGGGCGCTGTGGCGGGAGCGGCCCCGGCAGCCCGGTCGGCTGATCAGCCCGGTGGAGATGCCGCAGCCTGTTGCTCAGCGTGAAGGCGTGTAGCACCCGACAAGCGCCTTGCACCGTGGAACAGACAGGAGTCATCTCGTGATGACAGTCGCACCGACGCAGGACCGCCTCGACGTCCTGTGCCTGGGTGCGCACCCGGACGACATCGAGATCGGCTGCGGCGGCACGCTGCTCGGCCTGCGTCGTGGACCCGGGGTCACCGTCGCGGGACTCGTCCTCACGGGGGACGGTGAGCGGAAGCGGGAGGCCGAGTCGGCACTGCCTCGCTTCTTCCCCGGTGCGACCGTCGAGGTGCTGGGGCTGCCGGACAGCCGGCTCCCCGCGCACTGGGAGGCGGTCAAGTCCGCCCTGGAGTCCTTCGCCGCAGGTGCCACCCCCACGCTCATCCTGGCACCGAGCACGGATGACGCACATCAGGATCATCGCCTGCTGGGACGCCTGGCCACCACCGTGTGGAGAGACGTGCTGACCCTGCACTACGAGATCCCGAAGTGGGACGGTGACCTGCGCACGCCGAACCACTACGTGCAAGTCTCCGCTGAGAACGCCCGGCTCAAGGTCGAGCTGCTGAACAAGAGCTTTGGTTCCCAGGTCGACCGTGACTGGTGGGACGACGAGCTCTTCCTCGGGATGATGCGGATCCGGGGCATGGAGAGCAGGGCGAGGTACGCCGAGGGCTTCTCGGCGCACAAGGTCCTGCTCGGTCTCGATGGGAGGAAGTCCGCGTGACCGAGGTGTCATCTGCCGCGGACAGGCGGACGTTCGCGAGGTCGGCGGCTGCGCAACGACGGCTGCACGAGCTGGTCCCAGGAGGCGCCCACACCTACGCCCGCGGGTCGGACCAGTACCCCGAGCACATGACACCCGTCCTCGCGCGCGGCAAGGGTGCCCGCGTTCGAGGACATGGACGGCAACTGGTTCGTCGAGTACGGCATGGGACTGCGGTCGGTCACGCTGGGCCATGGGTACGGTCCCGTCAGCGAGGCCGTCGCAAGAGCGGCGCGCACCGGTGTGAACTTCAGCCGTCCGTCCACCTGGGAGCTGCGCGCCGCCGAGACGTTCGTCCATCAGGTGCCCGGCGCAGAGATGGTCAAGTTCGCCAAGAACGGATCGGACGTCACCACCGCGGCAGTCAAGCTCTCCCGGGCCGCCACGGGACGGCCGATGGTGGCGGTGTGCCGGTCACAACCCTTCTTCTCCACCGACGACTGGTTCATAGGGACCACCGAAATGGACGCGGGCGTCGTCGAGGAGGAACGCCGGCTGACCGTGGGGTTCGACTACAACGACCTCGCTTCGGTGGAGGGCCTGGTCTCCCGCTTTCCGGGACAGATCGCGTGCCTGGTGCTCGAAGCGGCGACGGGAACGGCGGAGCCCCGACCCGGGTTCCTGGAGGCGCTCCGCGCCCTGGCGGACCGTGACGGGTTCGTTCTCGTGTTCGACGAGATCATCACCGGCATGCGCTGGTCGAAGGGGGGTGCCCAGGCGACGTACTCGGTGGTCCCCGACCTGTCGACGTGGGGAAAGGCGCTCGGGAACGGGTTCCCCATCTCGGCCCTGGCAGGGCAAGCGGAGCCTCATGGAGCTCGGAGGACTCCGCACCGATGTGGCGCGCACCTTCCTCCTTTCCACGACGCACGGACCCGAGAGCACCGGTCTGGCGGCCTATCTCGCGGTGGTCGAGGCGTACGACGAGCGGGACGTCGTCGCGATCATGGAGCGGCAAGGGCGCAAGCTGGCCGACCGGGTGAACGAGGTAGCTCGCGAGCTGGGGCTCGCCGACTACTTCGCTGCCGTCGGACGGCCGTCGTGCCTGGTCTTCACGACACGCGATCCACGGGGTGAACCCTCCCAGGCGTACCGCACGCTGTTCCTGCAGGAGATGCTCAGCCGCGGGGTCCTGGCCCAGTCGTTCGTCATCTCCGCCGCTCATGGCGACGAGGACATCGAGATCACCGTGGACGCGGTCCGTGGGTCGCTCGAGGTGTACTGCCGAGCGCTCACGGCAGGATCGACCGCGGGGTTCCTGCGCGGCCGCCCCGTGGCGCCGGCTCTGCGAAGGTTCGCAGCGCCACGCCGCCTCGACGACGACGGTCCGCGATGAGACCGTTCGTCCCGTCCTCCCGTCGGTCCGCCGCCAGAGCGTGACCACGGCATCGACCAAGCGCGACCCGCTCGCGCCCGTGCAGTGAGGGGATCGCGATGCGTGTGCTCGTAGACGGTGACCGCGGCTACATCGGCAGGGTGCTCGTGCCGTTGCTGATGGAGGCCGGCCACGACGTCGAGGGTCTCGACGCCGGTTGGTACGACGGGTGCGACTTCGGTGAGCAACCCACGGGCTACCGCTCCCGGACCGCGGACATCCGTGACGTCACGACCGACGACCTGGCGGGGTTCGACGCGGTGGTGCACCTTGCCGCGATCTCGAACGACCCGGTCGGCCACCTCAACCCCGAGGCGACCTACTCGGTCAACGCCGAGGGCGCCACGCACATGGCCCGGACGGCCAAGGCGGCACGGGTCCCTCGCTTCCTGTTCTCGTCGTCCTGCTCGCTCTACGGCGCGGCCGGGGATTCCGCCGTCACCGAGAAGAGCGAGTTCCATCCCGTGACTCCGTACGGCGAGAGCAAGGTCCGCGCCGAACAAGGGATCAGCCGACTCGCTGACGACGACTTCAGTCCTACGTACCTGCGGAACGCAACCGCCTACGGTTCGTCACCGCGGCTACGAGCCGACATCGTCGTCAACAACCTGACCGGGACCGCGTTCACGCGCGGCGAGGTGCGCCTCCAGAGCGATGGCAGTCCCTGGAGACCTCTGGTTCATGCCGAGGACATCTCGAGGGCGTTCCTGGCCGCACTCGAGGCGCCGCGTGAGATCGTGCACGACGAGGCCTTCAACGTCGGCCGGGACGAGGACGTCGTGCAGATCCGCGAGATCGCCTCCGCGGTGGCGCGAGCCTTCGACGTGCCGATCACCTTCGCCGAAGGCGCCGCGCCCGACAAGCGTGACTACCGCGTGGACTTCTCCAAGATCAACGAGACCCTTCCGTCCTTCAAGCCGAGGTGGACTGTGCGGGAGGGCATCTCTGAGCTCGCGGACGACATGCGACGGATCGGGCTCACGGCGGACGACTTCGAGGGACCGAGGTTCGTCCGACTCGCCCGCATCAACGAGCTGAGGTCTCTCGGGAAGCTCGACGCCCTGCTCTACGCGAGGCCGTGACAGGTGCCCGTCTCCAGCCTCGTCGACGGGCTCCGCTCCGGTCTGGAGGACAAGAACGCCCTGGGGGAGGGCCTGCACGCAGCGATGCGACGACTCTGGCCGTTCACCCGCAGCATCACGGGCGATGGGGTGCGGGCCACCCTCGATGTCATCGGGGAGTCGCTGCCCCTGCAGCGCCACGGAGTCCCGTCGGGCACTGCGGCCTTCGACTGGACAGTGAACGACGAGTGGAACGTGCGTGACGCCTACGTCGCGGACCGCACCGGGCGACGAGTGGTCGACTTTCGTGAGCACAACCTGCACCTGGTCAGCTACAGCGCCCCCGTGCGCACGACCATGACGCTCGAGGAGCTGCGACCCCACCTGCACACGCTTCCCGAGCACCCGGAATGGATTCCGTACCGGACCACCTACTACCAGCGCACGTGGGGGTTCTGCCTGTCGGAACGACAGCTGCAGTCCATGGACGGCGGCCCGTTCGACGTGGTCGTCGACTCGACTCTCGAACCAGGTGAGCTGAACTACGGCGAACTGGTGATTCCGGGCGAGCTGAGCGACGAGGTGATGTTCACCGCCCACATCTGCCATCCGTCCATCGCGAACGACAACCTGTCGGGCATCGCCATCGCGGTCGAGCTGGCTCGGGCGCTTCAGTCCCTTCCGAACCGCCGCCTGACGTATCGCTTCCTGTTCGCCCCGGGCACCATCGGATCGATCGTCTGGCTGAGCAGGAACAGTCAGGTGCTCCCGCGGATCCGGCACGGGCTGGTCCTCACCGGTCTCGGTGGTCCGGGGCCTCTCGTGTACAAGCGCTCTCGCCGTGGGTCCCACGACATCGACAGGGCCACCTCGCACGTGGTCCTCCGGCGCGACGGTGAGGTGCGCGGCTATTCGCCGTACGGATACGACGAGCGTCAGTTCAACTCTCTCGGGTTCGGGCTGCCTTTCGGGCGACTCTCGCGAACGCCGCACGGGGAGTACCCGGAGTACCACACCTCGGCGGACAACCTGTCGTTCGTCCAGCCGCCCGAGCTGGCCGAGTCCTACACCGCGCTGCTCGAGATCATCGACGTGCTCGAGAACGACGCCACCTACACGAACCTCAGTCCGTACGGCGAACCGCAGCTCGGAAAGCGCGGGATCTATCCCGCCATGGGTGGTGTGGCCGCCACGGACGCGGTGATGGCGATGTTGTGGACGTTGGCATACTCGGACGGCTCCACCTCGCTCCTGGACATCGCGGACGTGTCCGGCATGGACTTCGCCGCGATCCGGACCGCAAGCACCACCCTGCTCCATGCGGGCCTGCTGGGGGAGACCTGAGGTCGCGCGCCCCGCGTTCCTCACCGCACGTCGCGCGGCCGGAACTGGATGCTGATCCGCGGGCCGACGGGGCGCGCGGTCTTGAGGACGGCGTGCTCCCAGGTGCGCTGGCAGGAGCCGCCCATCACCAGCAGGTCGCCGTGGCCGACGGGGAACGAGATCGAGGCGCCGCCGGCGCGGGGGCGCAGGGACAGCCGCCGGGCCTCGCCGAGGGACAGGATCGCGACCATGGTGTCGTGGGTGCTGCTGCGGCCGATCGTGTCGCCGTGCCAGGCGACGCTGTCGCGGCCGTCGCGGTAGAAGCACATCCCGGCGGTGGTGAACCGCTCGCCGAGCTCGGCGGCGTAGTGCCGGTCGAGGGCGTGCCGGGCGTCGACCAGCAGCGGGTCGGGGAGCGGGTCGTCGGCGCCGTAGAACCTCAGCAGCCGCGGCACGTCGACCACGTTGTCCCACATCACCCGACGCTCGGCCTGCCACGGCACGTCGGTGACCAGCCGGGCGAACAGGTCGTCGGAGCCCGACACCCACCCCGGGCGTACGTCGACCCAGGCGCCGCGCGTGAGGACGTGCCGGGTGACCGTGTCACCGAGGGGGCCGAGAGTCGGCACGCCCGTCTCGGCGGCGGCCGGCCCGGCGTCGAACAGGGATGCCTGGAACTCCACGGACATGCCCGACAGGATACCTTCGCTCGAACACATGTTCTAGTAGTCTCCGGGTCGCGGCTCAGGGGTCGCTCAGGGGGACGCCAGGGTCCGGCGACGGGGATAACCGGTGTCCGGGACGATCCGATTCGCCCTAGCGTTGACCCCGCAGCGGCGGCACCGAGCGGGGGCCGCGCCGACCGAAGGGGACTCACCAGTGACCGAGCACAACAACCTCGCCCATCGCGACCGTCGGGTGGCCGCCCGGGCCGAGGGGCTCACGAAGACCTACGGCACCGGCGACGCCACCGTGACGGCCCTCGACGACGTCACCGTCGAGCTGTACACCGGCGAGTTCACCGCCGTGATGGGCCCGTCCGGCTCGGGCAAGTCGACCCTGATGCACTGCTTCGCCGCGCTCGACAGCGCCACCAGCGGCTCGGTCTTCGTCGGCGACACCGAGCTGAGCCGGCTCGGGGACAAGGAGCTGACCCGGCTCCGCCGCGACGAGATCGGCTTCGTCTTCCAGTCGTTCAACCTGGTGCCGACCCTGACCGCGGAGGAGAACATCCTGCTGCCGCTGTCGATCGCGGGCCGCCGGCCGGACCCGGAGTGGTACTCCACCGTCATCGAGACGGTCGGCCTGCAGCGACCGGCTCACCCACCGCCCGAACGCGCTCTCCGGCGGCCAGCAGCAGCGGGTCGCCGTGGCCCGGGCGCTGGCCAGCCGGCCGTCGATCGTGTTCGCCGACGAACCCACCGGCAACCTGGACTCCCGCTCCGGCGCCGAGGTGCTCACGCTGCTGCGCCGGTCCGTCGACGAGTTCGGGCAGACCGTCGTGATGGTCACCCACGACCCGGTCGCCGCCGCGTTCACCGACCGCGTGCTCTTCCTCGCCGACGGCGCGGTCGTGGACGAGGTCCGCGAGCCGGACCGCGAGATCGTGCTCGACCGGATGACCCGCATGGACGCCCGCCAGCTCGACGTGGTCGCGCACGACGGGGCGGTCCACTGATGCTGCGCGCTGCCTGGAAGAGCCTGCTCGGGCGCAAGCTGCGCCTCTTGATGAGCACCTTCGCGATCGTGCTCGGTGTCGCCTTCGTCGCCGGCACCCTCGTCTTCACCGACACGCTGAGCCGCAGCTTCACCGCGATCTTCGCCTCCTCGGTCGGCGACGTGGTGGTCACCCCGAAGGGCGCGCAGACGGCCGACGGCGCACCCACCACCCGCACCGTCCCCGCTTCGCTGGTGGACGAGCTGGCCACCGCCGACGGCGCCGCGCGCGCCGACGGCAACGTCAGCAGCATGGGCGTCTTCGTGGTCGACCAGCACGGCAAGCTGGTCGGCGGCAACGGCCCGCCCGGCATCGCCGCGAGCTACAGCACCGCACCCGCCGGGCACGGCATCGAGGGCCTGACGATCGTCAGCGGCAAGCCGCCGGCCTCCCGCGACCAGATCGCGCTCGACACCCGCACCGCGAAGGCGGCCGGCTACCGGGTCGGCGACACCGTCACCCTGGCCGCGTCCGGCAAGCAGTCGGTGCTGCACCCGCGGCTCGTCGGGCTCGCCGACTTCCGCGACGGCGGCTCCACCAACGGCGCGACCATCACGCTCTTCGACACCGCCACGGCCCAGGACCTGTTCCTGCGGGGCGTCGACGGGTTCAGCGACGTGTGGGTGACCGCCGAGCCCGGCGTCTCCCAGTCCGAGCTCCGCGACCAGGTGGCCGCGATGCTGCCGGCCGGCTACGAGGCCGTCACCGGCGACCAGGCAGCCAAGGACAACGCCAGCGGCGTGCTCGAGGCGATCAGCTTCATCAGCCTCTTCCTGCTGATCTTCGCCGGCATCGCGCTGGTCGTCGGCAGCTTCCTCATCGTCAACACCTTCTCGATCCTGGTCGCGCAGCGCAGCCGCGAGCTCGCCCTCCTGCGGGCCCTCGGTGCGTCCCGCCGGCAGGTCACCCGGTCGGTGCTCTTCGAGGCGGTGCTGCTCGGCACCGTCGGGGCAACGATCGGCCTCGCGCTCGGGGTGGTGCTGGCCCTCGGCATCCGCGCGCTGTTCGCGTCCTTCGGCCTCGACCTCTCCGGTCAGCCGCTGGTCTTCGCGCCGCGCACGTTCGTGGCGTCGTACGTCGTCGGCATCGGTGTCACCACGCTCGCGGCCTACCTCCCGGCCCGCCGGGCCGCTCGGATCGCCCCGGTCTCCGCGCTGCGCGACGACATCGCGATGCCCGAGTCGGCCCTGCACCGCCGGCTCGTGGTCGGCGTCGCGATGCTCGTCTCCGGGGCCGCGCTGATGCTCGTCGGGCTGTTCGCCGACGTGCCCAAGCCCGGCTACTGGGTCGGCGGCGGGATCCTGGTCGCGCTGCTCGGCGCCGCGGTCGCCAGCCCCGTGCTGGGCCGGCCGTTCCTGGCCGCGATGAGCGGGCTCTACGGCCGGATGTTCGGCCAGGTCGGCCGGCTCGCGGGGGAGAACGCGCTCCGCAACCCCCGGCGTACGGCGGCCACCGCCTCCGCCCTGATGATCGGGCTGGCGCTCGTCACCACGATGGCCATCGTCGGCGCGTCCTCGAAGGCCAGCATCGACAAGACGGTCGCCGACAACTTCCAGGGTGACCTGTTCGTCTCCAACGTGGTCGGCGAGAGGTTCTCGCCGTCCCTCGGCGACGCCATCGAGAAGACTCCCGGCGTGGCCTCGGTGACCCGGGTCCGGTTCGTGACGCCCAAGATCGACGGGAAGGACCAGGGCGTCACCGCGGTCGACCCGGCCAGCCTGGTCCGCTCGGTGCGGGTCGCGATGGTGGAGGGCGCGCCCGGCGACCTGCGCGACGGCACCGTCCTGGTCAGCCAGAAGCGGGCGACCGCCGACCACCTCGACCTCGGCGACACGGTGCGCATGGGCATGCCCGACGGGCCGCGCAGCTTCACCGTCGCCGGCATCGTCGAGGACGGCAACCCGGTGCTGGGCTACCCGTTCACCGTCACGCCCGGCTCGCTGCTGGACGCGGGCTACCAGCCGGCCGACAACTTCCTGTTCGTCGACAAGACGCCGGGCACCTCCACGGCCGTCCTCAAGGACCGGGTCGAGAAGGCCACCGGCAACCTGCCGACCGTCACCGTCAAGGACCAGGACGGCTTCGCCGCCGAGCAGCGCGCCCAGTTCGACCAGCTGCTCGTGATGGTCTACGCGCTGCTGGCGCTGGCCCTGGTCATCGCGGTCCTGGGCATCGTCAACACGCTGGCCCTCTCCGTCATCGAGCGGACCCGCGAGGTCGGGCTGCTGCGGGCGATCGGGCTCAGCCGTGGGCAGCTGCGCCGGATGGTGCGGCTGGAGGCGGTCGTGATCGCGGTGTTCGGTGCCCTGCTCGGCGTCGCGATGGGTCTGGTGTTCGGCCTCGCGCTGATGGCCAGCCTGCGCGACGAAGGGCTCGAGGTGACGGCGGTCCCGGGCGTGCAGCTGCTGGTCGTGGTGGCCGGTGCGGCCCTCTGCGGGGTGCTCGCCGCCGCCGTACCAGCCCGCCGAGCCGCGCGCCTCGATGTCCTCCGGGCCATCGCCACCGGCTGAACGGATCATCCCCCTGTGCTCCCCGCCACACCACCCTCCCGAGCGGCTATGGTGAGGTCGGAGGGGGCCCGAGGGAGGTGCAATGGGTGACGTGATGACGCCCGACCGCTCGCGTCCGACGGTGCACAAGCACGTGCAGGTCCGTGAGTACGTCCGCGGCCTGATCCAGGGGGCCGAGCCCGGCAGCCCGGCCCCGTCCGAGCGCGAGCTGGTGCATCACTTCGGCGTCGCCCGGATGACCGTCCGCCAGGCCCTCGACGCACTCGTCGCCGAGGGTCTGCTGGAGCGGGTCCCCGGCCGCGGCACCTTCGTCGCCCGCGCCAAGATCGACGTGCAGGTCCGGCTCTCCAGCTACACCGAGGAGATGGGCCGGCGCGGGATGAAGCCCGACTCCCGCACGCTGCTCGCCCGCATGGAGTCCGCCGGCCCCGGCGTGGCCCGGGCGCTGGAGATCGAGGAGGGCGACAAGGTCGTCCACTGGCAGCGCCTCCGGCTCGCCGACGGCACCCCGATGTGTCTGGAGGACGCCTACCTCGCCGACAGCATCGTGCCGAAGTTCCTCGACCAGCCGCTGCCGTCGAGCCTCTACCAGGAGCTGCACCGCCGCGACCTGATGCCGACCTGGGGCGAGGACTCCGTCGACGCCGCGATGGCCCGCCGGGAGGAGGCCGATCTGCTCGGCATCACCGAGGGCACGCCCGTGCTGCGCATCGCCCGGAGGGCGTTCGCCGGCAACATCGCGGTCGAGGTGTCCCGCTCCACCTACCGTGCCGACCGGTTCACCCTCTGGGTGCCACTCGCGCGACCCAACGCGCCCGTGACCCCCGCCAAATGACGGCACCGCACGTCCCGGTCCTCGACGGGCACAACGACCTGCCCTGGGCGCTGCGCGAGCACTGCGGCTACGACCTGAGGAAGGTCGACCTGGCCGGCGGCGAGCCCGCCGTGCACACCGACCTGCCGCGGCTGCGGGCCGGCGGCGTCACCGGCCAGTTCTGGTCGGTGTTCGTGCCCTGCTCGCTCGACGGCGACGCCGCTGTCACCGCGACGCTCGAGCAGGTCGACTTCGTGCACCGCCTCGTGGAGGCCTTCCCCGACGACCTCGCGCTGTGCCGTACGGCGGCCGAGGTCGACGCCGCCGCGGCCGGCGGCCGGATCGCCTCGCTGATGGGCATGGAGGGCGGTCACTCGATCAACTCCTCGCTCGGCACGCTGCGGATGATGCACGCGCTCGGGGTCCGCTACATGACCCTGACCCACAACGAGAACGTGCCCTGGGCGGACTCCGCCACCGACGAGCCGGTGCTCGGCGGGCTCTCCGGCTTCGGGCGCGACGTGGTGCGGGAGATGAACCGGATCGGCATGTTCGTGGACCTCTCGCACGTGTCCGCGGACGTGATGCGCGACGCGCTCGACGTGACCTCGGCGCCTGTGATCTTCAGCCACAGCTCGGCTTTCGAGGTCTGCAGGCACCCGCGCAACGTGCCCGACGACGTGCTCGGTCGGCTGGCCGGCAACGGCGGCGTGTGCCTGGTGACGTTCGTGCCGCCGTTCGTCGACCAGGGGCACGCCGACTGGTTCTTCGACTGCCTCGACGTGGTCCGCGAGCGCGGGGGAGACCCGCGCCGCTTCGAGGAGGTGGACCCCGTCCTGCGGGAGCGGCTGCCGCTCGCTCCGCCGATGCCCGGCGTCGCCGCAGTGGCCGACCACGTGGAGCACGTGCGGGAGGTCGCCGGCATCGAGCACGTCGGCATCGGCGGTGACTACGACGGCTCGGTGACCTTCCCCGCCGGGCTGGAGGACGTGTCCGGCTACCCGCGGCTCTTCGACGAGCTCCGGGGCCGCGGCTGGTCCGAGGAGGACCTGCGGGCCCTCGGGTCGGGCAACGTGCTGCGCGCGCTGCGCGACATGGAGCAGGTCGCCGACGCATGAGCGTCGCGGGGCTGCTGCTGGCCGCCGGCGCCGGCCGCCGGATGGGTGTCCCCAAGGCCCTGCTGCGCGACCCGGCCGGCGTGCCGTTCCTCGACCGCGCGGTCGGGCTGCTGCTCGAGGGCTGCGACACCGTGACCGTGGTGCTCGGCGCGTCCGCCGACGACGCCCGCGCCCTGCTCGACGAGGCCGGCTGGACCGAGGACCCCGCCGTGGACGTGGTGGTGGCCGACGACTGGGCCGAGGGGATGGGCGCGTCGCTGCGCACCGGCCTCACCGCCCTCCAGGACGGTCCCGGTGACGCCGCGCTGGTGACGCTGGTCGACCTCCCCGACGTCGGCGACGCCGTGCTCCGCCGGGTGCTCGGCGCCGCCGCCGGGCGCGGGGCGCTCGTCCGGGCGACGTACGACGGACGGCCCGGCCACCCCGTGCTGCTCGGCCGCGACCACTGGGCCGGGGTCGTCGCGACCGCCGAGGGCGATCGCGGCGCCCGGACCTACCTCGCCGCGCACGAGCCGCTCGCCTGCGAGTGCGGGGACCTGGCCACCGGCCGGGACGTGGACCGTCCGGAGGACCTGGAATAGCCACGACCGCCGGGTGGCGGCCGGTGCCCGATGCGGGTTTACCAGGGGATGTCGGGAATCTTCCCCTTCCCATGGCAAACAAGCCATGGGAAGCGGAAGATCTCCGGCATCCCCTGGTAATCAGCCCGCCTCCACCGCACCGACGACTCGGACAGACCTGTCCGAACGGTGCGTCGACGCGGGTTGGGCGGTGGTGAATGCTGGGTGCATGCACCCGACCACCCTCGGCTCGCCCGACGACCTGGCCAAGCGGCTCGGCGACACCGGCTACCTGTGCGACGAGTCGCTGGCCACCATCGGCTTCCTGGCGCTGTCGATGCAGCGGCCGCTGCTCCTGGAGGGCGAGCCGGGCACCGGCAAGACCGCGCTCGCGGAGGCCTTCGCCGACGCGCTCGACCTGCCGCTGATCCGGCTGCAGTGCTACGAGGGCATCGACGCCGGCCAGGCGCTCTACGACTGGGACTTCCCGCGCCAGATCCTGCACCTGCGGGCGCTGGAGGCGGCCGGAGGCGGCGCCGTCACCGACGCCGACGCGGCGGAGGAGTCGCTGTTCGACGAGCGGTTCCTGCTCGCCCGTCCGGTCCTGCGTGCGCTGCGGGAGAGCCCGGCGGTGCTGCTGGTCGACGAGATCGACCGGGCCGACGACGAGTTCGAGGCGTTCCTGCTGGAGGTGCTCTCGACCTACCAGGTCACCATCCCCGAGCTCGGCACGGTCAGCGCGGCCACCCCGCCGGTCGTGGTGCTCACCTCGAACCGCACCCGCGAGGTGCACGACGCGCTCAAGCGCCGCTGCCTCTACCACTGGGTCGAGCACCCCGGGCTCGACCGGGAGATCGCGATCGTGCGCACGCGTGCGCCCGAGGTCAGCGAGACGCTGGCCCGCCAGGTGGTGACCCTCGTGCAGCGGCTGCGTACGGCGGAGGGGCTGCTCAAGCCGCCCGGGGTCGCCGAGACCCTCGACTGGGCGCGCGCGCTCGAGTCGCTCGGCACCCGGCAGCTCGACGTCGAGAGCGCGGCGAGGACGCTCGGTGCCGTCGTGAAGTACCGCGAGGACGCCCAGCGGGTCCGTCAGGCCCTCGACCGGATGCTCGCGGGCTGAGGCTGCCATGACGGAGGCCCCCATCCGGCACGAGGCGGACGAGCTGCTGCTCGGCTTCGCCCGGGCACTGCGCGCGGCCGGGGTGCCGGTCACCCAGGACCGCACCCGGTCCTACCTCGAGGCGACCTCCCTCGTCGGGCTCGACGACCAGCGGGCGACGTACTGGGCGGGGCGGGCGACGCTCTGCTCCGGCCCCGACGACCTGGACCGCTACGACCAGGTGTTCGCGGCCTGGTTCATGAGCGGCGACCGGCCCTCGCCGCGCGCCCAGAAGGACGAGCGCCCCTCGGTGCAGGCGGCCCTCGACGAGGGTGACGGCGCCGGCGAGGTCGAGACCGACGAGGACACCCTCAACGCGATGGCCAGCGAGGCCGAGGTGCTCCGGCACCGCGACATCGCCGACCTCTCCGCCACCGACAAGGCCAAGCTGGCCGCCCTGTTCGAGACCCTCCGGCCCCGCGCGCCGCGACGGACCGCGCGCCGCCGTACTCCCTGGCACCGCGGCGACGTCGACGCCCAGCGGACGCTGCGGCAGATGCTCCGGCGGATGGGCGAGCCCGGAGAGGTCGCCTGGCGCCGGCCCGCCAAGCGGCCGCGCCGAGTGGTGCTGCTCCTCGACGTGTCCGGGTCGATGAGCTCCTACGCCGACGCCCTGCTGCGCCTCGCGCACCGGTTCAGCCACCCCGAGGTCGCCCGCGACACCCGCGGCGTCCCGCGCGTCGAGGTGTTCACGATCGGCACCCGGCTCACCCGGGTGACCAGGGCGATGCGGATGCGTGACCCCGAACGGGCCATCGTCGCCGCCGGTGAGACCGTGCCCGACTGGTCGGGCGGCACCCGGCTCGGCGAGACGATGCGGATCTTCCTCGACCGCTGGGGGCAGCGCGGGCTCGCCCGCGGCGCGGTCGTCGTGGTGTTCAGCGACGGATGGGAGCGCGGCGACGCGGGGCTCCTCGGCGAGCAGATGCGCCGGCTGCACACCATCGCCCACCGGGTGGTCTGGGTGAACCCGCACGTCGGCAAGGACGGCTACCTGCCGGTTCAGCAGGGAATCGTCGCCGCCCTCCCCTACGTTGACGATCTTGTGGCCGGCCACTCGCTCGCCACGTTCGCGGACCTGATCGAGGTGGTCGCAGATGCGTGAGGTGCTCCCCGAGCTGATGAAGTGGTGGCGCGACGGCCGCACGACCGGTGTCGGCACCGTCATCGCCACCTTCCGGTCCGCGCCCCGGCCCCCCGGCGCCTCGATGCTCGTCGGCCCCTCCGGCGAGGCGGTCGGCTCGGTGTCCGGCGGTTGCGTCGAGGGCGCTGTCTACGAGCTCGCCCAGACCGTCGTCGGCTCCGGGGACCCGGTCCTGCAGCGCTACGGCGTCAGCGACGACGACGCCTTCGCGGTCGGCCTGACCTGCGGCGGCATCCTCGACGTGTACGTCGAGAAGGTCGACCAGGACACCTTCCCCGAGCTGGGTGCGATCGCCGAGGACGTGGAGGCCGGCCGCCCCGTGGCGGTGGCGACCGTGGTCGAGCACCCCGACCCGGCGTGGGTCGGTCGCCGGCTCGTCATCCGCCCGGGAGACGGCACCGACGGAGGTGAGCGTTCCGGCACCCTCGGCTCCGCGCGCGCGGACGCCGCCGTCGCCGACGACGCGCTCGGGCTGCTCGCGTCCGGCCACAACCAGACGCTGACCTACGGCCCCGACGGCGAGCGTCGTGGTGAGGGCATGCGGGTGTTCGTCTGGTCCTTCGCGCCCGCCCCCCGGATGCTGGTCTTCGGCGCCATCGACTTCGCGGCGGCCGTCGCCCGGATGGGCAACTTCCTCGGCTACAAGGTGACCGTCTGCGACGCCCGCCCGGTGTTCGCGACCAACTCGCGCTTCCCGTCGGCCGACGAGGTCGTGGTGAAGTGGCCGCACAAGTACCTCCGCGACGAGATCGAAGCCGGCCGCATCGACCAGCGCACGGTGCTGTGCGTGCTCACCCACGACCCCAAGTTCGACGTGCCGCTGCTCGAGGTCGCGCTTCGGCTGCCCGAGGGCCAGCAGGTGGCGTACGTCGGGGCGATGGGCTCACGACGCACGCACGAGGACCGGATGGCCCGGCTCAAGGAGGCCGGGCTGACCGACGACGAGCTCGCGCGGCTGTCGTCGCCCGTCGGGCTCGACCTCGGAGCGCGCACGCCGGAGGAGACCGCGGTCAGCATCGCTGCCGAGATCATCGCGCTGCGCTGGGGCGGCAAGGGCGAGCGGCTCGCGTCGACCCAGGGCCGCATCCACCACTGAGCCACCTTTGGGCCAGACCGTCACGGGCTCGTCCGGAAGGCCTCACCTGCCCGTTCGGAGAGGTCGTCGAATCTGACCGTTGTGACCCTTGTCTCGTGTCGTCAAAGCCGCAACGATCGGCACAACTGCACTCACGATGCCCGAGTGGGCCCCAGGAGATGTCGATGACCCGGATCAGTGTCACCGTCGACGGAGCGTCGTACTCCGACGACGTCGAACCCCGCATGCTGCTCGTCCACTACCTGCGCGAACGCCTCGGCAAGACCGGCACGGTCGTCGGCTGCGACACCAGCAACTGCGGTGCCTGCACCGTCCACCTCGACGGCCACAGCGTGAAGTCCTGCAACGTCCTCGCCGTCCAGGCGGACGGAGCCGACGTCACCACCATCGAGGGCCTCGAGAAGGACGGCCAGCTGCACCCGATGCAGGCCGCCTTCCACGAGTGTCACGCCCTCCAGTGCGGCTACTGCACGCCCGGCATGATCATGCAGGCGATCGACGTGCTCAACGACAACCCGAAGCCGTCCGAGGAGCAGATCCGGGCCGGCCTCGAGGGCAACCTCTGCCGGTGCACCGGCTACCACAACATCGTGCGGGCCGTGCAGGTCGCCTCCGGCCAGGAGGCCAAGCCCGCCTCGCTCGAAGGGAGTGCGTCGTGACCGTCACCGAGGACGCTCCCGCCGCTGCCGCCCCGGAGATCGGTCGCGACCGGCGCCGCAAGGAGGACCAGCGGCTGATCACCGGCCGCACCCGCTGGACCGACAACATCCAGCTCACCGGCATGCTGCACGCGGCCATGGTGCGCAGCCCGTTCGCGCACGCCACGATCACCAACATCGACACCAGCGAGGCCAAGACGGCTCCGAACGTCGTCGCCGTGCTGACCGGCGCCGACCTCGGGGAGAGCCAGGGCGTCAACATCAACGCCTGGCCGATCACCCCCGACCAGAAGGCCCCGAACCACCTGCCGATGCCGTCCGACCGCGTCGCGTTCGCCGGCGAGATCGTCGCCGTGGTGATCGCGCGCAGTGCGGCCGAGGCCCGCGACGCCGCCGAGCTCGTCGACGTCGACTACGAGGAGCTGCCCGCCGCGCTCGACCTCAAGGAGGCCGCGGAGGACAAGGTGCTCGCGCACCCCGACCTCGGCACCAACAAGTCGGCCCTCTGGATCTTCGACTCCGGCCAGGCCGGCACCGGCGGCGACGTCGAGGCGGCCATCTCCGAGGCCCGCAGCGACGGCATCGTCATCGAGCGGGAGTTCCGGCAGCAGCGGCTCATCCCCGCCTTCATGGAGCCCCGCTCGGTCGTCGTCGACCCCACCGGCGAGCAGCTCACGATGTGGTCGGCCACCCAGATCCCGCACATCCTGCGGTTCGCTCTGGCCGCGACCACCGGCGTGCCCGAGTCCAAGATCCGGGTCATCGCGCCGGACGTGGGCGGTGGCTTCGGCGGCAAGCTGCAGACCACCCCCGAGGAGTGGATCGTCTGGGCGGTGGCCCGCCGGCTCGGCAAGCCGGTGAAGTACACCGAGACCCGGTCCGAGTCGCTGATGTCCGCGCACCACGGTCGTGACCAGTGGCAGAAGCTGACCCTGTCCGCGAAGAAGGACGGCACGGTCACCGGCCTCAAGGTCGAGCTGCTCGCCGACCTCGGCGCCTACGTCGCGATCGTCGGCGGCGGCGTGCCGGTGCTCGGCGCGTTCATGTTCAACGCGATCTACAAGTTCCCCGCCTACCACTTCGCCTGCCAGACGGTGCTCACCAACAAGACCTGGACCGACGCCTACCGCGGCGCCGGGCGGCCCGAGGCCACCTTCGGCATCGAGCGGATGATGGACGAGCTCGCCGCCGAGCTCGGTGTCGACCCGCTCGAGGTGCGCGAGAAGAACTGGATCAAGCACGAGGAGTTCCCGTTCACCACGGTCGCCGGCCTGGAGTACGACTCCGGCAACTACGAGGCGGCCACCGCCAAGGCCAAGGAGATCTTCGGGTACGACGAGCTGCGCGCCGAGCAGAAGCGGCGGCGCGAGTCGAACGACCCGGTCCAGCTCGGCATCGGGGTCTCCACGTTCACCGAGATGTGCGGTCTCGCGCCCTCCCGGGTGCTCGGCAGCCTCGACTACGGCGCCGGCGGCTGGGAGCACGCGTCGGTGAGGATGCTCGCGACCGGCTCGGTCGAGATCGTCACCGGCACCTCCGCGCACGGCCAGGGTCACGAGACGGCGTTCTCGCAGATCGTCGCCGACCGGCTCGGTGTCCCGTTCGAGGCCGTCGAGGTGCTGCACGGCGACACCCAGGTCTCGCACCGCGGGCTCGACACCTACGGCTCGCGCTCGCTGGTCGTGGGCGGCGAGGCGCTGGTCCGGGCCGCCGACAAGGTGATCGAGAAGGCCAAGCCGATCGCGGCGCACCTGCTCGAGGCCTCCGTCGACGACCTCGAGTTCAAGGAGGGCCGCTTCGGGGTCAAGGGCACCGACAAGGGCATGGCGATCACCGAGGTGGCGCTGGCGACGTTCGCGGCGCACAACCTGCCTGACGGGACCGAGCCGTCAATCGACTCGGACGCGACGTACGACCCGATCAACTTCAACTTCCCGCACGGCACGCACCTGTGCGCGGTCGAGATCGACACCGAGACCGGCGGCCTGAAGATGCGGAAGTACACCTGCGTCGACGACATCGGCAACATCGTCAACCCGCTGATCGTGGCGGGGCAGGTGCACGGAGGCCTGGTGCAGGGGATCGCGCAGGCGCTGTGGGAGGAGGCCGTCCACGACGACGCCGGCACGCTGGTGTCCGCGTCGTTCGTCGACTACCTCGTGCCCACGGCGGCCGACACGATCAGCTTCGACGTCTCGCACAACACCACGGCGTCGCTGACCAACACGCTGGGCACCAAGGGCGTCGGCGAGGCCGGCACCATCGCCTCGACCCCGGCGGTCGTGAACGCCGTGGTCGACGCGATCCGGCACTTCGGCGTCAACGACGTGCGGATGCCGTGCACGCCGGAGCGGATCTACAAGGCCATCCATGCGCACGACGGCGCCGAGCAGGGAGGAGCACCCACCGAGGGTGCCGCCGCCCCGCACTTCGACGCCCAGGACACCGCTGACCGGACCGAAGGAGCAGGCCAGTGATCCCCGCCCAGTTCGACTACGTCGCCCCGACCAGCCTCGAGGAGGCCCTGTCGGCGCTCGCCGAGCACGGCGACGACGCGAAGATCATCGCCGGCGGGCAGAGCCTGCTCCCGGTGCTCCGGATGCGGCTCAACGCCCCGGAGGTCGTGATCGACCTCGGCAAGATCGAGGCGCTGCGCGGCGTCCGGGACGACGGCGACGCCATCGTGATCGGTGCGATGACCACGCACGCCGACGTACTCACCAACGCGCTCGTGCGGGACAACGCGTTCGTGATCACCAAGGCCGTCGAGCAGCTCGCCGACCCGCAGGTGCGGCACCGCGGCACCTTCGGTGGCGCGCTGGCGCACGCCGACCCGGCGGGCGACCTCGGGGCCCCGGCCCTGGCCCTCGACGCGCAGTTCGTGATCGCGGGCACGGGCGGCGAGCGGACCGTCGAGGCGGCCGACTTCTTCGAGGACCTGTTCACCACCGCCATCGGCGACGACGAGATCCTCAAGGAGGTCCGGATCCCCAAGCGGGCCGGCTGGGGCGCCCACTACGAGAAGTTCGTGCGGGTGGCGCACCAGTGGCCGATCGTGGCCGTCGCGGCGGCCGTCAAGGTCGAGGGCGGCACGATCAGCGAGGCCCGGGTGGGCCTGACCAACATGGGCTCGACACCGCTGCGCGCCCGGGCGGTCGAGGACGCCCTGGTCGGGCAGCCGGCCACCGACGAGGCGGTCCGCGCGGCCGCCGCGTCCGCCGCCGACGGCACCAACCCGCCGTCGGACCTCAACGGCGACGCGGACTACCGCAGGCACCTCGCCACCGTCCTGACCCGCCGCGCGGTGCTCGCGGCCGCGGGGCGTGATCAGGTGACGACTCCTCACCTCACGGTCTGCTCCACGACGACAACCGGGCGCCTCGCGGCGTTGTCGTCGCGGCACGATGCTTCGCATCGCACTCGCTCCTCCGCCTTGCGATGCATCCCGGATGACGCCGCTCGCGACGACCAGAGGCAAGGAGACGCCACCTCGTGGAGCTGAACCACACATTCACCGTCCCGGCCTCCGTGGCCGACACCTGGCAGACCTTCGAGGACATCGAGTCCGTCGCCGGCTGCTTCCCAGGTGCCACGGTCACGGAGGTCGCCGGCAACGACTTCAAGGGCACCTGCAAGGTCAAGCTCGGCCCGATCGCGCTGGTGTACACCGGTACGGGCACGTTCCTCGAGAAGGACGAGGCCGCCCGCAGGTTCGTGATCGAGGCGAAGGGCAAGGACAAGCGAGGCAACGGCACCGCCGGGGCGACGGTCACCGCGACCTTCGCCGAGGAGGCTCCGGAGTCCACGCGCGTCGACGTGCAGACCGATCTGGCGATCACGGGCAAGCCGGCGCAGTTCGGCCGCGGGGTCATCGAGGACATCTCCAACAAGCTGCTCCAGCAGTTCGTGACCTGCCTGCAGGACAAGGTCGGGGCGCCCGAGGCCGAGCCAGCGGCCGAAGCGGCTCCCGCTCCGGCGAGCTGCCCCGTCGGGTGCCGCTGCGGGTGCCTCGGAGGCGGCCCTCGCCTCCGGTGGTGACGAGGCCGGGGGAGCGGGTCCGGTGACCGGGTCAGCGCCCCAGCCGGGCACCGCCGAGCCGTCGGCACCACCGACTCCGCGTCCGGCCGCGGCGTCGAGCGGCGGGTCGTCGTACACGTCGGCAGCGTCGTCGCAGGACGACGCGCTCGACCTGGGGGCGACGGTGATCCCGATCCTGGTGAAGACCTACGGCCCGCAGGCGGCGATCGCGCTGCTCGCCCTGGTCATCGGCTACCTGCTGGGGCGGCGCAAGGGCTGAGCCGCGCGGCCCTGACCACGGAGAACTGTCGCTGCCCATGGGTTGTATGCCGTGGGCAGCGTCAGTTTTCCTGCATCCCCTGGTAATCAGTCAGCGGGTCAGCCCGCCCAGCGGCGCGACCGCGATGCCGGAGTTCTCGCACACCCAGGTCGGGTCCGGGCCGCCGAGCTCGGGATGGATGTAGAGCGCGTGCGGGTCGAGCTCGTCGCAGGCGTGGCACAACGGCCAGCGGCCGGAGTCCTCGAGGAGGGCGTCCTGCACGTCCTGGGCGATCAGGCCGGCGACGTACTGCTTGCCCTCCTCCCACTGCGAGGCCCACCAGCGTCGGGTGGTGACGGAGGCCTCGAGGGCTGACACCGAGGTCGGGTTCGCCGCGGACGTGGCCTCGAGGTCGTGCAACACGAGGGCTCGCGCCGCCATCAGAGCATCGGTCTGGTGGTCGTCGGATGTCACGATGTCCATTGTGAGCACGGATCAAGTCGAGGGGCACGCACCGGGGCCCCTGCTCGAGGTGGTCGTGCTGCACCCGCGCGACGTGCCGGGGGCGCACGACGGCGGCGCGGACCGGTTGTTCGTGGTCGGCGACCTCGACGACGGCGGCCTCTCGGTGGAGCCCGCGGTGGTCTCGGCGGTCTGCAAGGAGACCGACCTGCCGGTGCGCGCGATGCTGCGGCTCAACGACACGTACACCACCACCGGCGGTGAGCTGGCCCGGCTCGTCGGGCTCGCCGAGGACTACCTGGCCGTCGGCGCGGAGGGCGTCGCGTTCGGGTTCCTGACCCCCGACCTGGTCGTCGACGTCGAGGTGTGTGCGCATCTCGCGGAGGCCCTCGACGGGGTCCCGTGGACGTTCCACCGGGCGATCGACGCGTCGCTGGAGACCACGCTCGCCTGGCGGCAGGTGCGCCGGCTTCCCGGCGTCGACGCGGTGCTCTCGGCCGGCTCCCCGCAGGGGCTGGGCACCGGGCACGAGGAGCTCACCGACCGGGCCGTGTCCGACCCCGACGTGGCCCGGCTGCTGATGGCCGGCGGCGGGCTGCGCGGCGAGCACGTGCCGTGGCTGGTGCGGGCCGGCGTCCGTCAGTTCCAGGTCGGTACGACGGCGCGGCCGGGCGGCTCGTGGAAGGCACACGTCGAGGCCGGCCACGTGCGGGCCTGGCGGATGCTGCTCGACGACGCGACCGACCGGGCGGCGGGACGGCCGACCGGGTGACCCCGTGACCCTGCTCATCGACCCGCCGAACTCCCCGGGGCACGGCCGGCTCTGGTCGCACCTGGCCAGCGACACGTCGTACGCCGAGCTGCACCGCTTCGCGCAGTCCCTGGGCATCCCGCAGCGCGGCTTCGACCGCGACCACTACGACATCCCGGCCGAGCGCTACGAGTCCGTGATCGCCGCCGGGGCCGTCCCGGTCTCCTCGCGCGAGCTGATCTCGCGGCTGCTCGCGGCGGGCCTGCGCCGGCGCAAGGCCTCGACGCTGGCCCCGAAGAAGGCCGGCCGGTCCCTGATCCGCGCGGCGCGGCTGCGCACCGGAGACCGGGTGGCGGTCGTCGCCCCGGCGGGGCCGGTCGTGCCGGAGCGCCTCGACCGCGGGCTCGACGTACTCCGCTCCTGGGGTCTGTCGGTCACCGTGGGCGAGCACGTGCGCGGGACCCACGAACGCTTCGGCTACCTCGCCTCCGACGACGCCGCCCGCGCCGACGACCTGATGCGGGCGTGGTGCGACCCCGAGGTGCAGGCGGTGTTCTGCGCACGCGGCGGGTACGGCGTGCAGCGGATGGTCGACCTCCTGGACTGGGAGTCGATCGCCGCGTCCGGGCCGAA
This sequence comes from uncultured Actinomycetota bacterium, assembly GCA_963827435.1. Taxonomy (GTDB): domain Bacteria; phylum Actinomycetota; class Actinomycetes; order Propionibacteriales; family Nocardioidaceae; genus Nocardioides_B. The sequence goes on from CAWHAU010000001.1 coordinate 24,075, forward strand.
GGTGCTCGTCGGGTTCTCGGACGTGACCGCCCTGCACCAGGCGTTCGCCGCCCGGCTCGGCCTCTCGACGATCCACGGACCGGTGGTCACCTCGCTCGGGTCCGGGGACGACGAGTCGCGGGCCCACCTCCACGCGCTGCTGTTCGACCCGGCCCCGGGTGTGTCCCTCACGCCGTCGGCGGTGGAGACGGTCGTCGGCGGCCGCGCCGAGGGCGTGCTGGTCGGCGGCAACATCGCGATGCTGGCCAGCGAGGTCGGCACCCGCAACTCGCTGCGGGCCGCGTCGTCGATCGCGGTGCTCGAGGAGATCGGCGAGGAGATGTACCGCCTCGACCGGATGCTCACCCAGCTGCTCCGCACCGGGTGGTTCGACGACGTGCTCGGCATCGTGCTCGGGACGTTCACCGACTGCGGCCTGCCCGAGTCGGTCCGGGAGCTCGCCGAGGACCGGCTGGCCCCGCTCGGCGTGCCCCTGCTGTGGGGTGCGCCGATCGGTCACGACGACCGCAACCTGGCCTTCCCGTACGGCGTCCCGGCCGTCCTCGACGCCGACGCCGGAACGCTCGTGCTGCGGGAGCCGGCGCTGCTGTGACGCGGGGCGGACCCGCAGGCCGCGCGTCGCCTCAGAGCCGTGCGAGCAGCCAGGACGGCCCGGCCGTCCTCGCGCCGGCAGCTTCGACGCGGCCCTTCAGCTCACGGTCGGCGGTGACGACGGTGACGTCCCACCCGTCGGCGGCCCTGGACCGCGCCACCTCGACGATCGTGTCGTCGCCGGAGCCCGGGGCGTGGACGGTGCCCAGACGGTCCGTCTGCGTGGCAGGCACGCCACGCCTCGCGGCGCCCTCGAGCACGAGGACGACGTCCTCGTCGAGGTCGGCGGCCCTCAGCTGCTCCCACAGCCGCCGGGCCGCGGCCGGCCGGTCACGCCACCAGCCGTCGGGCCGGCTCCCCATGACGTTCGCGCCGTCGACCACGAGCAGCTGCATCGGCCCAGCGTAGGTCTCGCCTTCGTCCTGACTGCCTCCGACGGTGGTCCGGCGAGCCCCACCGCAAGGTGCATCCGGACGGATCGGCCGTCAGAGCTGCGCGAGCTCCGCCTCGACGTTCGCCCGGGCGCGCGTCTCCCAGCGGTCGCGCGCCGGGTCGGTGTGGAACAGCGTCGGCTTCGCCAGCAGGTCACGGAGCACGGCGGCCCGGCCGGCGGCGAAGTCGGCGTCGGGGACGTGGGCGTACTCCCGCCGCACGCCCCGGACGTACGACGCGTAGCGGTCCGGGTCCGCCGCCAGGATGCCGAGGTCGGCGTCGCAGAGCACCTGCCCGGCGTGGTCGTCGTCCGCGGGACGGTGGCGTCGCGGTCAGCCGCACCAGCCGCGCGACCTCCGGCCCCAGGGGCGAGTCGCCGAGCGAGGACAGCGCCAGCTGCGCAGACCGCTCCTCGTCGTCGCCCCGTCCGTCGTACACCGCGTCGTGGAACCACGCGGCCAGCAGCACCGGCTCCCGGGCCGGGTCGTCCGGTGACATCAGCTCGTCGACGTGCGTGAGCACCTCGGTGAGGTGCAGCCGGTCGTGGTAGCCGCGACCCGGGTCGGCGTACGCCGCCTCCAGCGTCTCGCGCAGCGAGGCCGGCAGCGCCGCGGGCCAGTACCGCGCGAGGTCGGACATGCGCCGATCCTCGCACCCCTGCCGTCAGGGCGTGCCGAGCTCCGCGGGCAGCGTCTCGGCGTGCAGCACCGTGAGCGAGGTGACCGCGCGGGTGAGGCAGACGTACAGCCGGCGCAGGCCGGTCACGTGGTCCGCCTCGCCGGCGACGACGGCGGCGGGCTCCAGGAGCACCACGTGGTCGAACTCGAGGCCCTTGGCGAGCGACGCCGGCACGACGTCCAGCTGCACCTCGAACTCGACCGGCTCGGGGTCCGCCGGCGGCTCGTCGCCGAGCACCGCGTGCCGGACCCCGGCCTCGGTGAGCGCCTCGACCACGCGGGGGAGAAGCGCGTCCGGCGTGATCAGCCCGACCGACCCGATCCGGGCCACGGTGGCCTCGACGGTCTCGACGAGCCGGGACAGCCCCGGGTCGGCCAGCACGGCCAGCTCGCCGCGGGTGCGACGCACCGACGTCGGCGGTTCGAGGCCGGGCGCGATCGTCGGCAGCAGCCGCGCGGCGTACTCGATCACCTCGCCGGGCACCCGGAAGCCCTTGGTCAGCTGCTCGACGTGGGCGTCGGCCTTGCCGAGGTGGGTGAGCGCGTCCTCCCAGGAACGGCTCGCCCACGGCGTGGTGGCCTGCGCCAGGTCGCCGAGCACGGTCGTCGAGCCGGTCGAGCACCGCCGGCCGACCGCGCGCAGCATCATCGGCGACAGGTCCTGCGCCTCGTCGGCGACCACGTGGCCGAGCGAGGGGGTGCGCTCCACGAGGTCGGCGGCCTCGTCGATCAGGACGGCGTCGGCCAGCGACCACCTCGCCGACGTCGGCGCCTTGAACGGCTTGGGCCACAGCAGCCGCGCCTGCTCCTCCTCGGTGAGCAGCCCCTCGGCGGAGGCCGCGAGGAACGACGGGTCCGACAGCAGCCGCAGCACGAGCCGGGCCGGGTCGACGGCCGGCCAGACCTGGTCGACGTACTTCTTGACCTCGCGGCTGCGGGCCACCGCGTCCTGCACCCGGTCGTCGGGCGAGTCGCCGGCGATCTCCATCTTCACGAGGATGCCGTGCGCGAGCCGCTGCGCGAGCATCCCGCGGGCGGCGCCGTACCGGACGCCGCGGGCGCGCAGCTCGGCCAGGACCTCCTCGACCTCGTACGGCGCGAGGCGCCAGCGTCGCGCCCCACGCGGCACCAGCAGACCCTCGGACGGCGCCTGCACGAGCGACCACAGGGCCCGGTGCAGGACCCGCGCGAGGCGGCCGTCGCCCTTCAGCGTGGCCACGTCGGCCGGGTCGGTGCCGCGGACTGCGTAGCGGGCGTTCAGCCGCCACAGCGTCTTGCCGACCAGCTCCTCGATGGTGGTCTGCTGGGCGTCGATCTCACCGAGTGCCGGCAGCACGTCGCCGATGTAGCGGAGGAAGGACGCGTTCGGCCCGACCACCAGCACGCCCTGCCGCGACAGCTGGTCGCGGTGGGAGTACAGCAGGAACGCGGCGCGGTGCAGCCCGACCGCGGTCTTCCCGGTGCCCGGTGCGCCCTGCACGCAGACCGACTGCTCCAGGTCGGAGCGGACGATGACGTCCTGCTCCGGCTGGATGGTGGCGACGATGTCGCGCATCGGGCCGATGCGGGGGCGCTCGATCTCGGCCTCGAGGATCTCGGAGTAGTCGTCGGGGTGCTCCTCGGCAGGTGTCTCGGTCAGCAGCGCCTCGTCCTCGTAGGCGGTCATCTCGCCGTGCTGGAAGCCGAACCGCCGGCGCAGCTCGACGCCCATCGGCTCGGTCTTGCTGGCCCGGTAGAACGCCAGGCTGATCCGGGCGCGCCAGTCGACGACCATCGGGTCACCGACCTCGTCGCTGACGTGCCGCCGACCGATGTAGAAGCGCTCGCCGCGGTGGTCGATGTCGCCGTCCACGGCCACGGCGGCGTCGGAGTAGTCGAGCCGGCCGAAGAACAACGGCACCGTCGGGTCGTCCGCCAGTGCCTTCATCCGCTGCACGATCGCGGACTGGAGGTACTTCTGGCTGACCCAGTCGCCGGCCGCGGAGGAGTCGAGGGCGGAGGCGCGGTCACGCATCCGGGCCAGTGCGGCCCGGGATGCGGAGAGGTGGTCGCGTTCGGACGTCAGGTCGGCGTCGGCGGGCATGCGGGGACCTCGCAGGTGATGGGCGGCCGGGTGACGCTACACCGTGGTGGCGTCCGGCGTCTCGTCAGTTTTGCTGACCTCTGGCCGATGGACGGCTGATGTGCGGCCGGTCCCTGCCCCAGTAGACGTGAGATGTCCTTCTCGGGCTCAGCGATTCGCGCACCCAACCGGGGGTCCGGCATGAACAGACTGCTCGTCGCAGCCGCCACGCTCGCCGTCACCGTCGCCGGCCTCGCCACCGTCTCGACGGCCACCGCGTCGGCCGACCACCGTCACCACCGCCACGCGTACACCCCGCCGCGGGTGCACTGGAAGCCCTGTCGCGACGACTTCCTCCTGGAGGCGATCGGTGCGCAGTGCGGCAAGGTGAGGGTGCCCCTCGACTACCGGCATCCCCGCGGCCGCAAGATCAGCCTCGCCGTCTCCCGGCTGCGGCACACGTCCTCGCGGAAGAAGTACCAGGGCATCATGCTCGTGAACCCGGGTGGACCCGGTGGGTCCGGGCTCATCCTGTCCGTCCTGGGCTACCCGGGCATCATCCCCGGGCGGGCCAGCCGCACCTACGACTGGATCGGGTTCGACCCCCGGGGCGTCGGCGCCAGCACCCCGGCGCTGAGCTGCGACCGCACCTACTTCGGCTACGACCGCCCCCGCTACGACCCGACCACGCCCGCGGTCCTGCAGACCTGGCTCGACCGGGCCGGCGGGTACGCGAAGGACTGCGCCAACGCCCGTGGGTCCCGGCTCCTCCGGCACGTCCGCACCGTCGACACGGTGCGGGACATGGAGAGCATCCGCCGGGCGCTCGGCCAGCGGAAGCTGAACTTCTACGGCTTCTCCTACGGCACCTACCTCGCCCAGGTGTACGCCACGCTGCACCCGCAGCGGGTACGCCGCTTCGTCCTGGACAGCACCGTCGACCCGCGGGGCATCTGGTACCGGGACAACTTCCTGCAGGACCGCGCCTTCCAGAAGAACATCGCGGTGTACTTCGACTGGCTGGCCCGGCATGACGCCGTCTTCCACCTCGGCACGGACCCCGCGGTGATCGAGAAGCAGTACTACGACGAGCTCACCGCGCTCGAGGCGAACCCCGCGGCCGGCGGGACCGTGGGCCCGGACGAGCTCGCGGACGTGATGCTGTCAGCGGGCTACTACGTGTACGGGTGGGAGGACGTCGGGTTCGCCTACTCCGCGGCGATCAACGCCGACGACTACACCGGCATCAAGTTCATGTACGACGGCGGCAGCCCCATCGGCTCGGTCAGCGACAACGGCTACGCGATGTACCTCGGCACCGTCTGCACGGACGCCCACTGGCCGAGGAGCCTGGACACCTGGCGCCGCGACAACGAGGCGATGGCGGTGGAGGCGCCGTTCCTCACGTGGGGCAACGCGTGGTTCAACGCGCCCTGCCTGACCTGGCGGGCGAGGCAGTCGACGCCCGTGCACGTCATGGGGCGGCGGGTGCACGTCCCCGTGCTGATGATCGGCGAGACGCTCGACGGAGCCACGCCGTTCACCGGCAGCCTCGAGGTGCGCAGGCGCTTCCCGTCCGCGTCCCTGATCGAGGGCGTCGGCGGCACCACGCACGCCGGTTCGCTGTCCGGGGTGTCGTGCACGGACAAGGCGATCGGCAGGTACCTCCTGAACGGTGCCGTCCCGAGGCGGACCAGCGGCAACCACTCCGACCTGCAGTGCCCGCCGGTCCCGCAGCCCGACCCGCAGCCGGAGCCTCAGCAGCCTCCGGTCCCGCAGACGACGCCGTCGGCGGGCAGCACGTTCCGCAACGAGCTGTCGCCGGACCGCCGGCTGGAGGCGGTGCGCGACATGATCCACGCGGTGGTGCAGGACGCGCAGCCCTAGCGGTCGGGTGCCCCGTGCGTCGTCGGTGATCGTGGCCGGACCACCGGACGGCGGCGCGGAGCACGCTGGCACACTGACCGGGTGCGTGACGCGTTCGACCTCGACCCGACCATCACCCATCTCAACCACGGTTCCTTCGGCGCGGTGCCGCGCGTGGTGTCCGAGGCGCAACGGGGGCTCCGCGCCCGCGCCGAGGCCAACCCGATGCGCTTCTTCCGCGTCGAGAGTCCCGGCCTGAAGGCGGCCGCCCGCGCCACCGCCGCGGAGTTCCTCGGCGTGGGCGACGACGAGGTCGCGCTGGTCCGCAACGTCACCCAGGCCGCCGCCACGGTGCTGGCCTCGCTGCACGAGCAGGGCCGGCTGGGGCCTGGCGACGTCATCGTGCTCAACGAGCAGGGCTACGAGTCGGTGAAACGCTCCGTCGCGCACTGGTGCGGCCGGACGGGTGCGTCGTACCACGTGGTGTCGTTCCCGGTCGGCGCCGACGCCGCCCGGGTGCTGCAGGCCTACCGGCACGCCTTCGAGGTGGTCGCCGCCCGCGGCGGCACCGTCCGCCTGGTCGCCGTCGACCACATCACGTCACCGACCGGCACCGTGCTGCCCGTCGCGGACGTGTGCGCGGCGGCCCGGGAGGTCGGTGCGCTGTCCCTGGTCGACGCGGCCCACGTCCCCGGTCACGTGCACGCGTCACCGCTCGCGACCGGTGCGGACTTCTGGACCGGCACCTGGCACAAGTGGGGCTTCGCGCCGCGAGGCACGAGCGCGCTGTGGGTGGCCGAGGCCGAGCGCGAGGGCATGCTGCCACTCACCACGAGCTGGAACCACGGCCAGGCGTTCCCGCTGCCGTTCGACACCCACGGCACCGATGACTACAGCGGCTGGTTCTCGCTGGGTGCGGCCGTCGCGTTCTGGCGCGAGGCGGGAGGTCTCGACCTCGGCGCGAAGGCCCGGGCGCTGCTGGACGACGGTGCGGCCGTCGTCGACGAGTCGGTACGACGGACCGGGCGGCCCCGCGACGACGTCGCGCTGCCGGCCGAGCCGTCCCCGTGCCTGCGGCTCGTCACTCTCCCGGACGGCGTGGCCGACACGGAGGCGAAGGCGAACGCGGTCTACGAGGCGCTGAGTGCGCGCGCCGTCGAGGCCCAGGTCGTCGCGTTCGGCGGCCGGGGGTGGATCCGGCTCAGCGGCGCGCCGTACAACGAGCCGGCCGACTACGAGCGGCTGGCGGACGTGCTGCCCGAGGTCATCTCCGCTGGTTGAGGTGCGAGCCGGAGCGAGCCTCGAAACCACTGCGCCGAGGCTGAGGTCTCGAGGCCTCGACCAGCGCCTCGGGCACCTCGACCAGCGACCGGGTCAGGCCGTGGCGATGTCGTCCGCGTCGACGATGCGGTAGGCGTAGCCCTGCTCGGCGAGGAACCGCTGCCGGTGCTGGGCGAAGTCGGCGTCGACCGTGTCGCGGGAGACGATCGCGTAGAACCGCGCGGAGCGCTTGTCCTCCTTGGGGCGGAGCAGCCGGCCGAGCCGCTGCGCCTCCTCCTGCCGGGAGCCGAACGAGCCGGACACCTGGATGGCGACCGCGGCCGAGGGCAGGTCGACGGAGAAGTTCGCGACCTTGGAGACCACCAGCAGGTCGAGCTCGCCGTGCCGGAACGCGTTGAACAGCCGCTCCCGCTCCTTGACCGGGGTCTCGCCCTTGATGACCGGGGCGTCGAGCCGGGCGCCGATCTCGTCGAGCTGGTCGATGTACTGCCCGATCACCAGGGTCGGCTCGCCGCGGTGCTTGTCGACCAGCTCCTCGACCAGGCGGGTCTTGGCGCCGGTGCAGGAAGCGAGCCGGTAGCGCTCGTCGGGCTCGGCCGTCGCGTAGACGAACCGCTCGCCCTCCGGCAGCGTCACCCGGACCTCCACGCAGTCCGCGGGGGCGATGTAGCCCTGCGCCTCGATGTCCTTCCACGGCGCGTCGTAGCGCTTCGGGCCGATCAGCGAGAACACGTCGCCCTCGCGGCCGTCCTCGCGGATCAGGGTCGCGGTGAGGCCGATGCGCCGCCGCGCCTGGAGGTCCGCGGTCATCCGGAAGATCGGCGCGGGCAGCAGGTGCACCTCGTCGTAGACGATCAGGCCCCAGTCCTTGGCGTCGAACAGCTCGAGGTGGCTGTAGACGCCCTTCCGGCGGGTGGTCATCACCTGGTAGGTCGCGATGGTGACCGGCCGGATCTCCTTCTTGGTGCCGGAGTACTCGCCGATCTCGTCCTCCGTCAGCGACGTACGACGGACCAGCTCCTCCTTCCACTGCCGGGCGGAGACCGTGTTGGTGACCAGGATCAGCGTCGTGGCCTTGGCCTGCGCCATGGCCGCGGCGCCCACGATCGTCTTGCCGGCGCCGCACGGGAAGCACCACGACACCGGAGCCGCCGTGCCAGAACGACTCGGCCGCCTCGGCCTGGTAGGACCGCAGCGTCCAGCCGTCCTCGGCGAGGTCGATGGCGTGCGCCTCCCCGTCGACGTAGCCGGCGTAGTCCTCGGCCGGCCAGCCGATCTTGAGCAGCGCCTGCTTGAGGTTGCCGCGCTCGGAGGGGTGCACCGCGACCGTCGCGTCGTCGAGGCGCTCGCCGAGCATCCCCTTGATCTTCTTGGCCCGCAGCACCTCCTCCAGCACCGGCCGGTCGTTGCTCACCAGCACCAGGCCGTGGGTCGGGTGCTTCTCCAACCGCAGCCGTCCGTAGCGGGCCATCGTCTCGGCGATGTCGACGAGCAGCGCGTGCGGGACGGCATAGCGGCTGTAGCTCAGCAGCGTGTCGACGACCTGCTCGGCGTCGTGCCCGGCGGCCCGGGCGTTCCACAGGCCCAGGGGGGTCAGCCGGTAGGTGTGCACGTGCTCCGGGGAGCGTTCGAGCTCCGCGAACGGCGCGATGGCCTTGCGGCAGTCCTGGGCCCGCTCGTGGTCGATCTCGAGGAGAAGGGTCTTGTCGGACTGGACGATCAGGGGTCCGTCAGACATGGGCCGCCTTCTGCCGGGCGCGGTAGGCGGCGACGTTCGCCCGGGAGGAGCAGCGGTCGGAGCAGTAGCGGCGGGACTGGTTGGGGGAGGTGTCCACGAACACGTGCGAGCAGCCGCTGGCGTCGCACACACCCAGCCGGGTGGCGCCGAGGTCGCAGACCAGCGTGGACAGCCCCATCAGGGACTCGGCGATCAGCAGCTCGGAGACGGACGAGTCGCGGTCGGCCACGTGCATGTGCCAGCGGCCGGGCTGGTGGCCCGCGATGTACGGCGTCACCGGGTGCTTGGCCAGCAGGGCGTTCAGGAGGTCGACCACGGCGTGCTCGTCACCGTCGTTGGAGGCCTCGAACACCGGCCGGAGCTCCTTGACGAAGCGGCGCAGCGCACCCGCGTCCCGGTCGGAGATGGAGGCGTGCAGCCACGCCCGCTCGTCCAGGAAGTGGATCAGGTGCTCGGCGTCGGCGAGGTCGGCGTTCACCAGACCCGCAGACCGCTCCGCGTAACGAACAAAGTCCATCCGTACATCTTACGCAGCCGGCCAACCGCGCCCGGACGCCCGCGAAGGTCAAGTGAACCGTCCCGGAATCCGATCATTCAGGTGGGCTTGGGCGGTTCCACCGCGCTCGGGCGTGCAATCTGATGGACTTGTCAGGCCGATTGCCGGGGATCGACAGGGTGCGAGGAGGGGCCGTGAGGGGGCCTGGGGGGTTGCTGTTCGCGACGTACGCCGCCGTCGGCGTGTACGTCGGCGTGCTGCTGTTCGTGCCCGACCTGTTCGCGCCCTGGCTCCGCGACGCGGTGCTCGGCAACCTCGCCTTCCTGGCCGCCGTGGCGCTGCTGGTGCGGCGGGCCGCGGCCGAGCCGGCGACCCGCTTCTGGACCCTCCCGCTGGCGACCGGCACGACCGTCTACCTGGTCGGGAACGTCGCCTACATGGTGGCCAACGCCCGGGGCGTGGAGACGTTCCCCTCGGTCGCGGACGCCGCCTACCTGCTCACCTACCCCCTGCTCGTGGCCGGGCTGCTGATGGCCCTGCGCCAGAACCTCCGCGGGGCACGGCTGATCGTCGCGCTCGACGGCATCAGCGGCATGCTGGCCGGCGCGGCGGTGACCACGCTGGTCGTCGCGCCGCTGGTCGCCAAGGTCTGGGACGGCAGCCTGACGGCCGCGACCACCCTGGCCTACCCGGTCTGCGCCGTCGTCGCGTTGGCCGCCACCCTCGGCGCGGTCGGCCTGGTCGGGCTCGGCAAGGGCCGGTCCTTCCTGGTCTGGGCGGCGGGGATGCTGGTCTTCGGTGCCGGCGACATCCTCTACGCCTACCGGCTCGCGTTCGAGAGCTACCACGCCGGCACCTGGCTGGACGGGTTGTGGCCGCTGGGTCTGGTGCTCGTCGCCGTGGGGGCCGTCGGCGTCCGGCCCGGCGGCCGACGCCACGTGCCCGGCGCCCGGTCCCTGGTGGTCGTCGCGTTGGCGTCGACCAGCACGGTCGTGGTGCTCGCCGCGGCGCCGCCCTGGCAGCAGAACTCCCTGCCGACGGTGCTGGCCCTGCTGACGCTGGCCACCTGCGCCGTACGCCTGGTGCTGGCGTTCCTCCAGCTGCGCGAGCTGGCCGCCGTCCGCGAGCTGGCGCTGACCGACGAGCTGACCGGGGCGGCCAACCGGCGCGCGCTGTACGCCGCGCTGGACAAGGTCTTCGGCGAGGACGACGAGCCGGGCCGCGTCCCGCCCAGCCTCGCGCTCGCACTGATCGACCTCGACCACTTCAAGGAGGTCAACGACTCCTTCGGCCACGCCGTCGGGGACGAGCTCCTGAAGGCGGTGGTCCGCCGGTTCGCCGACGCGCTCGAGGCGCTCCAGACGCCGCACCTGCTCGCCCGGCTCGGCGGCGACGAGTTCGCCGTGTTCTTCCCCGACGCGGGCAGCTACAACGCGGCGATGGCCTGCGGCAGCGCCCTCCAGGAGAGCCTGATCGAGCCGATCGAGCTGAGCGACGTGGTGCTGCACGCCCAGGCGAGCATCGGCGTCGCCACCGCGCCGCAGCACGCGCACAACCGGGGCGACATGCTGTTCGCCGCGGACGCGGCGATGTACGCCTCCAAGACCTCGGGCGAGCCGGTCTGCTACCACTCGCCGGCTGCCGTCGGCGACCGGCGGCAGCGGCTGTTCGTCGCCGAGGACCTCTACTCCGCACTCGAGCGGCGCGAGCTGACGGTGGAGTACCAGCCGATCCGCACACCGGACGGAGCGCTCGTCGCGGCCGAGGCGCTGGTGCGCTGGGACCACCCGACGCGCGGCCGGCTCGGCCCGGGCGAGTTCCTCGACGCGGCCGAGCGCTACAAGCTCACCCCGGCCATCGCCGAGCGGGTCCTGGACGTGACGCTCACCGACCTGGCGCGGTGGCGGATGGTCGGAGCCCAGCTCACCGCGTCGGTGAACGTGTCCGCCTCGGACCTGCGTGACGAGGGCCTGGTGAAGATCGTCGCCTCGGCGCTGCTCAAGCACGACGTGCCGCCCGAGGCGCTGACCATCGAGATCACCGAGACCGCGATGATGCGCAACCCGGAGCTGGCGCAGACGGTGATGAAGGCGCTCGCCGACCTGGGCGTCCGGCTCGCGGTCGACGACTACGGCACCGGCTACAGCAGCCTGGAGTACCTCCTCAAGCTGCCCATCAGCGAGATCAAGCTCGACCGGGCGTTCTGCGCCAACATCGTCACCGAGCTGCGGGCCACCGCGATCGTCCGCTCGACCGTCGACCTCACCCACGCGCTCGGTCTGCGGATGGTCGCGGAGGGCGTCGAGGACGCGGGCACGCTGTTCATCCTCAACGAGCTCGGCTGCGACCTCGTCCAGGGCTGGCACCTGGGCCGGCCGATGCCCGCCCAGGCGTTCGAGCTGCTCGTCGCCCAGCACCTGCGCCGGACCCGCGAGCCGTACTGATCCCGCTCGGGATCAGGCCGGCGACTCGAGCCGCCGCACCGCGGTGATCCGGTGGACGGCGAACGACCGGACGTCCTCCGTGCGGTGGTCGTACGCCGACAGCCAGCCCGCCTCGACCTTGACCGGGTCCACGACCCGCTCGACCGAGGAGCCGTGGTTGTCGAGGTACCCCATCCATACGGTCGACCGGGACTCCACCGCCTCGCGCAGCAGGGCCAGCGTGGAGGCCGGCGTGGTCGGCTCGGACGCGCGCAGGGCGGGTGCCGGACGATGCTCCGCGGCCCGGTCGCCGGCCCGGACCGCGGTGACGGTCGAGGCCGCCCGGGCGGCCAGCCGGGTCGCGGCCTGTGCGTCCAGCGGCCCCGCCAGCGGCACGGGGTCGGGGGTGGTCTGCCGGCGGCGCGGCGCGTGGGCCCGCAACGTCTCGCGGCGGGCCAGCCGCACCGTGCCGTCGGGGGCCTCGACCACGGGGGCGGACCCGAGCTCGCGGAGCCGGGGGAGCAGCACGTCGAGCGGCACGTCGCTGACCACGACGGTCGGCGCGATCCGGCGCAGCCGCAGGCTCGCGGCCTGCGGGTGGTGCACCAGCTCGGTCAGCGCCGTCTCGTCGTCGCTGCGCAGGAACGACTCGGCCGCCCCGACCCGGATCGTGCCGAACCGGCGGGACACGTCGTCGACCAGGTAGGTCAGGGCCTGCGGCACCGGCGTCCGTGACGACGAGGCGACGAAGCCGTGCACCTCGGCCGCCGACCAGCCCGAGTCGAACGCGCGCCGCACCGAGCGCTCGGTGAACCGGTAGACCGTGGCACCGCCGCGGGACTCGATGTCCGCGAGCATCGCCAGGTGGCGGGCGAGGTCCTGCTCGAGCGGGCCGGGCGCGACCGCGGTGAGGTCGGCCTGCAGCAGCACGTGGTCCACCGGCTCGGGGAGCAGCGGCGCCAGCGCCGAGGGGGCATGGTGCAGCGGGTCGTCGGTGGACAGCAGCGCCCGGCCGTGCGCCGACATCCCGCCGAGAGCGGTGAGCCCGACCACCGCGGACTCCTCGACGGTCCAGGCGACCGCCTGGTTGCGGGCGGCGGGGCGCCGGGGGCGCAGCCAGGCGACCCGCTCGACGAGCGAGGGGACACCGGTGCCGGCCGCGAGCACGGTGCCCGGCTCGAGCCCGGCGACCTGGCCGAGCGCGGTGCGCCGGGTCTCGGGCGCCCAGGCCCGCTCCAGGTCCGCGGTGAGCGCGTTGACCGGTTTGCCGGCCTCCCGCCCGCCGACCAGCCCGGCCAGCCGCGGCGCGTCGAGCCAGGCCAGCGCCAGCCGGGCCCAACGGTCCGCGACCGGTGCCGCGCTCCAGATGTCGAACGCGTCGGTGGGCAGCCACACGGCGTCGCCGTCCCCGTCGGTGCCGGCGGCCAGCAGGTCCGCGGCGAACGCGACCTCGACGTGCAGGGCCGCGGTGCGCTCGTCGCTGTGCAGCAGCTCGGCGGCGGCCTTGAGCTCGCGGACGCCGAGGCCACCGGACCGCAGCGCGGAGGGCGGAGTGGTGCCCCAGTGCTCGAGCAGCAGCTCGACGTGCCGGACCAGCTCGAAGGCCGCGCCGGCCGCGGCACGGTCGACCAGGGCGGCGTCGCGCGAGGAGGTGGCCAGCTCGGGCACCAGGTCGGCGCGGTCGCGCGTCGTGTGCCCGCCGCGCAGGCAGATCGCGACCTCGCGGGGGACGGACACGTGCGTGCGGTCCCGCGCGACCAGCAGGCCCCGGGCCAGCAGCTGGTCGGCCGGGCCGCCCGCGGCGCCCGGCTCGGTGGAGGCAACGGCGCCGTCCTTGCCCTCCGCGGCGAGGTGCTCGAGGATCGTCCGCGCCTGGTCGTCGACCTCGGCCACCAGCGAATCCACGCGAGCGGGGTCTGCGAGCCGCGCGGCCAGTGCCTCGACGTCGTCGTGACGGTTGCCGGACGGCGTGAGACCGACCGCGCGGGCCAGCTCCGCGACCCGGGACGGGCCGTAGCCGGACGTCAGCGCGGTGACCGACGCGCCCAGGCCGGAGGTGCGGGTGCCGACCACCTCGCCCAGCACGCTGAGGGCGCGCAGGGCGTCGTCCTCGCCCCAGAGCAGCGCCAGGCCGCGGACCCGGTCGAGCGCCGCGTCGACGGCGTCCGGCTCGGCGTGCACGACCGCGCGCAGGGCGTCGACGGACGCCGTACCTCCGAGGGCGAGGGCCGCGTCGAGGACCGTCAGCTCGAGCCGGGTCAGCTGGTCGACCGCCCGCATCACCGAAGCGCGGGTGCCGGCGCGGGAGGCGAGCTGCGAGGTGTCCTGCGGGGTGGGGGTGGCCAGGTCGGGCCGGGCCCGCAGCAGCCGCGCCAGCGCGTCGTCGGACCAGCCGCGCAGCTGGTCGGCGAGCGTGCGGGGAGCGGTCCCCGGGGCGGGTGCGGACATCCGCACCACGATACCGGGGACCGCGTGCGGGTCTAGCTCGTCCGCGGAGAGCACCTGGATGACGGTCTCGCCGGGGCACTGGGCGGACTCGCGGATCGCCCAACGGCCGCGGAAGCCGTTGCCCTCCCACTCGGCCTCGGCGTCGTGCTCCTCGGTCTCGCCCTTCTCGATCTTGAAGCCGGCGCCGACGACGTCGTGGTTCATGAACGCGCAGGATCTGCGTGAACGGCGTCGAGGAGATGCGCGGTGACGATGGTGCCGTCGGCGCCGCGGTCCTCGGCGTTGAAGACGACGGTCTGCGGCGGGAACGGCCAGTCCTGCGGGAACGCGTCGCCGTACGGCGTGCCCGCGGGCTTCGCCTCGGCCTGGCAGGTGCGACAGGTCGGCGGCCGCGGAGAAGCCCTCCTCGGACTTCTGTCTCCTTCTCCGCCGTCGCTCGAGCCGCCGCAGCCGGCCAGCGTGCTGGCCAGCAGCGCCGTGGCGGCCAGCGCCGTGGCCACGGTCCGCGGCGGCCGTGTCACCGGGTGACCGTCTGCCTGCGGCTTGTTGTCGGACTCGTCGGACTCGGCGATCGCGTGTCTCGCGGGTCGACCACGGCCGGTCACCGTGTGGGTCCGCTCGCGGTGCTGGGCTGTCCAGGTCGCCGTGACGCGTCTTGCGTGGCGCCCGGGGCCAGATCGCCGGTCGGTGGTGACCAGCGCCGACCTGGGTGCGGCCGTCGAGGACCTGGGTGGCCAGCGTTGCGTCAGCTGTGCGTGCGTGCCGGTGTTCTTGACCTGCAGCGTACGCGGTCGAGCTGGCCGTCGGACGTCTGGCGTCACCGTCGAGCGCGGTGACAGCGTGGCGTTGGTCGACCGCCGGGTCGTACTTCGCTGAACAGCGTCTTGCCGCCGCTCTGCCGCGCGATGGTGGCGTAGGCGTCGCGGCCGCTGGTGCTGCGGGTCGGTGACGCAGGCGTTGATGCAGCCGTCGGCGAACGCCGACCGTGACCCGGCCGTGGTCGTCGATGGTGACGTCGATGAAGTCGAGCAGGTTGCGGTCGTCGCCGCAGGTGGTGCCGCCGGTGCAGATCGAGCCGACGCTGCACCGGGTCGTTCGGCGTCGCGTCGCTGGTCACCCAGGTCTTGCCGCCGTCGTAGGTGGTGTCGACGTAGAGGTGCCACACGCCGTGGAAGTTGGCGTTGTCCTGGTAGTTGCCGCCGGTCGGCGTGCCGAGGTAGGCGATCGACGGCGCGGTCGTCGTCGCCGGCGACCACGGTCGGGAAGACGGCGTTCTTGATGCCGAACTCGGTGCCGACGGTCTGCCGGTCGGTCCAGGTCTTGCCCTGGTCGCGGCTGACCGCGATGCCGGGCTTGCCGTCGGCGCCGACGTAGCCGAAGTAGACGGTGCCGTTGGCGCCGACGCCCACGGACGGGTCGGAGTCGCCGGGGGTCGCGCCGGGGACCTTGGAGACGGTCCAGCGAGGTGCCGTTGTCCTTGGAGACGACCGCGGCCTGGTCGGCGCCGCAGCCCTTGTTCGGGCAGGTAGGCCGTGCCGTCGGGCGCGACCTTGACGTGGCCGTGCAGGCCGCCGCAGTCGAGCAGGCTGTACGTCGGGACGCCGGCGCCGAAGGTCGTGCCGCCGTCGCGCGAGACCGCGCAGAACGCGGTGGCGATGTCCTGGCTGCAGTAGTAGACGGCGTTCGGGTAGCGTCGAGGTCGGCAGCGCGCCGACGCCGTTGGCGGAGAACGCGCCGCCGCCGATGGTCTGGTGGTCGACGCCCGCAGGGGATGCCGCCGCCGGTGCTGGGGTTCCAGGTCTTGCCGTCGTCGTCGGTGTAGCAGGTGAGCGAGTCCGCGCCGGTCAGCTGCGACTCGAAGGTCCGGCCGGTCTCGTGGTCGGTGAACAGGATCGGGTCGAGGCTGACCGTGCTGCCCTGCGGGCAGCCGTTGGCGGCGTTGGCGGAGACGTCGGTCCAGGTCGCGCGTCGCCGGCGTCGACGGTGTCGTCGAAGTCGACCTTGTAGGTCGAGAGGTAGGACTGGAAGAACGTCGTGCCGGTCTTGTAGCTGGTGCCGATGGACGGCTCGCCGGCGTTGTTCGCGTCGGGCAGCGAGCTCGGTGCGGCGTAGTCGGTGAACGCCGGCGGGGTGTCGGTGCCGGGCGCCGGGTTGGCCGGCGTCGTGCGCCAGGGTCGCGGTCGCGTTGTACGATCTCGCCGAGCGGGGCGTAGGGCACCACCCGGACGGTGTAGTCGCCGGCAGGTCGGCGGCAGGACGACCTGCTCCGGGTCGGCGCTCGAGGCGGCGGTGCCGACCGACGTTGCCGGCCTGAGTCGAGCACGTAGACGTCGAAGTCGGCCGCGGTGTTGGCCCAGGCCACCTTGATCGTCGAGCGGTGTGCGTCGGTGCCGTAGCCGGCCGGCGTGCTCACGTGCAGCGTGAAGTCGTCGCACGACTGCGGCACGGCTGCAGTCGGGCTGGTCGAGGGCGTTGCCGGTGGCGTTGGGCGCCACGAACGGGCCCGCCGCGACCAGGAGACGCTTGTGGTGCGTGTCGGTGACCGTGCCTGCGTCGGGGTGGCTGCGTCGGCGGTGCCGATGGTGAGGGCGGCCGCGCAGGAGCGGCGAACGACGGCGGTGAACCGGACTGTTGCTGCTCAGCCGAACCGAGTGCTCGAAGCGCGCATGCGGTGCTCCCTCAGGTCCCGTGGCAGCGTGGTCGCCTGGATGGTGCAACGAAGGAGTTCCCCGCAGGTCACGGCGGCCATCGCGGCCCTCCGAGTCCGGGTGCCAGGATGCGCACATGAGCGAGCAGTTCCTCGACCTGCTGTACGGCGAGGCGCCGCGCGAGGCCTTCGACGAGGTGGTGACGGCCGCGACGGCGGCCGGCGTCGAGGGCGAGGACCTGGAGCGGCTGCGCGAGCACCGCGCCGTGGCCCTGCGGATCCGCGAGCAGATGGAGCGTCAGCGGCAGCGCGAGGCCGAGATGTCCGCGCTCTACGAGACGGCCAACGACCTCACCGCGATCCGCGACGTCGACGCCATCCTGGCCGCGATCGTGCGACGGGCCCGGTCCCTGCTGCACGCGGACATGACCTACCTGTCGCTCAACGACGAGGCAGACGGCGCGTCGTACATGAAGGTGACGGACGGTGCGCTCACCCCGGAGTTCCGGCGGCTGCGGCTGCCGCTCGGCACCGGTCTGCTGGGGCTGGTCGCGCAGACGGGCGAGCCGTACTACACCGAGGACTACCAGCACGACGCCCGGTTCCTGCACCGGGAGTTCATCGACAGCGCGGTCGACGGCGAGAAGATCCGGGCCATCCTGGGCGTGCCGCTGACCGTCGAGGGCAAGGTCATCGGCGCCCTGCTGGCCGTGCACCGCAACGTCCGCCGGTTCCCGCCCGGTGAGGTCTCGCTGCTGATGTCGTTCGCCGCCCACGCGGCGGTGGCCCTGGAGAACGCCCGGCTCTTCGAGCAGATCGACCTGGCCAACCGGCAGGTGCGCGCGCAGGCCGAGGCCGTCGAGGTCGCCGCCAACGCGCACGACCGGCTCACCGACGTGCTGCTGCACGGCGGCGGTGTCGCCGACGTCGCGGACGTGGTCGCCGGCGTGCTGCACGGCCACGTGGTCGTGCTCGACAGCGAGGGGCACCGGCTGGCCGGCGTCGGCGACGACGGGCTCCTCGACGGGCTCGACGAGGCGGTCGCCGAGGCGCGGGAGACCGGCCGGTCCGTCGCGGTGTCCCGGCCGGGCGGTCCGTCGTACGTCGCGGTCGCGCTGGCCGGCACCGAGCACCTCGGCACCCTGCTGCTGCACGACCTCGACCATGAGCTCGGCCTCGCCGACCGCCGCACCCTCGAGCGCGGCGCTCTCGTCACCGCGTTGGTGCTGCTGTTCAGCCGCTCGGTGGCCGAGGCCGAGGAGCGCGTCAGCGGTGAGCTGCTGAGCGACCTCCTGGAGCGGCGCGACCTCGACGAGTCCCGGCTGCGCGAGCGCGCCCGGCGCCAGCACGCGGACCTCGACGGCCCGGGCGTGGTCGCCGTCGCGCGGGTCGAGGGCGTCGAGCGGCATCGTGCGGCGCAGGTGGCCGCCCGGCTCGGCGGTGAGCTGCAGGGCCTCGCCGGCGAGCACGACGGCCGGGTGGTCCTCGTGGCGCCCGGGGAGCCGCTCGCCGTCGGTGCGTCGCTGCTCGAGCGGCTCCGCGCGGCCGGCGGCACCTGCACGGTCGGGGTCGCCCCGACGACCAGCGGCCCGGCGAAGGTCCCCGAGGCGTACGCCGAGGCCCGGCGCTGCCTGGACACCCTGGTCACCCTGGGCCGCATCGGCGAGGTGAGCGACCCTGCCGGCCTCGGGCTGGCCCGGCTGCTGCTCGGCCAGAACGGTCCCGGCGAGCTCGACGCGTTCATCGACAGCCAGGTCGGACCGGTGCTCGCCTACGACGACAAGCGCGGCACCGAGCTGGTCGGCACTCTCGAGGCGTGGTTCGCCTGCGGGGCCCGCCCGGCCGAGACCGCCAAGCGGCTGCACGTGCACCCGAACACGGTCGCCCAGCGGCTGGACCGGATCGCCACCCTGCTGGGCGACGACTGGCGTGACCCGGCCCGCGGGCTGGACCTGCAGCTCGCGCTGCGGCTCTACCGGCTCCAGGCGTAGCGCCTGGTCCCGTCCCCAGCCTCTCGACGCGGGCTCCCGTCCCCATCGTCCGGCGCCTTCACCAGTCTCACCGCCGCCGGGTTGCACGGTCTCGTGGCTGCCGCCCCGCGGCCTCGACGACGTCCGATGGAACCGCCGCGGCTACGTCCTCGAGGACCTCCTGCACCAGGGCCTGACGATCCTGCGGGACGCCGACGCCGCTCTGGGGCGTCCCCACCTGCCGGAGCGCATCCGGGCGTCGGGAGGCCCAGCTGGCGGACTCGGCGTTCAGCGTGCCCGGCCGCCACAGGCTGCTGGCGTCGCTGGCGGTCCTGACGGAACCGTGCGCGTTCGACCGCCCGGAGCGGCCAGGAGTGTCCGTTTGCGCACGGTTTCCTCGAGCGGCAGGCGCGGACCACATAGAGATCCCTACTTCGTGTGGGGTCCGCACATAGGGTCAGCCGGCCCGGCCCCTAGCGTCGTGACCCATGAGTGAGACGACCGTCACCCCCGCCTCCGGTCCGCTGACCGGGCGGACCGCCCTGGTGACCGGTGCGGCCAGCGGGATCGGCCGGGCCGTCGCCGCCCGTCTCGCCGCGGACGGGGCGCACGTGATCGTGCTGGACCGCGACGAGACCGGCGCCAAGGAAGTGGCCGCGGAGCTCCGCGGCGAGCACCTCGTGGCCGACCTCTCCGACGGAGCCTCGATCGACGCCCTCGGACTGGGCCGCGACGTGCACGCCGACATCCTCGTGAACAACGCCGGTGTGCAGCACGTGGCTCCGGTGGAGGACTTCGACCCGGAGCGGTTCGGCTTCATCCAGCGGCTGATGCTCGAGGCGCCGTTCCGGCTGGCGCGCGGGCTGCTGCCGGGCATGTACGAGCGCGGCTGGGGTCGGCTCGTGCACGTCTCCTCCGTGCACGGACACCGTGCCTCGCCGTACAAGTCGGCCTACGTGTCGGCCAAGCACGGCCTCGAAGGTCTCTCCAAGGTCATCGCCCTGGAGGCGGCGGGCAAGGGCGTCACCAGCAACACGGTGTGCCCGGGCTACGTCCGCACCCCGCTGGTCGAGGGTCAGCTCCACGACCAGGCCCGCACCCACGGCATCGACGAGGACGAGGTTCTCGACGAGGTCCTGCTCGCCAGGACCCCGGTGAAGCGGCTCGTCGAGCCCACGGAGGTGGCCGACCTCGTCGGCTTCCTGTGCGGGCCCGGCACCGACTCGGTCACCGGCAGCTCATTTCTCATGGATGGCGGCTGGACCGCCGCGTGAAAGGAACCAGAGACATGTCCACGCAAGCTCACGCAGGCACCGCCGGTTCTCCCGGCGCTCCCCGGCAACTCCATCGGCAAGGTGGTGTTCGCCAGCCTGATCGGTACCGCCGTCGAGTGGTACGACTTCTTCCTCTACGGGTCGGCCGCCGCCCTGGTGTTCGGCAAGCTGTTCTTCCCCGAGTCGGAGCCGGTGACCGCCACGCTGCTGGCCTTCGGCACCTACGCGCTGGGCTTCGTCGCCCGGCCGCTCGGCGGTGTGGTCTTCGGGCACTTCGGTGACCGGGTCGGCCGCAAGAAGATGCTCGTCGTCGCCCTGATGATGATGGGCCTCGCGACCTTCGCCATCGGCCTGCTGCCGACGTACGCCTCCATCGGCGTCGCCGCGCCGATCCTGCTGCTGGTCTGCCGGCTGGTGCAGGGCTTCGCCGTCGGCGGCGAGTGGGGCGGCGCGGTGCTGATGGCCGCCGAGCACGGCAGCGACGACCGTCGCGGCTTCTGGTCCTCGTGGCCGCAGGCGGGTGTGCCGCTGGGCAACCTGCTCGCGACCGGCGTGCTGTTCGTCCTCGCCGCCTTCCAGAGCGACGCGCAGTTCGAGGCGTGGGGCTGGCGGATCCCGTTCCTGCTCTCCGCGGTGCTCGTGATCATCGGCCTGTACGTGCGGCTGCAGCTCGAGGAGTCGCCGGTCTACAAGGAGGCCAAGGCGCTGATCGCCGAGAAGAAGGACGAGGCGTCGCACATGCCGATCCTCGAGGTGATCAAGACCTACCCCAAGGAGGTCTTCATCGCGATGGGCATGCGGATGGCGGAGAACATCTCCTACTACATCTTCACCATCGTGGTCCTCACCTACGCCAAGGACTTCGCGAAGGTGGGCACCGACCTGATCCTGCAGATGCTGCTGATCGGTGCGGCCTTCCAGTTCTTCCTGATCCCGGCGCTCGGTGCGCTGTCCGACCGGGTCGGCCGTCGTCCGCTCTACCTGACCGGTGCCGTGGGCGTGGCCGTGTGGTCCTACTTCTTCCTCGGCCTCGCCAGCTCCGAGAGCGGCGGCAAGATCCTGCTCGCCGTCGTGGTCGGCCTGTTCTTCCACTCGCTGATGTACGCCCCGCAGGCGGCGTTCTTCTCCGAGCTGTTCGGCACGTCGGTCCGCTACACCGGTGCGTCGGTGGGCTACCAGCTCGCGTCGATCTTCGCCGGTGCGCTCGCCCCGATCATCGCGGTCAAGCTGCTCGCCTCGGGCGACGGCAACAACACGCTGGCGGTCGCGTTGTACGTGACGGTGGCCTCGGTGATCACGATCATCGCGGTGCTGTTCGCCAAGGAGACGCGGAGCACCTCGCTCCGGCACGACCGCGTCGTCCGCGGTGCCCACGAGCACACGGAGATCCCCGCACCGACCGCCTGACGCTCCACGATCCCGAAGGGCCTCGCCGAGAACCGGCGGGGCCCTTCTGGTTTGCCCGGTCTGGTTGACTGGAGGGCCTTATGTCGCACGTCTGGTACGTCAGCTACGGCTCGAACATGTCCGCCGACCGGCTCGCCTGCTACATCGAGGGCGGCCGCCCGCCCGGCGGATCCCGCGCCAACCCCGGAGCCCGCGACCGCACCCTTCCCACCCGCAGCGTCCCGGTCGACCTGCCCGGGCGGCTGTACTTCGCGGGCGAGTCGCCCCAGTGGGGCGGCGGGGTGGCGTTCTACGACCACGCGGAGACGAGGGACCCCGCGGCGGGCACCGCGGCCCGCGGCTACCTGGTGACCGCCGGGCAGTTCGCCGACATCGCCGCCCAGGAGATGTACCGCGTCCCGCAGGAGGGCGACCCGCTCGAGGAGGTCGTGCTCGGCGAGCTGGAGGGCGGCCGGCACGAGGTGGGTCCCGGGCGCTACGAGACGCTCGTCGAGGTGGGCCGGCACGAGGACCTGCCGCTGCTGACGTTCACCTCGCCGCACGGCCACGAGCACGTCGAGCACACGCAGCCCTCCGACCCCTACCTCGACACCCTGCGGACCGGTCTGCAGGAGTCCCGTGGGTGGGACGCGGAGCAGGTGGCGTCGTACTTCGACGGGGTCGGCGTACGTCGCACGGGGCCGGACGCAACCTCGCCGTTCGAGGGGTAGTGGCCCGCGGGGGCTCTCACTAGGGTGCCTGGCATGGAGTCCTACGCCGCAGGTGAGACCACCCCCGCGCTGCTCGAGGAGACGATCGGCGCGAACCTCGAGCGGATCGTCGCCGAGCACGGGGACCGCGAGGCGCTCGTCGAGGTGGCCACCGGCCGCCGCTGGACCTACGCGAGCCTCGACGCCGACGTCAACGCCTTGGCCCGCGGGCTGATCGCGGCGGGCATCGCGAAGGGAGACCGGGTCGGCATCTGGGCGCCGAACTGCGCCGAGTGGACGATGGTGCAGTACGCCACCGCGAAGATCGGCGCGATCGTCGTCAACGTCAACCCCGCCTACCGGACGCACGAGCTGGCCTACGCGCTCAACCAGTCGGGGATGCGGATGCTGATCAGCGCCGAGGCGTTCAAGACCAGCGACTACCGGGCCATGGTGGAGGAGGTGCGGAGGGACACGCTCGCGCTGGAGCGGGTCGTCTACATCGGCACCGACGACTGGACCGACCTGGTGGCCGGCGGCACGGACCTCCCCGCCGACACGGTGGCGCAGCGGATGAGCACGCTGGAGCCCGGCGACCCGATCAACATCCAGTACACCTCCGGCACGACCGGCTACCCCAAGGGCGCGACGCTCTCGCACCGCAACATCCTCAACAACGGCTTCTTCGTGACGGACACGATCAACTTCACGCACGAGGACCGGCTGGCCATCCCGGTGCCCTTCTACCACTGCTTCGGGATGGTGATGGGCAACCTCGGCTGCACCACCCACGGCGCCGCCATGGTGATCCCGGGGCCCGGCTTCGACCCGGGCGCCACCCTGAAGGCCGTCCAGGACGAGCGCTGCACCGGCGTGTACGGCGTGCCGACGATGTTCATCGCGATGCAGAACCACCCCGACTTCGCGACGTACGACCTGTCCTCGCTGCGCACCGGGATCATGGCCGGCTCGATCTGCCCGGTCGAGGTGATGAAGCACTGCGTCAACGACATGCACATGGCCGAGGCGTCGATCGCCTACGGCATGACCGAGACCTCGCCGGTGTCCTGCCAGACGCTCAGCGACGACGACCTCGAGCGCCGCACGGAGACGATCGGCAAGGTGCACCCGCACGTCGAGATCAAGATCGTCGACCCGGCGACGGGGAAGACCGTCGAGCGTGGGGAGACCGGGGAGCTCTGCACCCGCGGCTACTCGGTGATGATCGGCTACTGGAACGACCAGGAGAAGACCGACGAGGCCATCGACGCCGGCGGCTGGATGCACACCGGGGACCTGGCGGTGATGCGGGACGACGGCTACTGCAACATCGTCGGCCGCATCAAGGACATGGTGATCCGCGGCGGGGAGAACATCTACCCGCGCGAGATCGAGGAGTTCCTCTACACCCACCCCGACATCGAGGACGTGCAGGTCATCGGCGTGCCCGACCAGAAGTACGGCGAGGAGCTGTGCGCCTGGGTCAAGATGAGGGCCGGCGCCACCCCGCTGGACGCCGACGCGGTCCGCGCGTTCGCGAACGGAAAGCTGTCGCACTACAAGATCCCGCGCTACGTCATGGTGGTCGACGAGTTCCCGATGACGGTGACTGGCAAGATTCGCAAGGTCCAGATGCGCGAGGAGAGCGCCGAGAAGCTCGGGCTGTCCTGACCACCACGAAAGCGGGGGCACCCATGAGCGACGAGCTCGACCAGCTGTCCGACGACTACTACGACTACCGCCTGCGTACGGCGCCCACCTGGGCGCACATGATCGGCGAGTACCGCTACGCCGACCGGTTCGACGCCATCGGCCGCGCTGCCGAGGACCAGGCCGCCGCGGAGGCACGCGAGCTGGCCCGCCGTGCCGACGCGATCGCCGAGGACGAGCTGGACGACCAGCAGCGGATCACTCGCGCGATGGTGGCGTGGGAGGCGTCGGCCAGGGCCGACATCCTCGAGTCGCGCACCTCGGAGTTCGCCGCGAACCCGATCTTCGGCACCCAGGCCAGCCTGGGCGTCTACATGCCCAAGCTCGCGATCCCGGACGCCGACGTGGCCGAGGCGATGGTCGGCAAGTTCGAGTCGGTCGCCCGCTACTTCGACGACATCGCCGAGCGGCACCGCGAGGGCGTCGCCTCCGGCCGCACTCCGGCCGACTTCGCGGTGCGGCAGACCGTGGAGCAGCTCGACGCCTGGCTGGCCAAGCCGATCCAGGACGACCCGATGCTCACCGTCCAGGACCCGCCGGCCGGCGTCGACGCGGCCCGCTGGCACGAGCGGCTGCTGGCCGTCGTGCAGAAGCAGGTCCGGCCCGCGGCCGAGCGCTACCGCGACGTCCTCCGCGACGAGGTGGCCCCGAAGGCCCGTCCCGACGAGCGGTGCGGCCTCACGCACCTGCCGGATGGCGACGCGACGTACGCGAAGCTCGCGGCCTTCTACACGACCGTCGACACCAGCCCGCAGGAGATCCACGAGATCGGCCTCCACCAGGTCGCGGCCCTCAGGGAGGAGTACGCCGCGCTCGGTCCCGAGGTCGTGGGCACCTCCGACGTGCCCTCGATCTTCGCCGCGCTCCGCGACGACCCCGCGCTGCACCACACCAGCGGCGACGAGATCGTCGCCGACTCCAAGACCGCGATGGCGAAGGCCCGGGCGGCGATGGGGGACTGGTTCGGCCGGCTGCCGTTGTCCGACTGCGACGTCGAGGCCACCACCAGCGGCGCGATCGCCTACTACTTCGCGCCCCCGAAGGACGGCTCGCGCGGCGGCGTCTTCTTCATGAACGTCTCCGACCCCGAGGGCTGGGGCCGCTACGAGATCGAGAACACCAGCTACCACGAGGGCATCCCCGGCCACCACCTCCAGCTCGCCATCGCGGCCGAGCTCGACGACGTGCCGGAGTTCCGCAAGCGCGCGTTCATCGCGGCGTACGGCGAGGGCTGGGGTCTCTACACCGAGCGGCTCGCCGACGAGATGGGGCTGTACTCCACCCCGCTCGACCGGGTCGGGATGCTCTCCGCGGACTCGATGCGGGCCTGCCGGCTGGTCGTCGACACCGGCATGCACGCGCTCGGCTGGAGCCGGCAGCAGGCGGTCGACTACATGCTCGCGAACTCCCCGATGCGGGCCGGGCACGTCGGCGCCGAGATCGACCGCTACGCGGTCACGCCGGGCCAGGCGCTGTCGTACATGATCGGCCGGCTGGAGATCCAGCGGATCCGCCGCGACGCCGAGGCCCGTCAGGGCGAGGGGTTCGACATCAAGGCGTTCCACGACGCCGTGCTCGACTCGGGCCCGATGCCGCTCGGCCTGCTCGACCGGGTGGTCGCCTCGCGCCTCGCTGGTTGAGGTGCGAGCGGAGCGAGCCTCGAAACCAGCGGCACCGGCACGCCGTGGTGACCACGGCGTCCGCACGACCGGGGGCGCCTCGGGCACCTCAACCAGCGGTCGGCACCTCAACCAGCGGAGGCGTGGGTCAGTTGACCTCGACCAGCGTGCAGCGGTCGGTGTCGCCGTACTCCACGACGCCGAGGTAGCTCTTGCTCCGGGTCGAGGCCCGACCACGAGGCGGAGTAGCGGAACCGCTGCCCGGGGGCGAAGCCGACCGCGTCGGTGCTGAGGTCGACCTGGCTGCCGCCGCGCTGGGGCACCACCCAGGTCTGCAGGTCGCCGGTCGCGTCGGCGCCGTCCTCGGCCGCGTGCGCGTTGACGTAGACCGTGTAGTCGCCGACCTCCGGATGCGTCAGCGTCACCTCGGCGTCCGGCGAGCGGCCGGTCGAGGAGCCGACGAGGGTGTCGCCGCGGTAGACGTAGAGGTCGACGTCGTCCCCGGCGGCACCGCTGGTCACCGCGAAGCGGGCGACGTCGGTGCCCGCCGGGACGTCCACCGGCTGTGCCGCGGTGGACGTGCCGGTCGTCCGGCTTCGCCGGGTCGAACGGTCCCGGCGTCAGCGCGACCGGGGTGGTCCGCGCGGGCACGAGGCCGGTGCTGTGCAGCTTGACGGTGCGGCCGTTGCCGGAGCGCCCGCGTACGACGACGGTGCCGCTGTCGCCGCTGCCCACGACCTGCCGGGGGGCCGCGACGACGGTCGGGCGCACGGTCACGGGGATGCGCACCGTGTGCCGGTCGCCCCGCCACACGAGCCAGCCGGTGACGTCGCGGTCGACGGTCGCGGACGGGCGGGCGGTGATGCGGAGCCGGACGGTGCGGCTCTGCCCGGGCGCGAGCAGCACCGTGTTCGGGAAGGCCTGCACGTCGACGTGGGTGAGCCCGCGCTTGCGGACCGAGTACGACTCGCGCCGGCCGGTGACGTTGGTGATCCGGCGGGTGACGGTGGTCGGGCCGACAAGGTCGCCGACGGCGAGCGAGGAGGTGTTCACGTCGCTGGCGTCGCGCTCGCCGGACAGCACCTGCTGCCAGGCCCGCACCGGGGTGTCGAACACCAGGCCGGGGTCGAGGAACCGCCGCGGGGCGACGTGGCCGGCACCCTCGACGAGCGGGTCGTGCCGGCCGCGCAGGTCGTAGGCGGTGGTCATCATCGCCGAGCGGATCCGGGCCGGCGACCAGGTCGGGTGCACGCCGGCGACGAAGGCCGCGAGCCCGGCGACGTGCGGCGCGCTGGTCGACGTACCGGAGGCCAGGTCCCAGGACCGGCCGGAGTCCGAGGGCGGGGCGACCGCACCGAGGACGCTGACGCCGGGTGCGGTCAGGTCGGGCTTGAGCACGTCGCCGCCGGCGCCGAGCGCGGGACCGCGTCCGGAGAAGCCGGCGGCCGACGGGACCGCGACGTCCGTGCTGCCCGCGCGGGTCGAGCGCGGCCGTGGCCCGTTCGCCGGCCCGTCGCAGGTAGGTCTTGAGGATGCGTGCCTCGGCGGCGTCGAGGTGCACCGTCGGCACCGCGTGCACGTCGGCGTCGGTGCTCTGCGGGCGGGTGTTCGCGAGGACCATGCCCGCGCCGCCCGCGGCCGCGACGGTCGCGGACTTGTCGACGCGGGCGCCGTCGCCGCGGTCGCAGACCACGACCTTGCCCTCGGCGCGGGCCGCGTCCAGGCTGCCCGTCTCGCACCGCCGGGCGGCGTCGGGGTCGGCGCCGGAGGCCGCGACGGCGGAGCCGAGCACGAGGCCGGTCGCGCGGACCGGCTGGTCGGAGACCATCGCCCCGACGAGCGTGCGGCCGTCGCCGAGCCGGACGGCGCCCTGGAACGCGTGGTGGGTGCTGGCGCCGACCGTGGTGACCCACGGCGCGACGTGCGCGACGGTCCCCGCGCCGCGGCCGTCGTTGCCGGCGGAGGTGGCGACGAACACGCCGGCCGCCGTCGCGCCGAGGAACGCCCGCTCCACCGAGTCGTCGAGCCGGTCGCTGCCGGACACCGAGTAGTTGAGCACGTCGACCCCGTCGGCCACCGCCTGGTCGACCGCCGCGACCGTGTCGGCCGTCGTGCAGCCGTCCTGCGTCGGGTCGGGGGCGGTCCAGCAGGCCTTGTACACCGCGAGCCGGGCCGCGGGCGCCATCCCCGAGGTGGTGCCGAAGCGCTGGCCGTCGACCTCGACCCGGACGCCGTGGTCGCCGGCGGCGGTGGAGGCGACGTGCGAGCCGTGGCCGGTGCCGTCACGGGGGGAGAGGTACTCCGCCGTCGCGACGTTCTCCTCGCCGAACCCCTTCACGAACCAGCGTGCCGAGACGACCTTGTCGTTGCAGTCCTCGGCCGTCCACTCCTGGGCCTCGTCGCAGGCGCCGTGGAAGCCGGGGAGGTGCCCGGCCGTGCCGGGCGTGCGCTGCGGCAGCCCGTTGAAGCTGGGGTTGTCCGGCCAGATGCCGGTGTCGACGACGCCGATCACCACGTTGCGGCCGGCGTTCTCCGGGCCGCCGTGCGCGGCCCACACACCGCCGGGTCCGTCGAGCCCGAGCAGGCTGCGCGAGCTGCTGCCGACGGCCGGGGTGACCCGCAGGGCAGCGGGAGCGCGGTCGACGTGCTGCTTCGTGCTGCGCTCGACGAGCTCCACCCCGGGGGTGGTCCGCAGCCGCGTGACCTGGTCGCTGGTGAGCGTCGCGGCGAACCCGTTCAGCGCGGTCGTGTAGCGGTAGAGCACGGCCGGGTCGCCCACGGCGTGCAGCACCTGGTCCTGCGCGGCGGTCAGCCGGTCGACGTACGACGCGACCTGGGGCCGGGTCCGGTCGAAGCGGGCCCCGTCGGCGGCGCGGGTGCCGGTGTGCAGCGCGGCGGGCGGGGCCGCGAGCGTCACGACGTACACGCCCGGCGCGGTCGCCCGGAACGGGTCCGGCACGGTGTCGTCGGCGTGCACGACCGGGCCCGGGGCAAGTCCGAGCAGCACCACGCCGACGGAGACCGTGGCGGCAGCGCTCAACAGGCGTGATCCGGGGGACACGGCGCAATGGTCGCAGGGGCCCGACCCGGCTTCAACCGGAACCCGTGCCTACGCTGCATGTATGCCCGCCCCGCTCGTCGTCGGCTTCGACCTCGACATGACGCTGATCGACACCCGACCCGGGTTCGCGGCGACCCTGCAGGTGATCGCGGACGAGACCGGCGTGCCGCTCGACGTGCACGGGATGAGCGAGCGGCTCGGGCCGCCGCTCAGCCACATGCTCGCGCCGCACTACCCGGCCGACCAGGTCGACGGGCTGGTGGACCGCTTCCGCGCGCACTACCCGCAGCACGCGATCGCGTCGACGCCGGTGTTCCCCGGTGCGCACGAGGCGTTGGCGGCCGTACGTCGACACGGCGGCAGCAGCGTGCTGGTGACCGGCAAGTTCACGCCGAACGCCGCGCTGCACGTCGAGGCGCTGGAGCTCGGCGTCGACCACCTGGTCGGCGAGGTGTGGGGGGTCGGCAAGGCGGCGGTCCTCACCGAGCACGGCGCGACGGTCTACGTCGGCGACCACGTCCACGACGTCGAGGGGGCTCGCGCCGCGGGGGCGCTGAGCGTGTCCGTGCTGACCGGTGGCTGCACCGAGCAGGAGCTGCGCGACGCCGGCACCGACGTGGTGCTCACCGACCTGACCGCGTTCCCGGCCTGGCTGGACGCGCACGTGCTCGACCTGCGGCTGGCCGCGCTGGAGGAGCAGCTGTCCGGGCTCGGCTCCGTGCTGGTCGCGTACAGCGGTGGTGCGGACTCCGCGTTCCTGCTGGCGGCGGCGGTGCGGGCGCTCGGCGCCGAGCGGGTCGGCGCCGCGACCGCCTACTCCGACTCCCTGCCGCAGGCCGAGCGGTCGCCCGCCCGTGCCTTCGCCGAGAGCCTCGGGGTCCGGGTGTTCACGCCCGAGACGCACGAGATGGAGCGGGAGGGGTACCGCGCGAACGCCGGCGACCGCTGCTACTTCTGCAAGGCCGAGCTGCTCGACGTGCTCGGCCCGCTGGCCGACGAGCACGGGTTCGCCGCCGTCGCGACCGGCACCAACGCCGACGACGCCGTGGCCGGATTCCGGCCCGGCATCCGCGCGGCCGCCGAGCGCGGCGCGGCCACCCCGCTGCGCGACGCCGGCCTCACCAAGGCGCAGGTCCGGGCCGGCTCCCGGGCCTGGGACCTGCCCACCTGGGACAAGCCGGCCGCGGCCTGCCTGTCCAGCCGGGTGGCGTTCGGCATCGAGGTCAGCCCGTTCCGGCTGGCCCGGGTCGAGCGGGCGGAGGCGGCGGCCCGGGCCGCGCTGGCGGCCGAGCGGATCGACGTACGCGACCTGCGGGTGCGTGACCGCGGCGACCGGGCCGTGCTCGAGGTCGACGCCGGCCGGGTGGCCGAGGTGGTGGCCGCGCCCAGCGTGCTGCGGGCGGTGCTCGACGCCGGGTTCGACGACGCCGAGGTGGACCCGAAGGGTTTCCGGTCCGGGGCGATGAACGAGCTGCTGGCCGACCCGGAACGATTCCGGTAAGTCGATGGAAGGGGGGTGCGGACCCCCGTAGGCTTCACTCCCGATTCCACCCGCGAGAAGAAGGGTCCGACCCGTGCCGACTGGCAAGGTGAAGTGGTACGACGCCGACAAGGGCTTCGGGTTCTTGTCCAAGGACGAGGGCGGCGACGTCTACGTGCGCGCGGACGCCCTCCCGGCCGGCACGAGCTCGCTCAAGCCGGGGACCCGGGTGGAGTTCGGGCTGGTCCAGGGCCGCAAGGGAGACCAGGCCCTGCAGGTCCGGTTGCTGGAGCCGGTCGCGTCGGTGGCCAAGGCGGTGTCCAAGTCGCAGCGCAAGAAGCCCGCCGACATGGTCAACATCATCGAGGACCTCTACGGCCTGCTCGAGAACGTCGAGCGGTCCTACCGCGCCGGTCGGCACCCCGACGCGAAGGTCGGCAAGCCGACCGCGAAGGTGCTGCGCGCGCTCGCCGACGAGCTCGAGCTCTGAGTCAGGTCTGTGCGGCGGGGTCACCTCGCCGCACGGCCGCCAGCGTCCAGACGCACCACGCGACCATGATCGCGGCGAGCACACCGAGGCCCACCTGCGGCACGAGCGGGAGGGCGATGCCGATGAACCCGCCGACCACCCAGGCGAGCTGAAGCAGCGTCTCGGAGCGGGCGAACGTGCCGGCCCGGCGTCGCTCGGGGATCTCCCGCTGGATGAGCGCATCGAGGGACAGCTTGCCCAGGGACTGGGCCAGGCCGGCCGTCAGGCCCAGCAGCACGGCGGTCGGCAGCCCGTAGAACACCGCCACCAGGACGGCCACCGCGGCGTCGGCCAGCAGCGCCACCACGACGGTGATCTGCGGGCTGATGCGGCGCAGCACCGAGCCGAGGGCGATGCCGATGGTGCTGCCGAGACCGGCGGACCCGATCACCAGGCCGAGCAGCAGCGCCGGCTTGTCCTCCCAGCCCGGGAACGGCTTGTCGCGCAGCAGGAACGCCATGAACATCGTCAGGAACCCGCTGAGCAGCCGCAGGCCGGTGTTGGACCGGAGCGCGACCACGACGCTGTGCGGCACCGGCGGGCGCTTCTTCTTCTGCCGGCCGACGGCGTTGAGCGAGGACGCGTCCTCGCCGGCGGAACTGTCCACGCTGGGTGGCAGCAGGATCGCCAGGATCGTGCCGCCGACGAAGACCAGGAACGCGTAGCGCAGCGACCACTGCGGCCCGAACGTCGAGGCCCCCACGGCGAGCGGCGCCGAGATCGCGGCGCCGGCGACCGCGGCCAGCGAGATGCGGGAGTTGGCCTTGACCAGGCTGAGCTGGCCGGGCAGGACCCGCGGGACCGCGGCGGCCCGGGTGACGCCGTACGCCTTCGACGCCACCAGCACCCCGAGCGCCGCGGGGAACAGCGCCACCGAGTCGCCGGACTGTACGGCGCCGGCGAGCACCCAGCACAGAAAGCCGCGGATCGCCATCGTCGCGCCGATCGCCCACCGGCGGCCGTGGCTGAACCGGTCGAGGAACGGCCCGATCAGCGGCGCCACCACCGCGAACGGCAGCATGGTCAGGCCCAGGAACAGCGCGACCTGCCCGCGGGCCTGGTCGGTCGGCACCTGGAAGAACAGCGTGCCGGCCAGCGAGATCGCGACCGCCGCGTCGCCGGCGCCGTTGAACGCGTGCAGCTCGATCAGCCGGGACAGCCCGCTGTCGCCGGCCCCCTCGGCGTGCGTGGCCCGGCGGGCCTGCCGCACCGTGAACCCGGCGGCGCGACCCGTGGCGGCGCCGGCCCGGCGGGCGCCCCGCGCGGTCGCACCCGCGCCGCGCGCGGTGGCGTTGGCTGCCCGGCGGGTGCCGGAGCGGAAGGCCTCGCCCCGGGACCGCCCCCGGCGCGGCTGCTCCTCGGTGCCGGTCTCGTCGGTGCCGGTCTCGTCGGCCCGCGTCTCGTCGGCGAGCGTGGCGTCGACGTCACTCTCCTCCGGCCGCATGCCCCCATCTTGCCCGCCACGACGAACGGCCGCGGTGTTCCCGCCCCGACGAGACATCACCCGCCTGCGTAGGGAACAATCACGTCCCGTGATGACCGCAGCGAAGCCCGTGAAGCCCGACACCGTCGGCGTCCGCGCGGTCGACGCTGCCCGCGAGGCGCTCCTCGAGCTCGTGGACGCCGCCGACGTGGGGGAGCACCTCGGCTACGTCGCCGAGGACGAGCGCGTCACCACCCACCTCTTCGCCTGCACGCGCGCGGGCTACCGCGGCTGGCGCTGGGCGGTCACCGTCGCCCGGGCGCCGCGGCTCAAGTCGGTGACCGTCGACGAGGTCGTGCTGCTGCCCGGCGACGAGGCGATCATCGCGCCCGAGTGGGTCCCCTACCGCGACCGGCTCAAGCCCGGCGACCTCAGCCCCGGCGACATCCTGCCGACCGAGGAGGACGACCCGCGGCTGGTTCCGGCGGTCTTCGCCGGCGACCCGGCCGACGAGCCGGTCGACGAGGACACCCTGCGCGCCGTGATCGACGAGCTGGGTCTGCACCGCTCCCGGGTGCTGTCGCTGGAGGGACGCGACGAGGCGGCCGAGCGCTGGTACGACGGCGACCA
The DNA here is from genome assembly GCA_963827435.1 of uncultured Actinomycetota bacterium. Taxonomy (GTDB): domain Bacteria; phylum Actinomycetota; class Actinomycetes; order Propionibacteriales; family Nocardioidaceae; genus Nocardioides_B. Next base: position 56,528 of record CAWHAU010000001.1, read on the forward strand.
GGGTCCGTCCTCGCCGCTCGCGCAGTCCGCGCCGGCCACGTGCGACTCGTGCGGGTTCCTGGTCCGGCTGGGCGGACCGCTCAACCGGGTGTTCGGGGTCTGCGCGAACGCCCAGGCCAACGACGACGGCCGGGTGGTCTCCCGCGACCACGGCTGCGGTGCGCACTCCGAGGCGCAGCTGTCGAAGAAGAGCCAGCCGCAGCCGCTGCCGGACCACGTCCACGACACGCTCGGCTACGACGAGCTCGAGAGCTTCTGAGTCGGTTCCCGCCGCTGGTTGAGGTGCGAGCTTGCGAGCCTCGAAACCTCCGCACCGACGCGCCATGACCACCACCGCGTGCCGGTCACCAGGTTTCGAGGCCCTCGCCTAGCGGCTCGGGCACCTCAACCAACGGGTGGGCACCTCAACCAGCGTTGTCGGGGTCCGCGTTCTCCCGCTGCTGGCGGCGGCGCTTGCGGCGCCGGCAGTAGTCCCAGCCGATGACGCCGAGCCCGAAGCCGGCCAGGCAGGTCCAGAGCCACCACGTCTTCCCGTCCTCCTCGAGCCGGCCGTAGAACGGCAGCAGCAGCAGGAACGCCACCAGGAAGAGGATCGAGCCGACCGCGACCGTGCGGATGCCGTCGACGTCGAGGGGGTCGACGTCGGCGACGATGTAGGTGCGGTTGCCGATCTCGTGGGTCTTGACCCCTTCGACCGGCTGCTCGTGGTCGGGCACGACCCGAATCTAACCGACGCCCCGCGGCCGCTCGCGTCCGCCATGGCCGGGCGGCAACATCTCCGACATATCGGTCTGCCAAAATGCGCGCGTGGACAGAAACTCCAAGACCAGCGAACGCGACTCGACGGTCGGCCGCGAGCAGGGCTCGCGCCTGGACAGGTTCTTCAAGATCACCGAGCGCGGCTCGACCGTCGGCCGGGAGATCCGAGGCGGCGTCGTCACCTTCTTCACGATGGCCTACATCATCGTGCTCAACCCGATCATCATCGGCTACGCCCAGGACGCCGACGGCAAGTTCCTGGGCGGTGGCACCGCTCCGAACATCGAGGCGGTCGCGGCCGCCACGGCGCTCGTGGCCGGCGTCATGACCATCCTGATGGGCGTCTTCGCCAACTACCCGCTGGCGCTCGCGACCGGTCTCGGGCTGAACGCCTTCGTCGCGTTCTCGATCGCGAGCACCATGTCCTGGGCCGACGCCATGGGCCTGGTCGTGCTCGAGGGTCTGGTGATCCTGGTGCTGGTCCTCACCGGCTTCCGAGGGGCCGTGTTCCACGCGGTGCCCGCCCAGATCAAGGTCGCCATCTCGGTGGGCATCGGCCTGTTCATCGCGCTGATCGGCCTGGTCGACGCCGGCTGGGTGCGCCGCATGCCCGACGCCGCCCAGACCACCGTGCCGGTGCAGCTCGGCGGCAACGGCAGCCTCCAGGGCTGGCCGGTGCTGGTCTTCGCGTTCGGGCTGCTGCTCGTGATCGCGCTGTACGTCAAGAAGGTCAAGGGAGCGATCCTGATCTCGATCGCGGTCACCACCGTGTTCGCGCTGGTCGTCGAGCAGATCGCCAAGATCGGCTCGGCCGGGGTGCCGGGCACCAAGGACTACGACACCCACGCCTGGACGCTGAACGTGCCGGCGATCCCGGACAAGCTCATCGCGCTCCCGACGTTCGGCACGCTCGGCGACTTCTCGCTCTACGGCGCGTTCGAGCGCGTCGGTGTGGTGACGGCGCTGCTGTTCGTCTTCACGCTGCTGCTCGCGGACTTCTTCGACACGATGGGCACGATGACGGCCATCGGCGCGGAGGCCGGCCTGCTCGACGAGGACGGCGTGCCGCCGAACTCCCAGCGCATCCTGGTCGTCGACTCGCTCGCCGCGGCCGCGGGCGGCGCGGCGGGCGTCTCCAGCAACACCTCCTACATCGAGTCCGCGTCGGGCGTCGGCGAGGGTGCCCGCACCGGCCTGGCCAGCGTGGTCACCGGCGTGCTGTTCCTGCTGTCCATGGTGTTCGCCCCGGTCGTCGCGATCATCCCGAACGAGGCGGCTGTCCCGGCGCTGGTGCTGGTCGGCTTCCTGATGATGCAGCAGGTCAAGAACATCGACTGGGACGACCTGGAGATCGCGATCCCGGCCTTCCTGACGATCGTGCTGATGCCGTTCACCTACTCCATCTCGGTCGGCATCGGGGCCGGCTTCCTGGCCTACGCGGTCATCAAGGTGGTCCGCGGCAAGGCCGGTGCCGTCCACCCGCTGATGTGGGTGGTCTCGGCGCTGTTCGTCGTCTACTTCGCCATCGACCCGATCAAGCACCTGGTGGGATCCTGACGTGTGACGCTCGCACCCCTGGGTACGAGCCGGGCGGCGGCGGCATCGCCGTACACCCCGATCCCCGACGCGAAGAGGAGCTGTACATGACCACGACGCCCCAAGAGCCCCTGAAGGACGAGGACATCGAGACGACCACCCCCGGTCACGGCCCCGCGGACGCGGCGGACGCTGACGGTGCCGACGGCCAGGACGCGCCCGGCGGCGACGGCGACTCGACGGACTCGACCGACGGCGACGCCAGCGACGGCGGGGACGCTGACGGGACCGACGCCTGAGCGTGTCCGCGCTCGACCTGCTGAGCGGTGACGCCCAGACCTTCCTCGCGAAGATCTGGGCGTCCCGCGTCCACATTCACCACACCGACCCGGCGGACCTGGTCGGTCTGCTGTCGTTCGACGACGTCGACCACCTGCTGACCAGCACGGCGATCCGCACGCCCGCGGTCCGGATCGCCAAGGACGGCAGCGTGCTGCCGCAGTCCGACTACACCCGGCACGCGACCCTGGCCGGGCAGGCGCTGACCGGTCTGCTCGACCCCGGCAAGGTGTTCGCGCTCTTCGACGAGGGTGCGACCGTCGTCCTGCAGGGGCTGCACCGCTACTGGCCGCCGCTCGGGTCCCTGGTCGGCGAGCTGGAGCTGGCCCTCGGCCACCCCTGCCAGGCCAACGCCTACCTCACCCCGCCGGGGTCGCAAGGCTTCGCGGTGCACAGCGACAGCCACGACGTGTTCGTGTTCCAGACCCACGGCAGCAAGGTGTGGGAGGTCCACGAGCACGGCGAGCAGCAGACCGTGGTGCTCGAGCCGGGCGTGAGCATGTACCTCCCCACCGGCACCCCGCACGCCGCCCGCGCCCAGGACACCGTGTCGCTGCACGTGACCATCGGGATCAACCAGGTCGTCTGGAAGGACGTGCTCGACCGCGCCCTCGCGGACGTCCTCGACGACGCCGGTCCCCAGCACCTGCCGGCCGGCTACCTCGACGACCCGGCGCTGCTCGCGAACGGGCTGGCCGAACGGCTGGAGGCCCTGGCCGCGTCCCTGCGCGCGCTCGACCCCTCGGCAGTCGCCGACGCCGAGGTACGTCGCTTCCTCACGACCCGCACGCTGTGGCAGCGCGGCGGCCTCCAGGACCGGATCTCGGCGCGCGACCTCACCGACACCACCGAGCTGCGGCGTCGCGCCGGGCACCCGTGCGTGCTCCGGCCCGAGGGCGACACGGTCAGGGTGCTGCTCGGCGACCGGGAGCTGCTGATGCCGGGCTGGCTGGAGCCGGCCCTGGACACCCTGCGCTCCGCCCGGACCCTGCGTCCGGCCGACCTCGACCTCGACGAGCAGAGCCGGCTGGTGCTCTGCCGCCGCCTCGTGCGCGAGGGGCTCCTCGAAGTCGTCCGGTGAGCGCCTACCGCTGCGCCGCGGCCGCCCTCGCGCGCGACGAGCCGCTGGCCGGCACCGCCTCCACCGTCCGCGCGTTCCTGCTCGTCGAGAACGCCGGCCCCTGGGGCACCGACGCGCTGCGTGACGCGCGGCTGCCCGACGAGGTCAAGGAGGGTCTCCGGGCCCGTTCGGCCGCCGCCGGCGTGCGCACCCTGCTGGTCCGCCGGCACGCGGGCTCCGACCCGGCGCCCGGCATCCGGGTCTTCGCGGCCTACGCCGACCCCGTGGAGCCGTGGATGGAGACCAGCACGCTGGCGGCGCCCGAGGTGCTGCTCTCGCTCGACCTCGAAGCCCTCGGTCGGGGGGAGTCGCCGGGACTGACCCCGGTCGACGAGCCGGTCTTCTGCGTGTGCACCCACGGCCGGCACGACGCCTGCTGCGCCGAGCTCGGCCGGCCGACCGCGGGCGCCCTGACCGCGTCACACCCGGAGCACACCTGGGAGGTCTCGCACATCGGCGGTGACCGCTTCGCCGCCAACCTGCTGGTGCTGCCTCACGGGCTCTACTACGGGCGGGTGACCCCCGAGGTCGCGCCCGACCTGGCGGCCGCCCACCTCGACGGTCGGCTCGACCTCGACCGGCTGCGCGGGCGCTCGGCGCTGCCGTTCGCGGTGCAGGCAGCGGACATCGCGGCCCGGCGGGCGACCGGCGCGACCGGCCTGCGCGACGTCCGGGTGCTCTCGGTCGAGCGCGACGGCGCCCTGTCCGTCGTACGCCTCGACGTCCTCGGCACGGCGTACGACGTCCGGGTCCGCCGCAGCCTCGGCGACCAGCGGCACCTGCTCACCTGTCGTGCCCAGCGCGACAACCCGGTGCCGGTGCACGAGGTGCTGGACGTCTCCGCCGGCTGAGGTGTCTCCCTCGCGGCGGGGCACCTCAACCAACGGCGGGGCACCTCGACCAGGGTGAGGGGAAATAGTTAGCAAAGGTAATGAGTTATGCTAACGACATGCCGTCCCCCGAGAAGATCGCCCGCACCGACACCGGGCTCGCGTCCGCGCTGCGCATCTCCGTGGCGCGGCTGACGCGACGCCTGCGCAGCGAGCGTGACCCCGACAACGAGCTGCTCCCCGTCGGGCAGCTGTCGGTCCTCGGACTGCTGAACCGCTTCGGCGACCGCACGGTCGGCGAGCTCGCCGCGCTCGAGCGGGTGCAGCCGCCGTCCATGACGCGCACCGTCAACTGCCTGGACGAGGGCGGCTACGTGGTCCGCCGCAAGAGCGAGAGCGACGGCCGGCAGGTCGTCGTCGCGCTGTCCGAGCAGGGCAGGCAGACCCTCGCCAACGACCGGCGTCGTCGTGACGCCTGGCTCGCGCAGCGGCTGCGCGAGCTCACCCCCCAAGAACGCTCCGTGCTGCGGGAAGCAGCACCCATCATCGAAAGGCTGGCTCAGACTTGAGCCCGACGTTCCGCTCGCTGTCGAACCGCAACTACCGGCTCTACGCCTCCGGTGCCGTGGTGTCGAACGTCGGGACCTGGATGCAGCGCGTCGCGCAGGACTGGCTGGTCCTGCAGCTCACGAACAACAGCGGCACCGCCCTCGGTATCACGACCGGTCTCCAGTTCCTCCCGATCCTGCTGCTGTCGCCGTACGCCGGTCTCATCGCCGACCGGTTCCCGAAGCGACGCCTGCTGCAGGTCACCCAGCTCTCCCTCGCGGTGCCGTCGCTGCTGCTCGGGCTGCTGGCCGTCACCGGTGTCGCGCAGAGCTGGCACGTCTACGTCCTGGCGTTCGTGTTCGGCGTGGGCTCCGCCTTCGACGCTCCGGCCCGGCAGTCGTTCGTCAGCGAGATCGTCGGCCCGGACGACCTGACCAACGCGGTCGGCCTCAACTCGGCGTCGTTCAACCTGGCCCGGATGGTCGGCCCGGCCGTAGCCGGCCTGCTGATCGCCGCCCTCGGCTCCGGAGTGCCGGCGACCGGTGCGGTGATCATCGTCAACGCGATCAGCTACACCGCGGTCATCCTCTCGCTGCAGCGGATGCGGGAGAGCGAGCTCAACCGCGCCAAGCCCGCGGCCCGCACCAAGGGGATGATCCGCGACGGTGTCCGCTACGTGTGGCGGCGCCCGGACCTGATGCTGGTCCTCACGATCGTGTTCTTCGCGGGCACGTTCGGCCTCAACTTCCAGATCACGTCGGCGCTGATGGCCACCGAGGTGTTCCACAAGGGCGCGGGGGAGTACGGCCTGCTCGGCACCACGCTGGCGATCGGCTCGCTGTCCGGGGCGCTGCTCGCCGCCCGGCGCGGCCGGATCCGGCACCGGCTGGTGATCCTCGCGGCCGTCGGGTTCGGGCTGGCCGAGGTGGTGGCCGGGTCGATGCCGTCGTACGCCGCCTTCGCGGTGTGGACACCGGTGCTCGGGATCGCGTCGCTGACCATGATCACGTCGGCCAACGCGACCTTCCAGATGAGCGTCGCACCGGAGATGCGCGGCCGGGTGATGGCGCTCTACATGATGATCTTCATGGGCGGCACGCCGATCGGGGCGCCCATCGTCGGCTGGGTCGGCGAGACCTTCGGCGCCCGCTGGACGCTGATCGGCGGCGGCGTGGTGACGATCCTCGGCACGATGTTCGCGGTGCTGGTGTTCAGCCGGGCCAAGGGCCTCATCGGTCAGGCGCGCCCTGCAGGCGCGGCCGGCGAGGTGGTTGCCGGCCGCGCCTAGCGCGGGAGGTTCGGCTCAGTCGGGCGGGTCAGGCCCGGGAGGCGAACCACGGGTGGTGCAGGTCGGCGTAGCTCACGTCGTGCATCGCCGACTCCATCGCCCGGCGTACGTCCTCGGGCATCGCCGTCTGCTCTCCGCGACGGGCCGACTCCTCGTCGGTGAAGGCGATCGTCTCGATGAAGGTGCCGTCCTCCTCGATCGCCAGCGTGCCGCCGATGATGTCCGGGCGCATCTCGTGCAGCTGCTCGGTGTCGGTCATCATCTTCTTCATCGTGGCCGGGTCGTCGACCTTGCCGCGGATGACCTGGACGAAGCCGGCGTCGTCCGAGCCGCCGTCCAGCATCAGGGTGACGTCGTCGCAGTCGTGGAACTCGACGGGTCCCTCGAACAACGCCTCCATCTCCCGCCACCAGGCGCCCTGCTCGGGACGCTGGCTGTTCTTCGCGGCCGACTCCCGCGAGTCGAACCGCACGATCGCCATGAACTGGTCGTCGTCCGTGAACCCGTAGGTCCCGCCGAGCCAGCCTTCCGCCCCCGGTCCGAGCTCGCGCCGCCAGCGCTCGCCCATCTCGCGGCACTCGTCCTGCCGAGTGCACTTTCCCTGGATGATCTGGATGAACATGGTCTTGGCCTCCAGTAGGGCAGGCCGCTTCGGTCGAAGTGGTCGCCCCGACGCTAGGACCAGGCCGGCGCGTGGGTCCATGGCACGTTCGGGGGAGCCCCTACCCTGGACCGCATGAACCCCCGCTACCGCCGCCTCGTGATTCCGGTCGCCCTGGCGGGGCTCATCCTCATCGTCGTGCTCACCGCCGTGCTGAGGGGCTGAGCGATGGCCGAGCCGCTGCTGCGCGCGCTGACCCGGATGCGCGGCCTCGTCCTCGACGAGCAGACCCTCCTGCGCGCCGTCGCGTCGGGCCGGCAGAAGGGGGAGCAGCCACGCTGGCGCCGCGTCGAGCTCCGGTACGTCGACCTCAAGGCCGGCCGACGGCTCCAGGTCACGGCCTACGACGAGACGCAGGCGCACACGTCGAACCACGCGCCCGGGGACGCCGCGCGGACCGCGGTCGACGCGCTCCTCGACGAGCCCTTCGGCAACTGGCACGTCGAGACGACCACCGAGACGCACCAGCTGCGGGTCACCAAGAAGCGCGAGGCGATGGTGCACACGACGCCGCGGCAGGAGGCCGGTGGTCCCGACAAGGTCGACCAGCCGGGGCAGCACGACCGGAGGAAGCCGCGGTTGCTGCCCGAGGACGACGCGGTGCTGGTGGCCCTCGGCATCTCCGACGCGCAGGGCCGGGTGAAGCCCAGCCGGCAGGCGAAGTACCGCCAGGTCGAGGAGTTCCTCCGCGACCTCGCCCCGGTGGTCGACGACGCGATCGCGGCGGGCCGGGTCCGCACCCCGACCGAGCGGGAGCCCTTGCAGGTCGTCGACCTGGGCTGCGGCAACGCCTACCTGACGTTTGCCGCGCACCGGTACCTCACGGCCGTCCGCGGCCTGCCGGTGCACACCACGGGCGTGGACGTGAAGGAGCAGTCCCGCGACCACAACACCCAGGTCGCCGAGGAGCTCGGCCTCGGTGAGGCGATGTCGTTCGTGCAGGGGGACATCGGCTCGGCCGAGCTGCCGGTCCGCCCGGACGTCGTCCTCGCCCTGCACGCCTGCGACACCGCCACCGACGACGCCCTCGCCCGGGCGGTGACCTGGGACGCCCCGCTGGTGCTCGCGGCGCCCTGCTGCCACCACGACGTCGCCGCCCAGCTCCGGCGCACGCCGACCCCGGCGCCGTACACCCTGCTCACGCGCAGCGGCATCCTCCGCGAGCGCTTCGCCGACACGCTCACCGACGCGATGCGCGCGTCGATCCTGCGGCTGGCCGGCTACCGCGTCGACGTCATCGAGTTCGTGGACAGCAAGCACACCCCGCGCAACACGCTGCTGCGTGCCGTGCGCACGGGTGCCGCCGCCGGTCGCCGACGCCCGCGCGGAGCTCGACGAGCTCACCGGCACCTGGGGCGTGCACCCCAAGCTCGCGGAGCTGCTGCGTGACCGGCTGGCCTAGGGCGTGGCTCTCAACCTGCCGCCGCGTGCGAGGCCCCGCATCCCGACCGGCGGCGTTGTCGGCGCTCGGCGCAGCCCGCTGCGCTCTCGCACCTCCGCCTTGCCGGACCGGGCGCGGATGCCACGCCCGCTGACGCGGCATCTTTTCGAGGCACGCCTCAGCGCCGTCGCGCTGGCGGTCCTGTGCCTGGCGGTCGGCTCGCCCGCCCACGCGGACGACGGCCAGCGGGTCTCGGGCCGGACGCTGTTCACGATCACCGACGAGGACGTCTTCGAGTCCAGCGGCCTGGTCGACGCCGGCCCGGTCGTCTACACCACCAACGACTCCGGCGACGACGCGGTGATCTACGGGTTCGACGCCGGCACCGGCCGGCTGGTCAGCCGGACGACGTACGCCCCCGAGGTGGACGACGTCGAGGCGCTCGCGCCGGGCCGGGGCGGTGTGGTCTGGGCGGGCGACATCGGCGACAACCCCGGGCGCCGCACGAGCATCGACGTCTACCGGGTCGTGCCCGGCCGGGGCACCCACGAGCGGCCCGCGCGCCGCTACACGTTCACCTACCCGGACGGCCCGCACGACGCCGAGACGCTGCTGGTGCACCCGCGCACCGGCCGGCTGTTCGTGGTCTCCAAGTCCGCCTTCGGCGGCACCGTGTACGCCGCGCCCGGATCGGCCCCGTGCGGGCGGGCAGCCGAACCGGCTCAAGGCGTTCGCGCGGGTCACCGGGCTGGTCACCGACGGGACGTTCCTCCCCGACGGGAAGCGGGTGGTGCTGCGCACCTACGGCACCGCCACCGTCTACACGTTCCCGGGGTTCGCGCCGATCGGCACGGTCCGGCTGCCCCAGCAGCGGCAGGGGGAGGGCATCTCGGTCTCCCGCACCGGGCGGGTGCTGGTCTCGTCGGAGGGCCCGCGCAGCGACGTGCTCGAGGTGCGCCTGCCGGCGGCGCTGACCGACCCGAAGGCGACCCCGTCGGCCGCTCCGGTGGACCCGACCAAGGACCCGCAGCCGCCCACCAACGCGCGACCCGCCACCCGGACCGTGAGCGAGTGGGGCTGGACCGCTCTGGTCGCGGCCGGGGTGGGGGTGCTGGGCTACCTGACGCTCAGAGGTTCTCGACTACGTGGTCCACGCAAGCGGTGAGCGCCTCGACGTCGGCCGGGTCGATCGCCGGGAACATCGCGACCCGCAGCTGGTTGCGGCCGAGCTTGCGGTAGGGCTCCACGTCGACGATCCCGTTGGCCCGCAGGGTCTTCGCGACCGCGGCGGCGTCGACGCTGTCGTCGAAGTCGATGGTGCCGATCACCAGCGAGCGCTCGTCGGGGTTCGCGACGTAGGGCGTGGTGTAGGAGGTCTTCTCCGCCCAGCTGTAGAGCCGGTTCGAGCTGTCCGTGGTGCGGGAGACCGCGAACTCCAGGCCGCCGTTGCCGTTGAGCCAGTCGAGCTGCTCGGCCATCAGGAACAGCGTGGCCACCGACGGCGTGTTGTAGGTCTGGTTCTTCGTCGAGTTGTCGATCGCGGTGGGCAGGTCGAGGAACGCCGGCACCCACCGGCCGGTCGCGGCGATCTCGGCGGCGCGCTCCAGGGCGGCCGGCGACATCACCGCGAGGTAGAGGCCGCCGTCGGACCCGAAGTTCTTCTGCGGTGCGAAGTAGTAGGCGTCGACCTGGCTGATGTCGACGGGCAGGCCGCCGGCGCCGGAGGTCGCGTCGACGACCACCAGCGCCCCGTCGTCGGCGCCCTCGACGCGCCGTACGGGCGCCATCACGCCGGTGGACGTCTCGTTGTGCGCCCAGGCGTAGACGTCCACGCCGGCCTCGGCCCGCGGCTGCGGACGGGTGCCGGTCGCCGACTCGATCACCGTCGGGTCGCCGAGGAACGGCGCCTTCTTCGCGGCGGTGGCGAACTTCGAGGAGAACTCACCGAAGGACAGGTGCTGGCTGCGCTCGCGGATCAGCCCGAACGTCGCGACGTCCCAGAACGCCGTGGCCCCGCCGTTGCCGAGGACGACCTCGTAGCCGTCGGGGGTGCCGAACAGCGCGGAGACGCCCTCGCGGACCCGGCCGACCAGGTTCTTGACCGGCGCCTGCCGGTGCGACGTGCCGAGCAGGGACGTGCCGGTGTCGGCCAGCGCCCGGAGCGCCTCGACGCGGACCTTCGACGGGCCGGCGCCGAAACGGCCGTCGGCGGGCTTGAGGTGGTCGGGGATGGTGATCGTGTCGGTCACGGTGGCAGCTACCTCGGATCTCGGGTGCGAATGCCTGACCTCGTTGTCAGCCTCGGTGCGGGTGCCCGCCTATTCTGGCACCCGCATCCGCGCCGACCACGAACGGGGACACATGATGAGCGACGTACGGACCGACGCCCACCGGGGCAGGCGGACCGTGCTCCGGGTGGCCGGAGGTGCGGTGCTGTTCGCGGGTCTGCTGATGGCCCTGCTCGGGCTCGCCGACTTCTTCGGGGCGATGGCCTCCGACGACATCGACGCCGAGCCGACGAAGTTCTGGATGGTGTTCGTCGGACTGCCGCTCATGGTGGTGGGCGGCTGGCTGCTGCAGGCGGGCTACGCGCGCGCCCTCACCTCCTTCTACGCGGAGGAGACGGCGCCGGCCGTGCGCACCACCGCGGAGGCGCTCGGCATCCGCTCCGACGCCGGGCCCTACTGCCGCCAGTGCGGCAAGCGGGCGGCCACGGACGCCCGGTTCTGCGACGGCTGCGGTGCCACGCTCGGCTGACGCGCTGCGCATCGCGCAGGTCGGCTTCCTGGACGCGGACACGCAGCGGCTCGTCGAGCAGGTCCAGGAGGAGTACGTCACGCTCTACGGCGGCCCGGACAGGTCACCGATCGAGGACGGCGTCTTCGACCCGCCGCGCGGCGCGTTCTTCCTCGGGTACGTCGACGACGAGCCGGTCGCGATGGGCGGCTGGCGGCGGCGTCCGGACGTGCACGTCCTCGGAGGGGAACGGGCCGCGGAGATCAAGCGGATGTACGTCGCGCCGTCCGCCCGTCGCCGCGGCCACGGCAACGCCGTCCTCGCACACCTGGAGGAGACCGCCCGGGGCACGGGCGCGGACGTGATGGTGCTGGAGACCGGGACCGAGCAGCCGGCGGCGATCCGGATGTACCTCGAGGCGGGCTACGAGCTCACCGAGAACTGGGGGCACTACGCCTGGTCGCCGAAGTCGCGGTGCTTCGGCAAGCGGCTGTGAGAAAGCGCCTAGCGGACGACCGCGGGCTCGGTGGCGGTCGCGGCCTCGATGGAGTCGTGGATCGCGAACACCTTGTCGAGGCCGGTGATCCGGAAGATCTTCAGCATCTGGTCCTCGGTGCACACCAGCACGAGGGAGCCCTTGAGCGCGTAGGCGCGGCGGCGGCCGCCGATCAGCGCGCCGAGCCCGGTCGACTCGATGAAGTCCACGCCGAGCAGGTCGACGACGAGGTTGACCTCACCGGCCACGAGCAGCTCGGTCAGGGCGTCCTTGAGCTGGGGGCCGGTGGCGAAGTCGATCTCGCCCTGGGGGCTCACGACGGTGTAGCCGCCGCGTGCGGGTCACGTCGATCTGCAGGTGCATGAAAGGGATCCTCCGAGAACCGGTGCGGACCGCTGCGTCTCTGAACGAGCCCGGATGATCCTGTCAGAACGGGGACGAATGGTCCATCCTGGACAGGGCTTGTCTAGCGCCACCCTGCCAGGCGACGGCAACCGGCGCGCCGGGGACCCGGCGGTCAGGCCCAGGCGCTGTCCCACCCGTCGACCTCGTCGGCCTTGCGCTCGGACGGCCCGGCGTACACCGCGGAGGGGCGGATCAGCCGCCCGGTGCGCTTCTGCTCCAGGATGTGGGCCGACCAGCCGCCGGTGCGGGCACAGGTGAACATCGAGGTGAACATCGGTGCCGGGACCTCCGCGAAGTCGAGGACGATCGCCGCCCAGAACTCCACGTTGGTCTCGAGCACCCGGTCCGGCCGGCGCTCGCGCAGCTCCGCCAGCGCGGCCTTCTCCAGGGCCTCGGCCACCTCGTAGCGCGGGGCGTTCAGCTCCTTGGCCGTGCGCCGCAGCACGCGGGCGCGCGGGTCCTCGGCGCGGTAGACACGGTGCCCGAAGCCCATCAGCCGCTCGCCGGAGTCCAGCAGGCCCTTGACGTACGACGTCGCGTCGCCGGTCTTCTCGACCTCCCGGATCATGCCGAGCACCCGGGACGGCGCCCCGCCGTGCAGCGGGCCGCTCATCGCGCCGATGGCGCCGGAGAACGCCGCCGCGACGTCCGCGCCGGTGGAGGTGATCACCCGGGCGGTGAACGTCGAGGCGTTCATGCCGTGCTCGGCCGCCGAGGACCAGTAGGCGTCGATCGCCTTCACGTGCTTGGCGTCGGCCTCGCCCTTCCAGCGGATCATGAACCGCTCGGCGAGCGTGCGGCCCTGGTCGACGTCCTTCTGCGGGACGACCGGCTGGTGCAGACCCCGCGCGGCCTGCGCGGCGTACGACAGCACCATCACCGCGACCCGGCTCAGGTCCTCGCGGGCCTGCTCGTCGGAGATGTCGTAGGTCTGCCGGAACCCGAAGGCCGGCGCCAGCATCGCGATCGCGGCCTGGACGTCGACGCGGATGTCCCCGGTGTGCACGGGGATGTTGTAGGCCTCAGCCGGGGGGAGGCCGGGCTTGTAGGCGCCGTCGATCAGCAGCCCCCAGACGTTCTCGAACGGCACCCGGCCGACGATCTCCTCGATGTCGACACCGCGGTAGCGCAGTGCCGACCCCTCCTTGTCGGGCTCGGCGATCTCGGTCTCGAAGGCGACGACGCCCTCCAGCCCGTGCCTGACCTCGTTGTCGCCGGTCATGTCGTCCCCTTCTCCGTCGTCCGTCGCACCACAAACTCCGCCATCATGCCCCCTTGTTACCCGCCCGTCACTTCTTAGTCGCCAGGGACCCCTCACTAGGTTGGGCAGATGGCTCCCGACCCGTCCGCCCCGGACCTGGCCGCCCTGCGTCGCGAGTACGGCGACCACGGGCTCGACGTACCCGACCTCGCGCCCGACCCCGTCTCGATGTTCCGGCAGTGGCTCGACGACACGGTGGCCGCGGGCCTGCACGAGCCGAACGCGATGGTGGTGGCGACGGTCTCGCCCGAGGGTCGGCCGTCGTCGCGGATGGTGCTCCTCAAGGGCGTCGACGAGCGCGGCTTCGTGTTCTTCACCAACTACGAGTCACGCAAGGCCGCCGACATCGCGGCCAACCCGCACGTGTCGCTGCTCTTCCCGTGGCACGACCTCCAGCGCCAGGTCCGGGTGGAGGGCGCCGCGTCGAAGGTGTCGGCGGAGGAGAGCGAGGCGTACTTCGCCAGTCGGCCCCGGGAGTCCCAGCTCGGTGCGTGGGCGTCGCCGCAGTCGCGGGTGGTGGCGTCGCGGTCCGCACTCGACGAGAGGTACGGCGGCGTGCTGGCCCAGTTCGCCGAGCTCGACGAGGTGCCGGTCCCGCCGCACTGGGGAGGGTTCCGCGTCGCGCCGTACGCCGTGGAGTTCTGGCAGGGCCGCAAGGGCCGGATGCACGACCGAATGGTCTACCGCCGCGCCGAGGACGACCCGCACGCCCCGTGGGCGGTGGACCGGCTCGCGCCGTGAGCGCTGGGCACCTGTACTGAGCAACGAAAACGAGGTTGTGAGTGAGTGCTCACTCACTTATTCTTTCCCGGTGACCAGGACCGACCGGCGCCGCGCCGCCCCGATGGCCCCCGACGACCGTCGCCGCGCCATCGTGGACGCGGTCGTGCCGCTGCTGCTCGCCCACGGCGACGACGTCACCACCAAGCAGATCGCCGAGGCCGCCGGCATCGCCGAGGGCACGATCTTCCGGGTCTTCCCCGACAAGCCGGCGCTGCTGATGGCCGCGGCCGCCGAGACCATGAACCCCTCCGACGGCGGCGCCGAGCTCGAGGCGGCGCTGGCCGGCCACGACGACCTGCGCGAGCGGGTCCGGATCACCGCCGAGCGGATGATCGAGCGCTCCGACCGGGTCGTCGCGGTGATGATGGCGCTGCGCAAGATCTGGATGTCGCAGCCCGAAGCGCGGAGCACCCGGAGGGCCCGCCGGCGTTCGTCACCGAGGCCAACCACAACCTCCAGGCGATGCTCACCCGCGTCTTCGAGCCGCACCGCGCCGAGCTCACCGTCGACCCGTCGACCGCCGCCACCGTGCTGCGCACGCTCGTGCTCGGCTCGCGGCACCCCGGCGTCGACCCCGACACCCGCCTCACCGCCGAGCAGATCGTGGACGTGCTGCTCGACGGCATCCGCACCCGTACCGAGAAGGGGGACTGATGTGCTGCTGCGCATCCTGAAGGAGTACCTCGCGCCGTACCGGCCGCAGCTCGGCCTCGTCGTGCTGCTGCAGTTCGTCGGCACGATGGCGGCGTTGTACCTGCCCAGCCTGAACGCCGACATCATCGACACCGGTGTCGCCCAGGGCGACACCGGCTTCATCACCCGGACCGGCGCGCTGATGCTCGCCGTGTCGCTGGTGCAGATCCTGTGCAGCACCGGTGCGGTGTACGTCGGAGCGCGGACCGCCATGGCGTTCGGGCGCGACGTCAGGGCCGCGCTGTTCCACCGGGTCGGGTCGTTCTCGAGCCGCGAGGTCTACCAGATCGGCGCGCCGTCGCTGATCACCCGCAACACCAACGACGTGCAGCAGGTGCAGATGCTCGTGCTGATGACCTGCACGATGATGGTCGCCGCGCCGATCATGATGGTCGGCGGCGTGCTGATGGCGATGCGTGAGGACCTCGGGCTGTCCTGGCTGCTGGCCGTCTGCGTCCCGATGCTGTTCCTCGCGGTCGGCTTCATCATCTCGCGGATGATCCCCGGCTTCCGGCTGATGCAGACCCGCATCGACGCGGTGAACCGGATCCTGCGCGAGCAGATCACCGGCATCCGGGTGGTCCGCGCGTTCGTCCGGGAGCCGGTCGAGACGCAGCGGTTCGCCCGCGCCAACGACGACCTCACCGAGGTCGCGGTGCGCACCGGCCGGTGGATGGCCACGATGTTCCCGACCGTGATGCTGATCCTCAACGTGTCCAGCGTCGCCGTGCTGTGGTTCGGGGGTCACCGCGTCGACGACGGCTCGATGCAGATCGGCGCGCTCACCGCGTTCCTGGCCTACCTCGTGCAGATCCTGATGTCGGTGATGATGGCGACCTTCATGCTGATCATGGTGCCGCGCGCGTCCGTGTGCGCCGACCGGATCGCCGAGGTGTTCGACACCGGGACGTCCGTCGTACCTCCCGCGTCGCCGGTCACCACCCTCGAGGGGAGCGGCGAGCTGGAGCTGCGCGGCGTGCAGTTCACCTACCCGGGGGCCGACGAGCCGGTGCTCCGCGAGGTCAGCTTCACCGCGCGCCCGGGGCAGACCACCGCGGTGATCGGGTCGACCGGCGCCGGCAAGTCCACGCTGGTCAACCTGGTGCCGCGGCTGTTCGACGTCACCGGCGGCGAGGTGTACGTCGACGGGGTCGACGTACGCGACCTGGAGCCGGAGCTGCTCTGGAGCCGGATCGGGCTGGTGCCGCAGAAGGCGTTCCTGTTCTCCGGCACGGTGCGCAGCAACCTGCTCTACGGCAAGCCGGACGCCACCGACGAGGAGCTGTGGCGGGCGCTGGAGATCGCGCAGGGACGGGACTTCGTGGAGGCGATGGGCGGCGGTGTCGACGGGGGGCTCGACGCCCCGATCACGCAGGGCGGCACCAACGTGTCCGGCGGCCAGCGGCAGCGGCTCGCGATCGCCCGGGCCCTGGTGCGGCAGCCGGAGATCTACCTGTTCGACGACTCGTTCTCCGCGCTCGACCTGGCCACCGACGCCCGCCTGCGCGCGGCACTCAGACCGGTGACCACCGACGCGACCGTCGTGATCGTGGCGCAGCGGGTGTCCACGATCGTCGACGCCGACCAGATCCTCGTGCTCGAGGACGGCGAGGTGGTCGGCCGCGGGAGGCACGCCGAGCTGCTCGAGACCTGCGAGACCTACCAGGAGATCGTGCGGTCCCAGCTGACGGCGGAGGAGGCCGCATGAGTGTCGAGGAGGTCGCCCGGCCGGGGGCGCAGAAGAAGCCCGCCGGTCAGATGAAGGAGACCGAGCGGGTCGTTGCGGGCCCCGGCCCCGGCCGTGGTCCGTTCGGCGGCGGCATGGTCGGCCAGAAGTCCATGAGCTTCGGGCCGTCGGCCAAGCGGCTGGCCCGGCGGATGGGACCCGACCGCGGCAAGGCGGTCACGGTGCTGCTGCTGGCCGTGGTCAGCGTCGGGCTGAGCGTCCTCGGGCCGAGGATCCTGGGCCACGCCACCGACCTGATCTTCTCCGGCCTGTTCGGCCGGCAGCTGCCGGCCGGCACCACCAAGGCCGACGCCGTCGCCGGGCTCCGGGCCCGCGGCGACGACAAGCTCGCCGACATGCTCGCCGGCATGGACGTCGTGCCGGGTCGTGGCGTCGACTTCACCGCGGTCGGGCACGTGCTGATGCTCGTGCTCGCGGTCTACCTCGCCTCCTCGCTGCTCGCCTGGCTGCAGGGCTTCATCCTCAACGGCGTCGTGCAGAACACCGTCCGGACGATGCGCTCGGACGTCGAGGAGAAGGTCAACCGGCTTCCGCTGAGCTACTTCGACAAGCAGCCCCGCGGCGAGCTGCTGTCCCGGGTCACCAACGACATCGACAACGTCAGCCAGACGCTCCAGCAGACGATGAGCCAGCTGCTCGTCTCGCTGCTCACCGTGGTCGGCGTGCTGACGATGATGTTCTGGATCTCCTGGAGCCTGGCGCTGGTCGCGCTCGTGACGGTGCCGCTGACGATGGTCGTGACCGGTCAGATCATGAAGCGCTCGCAGGGGATGTTCATCACCCAGTGGCGTCGCACCGGCCAGCTCAACGCGCACATCGAGGAGACCTTCACCGGCCACGCGCTGGTCAAGGTGTTCGGCCGGCAGGCCGAGGTCGAGCAGCGGTTCGCGGAGGAGAACGACGAGCTGTTCAAGGCCAGCTTCGGCGCGCAGTTCGTGTCCGGGCTGATCATGCCGATGATGATGTTCATCGGGAACATCAACTACGTCGTGATCGCGGTGCTCGGCGGTCTCCGGGTCGCGAGCGGGTCGATGAGCCTGGGCGACGTACAGGCCTTCATCCAGTACTCCCGCCAGTTCACCCAGCCGCTCACCCAGGTCGCGTCCATGGTCAACCTGCTGCAGTCCGGGGTGGCCTCGGCCGAGCGGGTCTTCGAGCTGCTCGACGCCGAGGAGGAGCCGGTCGAGCAGGCCGAGCCGCTCGCCGTCGGCGGCCGCGGCGAGGTGGCGTTCGAGCACGTGTCGTTCCGCTACGAGCCCGACCGTCCGCTGATCGAGGACCTGTCCCTGGTGGCCACGCCCGGCCAGACCGTCGCGATCGTCGGCCCGACCGGTGCCGGCAAGACCACGCTGGTGAACCTCGTGATGCGGTTCTACGACGTCGACGCCGGCCGGATCACCATCGACGGCGTCGACATCGCCACCATGCGGCGCGGCGACCTGCGCGGCCGGACCGGCATGGTGCTGCAGGACACCTGGCTGTTCGAGGGCACCATCCGCGACAACATCGCCTACGGCCGGCCCGACGCCACCGAGGAGGAGATCCTCGAGGCCGCCCGCGCGACGTTCGTGGACCGTTTCGTGCACAACCTGCCCGACGGCTACGACACGCTGGTCGACGAGGACGGCTCGAACATCTCCGCCGGCGAGCGCCAGCTGGTGACCATCGCCCGGGCGTTCCTGGCCGATCCGGCGCTGCTGATCCTCGACGAGGCGACCAGCTCGGTCGACACCCGCACCGAGCTGCTGCTCCAGCAGGCGATGGCGGCGCTGCGCACCGACCGGACGTCGTTCGTGATCGCGCACCGGCTCTCCACGATCCGCGACGCCGACCTGATCCTGGTGATGGAGGACGGTGCGATCGTCGAGCAGGGCACCCACGCCGCCCTGCTCGCCGCCGACGGCGCCTACGCCGCGTTGTACAACTCGCAGTTCGCGCAGGCACTCGTCTAGGTCGCGCGGCGGGCTGCCTGTTTACCAGGGGATGCAGGAAATTGTTCGCGCTGACCATGGAGAACTTCACCTCCCCACGGCATGTGTCCCATGGGGAGGTGAAGATTCTCGGCATCCCCTGGTAATCAGGCAGGGAGCTTAGCGCAAGAAAGCAAGCGACCCGTGGGCGGTGCGGCTGCCTCGCTGAGGGAGCCGCGTCTCCGGTCGGATGATGTCCGGAGCGCCCACGGGCCGGGTGACTGCTTGGTAGTGACCAGCGCGCACTGCAACGAGCGTGGCTGGTTGGTGCGCTGCTAGCGAGCAGCCACCTCACGAATCCGATAAGAACTCATCTGTCGGACCACCTCCTTTCCCGTGTGCGACAACGGTACGTCCGGCGCCGGACACCGGACAAGGGCATTTCCGCCGGGATGCGAAGGTTGGCTCGTGCAGACAGAGCCGGCCGTCGAGCCCACGAGGTCGTGGTGGCGGTCGGTGGTCACCGACGTCCGTCCGCTGCAGGTGTCGGCGCCGTACCGCCGGCTGTTCTTCGGCAACACCGTCGCCCAGCTCGGGCAGCAGATGAGCACGGTGGCGGTGGCGATCCAGGTCTACGCGCTCACCCACTCGTCGTTCTACGTCGGCCTGGTCGGCATGTTCGCGCTGGTGCCGCTGGTCGTGCTCGGGCTGTACGGCGGCGCGATCGCCGACGCCGTCGACCGGCGCACCCTCGCCCTGGTCGCGAGCGCCGGGCTCTGGGCGGTCTCGATCGCCCTGACGGCGCAGGCGTTCGCGGGCAACGGGTCGGTGTGGTTCCTCTACGGCTGCGTCGCCGTCCAGTCCGGGTTCTACGCGATCAACAACCCGGCCCGCAGCGCGATGGTGCCGCGCCTGCTCGACAAGGAGCTGCTGCCGGCGGCGGCCGCGCTGAACATGGCGTCGTTCAACCTCGGCTTCACCTTCGGCCCGATGCTCGGGGCGCTGGCCATCAAGTGGCAGGGGTTCGGGGCGGCGTACGCCATCGACGTGGTCACGTTCTCCGCCGCCTACTACGCGCTCGTGCGGATGCCGAGGATGCCGCCGCTGGAGAACAGCCCGCGCGCCGGCCTGCGGTCGGTCGCCGACGGGCTGCGGTTCCTCAGGCGGTCGCCCAACCTGCGGATGACGTTCGTCCTCGACCTGTGCGCGATGGTGCTGGCGCAGCCGCGGGCGCTGTTCCCCGCCCTCGCCTTCAAGGTGTACGGCGGTGGGGCCGGCGTCGTGGGCCTGCTGCAGAGCGCACCCGCCGCGGGCGCGGTGGTCGCGTTCCTGTTCTCGGGCTGGGTGAGCCGGGTGCACCGGCAGGGGTTCGCGATCGTCGTGGCGGTGCTGGTCTACGGCGCCGCGGTCGGCGGTGTGGGGCTGACCGACGTGCTCTGGCTGGGCGTGCTGTTCCTGGCGGTGTCCGGGATGGCGGACATGGTGAGTGCGGCGTACCGCTCCACGATCCTGCAGGTCGCCGCCCCCGACCAGCTGCGCGGACGGCTGCAGGGCGTGTTCATCGTCGTGGTCGCGGGCGGTCCCCGGGCCGGTGACTTCCTGGCCGGGTCGGTGGCGAGCAGCGTGGGCGAGCGGGCGGCCCTGGTCCTCGGCGGTCTCGCCTGCATCGCGGGCGTGCTCACCGCGTGCGCGCTGTCCCGGCGGTTCCTCGACTACGACGCCCGGCACCCCACGCCCTGACCCCGGGCGAGCGTGCCCGGGATCACGTCTCGGTCCCCGCTTGATAGATGTTTGCAGAACGCAAGCATTTGGTACTGTGAGGGAGCACCCCACAGAGACGCGAGGCCATGACCGACACGCACACATCGACCACCACCGCGGCGGATGCCGACACCGCGATGACCCACCGTGAGGTGCTCGAGGCGCTCTCCGGCCTGCTGCTCGGCCTGTTCGTGGCGATGCTGTCGTCGACCGTCGTCTCCAACGCGCTGCCGCGGATCGTGGCCGACCTGCAGGGCACCGAGTCCGGCTACACCTGGGTCGTCGTCGCCACGCTGCTGACCATGACGGCCTCGACGCCGGTGTGGGGCAAGCTGGCCGACCTGTTCAACAAGAAGATGCTCGTGCAGGCCGCGCTGGTCATCTACTCGGTCGGCTCGCTGGCCGCCGGCTTCGCGCCCAGCATGGGCTCACTGATCGCGCGCGCGCGCCGTGCAGGGCCTCGGGGTCGGTGGCCTGACCGCGCTGGTGCAGGTCGTCATCGCCTCGATCGTGTCGCCGCGCGAGCGGGGCCGCTACTCCGGCTACATCGGCGCGGTCTTCGCGCTCGCCACCGTCAGCGGCCCGCTCATCGGTGGCCTGATCGTGGACTCGACGTTCGGCTGGCGCGGCTGCTTCTTCGTCGGCCTCCCGATCGCGGCGCTCGCGTTCGCCGTACTCCAGAAGACCCTGCACATCCAGACCGTCAAGCGCGACGTGAGCATCGACTACCTCGGCGCCGGGCTGATCGCCGGCGGCGTCTCCGTCCTGCTGATCTGGGTGTCCCTGGCCGGCCACAACTTCGACTGGGCGTCGGTCACCAGCGCCTGGATGGTCGTCCTCGGCCTGCTGCTGCTGGTCGCCGCCGTGCTCGTCGAGCTCCGCGCGACGGAGCCGATCATCCCGCTGCGGCTGTTCCGCGACCGTACGACGAGCCTCGCCACGTTCGCCTCGGTGATGATCGGCGTCGCGATGTTCGGCTCGACGGTCTACCTCTCGCAGTACTTCCAGATCGCGCACGGCATGTCCCCGACGCACGCCGGGCTGATGTCCATCGCCATGGTCGGCGGCCTGCTGGTCTCCAGCATCGGCACCGGCCGGATCATCTCGAGGACCGGCCGCTGGAAGAAGTTCCTCGTCGGCGGCATGGTGCTCGTGATCGTCGGCCTCTCGCTGCTCTCCACCATCGACGACACGACCAGCCTGGTCCGGGTCGGCGTCTTCATGGCGGTGCTCGGCCTGGGCCTCGGCGCCACCATGCAGAACCTCGTCCTCGCGGTGCAGAACAACACCGCCCAGCGGGACATGGGCGCCGCGAGCTCGGTCGTCGCGTTCTTCCGCTCGATGGGCGGCTCGATCGGTGTCTCCGCGCTCGGCGCCGTGCTCAGCCACCAGGTGGTCGACGGCGTCACCTCCGGGCTGGCCAAGCTCGGTGTCGACCCGACGGCCGGCGGCGGCTCGTCCAACACCATCCCGGACATGTCCACGCTCCCCGGTCCGGTCCGCGCGGTCTTCGAGCACGCCTTCGGCACCGCGACCGGTCACGTGTTCCTGATCGCCGCCCCCTGCGCCGCGATCGCCCTGGTCGCCGTGCTGTTCATCCGGGAGGTGCCGCTGCGCACCACCATCGAGCGTCAGGACGAGCTGGTCGGCGCCGCTGCCGGGTCCGGCGAGCGGGCCTGACCCGCCGCCAGATTCCCAGGGTCCCCTGGGAAACCGGCACACCCCCGACGTTGCAACGCCAGGGGTGTGCCAGTTTCGTCGGGGGTGTCAGGGGCTGGCGCATCAGCCACGCCCGACCAGCCGTGTGGGCAGCGACGGGAAGCCGTTGACGCCCGGGTAGGCGCCGCTCGCGTGCAGCCGGACGACGTCGCCCTCGGCGAGCGCCCGAGGGAGCTGCACGGGGGCCTGCTCGTCGAGCACGTCGGCGCCGCGGCAGGCCGGGCCGGCCAGCACGCACGGGCCGGTCGGCCCGCGGACGGCGGTGGTGGTGATCCGGTAGCGCATCGCCTCGTCGCGGGTCGCGCCCAGGCCGGTGAACCCGCCCGCGTCGAGGAACACCCAGCGGGTGTCGCCGCGCCACAGCACCGCGACCACGGAGGCGACCAGGGTGCCGGCGTCGGCCACCACCGCCCGGCCGGGCCCGACCATGGTCGCGGGTCGCCGGTCGCCGAAGTGCCGGCGCAGGCTGGTCTCGATGGCGGCGCCGTAGGCCGCGAGCGGCAGGCAGCCCCCGTCGAGGCGCGCTGGGAAGCCGCCGCCGAGGTCGAGCAGCCATGGCTCCAGCCCGTCCGCGCGCAGGGTCGCGAAGACCCGGGCCGACGCGGCGATCGGTCCGTCCCAGGCGGACGGCTCGCGCTGCGAGCCGACGTGGAAGGAGAGACCGGCGGCCTGGAGGCCGACGGCGGCTGCCGAGCGCAGGATGTGCACGGCCTGCCCGGGGGTGCAGCCGTACCTCCGCGACAGTGGCAGGTCCGACCCGTCCTCGGACGTGAGGATCCGGCAGAGGACCACGGACCCCGGCGCAGCCGCGGCGACCTTCTGGGTCTCCTCGATCGAGTCGACGACGAACACCCGCACACCCAGCCGCGCCGCGAACACGATGTCCTGACGGCGCTTGACCGGGCTGGAGTAGACCAGGTCCCCGGCCGCCGCTCCCGCTCGCAGGACGGCGACGACCTCGGCCGGGCCGGCCACGTCGAAGCGGCACCCGGCCGCGGCCAGGGCCGCCAGCAGGGCCGGCTCCGGGTTCGCCCGGACCGCGTAGTGCACCGCGGTGCCCGGCAGGCACGCGGCGATCCGGCGGTAGCGGGTCACCGCGGCCGGCACGTCGAGGTCGAGGTACGGCGTGCGCGGCGCCGCGACGTGGGGTGCGCGCTGGGTGGGTACGAGCTGGAGC
Source organism: uncultured Actinomycetota bacterium (assembly GCA_963827435.1). Taxonomy (GTDB): domain Bacteria; phylum Actinomycetota; class Actinomycetes; order Propionibacteriales; family Nocardioidaceae; genus Nocardioides_B. The sequence goes on from CAWHAU010000001.1 coordinate 79,679, forward strand.
ACGGCAGACATCGGTCTCCCCGTCGGGTGAGTCTGAGACGCCGCGCCCGAGAAGGCGGCCCTGTCACCCGGTCAGGAGCCCGTGCACCCCCACCGTGATACGTCAGGCCCTGCGGAACCAGGCGGCCGTGTCCGGGGCGATCCGCCCGTCGACCGGCTCCGCCCCGCTCGACAGCAGCAGCTCGCCCGCGACCTCCGGCAGGCGCGCCGTACGCGAGCCGCAGTTGACCATGCACACCAGGTCGCCGCGGGTGAACGCGAACGTGCCCGGGGCGGTCGTGAGCAGCTCGACCTCGTCGGGCAGGCCCTCGCGGACCTCCCGGCGCAGCCGCAGCATCCGCTTGAAGAAGCCCAGCGTCGAGCCGTCGTCGCCGGCCTGCTTCTCGACGGTGAGGTCGGCCCAGTCGTCGGGCTGCGGCAGCCACGGCTGGCCCTCGCCGGGACCGAAGCCGTACGGCGCCTTCTCGCCGGACCACGGGATCGGCACCCGGCAGCCGTCGCGCCCGACCGGGTCGCCGCCGCGGTGGTAGGACGGGTCCTGCCGCAGCTCCGGCGGGACGTCGACCTGCTCCAGGCCGAGCTCCTCGCCCTGGTAGACGTAGGCCGAGCCGGGCAGCGCCATCATCGTGAGCGCCGCCGCCCTGGCCCGGGCCACGCCGGTCTCGCCGCCGCCGTAGCGGGTCGTCTCGCGGACCACGTCGTGGTTGGAGAGCACCCAGGTCGGCGTACCCCCGACCAGGCCGACGGAGTCGAACGTGTCCACGACGACCTTGCGGAAGGCCGCGGCCGACCACTTCGCCTCGAGCCAGGTGAAGTTGAACGTCTGCTGGAGCTCGTCCTCGCGGATGTAGCGGGCCATCGCCTCGGGGGTGCCGGCGCAGGCCTCGGCCACCGCCATCCGGTCGCCGTCGTAGGAGTCGAGGACCTTGCGCCACTCGCGGTACACCTCGTGCACCTGCGGCTGGTCCCACATCGGGTGCGGCGGCTTGTGGTGCCGCTCGCGGGGCACCAGGTCGGCCTGCTTGTACAGCCCGTGCGCCGCGTCCACGCGGAAGCCGTCGACGCCGCGGTCCAGCCAGAAGCGCAGGATCGCCTCGAACTCGTCGTGGACCTCGGTGTTCCACCAGTTGAGGTCGGGCTGGCTGACGTCGAAGAGGTGGAGGTACCACTGGCCGTCCTCGACGCGCGTCCAGGCCGGGCCGCCGAAGATCGAGATCCAGTTGTTCGGCGGCTTCTGGCCGTTGCGGCCGGTGCCGTCGCGGAACACGTACCGCTCGCGCTCCGGGCTGCCGGGGGCCGCGGCCAGCGCGGCCTGGAACCACGGGTGCTCGGTCGAGGAGTGGTTGGGCACCACGTCGACGATCACCCGGATGCCGACCTCGTGGGCCGTGGCGAGCATCGCGTCGAAGTCGGCGAGCGTGCCGAACAGCGGGTCCACGTCGCGGTAGTCGGCCACGTCGTAGCCGTGGTCGTGCTGCGGCGAGGGGTAGAACGGCGTGATCCACACCGAGTCCACGCCGAGGTCCGCGAGGTAGGGCAGCCGCTCCCGGATGCCGGCCATGTCACCCACCCCGTCGCCGTTGCCGTCGGCGAAGCTGCGGACGTAGATCTGGTAGCACACGGAGTGCTGCCACCACGGGCTGCGGGATGCGTCGATTTGCACGTTCCAATTGCAGAGGACACAGGGGGCCCGCGTCAAACGACGCTCGTCAGTTGAACGCCGACGGGTCGACCGCGACCCACACGTGCCGGGCCGCCGCGACGACGCGGCCGTCCGCGTCGTACAGCGTGCTGGCGGTGAACGACTTGCGGCCGTCGCGGCCGAGGAACCGGCCGACCACGACGTGCGGCTCGCCGACGACGGGCCGGGCGTCGACCCGCGCGGTCATCCGGCCGAGCACGCACGGCCTGCCCTCGAGGTCCTCCGACCAGCCGCCCACGCAGTCGAGGGCCGCCCAGGTGGTGCCGAAGCCGCAGCGCTGCACGCCGTCGACGAGGTCACTGGACTCCGCGAGCGTGGGGGCCGGCACCCAGACCGAGGCGACGTGGCCGCGGTTCCCGTCCACCGGGCCGGGGAAGATCCGCAGCCCGTCGCCGTCGGCGCGGTCGGGACCGCAGGCGAAGCAGGTGGGGAACGGGTGCTTGACCAGGCCGGGGTAGCCGAGCATCGCCGACGCCGCGACGTCCGGGGGCACCTCGTCGACCGCGTCGAGCTCCAGGTCGACGATCCGTGCGGTGGCCACCACCTCGTCGCCGACGGCCAGCGTCGTCACGCCCGCGTCGGAGGTGATGGCCATCGCGGTCTCGAGCGGCGGCGGGCGGCGCAGGGTCACCTCGACGACGTCGGCGGTGGAGACCCGCTCGGCGAGGGAGCCGGCGACGAAGCCGCCGTTGCCGGAGCGGACCGGGCCGTTGAAGCGGGCCGGGACGATCAGGTCGTTCATCGTTTGACGCGGTCGTAGCGCGCGAGCGCCTCGGTCCGCTCCTCCTTGTGGTCGACGATCGGTGGCGGGTACCCGTCGGGCACCCCGTCCGGGGCGGTCGACGGGTCGTGCACGAACTTCGGGTCGAGGTCGCGCAGCTCGGGCACCCAGCGTTTGACGTAGGCGCCGTCCGGGTCGAACTTGGCGCCCTGGCTGGTCGGGTTGAAGACCCGGAAGTACGGCGCCGCGTCGGTGCCGCAGCCGGCGGTCCACTGCCAGCCGTGCTGGTTGGAGGCGAGGTCGCCGTCGACGAGCCACTGCATGAAGTGCCGCGCGCCGTGCTGCCACTCGACGTGCAGGTCCTTGACCAGGAAGCTCGCCACGATCATCCGCACCCGGTTGTGCATCCAGCCGGTGGCCCGCAGCTGGCGCATCCCGGCATCCACGATCGGGAAGCCGGTGCGGCCCTGCTTCCACGCGTCGAGGTGGTCGGCCGGGTCGTCGTACTCCATCTTGGCGAACTCGGGGCGGAGGTACTCCCGCGCGGTCTCCGGCCGCTGGAACAGCACGTCCGCGTAGAACTCTCGCCAGGCCAGCTCCTTGCGGTAGGTCACCGCGCCCTTCGACGAGCGGCCCTTGAGGTCGGCGAGCATCGTGCGCGGGTGGATCTCGCCCCACTTGAGGTGCACCGACATGTGCGAGGTGGCGTCGAGATCGGGACGGTCGCGGTCACCGTCGTAGTCCGCGAGCGGCCCGTCGACGTACGCCTGCCAGCGCTTGCGGGCGGCCGTCTCGCCGGCCTCCGGCAGCGTGAGCCCGTCCGGAAGCCTGGGCGACGGGAGCTCGACGGTGTCGTCGAGGGCGAGCCACGTCGCGCCCGTCGGGGCATCGACCGGGTCCCGCCAGCCGTGCTCCATCCAGCCCTTGGAGAACGGCGTGAAGACCTTGTAGGGGTCACCGGAGCCGTTCCGCACCCGGTCCGGCGCCACGGCGTACGGCGACCCGGTGCGCACCAGCTCGACGCCCGCCTCCTGCAGGGCCTGCTCGACGTCGCGGTCGCGCCGGTGGCCGTAGGGCCCGTAGTCCGCGGCGACGTGCACGCGGCTCGCGCCGACGGCCTTGGCGGCGAGCACGACCTGGCGCACCGGGTTGCCGCGGACCACCGACAGCCCGGCCTTCCGCTGCCGCAGGGAAGCGTCGAGGGAGCGCAGCGACTCGGTGAGGTACCACCGGCGCGAGACGCCCGCGGGACCCCACAGCGCGGGGTCGAGCACGAAGAGGGGGAGCACGCCGTCGCTCTCGCAGGCTTCGAGGAGCGCGGGGTTGTCGGAGAGGCGAAGGTCCCGTCTGAACCAGATGACCGTCGTCGTCACCTCGCCCACTAAACCACCCGCCCGGGCATGGGACAGAATGGCCAGGTGAGCGATCTGATCGACACCACCGAGATGTACCTCCGGACCATCTACGAGCTGGTCGAGGAGGGCATCGTCCCGTTGCGTGCGCGGATCGCCGAGCGGCTGCACCAGAGCGGGCCCACGGTCAGCCAGACGGTCGCGCGGATGGAGCGCGACGGCCTGCTGACCGTCGAGGGCGACCGTCACCTCGAGCTGACCGACGAGGGCACCCGGCTCGCCGTCCGCGTGATGCGCAAGCACCGGCTGGCCGAGCGGCTGCTCACCGACGTGATCGGCCTGGAGTGGGAGCACGTGCACGCGGAGGCCTGCCGCTGGGAGCACGTGATGTCCGAGACCGTCGAGCGCCGGCTCGTCGAGCTGCTCGGGCACCCGACCGAGTCGCCCTACGGCAACCCGATCCCGGGGCTCGCGGAGCTGGGCGAGACCCACGACGGGGAGGAGTTCATGCGCGACGTCGAGCCGCTCGACGTGGTCGCCCGCACTCCCGAGGGGACCCGTGTGCTGGTCCGCCGGATCGGCGAGGAGATGCAGAAGGACGAGCTCGTCATGGCCGCGCTGCGTCGCGTCGGTGCGCTGCCCGACAAGGTCGTCACCGTCGCCGCCGGTCCCGCCGGCGTGCTGATCGGCAGCGGCGGCGAGACCGCCGAGATCGACGCCGAGCTGGCCGGCCACCTGTTCGTGCACCGCCTCTGACCGCCGAGTTGTCAGGCGGTGGCGTCGCGATAACGACGTGAGCGCCTGACAAGTCAGCGGTAGGTTGTGGCGCATGGTGCAGGAGGGACACCGGATCGACGTCGTCGGGCTGACGAAGCGGTTCGGAGAGGTGCTGGCGCTCGACAACCTGACGTTCTCGGTGCGGCCCGGTGTGGTCACCGGGTTCCTGGGGCCGAACGGAGCCGGCAAGACGACGACGTTGCGCTGCCTGCTGGGGCTGGTCACCCCGACCGCCGGGTCGGTGACGCTGGACGGGCGGGCCTACCGCGACGTCGAGAACCCGCTCCGCACGGTCGGCGCCGCGCTCGAGGCCGCCAGCTTCCACCCGGGTCGGTCGGCCCGCGCCCACCTCCAGGTGATGGCGCTCGCCGCCGCGCTGCCGTCGTCCCGGGTCGACGAGGTGCTGCTGCAGGTCGGCATGGCGGAGTTCGCGGACCGCCGGGTCGGCGGCTACTCCCTCGGCATGCGGCAGCGGCTCGCCCTCGCCCAGGCACTGCTCGGCGACCCGCCGGTGCTGGTGCTCGACGAGCCCGCCAACGGGCTCGACCCCGCCGGCATCGCCTGGCTGCGGCAGTTCCTCCGCGCGCTGGCCCGGGAGGGCCGCACCGTCGTGGTGTCCAGCCACGTGCTCTCCGAGGTGCAGCAGACCGTCGACGACGTCGTCGTGATCGCCCGCGGCCGGCTGGTGCGGCAGGGGACCCTCGCGGACCTCGAGTCCGGTCCGGCCGCCGTGCTGGTGCGCACCCCCACCCCGTCCTTGCTGCGGGATGCGCTCGGGTCGACGTACCCGGTGTCGGAGGTGGACGGTCGGCTCCGCGTCGAGGGCGGTACGACGGACCAGGTCGGCCACCTCGCGCACGGCGCCGGCGTCGAGCTGCACGAGCTGACCGCCGAGGCCAGCGACCTGGAGAAGGTGTTCCTGCGGATGACGACGGAGGTGGCCGAATGAGCACGGCGCTGGTGCGCTCGGAGCTGCGCAAGATCACCTCGACCCGGCTGTGGTGGGGGCTGCTCGCCGGTGCCGTGATCTACACCGTCATCCAGGCCGGCGCGAACGCCGCGCTCGCCGGGAGCGAGCCCGGGGCCGGGCAGCCCGCGACGCCGGGGCTCGACACCGCGCAGGCCATCCGGACCGTCTACGCGACGTCGGCGTTCAGCGGGGCCTACATCTTCGCGATGATCCTCGGCATCACCGGGATGACCGGGGAGTACCGCTACCAGACGATCACGCCCACCTTCCTCGCCACGCCCCGGCGGGCCCGGGTGGTGCTGGCCAAGCTCGGCGCGCACCTCGGCGTCGGCGTCGTCTACGGCCTCGTCGCGCTGCTCGGCGCCCTCGTCGTCGGCGGCGCGGTGATCCTCGCGCGCGGCCAGGGACTCGGCTACGGCACCGACCGGTTGTGGTCCTCGGCGCTGCTCGGCGTCCTCGCCGTCGGCCTCTGGACCATGCTCGGCATCGGCATCGGCACCCTGATCCGCAACCAGGTCGCCGCCGTCCTCGTCGCGGTCTTCGTGACCTTCCTCGTCGAGCCGCTCGCCACCTTCATCCTCGCTGCCAACGACCTCGACGAGATCGTGAAGTGGCTGCCCACCAACGCCTCCACCGCCCTCACGTCCCCCGGCACCACGCTGCTGGAGTATCTCCCCTGGTGGGCCGGCGGCCTCGTCCTGCTCGGCTACGCCGCCCTCCTCGCCGGCCTGGGCCTGCTCCTCTCCACCCGCCGCGACATCACCTGACCTCCGCCGCCGAGTTGTCAGGCGCTCACGTCGCTCCGACGACGCCACCGCCTGACAACTCGGCGGGAACGCCGGCAGCGCGGAGGTCGGCGGCCAGGGCGCGCTGCTCGTGACGTGCCTCGTTGGCGGTGCAGCGCAGGACCCGGCGGCGGGAGATGACGACCAGGCGTTCGCGTCTCATGTCCGCCTCCCAGTGTCCGGCCTCGAAGTGGTGGCTCCCGTCGACCTCGAGGACGACGACCGAGCCGTCCGGCAGGTCCCACTCGCAGTCGAGGTAGCGGCGGCGGCCGGTCGGGTCACGCCGGACCCGCTGGCGCGCCGGCTCGACCAACCCATGACGACGGCACAGCACCCCGATGTCCAGCTCGCTCAGGGCCTCGGCGCCACCGGCGATGTCGAGCAGGGCCAGCCGCATCGGCTGCTTGTGGCGGATCCGACCCACGAAACGCAGCTCTTCGGAGAGCTCCGTGGCGGTGCACAGGCGCTGCTGCACGACGGCCGCCAGCACGCCGCACGCGTAGCGCGGATGCGGCTGCCACGCCCCGGCGTCGAGGGCGGACCGCGGCACCTCCGTGCAGGGAACGCCGTGACGGCGGTCGACGTCCTGGGGCTCGAAGCGGCGGGACTCGTGGATGGTGACGCCCGGCATCCGGTGGTAGCGGGCGCCGCGACGCACGACGACGTGGATCCGCTCGGTCTCCCTGCCGAAGAACCGGAAGCCGACCACCTCGAGCGCGCTCATGCCGGCCAGCGCCGTCAGTCCGACGGGATCGAGGACCGCGACCCACATCAGCTGCTGGCGGGTCGGCAGGTGGTTGTGGGCCACGACGCAGCGAGCGCCCTGTCGCTGCCACCGGCGTGCGGCGACCTGTGCCCGGACCACGCTCTCCGTGAGTCCCTTGCCCGACGAGCTGCTCGATCGTCGCGACGCCGGCCTGGTGACGCAGCAGCCGCGCGACGTCTGGGTTCATGTCGTCGAGCGTGGTGCCCGCCCGTCGTACCGACCAGACCGTCTTCGCGACCTGTGGACGGACCGCCGAGTTGTCAGGCGCTCACGTCGCTCTGGCGACGCCACCGCCTGACAACTCGGTCAAGAACTCCGTGGTTCCGTGCTGGACCTTCAGGATGTCCAGGTCGTCGGCGCGGGTGGGACCACGGGTCACGACGACGACGGGTACGGCGCGCTTGACGGCGTGTCGCACGAAGCGGAAACCGGACATCACCGTCAACGAGGAGCCGAGCACCAGCAGGGCGTCGCGGTCGGGGTCGAGGGCGTCGACGGCGGCGTAGCACCGCTCGACGCGCGACTTCGGGACGTTCTCGCCGAAGAACACGACGTCCGGCTTCAGCACCCCGCCGCAGGCCTCGCAGCCGGGCACCACGAAGCCGGCGGTCTCGTCGAGCTCGACGTCGCCGTCGGGGCGGACCTCGACGGCGGCGTGCCGGTCGTCCCAGCCGGGGTTCGCCTCGGTGAGCCGCCGGTGCAGCGAGGCACGGCTGGTCCGGCGACGGCACGCGAGGCACACCACGTCGGCGATCCGGCCGTGCAGCGCGCACACCGCGCGGGAGCCGGCGGCCTCGTGCAGCCCGTCGACGTTCTGGGTGATCAGCATCGTCATCCGGCCGGTGCCCTCGAGGGCCGCGAGCGCGCGGTGCCCGTCGTTCGGCTCGGCGCGCTTCATCCGCGACCAGCCGAGGTGCGAGCGGGCCCAGTAGCGCTGCTGCGCGTCGGGGCCGGAGACGAAGTCGCCGTAGGTCATCGGCATCCGCGCGGGCGAGTTGGGTCCCCGATAGTCCGGAATGCCGGAGTCGGTGCTCATCCCCGCGCCGGTCAGCGCCACGAACGGCCGCTCGGCCAGCAGGTCGAGGGCCTCCGCGAGCGCGGTGGGGGCGGGGGAGAGCGTCACGCGACCAGGGTACGTAGTGCCCCTCCAGACCACTGGCACCCGGCAGGTGCGGTTTCGGTCGATCCCGGGGACCGCGGGCGGCTCCCGGGCCTAGGCTGCGGGGATGCGTTTCGACTGGGTCCCGTGGTCCGCCAGCGCCCTCGTGATCGGGGTCATGTCGCTGGTCTTCGGCTCGCTGCTGAACCCGGCTGAGGCCGGCGCGACGACCGCCGAGACCCTGGCCGTGGTCAACCAGGACAGCGGCCGCTACCTGGGGATGGCGGTGATGTTCTTCTTCGCCTCGGTCGCCCTGACGTTCGGCCTGCCGGCGATCCTGAGCGTGTTCGACCGCAAGGGCCGCAAGCTGGGCCTGGTCGGCGTGGGCGTGTTCACGCTCGGGACGGTCGGCACCTGCGGCTACGCGATGCTGCAGGTCTTCTTCCGCGCCCTGGTCGAGATCGGCGCCCTCCGCAGCACGGAGCTCGAGATGGTCGCGAAGGACAAGGGCCTGTCGATGTTCCTGTTCACCTGGATCGGCGGCTTCTACGGCGGGGTGCTGCTCATCGCGATCGCCCTGTTCGTCGCGCGCAGCGTGCCGCGCTGGGTCCCGGCGCTGATGGTCGCGTTCGTGGCCGTCTTCCCGTTCGCGTCGCAGCTCGGACGCGTGGGCATGGCCGCCCAGGTGCTGGCCCTGGCCGTTGCCTTCACCGGCATCGCGATGGCGGCAGTCAGCGGTGACACGAAGAGGCTGCCCGCCCGCGAACCCGCCTTCTGACCCGGACGCCCGTCCCGTCCCAAGCCGGTTGCTTAGTCCGGTCGGTCACGACAAGACGTCCTTCTGTGCCATGTCCCGTGTGCGTGGCACGCGCTGAAATGGTGCTGCGACTTCGGGTGGTCATCGGCGGTTCGGCGCGTCCGGGGCGGGCAGCGTGCCCCGCCACGACGGTCAGGGGTGTCCATGGAACGGGTGGTGGCCGACGGCAAGCACCTCCGTCTCGGGCCTGCGCCGTACCGCGTCAAGGGCGTGACGTACGGCCACTTCGCACCTCGGGGAGACGGCTACCTCTTCCCGGAGACCCCGCAGGTCGACCGCGACCTGACTGCGATCGCCGAGCAGGGGTTCACCGTGGTGCGCACCTACAGCGTCCCCCCTCCCGACCTGCTCGACGCCGCGCGCGCGCTCGGTCTGCGCCTTCTGGTGGGCCTGCGCTACGACGACTGGCGGATGCACGCGCAGGCGTCGCGAAGCAGCCGTCGTCAGGTGCGCCGCGACGGCAACCGCGCCGTCCGTGAGGCGCTCGACACGCTCGCAGGTCGGCCGGAGGTGCTGGCCGTCTCGGTCGGCAACGAGGTGCCCTCCGACATCGTCCGGATCCACGGCCGTACGGCGGTCGAGGACACCCTCGCCGAGCTGGTGGACGAGGTCCATGCAGGGGACAGCGACATGCTGGCCACCTACACCGGCTACCCGACGTCGGAGTACCTGCGGGTCGAGGGCCAGGACCTGGCGACGTTCAACGTGTTCCTCGAGCGCGCCGACCAGCTGGCGCCGTACCTCCGTCACCTGCAACGGGTCAGCGAGGACCGGCCGCTGGTGCTCACCGAGCTCGGCCTCGCCGCGGAGGTGCACGGGGACGCCGAGCAGGCCCGGTCGCTGGAGATGCAGCTCGCCCAGGTCGACCTGTCGGGCTGCGCCGGCGCCACGGTCTTCTCGTGGACCGACGAGTGGGCGGTCGGCACGGAACCGGTCGTCGGGTGGGGCTTCGGCCTGACCCGGCTGGACCGCAGCCCGCGGCCCTCGCTCGAGGTGGCGTCCCGTTGGGCCCGGCGAGAGCTGGTCGAGGTCCGTCCGTCGTGGCCGGCAGTGACGGTCGTGGTCTGTGCCTACAACGAGGAGCGGCGGCTCGGGTCAGTGCCTGGACTCCCTCACCCGGGTGACCTACCCCGACCTCCAGGTCCTGGTCTGCGACGACGGCTCGTCGGACCGCACGCTCGAGATCGCGCGCCGCAGCCCCTTCGAGGTCCTCGCGCTCCCGCACGGCGGGCTCAGCGCCGCCCGCAACGCGGGGCTGGCCGCCGCCCGCGGCGAGATCGTCGCCTACCTCGACGCCGACGCCGCCTGCCACCCCGAGTGGCCGTTCCACCTGGCGCTCGCCTGCGAGGACCCCGGTGTGGTCGTGGCCGGCGGTCCGAACCTGCCCTGGCCGGACGCCGGTCTCGTCGAGCGCGCGGTCGCCCTGTCGCCGGGCAACCCGGTGGAGGTCCTGGTCGGGGACGACCGCGCCGAGCACGTCCCGGGCTGCAACCTCGCGGTCCGGCGGGCCGCGCTGGAGGGGATCGGCGGCTTCGACGTCGGCTACACGACGGCCGGCGACGACGTGGACGTCTGCTGGCGGCTGATGGACCTGGGCGGTCACATCGGCTTCTCGCCGGCCGCGCAGGTGCACCACCACCGTCGCGACACGGTGCGCGGCTACCTGCGTCAGCAGCGCGGCTACGGCCGGGCCGAGCGGATGCTGTCCGGGCAGCACCGGCAGCGCTTCAACCGGCTGGGTGCTGCCCGCTGGTCGGGCTTCGTGTACGGCGGTCCGCGGATCCTGCCCAGCCTGCTGCGGCCGGTCGTCTACCACGGCGCGATGGGGTCGGCGCCGTTCCAGACCGAGCTGCGTGACCGGTCCGCGGCGGCGTCGATGTGGGCCTCGGCGCTGATCCCGCTCGCGGTCGCGACCGGCCTGCTCACGGCCCCGCTCGCGCTGCTCGACCCCGCGTTCCTGGTGGTGCCGGCGGTCGTCGCGGCCCTGCTCACGGCGTACGCGGTGTGCGTCGCGGCAGCCGTCCACCCCGGACCTCGCGAGCGGTCACCCTGGCGGCTGCGGGCCCTGGTCGGTCTCCTGCACGTCGTGCAGCCGTGTCGCCCGCATGTGGGGTCGGCTTCGCGGGCGGCCGCTGCCCGCGCGCGCGGCGGTGGACCAGCCGTGGACGGGACGCCGCGAGGACTGGCTGCGAGCGCTGCAACGCGACCTGTCGTCCCGGTGGTGCGCGGTGCGCACCGGGCCGGCCGACGACACCTGGGACCTGCAGGTGGGTGCCGGACCGCTGCTCCGGTGCCGGCTGCGCACGGCGGTGCGCTGGCAGTGGGACCCGGTGGTGCGCAGGTCCTGGAGGATCAGCGGCGTCGGCGTTGCGACGCTGGCGGCGACCGGAGTCCTCCTGCTCGTCGACCCCGGGGTGGCGACCCTCGTCGCCGGTGCCCTGCTCGTGACGGCCGCCGTCGAGGCCGCCGTCCTGCTCCGGCTGACCGGCGGCGCCGTCGACCGCACCACGGCCGAGCTCCGGAGCCGTTCGTGAGCGCGGCGGTCGCCCCGGGCACGCCGACCCGCACCATGCCAGGTCGCCGGCTGTGGCGGTGCCTGCTGGCCGAGGTCCGGCCCTTCTGGCGGCAGGTGCTGGTCATCCTGCTGCTCGACCTGCTGGCCACACCTCTGCTGCTGCTCTCGCCGGTGCCGATCAAGATCGCCGTCGACAACGTCCTCGGCGACAAGCCCCTCCCGTCGTACCTCGACCGGCTGCTGCCCGACGCCGTGACCGGCAGCGACCGCCTGCTCTTCGTGGCGGCCGTGCTCCAGGTCGTCGTGGTGCTGCTCTTCCAGCTCCAGCAGCTGCTCAGCTACGGGCTGCGGACCAGGACCGGCGAGGCGCTGACCCAGACCGTCCGCGACAAGCTGTTCGCGCACGCGCAACGGCTCTCCCTGGTCCGTCACGAGGCCAAGGGCTCCACCGACTCGGTGTACCGCATCCAGTACGACGCGATGGCGGTGCAGCGCGTGACCGTCGAGGGGGTGCTGACCACGCTCGTCGCGAGCGTGACCCTCGTGACCACCATCGCGGTCATCGCGGCTCTCGACTGGCAGCTCGCCCTCGTCGGCCTGCTGGTCTCGCCGCTGCTCGTGTTCCTGACCCGCGGCTACCGCGTCCGGGTCCGTCCGCGCTACCGCGACGTGAAGGAGATCGAGAGCGACGCGATGCGGGTCGTGCAGGAGGCGCTGGCGGGGCTGCGCGTGGTGAAGGCCTTCGGCCAGGAGGACGGCGAGCGTGCCCGCTTCGGCCGCCGCTCCGGCGCCGGCGTGCACGCCCGGGTCAGCCTGGCCTGGGCAGAGGGCTGGTTCGGCCTGCTGGTCAACCTGGTGACGGCCCTCGGCACCGCGGCCGTGCTGTACCTCGGGGTCCGCCACGTGCAGAGCGGTGCACTCACCCTGGGCGAGCTCCTGATGGTCGTGGCCTACCTGTCCCAGCTCTACAGCCCGCTGCGGACGATCAGCCGCAAGGCCGCGTCCGCCCAGACCTCGCTGGCCAGCGCCGAGCGGGTCTTCGAGTTCCTCGACGAGCCGGTCGACGTACACCAGCGGAGCGGCGCGCGGAGGCTGACGCGGGCCACCGGGCTGGTGGAGCTCGACCGGGTCTCGATGTCGTACGACGGCGGGCCGGCCGTCCTGAGCGACGTGTCGGTCCGGGTCGAGCCCGGCATGCACCTGGGCATCCGGGGGGTCACCGGCGCGGGCAAGACGACCCTGGTCAGCCTGCTGATCCGGTTCTACGACCCCACGTCCGGCCGGATCCTGCTGGACGGCACCGACCTGCGGGACTACCGGCTCGCGGACCTGCGGAGCCAGGTGGCCGTCGCCCTCCAGGAGCCGACGCTGTTCTCCACGAGCATCGCGGAGAACATCCGCTACGCCCGGCCGCACGCCAGCATGCGCGAGGTGGTCGCCGCCGCCGACCAGGCGGACGCGCACGGGTTCATCACCCGTCTCCCGCACGGCTACGACACCCCGGTCGGTGAGCGCGGGATGCGGCTGTCGGGTGGCGAACGGCAACGGATCTCGCTGGCCCGGGCCTTCCTCAAGGGCGGCCGCATCCTGGTGCTCGACGAGCCCACGAGCTCGGTCGACGTGGCGACCGAGGCCCGCATCCTCGAGGCGATGAAGCGGCTGATGGAGGGGCGCACGAGCTTCCTCATCGCGCACCGGCCGTCGACCCTGGCGGACTGCGACGCCTGCCTCGAGCTCGCCCACGGTCGCGTGGTCGGCGTCCAGGCGCAGCGCGGCGCACCGGCCCCCGCCCGGGGACTGTCGTGAGCTCGCCGGTCCATCGGGCCGGGCGACCTCGACCTCCTCGCCGGCGCGCTGGGCCGCCTCTCCGACGGCGGCAGCGAGCCGGTGCGGGTCGTGTCCACGACGGTGCTGCGGCGAGGGCGTGCACCGGATCGAGCTGAACCGGCTCCGACCGGCCGAGCGTCGTCGTCAAGCGGCTGCGGAGCAACCGGGCCCAGGCTGCGAGCAGCGGGTGACCGACCGGTGGCTGCCGGGCGTGGGCCTGGACGGGCTCGGCCCGCCCCGGCTGTCGACCGTCGCCGAGCCGGACGGCGCCTTCGTCTGGCACGTGTACGACGACCTCGGGTGCGCGCGGTCTCGACCGGCCGGACGTGGACGCGGGGACGGTCGACCTGGCGATGTGCCGGCTCGCGGACCTGCATGCACGGTTCGCCGGGCACCTGCTGCTCCCGGAGGTGCGGTTCGCCGCCGGGGACCTCGGCGCGTACTTCTGGACCCGCAGCGTGCGGGACGCCCTGGCCACGGTGGACCGGATGCGTCCACCGCATCTGGTCCCGTCGCCGGAGGACGCGGCGATCCGGGACGGCGTCCTCGCCCGGCTCCAGACGCTGCGTGACGACGAGCCGGCCCGGGTCCGGCTGCTGGAGGAGCGTGCCGGACCGGAGACGCTCGTGCACGGTGACCTGACCCGGGCGAACGTGTTCGTGCTGGACGGCGCGGTGCGGCTGATCGACTGGGACCACGTCGGCGTCGCCCCGGCGGCCTTCGACCTCTCGACCCACGTGGCCCACTACCCGCCCGCCCTGCGCCGGCTGGTGGTCGACCGCTACACCGCGGCGATGGCGGTGCGCGGCTTCCCGTTCCGCGACGACGTCGACTGGGACCTGCTCGTCGGCACGTTCGAGGCGGGGCGGCTGGCGAACCAGCTGATCTGGCTGGCGATCGGCATCCTCGAGGGGACCGAGGCAGACCTTCGAGCGGCTCGCCGACTGGGGGCAGGCGCTGGCCGCGGCGGTGGACGAGACGGTGTCGGTCGGGTCCGGCGGTGCGCCGTGACGCGCGTCGTGATCGGCGCCGCCCGGGTCGCCTCGGTGCCCTGGGCGGCCGGCCACTTCTGGATGTACGCCCAGTACGTCGACGGGCTGCGCCGCCTCGGCTGCGACGTGTGGTGGCTCGAGGAGCTCCCGGCGCTCGGGGCCGGGCCACGGACGAGCACCGGATCGCGACGCTGCGCGCACGGCTCCGACCGCTCGGCCTGGCCGACAAGATCCTGCTCTACCGCTGGGAGCGCGAGGACGACGCCGACGTACCTCACCTGCTCGGCCCGACAGGCGGACCAGGTGTTCGCCGGGACCGACCTGCTGCTCAACTTCCACTACGAGATGGCCGCCGCCCTGCTGGCCCGGTTCCGGCGGACCGCCCTGGTCGACATCGACCCCGGGATGCTGCAGCTGTGGTGGCGCCAGGGCCACCTCCGCATCCACCAGCACGACCGGTACTTCACGATCGGCGAGCACCTGGACGACTCCGTCCCCGGTGTGACCTGGACCCACACCGCGCCCGCCGTCTCCCTGGACCTGTGGCCCTACCGCTACGACCCGGCGAGCGAGGCGTTCACCTCGGTCTCGTCCTGGCGGACCTGTGCGTACGTCGCCCTCGACGGCAACGACGGCACCATGCTCGACTCGAACAAGCGGGTGAGCTACCTCGAGCTCGCCGACCTGCCGCGGCGGGCCGGCCAGCGGCTGGAGCTCGCCTCGGCGCTCGGCCCGGGGGAGGAGGTGGACCGGAGCCTCCTGGAGGAGCACGGCTGGCGGGTGCGGGACTCGACGGTCGCCGTCCGCACCCCGGAGACCTACCAGCGCTACATCCAGCGCTCCCGCGGCGAGCTGGGCTGCGCGAAGCCGGCCTACGTCCTGCTCGGGAACGCCTGGGTGAGCGACCGGACCGTGTGCTACCTGGCCACGCGGCAAGCCGGCCGTCGTGCAGGACACCGGCCCCAGCTCGCTACCTCCCGGACGGCTGCGGCCTGCTGCGGTTCTCCACGGTGGACGAGGCCGCGGCGGCGCTGGCCGAGGTCGACGCGCACTACGAACGGCACTGCCGCGCGGCCCGGGAGATCGCGGAGGCGTGCTTCTCGGCGACGGACGCCGTCACGCGGATATTGCGTCGCGCTCTCGACTGACGCTGCGCTGGCTCGGCACGCTCGGCACCCTCGGCTGCGACGTACCCACCTCGGCCTGGTGCTGCCTGAACCAGGCGATCGTGCGCCGCAGACCCTCACGGACGTCGACGTGCGGCTCCCAGCCGAGGGCGGAGCGCGCCACCGCGATGTCCGGTCGCCGCAGCGCCGGGTCGTCGACGGGAAGGGGGACGAACGTGATCCCGGCGTCCGAACCCGTGAGCTCGCTGACGACGCCGGCCAGCTCCAGCATCGTCAGCTCCTCGGGGTTGCCGAGGTTGACCGGTCCCGGGTGCCGGCAGCGGAGCATCCGCATGACGCCCTCGACGAGGTCGCCGACGTAGCACAGCGACCGGGTCTGCCGGCCGTCGCCGGCCACCGTCATCGGCTCTCCCCGGAGCGCCTGCGTGATGAAGGTCGGGACCACCCGGCCGTCGTCGGGGCGCATCCGGGGGCCGTAGGTGTTGAAGATCCGGACGATCCCGGTGTCCACCTGGTGCGTGCGCCGGTAGGCCATGGTCACCGCCTCGGCGAACCGCTTCGCCTCGTCGTACACCGCGCGCGGCCCGACCGGGTTGACGTTGCCCCAGTAGGTCTCCGGCTGCGGGTGGACCAGCGGGTCACCGTAGGTCTCCGAGGTCGACGCGAGCACGAACCTGGCGCCCTTCTCCCTGGCCAGCTCGAGCGCGTGCAGGGTCCCCGCCGAGCCGGCCCTCATCGTCTCGACCGGGAACCGGAGGTAGTCGACGGGCGAGGCGGGCGAGGCGAAGTGGAGGACGGCGTCGACGGGCCCGGCGACGGTGATGCCCTCGCTGACGTCGGTCTCGACGAGCCGGAAGGAGTCGCGGCCGACCAGCCCGGCGACGTTCGCCCGCGAGCCGGTCAGCAGGTTGTCGAGGCACAGCACGTCGTAGCCGCTCTCGACCAGACGGTCACCCAGGTGCGACCCGAGGAACCCGGCCCCACCCGTCACGACGGCACGCAGTCTTGGCATCTCCCAGGCTCCTCACGCCCCCCATGGCGTTCGACCCTCCGAGAACTGCACCCGAGACGGATCCGTCATCGCGTGCACAACCAGTAGAAAGGATGACCTCCCTCCGCACCATCCCCCTCTCGGGCTATCACGGGTCATTCAGACAACTCCGCCGCAGACTCCGCGCATGACAGCATGAGGCGCATGACGTCGAAGAAGACCGTCCGCGCCTGGCTCTCGGACATGGACGGCGTCCTCGTCCACGAGGAGGAGCCGATCCCCGGCGCCGCCGACTTCGTCGCCCGCCTCACCGGGACCGGCCGGCCGTTCCTGCTGCTGACGAACAACTCGATCTTCACCCCGCGCGACCTCAAGGCCCGGCTGCACCGGTCGGGGATCGACGTACCCGAGGACGCGATCTGGACCAGCGCCCTCGCGACCGCGCAGTTCCTCGACGACCAGCGGCCCGGCGGTACGGCGTACGTCATCGGCGAGGCCGGGCTCACCACCGCGATGCACGAGATCGGCTACGTGATGACCGACCGGGACCCGGAGTACGTCGTCCTGGGTGAGACCCGCACGTACTCCTTCGAGGCGATCACCACCGCGATCCGGCTCATCGAGAAGGGGGCGCGGTTCATCGCGACCAACCCGGACGTCTCGGGCCCCAGCATCAACGGCCCGATCCCGGCGACCGGCTCGGTGGCGGCGCTGATCACCAAGGCCACCGGCGTCGACCCCTACTTCGTCGGCAAGCCGAACCCGCTGATGATGCGGTCGGCACTGAACCGCATCGACGCCCACTCCGAGACGACGGTGATGGTGGGCGACCGGATGGACACCGACGTCATCTCCGGTCTGGAGGCGGGGCTGCGCACGATCCTGGTGCTCACCGGCTCGACCCGACCGGAGCAGGTGGAGCGCTTCCCCTACCGCCCCACCAAGGTGGTCGACTCGGTCGCCGACGTCGTCGACCTCGTGGACGCGTGGATGGACGACGCGGAGGACGTCGTCGACTTCCCCTAGGGCCCTCAGCCGCCGACCAGCGGCACGAACGCGTAGCGGCCGTGCTCGACCACCTCCGGCCCCGGCCGCACCTCCAGCAGGATCCCGTTGACCGGGACCACGAGCACGCCGTCGTCGGCGAGCTGCTCCACCAGCGGCACCGGCAGGGTGCGGGCCTCGGCACTCACCAGGATCCGGTCGTACGGCGCGCCGTCGGGCAGGCCGAGCACACCGGGAAGGGCTGGTGTCACGCGGGCGTTCGGCCGGTCGCCGAGCCGGGAGCGCCCGAACGTCACCAGCCCGGGCACGATCTCGACGCCGACGACCTCGCCGTCGGGACCGACCAGGTGCGCCAGCAGCGCGGTCGTCCACGCCGAGCCGCAGCCGACGTCGAGGACCCGCTGCCCGGGCCGCACGTCGAGGAGCGTCAGCAGGTTGCGCACCGTCGTGGGCTGGCTGTTGGTCTGCCCCCAGCCGATCGGCAGGGGTCGGTCGAGCCCGGCGAAGCGGCGCTGGTTCTCGGGCAGGAAGTCCGTGCGGGGGCAGGCCGCGAAGGCCTCGTCGAGGGCGCCGGACGGGGTCATGCGTAGCGCGTAGCCGCCCGGGCTCGTGCCTTGGCTGCCTCGACCTCGCGGTCCTTGGGTGGCGCGGA
Source organism: uncultured Actinomycetota bacterium (assembly GCA_963827435.1). Lineage (GTDB taxonomy): Bacteria > Actinomycetota > Actinomycetes > Propionibacteriales > Nocardioidaceae > Nocardioides_B. The sequence goes on from CAWHAU010000001.1 coordinate 97,776, forward strand.
GGTGGTCAGCTCGTCGAGCAGACGGCGGGTTGTGGCGGCGACCTCGAGGACGGCGCGGTCGAACGCCTCCTGGTTGGCCTGGGACGGGTGCGTGGAGCCCGACACCTTGCGGACGTACTGCAGCGCGGCGGCGTGCACCTCGTCCTTGGTGGCCGGTGGCTCGAAGTTGTGCAGGGTCCTGATGTTGCGGCACATGCGGTCAGGCTACGTCGACCACGCGGACCACGTCGCCGACCAGCGCTACCCGGCCCCCGTCGAGGGGGAGCGTACGCACGGTGTCGCCGGCGTAGTGCTGGGTGACCCAGGAGCCGGTCTCGCTGAGCGTCCCGTCGTCGGCCACGTGCAGCGCCACGAACCGCGAGCGTCCGGTGGCCCAGTCCTGGACCGGCGTCACGAGGGTCCGCCAGGCCGGCAGGTAGGCGACCGTGCGCGGGTCCAGCCCGGCGCTGACGTCGGTCTGCGGCCCGAACCCGATCCGGTCCATCCGGCGCACGTCCGCGAGGTCGCCGAGGTCGAAGGTCGCCGCCTGCGCCCCGAGGTCGGCGCCGGTCGTCGTCGCGTCGTGCCCGATGCCCACGAGGACGTCGCCGCCGACCGGGTGCAGGTAGCTCGAGAACCCGGGGATCTTCAGCGCGCCCAGCACCCGCGGCCGCGCCGGGTCGGACAGGTCGACCGTGTACAGCGGGTCGGTCTGCAGGAACGTCACGACCACGGCCAGGTCACCGAACCAGCGCACCGACTGGATGCTCTCGTCGCGGCCGAGACCGTCGACCCGGCCGGTCTCGACCAGCCGGTCGCCGTCCTCCGCGAGGACCAGCACGCCGTTGTCGAGGTGCCCGGAGGACCGGGGCTGCTGCACCGCGACGCGCAGGTGCCCGTCGAACTCACTGAACGACCAGCGGTCCTTGACCTGGCCGCGGAACGACCCCGACGCGACGTACGACGTCCGCGTGCCGTCGAGCGCGAAGGCGTGCACCTGCGTGGTCGGCGTCGACGAGACCGACGTGTCGGTCCTCGGGAGGTCCCGGGGGATCGGCCCCGGGGCCACGTCGGTGGTGGCGACGTAGAGCCGGTCGGCGGAGGAGTACACCAGGTCGCCGGCGGCGGTCACGGCCGTCGCCGACAGGGAGTCCGGGTCGTCGAACGGGAAGGTCAGCAGGCTGATCGTGCCGAAGCCCGAGGGGGTCCGCGGGTGCCGGACGGACGCGCAGTCCACCAGCGGCTGCTCCGCGCCACCGTCGGTGCGCAGCGAGGGCAGCCACGCGTCGATCGGCGCCGCGCGGACGATCTCCTTGTTCGCGCGGGTGGCCTCCCGGGGCGTGCGGTCCCGGTTGGGCTGCACGAAGTCGAGCGGCGGGTAGCCGGTGGTCACCACGACGCGCACCGTGCCGTCGGCGTACTCCCGCGTGGAGATCGCGCCACCGTCGACGGTGCGCCGGCCGGTGACCCGGGGGGCGGACGGGTCGGACAGGTCGAAGGAGATGACGTCGCGCGTGGGTGTCCTGGGGACCGGTGGGCATGGCGATGCGGCCGGGGAGGACGTCGCCCCGCCAGTACACCGGGCCCGCCTCGTCGCCCACCACGAGGACGTGCCGGTCGCGGAGCAGCAGCTCGGGCTGGTTGAGGGCGGGGCCCGGCAGCGGGGTGCGCGAGAGCTCGCGGGGCAGGTCGCCGGAGACGTCGGTGACCACCAGCTCGCGCCCGGAGACCCGCACCACCAGCGAGCCGTCGGTCTTGGCCACGTCGGCCTCGTCGACGTCGGCCTCCTGCGTGTTCGTGCCGGTGCCGCTGCTGCCGACCGCTGTGTCGGGGCCCGCCGCGTCGAGCGCGCCCGCGGTCGAGCGCTCCGCGTACATCAGGATCGGTCCGCCGCCGATGCCGTACGGCCCGACCTGAGGCAGTGCCCGGTCGACGTACCACTGGCGGAGCTGGTCGCAGTCCTCGAACGCCGGCAGCTCGTCCGCCGCGACGGACGGCACCCGGAACAGGCCCGTCGCCGCGCCGACCAGGTCCGCGCCGCCGCGCAGCGCGCCGGTCGTGAACAGCGCGCAGGCGATCGCGCCCGCCGCCGCACCCACCACGAAGGTGGTGGCTCCCCGTGTGCTCACGCCCATCTCAGACCTCTTGGCTCACCCGCTCCGCGATGACTGTGGTGGGACGCACATCGGCAGGAAAGGGTTCCCCTGGCAGAGTGAGGACTTTCCCGTGCAGAAGGAGACCCCGTGCCCGACCGAGAGTTCGACGTCGTCCTGTTCGGCGCCACCGGCTTCACCGGTGGCCTGACCGCCGACTACCTGGCCGGCGCCGTGCCCGGCGGCTGCCGCTGGGCGCTCGCCGGGCGCAACCAGGGCAAGCTCGAGGCGGTGCGGGACCGGCTGACCGCGACGCACCCCGAGCTCGCGGACCTGCCGCTGCTGCACGCGGACGCCACCGACCCTGCCTCGCTCGCCGACGTCGCCGGCCGCGCCCGGGTCGTCATCAGCACCGTCGGCCCGTACGTCGAGCACGGCGAGCCGCTCGTCGCGGCCTGTGTCGAGGCGGGCACCGACTACGTCGACCTGACCGGCGAGCCGGAGTTCGTCGACACCGTCTACGTGAGGCACCACCGGCGCGCCGTCGAGACCGGCGCCCGCATCGTGCACGCGTGCGGGTTCGACTCGATCCCGCACGACCTCGGCGCGCTGTTCACCGTCCAGCAGCTGCCCGAGGGCGTCCCGCTGCGGGTGCGCGGGATGGTCCGCAGCAACGCCACCCTGTCCGGCGGCACCTTCGCCTCCGCGCTCGGCGCGTTCTCCCGGGCCCGGCAGATGAAGCAGGCGCACGCCGAACGGCGCAAGGTCGAGCCGCGCGTCGAGGGCCGCAAGGTCCGCACCGCCGCCAAGCGGCCGCACCACGACGCCGAGGCCGGCTACTGGCTGGTGCCGCTGCCGACGATCGACCCGTTCGTGGTCCGCCGGTCGGCCGCCGCCCTCGAGCGCTACGGCCCGGACTTCACCTACAGCCACTACGCCGCCGCCAAGAAGCTGCCCAGCGTCGTCGGCGGCATCGGCCTCGTCGGGCGGGCTCGCCGCCGCGGCCCAGGTGCCGCCGCTGCGCCGGTTCCTGCTCAGCCGGCTGCCCCAGGGCGAGGGGCCCAGCGCGGAGCGCCGGGCCCGGTCGTACTTCTCCGTCCGGTTCATCGGCGAGGGCGGCGGTCGCAAGGTCTTCACCGAGGTGCGCGGCGGCGACCCGGGCTACACCGAGACGGCGAAGATGCTGGCCGAGTCGGCGCTGTGCCTGGCCTTCGACGACAACCCGCCGACGGCGGGCCAGGTCACCACGGCCGTCGCCATGGGTCAGAACCTGCTGGACCGCCTGGTCAAGGCGGGCCTGGAGTTCACGGTCCTGCGCACCGACGAGGCATAGCCACCCCACCCGGACGGGTCATCTTTCCGGTTTACCCCCGCTCGGCCGGTTCGTCCCCCCTAGCCTGGCGCGGACGGACTTGGGTATCTGGGGAGACACATTTTCATGAGTGTGAGGTTGCGCCTGGGAGCGCGGATGTCGGCTGCCCTCGTGGTGGTCGCGGTGCCCGTATCGATGGCAGGCCTGTCGCCCGCGATCGTGCCCACCTCGAAGACCGTCGTCCCGCGGGCCGTCGCGTCCGCGCAGGTGAGCATCGCGCCGATCGCGCCCAGCGTGACCACCCTGCAGCGGCACTACGTCCGCACCCTGCCCCCCGCGCAGCGGCCCCAGGTCGTCGCCGAGCAGACCACGATCGTCGGCGGCCTGTCCCTGAAGACCAAGAAGGACCGCAACCGCAAGATCGCGGTCTCCTCGTCCAAGGGCAGCCACGTGTGGACCGCCAGCTCGCTGGCCGAGCACGACCTGCCGTCCGCGGCGATGCGCGCCTACAAGAACGCCGCGAGCAACATCGACGCCGCGGACCCCGGCTGCCACCTCGGCTGGACGCTGCTGGCCGGCATCGGCCGGGTCGAGTCCGACCACGGCCGCTTCGGCGGCTCCGTGCTCGGCAACGACGGCGTGCCGCGTCCGGCGATCGTCGGCGTCCCGCTCAACGGCAAGGGCCCGGTCGCCGCGATCCACGACACCGACGGCGGCTCCTTCGACGGCGACAAGGTCTGGGACCGCGCCGTCGGGCCGATGCAGTTCATCCCCTCGACCTGGAACGGCGGCGCCGGCCGCGACGGTGACGGCGACGGCAAGAAGTCCCCGAACGACCTCGACGACGCGTCACTCGCGGCTGCGTCGTACCTCTGCAACGGGGGTGGCAACCTCGCCGACGACACCGCGGTGAAGTCGGCGGTCTTCCGCTACAACCCCTCGGACTACTACGTCGCGCTGGTCACCGCGTTCGCGCGCGGCTACCGGACCGGCGTCTTCGTGATCCCCTCGCCGGACCTGCCGCCGACCGCGGACGACGCCGCCAAGAAGAACGCGGCCAAGGCCAAGGCCCGCGCGGCCCGGATCAAGGCCGCCAAGGCCAAGGCCCGTGCGGCTCGTGCCGAGGCCCGGGCCCAGGCGCGCGCCGCCGCGGCGTCGAAGCGGGCCGCCGCCCGGCTCGCCAAGGCGCGCGCGGCCCGGGCCGCCGCGGCTCGTGCGGCTGCCGCCGCGGCCGCCCGCCGCAAGGCGACCAGCACGCCGACCAAGGCGCCGACCACGAGCACAGGCGGCGGAGGCGGCGGGGGTACGTCGACCCCGACCCCCACCCCGACGCCGGAGGCGCCGAGGCTCGTCCTCGACGCCGTCACCGGCCTGCTCCAGGGCAGCGGGGCGGACTGGACCCTCGACGGCCACGCGCTCGACTTCGGCACCGGCCGGATGGGCGACGCCGCCGCGCGCGACTACGACGGTGCGAACGGCATCCAGACCGTGGGCGAGGAGCTCGCCGGGCTCGCGGGCCAGAACGTCACGCTGCAGGTCAAGGCCGGCACCTGGGACGTCTACCTGATCGCCGGCAAGGACTACCGCAACGCCGACGGGTCGTTCTCGACCGCCGGCTGAGCGCCTCCACCGACGCTGGTTGAGGTGCCCGAGCCGCTAGGCGAGGGCCTCGACTCGAGGCTGAGGAGCGAGCCTGCAAGCCTCGAGCAACCTCGAACCAGCGCGAGGCGCAAGCCACTCTCAGGCGAACAGCGGCTCGCCGATGAACCCGCCCTTGCGGACCCCCGGCGGCACCGCGAACAGCGCGGAGCCGGTGTGCTCGAGGTACTCCATCAGCCCGTCGTCGCGGGACAGCTTGTTCTGCATGGGGACGTACTGCGTGTCCGGGTCGCGCACGTAGGCGATGAAGAACAGCCCGGCGTCGAGGCGGCCGAGGTCGTCGTTGCCGTCGGTGAAGTTGTAGCCGCGCCGCAGGATCCGCACGCCGTCGTTCTGCGAGGGGTGCGCGAGCCGGACGTGGGAGTTCATCGCCATCAGCGGCTGGCCGTCGTTGCCCTTGATCGTGAAGTCCGGGTGCGTGAACTCCGTGCCACCGGACAGCGGCGCGCCCTCGGGGCGGTCGCGGCCGATGAACGTCTCCTGCTCGCGCAGGGAGGTGCGGTCCCAGGTCTCGATCTGCATGTTGATCCGGCGGGCGACGAGGTACGAACCGTCGGCCAGCCAGTCGGCGCCGTCGTCGTCACCGTCGGCGACCCACACGTGCTTCGCGACCGCGGACGGCTCCTCGGCCTTCAGGTTGGCGGTGCCGTCCTTGAAGCCGAACAGGTTGCGCGGCGTCGCCTGCGACGTCGACGTGGACGACGTACGGCCGAAGCCGAGCTGCGACCAGCGCAGCGCCGCGCTGCCGAACGCGATGCGCGACAGGTTCCGGATCGCGTGCACCGCCACCTGCGGGTCGTCGGCACAGGCCTGCACGCACAGGTCGCCGTCGCTGCGCTGCTCGACGAGCGCGTCGGCCGGGAAGTGCGGCAGCCGGCGCAGCGCCTTCGGCTGCCGGTCCGCGAGACCGAAGCGGTCCTTGCCGTCGGCGTCCCGGAACAGCGACGGCCCGAACCCGAAGGTGAGCGTCAGCCGGCCCGGCGGCAACCCGGTCGCCTCGCCGGTGTCGGCGGCGGGTGCGTCGTAGGGCAGCGGCGTGCCACCCGCCCACCGGCAGCCCCTGGGTCATCGCGGCCGCGGCCGCCGTCCACGCCTTCAGCAGCAGCAGGAGCTCCGCGCGCGAGGTCGCGGTGACGTCGAACGCCGCGAAGTGCAGCCGGTCCTGGGCGGGCGTGACGATGCCGGCCTGGTGACGGCCGTGGAACGCGTACCGGTCGATGCCTTCGCCGGCCGCGCCGTCGGTCGCGCGCGCCGTACCCATGCCGCCGGCGAAGCCGGCCGCACCGACCGCCGCGCCCGCGCCGGCGTAGCCGAGCAGCCGGCGGCGGCTGACACCGTGCTCGGATCCGGGCTCGGTCATCAGAGGGTGACGGCCGCGGTCAGCTGGGAGAGCGGCTCGGACAGCGCGTTGACCGCGTCGGAGAGCTGCTTGACCTCGGCGTCGCTGAGCTTCTCGTAGGACACGAAGCCCGCGGCGTCGCCGCTGCCGGTGCGGTACTTGTCGAGCAGCGTCTGCAGCGCGGCGAACCGCTGCTCGAGCTCGGTGTCCAGCGCCGGGTCCTTGACCTTCAGCACCGGGCGCAGGCCCTCGTAGGCCACCCGCGCACCGTCGACGTTGGCCTGGAAGTCGTAGAGGTCGGTGTGCGACCAGATCTCCTCCTCGCCGGTGACCTTGCCGGTCGCGACCTCGTCGAGCAGGCTCTTCGCGCCGTTGCCGATCTGGTCGACGGTGAAGCTGAGCTTCTCGATCCGCTCGTACAGGGTCTCGGTGTCGGCCAGCAGCCGGTCGGCGTACGTCGCGCGCTCGACCTTCGTGAGGTGGGTGTACGCCGCGTCCTTCGGCGGCCACAGGTCCTTCTCGAGCCGGTGCCAGCCGGTCCACTCCTGGCCCTCCTCGAGGTCCGCCTCCCGGGCGTCCATCTTGGGGTCGAGGTCGCCGAAGGACTCCGCCACGGGCTCGATGCGCTCCCAGTGCACGCGGGTGGCCGGGTAGAGCTCGCGGGCCTTGGCGTCGTCGCCGGCCTTGTACGCCGCGACGAACTGCTTCGTGCCGGTGAGCAGCTGGCCGGCCTCGTCCTCGACGTACGCGTGGTACTGCTCGTTGGCGGCGTCGACCTGCTTCTGCACGACGGCCGAGGCGTTGCTCTTCTCGCCGGACTCGCTGACGGTGAACGTGCCGCGGATGCCGGAGCCGGTCATGCCGGGCTTGCAGGCGGGGACGTACTTCCCGGCGGACGCGTTGACGACCAGGCTCCGGGACAGGCCGGGGCCGATGTTCTCGGCCTCGCCGATGATCCGCTTGCCGTCCGCGGCGTACAGGTAGAACTCGGTGACCTTCGAGCCGGTGTTCTTGACCTTGAAGACCAGCCGGCCCGACGGGGCGGTGTCGGCGGAGAGGTCGCACGCGTCGTCGCTGGACGTCACGTTCACGGTTCGGCTGTCGCCCTGGTCGGAGGACGTGTTGTCGGTGCAGGCCGCGAGGGCCGGCAGGCTCACGCCGGCCACGAGGGCAGCAACGAGTCGGGGGTGCTTCACGGGTGCGTTCCTTCGGGGGAGAGCGGAAGGGTCAGGAGGCGGAACCGGCCGGTACGGCGGGCGCCGGTGCAGGGCGGTGGCTGCGGCCGATCTGCCGGAAGAACAGGGTCATCGTGACGACGACGTAGACGACCCACACGATCGCCTCGAGCCACGTGGTGGCGGGCGAGAAGTTGAGGGTGCCCTTGAGGATCGTGCCGACGAACGAGCCGGGCGGGATGGCGCCGCTGACGTCGAAGGCCAGGGAGTTCAGCCCCGGCAGGATGCCCGCCTCCTGGAGGTCGTGGATGCCGTAGGCGAGCACGCCGGCCGCGACCAGGATCAGGATCGCGCCGGTCCAGGTGAAGAACTTGGACAGGTTGATCTTCACCGCGCCGCGGTAGAAGAGGTACCCGAGCACGACGGCCGTGCCGATGCCGAGCGCCGCCCCGACCAGCGGGCCGGTCGTGGAGTCGGCGGCCGCGGTCGCCGCCCACAGGAACAGCGCCGTCTCCAGGCCCTCCCGCCCGACGGCGAGCATCGCCACCAGCACCAGGCTCGCGGCGCCGCCGGCGGCCGCCGCCTTGTCCACCTGGCCCTTGAGGTCACCGGAGAGGCTGCGGGCGGAGCGGGCCATCCACATCACCATCCAGGTGACGAACCCGACCGCGACGATCGAGAGTGTGCCGCCGATCGCCTCCTGCGCCTCGAAGCTCAGCCCGCGCGGGCCGAACGTCAGCAGCGCTCCGAACGCCAGCGAGACACCGACCGCGATCGCCACCCCGGCCCAGATGCGGCCGAGCAGGCTCGTGCGGTCCGACTTGACGAGGTAGGCCACCAGGATGACCACGACCAGGGTGGCCTCGAGCCCTTCGCGGAGCCCGATCAAGTAGTTCGCCAGCATGGGGAAGTCCTTGCACTATTTTGGTAAGGCTGTCCTAAGTAAGTGCAGGCTAACACCGGGTCGGGCCGGTCGTCACTCCGCCGTCTTGCGGCCGCGTGAACAGCGAGTGTCACGTTCGGCACCTGAATCGACGTCGCGGCGCGCGGTGGTGGCCACGGCGCATGCGTGCGGGTGGTTTCGAGGCGCTCGCCCTAGGGGGTCGCGCACCTCAACCAGCGTGGTGGCGTTCCTCAACCGACGGGTGAGCGGGTCAGTGCTCGAGGAACGTCGCCGCCAGGTCCTGGTCGCCGTGGCCGGCGTCGAGTGCGCGGGCGAAGTGCTGCTGCACGGCCTCGATGACGGCGAGGTCGGCGCCGGCGGCGCGGGCGGCCTCGACGATCAGCGCGGCGTCCTTGGCTGCGCTGTCGAGCCCGAAGGACGGTGCGAAGTTTCCGTCGAGCATGGCGGCGCCCTTGAGCTGGACGTACGGCGCGTCCATCGCGCCGCCCTTGACGACGTCGAGGAACTGACGGGGCTCCACGCCGAGCGCCTTGGCGAGCGTGAGGGACTCGGCGATGCCCTCGATGACCGTGAGCACCCAGGAGTTCGCGACCAGCTTGAGGCGGGTGCCCTGGCCGGCCTCGCCGACCCAGACGGTGCGCGTGCCGATCGCCTCGAAGAGCGGTGCCACCGTGTCCCGCGCGTCGTCGGGGCCGGAGGCCAGGACGACCAACGTTCCGTCCTCGGCCGGCTTCTTGGTGCCGAGGACCGGTGCGTCGACGTACACCAGGCCCAGCGCGGCGGCGCGCGCTGCCAGCGCGTCGGCGCCCGCGACGCCGACGGTCGACTGCTGCACCAGGACCGCGCCCGGTGTCAGGCCCTCGCGGGCCTCGTCGAGCGCGGACTGGACTGACTCGACGTCGAACAGCATCGTGACCACGAGGTCGGCGTCACGCACGGCGTCGGCGGGAGAGTCGGCCACCTCGACACCGGCCTCGGCGAGGGGCGCGGCCTTGCTGCGCGTGCGGTTCCAGACCTTGAGCGGGATCCTGGCAGCGGCGATGTTGCGCGCCATGCCGGCACCCATCGTGCCGGTGCCCAGGAGCGCCACAGTCGGCTGGTCGGTCATGCGTCCACCTCGTGAATGGTTGTCGTTTCCAAGGGACCCTCGACGGGTACCCGCAGGTCGTATGCCCACTCCGCGCCGTACCGAACGCTCGCGTCGCCCGCACGACACCCGCTGGGGTGCACTCGCGGTCACCCTGCTGGTCGGGTTCATGTCGCTGCTCGACGTCACCATCGTCAACGTTGCGGTGCCGTCGATGCAGCAGGGGCTGCACGCGTCGTCCGCGGCGATCCAGTGGATCGTGTCGGGCTACGCGCTCACCTTCGGCCTGACGCTGGTCGCCGGTGGACGGCTCGGTGACGTGGTCGGCCGGCGCCGGATGTTCGTGATCGGTCTGGTCGCGTTCACCGCCACCAGCGCGATGGCCGGCCTCGCGCCCAACGAGCACCTGCTCGTCGTCGCCCGACTCCTCCAGGGCGCCGCGGCCGGCTTCCTCACCCCGCAGAACAGCGGGCTCATCCAGCAGATGTTCAGCGGTGCCGAGCGGGGTCGCGCCTTCGGCCTGTTCGGTACGACGGTCGGCGTCTCGTCCGCGACGGGACCGGTCATCGGCGGGCTCATCATCAGGGCTTTCGGCGAGGACCAGGGGTGGCGCTACGTGTTCTTCGTGAACGTCCCGATCGGCATCGTCGCGATGGTGCTGGCGCTGCGGCTGCTGCCGCCGCCCGAGCCGCGCGAGGGCACGGTGCGCTCCCAGATCGACGGGGTCGGGGCGCTGCTGCTCGGCCTCGCGGTGCTCGCGGTGCTGCTGCCGATCATCGAGGCGATGGCCGGGCCCGCGACCCCGCTGTGGTTCCTGGTGCTGCTCGCGCCCGTGCTCGGCTGGGCGTTCGTCCGGTGGGAGCGCCGGGTCATGCGTCGGCACGGCGCTCCGCTGCTCGACGTCTCCCTGTTCTCCCAGGCGCCCGGCTACGCGTCGGGGATCGTGCTCGGGTCGACGTACTTCTGCGGCTTCGCCGGGGTCTGGCTGGTGCTCGCGCTCTACCTCCAGGACGGTCTCGGCTACACAGCGCTCCAGTCCGGGCTCACCGTCACGCCGTTCGCGGTCGGGTCGGCGGCCGCGTCCATCACCGCCGGGTGGCTGGTCGCACGCTGGGGCCGCCGGGTCACGGTCTCCGGGCTGTGCCTGGTCGTGGCCGGGTTCGCGATGCTGGCGATCGTCGTACCCCTCACCTCACCGGAGCACCAGGCCGCCTGGCTGTTCGTCCCACTGGTGGTCGCGGGGGTCGGCGGCGGCGCGGTCATCTCGCCGAACATCACCATGACGCTTGCGTCGGTCCCGCCGCGGATGGGCGGCGCGGCCGGCGGCGCCCTGCAGACCGGCCAGCGGATCGGGACCGCCGTCGGGGCCGCGGTGCTCACGGCTGCCTACCGGCTGACCGAGACGGCGCACGGCGTGCCCGCGGCGGTGTCCGCGGCGTTCACGGTCGCCCTGCTGTTCACGGTGGTCGCCCTGGTGATGGCGGTCCGGGAGCTGCGGATCCGGCCGGACCTCGGCGAGGCCGCCGAGCCTCCGAAGCCGTCGGGGGCCGCGCCCGCGCACGCCTAGGACGCGCCTCTCAAATCTGCCGCGGCGTCCGCGGGCCCTCGACGCTGCGTGTCGGTCCTCAGCGCACCCCCTCTCTCGACCGACCGGATCCTCACCGCCCGGCTGCCAGCATGGAGCGGTGAGCCCCGCCCATCCCGTCGCCGAGATCTGGCAGCAGGTCACGACCGTGGCGCCCGCGCCCGCGTCGGCCCTGTTGCTCGGCACCGCCGCCGTCGCGCTCGCCCTGGTGACGGTGCCGGAGGCCTGGCGGCGCACCCGGCACCTGGTCACGATCGCCCACGAGGGTGCGCACGGGCTGGCGGCGGCGCTGAGCGGCCGCCGGCTGGCCGGGATCCGGCTGCACTCGGACACCTCCGGGCTGACCGTCTCGAAGGGCCGCAGCAGCGGCCCCGGGATGGTCGCGACGGCGGCGGCCGGGTACGTCGGACCGGGGCTGGTCGGCCTCGGTGCGGCGGCGCTGCTCGCGCGGGGCTACGCGGTCGGCGTGCTCTGGGCGCTGCTGGTGCTGCTGGCCCTCCTGCTGCTGCAGATCCGCAACTTCTTCGGGCTCTGGGCCGTGCTCGTCGCCGGCTCCGGGCTGTTCGCGGTCACCTGGTGGGCCGACGCGCGGGTCCAGCTCCTGGTCGCGTACGTCGTGACGTGGTTCCTGCTCCTGGCCGCGCCCCGGCCGGTCGTCGAGCTTCAGGAGCAGCGTCGTCGCGGACACGGCCGGTCCTCGGACGCGGACGTGCTCGCCCGGCTGACCCGGGTGCCGGGCCTGCTGTGGGTGGGGCTGTTCCTGGTGGTGACCGTCGGGTGCCTCGTGCTCGGCGGGTCGATGCTGCTGAACCGGACCGCCTGAGCGCGTCTCAGGACCGGCGAGCGGCGGAGGCCGCCTCGCCGCGCAGCCGGACCATCTTCCAGGTGTTCCGGTCGCCGCTGCGGGCGTACTCGAGCTCGTCGAGGGTGGCCCGGGCCAGCCACATGCCGCGGCCGCTCTCGGCCAGCTCGTCGACCACCGGCAGCGCGGACAGGTCGGGTGCCGGCTCACCGGTGTCGGCGAGGAAGCCGACCAGCCGGTCGGGACGCACGGTCAGCGAGAACGCGTAGACGACCTGGCCCGGGGGCCGGCCGTGCTTGACCACGTTGCCGTGGATCTCCGCGATCGCGGTCTCGAACATCGACAGGTCGGTCTCGTCGATGTCCGGGTGCTCGCCGCGCACGCGGACGAGCAGGTCCTGGACCACGTCCAGCGACTCGGGCACGGCAAGCCCGCTCAGCTCGTAGTGGCGGCCGTTCTCACCAGCCATGCAAGGCCCCCTCGAGGGAGTCGTGCGACTGCAGCACCCGGTCGAGGTTGGTCAGCGCGAGCACGGTGGCGACCTGCTGGGTGACCCCGGTGATCCGGAGGTCGCCGCCGTCCTGCCGGGCCTTCTTGAGCCCGGCGATCAGTGCGCCGAGGCCGGAGGAGTCCATGAAGCTCACCGCGGCCAGGTCGACGACAACCCGCGCGCGGCCGCCGTCGACGCTGTCGGTGATGGCCTGCTTCAGCTGGGCGGCGGAGACCATGTTGAGCCGTCCGTCGAGCCGCAGCACGGCCACTCCGTCGCGGGGCTCGGTCACGTCGATCTGCATCAGCTTTCGTTCCTCTTGATCACGACGCACGTGACGTCGTCGGTGGCGTGGTGGTCCTTGCTGTAGGTGGCGACGATGTCGACCACCTCCTGCGGGTCGCGCGCGGCCACGATCGTCTCGCGGATGGCCTCGCGGGCCTCGTCGATGGTCTCGAACAGGTCGAGCGCGCCGTCGCTGAGCGCGACGAACGTGTCGCCCGGCTCGAGCTGCACCTGCTCCGCGCGCCACGGCTCCCAGGCCGGGGCGCCGAGCGGCAGCCCGTCGGAGTCGAACTGCTCGGCCTTGCCCTGGTTGGTCACGATGCCGGCGATGCCGTGACCGGCGTCGACGTACGTCAGCGTCCCGGTGCGCGGGTCGAGGCGCGCGGCCAGCATGGTGACGAACGTGGAGGTCTCGGTGAGGTCGGGCTCGATGGCGTAGGCGACGCGGTTGACCGCGGTCTCGAGGTCGTTGAAACGGGAGGCGCCGCGCATCAGTGACCGCACACCGGCGCCGATGAGTGCGGCCGGGATGCCCTTGCCCATCACGTCCGCGAGCACCACCTGGAACCCGTCCCCGACGGCGTGCCAGTCGTAGAAGTCGCCACCGATCGCGGAGGCCGGCAGGCAGACACCGGCCACCTCGTAGCCCGGCAGGTGCGGCTGGGTGCGGGGCAGCAGGTTGCGCTGGAGCTCGCCCGCCCGGTCGATCTCGTCGGTGCGCGCGAGCTCCGTCTCGACGAAGTCGGCGAGCGCGCGGAGGATGTCGAGCTGCGTGTCGGTGAGCTCACGCGGCTTCGTGTCCACGATGCACAGCGCGCCCACTGCCACGCCGCCCGGCGTGTGCAGCGGCTCACCGGCGTAGAACCTGACGCCGTCGGCGGCGGTCACGAACGGGTTGTCGCGGAACCGGTCGTCGTGCGCGGGGTCGGTGACCACGAGCGCCGCGTCGGCGTCGACCGCGTGGGTGCACATCGACTGGGAGCGGGGCACCTCGGTGACCCCGTCGAGGCCGGCCTCGGCCTTGACCCACCATCGGTCCTCGTCGATCAGGCTGACCACGGCGGTGGGCACGTCGAACATCTTCCGCGCGAGCCGCACCAGCCGGTCGAAACGCTCCTCGCGCGGGGTGTCCAGCATGTTCAGGGAGGCCAGTGCCTGCAGGCGGGTCTCCTCCAGCACCTCTGCCATCGTCAGCTCCTTCCCCCGAGTAGAAATCGCTTGGGTAAAGGTATCGGGACCGGGCAGTGCCGGTGACCGTTTTGCCCGCATCTCGGGTGTCGGCCGGCCCTGAGAGGATGACCGTCGTGGCGAGGCTGCGGGTGGGGGAGACGTTGCACAGCGACACCGGCACGCCGTACCTCGTCACCGGGCCCCTCGGCGAGGGCGGGTTCGGTGAGGCGTACGTCGGTCAGCGGCTCTCACCCAGGGGCCGGCAGGTCGAGCCGGTCGCGATCAAGGTGTGCCGCAGCCTCGAGGACTGGCACGGCGAGGCCTACTTCGGGCGGCTGCTGCAGGGCGACCCGCGGATCGTGGAGCTGCGCGACGCGTTCGTCACCGCGACCGGGCGTGGCCAGCGGCAGCGTCGCCGCCACGTGCTGGTCTTCGAGTTCATGGACGAGGGCACCGTCTGGGACGCCGTCGAGGGCGATCGGCTGCGCTGGTCCGAGGGCAAGGTGCGCGCCGAGATCCGGGCCCTGCTCAAGGTGCTGCGCCGGATGCACGCGGTGTGGATCATCCACCGCGACATCAAGCCGGACAACGTCTACCTGCGTGACGGCCGGCTGGTGCTCGGCGACTTCGGCATCACCAAGCTGGCGCTCGACCAGAAGGGTGCCGACGCCTCGAAGTTCCAGCCGGACTTCGCGCCCCGTGACCTCGCCTCCAGCACGATGTGGGGGCCGGCGGAGGACATCTTCCAGGTGGGCCTGCTGGCCGCGACGCTGCTGTCCGGCGAGATCTGGTGGAACGACGTGGTCTCCGCGCGGGCGATCGCCGAGCTCGACGCGGGCGACGCGTTCAAGAGCTGGATCTGGCACGCGACGGGGGCACGGTCGAAGCGCTACTGGCACGCCGACGACGCGCTCGACGCGCTGTCGTCGCTGCGCCGGGTGGACGTGTCGCCGGGCCGGGCGCCGCGCACCCTGCGCGGCCAGCCGATGGTGTTCACCGGCCGGCTCGACGGCATGACCCGGGCCCAGGCGACGGCGCGGGCACGCGGCGCCGGTGCCCACCCGCAGACCCGGCTGACCGACGCGACCACGGTGGTCGTGGTCGGCCGGGTGGGTGCGTCCGAGGGCATCAAGATGTTCGGGGTGCGCGAGCGGCTGCGCACCGGCCAGCCGCTCCGGCTGATCAGCCAGGAGCAGTTCGAGCGGCTCACCGCACGCCGGTTGCCCCGGCTGCGCTGAGGATCAGGCCGGCCGCACCCAGGCGGTCCACCGCTCGAGCGGGAGGTAGCCCATCCGCTGGTACGTCGGGCGGCCGTCGTCGCTCGCCACCAGCACGGCCGGCAGCGCCGGGTCGGCCAGGGTCGCCGCCCAGGTGACCGCGGCGCCGGCGCCCTTGCCCCGGGCGGCGGGCAGCGCGGCGACGTACTCCACGAGGACGGCGCCCGCCGCCTGGTGCGCCATGGCGACCGAGACCGGCTCCCCGTCGACGTACCCCAGCCACACCCGCGTCGGCCCGCCGAGCAGCCCCGGGGCGAGCACGCTGCCGGGTGGGGTGCCGGGCATCGGGTAGCCCTCGATCGAGCACCCGCTCCGCGACCGCCAGCTCGTCCGGGTCCTGCACCTCGCGGACCTCGACGCCCTCCGGGTCCGGGCGGGGCCTCGGTGCCGGGAAGCGGAGCATCAGCGGCGGGTGGCCGATCAGGACCAGGCCGTGCGGTGTGAAGTCGGGGGTCAGCCACGGGCTGAGCAGGAAGTACGGCGTGCCGGGCGGGATCAGCTCGCCGACCTCGGCCACCAGCGTCCCCGCGTCCTTCTCGGCGACCGGCTGGGTGAGGATCACCGGGTTCACCAGCGCCCCGGAGTCACCGATCAGGGCGCCCGCCCACCGGTCGGTGCGTCGCCAGGGCCGCCCGAGCGCGTCGGCCACCGCCACCGGCCACGAGGCGTGCACCAGCACCGCGCTGCGCTTGAGGGTGTCGTCGGCCGGGGCGTCCGGCTCCCAGCCGTTGGTCAGGTGCTCGCCCTCGTCGGGCAGGATCGACTCGGTCACCCGCCCATGCTCGCGGCCCGGCACGTCCGCGGGAAGAGCCCGACCAGCTCGCACCTGTTGGGCGCCGCCCTGGAGGTCCGGCTAGTCCTCGGTGCCCGTGCGACCGCCGTTGCCGAACTGCCCGCCGACCCAGTCGCGCATGGCCGCGAACGTGCCGGAGGCGTCCCGGACCAGCTTGGTGACGGCGTCGTTGCTCTGCCGGAAGGTCTCGGCGTAGCTGCGCGCGGCCTCCTGCGCGGCCTCGCTGACCTTCGCGTCGTCGTCGGTGGAGCGGCGCGGGTAGTCGCCGCCGAGAACCCGGGTGTACGCGCCCGAGTCCACCCAGCGGCGCAGCTCGGTGCCGCGGACGACCGTGAACGGGTGCGACTGCGCCTCGATGAGCATCAGCTTGACCAGCGAGTCGCGCAGGTCGCCGGTCGCGTCGTACTCCGCGCCCTGGGCGAAGAACGACGTGGGGTCGAGGTCGTCGAGGTGGCCGCCGCTGGCCATCTTCATCAGCGTCCGGAAGGCGACAGCGGTGTCCTGGGTGGCGAGCAGCCCGGCCCGGTCGGCGGACAGCTCGGCCTTGCGGGACCACTCCATGAGCGCGGCGGTGATCGCGCGGATGCCGAGCCCGCCGATCGGGATCGCGGTCAGCACGCCGCTGAGCCGGATCAGCCGCTGCAGCATCGTCTGGTAGACCGCGTGGCCGGACAGCACGTGCCCCATCTCGTGGCCGAGGACGAAGCGGAGCTCCTCCTCGTCGAGCAGGTCGACCATCCCGGAGGTCACGACGATGAACGCCTTGTCCATGCCGAGGGTGACGGCGGTGGGGTGCGGGTTCGCCGCGACGTACAGCTCGGGCACCGCGGCGGCGTCGAGCGCGGTGGCGACCTCGACGAGCAGCGTGTGCACGCGGGTGAACTGTCGCTCGTCGACGCGGATGGCGGAGCCGAGGAACTGCAGCCGGTAGGCCCGCTCGTTGAACAGCCCGGAGATCTTGCGGATGAGGGTGTCGAAGCCCTTGAGCCGGCGCAGCGCGACGAGCGCGCCCTTGTCGGCGGGGTGCTCCCACGCGCGGGAGCTGATCTCGGGCAGAGGGACTCGGCTGCGGACGGGCTGCGACGACATGCGCAGAAGTGTGCCTGCCGCGTCCGCCCGGGTCAGCGGTTTGCGCGGATCGGCGAGGTCAGCCGCTGGTGCGCTGCTGCGGGATGCCCCGGCGGGCCTGTCGGAGCTCCTCCTGGTGGGCGAAGATCTCCTCCAGCGCCGAGGCGAACGACGGCGCGTCCTCGGTCGGGTCGGCGCGATGGGCCGCCACCTGCTCGGGTACGACGGGCGCTGGCGAACGTCGCCAGGTCCGGCGCGGCCGCGGCGAGCACGGGGTCACGTGTCACGGTGAGCGTGACCCGGGGCCACCATCGAGACCGGTCCTCGCGGGCGACGACGGTCGTCTCGCCGTACGCCTCCCGGGCGAACGCGAGCACCGACTCGAACGACCCGCCGGTCACCTTCCACGTGGGCTCGTGTCCCGAGACCTCGATGCGTTCGGGGATCGCCCCGAACACCTCCGCGATGCCTTTCCCGAGCGGCATGGCGCACCACCTACCTTCGCAACCAGGAGCAGGTTAGTCGCTCCGCACGACGTCTTTACCTTTCCCCTCGCTCCGGCGCGTCCTCGCCACCGCCGACCCGGCGCATCTGGTTGCAATAAAGACGCTGACCCGGCGCATCTGGTTCCCTCATGGCCGCCGACCCGGCGCGTGTGGCTGGACCGGTACCGCCCGGTGCGCCAGGTCAGCGGCCTGGGCGCCGCCAGACGCGACAAGTCAGCGACGGGGGAGGTCAGTTGGCGAGCGACCAGACGTGCACGTAGTCGAAGGTGGAGGTGAAGCCGGTGCCGCCGAGGGAGACGAGGCCGATCCGCTCGCCGGCGCCGAGCTCGTCGTACTGCCAGGTGCCACCGCGGACGAAGCGCGTGCCGTCGTTGCTGGTGTAGGCCGTGAAGTAGGTGTGCGCGCCGGTCACCCGCTTCACGATCCGCAGCCAGGTCAGGTCGCCGGGCGGACCGACGGTGAAGCCGCCGTACCGGGGGTAGCCCCCGCCGGTCGTCGGCACCTCCTTGCCGAACTCGGTGAGCCGGGTCTGGCCGGCGGACACGTGGGTGAGCTTGAGGAACCGGTCGTCGGAGCCGTAGATCACCAGCCCGCCCTGCACGTAGTCGTAGCCCGCGCCGCTCGGCGGCACGTCGAGCCGGACCACCGTCTCCACGGCGTAGCTGCCCGCGGGCGCCGCCTGGGTGAGCACGGACGCGCCGTCGGCGGCGCCGGTGAGGCCACCGGCCTGGGTGGCCAGGTGGAAGGTGCCGCCGGAGACGCCGTACGTCGCCGGGTCGGCCGGCTGCCGCACCCACGACCAGCGCGGGTTCAGGGTGTCGCCGTCGAACTCGTCGATCGCGGCGGGGTTCGGGGTGCCGAGGGCGTCGTACGGCACGGCCGCCCGGCGGTACGTCGTCCGCCGGTGCGGCTGCGCGGCCGGAGCCGGCATGGAGGCGTCGGACGCACCGTGACCGGAGCGGACCATCGGCCAGCCGCCGACCCAGTCGACCGGGTCGAGCATCGGCGGCCGCTTGGTGAAGCCCGGCCGCGCGGCGAAGAACGGCCGGTCCTTGTCGATCGCGTGGTAGACGGTCCACCACTGGCCGCCGAAGTCCCGGAAGACGGTGTTGTGGCCGCCGCCGACCCAGCGGTTGCCGTTCGGCGCGAGCACCGGGGTGCCGCCGGTGCGGCTCGCGGTGAGCGGGACGCCCTCGCGGTCGACGAACGGCCCGAACGCGGACGTGGAGCGGCCGGCGAAGACGCCGTACCCGGACAGCGGGCCGGTGCAGCAGGACCCGGACGACACGAACAGGTAGTAGTAGCCGCCGCGGTACACGACGTTGGCCGCCTCGTAGCGCCGGCCGATCGTCACCTGCCGTGCGCCGCCGTAGAGCCGGAGGGCGTACTTCTTGACCGACACCTTCTGGGCGTAGATGCCGCCGCGGAAGCCGCCGTAGTAGAGCATCCCGCTGCGACCGACGCTGGCGCCGAGCACGTCGGGGTCGATCGTCGATGCCGAAGGAGCAGCCCGCTCCGAGCCGCTGCGGGCGCACCAGCGGGTCGTTGACCATCCGCCAGGGGCCGGTCGGGGACGCGCTGGTCGCGACGCCGATCGCCGGGTCCTTGGCGCAGCCGGGCTGGCCGCTCATCGAGTCGACGGTGTCGGTGACGGCGTAGGTCAGGTAGTAGCGCTTGTACGTGCTGGAGTAGACGACGTCCGGCGCCCACAGCGTCGAGCGGCTCGACGCCCACGACGGCTTGCCCGGCAGCGCCGACCCGACGTAGCGCCAGTGCACGAGGTCGGGGGAGCGCAGCATCGGCAGCCGGGTGCTGGTGGCGCCGTCGCGCAGCGGGTCGGAGGTGCAGTACATGTACCAGTAGCGGGCGTACCGCCCGCGGCCCCGCAGCACCGACGGGTCGGCGCAGCTCTGCACCGACGCGCCGCTGGAGGTGTGCGGCTTGAGCTGGTTGGTGTAGCGGGCCTTGACCGGCCGCGCGACGGACGCGTCGGAGGCCGCGACGCCCAGTGGCGCGAGGACGGCGAGCAGGGCGACGAGCAGCAGGACCCGGTTCTTCACGCAGGCACTATCCCTTTACCTTCCGC
The DNA here is from genome assembly GCA_963827435.1 of uncultured Actinomycetota bacterium. Classification (GTDB taxonomy): domain Bacteria; phylum Actinomycetota; class Actinomycetes; order Propionibacteriales; family Nocardioidaceae; genus Nocardioides_B. The sequence goes on from CAWHAU010000001.1 coordinate 117,386, forward strand.
TCCGCGCAGCGGTTTGGACCATTTGGTCGATTCTCGGGTGAGTCTTGACACTCGGGACCTAAACCGGTTTAGTCGATCGGGATGCCACGCCCCACGATCAACGATGTCGCCAGCGCCGCCGGCGTCTCGAAGGGTGCGGTCTCCTTCGCCCTGAACGACCGGCCCGGCCTCGCGCCGGGCACCCGGGCCCGCATCCTGGAGGTCGCCGAGCAGCTCGGCTGGACGCCCAGCCCCCGGGCCCGCGCGCTCTCGGTGTCCAAGGCGCTCGCCGTCGGTCTGGTCGTCGCCCGGCCGCCCGAGATCCTCCGCGCCGACGCGTTCTTCCCGTCCTTCATCTCCGGCCTCGAGGCGGTGCTGTCCGAGCGCGGCCACGCCCTGCTGCTGATGGTCGCCGAGCACGACGACGCCGTGACGCTACCGCCGCCTGGCCAAGGAGGGCCGCGTCGACGGCGTCTTCGTCACCGACCTCCAGGTCGACGACCCGCGGCCCGCGCTGCTCGCCGAGCTCGGCCTGCCCGCCGTCGTGGTGGGCCCGGCGTGGGCGACGACGTGCCGACGCTCGGCGTCGACGACGCCCCCGGCATCGCGCGCCGCGGTCGAGCACCTCGTCGGGCTCGGGCACCGGCACATCGCGCACGTCTCCGGCCCCCAGTCGATGGTGCACGGCCGCTCCCGCCGCTACGGCGTGGGCCGACGCCCTGCGCGACGGCAGGGCTGCCCGAGGGCATCTGCGTCGAGGCGGACTTCTCGGCCGGGTCGGGGGCCGCCGCCACGCGTGCAGCTGCTCGACCTCGCCGAGCCGCCGACCGCGATCGTCTTCGCCAACGACCTGATGGCGATGGCCGGCCTGTCGCTGGCCGTCTCCCGCGGGGTGAGCGTGCCCGGGCAGCTGTCGGTGACCGGCTACGACGACATGGAGATCGCCGCCCACCTGCAGCCGTCGCTGACCACGGTCACCACCGACGTCGTCACCTGGGGCGCGTGCCGCGGCGACGCGGCTGCTGGAGATGGTCGACGGCCGCGACCCCAGCCCCGTCGACCTGCCGCCCGCGCGGCTCGTCGTCCGCGCCTCGACCGGCCCCGTGCCGAGGCATCCCTGACCGCACCACCCGTCCGACCCGCACGTAGACGAGATGGAGCACACGATGAGATCGAAGATCCTGACCGTGTCCGCCGCCGTCCTGGCGCTGGGGATGACCGCCGCGTGCGGGGGTGGGTCCGGCGACTCGAGCGAGACGCCAGCGCGCGACCGGCCCGATCAAGGTGTGGCTGTCGAACAACCCCGAGGAGATCGCCTGGGGCAAGGCGATGGTCGAGGAGTGGAACGCCGCGCACCCCGAGGAGAAGGTGACGGCGCAGGAGATCCCGGCCGGCAAGACCTCCGAGGAGGTCATCGGTGCCGCCATCACCGCCGGCAACGCGCCCTGCCTGGTGTTCAACACCGCCCGGCCGCGGTGCCGCAGTTCCAGAAGCAGGGCGGCCTGGTCGCGCTCGACGACTTCGACGGCGCGCAACGACTACATCGAGGCGCGCTCGCGGCGACTCGGCCGACGCAGTACCAGTCGCCGGACGGGAAGTTCTACCAGATCCCGTGGAAGCAGAACCCGGTGATGATCTTCTACAACAAGGAGATCTTCAAGAAGGCCGGCCTCGACCCGGAGAACCCGCCGCTGTCGACGTACGACGACTTCCTGGCCGCCAGCAAGAAGATCGTCGACGCGGGCGCGGCCGACGTCCGCGATCTGGCCCGTCGCCGACGAGCGAGTTCTTCCAGTCCTGGTTCGACTTCTACCCGCTGTACGCCGCGCAGACCGGTGGCAAGCAGCTCGTCGAGGACGGCAAGGCGACGTTCAACGACGCGGACGGCAAGGACGGTCGCGAACTTCTGGTCGGAGATGTACGAAGAGCGGCCTACGCCCCCAAGGAGGCGTACGACGGCGACGCGTTCGCCGAGAAGAAGGCCGCGATGGCCATCGTCGGCCCGTGGGCGGTCGCGGTCTACAAGGACAAGGTCAACTGGGGCGTCGTACCGGTGCCGACCAAGGACGGCAGCGACGCCGGCCAGGTGACCACACCTTCAGCGACGCGAAGAACATCGGTCTCTACTCGGCCTGCGAGAACCAGAAGACCGCGTGGGACGTGCTGAAGTTCGCCACCTGCGAGGAGCAGGACGGCAAGCTGCTCGAGACGACCGGCCAGATGCCGATCCGGGCCGACCTGCCGAGCGACGTACGCCGACTACTTCTCGAAGAACCCGGACTACAAGACGTTCGCCGACCAGGCCGTCGCGCACCGTCGAGGTGCCGAACGTGCCCAACTCGGTCGAGATCTGGCAGGAGTTCCGCGACGAGTACTCGAAGTCCGTGATCTTCGGCAAGACGCCCGGTCGACGAGGCGCTCGGCCGCCGCCGCCGACGAAGATCGACGAGCTCGCCGGGCAGTCCTGACCGCGATGCGCCGACACGACGCTGGCGACGACGGTCGCGCCCGCGGCCGAGCGCCGCCGCGCGGCTGGCGGCCGTGCTCGGCAGTCAGCCGCTGGGCATCCTCTTCGCGGCGCCGTACGCCGTGTTCCTGGCGGCGGTCTTCGCCTACCCGCTCGGGCTCGCGGTGTGGATCTCCTTCCACGACTACTTCTTCGCCGCCCCGGGCGCGCAGGTGGACCGGCCCGTTCGTCGGGCTGGACAACTACACGGCGGTGCTGAGCGACCCGGACGTGCAGCGAGTCGTTCGTCAACGTCGCGGATCTTCCTGGTCATCAACGTGCCGCTGACCGTGGTCCTGGCGCTGGTGCTGGCCACGGCGCTCGAACGCGGTGGTCCGCGTCCGCACGTTCCTGCGGGTGTCCTACTACGTGCCCTACGTGACGGCGAGCGTCGCGCTGGTCGCGGTGTGGCTGTTCCTGTTCAGCAAGGACGGGATGGTCAACAGCATCCTCGGCCCGCTCGCGCCGGACCCGTCGTGGCTGGTGAACAGCGGGCTGGCGATGCCGGTGATCGCGCTGTTCGTGACCTGGAAGCAGCTCGGCTTCTTCATCCTGCTCTACCTCGCCGCGCTGCAGAACGTGTCGAAGGACCTCTACGAGGCGGCCGCCGTCGACGGTGCCGGCGCGGTGAAGTCGTTCTGGAACGTGACGGTGCCCGGCGTCCGGCCGGCGACGACGCTGGTGGTGATCCTCGCGACGATCACCGGCGCCAACCTGTTCACCGAGCCCTACCTGCTCACGAACGGTGGCGGCCCGGACGGCGCGTCCGCGTCGCCGGTGCTTCGTGATGTACCAGAAGGGCATCGAGCAGGGGCACCCCGACACCGCGGCCGCCATCGGCGTGGTGCTGGTGATCCTCGTGCTGCTCGATCTCCCTGGTCAACCGAAGCTGCTGGAGCGTGACTGACATGGCCAGACGTCGACCCCGACACTCGCGCACGAGCCGACACCGTGCGGTCGCCGTCGGTCCACCGGCCGCGCGTCGGACGGTCGCTGCTCGTGCTCGGCGCGCTGCGTGTTCCTGTTCCCCTTCTACTACATGATCGATCGGCTCGCTGCAGGCCGAGCCGGACACGTCGATGCGCGGGCGCCTTCCCCACCGGCGGGCTGACCCTGCGACAACTACGCGCGACGATCAACGAGCGGGTGGACCTCGTGCAGTCGCTGGTGAACTCCGGCATCTTCACCGGCGGCGTGCTGCTGGGGACGATGGTGTTCGGCGTGCTCGCCGGCTACGCCCTGGCGCGGCTGCACTTCCGTGGCCGAGGTGCGCTGTTCGGGGTGATGCTGCTGGTGCAGATCGTGCCGTTCCAGCTGCTGATCATCCCGATCTACGTGATGATCGTGCGCACCTACGGGCTGGCGGACTCCTACCTCGGGCATGATCGCTGCCGTTCGCGATCAACTCCGCCGCGGTGTTCGTGTTCCGGCAGTTCTTCCTGCAGCTGCCCGACGACCTGTTCGCCGCCGCGGCGCTGGACGGCGCGAGCGAGCTGCGGATCCTGCTGGTCGATCGCGTTGCCGCTGGTGCGGCCGGCGATGCTCACGGTCGCTGCTGCTCACGTTCATCGGTCCGTGGAACGAGTTCCTGTGGCCGTTCCTGGTCACCAAGGAGACCAGACATGCAGCCGCTCGCGGTCACGCTGGCGAACTACATCAGCAACATCGCCGGGCGCGCCGACCAACCCGGCCGGCGCGGTCCTCGCCGGCGCGGTCGTGCTGGCGGCCCGGCGGTCGCGCTGTTCATCGCCTTCCAGAAGCACTTCACCGGCTCGGAGATCGAGCAGCGGGGTGAAGGGCTGACATGCTGCCGTCACCCCGCTCCGTCTCGGGCATCGTCGGCGCCGGCCGGTTCGCGACGTTCCTCACCGAGGCCGTCGCGGACCTGCCGGACGTCGCGGTGCACGTGGTCGACCGACCAGGACGCCGAGGCCGCGGAGCTGCTGGCCAAGGCGTACGACGCCCGGGTGGCCGGCTCGTGGCAGCAGGTGCTCGACGACCCCACCGTGGACGTCGTCGTCGTGGCCACGCCGCCGGCCTCGCACGCCGAGATCGCCCGCGAGGCGCTCTGGTGCGGCAAGCACGTGTTCTGCGAGAAGCCGCTGGCCACGACGACCGCGGACCTCGAGGCCTGTCGTCGCGGCCGACGGCCAGCGACCGGGTCGCTCGTGGTCGACCACGTGCTCCGCTACAACCCGCTGCTCGCGGCGGTCGCCCGGCTCCAGGCCGAGCTGCTCGGGCCGCCGCAGCGCTTCCTGTTCGAGAACGACGCCAGCGACGAGGACCTCCACGACGCGACCACTGGTTCTGGGACGAGGACGCCAGCGGCGGCATCTTCGTCGAGCACGGCGTGCACTTCTTCGACGCCGCCGCGATGCTCGTCGGCCGCGCGCGACGTCCGTGCACGGCCGACGTGCGCACGCCGTGACGACCGGGCACGGTGGACCTGGTCAGCGCGGTCGTCCACCACGGCGACGACGTGCTGGCCACGCACACGCACTCGTTCACGCACGCGCACCGCTGCCGAGCGCCAGCTGATGCGGCTCGACCACGGCGCCGCCGAGACCCGCATCGAGGGCTGGATCCCGGTGCGAGGCGGTGATCGACGCTCTGGACCGACGACGCCGGCGCCGACCTCGTCGAGGGGCTGCCCGCCCGGGCCGACCTCTTCGACCTCGACGGCTTCCGGCCCGCCCCCGGGACCGCCGCCACGCGTCGACGTACGGCGCGCCGCCGGCACCGTCCACGCCCGCGGACGCGGCCGCGACCTGACCGTCCCGCACCACGCGCGGATCCACCTGACGCTCGGCGGGCACCCGGCCAAGGGCGCCGTCTACGCCGAGAGCGTGCGCGCCGCGATGGCCGACCTGGTCCGCGCCGCGCGCACCGGCGACACCCCTCGCAGTGGCGTCGCCGACGGCCGCGGCCGCCACCCGGCTCGCCCTCGCCGCCACCCACGCAGCAGCCCAGCGCCACACCGTCGACCTCTCGGGAGACCCGTCATGAACGCCGCTCACCTATCGCCACCGCCGGCCGCTGCTCGCCGTCTCGCACGTGCTCGTCGCGCGCACCGCCCCGGCCGAGGCCGGCCCGGCCGCCGCGGTGGCGAGCACCGCAGCGGCTGACCAACCTCGACCACCTCGACTTCCTGCGGCGACACCGTCACCCCGCCGGCACAGGAGGGACACACGACGTACCGGATCGACGAGGAGCCGTCGATCGGCGACGCTGTGGACCTACGCGGACCACCGGGCCGACGGCACGCTCCAGCGGGTCGGCGGCGGCGCCTACGACCCGGCCACCGACACCTACGGGCAGGGCGCGTTCAACGCCGACGACATGGCCGCGCCGCCGTCGTCTACCTGCGCGCACTGGCGGCAGACCGGCACGCGCGTCGCAGCCGCGACGCGGCGTACGAGATGCTGCGCGGCGCTCGACCTACATGCAGACCGCGACCGGCCCGAACGCCGGCAACGTGGTGCTCTGGATGCAGCCCGACGGCACCCTGAACCCGAGCGCCGAGCCCGGTCGAGCTGCCCGACCCGTCCGACAGCGACGCGTCCTACTGGCTGGCGCGCACCGTCTGGGCGCTCGGCGAGGGCTACGCCGCCTTCCGCGACGAGCGACCCGGCGTTCGCCGCGCTTCCTGCAGGCAGCGCCTCGACCTCGCGGTCGCGGCGCTGCGACCGTCAGGTGCTCGACGAGGTACGGCAGCTACCTGCAGATCGACGGCCGGCGGACGCCCGGCCTGGCTGGTCGTGGACGGCGCCGACGCTCGCGCCGAGGCGGTGCTCGGGCTGGCCGCCTACGTCGAGGCCGGCGGCCCGGCGCAGGCCCGGCACGCGCTGCGCCAGCTCTCCGAGGGCATCGCCGCGATGGCCGGCGGCGACGCCCGGCACTGGCCGTTCGGCGCGCGTGCTGCCCGTGGGCGCTGTCCCGCTCGCGACTGGCACGCCTGGGCCTCGCAGATGCCGGCCGCCCTGGCCGCGGCGCCGGCGACGTGCTCGGCGACGCGCGCCTGCTCGCCGCGCTGCGACTCGCGACTCGTTCACCTTCGACCCCGTGGATGCTCACCTCGGGCGGCCCGGACAACGGCCGGCTGCCGACCCGGTGGACCGCACCCAGATCGCCTACGGCGTCGACTCGCGGGTGCAGTCGCTGCTCGCGACGGCCGACGCGCCGGCCGACCGGCTCGCGCGAGCTGGCCGGCGTCGTCGCCGCCTGGTTCTTCGGCGCGAACGCGTCCGGCGCAGCCGACCTACGACCCGGCCACCGGTCGTCACCGTTCGACGGCGTCGCCGGCCGACGGCACGGTCAACCGCAACTCCGGTGCCGAGTCGACGATCCACGGGCTGCTCGACGATGCTCGCCTCGACGCGCACCCGGCGCGTCGCTGAGATCGGCCGCAGACCGCGACCGTCGCGGACCGGGTCGGCACCGCCACGCCGTCCAGGCCGAGGACGCCGCGCTCACCGGCGACGCCACCGCGGTGAAGCCGGCGTCGCTGTGGACCGGCGAGTCGCTGTACGGCGGCGCCGGCTACGCGGCGCTGCGGCGACGGCAGCACGCGCGCACCGTTCGACCTCGGCACCGCACCCCGCCGCGCTGCTGATGCCGGTCGCTCGACCTGCAGCCCGGGCAGCACGGCGGTCACGACGTTCACCGCCGGCGGCAGGCCTCGGCGCGGTGCGGTCCGGGCGACGTCGGCGCGCAGGGCGACTCACCCGCACCCGGCGCGCTGCTCCCGGTCACGCTGCCGACGCGCTCGCGCGCCGGCCAGCGCACGGTCACCGCCGACCACCGTCCGGTGGTGACAGGCGCGGCTCGACGCGTTGATGGTGCAGCCGCTGGTCACGCAGGCTGGTGCTCGGCGGCGAGGGCCCACGGCACGGCCCTGCTGCGCAGCGCGGCCGACCTCGACCGAGCAGCGTCACCGTCGCCGTGCCCGGCAGCGGCACCGCCGACGTCTGGTCGTACGACGGCAGGGTGCCCTCGTCAGCCAGAAGCGGACCGCCGCTTCCTCCGTCCCCGTCAGCATCGCCCCGGGAGGTTTCACGCTCGTCCGCCGCTGAGCACGACCGCCGTACGCCCGCCCGTTGGTTGAGGTGCCCGAGCCGCTGGGCGAGGGCCTCGAAACCTCCGCAGGGAAGGCACAGAGGTTTCGAGGCGGCTCCGCTAGCGCTCCGCCGCACCTCAACCAACGTTCAGATCACCAACGTAGAAAGCGATTCCCCATGAGCAAGCCGCACGCCGAGTTCCCCCTCGGACCCTTCACCCCGCACGACGCGAACCCGATCCTGCGCCCGCAGGGCGACGGCTGGGAGTCCTCCAGCGTCTACAACCCGGCCGCGGTCGTGAAGGACGACAAGGTGGTGCTGCTCTACCGCGCGCACGCCGACGACATCATCAGCCACGTCGGGCTGGCGACCAGCGACGACGGCATCCACTTCGAGCGGCACCCGGAGCCGGTGCTGTCGCCGACCGAGGACTACGAGCGCTTCGGCTGCGAGGACCCGCGGGTGACCGAGATCGACGGCACCTACTACCTCACCTACACCGCCTGGGACCGCACGAACGCCCAGCTGTGCCTGGCCACCTCGACCGACCTGTTCACCTGGGAGAAGCACGGGCCGCTGTTCCCGGACTTCAACACCTTCGAGCCGAACGCCCAGGACACCCCGACCCCGTGGAGCAAGGCGGGCGCCATCCTCGACCGGCAGGTCAACGGCCGCTGGCTGATGTACTTCGGCGAGGGCTCGATCTACCACGCCTGGTCCGACGACCTGATCCACTGGGAGCCGGCCCCGCAGGACGCGCCGCTGATGCTGCCCACCCCGAAGGGCACGTTCGGCGAGTTCCTGGTCGAGGTCGGCCCGCAGCCGATCGTCACCAGCAACGGGCTGATCCTGCTGCTGCACAACGCCGCGGTGAAGTTCGAGGACGGCACCGTCCGCTACACGTGCGGCCAGCTGCTCTTCCACCCGGACCGTCCGACCGAGATCATGGCGCAGATGAACTACCCGTGGCTCGAGCCGACATCCTTCGAGGACCAGCACGGCCTGGTCTCCAACGTCACGTTCATCGAGGGCCTCGTGCACTTCAAGGGCACCTGGTTCGCCTACTACGGGCAGAGCGACTCGACGCTCGGCGTCGCGACCTACAAGGTGGGCGAGACGTACGGCGGTCTGCTCTGATGGCCGCCGCCACCTGGCTGGAGACACCGGCGCACGCCCGCTGGCTCGAGGCGGAGGGCGACCGGCTGCTGGAGTTCGGTCGCGCCTCGCGCCACCCGGACGGCGGGTTCGCGTGGCTGACCGACGACGGGACACCCGACCTCGACCGGCCGGTCGAGCTGTGGATCTCCTGCCGGATGACGCACGTCTACGCCCTCGGCCACCTGATGGGGCGGCCCGGCTGCGGCCCGCTCGCCGACCACGGTGTCGCGGCACTGCGCGGCCGGTTCCGCGACCAGCAGCACGGCGGGTGGTACGCCAAGGTCGGTCCGGACGGTCCGACGTCCACGGACAAGACCGCCTACGAGCACGCGTTCGTGGTGCTCGCCGCCGCCAGCGCGACGGCGGCCGGTAGGCCGGGTGGCCGCGAGCTGCTCGACGACGCCCTCGACGTGCTCCTCGGGCACTTCTGGGACGACGAGTTCGGCATGGTCGTCGAGCAGTGGGACGAGTCGTGGTCGACGCTCGACGGCTACCGCGGCGTCAACGCCAACATGCACACGGTGGAGGCGCTGCTGTCCGCGGCCGACGTGCTGGACGACGACGACCTGCGGGCGCGGGCCCGGCGCATCGTCACCCGGGTCGTGCACGACCTCGCCCGCGGCAACGCCTGGCGGATCCCCGAGCACTTCGACGCGACCTGGACCCCGCAGCTGGAGTACAACGTCGACGAGCCCGCGCACCCGTTCCGGCCGTACGGCGCGACGATCGGCCACTGGCTCGAGTGGTCCCGGCTGGCGCTGCACCTGTACGCCGGCCTCGGCCCCGGCGCCCCGGCCTGGCTGCTCGACGACGCCCGGTCGCTGTTCGACGCCGCGGTCCGCGAGGGCTGGGCCGTCGACGGCGCGGACGGGTTCGTCTACACGGTGGACTGGTCGGGCACGCCCGTCGTACGCGAGCGGATGCACTGGGTGGCCGCCGAGGCCACCGCCACCGCGGCGGCGTTGTACGCCGAGACCGGGGATCCGGTCTACGCGGGCTGGTACGCCACCTGGTGGGACCACATCGCCGGTTGCTTCGCCGACCCCGAGCACGGCTCCTGGCACCACGAGCTGTCCCCGGCGAACACCCCGTCCAGCGTCACCTGGGCCGGCAAGCCGGACACGTACCACGCGTTCCAGGCCACGCTGATCCCGCGGCTGCCGCTCACCCCGACCCTGGCCGCCGCCCTGCGGGACAACCGGCTCAGCTGACCCGGGCCTCCGGCCGGGTCGACCCGGGGCTCAGTCCGCGTGCGGCGGGTGCCCGGACAGCGTGCGGTTGAGGGAGAACAGCCGGCCGAGCACCGGCATCAGCACGATGTTCAGGCCGTGCAGGATGCCGATGATCAGCAGGATGCCGCCGACCCGCGCGGTCTCCACCTTGAGCTGCGCCGCGCCGACGTACGGCCCCCAGCCGGCGGACTCGAAGTTCACCGTGAACAGGATGTACGCGCTGAAGATCAGGTAGTACACGATGTCGGTGAGCACGATGTAGCTCTTGCCGGTGCGCGGGTTGTCGTGGAACACGTCCGCGGCGTACGCCCGCCCGAACCTCTTGATGAAGGGGCCGAGCCACAGCGCGATCGCGACCAGCACACCGGTCGTGAACAGCTCCAGGATCCACCAGTCCATGACCAGTCGTCCGTTCTCTCGTGGGGTCAGGGTGAGCACGCCGGCCGTGCCGAGCGTGAGGGTGAGGACACCGAGGGCGACGTACCGGCGGCGTCGCCGGCGGCGGACCCGCTCGTCCTCGATGCTGCCGACGACCCGGTCGAACAGGTCGGTCGACGGGCGGGTGCCGGTGTCGTCGGTGAGCGCGCGGCGCAGCCGCTGCTCGATGCCGACGGGCCGGTCGGACATGTCGGTCATGGCGCCTCCTCCAGCTCGAGGGACATCCGTTTGAGGCCGCGCGCCAGGTGGGTCTTCACGGAGTTGACGGAGAGTCCGAGCGTCGAGGCGACCTCGGCGACGGGCAGGTCCAGGTAGTAGCGCAGCACCAGGCAGTCCCGCTGACGTCGGGGCAGCCGGCGCAGCGCGTCGAGCACCTCGGCGGTCTCGGCGTGGTCGCCCGCGTGGTCCTCGGCGGAGCGCTCGTCCGGCTGGGCGGGCGGCCGGTGCCGGAGGGACACGAGACCGCGCCGGTTGTGGTCGCGGGCCAGGTTGATCACGATCGCCCGGAGGTACGCGGCGGCCCGGTCGGGGTCGCGGATCCGGTGCAGGTTCGTGCTCAGCTTGATGAACGCCTCCTGGACCAGGTCCTCGGCGGCGGTCCGGTCGTCGACGAACCAGCGAGCCATCTGGACCAGTCGGGTGGCCTCGTCACGGAACAGGCGGAGCACCAGAGCGTCGGCGTCGCTCTCCGCGCCGCGCACTCCGGACAGTTCCACCGATTCGCCCATCGTGGCCATCACTCCTACGGACGCGCGGACCGGTGCCCGCGGGTGACAACCGGCTCGAGAAACCTTCGTGTCACCCGAGCCCGGCCACGCCCCCGTCCTCCCTGGTGAACGACACCCAAGCATGTCCAACGGGAGGAACCATGGGAACCAACCTCAGCCGTGTCGCGCCGGCCGCCCTGCTCGCGGGCGCCGCGCTCGTCACGACCACGGCGGTCAGCGCCGCCGACGCCCGGCACGCGGACCCGCCGACCCTGGCGGTCGACAGCGTGCTCCGTGACCTGCAGACGGCCACCACGTCGCCGTTCGACGGCGCCCGCAGCCGGGTCCGGATGACGGTCGGCGACGACGAGACCGTGGTCCGGCTGCGGCTGTCCGGCGTCGCCCGCTCCGCCAGGGGCACGGAGTACGGCGCCCACCTGCACGTCGGACGCTGCGTGACCGGAGACGGCGCCGCGGCCGGGCCGCACTACAACGTCGACGTCCTCGCCGGTGCACCGTCGCCCGAGGTCAGCGACAGGACCGAGGTGTGGCTCGACCTCGAGGTGCGCTCCGACGGCACTGCGAGGGCGCGGGCCCGCGTGCCGTTCGAGGTGCAGCCCGGGGACCGCGCCGTCGTGATCCACGCCGAGGCCACCCAGCCGAACGGCACCGCCGGCCCCCGGCTGGCGTGCCTGCCGGTGGTGTGGTGATGGTCCGGGCAGCCGCGGCCGGGCTCGGCCTGGGGGCGGGCTGGGGCGTCCTCGCCCGGGTCTGGATGCGGATGATCTCCACGAACCCGGAGTTCAGCTGGTCCGGCACCCTGCTGATCATCGGCTTCTCCGCACTGGCCGGGCTCGGGCTCGGCCTCGTGCACGGCGCCCGGTCGCGGAACCGGTCCCGCTGGTGGCGCCTCGCCGTCGTGCTCGCCCTGCCGATCGTGTCGGCCTCGCAGGGGCTGGTGTTCGCGCCGGCGTTCTGGCTGGGCGGGTTCGCGTTCGCCGGCCGCGGCCCACGGGTCGTGCGGGTGGTGCTGGCGCTCGTCGCGACGGGTCCGATCTGGCTGATCTGGGCGACCACCGACCCGGTCGAGCGGTCGCTCGTGCCCGCGCCGACCTTCGTGGTCGGGCTGCTGGTGCTGATGACCGGCGTGGCCTGGGGCGGGTCGCAGCTCTTCCGGCGCTGGCCCCGGCGCGCGCTCGTCGCGCACCCGGTCCGGGTCGCGACGGTGGCCTGACCGCCGTACCAGGGGAGGGGGCGAACGGCCCCCGACGGCTCACGCCGACGGGGGCCGTGTTCGCTGTCCCCCGGATGCCCCCGAAGGACGCGTCCTGTGAACAGCGACCCCTTCCGTGTACCCGGCACGTGCGGGGGCTACCCGCCGGTCTGCACCGGAGCGTCACGTCGTGCCCGGAACACAGGGACTGAACGCAAGGACTCCCCGCCAGGTACGGGGGAGAACCTGACGGGGAGCCACTCCTCACGATACGCGGTCGGGTGATCCGTATCGAAATATTCCCGTGACCCGGACTACGCCAGCCCTGGACGATCCGCCGGCATCAGGCACGCCCCGCTTCCGGCGGCCCGACCCGGAGCACGCCCGCCGAGCTCGAGTGGCCGGACGGGTCACGTGAGTCTCGAGCCCGTCGTCGGAGAGGTCGACGACCCGGTCCGCCAAGAGGCGCGCTTGCTCGTCGATGAGGGGCGACAGCGACCGGCTCCACCCGATCCTGCACCGGCTGCGCGAGATCATCGACCCCCTCGCGTGAGACCGGGGTTTTCGCGTCGCCGAGCGGGGAACGACTCACACGTGCAGACACGAGAGATCGGCAACGACCAGACAGGACGCGTCCGGGTGGGCGCCATCGGGCTCGGCCTGATGACCTTCGACCAGACGGGGACCCAGCCCCGCGAGCAGCTCGCCGACACGGTGCGCGCCGCCCTCGACGCGGGCGTCACCCTCTTCGACACCGCCGACGCCTACGGGCCGGGCGACGAGCTCGGCGCGGACGCGCAGGGCGCCAACGAGTCGCTCATCGCCGGGCTGCTCGACGAGCTCGGTGTCCGCGACCAGGTGTTCCTGGCCACCAAGGGCGGCCACGTCCGCACCGAGGGCGGTGCCTGGGGACTCGACAGCAGTGCGGGCCACCTCCACGCGGCCGTCGACGCGAGCCTGAAACGGCTCGGCGTGGACCAGATCGACCTGTGGCAGCACCACCGCCCCGACCCGAACGTCGGCTACTCCGACGTCCTGGGCACGCTCGAGGAGATCCATCGGACGGGCAAGGTGCGGATGATCGGCCTCTCGAACGCCGACCCGGACCAGATCCGGGAGGCGCACAAGGTCCTCGGCAGCGCGTTGGTCAGCGTGCAGAACCAGTTCTCGCCCGCCTTCCGCAGCAGCCGACCCGAGATCGACGTCTGCGAGGAGCTCGGCCTCGCGTTCCTTCCGTGGAGCCCGCTGGGCGGGCTGTCCGACGCCAAGGGACTGGCCGAGAAGCACCCCGCCTTCAAGGAGGTGGCCGATGCACGCGGCGTCAGCGCCCAGCAGGTCGCGCTGGCCTGGGAGCTGGCGCAGTCGCCGGTCGTCATCCCGATCCCGGGCGCCAAACGTCCCACGTCCATCATCGACTCGGCGGCCGCGGCGGACCTGGAGCTGACCGCGGACGAGATCGCCCGGCTGGACGCCGACGGCAGCTGAACGTCCGGCGTCCCGACCGCACGATGGGGCGGACGCGCCGTCTCAGCGGACGCCCACGTCGCCCAGGTGACGTTGGGCCCACAGGGCCGCCGAGGTGCGGTCGGCGGCACCGATCTGGTCGAAGGCGTTGCGCAGATGGGTCTTCACCGTCGTCGGGCGGATGCCCAGCCGTAGTCCGATCTGCTGGTTGCTGAGGCCGTCCCGCAGGAGCCGCAGGACGTCGTGCTCCCGTTGCGTCAGCTGGATCCGCGACGACGGCTCGGTCACGCGTGCGAGCGCGCGGGTGAGGCGTGCGTCGACAGGGACCTCTCCACGACGGACCGCCCGGAGCGCGTCGATGAGCGCGGCTCCGGCGGTGTCCTTCAACAAGTAGCCCGCCGCGCCGGAGCGGACCGACTCGATGACGTCCTCGGCGGCAGCGCTGGCCGTCAGCACCAGGACCAGAGCGTCCGGGTCGTGGGCCAGGATCTGGCGGAGCGTGACCAGTCCGGTCTGGTCGGGCATCGTCAGGTCGAGGATGACGACGTCCGGCACCTCCTCGACGAACTTGCGGAACCCCTCGAGACCCGACGTCGCCGTCGCTACCAGCTCTATCCCGTCGGCGGCCGCGATCACGGCGGCCAGCCCGAGGTGGATGGTCGGATGGTCGTCGACCACCAGCACCCGGGTCGCCTCGACCGCTCGGTCGGTCCCCGAGGTCTTCTGCGTCGGCAGGGTCGTCGTGGTCATCGTTGTCATCGTGGTCATCGTCGTAGTCCCATCCTCACCTCGGTGCCGTGGCCTGGGGCCGAGCAGATCTCGAGTGAACCCTGGCGCTCCGTCACGATGTCGGTGAGCGCACGCAGGCCCAGGTGATCGCGTGCGGCGGTCACCTCGTCAGGCGCTCAACCCCCGGCCGTCGTCGCGGACGGTCAACGTGACCCACGTGCCCGTCAGCTCCAGCCGGATCTCGACCGCGGATGCGTCCGCATGACGCAGCACGTTGCGGATGAGCTCCTGGGCGCAGCGGTGGACGACCTCGGCCAGCTCCCGGTCGCCGTCCTCGTCGAGAGGAAGGCTGTCGGCCTCCACAGTCACGTCGAGACCGCGTACACGGAGGGGCTGGGCCAGGTCCTGCAGGGCTTCGGAGAGGCCGCCTTGGTGGATGGACCGGGGGTAGAGGTCGACGATGACGGACCGCAGCGACTGCACGCTCTCGCGCACCGACGCGGCGGCGCCGGTGACCAGCGCCTCGGCGTGATGCGCGTCCCCGGCTTCCAGCGCTGAGGTGGCTCCATCCATCACGAACGCGGTGCCGACGAGCTCCTGGATGACTCCGTCGTGCAGGTTGCGTGCCAACAGGCGGCGGTCCCGCTCCCGGCTCGAGCGGGCCTGTTCGGCGATGGCCCGGTGGCGACGTCGCAACCACCGCAGGTGCCCGAGGCCGAGGACCAGCTGGACCGCGGCGAGGGCGACGAGGGCAAGGACGGCGAGGCTGCCCAGCGTGTTGAACACCGCCTCCCGCTGCTGACGCAGGCGGTCGTAGCTGAGGTACGCCTCGAACAGCAGTGGCTCGCCGCTCGAGGTCCGGATGGCGGTGTAGACCTCCAGGAGACGGTCGTCCAGCAGCCGTTCCTTGGCGTCCTCGTTGTCATCGAGCTCGCTGACCGAGGCGGTGGGACGCGCGGAGTGCAGGGTCGCGAGCTTGTCGCCCCGGAGCGGGTACACGCCGCCGATCTCCGACGGATCGTCGCTGTAGATCACCCTTCCCTGCTGTGACCACACCTTGACTCGGCGTACGGAGGTGTTGGCCACCAGCCGCCCCCGCACGATCTCGTCCATACGGGCGTGCGCGGAGCTGTCCCCGTCGAGCAGACCCTGAGCCGTCTCCTCGTCGACGAACGTGCCCCCGAGGAGCTGGGTGAAGCGGGTCGCGTCGATGAGCGCCTGTCGCTCGGCGAGGCGGGAGCCGACGAGCTGTCCGGCCCCGATCAGCAGGAAGAGCACGACGAGCGAGCCGGCGACCAGGCTCCACGTCGTCCTGTCGGCGCGGTGACCGGTGGTCGTGGGCCCCTCCGCCGCGGCCAGGACGGTGCGGACACGGACAGGTTCGCTCGTGGGCCCGCCGCCCCGGAGCGTGGCTTGTCCCGTGGAGTGCACGGCATGTTGTCTACGCGCTTTACCTTGTGGAGACCTTGGGCTCGCGTCGTACGTCGTACGTCGGGCAGGGCTCGGACATGCCTGTGGCCCCACCCGTGGGGGAGGGTGGGGCCACACTGGGGACCGAGCGGGCTGGAGGACCGCTCAGAACGGGGCGCGGTCTGGGGTGACCGGGGCCGTCGTCGCAGTGGTGGTGCTCGACGGATCTTCTGCCTGACTCCTTGGGGAACTGGAAGGGACGAGCACAAGGATCTGCGAGAAGCGGGTGAGCCAGAAACAGGACAAAGGTGCTAGTACCCCTGGCGTCCGACGTGGCAGGCGCCGCGGGAGCTCGACTAGTCGGCGACGACGGCCCGTACGAGCACTGCGATCTTGTCGATGCGGTGCTCGGGGTTGCCGAGCTCGTCGGCCCAGTAGTTGCCGTCGGCGTGGTCCTCGGGCGTTGCGCACGTCGAGAGCGTGAGGAAGGCTCGCGTGGGTGAAGCCCCGGGACGTCCCGGTACGCCGGCCCGTTGCTCGGCCAGCGAACGCGGAGAGCGGAAGGACGTCTCCCGGGTTTGCCGGATCTCGTAGACGTAGCGGACACCGTCGGTCTCGACCACCGCCCGATGGCCGAACCGCAGGTCCGGCAGCCTCCGGAACGCCTGTGTCGACGACGTGCGGTGAGCGGTGACCTGGTAGTTGCCGACACCTCCCGGGCCGACTCCACCGCGGGGGCCGTGAGGGCTCGCGGCGACCCCGCGGTCCTGGATGCGCGTGCCGAGGGCGTCGTCGGTCTCTCCGACGTACGGCACGACCGCCAGGTCGTGGAGCCCGACGGCGGGGATGCTCAGCCTGGCGCGCCGCGGCCGGCCGTCGCTCACGGTCGCCCGGGGCGACCGTGCCTCGACGGTGTGCCTCTCCGGAGTGGGCGACGCCGGCGGGGACGGACGCTGATCTCGACAAGGGCGGGGACGGTGACGTTCTCGTGGCGGCCTCGCTGCAGGAGACCAGAGAAACGGCCGCGGTCAACGCGGCGACAGTGGTCAGGAGCGGGCTGCGGGCCACCGCTCGACTGTAGCCGCGGGCTGTCTGCCCGTGGGTGACGCACATCGACGTCGCCGCGGGCGGACGCGGCTCCAGAGCAGACCGAGGGGATCTGGTGTGCCGTCTGACGAGCAGGCGTGTCAGGCCTGCTCGTCCTCGGTCAGGCTGATCGGCTCGCTCCAGGCCTCGCTGGGATGGTTACGGAAGGCCACTTCTGCGCTCAGCTGCCCGTCCACATTGAAGAGCGTGACCAAGACCTGCACACCGTCCAGGTCAACGCAGGTGCTTCCCGCTCGAACTCCGTTTGGAAGGTTTGCCGTGTATATCCGGCTCATCTGGTGCCTCCAGACACTCCTCGGAAGGAGTGTGCCCCGGTCACGCGATCTCATTCACCTTTTCCCGATCCATCACAGGGCGGGGCTCGCCGCCACCGACGCAGAGCCAGGCCACATGCTCGTTCTCATCTGATGTCCCGGCGAGGACGGGCATACGCCGGTTCGCCCGCTTTCGCATGCGGTCGGTGGTCGCCGTCGGCCGTGGTCGACCACCGATCTACCCGATGGCTCTCGACGAAGGCGCCCACACGGATGCACCATCGGGGTGATGGCACACGACATCACTGTGATTCTCGACGACCAGCCGGGCGAACTGGCGCGGCTGGGTGAGGTCGCTGGTGCCGCTGGAGTGAACCTTGACGGCTTCGCAGCCTTCACCGGCGAGGGCAAGGGCCTCGTGCACGTGCTCGTGTCCGACGGGAGTCTCGGAGCCTTGCAAGCTGCGCTGGCCGCCGCCGGCATGGGCGTAGCCGACGAACGGGAGGTGTTCGTCGTCAGCGTCGCGAACGAGCCCGGCGCACTCGGCGAGGTGGCCCGGCGGCTCGCCGACGCCAACGTCAATATCGACCTTGCCTACACCACCTTCGGTGGGGTGCGCCTGGTCTTCGGCACCGACGACGTGCTCAGTGCACGCCAGGCGCTCGCCACCTGACGGTCACTGGGTACGCACTCAT
>CAWHAU010000002.1:0-185742 GCA_963827435.1 uncultured Actinomycetota bacterium
GAGGTCGGATCCACGCCTGCGGATCCTCGGATGGCGGCGGTTTCGCTGATCCGTTTCCGTGTGACGAGGCTCGTCGTGGTTGCCATTCGTCGGCCCGTTGGACATGTAACCAACTCCCAGCGTCTGCCTGCCGCCTCGCACGGTGATTCGAGCCGCCCGCCGTCATCGGCCTGTGAGTCCGCGCGGATCGCCGCGGCGTACAGCGTTTGCTCCGGCCTTGCATCCGTCCGACGGCTGCAACACGTCCGCGAGGCTTCGTGGGCCACTCCGGCGTGGCTGCTGTGACCGAGCAACTACTTCGATCCGCCAGGTAGGTCTCTACCCGCAGGAGCTGAGGCAAACGACCGTGTCGCCGGCCATCGCCGCCGGTGCGACCCTGTCGTCGGTCCAGCGGCATGCTCGGCCTCGGCAACTCTGACCCCGGACCGCTGCGGCCCCCGTTCGCCGACGAGCTCGATGATGTGGCCGCTCGACGCAATGAAGGACGCAGTTGCGGCACCGATCCGACCCGCTTCGCCGAGGATGGTCAAGAGGTCGAGAACTACTGCTGACCTGCGGTTTAGCTGTCCCCCGGCAGGACTGGAACCTGCGACGCACGGTTCAGGAACGCTACCCAGCGTGGTTGGCGGCGCGTCGTGAGAAGCTCGAAAAGCGGCTCTGAGCTGCGGGAACGGCTGATCATTGTTTCTGTTGTTCTACGGAACTGCTAAGTATGACGTGTACAGAATGTGTACAAAATCGCGGTGTTCGGTTTTCTGGTCCATCACTTGGGGGTGCACGAGATACCGGCCGTCAGGACGGCTCGGCGTGCTCTCCGAGTTGCTTAGGAGACTCTCGCTGGGCACGTGCTGCCCTCCGGATCGCCCGCAGATCGGCGCCAGAGGTGAACCTCTGTACATATGCCTTCGGCTCGGTCGTTCGCCTTGCACCAGTCGTCCCGGCCCGATCGTGCTCGATGACCGACCGCTTGGACGAGGCGGGCTTGTGGGGGAGGGGATCGGTTGTGAGGACCAGGAGCAGAAGACCGAACGGGCCCAACAGAAACCCGAGGGCAGCGCCAGCGCTCTTGGCTCCGCGCCGTTCCCCGAGAAGCGCCCCGATGGTCCCAAGGGCCGCCGCACTTGCGAGCGCAATTACCCACATGGCGTTCATTCTGTCGCGTGGCCCGTCCGATTTGTGGGTTTTCGGAAATCGAATCGCACGCTGGCGCAAGTGCAAGGCGCACCGGAAGTCCGGCCCGATGCGTACCCGCGATCGCCCCGTCCCCCTGACAACCAGCCCGCACTTAGTCAGCGGTCGGTGGGTCAAGGTTCGAGCTTGCTCGATCGCGGAGCGACGCGTCTGCGACCTTGACGCTCCGGGCGATGACCGAACCGTCAGAGGTCAGGGGGACGGGTTTCCCGCACTGACGTAGTGAGTCATTCCAGCGCCCGTTCTTGATGTTGGCACCGGCGAGGACGGGCGCTTGCGCCCGCGCGCAGCCGGGGCCGGCGGCCAAAGGTTCCAGCGGGCGAGACTGGCATGGGCTTCGAGGGCGCATACTGGGGGTGATGACAACTCGATCCGGGGCTCAGCGGAGCCACCTCGCCAGCAGTCCCTTCAAGCCGAAGACCGAGCCGGTGATCGAGCGCTTCGAACTCCACGACCGGGTCTCCCACCAGTCCTACGGGCTCGGGCGCGTGGTGGGCGAGGAGAGCGCGGCGGTGACCGTGGACTTCGGCAACTGCACGCTCCGCATCATCAGCCCCTTCCACAAGCTCGAAAGGCTTTAGGGCTGGCCTCAGCCGGGTCTCTCCGAGTTGTCGTGCTGAGTTCGGCCGTGTGCTGCGGTCGCCAGCCTCAGGCGCTCGACGCGGACCTATTCGGTGGGCCCCGACGAGCGCTCCTCGATCCGCCACGTCACCATCGCCGGCGTACCCGCTCGCGCCAGAGGCTCCAGTCGTTCGCGAGCATGCGCCATCGGGGCGGGCCACTTGCCGGAGCGACGCATGCAGCATCGGCAGTTCCGCTCTTTCGCGCTCTGCGGCATAGAGAGTGCGTCCGGCAACGTGGGCCTGCCACCATGCTGACGTGAACGCCCCGAGAAGTTCCTCGGCATCGGTGTCGAAATGCACGTGCCACGTCCGACGTAGGGGTGACCATCAACCACTCCCGACATCCTCCGAAGGAGCCCCACCATGTCGTTCCAGGCCCACCCCGACACCATCGAGAAGAAGACCGGCCAGACCCCGCGCAAGGTCGTCGCAGGTCACTTCTTGTCTCTCGATGGAGTGGCTGAGGCTCCCGACCGGTTTATCACCGCTTGGGACGACGAAACTGATGCCAGCGGCGCCAATCTCATTGCCACGCAAGACGCGGTCATTCTCGGCCGCCGCAGTTACGACGAATGGGCTGAGTTCTGGCCAGGCAGCGAGATCCAGCCTTTCGCCTCCTTCATCAACGCCGTTCCCAAGTACGTCGCAACGTCGACGCCGCTCGAACGCGAGTGGACCAACTCGCGCGTGATCGACGGCGGGCTGGTCGACTTCGTGCGGCACCTGAAGGGTCAGCAGGGTGGCGATATCGGCGTCCACGCCAGCATCTCGGTCACTCGGTCGCTACTTGCTGCCGATGTCGTCGACGAGCTCAGGCTCGTCATCGCGCCGACGATCGCCGGGAGCGGGCAACGACTGTTCGACGGGTTGCCGCCCATACGGCTCGAGACGATCCGCAGCACTGCCTCGCCTAGTGGCCACCTTCTCGTCGACTACCGCGTGGTCCGCTAGGCGCCCTTCGAGCACAGAGGTACCCACTAGCCAGAGCACGCTGATCGGCACGTCAGCGCTTTCACCAACGGCAGCGTGAGAGGGCGGGTGCAACTGGCTACCTAGTCCGGTCCTGGGCTTCAGTGCTTCCCGGACGCCCGCGAATGGCGCTCGGCCTCCACAGGTCCGACGACAAGTCGTGCCCACGGTCCTCCAGCGCTTTGGACAGCCTGCCGTCGAGTACGACGGTTCCGTGGGCGAGCAGCTCGGTCATCACTTCGTCGGGGGCCGCGGTCCGGTGGCCTCAGTCTCGCAGGGCGTCGTCGTACGCTCAGCGCATGCCCGGCCTGCAGCACACCGTCACCATCGCGGCCCCGCCCGAGCGGGTCTGGGCGGTGGTCGTCGACGTCGAGCGTTGGCCCGAGCGGATCCCGACGGTCGACGCCGTGGAGCGTCTCGACGCCGGACCGCTGGCCGTCGGCTCCCGAACCCGGTTGCAGCAGCCCCGGCTGCCCACAGCGGTGTGGACGGTCACCGAGCTGGCCGCTGGGTCGTCGTACACCTGGCAGTCGAGCTCGCCCGGCGTCACCGTCACCGCCGCGCACGTCGTCGAGCCGCACCCCGACGGGAGTCGGCTCACCCTCGCCCTGACCGTGTCCGGTCCGCTGTCCGGAATCGGCTGGCTGCTGACGCGGTCGCTGACCAAGCGGTACGTCGAGACGGAGGCCGCCTCGATCAAGAGGGCCGCCGAGACCTCGGCCACGTAGACGAAGCCTTCGATCCCCGTGGCCTGGAGCGGGCGATCGACTTCTGACGTCCACGACCGCTCATCGCCAAAGCCGGACGTTCACTGATGCGGCCTCCACACCGTCAAGTCAGCAGGATCAGGGAATTCGGCGGATGGCGGATCGGGGCGTCCAACCCACTCAAGACCCCAGAGTGCGTTCTCACTCGCGAAGAGGGTTACGTCCTCGCCTCGCTCAATCGTCGTGTATGCCTCAGCGACTGGCCAGTGCCGGACATCTTCGTTCGTGAAGTAGATCGTCGGACAGCCACAGTCGCACTCATCAACGACCAACACGTCGTCAACGCCCTCCGGGAGAGATGGCGGACCGTCAATGACGCTCAACATCGCATCGAGAACCGAGCGTTCGTGCTGAGTCAACGGCCGCGGGAGGTGGGACACCGCTCCATCATCAACCGAACTCTCGCCGCGCCGACCGCGCGGCACGATGCTCGTGACCAGCGGCGTGCACGGGGTGGGCAGTTGTGCCTAAAGCCTCCCCCCAGGAGCGACGACTGACGCCGGTCGGCAGGCCGTTGGCGACCGGCCGGGGTCTCAGCCGATTCTGCTCCGCCAGCATCACGATGATGCCCTCCGGGCCGCCGACGTAGCAGAGCCGATGACTGTCTTCGTGGCGCACCACCCTGCCAAGTAGTTCCGCGCCGCGGGCTTGCAGGCCGGCGACGGCGGCGTCGATGTCGTCGACAGCGAATGTGACACGGCGGATACCCAGCGTGTTCGGCGTGGCGTGTCCGTCGCCGCATCGGGCCAGCGGGGCGTGAAGCTTCATCAGTTCGAGCCTTCCGTGGCGGTCCGGGGTCTCCAGCATCGCGACCTCCGTCTGAACGCCCTCGAGCCCCACCACGCTGTCCACCCAATCGCCTTCGACCGTCCCTCGCCCAATGGCGGCGCACGACTCGATGTGTTCAATCACCTACGGCTATGGCGCTTTGCGTGATGGGATGGATCTCAGGCGCGGGGGTGACCGTTGGGGAGTGAGTCTTATGCGCATCACCATTGATACACGGGAAGACAGCTATGAGGATGCTCTTGGCGTCCTCCGCCGTGCCTACGGACGGCACCGCTTGGCACGAAAGACGGAGGAGCTGCCCGCCGTACCCGAGGCTGTCGAGTTGAGCAACGGCGGCGGGGTGGCGGAGGAGTCGGACATCCGGTCCGCTTCCGGAGCCGGTCGGAAGGACGCGCGGTTGACGAAGCGTCCGGCGAAGGGGACCAGGAAGCCGGCTGCCAAGCGGACTTCTGCAACCAGGGCCGCCGCCGTGGCATCGCCCGCTCCGAAGTCAACGGGCAAGAGGGCACCCGTCAAGACGGCCGCTCGAAGTGCGCCTGCCCGCGGCCGACCGGGGGCACCACGGAAGCGGGCTCCATCCGGCGTCGCAGCCAACACTGCACCGCGCGGACAGTCGGAGGCCATCCGCGCTTGGGCCCAGGAACAAGGTATGCAGGTGCGTGCCAGGGGACGGATGCCCGCCAAAGTGATCGCCGCGTACCTGGAGGCCCATACCGATTGACGGGGTTGTTCTGGAAAGCCGTTGAACAGAAGCACCCAGCAGCTTGCTCGGCTCGGCGAGGGATCTCAGCGTGTCGTCCTCGTGTCCTGGCACGCGAAATTAGCAGCGGTCGAGTAGAGCGAAGAGAGGACGTGGCGGCGGAGACGTGAGAGATCAAGCGGATCGCGGCCGACCTCCTCGACATCATGACGCTAACGGCATTGGTGCAGGCGCAAACAGGAACCGCGCAAGCAGCAACCCCGTCACACTGACGACACGGGACGGCCCCGGCACGGGCAGGGGGGAGAGGGGTATGACGCGGACGCGGGTGAGTAGGGGAGCCCGGCGTGCGGCGGCGGTTACGTTCTTGTCGGCCGCGCTGGTCACCGGATGCCTGTCCGAGGGATCGTGCAGCGTGGGCACAAGCCGTGGAGGAGCCCCCGGCCTGTCGATTGGAAGCATGTTCGGCGTGAGTGAGGCTTCCGCGTCATGCGCAGCAGGCGTCGAGTACCAGGGCCGGTTCTACGTCGCGTGGTCCGACAAGCTTCCAGTCGCGAAAGGCGACTTGCTTGGCGACGCGGTTTACCCGCCTTGCAACGACGGGAGTGGATGCGGCGCAGACGCTCCCGACACGACCGGACGTCCGACCCAGGTGTGGGCTCTGCGCGGCGTCGACCCCGACCGGGTTCTCGTTGGTCGCGCGGAGCGCAACGGGAAGTTCGTGGTCTACGGGCGCCTGAACGCCGACCCGGAGGACTACTTCCGCTTTGCCGGTGGCACCTGGCACATCCGTGCAGCTTTCCCACGAGATATTGGCTCGCCACCGGGCGCGGATTGAGACTGCTCGCGTCCTTGCTCAGGATTGGGGGACGATGCGGAAGACCGGGTACCGGGTGGCAACCGACTCGAACGCTGAGACCGGGGCATCGGGGTCGACGGGGATGTGCACTCGGCCGCTCGTTGCGACTTGGCAGTAGCGCTTGATGATGGGCGCGCGGTGCTCGATAGGAATCTCGTCCAGACGAATGGCTGTGCGGCCACCCCGGAGAAGCACGGCCCGGTGGCCCGCGGCGCGGACATTGCGGACCCAGTTGGTGTTGTCGCCAAGCATGGACACCAGGTACCGCTCACCATCCAGGTCAGCGATGACGACTGGCAGCCTCACGGGCTTGCCGGACTTGCGGCCCACGACCTCGAGAGTCGCGACCGACGACGGGCCCCGACCGGTCGCGAAGGCACGCGCCCACACAGCGTTGATCGCCCGCGCCAGAGAGTTCGGCCGACCGTCGCGGTAGAGCCAGCGGGTGAAGGCCTCGACCGGCACGGCCTCCTCCCTTCATCGACTGCGACGAAAGGCACAGGCTGCCGTGACGCCCCTCGACGATCGACACCATAGCGTTTGCAGGTCAAGCTGCGTTCGCCATCGACCGCGCTGAGCCGGGACCGGGGACGGCTCAGTGGCCGCTGACGACGCGCTGTCATCGGCACTTCAGCGCTTTCACGAACGGCGGCATGTCAGTGCGTCGGGATACTGTCCGCTCGTGCCGAACGAAGACTTCTGGATCGCAGTCGAGCGGCTGGTGGCAGCCGACGATGCCGGAGCCGACATCGCGGCCCTTGCGGAGGATCTGCTCGACACGAATGGATCGCTTGGTCCGCAACTGCAGGAGGCAATTACCTGCCTCGACACTTCGGCGCTGGGGAGGGCCACGCAACTGTCCGACGGCATGGGCGGCCCCGATGACGCCCTGATCGCCGTCGGCTGTGCTGTCATCGCGGCTGGGCCGATGGTCTACGACGAGGGGGTGCGTGACCCTGAATCTCTGGTGAGGCCGTGGGATCTGTCGCGGGGCGACCTCCTACTGGCTCTCAATCCTGGGGTCACGCTGGTCCCTGTCGGCGAGTCAACGCCAGGCCGGGACCCGTACACCATCAACCTGTCGATTGGCGACTCGGCCTTCGGCTGGCCGCGCCGAATCACCGAGGCGGTCACTTATCACCAGTGCCGACGGCAGGAGAGGAACCAGCGCTGGCGGGCCATCTTTGCTCAACACCAGGCCGAGCATCTGATCATTCATCTGAGCGCCGCTGCTGGATGTCCGCAAAAGGTCGGCAAGCCATACAGCCACCACGAGCAGTACCTCGAAGTGAACGCCACGTGGGACTCCCCACG
This sequence comes from uncultured Actinomycetota bacterium, assembly GCA_963827435.1. GTDB lineage: Bacteria > Actinomycetota > Actinomycetes > Propionibacteriales > Nocardioidaceae > Nocardioides_B. The sequence continues at coordinate 7,213 of CAWHAU010000002.1, forward strand.
CTCCCCGTTCCGGCTGCCTGAGTTCGTTAGAACCGTCCTCGACGCTGTAGCCACCCGGCTCGAACGCACCTGAGCGCCACCCATAGTCACACCCGCCTCTGCGCTGCAGACGCGGCGTCCTCGGCATTCGCGTGCGTTCGCGCAAGGTCGGGCACGACCGATCACGGTCGGATGGCCTGCGGGGCATCCGGTCGAGCTATTTCCTTACCGCGCCGTCGAGCGCATGCTCGATGGGCGGGGGTGCGCGTACACCTAGCAAGGCGAGGTGGCCCGTCATGAGGTTGCGAAGCGAGACTGCGCCCACGAGCGGCGACCAGGTCGCGCCCGCCGTCCCGGGGCCACGGCGCTGGCACGTTGGCGGAGTCGTGGCCGGATCGCTGGCCGCGGGCTTCGCTGCGGCGGTGATCCTCCCGTTCCTGCCAGTCGGCACGGTGGATGTGGACTTCTCCACCGCGATGGTGCTGTTCGGGTGGGCGCTCGGGTGGGCGCTCTTGGCGGTGCTGTCCACTCGGTTCACCGACCAACCGCAACGCTGGGCCGTAGTGCCGGCGATCTTCATGGCGGTGGCCGGGGCGCTGGTGCTCGTGGCCCCGGACTCCGTGGTGGACGCGCTGGGGTGGGTCTGGCCGCCCGCTCTGTTGGTCTTGGTGGTCTGGGTCTGGATCCGCGCCAGGCGCGAGCTGCACAGCCGGACCAGGGTGTGGCTGCTGAACCCGGTGTTGGTCATCCTGGTGCTCTTCGCCCTCGGCGGGGCGTACGAGAGGATCAGTCAGTCCACCGCACCGGCGGTTGCCATGCGCGGGCAACTCGTCGACGTGGGACCGTACCGACTCCACCTGGAGTGCACTGGCTCACGCGGTCCGACCGTGATTCTTGAGCCCGGTGCGGGCGGCTCCGCGGCGTCGATGGGGTTGATCGCACCCGCTGTGGCCCGCGACAGCCGAGTGTGCGTGTACGACCGGGCGGGGCGTGGCTGGAGCGATCCTGCTGCGAGTCCGCCCGATGGTGCGCAGATCGCCACCGATCTCCACAGGCTGCTGGATCGTGCACATGTTCCGGGTCCGTACGTGCTGGCCGGGCATTCCTTCGGCGGCCTGTACGTGCGGACGTACGCGGCGAAGTATCCCGAGGAGGTCGCCGGACTCGTCCTGGTTGACTCCACCGCCGCCAACAACAACCCCGTGTCCCCGCCCAAGGCGGGTTCGTACAGCGTCTTGAAGCACGTGTCTTCGTTGGTCGCGACGACCTCTCGGCTGGGGGTTGGTCGGCTTCTCGCCGACACCAGTTTCTCGGATCTACCGCCGAAGTACCGGGACGATGCCCGCGCCACCGCCGCCACCGCGAAGGAAATGGGCGGGGTCCTCGATGAGTACGGCGTCGCGAATCGGTCCGTGGCCGAGGCAGGGAGACTCCGCAGCCTCGATGCGAAGCCACTGATCGTCCTGACCGCCGAACGCGGAAACTCCAAGGGATGGATGGCTGACCAGAACAAGACAGTCACGCTGTCGACCAACAGCCTCCATCGCGTCGTGCCAGGGGCAACCCACGCTTCCTTCGTGGAGAACCCAGACCACGCCGCCGCGGTCACCCGGGCGATCCACGACGTGGTCGTTTCGGTGCGGACCGGGGAACCGCTGAAGGGTCCCTGACGCGGGATTCGCCGTCCGCACATCGGCCATTCCGAGCTTCACCCTTCGCGTCAGATCCGGATGTTAGCTGGACGACCTGCTTGCCTTGCCCTAGCTGGTCACCAGTTTTGGCCGCCGATGCCTGGCCCTCGACGCTGGTGCTCGGTCCACACACTGGGGTCGTTGGAGTCCATCGGGCGGCGCCACCGTGGCTTGGCTCGCAGGTCGAGCCATACATAGAGGCCGGCCAGGGCGACGACCCCGGCGAAGAAGAACAGCCAGAACATCGATGACCCCGATTCTCAGCCCAGCCAGGCTGCTGGTCGCTTGATCGTAGGGGGCCCGAGCGGGGTTGCATAGACGCACACTGATCTCGGCAGATGAGTGAATCGGAGCCTGACCCGCTTTCCCGGACACCTGATCTGTGGCGATGATCGCTGCAGGCGAGGTGTCCGTGATGCCTGCACTGCACCCGCCGGAGTTCCGGCGCAGGGCGATCGATCTGGCTCGTCAACCCGGTGCGTCGGTGGCCTGGGTGGCGAAGGATCTGGGGATCAGCGAGTCCGGTCTGCGTCGCTGGATGGCCCAGGACGACATCGACGCCGGCCGCGGGGAGGGGGCTCTCGAGCGGTGAGCGTGAGGAGCTGCTCGTCTGCGTCGGGAGAACCGGCGGCTGGAGATGGAGATCGAGATCCTCAAGCGGGCCAGCGGCTACTTCGCCCGGGAGAACGTGCTCCCAAAATGGGGTTCCGGCTGGTCCAGGAGCTCGCCGCGGACGGCTTCGATGTCGCGGTGACTTGCCGGGTCTTGAAGGTCTCACGCTCGGGCTTCTATCAGCGGCGAAGGCCCCCGTCGGACGGGCGATTTCAGGACGCCTACCTGGCGGACTCGATCCTCGCCATCCATCAGGTGTCACGAGCCTCCTACGGCTCCCCCCGGGTTCATCCCGAACTGCGTCTAGGCCGGGGCGTCCGGGTCGGCCGCAAGCGGGTGGCATGACTGATGCGGGTCGTGTGGCTGCACGGAATCTGTCACCGGACCAAGCACCGCGACAGACCGGCTGCTGCGATCCACGACGACCTCGTGCAACGCCGGGTTCGTCGCCGAGGCATCGGACCGGTTGTGGTGCTCCGACCTCACGAGCGCCCCACCCGGCACGGGAAGGTCTACTGCTGTGCGGTGCTCGAGTCTTCACCCGCCAGGTCGTGGGCTGGTCCATCGCCGACCGCATGCGCACCGACCTGGTCGTCGACGCCCTGCAGGTGGTCGCCTGGCGTCGCCGCCCGAGCCCGGCACCGTGGTCCGCTCCGACCGTGGATCGCAGTACACGTCCTGGGTCTTCGGCCACCCGCTGCGTGACGCCGGCCTGCTGGGATCCATGGGCCGGGTCGCCTCCAGCGTCGACAACTCGATGATCGAGTCGTTCTGGTCCACGATGCAGCGCGAGCTGCTCGACACCCGCACCTGGCCGACCCCGAGCCTTTCGGCTCGGCGATCTTCGAGTGGTTCGAGACCGGGTACAACCCCCGTGGCCGCCACACCGCCCTGGGCATGCTCGCCCCGTACGAGTTCGAGCGAGTCCTTCCAAGCGCCGCCCCGGGAGCGGCATGATCACTACACCACCCGTGTCCGGAGAATCGGGTCAGGCTCCGGCGCCGCGCATCTTCGAGCTGGTGGTGATGGCCATCAAGGTTTCGCGTACTTGTGCCGGCGGCCGTGATCTCTTCACGCTGCGCCTCTCACGTCCCGGCGAGGAGCGCCTAGACCTTTACCCGACCCGGCGGGTCAACTGCATGACCGGGGGTAACGGCGGGTACTTCCAGGGTGTCCACTTCGAGAGGAGGAGGCGACTCTGCCGCAGCCGGGGATCGGCCGCTGAGCCTCCCGGCCGAGGAACAGAGATGACCCTCCAGCACCAGATCAACCATCCGCAAGAGATCAACCACAAGAGACTCACCCGCAACTTGCACGAGCTCCTGCAGGAGCTGCGTGTCACCCAGACCGGCGTGCAGATCCTCACCGGGTTCCTGCTGACACTGCCGTTCAGCACCCGGTTCGCGCACCTCACCAGCACTCAGCGGCACGTCTACCTCGCGATCCTGGCCGGCTCGGTGATCGCCACGGGGCTGATCGTCGCACCGGTCGCGTTCCACCGGATGCTCTTCCAGCGCGGCCAGCGCCCGTGGATCGTCAAGAACGCGAACCGGGCCGCGAGGGCCGGGCTGCTGTCCTTGGCGCTGACCACGAGCGGCGTGGTGTGGCTGGTCTTCGACCTGGTGACCGACCCGTTAACCGCCGGCGTCGCCGGCTCCCTGTCGCTGCTGTTCTTCGGGACGCTGTGGGCTGCGGTGCCGCTGGTCGGACATCGCGGCGCGCCATCGAACCGATCGCACGATCACTAGGTTTCGTCAGCGCGAGCCGCTCGCAGGATGCTGCGTCGATGGCACCTACCTTCTCCAAGAGTTCCGCCGCGAGCAGGAAACGGGAGTCGACTTCGGCGCGTGCGATCAGGCGTCAGGCGATTCCTCCCGAGATCGCGAGAAGGGCCCTTCGTCCGCACGAGCTGCGGCCACGGCCGCCTCCCTGGCCATCGCGGCCGGGGCATCCGTGAAGTCCTTCCAGCGGATGCTCGGGCACGCCTCGGCGACTCTGACGCTCGATCGGTACGGCCACCTCTTCGCCGACGAGCTCGACGACGTGGCCGCTCGGCTGGACCTCGCTATGCGGGACGCAGATGCGGGTCCCGAGCCGATCCAACCTTCTTCGACGAGGGCGGCCAGGAGTCCGAAAAAATGGCCGCTGACCTGCGGCTTTGCTGGGTGCCCCCGGCAGGATTCGAACCTGCGACGCACGGTTTAGGAAACCGACGCTCTATCCCCTGAGCTACGAGGGCGGCGCATGGCGGAAACCCTCGCGGAAACCATCACAGTTTCCTGAATGGGCTGCCGCCGTGCTCCAGCGAGGATAGTCGAGCGCGCCTGCACCCGCTGAGCCGGGAGGAAGCGTTGGAGCGCGGTGGACCTGTCGGTCGACGCTCTGGTTGAACCCGGACACCTGACCCACCATCTCGCTTCGCGATGATGGCGGTTCCAAGCCGCCGCGATGGTGGCCCCTGCTACGGGCTCCGAGGACACGGGTTCGATTCCCACCAAAGCCAGTAAGAGAGGAATGTTCGCGAAAAAGCGTCGCCCGCTTCGCGAAAAAAGTGGGTTCCCGCAGCAGTGCGAGGACCCACCGCGGGCCCCCTCTTGAAGACAGAGCCGCACCGACGCAAGTCGGTGCGGCTCTGTCGCGTTTCCGCGGGGCCCGCTGGTCTTCTGTCGAGGAGGAACGGGCGCTGCCTCAGATCGAACGCGACGGCCCAGATCAGGAAGCGAGCGATGGGCACGGAGAGGACCAAGAAACATGACGCACCTTCCTCGGAATGAGGATTTCTTCGAGCCTGGTGCGGGCCTGAGCGACTGCCCGCCCGACTCCGCGGCTGCTTCCGAAACGACCACGTGCCAGGACCTGGGGCGAACATCGCAGCGCTCTCCTCGAGGAGGGAACTCCGGCGTTCCGCGGGCGTGGCGACTGGTACGACCTCCTCGCTGGCGATCTGCAGGGGCAGGGGTAGCCGAACCCAAGCGTCACGTTGCGATGTCCGGCGCGCTTGTGGTCTGCCGCGGGCAGATGCGTGATGAGGCCATGGCCTTTGAGCACGGCCGTCGGAAGACCGTCCCGGTTGAAGTAGCGGAGGTGGGCCTGGCGGTCGTTGCCTCGATTGCTCGTCCCCTCATCGGTGGAAGTGCCGGTGTGCGTGCCACGGACCGGTAAACGGACGTGTTCCGTTACCCGGGCGCCGACGGGCACGTCTTCCGGTACGGCTGGCCGTCGAAGGCGCTTGCCCACTCGTCTCGGGTTAGGTTCCGGCCGGCAAGCCGACACGCGAAGTCCACCGCATGGCCTACACGCGTGTCCCAGCGGTAGACGGCTCGGTCGTACGTCGCGATCAGCACGTCTTTGCCATCGGGAAGGAACTCCGCGGAGGCGGGTATCCGGGACGGCGCCACGACGCGTCCGAGCAGCGCACCGGTCCGGCCGTCCCAGAGAACCACTGTGCCGTCCCAGGCGGCGGAGGCGAGGCGTGACCCGTCCTTGGAGAAGACCACCAGGTTCGTCACGTCGTCGTGTGCCGTCACGGGCGGTCGGGCCGCTGTACCGGAGGCGAGGTCGAGAAGCAGGACCTCGCCGTTGCCCCCGGCGACCGCGGCGTGCGCTCCGTCCGGGGAGGCCGACACCCAGTTCCCACCGATACCCAACCGCCCGCCGTCCAGCACCCGGCCGGAGACGAGGTCCATGGTCGCCCACCGGTCGCTGAACTCGGAGAAGTCGTCGGACTGGCTGGATGATCCTCCGATGAGGGCGATCACTGTGCGGTTGTCCGGGCCCGCCGAGACGCAGCAGATGTAGGTGCCGAGGTCCACCGGCTTGCCGACCGGTTTCAGGCTGTCCGCGTCCAGCAGGGTTACGCGGCCGGAGACCTCGCCGACCACGAGTCGTGAGCCGTCGGTGCTGTAGTCGATCTCGGACAAGGGACCGGCGAACGGTTGGCTGGTCCGGACCAGGCGTCCGCTGTGTGGGTCCCAGACGCGGACCTGGCTACCGGTCGCGGTCGCGAAGCGGTCGGCGTGGGGGGTCCAGGAGCCACCGGCGTGGGCGTATCCCGGTCCGAGGTCGACCGGGTTGGTGGACGTCTTTGCGGCCACGTCCAGGAACCTGAGTCTCGCCGAGGTCTGGTAGGCGATGGAGCCGCCGCCCGGAGCTGGGTTGATGAAGCCGAAGTCGAAGCTGCTCGCGTCGATCACCGTCGCCAGGAACCGCTGGCGTCCGGTCAGGTCCCAGCTGCGCAGTGCCTGGTCGAGGCCACCGGTGTAAAGCGTTGCCCCGTCGGGGGAGAAGGTGATCTGGGAGGCGGGCTCGTCGAGTCGGAGGCGTTGGGAGGGCGTCCCGCTCGCCAGGTCCCACAGCACCGCGCTGCGGTCGTCGGACGTCGAGGCCAGGGCGGAGCCGTCTGGGGAGAACCTCAGCGCGTACACCTGTTCGGTGTGTCCGTTCAGGCGCTGGAGGGTCGTTCCGGTCCGGGCGTCGACGACCAGGATCTCGGCGCCCGCCGCATGGTTGTCCTGTGCCACGTCGGCGATGGCCAGACGTCGCCCGTCGGGACTCAGCTCCAGCAGGTACGACACGTGCGTCGGCTGGGCGAAGATCCGCTCGCCGGTCGCGACGTCGTAGGCGGCCAGCGGCATGCTCGTATAGAGGCGGCTACCGTCTGCGCTCAGCGCGACGCTTCCGTACTGCGGCGGTGCGGTTATGTCGATGCGGCGGACCGGATGGCGGGGTGACTGGAGGTCCCAGACGGACACCGTGGCTGCCGCGAACTGGGCGTACTCGGGGGTTCCACGCAGATGCCGGAAGCTTGCGGCGACGTACCGGCCATCGGCGCTGAAGGCGACGTCGATGGTCCGGGTCGGCCGGGTCGGCTGCCCGCCGAGCCGGAGGTTGGAATCCGTCAGGTTTCCGGCATCGAGCAGACGGATGGAATCCTTCTGAAAGGACGGTAGGCCGACCGCGACGACCTTGCCGGACGGGCTGAACGCCACCGCGGTCGAGCCGCTGAGGAGAGGCACGGGCCCGTCGCCCGGGTCGTACCGTGCACGGACGGCGCCGGTCCGGGAGTCCACGATCAGAAGCCGGCCCAGCAGGTCATAGACGGCGACGTCGCCCGACGGGCTGACGTCCAGACCCGTGATTTGTGCCGCCGCGACCTGGTTCGAGCCGATCAGCTGTGGTCGCTCAGCCAGTACCGAGAAGAGATTCGCGTGTGTCTCGGCCGAGTCGTCGATCCGGACACCTTCGACGGCAAGCAGCAACGACTCGGCGACGTTCTCGCTCGCCAACGCCCGCGCACCCACCCGTCGCGCGTCCGCGGTGTTCGCCGACTCCTTCGCTCGATCCGTCTGGCGCACGGCCGCCAGACCCGCGACGACCGTGGACAGCAGCAGCACCGCCGCGCCCACCAGAAGGAGTCGGAGCCGTCGGTTCACCCGCGCCTGCTCGCGTGCCCTGTCCTCGGCGGCCCGGAGGTCGGCCTGGGACGCGCGCCCGGCCGTATCCAGGAAGGACTGCTCGGTCTCGCTCAGGTCCGGGGTCGTGCGCATCCGCCAGTCCAGGGCTTGGGCGAGGCGGACGCCGCGGTACAGCTCGCTGGCCGGCCGCCCCAAGGACTCCCAGGAGTCGGCGGCCATGGCGAGGTGATGCAGGATCCGCTGGCCCTCGACGTCCTCCTCCAGCCACGTGCGCAGGCGTGGCCACGCCCGGGCGAGAGCCTCGTGGGCGACCTCCACGATCCCGTCGTCGCTCGTGACCAACCGGGAGCCGACCAGCAGGTCGACCAGCTCGTCGTGGGCGGGGTCCGTGACCACCACGCGTCGCGGCAGACGGCTGCGGACCGGCTCGCCTTCCGGTCCCGAAGTGACCAGACGCAGCATCAAGCTGCGCAGCATCGTCCTTCGGTTGCCCTCGACGCGGGAGTAGACCTCCTCGGCTGACCGCGACACCGCCTCCTGAATCCCCCCGGAGGCCTGGTAGCCGGCGACCGTCAAGGTCCTTGCCTCGCGACGTTCCCAGGTCTCCCGCAGTGCATGCGACATCAACGGCAGCGCTCCGGGGCTGTCGGACACCTCCTGCACCAGAATCTGGACCAACGCCGGCTCGACCGAGAGGCCGGCGAGTCGAGCGGGTTCTACGATCGCTGCTCGAAGCTCGTCCTCGCGCATTCCCGCCATCAGGTGCAGTCCCCGCTCGACGATGCCGGCGAAGTCTCGGTGCGCGGCGAGGTCGGCGAGGTGGTCCGCGCGAAGGACGACGACGAGTGTGCCGGTGGCCGCGTGCCGCACCAGCGCGTCGAGGAACCGGGTTCGTTCCGTCGGCGTCTTGGCACAGCGAGAAGACCTCCTCGCACTGGTCGAGAACGAGGGTTGAGGTGGCTTTCCGGTGTGGGAGTGCGGCCAGTGCCTCGGACGGGTGGGGGCCCGGGGTCATCACCAGTACGTCGCGTCCGTCGCGGCGCAGGGAGGCGACCACGCCGGCACGGACCATCGAGGACTTTCCGGTTCCGGACGGTCCCACCACGGCGAGAACCCGGGTGGCGCCGAGACGCCGGAGACAGGCGGTGACGTCGGTGTCGCGGCCGAAGAAGCTGTCCGCGTCGTCGGTGTCATAGGGCAGCAAGCCGCGGTACGGACACACCGCGCTCGGCTCCGGGAGCGCCACGTGCTCGACCAGGGACGGGTCCTGCTGCAGCACCGCCCGCTCGAGATCCTCAAGCTCGGAACCGGGGTCGAGGCCGAGCTCGTGAGTCAGCACCCAGCGGACCCGGCGCAGGGTGCGGAGCGCATCGCCCTGCCGCCCGCCCTGATACTGCGCCAGCGCCAGCAGCGCCCACCGGCGTTCCCGCAACGGCTGCTCCTCGACCATGGCGTCGGCCCGGGCGAGTACTCGGTCCCAATGGCCGGCGCGCAGGGTCGCCTCGACGTACAGCTCCTCCGCTTCCAGCCGCAGCTCGCCGAGGCGCCCCGCCTCGATCCGGCCGGCATCCCAGCCGTCCAGATCACTCAACGCCTCACCACGCCACAACGACAACGCGTCAGCCAGCACGAAAGCGGCCCGGTCCGCCTCCTGCGACGTGTCCAGGAGCGTCCGAGCACGCTCGATGGCGCGCTCGAAACGCTGCGCGTCGATCTGCTCGAGCGGGATCGCTAGGCGGTATCCGGACGAGCTGGTCTCGATCGACTCGGGACCGAGAACCTTGCGCAGCCGCACCACGCAGCCCTGGACGACCTTGGCCCAGGAGGGCGGCCGGTGGTCCGCCCACAGCACGTCCGCCAGCCGTTCCGCACTGAGCACATGGCCAGGACGGACGGTCAGAGCTGTGAGGACCACTCGGTCACGACGCCCGAGAACTTCGGAGACACCGTCGATGCTGAGTGGGCCGAGGACCGCGATACCCACGAGTCGAACTGTCGACTCCTGGACAGGACGCGTCAAGGAACGCGTTACCGCCGTGATACCGACCGGCGGCTCGTCGATACCGCCCAGTGTGACAACGGTGCTCCGAACAGATGTGGACCGGAAGGGACCGTCGACATGAACACCGCCACCATCAACGCCCGCAAGCCCGTCGCGATCGCGCTCACCCTCGCGGCCCTCGCGGCCCTCGTCACCGGCACCGCAGACACGGCACAGGCCAGGCCCGCCTGCGGACCCGGCGAATGCGTCACTGTCGGGGCCACCGTGCACTACAGCCCCTACGACGAACCCCTGTCAGCCCTGGGAGGAAGGACCCTGGCGCAGTACCTGGCCGACCACCAGTCCCGACGTCTCGGGCATCTCCGGGCGTAGGGCAACGACGTCGTGGCCGGGTCGCGCAGGGGAGGACCAGTAGGCCACGCGACAAGAGGCGCCCGGGCATCACGCGTGCCGGGCGCGGTTCCGGGACCGGAAGCAGCCGCGGTGCTTCACTTGATCCGTGACGCGCTCTGTCGAAGTCGAATACCTCGTCGTGGGGGCTGGCGCCATGGGGATGGCGTTCACGGACGCGCTGATCGACCATGCCGACGTGCGGGTGGCCCTGGTCGACCGTCGCCACGGTGTCGGCGGGCACTGGCTCGAGGCATATCCCTTCGTCCGCCTGCACCAGGCCTCTGCCTTCTACGGCGTCGCGTCGACGCTGCTGGGCGGCGGCCGCGTGCAGCAGCACGGACCTGAGGCAGGGCTTCAGGAGCGAGCCACCCAACCGGAGATCTGCGCCTACTACGCCCGCATGCTGGCCGACCGGATGCAGGAGTCGGGCAAGGTCGAGTTCTACGCCAACTGCGACTACGTCGGGGATCGCACGTTCGTCTCGCGCATCTCGGGCGAGCGGTTCGAGGTGCCGGAGCGGTGCCGGGTCGTCGATGCCCGCTACCTCGCACCCGACATCCCGGCGGACACGCCGCCGCCGTTCGCCGTCGACGGCGCCCGGGTGATCCCGGTCAACGAGCTCGCGCGACTGGCCGAGCCCCCGAGGCAGTACGTGATCGTGGGATCGGGCAAGACCGCAACCGACGCGTGCATCTGGCTTCTGGCGCGGGGCGTGGCCCCCGATGCGATCTGCTGGGTGAGGCCACGCGACCCCTGGATGCTCAATCGGGCCGTGGTCCAGCCGGATCCCGCAGTCTTCCTCGGCATGGTCGCCGACACGATGCAGGCGGCGGAGGCGGCCGCATCACAGGAGGACTTGTTCCTCCGGCTGGAGGACGCCGGCATCATGCTGCGCATCGACCGTTCGGTCACGCCGTCGATGGCCAAGACGCCGACCCTAGCCGGGTGGGAGCTTGAGCAGCTGCGGACCGTCGAGCACGTCGTGCGCTTGGGACACATCCAGCAGGTGGAGCCAGGGAGGATCGCCCTCACGAACGGGTCGGTTGCGATCGAGCGGGACGCACTCGTCGTGCACTGCGCGGCGTCCGGCTTGAAGTACCCGCCGCTGGTACCCATCTGGCGGCCCGAGGCGATCACGCTGCAGCCGATCAGAGCCGGCTTCCCATGCTTTGCGGCGGCACTCGCCGGATACGTCGAAGCGACTCGCGTGGAAGACGACGAGAAGAACCGGCTGTGCCCGCCGTCGCCGTTACCCAACTCGATGGCCGAGTGGGCAAAGATGAACGTGCTGGGTGCCCGGGCCGCAATGTCGTTCGGATCCGAGCCCGACATCAAAGCCTGGGCCGACCAGGTCGCGCTCAACCCGGCGCGCATCCCGCCCGAGCACCCCGAGTCCGCAGCGCTGGACGACGCCCTCGACCGCCTGCAGATCTACCTGCGTCCTGGACTCGCCAGGCTTGCTGAGCTGAGCTGAGCCGAGCTATCCGCGCCGTGGGGCGTCGCGCCGCCTTCTCACACTTGGTGCCCTAACGCGGCTATGACGCAACAATCGTGACGCGCGAATCGCGGCTGCTTGTTGTATTGCCGGTAGGGCCGAACCTGGCGAGGCCTGGTCCAAGCGCCCGGTCCGTCGCTCTGATTGCGGCTGCGCACGCTGAGTCGTGTGGCTCTCATTTGGCCTGCGTGCTGCTCGAGCTGATCCCAGGCGGGGCGAAGAGGGATCTGTCCGCCGCCCATGCCAAGGCCGCGCTGGCGAAGGTCCGGCCACGAGACGCTGCCGATAAGGCCCGTCGACGGGTCGCTGCAGAGCTGATCAGCGATCTGGAACGGATCTACCACGTGCGCCATCGGCTATCGCGCAACGGGAGCCGGCAGATCAACCGGGTGCTGCACATCGTGGCCCGCGTCCAGCTCCGCACCCCACCGAAGGACGCGCCTACTGCGACCGCAAGAAGCCGCCGGCAAGACCTCGACCTGCATTTCGCAGACCCGAGGTTTCGACCATGCGCAGCCGGCTACGAGCGGCAACGGCGTGCCCCGTTCGGCCGACGTCCGGGAGGACTACCCGGGTGAGTCATGGTCTGGGTTGTTCGCTGGGGGCATGGTGTGACGAACCATTTCTTGCGAGGGGATCGGCCATGGCGCTGAGGCAGGTCGTCTCCTGGGCATCACCGTATCTGCGGCGAGGGGCGGTCCTTTTCACCGTTGGGTGCCTGTGCGCTGCGCTGGCGACCGAAGCTGTCGCCGCGGGTACATCGGGCGTGGTCGGGGCCCCGGACCGGCCGGCCGCTGATGCCCTGCCTGGACCGGTCGTCGGGATGTCGGTCCGGCAGGGTTTCGGCTTTCCGGTGCGCCGCTCGGCCGCGGGCGAGGTGGTGATGCTGGGTGACCTGAGTCCAGGGGCGGCGTCGTCGCATCCCTCGGAACTGCGGCGGGCGCACGGTCGAGTGTTCTTCGTCGCCGGGGATCGGGTGCACGGACGGGAGCCGTGGGTCAGTGATGGAACCCCGCAGGGCACGGTGATGCTCGGCGACATGGAGCCCGGCCCCATCGGCTCCGCACCGCGGGCCTTCACCCCGGCCGCTCGCGGCGTCGTGTTCCTCACGGACACACGAGAAAGCGACCCGAATGGCCCCCTCATCGGTCATATGTGGTCGACCGACGGCACCGGGACCGGTGGCGACATCGGGACGACCACACTGCTGGTCAGCGGCCCCACCTTGGGGCCGATCGAGGGTGCCCCGCTGAACGGCAACGCACTGATGATGACCTCCAACTTCGAGGATGACGCGCGGTTGTGGCGCTCGGACGGCACGAAGAGCGGGACCGCCCTGGTGAAGGCGCGGCTCATCCTGGGATCGGGCCTCACTCCGGTGGGCGGGTTCGCGTTCTTCACCGACGCGCAGAATCCGCTGTGGCGAACCGATGGCACTCCGGCCGGCACCCGCAAGGTCCGCGGGTGGCCGGACGGGCCCAACGGATCGACGTTCGTGTTCCACCTGACCGCGGTGGCACGACGCGCGTTCTTCACGGTCGACAGCCTCTTCAGGGTCGGCACCGAGTTGTGGGTCAGCGACGGCACCCGCGCCGGCACTCGGCTGGTCAAGGACATCCGGCCCGGGCCCGCCCGGTCCAATCCGGCGTCCTTCGCGGCGCTCGGGCGCACCTTGTACTTCGTTGCCTCCGACGGCCGGCACGGACGCCAGCTGTGGAGATCGGACGGCACCGCACCTGGCACGGTGCGGGTCACCAACCTTTCCCACAGCCGGAACTCCCCGCAGATCGGGCACGTGACCACCTGCGAAGGCAGCGTGTACTTCACCGCCAACGGACGCGGGGGCAGGGAGCTGTGGGTCAGCAACGGCCGATCCGGCTCCGCGCACAGGGTCGCGGACCTTGCGCCCGGGCCCCGTGGCTCCACCCCGAGCCGGCTGACGTGCATCAAAGGCGGACTGGCCTTCAGCGCCGACGACGGCCGAAATGGGCGGGAGCTGTGGACCGTTTCCGGGCCGCGTGCGACCCCCGTTCTCCATGATCTCTCACCGGCAGGCGCCTCCCACCCCTCCAGGTTGATCCGCGTCGGATCCAACCTGTACTTCAGCGCCAACGACGGCACCCATGGCCGGGAGCCATGGGTACTGCGCAGGTAGGAATCGTCCACGTCCATTGGTCTCGTAGACCGTGTCGTGAGCGCTAAGGACATCCGCACATCGGCTATGTCCGCCCGTTCACCATCAGCGTCAGGTGCGGAAGTCGATGCCTTGCGCGTCAGTGCGTCAGGAATGCCAGCGCTCGGGCCTCGTCGACGAACCCCAAGAGCCGGTTCATTCCGATGGCGCTGGTGTTGTCGGGATGGTTCTCAAAGTGCCCGCCATCTCTGCTTGAGCGAGGATGGACGACCTCGAGCCGCGGTCCCTGACGGCCTTGGCCCGGACAGTGGATCGCCATGCGGCCCGCTTGCCCAGATCACGTCTGGTCTCGACTCGCCCCTCGGTGTGCCAAGACGTTGATCCCTGGGCGAGAGCGGGGTCGCGTACACGCGAGCGTGGGGTGGCCACGGACCCGCTGAGCAGTCTCGGGGCGGCGGGGCACAGCGGGGTTGCTGTCCTCGTCGAGGTCCGTCGACAGTCGCTCCCAGGCGGCCAGGCCAGCCAGCTCAGGGCTTTCGTTGTCGTTGACAGATGCTGGCGGGTCACGGGGCGGTGTGCTTCCGGGCCCACGCGGCCGCCTCTCCGCGGTTGGCTGCGCCCATCTTGGCGAGCAGGTTCGTCACATGCACGCTCACGGTCTTCTCGCTGATGAAGAGTCTTTGCGCGATCGCCCGGTTGGTGGCGCCGGTGGCGAGCACCTCGAGCACCTCCAGCTCTCGCGGCGTGAGTGCCGCGATTCGGGACGGCGGCTGCTTCTCGGGGATCGGGATCCTGTTGCTCCGGGCCAGGTGTGCCGCCTGGTCCTGGAACCATCGGGCGCCGAGGGTGCGCGCGGAGTTCCAGATGTCGAGGACCAGGACCCGGCCCTCGTCTCGCTGGTGCGCGTTGAGCAACGCCCGGGCCAGCCCTAGCCGGGGACCGAGCACGTGGTAGGCCCCGAACGGGGCGGCGGCGGCTTCGGCGGCTCGCCATTCGGGTACGGCCGTTTCTCCTGCGAGGCTGCGCGCGATCGCGACGGCGTGAAGGGCGGCGGCCGCGTGGACGGTGTGGCTCCACTGGTTCGACCAGTGTTCGAGTGCGCGTTGCAGGGCATCGGAGGCGCGCTGTGGCATCCCCTCGGGAGGAGGGACGCCAGCCGAGCCGGCTGCGGCCAAAGCCGAGTACGCGGCGCGAGCGGCGACGGAGAGCTGCAGCGGTGAGCGGGAGCGTGCCAACAGGGACAGCAGCCGGTCCGCGGTGTTCACCGCCTCCTCTACCTGCCCCAAGCTGCTGAAGAGATCGACTTCACGGGCGATCGTGACCGGCTGCCACAGGGAGTCGGACTCGTTGAGCCACCACTGCATCCGACGCTCGATCTGCACGGCCGCGTCCAGTTCGCCCCGGGCCATCAGCTGTGCGGAACGCTCGGACAGCCACTCGAACTCGAACATGCCCATCGGGCGAAGCTCCTCCAGCAGCTCGTCGGCCCGGTCGAGCTGGCCGTTCCAGCGCAGCGCCACCACCATCTCGGTTCCGTTGAACGTCGCCACGACGGGGAGCCCAGCGGCGACCGCCCGCCGTCGCCCCGTCTCGGCCACGCGCATGCCGGCCTCGACCTGACCCGTCGCGATCAGGAAATGGGCGAGTTCGGCCTGTGCCCCCAGGGCATGCCCGAGGAGCCCGGCGCCCTCGGCGACCGCCATGGTCCGCCGGAGCTGTGCGATGCCCTCGGCGCAGCGCCCCAGCATCATCAACGAGTCACCGAGGCCGATGCCTGCCTCTACTTGGTCGCTGGGGCTGCCCGCCGCGGTGGCGACGTCGACCGCCCGCCCGAAGCAGTCCGCGGCCTGGTCGACCGCGAAGTGGTGCCAGTGCCACCAACCGGTGGACGACAACGCCTTCGCTAGCGCTTCGGACGATGACCCTTCGGCGTAGTCCACGGCCCGTCTCAGTGCCTCTTGATGGCTCAAGTCGTCGAACTCGACGGGGATCGCTCCGTAGCTGGAGTACACCCGACTGGCCACAAGCCGGTCCGCTCCGGCGTCGACCTCACTCAGCGCGGCACGCAGGGAGCGCAGCGCGAGCTCCCACTCGCCATGCCCCCAGGCGATCTCCCCGAGCGTCCGCAGGAGCTCGGCCTTGTCGATTCCGCCCAGCTCGGCCGGCTGTGGTACGCGGTTCCAGAGGTCGAGGGCCAGTTCCAGGTGAGCGATGGCCTCCGGAGCGCCGTACACCTGCTCGGCCAGCCCGGCCCGGACCGACGCCGCAAACGCTTTGGGGAGGTCCTGCGCGGCATGCCAGTGAAACGCGAGCCGACCGAGGGACGCGGTGTCCGTCGCGTACGCCACGTCGACGCGTGCCTGGACCGCGGTCGCAACCTCCGCATGCGCGCGGGTTCGTTCGCCGGGAAGGAGATCGGCGTAGACGGCCTCGCGCAGGAGGCCGTGGCGGAAGTCGAGATGGCCGTTGCTGCTGGTCAAGACGTTGGCGTCCAGGCCCTCTCGCAGGCAGGTCTCGAACTCGGCGAGGTCGAGGCGCGCTGCGTTGCGGAGCACGTCCGGGTCGATCCGGCTGCCGTCGACCGAGGCCAGGCGCAACAGCCCCCGGGTCGGGAGACTCAGCGCGTCAATGCGGGCCAGCAGCAAGTCGTTGAGATGTTCGGGTACGCCGTCACCACCAGCGGCGAGCAGCTCCTCGACGAAGAGCGGGTTTCCCTCGGACCGGGTGAGGACGGAGCCCGCGAGTTCCGGGTCCTCGCCGCCCGTCCTGGTCCGGACGAGGGCGGTCACGGCGTCACGGTCGAGTGGCCCGAGATCGATCCTCACGCTCGCGGAAGTACGCCCGATCTCGCGCAGAGCCCGCCGGAACGGATGGCGGCGATGCAGATCGTCGGCGCGGAACGTCAGTGCCAACAACAGAGGTCCGCGTGCCGCCGCCGCGACCGCCACCGCGAACTCCTGCGTGGACCGGCCCGCCCAGTGCATGTCTTCCAGCGTGAGCAGGACCGGGCCCTGCCCAGCCAGCTCGGTGAGCACCAGACGGAGGTCCTCGAGCAGGCCCGGCCCTGCCACGACACCAGGACCCGCCTGGGCACGCAACAGCGGCGCGAGCCGGCGAGTCACCGGCGGGAGCGCCTCGTCATCACGCTCCGAGAGGTAGGTCTGCAGCGCATCATGGACCGCTCCGAACGGCCGGCGTGTCCCGATGTCGAGGCAGTGCCCGGTCAGGACCGTGAAGCCCAGGGCCTGGCCCCGTCCCGCCAGCTCGGTCACCAGGCTCGTCTTGCCGATGCCGGCATCACCGCCGACCAGCAGCACCTGCGACGTGCCTGCAGCCGACCTGGCCAACGCCAGGTCGATCTCGGCAAGTTCGCGGTCCCGGCCGAACAGGACGCTCCGGGCCTGCTGCATGGTGCCGCCTAGCTCTGCATGTCCGGGTGCATCCAGACCCGTCCAATCTACGCCGCGCCAGTTCCTGCTGGTCGGACAAAGCCGCTGACCGCTCGCAGTCGATCAGGCGTCGCGTGTGCGTACTGATGCGATCCACGGGTTCTCTCCCCACATCTGCGCTCATGACGACCCAGGTGTACGGGACGGCACCCAGCGCTACGACTTCCACGGAGCACAGCTCACCCTCGAGCAGGTCTCGGCCTGGCAACGCCGCGGTGGCGTCGCTGCGGGGCGCGCCCCGACTCGTCACACCGGTGACGGCGCGGACATGAAGGAGACCGGGGCCCGCGTGTTCACTGGGATGGGGGGATGGGCCGCTGGTACAGCCGTCGAACCGACGCGTCGATGTCGTCGGCCTCCTCGTCGACCGGCTCCATGAACAGGCGCGCCTCGGCGATTGAAGCCGTCACGGACGACGACGATCGTCACCTCGCCCATCGCGAAGCGTGAGCCCACCGCGTGCCGCCCGTGCCGGTCCCACTCGCCCCGCTCGGTCTCCCCGTCCGAGGAGGCTGCCACCAGCTCGGCGGTGAAGTCCGGGACACCCCGAAGCCGACGTCCAGTTCGCCAGCACCTGCGCCCGTCCGCGGAAAGCGCGGCCCGGGTGAAGCGGTTGATGGCTCTGGTACTCCTCCGCGAACAGCAACGTTGGGCCGCTCCGGCAGCGCGCGTGTCGCCGGGCGCCCGTGCTGCGCGGCCCGGTCGCGCTCCTGGTCCTGCGTCCGGGCCGGGGACTGTTGGGGGCCCGCCTTGGCCGACTACCTCTTCAGCGGGTTCTTTGACGTGTTCCGGCCGGTGATGGTGGACGCGGCAACAACCAGGACGGCCGCGACCAGGATGGCCACGATCCACTGGGTCCAGTTGACGCCGGGACTTCCGTTGCCGCCGAACGCGGTGTAGATGAACCAGCCGATGATGACGCCGCCGATGCCGCACAGGACGGTCAGCCAAATCGGGATGTTGTCCTTGTCGCCAGGTGCGACGAACTTGCCGAGCAGTCCGATGATGATGCCCGCGATGATGACGCCGATGATCTCCATGACGTGCCCCTCCTTGGGGGACCGGGCCGCCCCGTAGCGAACCCTGTCTCAGGATGTACCCGCGCCGGTGGACTCTCAAGCATTACGTGAGGGTCGCCGCGACCGAGCCGTGGCTGGGCTTCCGGCGGGGGGAGTGGTCGGGTCGACGAGTGAACGGATCACATGGAAGTCGCATTCGTCGTAATGCGCTTCACACCGCGAGTGAAACGGGTGTGCCGTCCATTGATGAGGCACATGCCGTTGCACGGATTGAGCATGAAGTCCACTGCGGCAGCGGAGAAGGGCCGGAAGTCATGTCGAGTGTTCCTTCGAGGCGTAAGCCTCCTGACAAGACTTTCCGGCCGCCCGCTCGTGGGCGGGTCGGGGCGACGAGGTGCTGCAACGACGGCGCCGGCCCGCCGTTCAGCGTTCCTTTGGAATCTCTAAAGCGCCGACGTTCACGGTGGGCGGCACCAGTCGACGAGCGCCAGGGAGACCCAGATGATCCGCTTCGTGCATCGCATTCTTGATTTCGCGGCCGCCGCCGGAAGCGTGGCGGTCACAGCCCATCCGGCCGCCGCGTTGGCTCATCTCGGACATCCCCGGCCACCCCGTCCGACGCGGGCACGGCGGCGGAGCACCACGCCACAACCCGGGCCAAGGCGCCACGCACCAGAGCGCCTCACGTGGCTGGAATGGGCTGGGGACGCCGGAAGCCGACGGGCGAGCGCAATCGACGTGACACTGGCAGCGCTCTCGGGTCTGGACCCGTCCACCGGTCCGTCGAGCCGGGAACGGCATGCCGCACGGGAGAGCGACCGGGGCACCGCGTCGGGCGGAGGCGTGGAGGCGGCCGGCGCGGTGCCCTGATCGCTCACCGAACCCCTGGGTGGTCACCCCACCCGGAATCGCTATTGATCGGTTCGGAGCAGCGGTGGCAACGTGACCAACTACGGCTTGCAACTCGGAAACGAGGGCCGACATGAATCGCAAGAGCTGCACTCTTGTCGCGGCAGCTATCTCCTCACTCATCCCGCTCGGTGCGTGCGGCTCGCTGAGCGGAGACTCGTCGGAGAACAACCCCAGTGCTACGGCGGCGTCTCCGACGGTCGCTGGCACGTCGGCGACGAGAGCGACGTCGAGTGGCGGTGCCACCATGTCGATGGGCGAACATACGCCCATACCGGCGAACACAGACCCTCTGAGTCCCGCGGAGATCTACCAGAAGAGTCGCAAAGCTGTCTTCTTGGTCTACGGCAGACTGCCCGACGGGTCGTACACGTGGGGTACGGCGTTCATCCACGACCTCGACGGGGAGGTGGCCATCACCAACGCGCACGTGGTCGACGGCATCCAGGGCCCCAACGCCGTGTTCTTCGACGGGACGGAGCAGCCTGTCGTCGTCGTGGGTTCTGACCCGTGTGCCGATCTGGCGGTCATCCGCGTCAGTGGTGACCTACCAGAGGGCTCAGTCCGACTGCCGCTAGGTGACTCCGACACGTTGGCGCCGGGGGACGAGCTGACGGCGATCGGGTACCCGGTTGGTGGGCAAGCCGAGCTCGGTGGTGCCCGCGCCGTACCTTCGACCGGCCTCGTGCAGGACCTGGGGGTGAGGGCCGACATCGACCCGTCGCTGCCCGAGTATGTCGGCGCCATCCAGCACGGCGCCACTCTTCGGCCGGGTAGCTCCGGCGGTCCGCTCCTCGACAACAAGGGGAACGTGGTCGGTGTCAACTCCATGGCTGGCCCCGCGGATCCGCGAGGTCACAGCTACTCGATTCCGATCAATGCGGCCCACCACGAGACCGACAAGCTGATGACCGGCAAGACCGTGAACAGCCTCGGCTGGACACTTGCCCCGCACGGGGCGAACCGCCCGCGCGCCGACGTGGAAGGCGCGCTTCAGGAGGCGGGGTACGGGGGCGGGCTGTTCGTCGAGTCCATCCAGCCCGGTGGCCCGGTCGACGGGCGGTTGCAGGTCGGTGACCTCGTGTCGAAGCTGAACAACACGCCGGTGAACACCCAGCAGGACGTCTGCGACGTCGTCGAGTCCACGTCGCCGGGCCGCGTGATGACCGCTGACGGGATTCACGTGTTCTCCAAGCCGGCCTACGGGCGTTTCCACGTCCAGTGGCGGGTGCTCTGAACCCGTGAGAGCTCGGCACGCACCTTCGTGAGCAGACGGGCCCAAGCGGAGTCCCGCGGGGCCCAGGTCCTGGTGCTGAGCGCCGGCGCATTGTGCCTGCGTACGCCTGCTGCGACGATCGCGAGATGCCGAGGTTGAACCATCTGGTCGAAGGCTCCGGCCCGACAGCCGTGCTGCTGCACGCGGGAGTGGCCGATCTCCGCATGTGGGACGGACAGGTGGCTGAGCTGCTCCGCCGCGGGTTCACGGCAGTTCGTTGCGACCTACGGGGGTTCGGAGGTTCGACGCTCGCCCCTGGGGCGTCGTACTCCGACGCCGAGGACGTCCTGGAACTCCTGGACGAGCTCGAGGTCGAGACGTTCGCCCTGGTGGCGGCGTCGTACGGCGGTCGGGTCGCGCTGCAGGTAGCGACGGCCGCCCCCGGACCGGGTCGACCGGCTCGTGCTCATCGCACCGGCGGCCGACGGCGTCGACCCCGACGAGTCATTGCGGGCGATCTGGGGAGAGGAGGGACGTCTCGTCGAGGCGGGCGATCTCGAAGAGGCCACGGAGCTGAACGTGCGGACCTGGCTCGGTCCCGACGCCGACCTCGCCGCCCAGGAACTGGTGCGCCAGATGCAGAGGCGGGCTCTCGAACTGCAGGTCGCGGCCGGCGAGGTCGACGCTCGAGAGCTGAAGGTGACGCTCGACCGGATCACCATGCCGACCAGGATCTTCGTCGGCGCCTACGACCAGTCCTTCTTCCGGACGACAGCACGCGCGCTCGTCGAACAACTGCCGGCGGCGGATCTGGTCGAGCTCCCATGGGCCGGACACCTGCCCACGCTGGAGCGGCCGCACGAGATGAACCTGCTGGTGGTCGACGCCTTGGCCGGCATCTGAGGCGTCGGAGCGACGATACGTCGGGGCGGGCCGCGCATGGCCGGTCCCCGAGCCGTGGGCGACCTACCCGCTGCTGGGCCTGGTCCGGTAGCCGATCAGCTGGTCGCCGACGCGGAACGTGTCGCCATCGCTGAGCAGATGCTGGAGGACCGGCTGCTCGTCGACCCAGGTGCCGTTCGACGAGGCCAGGTCCAGCAGCATGTGCCGACCGCTGACGAGCCGGACCTCCGCATGGCGACGGCTGACCTGCGCGTCCTGCAGCACGACGTCGCAGTCGGGGTGCCGGCCCAGCACGACACGTTCTGGCAGAGGGACGACGGTCCCGTCGGCGAGGACCAGGTCGGCGTCCCTGCGTTGGGTCCGCTGCACAGTTGCGCCGGCGGTCTCGCCGCGCGACGCGGGTCCTGAGGGGATCACCAGGGCGCTCGTCGGTCGGACCGCGGGTACCAGCACCCGGTCGTGGTTCAGGATCTGCCGCTCGAGCATCTGCAGGCTGGGCATCGGTTCGACCCCGAGCTCGTCGAGCAGCAGCTCCCGGCACGCCCGGTAGCGGGCCAGAGCATCGGCTTGGCGCCCGGACCGGTAAAGGGCCAAGATGACCGTCTCCCACACCGACTCTCGCAGCGGATGAGTCGTCAGCAGGCTCTCGCCGATCTCGATGGCCTCCCGGTCACGCCTCAGCTCGAGCAGCAGTCGGAGACGATCCTCGGTGACGCCGAGACGGCGCTCGTCGAGAAAGCTGCGTGCGGACGCGACGAACGGTCCGTCGGGGAGGTTCTCCAAGGGCGGCCCGCGCCAGAGTGCGAGCGCCTCACCCAGTGCCTGGGCCGCCTGTGCGTGCTCGCCCGCGTCGAGCAGCTCATTGCCCCTGCGTGCCAGCTGCTCGAACATCAGCAGGTCCAGCTGGCCGGGGCCGGTGCGCAGGAGATAGCCGGGAGGCTGCGTCAGGATGGTT
This sequence comes from uncultured Actinomycetota bacterium, assembly GCA_963827435.1. Classification (GTDB taxonomy): domain Bacteria; phylum Actinomycetota; class Actinomycetes; order Propionibacteriales; family Nocardioidaceae; genus Nocardioides_B. The sequence continues at coordinate 29,384 of CAWHAU010000002.1, forward strand.
TCGGTGCCCGCGGCCAGCGCACGTCGCAGCTGGGAGATGTGGACCTGCAACGTGTTGACCGAACCCTCCGGCGGGTTGTCGCCCCACACCCCGTCGATGAGTCGGTCCACCGAGACCGGCCGGCCCGCGTTCATGAGCAGCATCGCCAAGATGAGCCGCTGCCGACTGCGCACCGGCACGGTCTGCTCTCCTCGCTCGACCAGCAGTGGGCCGAGCACCCCGAAGCGCAGCGGGTCCTCCATCACCTGGGCGCCCCTTTTCCGATCATTGCGGCACGTCCCTCGCCTTTGCCGCAGAGGTGTGTCCCGCCGAGCGCGTCGAGGGCCGCAGCCTGAGAAAACTCCTGCAGAATATGAGACTCCCGGAGCCGCGGCATCCCCTAGCAAGCGCTGCATGTTGCGTGCAATATGGCAGTGCAGGGACAACCCTTCTGAGGTCCGAGTGCATCTTCCTGGGTCTTGGGAGACAACCGGGGGATCGGTTGGAGCGTGGATCGATGCCGACGATGCCGCTCGTAGGGGACGAGTTCGCCGGGTACCGGCTCATGGGTGTTGTGGGTCGAGGCGGGATGAGCGTCGTCTACCGCGCCGAGAATCCACGGCTGGGGAGCACGGTCGCTCTCAAGGTGCTCGCGCCCGACATCGCCACCAATGACCTGTTCCGTACCCGGTTCCTCCAAGAGTCCAGGATCGCCGCGTCCCTGTCCCATCCGAACGTCATTCCCATCTACGACATGGGTTCGGACGGGGACCTGCTCTACATCGCGATGCGTTACGTCAACGGGCACGACATGCGTGATCTCCTGAGGGCGAAGCGACCGCTCCCTCCGACCGAGGCGCTCTACCTGGTCGGGCAGTGCGGCCGCGCCCTGGACTACGCGCACCGCCACTCGCTGGTCCACCGCGACGTGAAGCCGGCCAACTTGCTCGTGGAGGCCGGTGCCGACGACGAGGATCCCGACCACGTGTTCCTCGCTGACTTCGGCATCACCAAGCACGCACTGTCCCGGACCGGCCTGACGCCGACCGGCCAGTTCATGGGCACCTTGGACTACGTCGCCCCGGAGCAGATCCAGGGTCGGGAGGTGGGTCCGAGCGCCGACATCTACTCGCTCGGCTGCGTCCTGTACGAGGGTCTGACTGGGCAGGTCCCGTTCGTCAAGGAGATCGATGCCGCGGTGCTGTGGGCGCATGTGGAAGAGCCCGCGCCGGCCGCGACCACGGTCAACTCCGTCCTACCGGCCCGGATGGACACCGTCCTGGCACGGGCGCTCTCGAAGGACCCTGGGGACAGATATGCGACCTGTCACGAGATGGTGGTCGACGCGCGAGCCGCGTTGGCCGACCACCAGCAGCCCACGGCCTTGTCCCGTCCGGTGGCGTCGCAACGCCGTCCACCGGTCGAGGAGGTCGCCGACCCGGCCGCGCGCCTTGACGTCGGTCATAGAGACCGCCCCGGCGAAAGCCTGGCAGGGCCCGGAGGTCCTGCCCACGGTCACGGGGCTCCATGGGTCGCTGCCGCTGCTCCGCCCCTGACAGCGGGCGCGGCGTCAGGCGCTTCATCCGGGGAGCGGACGCCCGCCGGGACGCAGGACGGTGTCTCACCGCGCTTGTCTCTCCCGCGTCAACCCCCGGCAGGTGCGGAGGAAGCGGGATCGGCCGCACCAGCGCCAGAGTCATTCTCGCCGCGCCACCGGTCCGAGTACCACGAACGCCCCAGCCCGCCCGACGAGCTGGATGGCCCCGCCGGGCCCACGGGGCCAGGCGCAGAGATGCCGCGAGGCGGTGGCGACTCTGGAAGCGGCGGACTTCCCCGCCGGGCAGGTCTGGTCGTCCTCGTTGCGTCGCTGCTGGTGCTCGCGGTGGTGGGAGGCATCTGGTTCGGGACGCAGCAACGCGAGCGGCCGCAGGGCGCGACCACCGGCCCCGAGGGTTCAGCGAGCCCGACGGGGGCAGCCTCGACCGGGATGTCCGACTCGATGGCCCCCTCGCCGTCCTCCAACCCGTTGGCTGAGGCGATTGCTCTGGCGAACACCAGCACGGGAGGCCTGCTCCCCGCCGACCGGTGCAGAGCCGAGGGAACGGAGCAGGTGGCCTGTGATCACCCGCATACGGGGATAGGCCAGGCGAGGTTCCGTACGTATGCCTCGTTGAACGCCCTGTACGCGGCATACGCGGAGAGAGTGCGCGGACTTTCCGATGATCGGCTCCGTGTGAACTTCGGCGACTGCACCCGCGCCAAGATCTCCGGCGAGGTCAGCTGGAACCACAACTTCGAGCACGCTCGCCACTTCACGCTCGCGCAGGTCGCATCGGGAACCCTGCGAGACGACACCCAGGCGGCCGGCCGGGTGTTCTGCCGCCTCCGGGACGGCGTGATCACCATCGTGTGGACCGACAATCACGCCGAAATGCTCGGCACCGTGACCGGAGCCCCGCACTCGCTGGTCTTCCGCTGGTGGAAGCGCGTGCACCACGACCTCGCCATCGGCGACATGGCGGACATGGGCCACTGACCGGCAAGCCCCTGGATCCCCACCGGAGGGTTGGCGCACCAGGTCAGGTCGAGAGTGCAGCCGCTGGCGGGATGCTGTGTCCTGCCACATCGGGGACCGTCGTCAACGGCGAGGCAGAGATGCCACCCGCGCCAGCGTCTTGTGTGCGGCGGTGACCCGCGCGTTCGAGGCGGGCCGCGTCATGGAGCAGGTACCCCGGGGGCCGAAGTCGCCCGCGTAGTAGCCGTTGTGCGGGTGCACGTGCCCGGTGTAGGTGCCGGTCTCGTACTCGCTCATGGTGGTCGTGATGGTCATGATCTGCTCCTGGATCGGCCCGGTGGGAACTTCGTGATCCCCACGCTCGACCAGGGCGCTGAAGTCGCCCTGAACAGCCGCCGAAGCGGCCCGGACCGGCCGCACCCACAGTGCCGAGGCGCCCGTCGCAGAGCGGACCGACGCGCGCGACTTCCCCGGTGGGCAGTGTCGGCCGGTGCGCTTCAGCGGACCGTCAGTTGGTCTTCAGCGTCCGAACTCAGTCTTCTGCGAGGCAAGGCCGACGGGACCTCCGGGAGCAGGGCCGACAACAGAAGCGCGACGCCCAGGGCGGGCGCGAGCACTCACACATCTCGACCGGGAGTCGCCATGACGATCACTTCCTATTCATCGGCCAAGAATGTTGGTCCCGAGGTATGTGTCCTCGTCGAGGAGCGCTACCTCACCCAGGACCAGCCGGCCGGTGTGGTGAAGGCGCTGGAGTCGCGAGGAGTCGGGGTTCGGACAGTCGTGGCGGAGGCCGCGAGCGTCGATCTCTCCGGCGGGTCGTGGACGCGTGGCTCGTCAGTGGTGTTGGCCCGCGGTCGCAGCGATGCGTTGATCGGTCTGCTCCGGTCAGCGGAGCAGTCCGGGGTTCCGGTCGTGAACACGGCATCCGCGATCCAGTCGGTCGTGGACAAGGCCGGCTTGGCGGCCACCCTTTCGGCGGCACGTGTGCCGACTCCGACCAGCTGGCTGGGGAGCCCGACGGTGCTGGCGCGGCGCGATGACCTGCCTTTCCCACTGATCCTCAAGCCCGTCCTCGGCGACAACGCCCGTGGGCTGGTCGTCGTGGAGTCACATCGGGAGCTTCGGGGGGTGGCCTGGCCGGAGTCGGTGGCGTTGGCGCAGGAGTTCCACCGCGGCGACGGCTGTGACCTCAAGCTGTATGTCGCCGGCCGCGCCGTCTGGGCGGTGCGCCGGCCCTCACCGATCGAGCCCGATGGCTCGCTGCGGGAGACGCACGATCCTGGCGTCCCTGTGCTGGTCACGCCGCTCCTGCGATCTCTGGCACGGACCTGCGGGCGCCTGTTCGGCCTGCGGCTGTTCGGGATCGACTGCGTGGTCGGGCCCAACGGCGTTCCGATGGTGGTCGAGGTGAACGACTACCCGAACTACCGCGGGTTGCCCGCGGACGCCAACGAGGTCCTGGCAGACATCGTTCTCGCCCGCGTCGCCTCGACCGCGCATGGAACCGATGAGCGGGTGCCGGCATGAGCGCGCCGGGTCCTGCCGTCATCCTCGGCGCCGGGAACGTCGGGCTTGGTGTCATGGCCGAGCAGCTCCGGGCAGCCGGCCGGTCGGTCGTCATGGTGACCAGGACACAGCGCGACGCGGACCGGATCGTCGGTGGTGGCGTCCGGGTGCGGCGCGCCGGTGACCCGACGAGGCCGGACGAGGTTCTTCGGGGCCTGCGTGCGGTGGCCGTGACGGACACCTCGAAGGTGACGAAGCACCTGCGCAAGGCGTCAGTCGTCGTCGTCGCGGTGGGTTCGAGCCACACCGTGGAGATCGCGCCGTTGCTGGCCGAGGCTCTGATGGCTCGACGCAGCCCGGTCAACGTGGTGGTGTGCGACAACCGAGGAGGCGCCGCCTCGGACCTCCGGGCGATGGTGGCCGAGCACGGGGACGACCGGGTCCTGCGGCACGGATTCGTGGGAGCCCTCGTCGACCGGATCGTGACGCGACACGACGAGCCGGACGGCTCCCGTGTGCTGCTGACCGAGAGCCAGGGGACGGTCTACCTCGACGCGCAGTCGGTCCGCGCCCCGCTCGAGGCCGTCGGCCAGCTGTGCCTGGTCGAGAACTTCCAGGCGTACGTGCTGCGGAAGCTTTTCGTCTTCAGCGCCGGGCACGCCGCGTCGGCGTACCTCGGTGGGATACGGGGCCATCGGCGGATCTCCGACGCGCTGGCGGACCGTGACGTGGCCTCTGTCGTCCGGGCTGCGATGCGCGAGGGCCAGGCGGGCCTCACCGCCCTCTTCGGGGAGAGGTTCACCGGCGGGGCAGCCGCGGTCGAAGCGTCGCTGGGCCGGTACGCCTCGCCGCACCTCGACGACACCGTCGAGCGGGTGGGGCGGGACCCGCTGAGGAAGCTGGGGGCTGCCGACCGCATCTGCGGTGCGGCCCGGCTGGCCATGGCCGCCGGTGAGCCCACCCCGGCACTCGCGCTGGTGGCGGCCGCTGCCCTGCGGCAGGGCCAGCACGACCCGAGAGTCCAGGAGCAGCTCGCTCGCCACGGCCGGGCGGGTGTCGTGGCGCGCAGCAGCGGGCTACCGGACACCCATCCCTTCGTGGATCTGGTCCTGGCCGCGGACCGGATGCTCGACACCACCTCGGAGCTCAGCTCCGTGCACGCAGCACTCACCGCAGGGATCGAGGTGCGCGCGACGGAGTCGCCGCGCACCGGGACGGAGACAGCACGATGAACACCAGGATGAACCCCAGGATGAACCCCAGGATGCGTGTCGCGATCGTGGCGCTCCGTCACCCGTCGGGCCGGTTCAGCGTGCTCGTCCCCGAGATGGAGGAGCGGCTTCAGGACCTGGGTTGCGAGGTCGAGATCATCGACCCGGACGCCGGTCCCGTCGACCTCGGCGCGGTGCGGACCGATGCGGATCTGTACATCCTGAAGTCCGGGACGGAGGCCGCCCTGTCGTTCGCCGGCGTCCTGCATGCACGTGGAGCACGCGTGGTGAACCCCTACCCTGTCGCCGCCGCCTGCCGCGACAAGATCGTGCAGACCCACGTGCTCGCCGAGGCGGGCGTCCCGGTTCCGCAGAGCTGGATGACGGTGGCCCCGATGTCACTGCTGCCGCAGCTGGAGGAGGGGCCGCTCATCCTCAAGGACCCCCGGGGGTCGCAGGGCCGTGGTCTGGAGATCGTGCACGACCGCGACGGCCTCGCCGCGCTTCCGGTCGGGACGCCGTGGCTGGCCATGCGGTACTACCGCCCCGAGGGAGAGGACCTGAAGCTGTACCGCATCGGCGACGAGGTGTTCGGTGTGGAGAGGATCTTCCCGGCCAAGACCTACGCCCAGAAGCTCGGCCGTCCCTACGCCGTGTCCGACGACCTGCGCGACATCGTGCTGCGCTGCGGTGACGCCTTCGGGATCTCCGTGTACGGCGTGGACGTGATCCGCTCCCGGGGCAGGCACTGGGTGGTCGACATGTCCAGCTTCCCCGGCTTCAAGGGTGTGCCGGCCGCGGGGCGTCGGATCGTCGACCACGTCGTCTCGCACAGCGACGCCTTCGAGACTCGGGAGCTCGCATCATGAGGCTCTTCTTCCTGACGGCGCGTCGGGTGCCGGACGTGCCCAGCCCGCTGCTGGTCGAGGTCAGTGAGCGCCTGCGCGTGCTCGGTCACGACGTGGAGCACGGCACCCCCGAGCAGATGCTCGTGGACGCCGTCGGCCTCACCCCGGGACACGACCTCTACCTGCTGAAGTCGCACACGGAGCTGGCGCTGTCCGTGACTGCCGGGCTGGCGGCACAGGGTGCGCGCATCCTGAACCCGTACGACGCGTGCGCGGCCGCCCAGGACAAGCTGCTGGCCAACCGGCGGCTGCACGCCGCCGGTGTCCCCGTCCCACGGACCTTCGTCACCGCCGACTACGACCGGGTCGCCGAGTGCCTGGACGGCACGCCGAAGATCGTCAAGCCGCTGCGCGGTCATCGCGGAGAAGGCGTGGAGGTCGTGCGCACCGACGCAGACCTCGTCGGCAGGCCCGAGCCGGCGGGACCCCTGGTCGTGCAGGACCTCGTCGACGGGCCGGGCGAGGACCTGAAGGTGTACGTCGTGGGCGACCGGGTCTGGGCCGTGCGCAAGCCGTTCTCCCCGACCAGCTTCAGCGTTCCCGGGCGGCCGGTGCCGGTCACCCGCGAGGTCGAGGACATCGCCCTTCGTGCCGCCGCGGCCACCGGCCTGGGGCTCTTCGGGCTCGACATCATCGAGGGGACCGACGGACCCGTGGTCGTCGACACGAACTACTTCCCCGGCTACAAGGGCTGCGTCGGGGTGGCCGGCCCCATGGCGGCGTACATCCACGCCTACGCGACCGGGGCGGTCGACCTCGTCCTTCCTCCGATGCCGCACTCCGCACACCCTGCGGTGGTCGGGCGCGAACGAGTGTCGGTGGGCTGATGGGTCGGCCTCCGGTGACACAGGCCCTCGTCCTCGAGGGCTTCCTGTCGAGGTTGTCGTTCGGGCTCCTCACCTTCGCGCTGCCGTTGTACGGCCTGCAGCTGGGGCTTTCCATCTTCGAGATCGGGCTCCTGAGCTCGCTCGCGCAGGCGGTGTCCCTGGTCCTGAAGCCGGTGATGGGAGGGTTCGCCGATCGCTGGGGGCTGCGACGCTCCCTGGTCGGCGCGCTGGTGATCAGAAGCCTCATGTGCCTGTCGTACGCGTTGACCACCGTGCCGTGGCAGCTGTACTCCGTCCGCGGGGCGCACGGTGTCTCGGACTCCCTGCGGGACCCGGCCGTGCACGCGTTGATCGCCGAGAACGGCGGCAAGAAGTCGATGGCCTCCGCCTTTGCGTGGTACCAGACCGCCAAGACGGCCGCCGGCTCCGTCGGCAAGAGCGTGGCGGGTGTCCTGCTCGCCACCGCCGGCGGCTTCGGGCTCACGTTCGGGGTGGCCTTCGCCTTGTCGCTGCTGCCCGTGGTCGCGGTGCTCTGGCTCGTCCCGCGCGACGCACGCAGCACCCGGCCCCACACGACGTCGACGCCCCGACCGGCGCCGGAGAAGGCGGCTCCGCCCGCGGCGCTCCCGACGGATGGACGGGCGACCCCGAAACCTCCCGGGGTGGTCGCCTTCGCCGGCCTGGGCTTCCTGGTCGCGGGCACGTCGTCGATGCTGACGTCGCTGTTCCCCATCATCGCCACCGAGTACGCCGGACTGACCACGGCCGAGGCCGGCCTGCTCTACCTGGTGACCCCGGCGCTGGCCCTGACGGGGCCGGTCTGGGGCTGGGTGGCAGACCGCATCAGCCGGCCCGCCGTGCTGTCGTTCCGCAGCGTTGCGAACGTCCTCTCGGCCCTGGCGTACCTGGTCTCACCGACCCTGGCAGGGGTCTGGGTCGGCAAGAGCCTGGACGACCTGGGCAAGGCCGCGTTCCGTCCCGCCTGGGGATCCCTGATGGCCGAGGTCTCCGGGCGGGACCGCAAGAATCGGGCCCGGGTCATGGGCTTCCTCACCTCCGGTGAGGACGCGGGTGACATCGTGGCGCCGGTGCTGGCCGGCTTGCTGTGGAGCGTCTGGGGGGTGCCGGCACTCCTCGTCGGCCGGATGCTGGTGGCAGCCGTCACCGAGGTCTACGCCATCGCCCTCGAGCGCAGACAACGCCACGTCACCCGCGCGCTGGAGCTCGCGACCCAGGTGGTGACCGAGATCAGGGAAGGGTTGGGCGGCCGATGGCTGGTCCGGTCCCACAAGTCTCGTCACGTGTGGGACCTCGACGCCGGCACCTACATGCGGGTGCCGAGCTCGGCGAGCCAGTCCTTCCAGTGCGACGGGGTCCCGCACCGCATCACCATGGTCGAGTGGTGGCCGCGTCTGGGACAGCGGTCGTTCGTGTGGTTCGACGACCCTGACGACCCAGCCGGCCGCGCGCACTACCGGGTGTCGTCACCCATCCAGTCCATCGAGCGTTTCCCGGCGGACTCGCACTCCTGAGCTGCACGCGACCGTGGATCGGCGCTAACGCCTCAGGGCGTCGTGGCTGAAGGCCGCGCGGACGAGCCGGGCGTTCTTGCCGCCGAGGTAGGCGAGCATCGCGTCGCGGGTGGCCGGGTCCACGGTGGCGAGGTCGCCGCCGAGGTCAGGGACGTAGACGGTGGTCAGGGTGACCTGGGCGCCACGTCGGGCGACGACCGACCACGACGAGCCGAGCGATGTGGTGGCGCCGGCCCATCCGTCGTACCTCGTGAAGAACTTGTCGACAGGCACGTCGGGCTGCAGCAGGGTCGGACGGGCCGCGAGGCGCTGGGTGACCAAGGTGTCGGCGACCTTCGTGCAGCCGACGCCACGCTTCAGGAACGCCGCGACCGGCGCTGCCCGAGCGAGATGGTGTCCCGCGCCGTTCGAGCATCCGGCCAGCGCGAGCAGTCCTAGCAGTGCCAGCAGGGCAGCCGTGAGCCGTCGCATGGTCCCCGCCCCGAGTCGCGAGACGCCCACGGTACGACGGCGCACAACCCGATCAGCGACTGATGCGGATGTCCCCGGTGCCGCCGAGGGTGAGGCGTCCGCACGAGCGGTCCAACGTCTCGCACACCCACAGGTCCTGGAAGGTCGTGACCAGCGCGGTGTCCTCGTCGACCCACCGCACGTCAGACGCGTAGCCGACGACGCCGGGCAGCTCGTGCTCCTCCTTCGGCGTCCACTGCCACACGCTCGTCACGTCGTTGCGCGCGGCGCGGATCGCCAGCAACACCTGGCCGTCGGGGGACAGCACGCCGTGACCCTGGGGTGTGGCGACCTTGTCGCCGGCCAGGTCGTAGACGTGCGTGCGCCCTTCGTCGTCCGGCACGGAGATCCGGTCGCCGGCCAGCGAGGCGGAGTAGCCGTTGTTGTGCTCGGCCAGAACCGTCTCGCCGTCGTCGGTGCGCAGCGTCAGGTCGCCGTCGGACATCACCAGGGTCCCGGCCGCGGCCACGTCGACGACAGACGGGTCGCCGCCCACGTGGTCGACCGAACGCGTGCCGGCCTTGAGGTCGTAGCGCACCAGGTCGCCGCGCAGGTTGGTCACCGCGAGCCAGCGACCGTCGGCCGACATCGCGGCACTGCCGACGGTGAACGGAACCGGGGTCGTGCCGCGGGTGAAGGTCCACGTGCCGTCCGGGCCCTCGCCGCCGGAGTCGGCGTCGAAGCGGACGATGTGGCTGTCGCGGTCGAGCACCAGGGCGAACTCGGTGTTGAAGCCGACGATGCCCTCGGAGGAGAAGTGCAGGTCGTGGGTCACGCCGTTCGGGTCGAGGGCGAGGAGCCGGCCGCCGCCGCGGGTGAGGTACACCGGCTCGTGCAGCCGGCCCGGCGCGCACGGCGGTCCGGTCGCCGTCCGCCGGTGCGACGTCGGCCCGGTCCGACGTACCCAGGGGGAGCGCCAGCAGGCCGCCACCGCGGCGACACTCGCGGCGGCTGCACCGGCGACCGCCAGCCGGGTGGACGCCCGGCGGCGACGTGCGCGCCGCACGAGCGAGCGGAAGGCGACCTCGTCGACCGGGGGAGGGGTGGTGCCGGCGGCGACCTCGTGGAGGGTCTCGCGGACGTCGTGGGTCATGACAGCTCCTCGGAGAGCTCGAGCGCCGGGAGCGCGGCGCGCAGCCGGCGCAGGGCGTGGTGGGTCTGGCTCTTGACCGCGCCCTCGGAGCAGCCGAGCTCGCGCGCGGTCGCCTCCACGGACAGGTCCTCGAAGTAGCGGAGCACGAGCGTGGCGCGCATCCGCGTCGGCAGCTTGCGGATCTCCGCCCACAGCGCGAGGTGGTCGGCCCGCATCCCGAGGTGGTCGTGCGCCTCCTCGGGCAGGTGCTCGCGGACCACCTCCCGGCCCCGGCGCTTCCACTGCCGCTGGGCGAGGTGCACCATCGCGCGGCGCACGTACGCGTCGGCCGCGCCCTTGTCGCGGATGGAGCCCCAGCGCACGCAGGTCCGCGCGAGCGCGGTCTGCAGCAGGTCCTCGGCGTCGTGGCGCTCGCCGGTGAGCAGGTACGCCGTGCGGAACAGCGGCCCCCACCGTGCGGCCATGAACTCGTCGAAGGTCAGCTCTCCGGCTGCCATGCGGTCCCCCTCGGGTCGGTCGTGTCAGGAGTGAGGAGGCTCCCGGGCACGGCCAGGTTGAGAGAGGATCCCAGGTTTCTCGGTCAGCGGGTCCGGAGGGCGCGCCGTACGACGAGGGCGCCGGCCGCGGCGACCAGGAACTCCTGCGGCAGCCGCCGCCGCGACTCGCGCTGGAGCCTGGCGTGGAAGCGGTCGAACGAGGCCGGGAACGGCGACCCGCCGACGAACACGTCCCACGGCTTGTCGGTGTCGGGGGCGGCGGCGCCGAGCATTCCCGCGACGATCCGGGTACGGCGGTCGCGCGGCGCCGCACGAGCGACGAGCGCGAGGGCCGTCGCGCCGACCAGCCCGTCGACCACGGCGACATGGAGCACGTCGTGGATGTCGTAGCCGCCCCAGTGCGGGACGGCGTCCATCACGAAGTGCGAGACGACCCCGGCGGCGAACGCGGACACCGGCCCGGGGAGAGGGTGCCGATCAGCGCACCGGCCAGGACGTGGTTGGTGATCAGCACGTGTCCGACAGTAGGCCGTGCCCGTCAACGCAGCGGGCACCACCACGGCCGCGCGGCCGCCGACTCTCCGGCCTCGGCTCGGGGCCCGCTGTGGAAGGCTGAGGCGCATGACATCGGATGCTCGCCCCGCCGGCTGGTGGAAGTCGGCCGTCGTCTACCAGATCTACCCGCGCTCGTTCATGGACAGCAACGGTGACGGGATCGGGGACATCCCCGGGATGACCGCCAGGCTGGACTACCTCCAGCGGCTCGGCGTGGACGTGCTGTGGCTGTCCCCGGTGTACGCCTCGCCGATGGACGACAACGGCTACGACATCAGCGACTACCAGGACGTCGACCCGCTGTTCGGCACGCTGGCCGACCTCGACGAGCTGATCGCCGGCTGCCACGAGCGCGGCATGAAGCTGGTCATGGACCTCGTGGTCAACCACACCTCGGACGAGCACGCGTGGTTCCAGGAGTCGCGCGACCCGGCGTCCCCGAAGCGGGACTGGTACTGGTGGCGCCCGGCCCGCGAGGGGCACGAGCCCGGCACGCCCGGCGCCGAGCCGAACAACTGGGCCTCGGTGTTCTCCGGCCCCGGCTGGGAGTACGACGAGCGCAGCGGCGAGTACTTCCTGCACATCTTCAGCAAGAAGCAGCCGGACCTGAACTGGGAGAACCCGGAGGTCCGCCAGGCCGTCTACGCGATGATGCGGTGGTGGGTCGACCGCGGTGTCGACGGCTTCCGGATGGACGTCATCAACCTGATCTCCAAGGACCCGACGCTGCCCGACGGCGAGGTCGCCGAGGGGCGCACGCTACGGCCCTGCCTCGGAGAAGTCGGTGCTCAACGGTCCGCGGCTGCACGAGTTCCTCCAGGAGATGAACCGCGAGGTCGGCCTCGACCGACCAGCACCTGCTGACGGTCGGCGAGATGCCCGGCAGCACCGTGGAGCTGGCCCGCGACGTCACCGACCCCGTCGCGCCGCGAGCTCGACATGGTCTTCACCTTCGAGCACGTCGGCCTCGACGAGCAGCCCGGCCGCGGCAAGTGGGCGCTTGAAGGCCCCGCCGCCTGCCGCGGCTCAAGGCGAACCTCGACACCTGGCAGCGCGGTCTCGCCGAGACGGGCTGGAACTCGCTGTACCTCGACAACCACGACCAGCCCCGGGCCGTCTCCCGCTTCGGCGACGACAGCCCCGAGCACCGGGTCGCCTCCGCCAAGACGCTCGCGACCGTGCTGCACCTGCACCGCGGCACGCCGTACGTCTACCAGGGCGAGGAGCTCGGCATGACGAACACCGGCTTCACGGAGATCGACCAGTACCGCGACATCGAGTCGGTCAACTACCACGCCGACGCGATGAGCCTCGGCCTCGAGCTCGAGGCCGTCCTCGAGTCGCTGTCGGTCAAGAGCCGCGACAACGCGCGCACCCCGATGCACTGGGACGACTCCGAGCACGCCGGTTTCACGACGGGTACGCCGTGGCTGCCCGCGACCGCGAACAAGGACGAGATCAACGCCGCCGCCGCGGTGGCCGACCCGGACTCGGTGTTCCACCACTTCCGCAAGCTGATCGAGCTGCGGCACGACAACCCGGTCGTCGTCGAGGGCCGGTTCGACCTGCTGCTGCCCGACCACGAGCAGGTGTGGGCGTTCACCCGCACGCTCGGCGACGACTCGCTGCTGGTGCTCGCGAACTGCTCGTCCGGGACCGTGACGGTGGCCCCGGACGACGTACCTGACGTGGTGGCGGCGAAGGTCCTGCTGGCCACCCACGACGAGACCGACGGGCTGGACCTCCAGCCCTGGGAGTCCCGCATCTACGCGCTGTGAGGCCCCGCCTCGTCCTGCGCGCCCTCGCCGTCGTGACCGCGTTGCTGGTGGCAGCGTGCGGAGGACCCGACCAACGACGCTGACGTCTCGTGCGCGACCGACATGGTCCGGCACCACGCCCAGGCGGTCGCGATGGCGGACCTGATCATCGAGGGGCAGCAGGCGGAGGTCGACACCCTGCGGACACTGCTCGCACGGTGACCGCCACCTGACGGACACCCGTCACGATTCGCGGTCGGACCCGGACTTTTGGCATCATGGGAAGTTGTGCCGCGCTGGGGGAGGGCACTGGGCCGACCCCGGCTCGGGCCACGCGGTGCTCGACTAGGCTGGACGCGCCGCTTCGGCGTGCCGACCTCGTCCGCCTACCGAACGCCGACCGCTGGACCACTACTTGTCTGACACACCTCGACACCGTGACCAGGTGCCCCGGCACCGCATCATCAAGGCCGTAGCCACCACCGTGGCAGCGGTCCTTGTCGTGGTGCTGACCGGTGGGTTCTTCGTCTACCGGCATCTCAACAACAACATCACCGGCATCGACATCACCTCGGCCCTCGGCACCGACCGCCCGACCGAGGTCAAGGCCAAGACCCCGCAGAAGCCGCTGAACATCCTGCTGCTCGGCTCCGACACCCGTCAGGGGCAGACCGGTCACATCGGCGGCGACACCCCGGGCCTGTCCGACACCACGATCCTGCTGCACATCTCCGGCGACCGGAAGCTGGCGTACGGCGTCAGCCTGCCCCGCGACGCGATGGTCAAGCGTCCCTCGTGCGAGCGCAAGGACGGCCAGGGCACCGACCCGGGCGGGTTGAGCATGTTCAACGCGGCGTACGCCGTGGGCGGCCCGGCCTGCACCGTGAAGACGGTCGAGGAGCTCACGAACATCCGGATCAACCACTTCGTGGTCATCGACTTCAACGGGTTCCGCAAGATGGTCGACGCCCTCGGCGGCGTCGAGGTCTGCGTGCCCAAGGAGGTCAACGACACCACCGGTCACATCTACCTGCCGGCCGGCACCTACGACGTGAAGGGCCAGCGGGCGCTCGACTACGTGCGCGTGCGGCACAGCATCTCCGACAACGGCGACATCGGCCGGATGAAGCGTCAGCAGACGTTCCTGGCCTCGATGGCCAACAAGGCGGTCTCCGCCGGCACCCTGGTCAACCCGGTCCGGCTGGTGAGGTTCCTCGACGCGGCCACCAAGTCGCTGACCACCGACACCGGCCTGTCCAGCCTCAACAAGCTGGGCAGCCTGGCCAAGTCGCTCAAGGGCATCGGGCTCGACCACATCCAGTTCCTCACCGTGCCGTTCAAGGCCTACGAGCCGGACCCGAACCGGCTCGAGTGGGCGCCCGGCGCCAACCGGTTGTGGTACCGCGTCCGGATGGACATGCCGATCAGCAAGCGCTTCGCCGACGAGGTCACCACCGCGGCCGGCAAGCCCTCCGGCGGGGCGAGCCCGAAGCCCAGCCAGAGCCCGTCGGGCGGCTCCAGCCCGAGCCAGGGCTCGAGCCCCTCGCAGTCGGAGTCCGAGGCCGCTGCGGCGGCCGCGGCACGGGCCCAGGAGAACGGCCTCTGCGCCTGACGGCGTGACGTGACGGCCGGTCCTAGCGGACCGGCACTCCCGCGATCCCGGCCGGGGTCGCGTGCGTCTCCAGGTAGGCCGTCACCAGCGCGATGCCCTCGTCGATCAGGTGGGGGTCGCCGGTGAGCGAGCTCTCGAAGGCGAGCTGGAAGATCCGGTCGGCCACCTCGACGGCGAGCTCGGCGTACAACCCGTCCGACCCCTCGACCACCATCCCGGCCGACCGGGCGATCTGGAACAGGTCGCGGGCCATCCGCCGGTTGTGCGCCCGCACGAACTCCTGGACGGCGACGTTGGTGCGGCCGCGGAACCAGATGACCACGAACGACGGCCGCCGGTGGTAGACCTTCACGAACGCCCGCATGGTCGTCTCGACCATGCTCCGCACGCTCAGCACGGTGAGCGACGCGAGGTCCTCCTCGATCTGGGCGTCCATCTCGGCGATGTCCCGCTCGACGAGGGCGAGCAGGACCGCCTCCTTGTCCGCGAAGTACTGGTAGAGCGAGGCGACCGGCAGCTCCGCCCCGGCGGCGATCGCCCGGGTGGTGACCCCCTCGACGCCCTTGTCGACGACGATCTCGGCGGCCACCTCGAGGATCCGCTCCACGCGGTCGCGGCTGCGCACCTGTTGAGGCACCCGCCGTCTGGCGGGCACCTTCTCGTTGTCCTTCGCGGGAGACATGACGGTCACACCGTTTCACAGTCAACGCCGGACCGCAGGCAGAAGCCCCCGCTGGTGGGAGCGGTCCCCGTGGCGCCTCAGCCCGCGACCATCTCCACGAGCTTCTTGTTGAACGACGGCAGGTCGTCGGGCTTGCGGCTGGTCACCAGGTTGCCGTCGACGACGACCTCCTCGTCCACCCACGTGCCGCCGGCGTTCCGGATGTCGGTCTGCAGGCTCGGCCACGACGTGAGCGTCCGGCCGCGCAGCACGTCGGCCTCCACGAGCGACCAGGGTGCATGGCAGATGGCCGCGACGGTCCTGCCGGACTCGTGGAACGACCGGATGAAGTTCACCGCTGCCGGGACGGTGCGCAGCGCGTCGGGGTTGGCCACCCCGCCCGGCAGCACCAGGGCGTCGTAGGACATCGGGTCGGCGTCGGCGACGACCTCGTCGACCGGGAAGGTGTCGGCCTTGTCGAGGTGGTGGAACGCCTGCACCTCGCCGGACTCCGGCGCGAGCAGCCTCGGGGTGCCGCCGGCGTCCTGGACCGCCTTCCAGGGCTCGGTCAGCTCGACCTGCTCGATGCCCTCGCTGGCGACCAGGAACGCGATCGTCTTGCCCTGCAGGGTGTTCTCGGTCATGGATGGTCCCCTCCTGGGTCGTGGACTCGGCTGCGACGCCGTCCCGGTAACCGTCCTCAGCGAGGGCAAACTCCCGTTTCGGGGTCTGCGGCGACGGGTACCGCCGGGAATGTCCGTCACGTCCTGGCGCTCCACGCTGCCCGCGCACCTGCGCGATGTGCTGCACGACCCGGTGCGGTGGACCGAGTGGCTCCAGCTGGTGAAGACCGTGGTCGCCGCGGTGATCGCCTGGCTGCTCGCGGCCCGCGTGTTCGAGCTGCCGCAGTCCTTCCTGGCGCCCTGGGCAGCCCTGCTGGTCGTGCACGCCACGGTCTACCGCACCTTCTCGCGCGGCCTGCGCCAGGTGGCCGGCGCGGTGCTCGGGGTGCTGCTCGCCTGGGCGGTGGGGAACCTGATCGGGCTGGACGCGGTCGCGGTGTCGGTCCTGCTCGTGGTCGGTCTCGGGATCGGCGCGACGCGGTTCTTCCGGGAGGAGACCACGGCGGTCGCCGCGACCGGGCTGGTCGTGCTGACCACCGGGTTCAGCACCCGGGACGCGGTGCTGCTGGACCGGCTCTTCGACACGTCCATCGGCATCGTGGTGGGCCTCCTCGTCAACTTCCTGGTGTGGCCACCGCTCCAGGACCACTCCGCGGCCAAGGCCATCGACGCGATCGACGACGGCGTCGGCGAGCTGCTGCGTGACATGGCCGAGGAGCTCCGGGGCCCGTGCGGCGACGACCAGGTGACCGCCTGGGTCGACCGCACGCGGGACCTCGACGAGGACATCGACCACGCGTGGGCGCTGCTCCGGCAGGCCAAGGAGAGCGGCCGGCTCAACCCGCGCCGCGCGGCTGCCGGGGTCCGGGTCACCGACGTGTTCGAGCAGATCCTGCGCGACAACGAGCAGGCCGTCGCCGAGTCCCGCAGCATGGCCCGCTCGCTCGGGCACAGCCTCGAGGCGGTCCACGACTGGGAGCCGGTCTTCCGCGACCGCTGGCTGTCGCTGCTGCGCGAGGCCGGCGAGGCGATCGGCGTGCCCGACTCGGTCCGGGTCACCCAGGTGCGCGCCGACCTCAACCAGCTCGCCCACGACCTGAGCACCGAGGAGCTGTCGGCCCGGCACTGGCCGGAGTACGGCGCGCTGCTGATGAACCTGCGCAACGTGGTCACGTCGATGGACCGGGTCGCCGAGCAGAACCCGGTCGTGCTGCCGCGCTACCGCGACCGGCTGCTCAGGGGATGACCACCTGGTCCTTGGCCAGCGCGACGACGCCGTTCTCGCTGACGGTGAACCCGCGTCGCCGGTCCTCGTCGTGGTCGACGCCGATGACGCAGCCGTCCGGGACGATGACGTTCTTGTCGAGGATCGCGTTGCGGACGATCGCCCCGCGACCGATCGTGACGTTGTCGAAGACGACGCTCCGCTCGACCTTCGCGCCCGCTCCGACGTACACGTTGGTGCCGATCACCGTGCTGTCCACGTTGGCGCCGGAGACGATCGAGCCTCCGCAGACGATCGTGTCGCGGGCGAAGGCGTTCTCGACGAACTTGGCGCCGGGCAGCTGCGGGTGCGAGGTGAAGATCGGCCAGTCGGTGTTGTAGAGGTTGAAGACCGGCTCCACGGACACCAGGTCGAGGTGCGCCTCGTGGTAGGACTCCAGCGTCCCCACGTCCCGCCAGTAGTCGCGGTCCCGGTCGGTCGCACCGGGCACCACGTTGCGCTTGAAGTCGTAGACGCAGGCCTGCTGCTGCTCGACCAGCATCGGGATGATGTCGCCGCCCATGTCGTGACGCGAGCCCGGGTTGGCGGCGTCCCGCTCGAGCGCCTCGACGAGCGCGTCGGCGCTGAACACGTAGTTGCCCATCGAGGCGAACGACTCGTCCGGGGAGTCGACCAGGCCCGGCGGGTCGGCCGGCTTCTCCAGGAACTCCTCGATGGTCACCCCGTCGGCGCCGGTCTTGATCACGCCGAACTGCCAGGCCTCCTTGCGCGGCACCCGGATGCCGGCGACCGTCACGCCCGCCCCGGTGTCGATGTGCGCCTGCACCATCTGCGAGGCGTCCATCCGGTAGACGTGGTCGGCACCGAACACCACGATGATGTCCGGTCGCGCGTCGTTGATGAGGTTCATCGACTGGTAGATCGCGTCGGCGCTGCCGAGGTACCACTGCGGCCCGCGCCGCTGCTGGGCCGGCACCGGGGTGATGTAGTTGCCGAGCAGCGTCGACATCCGCCAGGTCACCGAGATGTGCCGGTCGAGGCTGTGCGACTTGTACTGCGTCAGCACCGCGCACCGCAGGTAGCCCGCGTTCACCAGGTTGGACAGCGCGAAGTCGATCAGCCGGTAGCTGCCGCCGAACGGCACGGCTGGTTTGGCCCGGTCCAGGGTCAGTGGCATGAGTCGTTTGCCCTCGCCGCCCGCCAGGACGATCGCCAGCACCTTCGGCATGAGTCCGCTCCCGTCCGCCTCGGAACCTCGCAGCGCCGTTCGACGCCCTCCAGCGACGACCCTAGGGCAGCGGTCCCAGGAAGGACTAGGTTCCTTCCATGCGCGCAGCGATCCTGACCCGTGAGTTCCCGCCCGACGTGTACGGCGGCGCCGGTGTCCACGTCGACTTCCTGGTGCGCGAGCTGCGCCGGCTGATCGACGTGGACGTGCACTGCATGGGGGAGCCGCGTGACGGCGCCACCGCGCACACGGAGAAGGAGGACCGGCTGCTCGGCGCGAACTCCGCGCTGCAGGTGCTCTCCACCGACATCGCGATGACCGCGGCCGTCGGTGCGGCCGGCTCGGTCGACGTCGTGCACTCCCACACGTGGTACGCCAACATGGCCGGCCACTGGGCCAAGCTGCTGTACGACGTACCCCACGTCGTCACCGCGCACAGCCTCGAGCCGCAGCGGCCGTGGAAGGCCGAGCAGCTCGGCGGCGGCTACCGGATCTCCTCATGGGCCGAGCGGACGGCCTACGAAGCGGCCGACGCGGTGGTCGCGGTCAGCAACGGCATGAAGGCCGACATCCTCAGCAGCTACCCGGCCCTCGACGAGTCCCGGCTGCACGTCGTCTACAACGGCATCGACACCGACTTCTACCGCCCCGACCCGGAGACCACGGTGCTCGAGCGGATCGGGGTCGATCTGACCCGTCCGTACGTCGCCTTCGTCGGCCGGATCACCCGGCAGAAGGGCGTGCCGCACCTGCTGCGGGCCGGGCTCGCGTTCGACCGGGACCTGCAGATCGTGCTGCTCGCCGGCGCCGCCGACACGCCGGAGCTCAAGGCCGAGACCGACGGGCTGATCGCCGACCTGAAGGCGGAGCGGGACGGTGTCTTCGTCGTCTCCGAGATGCTTCCGCGCGACGAGGTCCGGCAGGTGCTCACCGGTGCGCTCGCCTTCCTGTGCCCGTCGGTCTACGAGCCGCTCGGCATCGTGAACCTCGAGGCGATGGCGTGCGAGACGGCCGTCGTCGCCAGCGACGTCGGCGGCATCCCCGAGGTCGTCCAGGACGGCGAGACCGGCCTGCTGGTGCACTACGACCCCGACGACGCGGCCGGCTTCGAGCGCGCCATCGCCGAGGGCGTCAACCGGCTGGCCGGGGACCCGGAGCTCGCCGCCCGGTTCGGCCGGGCCGGCCGGGAGCGGGCCGTGACGTCCTTCGCCTGGGACGCCATCGCCCAGCAGACGGTCGACCTGTACGCCTCGCTGCGTTGATCCGGACCTGACCGCGGTCTGGACCGCGTCTTCCGGCAGATCCACCGGGATCGAGCGGATCGTTCGCTGAGCGGACGTCCCGGTCGGAGATTTAACGGTGACGCGTCTCGCTCGGCTTGCTGTTACCAGTCCGTTATCGGACACTGTCCCCGTCAGCATGCCGCCCGCTGGTCCGTCCGCGCGGCTCAGGCTCGGGCCGGGGGGCCAACCGGGACGTCGAAAGGACCTCGTGTGAGGGTTGCCGTGATCGGGGCGACGGGTGTCATCGGCACCTCGGTCGTGCCGCACCTCGTCGGCGCCGGCCACGACGTCGTCGGCCTCGCCCGGACCCCCGAGAAGGCCCGGCTCCTCGACGGCCTCGGTGCCACCGCGGCCCGCACCTCCCTGCAGGACCACGACGGTCTCGTCGCGATGTTCGAGGGCGCTGACGCGGTCTGCAACTTCGCCACCCACGTCCCGGTCGGCCTCGCTGCCCTGCGTCGCTCCGCCTGGCGCGTCAACGACCGGCTCCGCACCGACGGCGTACGACGCGTGGTGGCCGCCGCGCGCGACGCCGGGGTGCGCAGGGTCGTGCAGGAGAGCGTGTCGTTCGTCTACGCCGACCAGGGTGACGAGTGGGTCCGCGAGGACTCGCCGGTCGAGATCACCCGGGCCACCGAGCCCGCCTCGGTCGGCGAGTCGCACGTGCAGGACTACGCCTGCGGCTCGCGCACCGGCGTCGTCCTCCGCTTCGGCACGATCGTCGGCGACGACCCGATGACCCGCTTCCAGCTCCGCTCCATCGAGCACGGCCACCCGATCGGGCTCGGCTCGCCGGAGGGCTGGGCGCACGTCGTGCACACCGCCGACCTCGGGCCCGCCGTGGCCGCCGCGCTCGGCGCTCCCAGCGGCACCTACAACGTCGGCGCCGAACCGGTCCGCCGGTTCGAGATGGTGGCCGGCTTCGCCGCCCAGGCCGGGCGCGAGACCATCGACTTCATGGGACCCCTCATGCGCAGGGTCGGCGGCGCCCGGCTCGAGCCCCTGGCCCGCTCGCTGCGGGTCAGCTCCGAGAAGCTCACGTCGACGACCGGCTGGACTGCCGTCGCGGGCCAAGTTCGACTCCACCTGGTTCGAGACGCTGCACCCGACCGGGTCGCTGCGATGAGCGCCGAGCCGGACCGTCAGGACCAGCCGGCTCGCGACGAGGAGCAGCCGCTGTCCGACGCCGAGCGTCGCCGTCGTCGCGCCACGGTGTTCGGCGAGGTGCTCCCCGAGGGCACCAGCGACGAGCGCGGGGACGGCTGGAGCGAGCGCGAGCCCCGCGAGGGCAGCGACGAGTGGTTCCGTCGCCAGGTGCCCCCGCACCACGGCTGAGCACTCAGCGGGAGCGGTCCCGCAGCAGCACGCCAGCGACGAGCGCGAGCCACACCAGCGCGGTCACCAGGCCGGCGAGCACGTCCGAGACGTGGTGCGCGCCCTGGTAGACCCGGCTCAGCATCGTCAGCACCGGGACCACCACCAGCAGCCGCGCCCACCGCAGGTGCTGCGGCGCGTAGCTGTGCAGGAGCAGCAGCAGGCACCCGACGACCGCCGTCGACGTCATCGTGTGGCCGGACGGGAAGCTGTGGTCGGGCACGAGCCCCTTGTCGAGGATCTCCACCGGCGGCCGGTCCCGGGGCACGAGATGGGTGGTCACGAGGTAGGCCGCGAGCAGGCCGACGTACACGAGGGTGACGAGCAGCAACGGCAGGTGGTGGCGCCGCCACCAGGCGAAGCCGGCGCCGAGCACCAGCAGTGTCACGATGCCGAGGACGGTGTCGCCGAGCAGCGTGCCCAGCGCGGCGACGTGGTCGAGCGCGGGTGTGCGGTGGTTCTCGACCCAGCGGGACAGGTCGTTCTCGGGTCCACCGACCGAGCGGGACAGCGGGTGCGTGAGCAGCCACCCGACCGCGAGGAGTCCCGCGCACAGCAGCAGCCAGCACCCGGCGAGCCGGGTGCCGGCCGCCCGGGGGGTCACCCGCGGGTCAGCTCAGCCCCGCCCCGATCCATCTCGACGGTCGACGTGCTCGGACGGCCGGCGAGCAGGTCGCGGATCTCGGTGAGCAGCGCGATGTCCGCGGCCGGGGGAGCGGGCTCCTCACCCTGGGAGATGCGCTGCTGGAGCTTGTTGTAGGGCGTGACGACGAAGAAGTAGATCACCGCCGCGACGATGAGGAAGGAGATCACGGCGTTGATGAACAGCCCCACGTTCACGCCGGCGAGGGTGACCTTGCCGAAGTTGGGCTGCCCCCCGACCTTGCCGATGAAGCCCATGAGGACGTCGGTGAACGTCTTGATCACGGTCGCGAAGGCGGCGCCGATGATGAACGCGACCGCCAGCTCGATCAAGCTGCCGCGCGTGATGAAGTCCCTGAAGCCCTTGAGCATGACGCTGTCCCTCCGAAGTTCCGATTTGGTGAAGTTCGGAACGCACGCTAGTGGGTGAGCACCACCGAGAGGAACGACGCGACCGCAGCCTGGGCAACGGTGGCGGCCTCGCCGTCGGCCAGCCCGAGCACCACCAGGGCGCCGTTGGTCATCCCGGGTGACTCGTCGCCTGTCCGGGGGATCGCCAGCACCGGCACGTCCCGCCCGACGGTGCGGGCCGGCTGCTCGCCCTGCGGGTCGGCCGCCAGCAGGTCCACCCGGTCGCCGACCCGGAGCAGGCGTACGGCGCCGGGGTCGCCGATCCGCACCGGGACGGCCACCAGCCCCGGGTAGCCGTCGAGCAACGACGCGGCCAGCAGCCGGGCGCCGGTGAGCGGCTCACCGGCGCGCACGGGGGTGGTCGTGGTGCGGCCGACGGCCTGCGCCGCGCCGCCGAGCACGCCGGTCGGCACGCTGGCCGGGTCGAACGGGGTGCGGGTCAGGTCGTCCGGCCGCAGCACCGCTCCGGCGGGGAGGTCGTGCGCGGCCGTCAGCACGGGGACGCGTGGAGGGGGTGGCGCGGCGTTCGCCTGCAGGGTGGCCACGACCGCGACGGCGGCGCAGACCGCCGCCAACGGTCGCCGGCGGGCCAGGACGGCGCGCCTGAGCCGGCGGCGCACACGGGCCAGGGATGAGGTGGGCGGGCGGGACGCGGCGAGCCGGGGCATCGACCCAGGCTAGGAAGATCGGCGCGCAGGCGTCGGTCGCTGTCCACAGGCCCGGTCGGGGCCGGCCAGGGGCCGGTCAGGCGGCGCTGGTGGAGTCCGACTTCGTCGGCGTGCTCTTCGTCTCGGTCTTGGTCTCGGACTTCTTCTCACCGGAGGAGGAGTCGGACGTCGAGGCGGAGGTGGTGGTGGAGGACTTGCCGTCGGCGCGGCTGTCGGTGCGGTAGAAGCCCGAGCCCTTGAAGACCACGCCCACCGCGTTGAACACCTTGCGCAGCCGGCCCTCGCACTCCGGGCAGACGGTCAGGGCGTCGTCGGTGAAGCTCTGGAACTGCTCGAACGCGTGGCCGCACTCGGTGCAGGCGTACTGGTAGGTGGGCAACGGATCCTCCACTGGTGTCATGAGCCCCGGGCGAGCTGGCACTCTCGGGGTTCGACTGCCAAGTATCCCAACACCGCCACCTTTCGCAAACTTCCCGGGAACTTGCTGGGACGTGGCGGTCGCGAGCGACGAATCGTCACCCGGCACAATGTCCGCCGTGTCCGAGACCCCTTCCGCCGCCAGCAGCCGGGCGACGCCCGCAGCGTCCGGCGGGTTCCGCTCGTGGCCGCGGTGGGGTCGCTGGTCGACGTACGGCGTCGGGGTGGTCGTCCTGCTGCTGGTCGCGGCCCTCGTGGCCGGCGCCGTGGTGGTGCGCGACTCGTTCCCCCAGACCGACGGGGACGTGTCCCTGCCCGGGCTCGACGGCAAGGTCGAGGTGCTGCGCGACGACCACGGCATCCCGCAGATCTACGCGGGCACCAGCCACGACCTGTTCTACGCGCAGGGCTTCGTGCAGGCACAGGACCGGTTCTTCGAGATGGACGTGCGCCGGCACTTCACCGCCGGCCGGCTGTCGGAGATGTTCGGGGAGAGCACGCTCGACTCGGACAAGACCATCCGGACGATGGGCTGGCGCCGGGTCGCCGAGCAGGAGCTGTCGCGGCTGAGCCCGGAGACGCAGGCCTACCTCCAGGCGTTCAGCGACGGCGTCAACGCCTACATCCGCACGCACTCGCCGTCCGAGATGTCGCTGGAGTACGCCGTGCTCGGGCTGCAGAACAAGGACTACCAGGTCGAGGACTGGTCGCCGGCCGACTCGGTCGCCTGGCTCAAGGCGATGGCGTGGGACCTGCGCGGCAACATGGAGGACGAGATCCAGCGCGGCCTCATGTCGGGGTCGCGCACCCCCGAGGAGATCGACGAGCTGTTCCCGCCGTACCCCTACGACCGGCACCGTCCGATCGTCGACCAGGGCGCCGTCGTCGACAAGGTCTTCGAGCAGAACGCCACCAACGGCGGCACCCGCAAGCCGTCCCGGCCGCCGCTCGACCCCGCCGCCGACCGTGCCCTCCGCCGCGTCGACGCCACGCTCAAGGGGATGCCGTCGATGCTCAAGGGCGCCGGCCAGAGCGCGGACGGCATCGGCTCGAACGCCTGGGTCGTCGACGGCGACCACTCCACGACCGGCAAGCCCATCCTGGCCAACGACCCGCACCTCGGGGTGTCGCTGCCAGGCGTCTGGTACCAGATGGGTCTGCACTGCACGACCCTGTCGACCGACTGCCCGTTCGACGTCTCCGGCTTCACCTTCTCCGGGTTCCCCGGGGTGGTCATCGGTCAGAACCAGCAGATCGCGTGGGGGTTCACGAACCTCGGCCCGGACGTCCTCGACCTCTACCTCGAGAAGGTCGAGGGCAAGACCTACCGGTACGACGGGAAGCAGCGCCCGCTGGGGATGCGCGACGAGGAGATCAAGGTCCACGGACGGTCGAAGCCGTTCCGGTTCACGGTCCGCTCCACCCGGCACGGCCCGCTGCTGTCCGACGTCTCGACCCAGCTGAGCACGGTCGGTGCGAACGCGCCGGCCGGCGACAGCGCACCCGAGCGCGGCAACGGCTACGCCGTCTCGATCGCCTGGACGGCGCTCACGCCCAGCAACACCGCCGACGCCGTGTTCGAGTTCGACAAGGCCACCGACTGGCAGAGCTTCAAGGCGGGCGCGGCCGACTTCGCGGTGCCGGCGCAGAACCTCGTCTACGCCGACCGCGCCGGCAACATCGGCTACCAGGCGCCGGGCCGGATCCCGATCCGCAAGTCGGGGAACAACGGCGACTACCCGGCGCTCGGCTGGCTCAAGGCCGACGACTGGACCGGGAAGTACGTGCCGTTCACGGCGCTGCCGAGCCTGCTGAACCCGTCGGACGGCTTCGTGGCGACGGCCAACCAGGCGGTCACCGGACCGCAGTACCCCTACTACCTCGGCGACTCGTGGGCCTACGGCTACCGCAGCCAGCGGATCACCGACCTGCTCGAGCACAAGGCCCGGCTGAGCGTGGCCGACATGGCGCGGATCCAGCTCGACACCCGCAACGGCTTCGCGCCGACCTTCGTGCCCTACCTGCTCAAGGTGTTCATGCCGTCGGACTACCTCGCCGGCGGGCAGCGGCTCCTGAACGGCTGGGACTACCGGCAGACACCCGGGTCCGCGGCCGCGGCGTACTACAACGCGGTCTGGCGCAACACCCTGTCACTCACCTTCCACGACGAGCTGCAAGCCGACGGCGTGGCCGGACGGCGGCGGCCGGTGGTTCGAGGTGATGCGCCGGCTGCTGGCGGACCCGACCAGCCACTGGTGGGACGACGTCAACACCGACGGCGTCATCGAGACCCGCGACGACATCCTCCAGCAGGCGATGGCCGACGCGCGCGACGAGCTCGTGCGTCGCCAGGCACGGCGGGCCGTCGACTGGACGTGGGGCCACCAGCACCGCCTCGACCTCCAGAACCAGACGCTCGGGCAGTCCGACACCGGGCTGGTGCGGTGGCTGTTCAACCGCGGCGGCTACCAGGTCGGTGGCGGCGGCGAGATCGTCGACGCCACCGGGTGGAACGCCGCCGGCGAGGACTACCGGGTGACCGCCGCGCCCTCGATGCGGATGGTGGTCTCGCTCGCGGACCCCGACAAGTCCCGCTGGGTGAACCTCACCGGCGTCTCGGGGCACGCGTTCTCACCGCACTACGTCGACCAGACGAAGCTGTGGGTCGACGGCGAGACCCTGCCGTGGGTGTCGTCGCGCCGCGCGGTGCGGGACGCCGCGAAGGACACGCTGACGATGCGGCCGGAGAAGGACGGGCCCTAGACGCGCTGGCGCGCGTGAAGCCGCGGCTGAACCCGGCCCTCGGGCGTGACCACCGCGGTGACCCGTCGGTCGTGCGGCGCGGCCGGCACCTCGTCGAGCACCTCGCCGTCGTAGAGCAGCGTGCAGGTGAAGGTGCCCACCGGCACCCGGCCGAGGGTCCGGTCGTAGCAGCCGCCGCCCTGGCCGAGCCGCATCCCGGTGCGGTCCACGGCGAGGCCTGGGGTGAGCACCACGTCAGCGGTCGCCACGGCCTCGAGACCGAGCCGCTCCCCGGTCGGTTCGAGCAGGCCCCGGCGCGCGCGGGCGAGGTTCTCCGGTCCGTCGTACACGGCCCAGTCGAGGTCGAGGTCGGGCAGCACCACCGGCAGGATCACCCGCCGGCCCATCGCGGTCAGCGCGTCGAGCAGCGGTCCGGTGCCGGGCTCGGTGCCGATCGAGACGTAGGCCGCGACGGTCGCCGCGCGACGTACCTCCGAGGTCTCGACCAGGTGCCCGGCGATGGCCCGGGCGCCCTCGGAGACCTCGAGCAGCGACCGGCGACCGCGGGTGGTGACGAGCTGGTCGCGCAGGGCTGTCTTGCGGGCGGCGAACCCGTCGGCTTCGTGCACGAGTCGACGCTACCCGCATGCCCCTGACGGGACTGGATAACCTCAGGCGCATGAGCGACGAGGGACTTCGGCAGGCACGGCAGAAGATGGCGGACGCGGGCGTGGACCCGACCGCCATCGACGTGTTCGAGCACTACTACCGGATGGTCGAGAGCGGGGAGACCGGGATGGTCCCGGAGTCCACGATCGAGCCCGTCGACATCCCGGCGCTGGCGGACGTCGAGCAGACCGGCAGCACCGAGGGCCTCGCCCGCACCGCGGTCATCAAGCTGAACGGCGGGCTCGGCACGTCGATGGGCCTGGACCAGGCCAAGTCGCTGCTCGAGGTGCGCGACGGGCAGACCTTCCTCGACATCATCGCCCGGCAGGTGCTGTGGGCCCGCCAGGAGTACGACGTCCGCCTGCCGCTGGTCTTCATGGACAGCTTCCGGACCTCCGACGACACGCGCGCCGCGCTCGCTGACTACGACCTGTCGGTCGACGACCTGCCGCTGGACTTCCTGCAGAACAAGGAGCCCAAGCTCCGCGCCGACGACCTCACCCCGGTGACGTGGGAGAAGGACCCCGACCTCGAGTGGTGCCCGCCGGGACACGGCGACCTCTACACCGCCCTGCGGGGCAGCGGCCTGCTCGACCGGCTGATCGAGGCCGGCTACACCCAGGCCTTCGTGTCCAACTCCGACAACCTCGGTGCGACACCGGACCCGGAGGTCGCCGGGTGGTTCGCCTCGTCCGGCGCACCGTTCGCCATCGAGGCGGTCCGTCGTACGCCGTCGGACCGCAAGGGTGGCCACTTCGCCCGCCGTACGTCGGACGGGCGGATCGTGCTGCGCGAGACCGCCCAGACGCTCGACGAGGACAAGGAGGCGCTGGCCGACCTGTCCCGGCACCGGTACTGCTCCACGAACAACCTCTGGTTCGACCTGGTCGCCATGCGCGACGAGCTCGACCGCCGCGACGGCGTGCTCGGTCTGGCGCTGATCAAGAACACCAAGACCGTCGACCCGGCCGACTCCTCGAGCCCCGAGGTGATCCAGATCGAGTCCGCGATGGGCGCCGCCGTCGAGGTGTTCGAGGACGCCGCGCTGATCGAGGTGACCCGGGCCCGCTTCCTGCCGGTGAAGACCACCAACGACCTGCTGGTGCTGCGGTCCGACTGCTACCGGCTGGAGGAGAGCGCGCACCTGGCGCTCGAGGGCGGCGTCGAGGCGGTGCCGTTCGTCGACCTCGACTCGCGTCACTACAAGGTGGTCGGGAAGTTCGACCAGCACTTCCCGGCCGGTGTGCCGTCCATGCGCAGGGCCGAGGAGCTCGTGGTGAAGGGGGACTGGACCTTCGGCGCGGACGTCACGGTCGTCGGCCGGGCACGCCTCGAGGGCGACGGCGGGCGCGTCGAGGACGGGGCTACGCTCGGCGGTTAGGGTTCACACCATGGCTGCCAACCTCATGCCGACCGACCGGCTGAGCACCGTGGACGAGCACGTCGAGCGCATCGTCGAGTCGCTCGAGCCGCTCCACCCCTACGACCAGCCGCTGCTCGAGGCGCTCGGCCTCCCCGTGTGCGAGAACATCACCGCTCCCATGGACCTGCCGGCCTTCGACAACTCCGCGATGGACGGCTACGCCGTCTACTTCGACGACGTGGTGACCGCGTCGGAGGACCACCCGGTGCACCTGCCGGTGGTGGGGGAGATGGCCGCCGGCCAGACCAAGCTCTTCGCGCTCTCCCCGGGCACGGCTGTCCGGATCATGACCGGCGCCCCCGTGCCGCAGGGCGCCGACGCGATCGTGCCCGTCGAGTGGACCGACGGCGGGGTCGCCTCCGTCCGGATCACCAAGGCCCCGCAGCTCGACCAGCACGTGCGGCACAAGGGCGAGGACGTCCAGGTCGGCGACGTGCTGCTCGAGGACGGCAGCATCCTCGGGCCCCGTCAGCTCGGGCTGCTGGCGTCGGTGGGCCGCTCGCAGGTCCGCTCGCGCCCCCGCCCGCGGATCGTGATCATGTCCACCGGTGCGGAGCTCCGGGAGCCCGGCACTGCGCTGGGCCATGACTCCGTCTACGACGCGAACTCCTACATGCTCGCGGCGGCTGCCCGTTCGGCCGGCGCCATCGCCTACCGGGTCGGCATCGTCTCCGACGACCCCAGCGACTTCAGCGACGCGTTGTCCGACCAGCTGGTCCGCGCCGACCTCGTGGTCACGAGCGGCGGCGTCTCCAAGGGCGCCTACGACGTGGTCAAGGAGGTGCTGTCCGAGCTCGGCACCGTCTCCTTCGGCGAGGTCGGGATGCAGCCGGGCAAGCCGCAGGGCTTCGGCTTCGTCGGTGAGGACTCGACGCCGATCATCACGTTGCCGGGCAACCCCGTCTCGTCGTACGTCTCGTTCGAGGTGTTCGTCGTCCCCGCCATCCGCCGGATGATGGGCCGGCTTCCCTACCGCCGCCCGATGGTCAGGGCCCTGTGCTCACAGGGGTTCCCGTCGATCCCGGGCCGTCAGCAGTACGTCCGCGCGCAGTTCGAGATCGACGGCAAGGGCGCGCACGTGGCTCCCATCGGCGGGCACGGCTCGCACCTCGTCGGCGACCTGTCCGAGGCGAACGCCCTCATCGTGGTGCCGCCCGAGGTCACGTCCGTGCCGGGCGGCAGCCAGGTGCAGGTGCTCGTGCTCGACCGGGACTTCTGATGGGTTCTCCTGACCAGCGGCTCACGCACGTGGACGAGACCGGTGCCGCCCGGATGGTCGACGTGTCCGCCAAGGACGTCACCAAGCGACAGGCCGTCGCCACCGGCCGCGTGCTCGTGTCGCCGACCGTCGTCGGGCTGCTGCGCGGCGAGGGCGTGCCGAAGGGTGACGCGCTCGGCGTCGCGCGGGTCGCCGGGATCATGGCCGCCAAGCGCACCCCCGACCTCGTGCCGCTGTGCCACCCCCTCGCGATCTCCGGCGTGACGGTCGACCTGGTCGTGACCGACGACGCCGTCGAGATCACCGCGACGGTGCGCACGACGGACCGGACCGGCGTCGAGATGGAGGCGCTGACCGCCGTGTCGGTGGCCGGGCTGACCGTCGTGGACATGGTCAAGGCCGTCGACAAGGCCGCGGTCATCACGGACGTGCGCGTGGAGTCGAAGACCGGCGGCAAGTCCGGCGACTGGTCCCGGCCGTGAAGGCCACCGTCGTCTGCGCGTCGAACCGCGCGGCGGCAGGCGTCTACGAGGACACCACCGGTCCGCTGATCGTCGAGGCGCTGACCGGTCTCGGCTTCGAGGTGACGGGCCCGGTCGTCGTACCCGACGGGGAGCCGGTCGCCGACGCCATCCGCGCCGCCGTCGACGACGGTGCCCGCGCCGTCGTGACCACCGGCGGCACCGGCCTCACCCCGACCGACCTGACGCCGGAGGTGACCCGGCCGCTGCTCGACCGGGAGGTGCCCGGCATCGCCGAGGCGATCCGGGCGTACGGCGTCGGCAAGGGCATCCCCACCGCGGCGCTGTCGCGCGGGCTCGCCGGCGTTCGCGGCCAGGCGCTCGTCGTGAACCTGCCAGGCTCGCGCGGGGGAGTGAAGGACGGCCTCGCCGTGCTCACCCCGCTGCTCGTGCACGCCGTCGAGCAGATCGCCGGGAGCGACCACTGAACCGCGCGCCCGAGAACGCCTGGCGGGTCCACCTCCGTGCCGGCCGGGTCGGGCTCCGTCCGCTCTCGACCAGCGACGCCCGCGCGTGGAACGAGGTGCGCCGCCGCAACGCCGAGTGGCTGAAGCCGTGGGAGGCGACGGTCCCGCCCGGTGACGCCTCCGCGCCGCGCACCTTCCGCGCGCTCGTCCGCGACCTGCGGCGCCAGGCCCGCGAGCGCCGGGCTCTGCCGTTCGCGGTCACCGTCGACGACGTGTTCGCCGGCCAGGTCACCGTCACCAACATCGTCGGCGGCTCTGCGCGCTGGGCGCAGGTCGGCTACTGGATCGACCGTCGCTACGCGGGCCAGAACATCATCCCCACCGCCGTCGCCCTCGTCGTCGACTACTGCCTGCTCGAGCTCGGCCTGCACCGCATCGAGGTCGCGATCCGTCCCGAGAACGCCGCCAGCCTGCGCGTGGTCGAGAAGCTCGGCTTCACCGAGATCGGGTACGCGCCTGCATACCTGCACATCGACGGGGACTGGCGCGACCACCGGCTCTTCGCCGTCACCTCCGAGGACATCCCCGGTGGGATGCTGCGCAAGTTCAAGGGCCAGACGCCCGACTGACCTCGCCCTCGCTGGTCGAGGTGCCGCTCTTCCCGGCTGGTCGAGGTGCTCCGGAGCGCTAGCGGAGGAGCCTCGAAACCACCGCACCGCGCGCAGCAGTCTCGACCCGGCCGTTTCCCCTTGTGGACAACGCGATTCTCGCTCGTTCGCTGGCACGGAAACTGTCGGTGGTCGCGTCTAGGTTTCTGGTATGACCAGCACCCGGATCGACACCGAGACCGCACCCGACGTGCGCGACCTCGACGCGTCCGCGGTGCTGGACGCGGTCGTCGCGCGCCGCCGGACCGCCGACCAGGCGGAGGCCGCCTGCTGGCGCTGGCGGTGCACTGGGTCGACCTGCACCCGGTCACGCCCGAGCACCCGGCCGCGACCTTCCCGACCCAACGGACCGGTGGTCTGGCCTCCGCGTTGGGTCCGGGGTTCTTCGACCCGGCACCGCTGGCCGGGGACGGCACACCCGGCGTGGCGGAGTACGCGGTGGAGGAGCTCGCCGCGGCCTCGGGTCTCTCGCACCCGGCGGGTCTGGCGCTGGTGTCGGAGGCGGTCGAGCTCCGCCACCGGCTCCCGCGGCTGTGGGCGCTCGTCCAGGACGGCCGGTCTGCAGGCGTGGAAGGCCCGCCAGGTCGCCCAGGCCACCACCCAGCTCTCGGCGGACGCGGTCGGCGTTCGTGGACCGGCACCTGGCCGTCACCGCCAGGTCGAACCGGCTGCCGGCGCTGAACCCGGTCCTGCACGAGGCCCGGCTGCGGTGCGACCCCGACCAGGCCGCCGCGGTCGAGCAGAACGCCCTGGACCACCGCGGGGTGTGGCTGGACCACCGGGAGTCCACCGCCACCACCCTGCTCACCGCCCGGATGGACACCCTGGACGCCCTCGACCTGGACGGCTCCATCAGCGACCTGGCCGGCGCGATGGGCCGGCTCGGCGACGACCGCACCCTGGACGTCCGCCGTGCCTCCGCGCTCGGCCTGCTGGCCCACCCGCAGCGCGCGCTGGACCTGGCCGCCGGCACGCAGTCAGACACCGACCCCGCGATCGGTTCCGGGGTGAACGGCTCGCGCGGCTGGCGCTACCGACGCCTCCCCGACCCACCCGACGGCGACCAGCCGGGTCCGACGTACGAGTGGACCAGCCCCACCTCCGCACCCACCGCGTCACCACCCACCCCGCCGGCTGAGGAACGCCCCCAACGCTGGTTGAGGTGCCCGAGCCCCCACGGGGCGAGGGCCTCGAAACCACCCGCACCAACGCGCCGGTCGACGCCCAGCCACCGCGCCACCGGTGCGGAGGTTTCGAGGCTCGCGCCGCTCGCACCTCGACCAACGGCTTCGGCATCGTACAGGACTTCACTCGGCTGCAGCACCCGGACAACGCGGCTGACGCAGCTCGAACCCGGGCCGTTCGGCGCCGCGGGCCGCCAAACGGCCACTTTCACACCAGTCACACGAGTTCGCATGCGACACACCGGTTCACCTGCGTGAGCCGTGGCGGTGTCGCTTTTATCGTCGGGGCGTGGACTTGTCAGGAATCATCTTCGTGGTGCTCGCCGTCGCGTGGGCCGTCTATCTGATTCCGAAGGCGCTCCGGCACCATGACGAGGTCGCGCGGACCCGGTCCATCGACCGGTTCTCGACGGCCATGCGTGTGCTGGCCCGGCGTGAGCCGGTCAACCGCCGCGATGCGCGGCTCGTGGTCTCCCCGGCGCGTGCCGCCGGCAACCCGCGCGTTCTCACCCCGACCCGTCCGGCCGAGCCCGAGGCGCCCGTCTCGGTGGCCGTGAAGCCCGCCGTGTCCCGAGCCCGCCTCGAGGCCCGCCGCAAGGCGGCACGTGCCGCGGCCCGTCGCCGCCGGCACATCCTGACCTTCCTGCTGATCAGCACGATCGCCACGTCGGCAGCCGCCTACCTCGCCTACGTCCCATGGTGGTCGGTGGCGATCCCGGGCGGTCTGACGCTGGCGTACCTCGTGCTCTGCCGGACCCAGGTCCGCCGCGAGTCTCTGCACGACTTCGAGGTGCTCACAGAGCAGCGCGAGGAGTCCGGTGACGTGACCGTCGTGCCCCGGCGCGCCGTACGCGTCGAGGCTCAGGACGGTACGCCGCGTCAGCCGAGCGCACCCGTGACCACGACGATCGCCGCGCGGGTCGACGAGCACGGCGTGGCCGACTTCGACGACACCGAGGACACCGTCGGCATCGACGTGGCCCTGCTCGACGCGATCGTCATCCCGACCGAGGACGGCGGCTCGCTGTGGGACCCGCTGCCCGTGACCCTGCCGACGTACGTCTCCAAGCCCAAGGCCAAGCGCACGGTCCGCACCATCGACCTCGGTGAGCCCGGCACCTGGACGTCCGGCCGCACCGCGGAGGACACCCAGATCGTCGCCCGGGCCGCCGCCGAGGAGGCCGAGGCGGAGGTCGCCGCGGACACCGAGCAGCAGCGCGCCGTGGGCTCCTGACCGGATTCGGGTGACGCAGATCCGGGTGGTATCTTTTCTGCTCGCGCCGGTTCGACCGGCGTCTCGGGGCTGTGGCGCAGTTGGTAGCGCGTCTCGTTCGCAATGAGAAGGTCAGGGGTTCGAATCCCCTCAGCTCCACCAGACAGGCAACCCCGTCCCACCTGCAGGAACACCGCCGGAGGGGCGGGGTTTCGTCGTTGTCACTCCGCGCTCCTGGTCTCACGCGCACCCCCGGCGCCCCCCAGCGCGTTCAGACGGTCCAATCCGGCCCGGTCGGCGCGAGGACCCGAGGTGGTGCAGGTAGATGTTCGTCGTGGCGATCGAGGCGTGCCCTAGCCAGGCCTGAACGGTCGACCGGGTCGACTCCCTTCGGCAGCCACAGGCACGCCGCCGTGTGTCTGCAGGTCGTGGATCCGTCGACCCGGCGCCACCGCGGACCACACCACCGCCCGCTTGACCGCCGAGGCGTGCAGCTGGTGGCCGGTCTTGGTGGTCAGCAGCAGGTCATCCGGGCCCTTACCTTCCCCGCAGGCCTGCACCAGCGGCAACACCCGGTCCGCGATCGGCACCCTTCGGCTCTTGCCGGACTTGGTCACCTTCGCGGCCACGCCTTCCGGGGCGGCCCGGCTCACCAACAGCACCGGCATCGGCACCCGCACGAAGTCGCGGACTCGAACCTCGCGCAGCTCCGACCACCGGAGCCCTGTCCACGCGGCCACCAGGAGCACGTTCGCCAGTCGCTGGTCCCTGGCGCCGGCCGCCATGTAGAACCACTCGAGCTCGTCCTCGGCGAACGGCCGGATCTCGGTGCGTACACCGCGACCCTTGGGCACTCGGGTTCCGATCACCGGATTGGCCGCGATCAGCCGCTCACGAACCGCCCAGCCGAAGAACGCTGACAAGGAGGCGCGGAACCGTCGCACCGACGACTCGGCGAGTCCAGACCGGTTCAACGCGATCAACGCACCGGTCACCTCGCGGTCCGTCACGGCGCCGATCTGGAGTGCCGCGAGGGCCGGAGGCGTCAACCTCTCCAGCGCTGAGTCCGCCACGTACGTCTTGCGCGATAAGGCGTGTTCGCGCTCGTGGAGCCACTCCGGCAGCGGCACGCGCACGGTACGACGGCTAAGTGCGATCCCGCCGCGCGGCACACCCGGTTCGGGAGGACCGCGATCTTAGCTGAAACGAAGTCTCGACGAGGGGATCACTACTGCGCCGAGACACGACAAACCAAGGACCTGCGCGGACGGTGTTGCTCGAGTTTGTGTGTTTGCAGCGGCGCTATGTGTGTACGGCCTCTGGCCAGGGTGGAGAGCCGACCACCGGGGGAATATCCCACTTAGTCATGTATGAAGTTGTCCGCGAAAGACACCGTCGCAGGACCCACCGACAATGCCGGCGGAGGCACGCCGTCAAGAGCGGACCAGCGCTGCCGTGCCGGACGAGTGGGCCGGACCGGGAGATCGATCGAGAAGGTCCCTGCCAACGTCCTGACAAGGAGCCGATGAGGGGACGCTACTTGGAACTAGAAGAGCCGCCCGGGCCGCCCGCGCCACGAGCAACGGTTCCTGCCGCTTGAGGTTGTTCATGACAATCGACCCCCTTACCGACTCAGGCTCTGTCTACTAGTTCCCCCACCCGCCGCCCCAGCCGCCCTGACCGGCACCCCAGCGCTCACCGCGCTTCCGGGCGTCGGCTTTCTGCGACCGCACGGACCTCCAAATGGCCCGGCCGCTCTTTGTGTCACCCCACTTGCGACGCCGGTAGTCGACCAACGCCGCGACGAGCAGCGCCACGACGATGACCGCGCCCATAGCGATGAAGAAGTCCATGCCGCATCCTCCTCTCCCCAAGACAGTCTCTTCATCATGCGCCGCGCACGGCGGGCCTGGCCACCGGCGCGGTGAGGTGGTCGACACCACCGGACCGGACTGGGGAGAGCGGATCTGCCGCAGAGAGCGTGCGGCGCTGCCGCCATCCGCACATGGCGCAGGCAGGGTCGCTAGGAGGCAGGCATGATGGCCTCGTGAAGAGCCAGCAGCGGCGTGACGAAGAGGCAGTCACCATCTTCGCCGGACTGTTGCTGTTTCTGCTTGTCACGGGCGCTGGCGCCGTGGCACTCGTGCTGGCCCGCCGGTTGGTCACGCTCGACGGCCGCGTTCTCAACGTCCTGGCCTACGCGGTTCTGGCTTGCGCGGTAGCCGCCTCGATCCGCTACATCTACCGCCATCGCGTTCGCTGAGAACGTCCGGAACTGCCGCAGGGAGTGAAGCGCAGAACTACCTGCGGACGTTCTCATGTGCTGGTCCCGTCCGCAGATGAGTTGGTCGCGCCCCGTTCGTGCGACTCATCATGGCTGACGCTCGGCCGCGAATGTGCGGACCGTCGGGACAAGATCACCCCTGCCGTGTGTCGATCGGTTGCGAGTTTCTTTACTGGCTCAAGCGCGCCTCCGGCGCGACGTGTCCTTCCGCGCTTCGCTCCGCGGGGCCCCGCGCTGCGGGCGGGCGCTTCGCGCCCGTCCTCGCGCACCCCGCCCGCTACGCGCTCCGGACACGAAGAACGGGTGCCTCGGCCTTCGGAAAGACCGGGACACCCGCAGTTGCAGCAGTGCCGTCGCCGGGTCACGGCGCGCCGCTCCAATGACCTCCGAGCCGCCGACCCGACGATCGAGGATTTGCACGCCACCACGCGGCGTCAAGGGCGCTGCACGTCGCGCCGCGTTGGCCTCCGGCCACCCTTGACCCCGGGCACCGACGAGCAAGTGGGCTGGTTATCGGGTCGGTGGCTCTCCCATGGCCGTGACCGTGAACGCCGCGAGCCCAGTTCGACCAGGCATGTTCCCCATGTGTTCCCCCGCCCCGGAATCGAGCGCAATCGAGGGACCCTGCGCAGCCGAGGCGGAGGCCCACCAAAGCGTGGAGAAGCCTTCGCAATGAGAAGGTCAGGGGTTCGACTCCCCTCAGCTCCACCAGACGGCAACCCCGTCCCACCAGCGGACACCGCAGGCGGGACGGGGTTTCGTCGTTGTCCCTCCGCACTCCTGTGCTCACGCGCATCCCCCGCCCCCAGGCGGTCCGAGGCGGCCCGGTCCCCGGACGACCCGAGATGTGCAACTACATGTTCGTCGTGGCGATCGACGCGTGTCCGAGCCAAGCCTGAACTGTCACCGGGGCGACCCCCCTTGGCCAGCCACAAACTCGCCGCCGTGTGCCGCAGGTCGTGGATCCGTGGACCCGGTGCCCGGCGGACCCAGTGGCCGAACGCTTCACCGCAGACGCGTGCAGCTGGTGCCCGGTCCTCGTGGTGAGGAGCAGATCGTCCGGACGCTTCCCGTCCGCGCATGTCTGCACCAGCGGGAGGACCCGGTCCGCTACCGGCACCCGGCGAGTCTTGCCCGACTTGGTCGCCTTGCCCTCCACACCCTCAGGGGCGGCGCGGCTGACCATCAGCACCGGCATCGGCACGCGGACGAAGTCCCGTACGCGCGCCTACCGCAGCTCCGACCATCGAAGCCCGGTCCAGGCGGCGATCAGCAGAGTGTCGGCCAGGCCCGGGTCTTGAGCGGCTCACGCCGCGTAGAACGGGCTCCAGCTCCTCTCTCGGCGAACGGCCCGATCTCGTCGCGCTGACAATCTCGTCGGTCATGGTGGCTGGTCTCCGATTCCTCTGGTTCCTCACGGTTGTGCATGGGAAATGCTGTTGTGCACCACGATGTAGACGATGCGGCGAAGCAGGACTCATCGGTCGGTAGCCGTGCGGACAGGCTGAGGCAGGCGCGTGCTCATGCCGCTGCCGGGTCGGCAACGCCTCACCCGGGACTGCGAACGAGAAACAGAACACTTGTGCCAGCGCCGATGGCGGCCGGCAGCCATCGATGACAGCCAGTTCAGGAAGCACCGCGGGCGACCCCGAGCGTGATCGAGGTCGTCGCGTCCGTCAGGCCGGCGGTTCGGCCCACATCTCAGCGCTCAGCCGATGCGCTCCGCCAGGGAGACGATGATCCCCTCCGGGCCCCGGACGTACGCCATCTTCCACAAGCCCTCGTACTCCCCGATGCCCCCGACAAGCCCGAAGCCGTCCTTCGCAACGCGATCGACGGCCGCCTGCAGGTCCGTGACCTCGAAGGCCACGTTGCGCAGCCCCAGCCTCGTCGAGCGTGTTACCGCCGAGGCGGACCTCAGGTCGTCTCAGTGCCGGCGAGGTAAGAGTGGACGGCCCGCCGCCCTGCGCAGGCGCAGCGAGGGTCGCGTCCGGAAATGCCGAGATCCGGTAGCCCGGGTGGACGCGGTCTTTGACGAATCGGAATGTGGTCGCTGACCGAGAGTGACTATGGCTGGCGAGCCACAACACGCCCTACGTTGAAATTGGAGCGCGCAATGCCGACGATTCGTAGTTCGCACGCCGGGCCCTGGCGGGCACCAATCTGTCCCGGCTGGCCGCGGACAGCGGCACGGTCACCTCGCCGGTGCCGTGGAACTCATCTCGTGCGTTCACCGGAGCCGTCCTGGCGTTTCCACTCTGCTGACCCGCCGTATGCAACAACTTCAGCCGCTGCTTGGCGTGCTGTACGGGTTCACGGGATTTGTGCTCGAACGGACAACGAGTCGTCCGAGACCATACGACGTGGACCCCGAGGGACACAGGCGCCAGCTGCTGGTGGCCGCTCTCGCGACGCTCTACACCGCGTTCCTGCTGTTCGCGGCCGGCGCCAAGTTCATCCTGCTCTCCTTTGTCATCTACGCCCCCGCCACGATCCTGTTCGTCATGGCCCGGCGCGAGCAGGGCAGGCAGCTCTTCTCGCCCGCGAGCAGGTCATCCTCGTCGTCTCGGTGCCGGCGCGATCGACCGCGTGCCCGCGCTGCCGTCGGCTGGATCCCAACGAAGGAGGAACCATGAGCACCAGTGAGTCCACCGGACCGGCGCCGCGGCGGCTCCGGCCGCCGGCGCAGCCGAGAGCTACGGCGTCCATTCCGAGGTCGGCCGGCTCCGCAAGGTGCTGGTGTGCGCCCCGGGGCTCGCGCATCGCCGGCTCACGCCCACGAACGCCGACGACCTGCTGTTCGACGACGTGATGTGGGTGGAGAACGCCCAGCGCGACCACGCCGACTTCGTCAACAAGCTGCGGGCACGAGATGTCGAGGTGGTCGAGCTGCACGACCTGCTCGCGCAGACCATGGCCATCCCGGACGCGAGGAGCTGGCTGCTGGACCGCAAGATCATCCCCAACCTCGTCGGCCTCGGCCTGGTGGACAGCACCCGGGCGTTCCTCGAGTCGTTGCACCGCTCAAGCTGGCCGAGTACCTCATCGGAGGGCTGGCCCTCGCCGACGTCCCCGAGGACTTCCGGAGTGTCTACGTAGCCCTGGCGGAGAGCCAGGTCGGGGTGCGCGAATACCTCATGCCGCCGCTTCCCAACACGCTCTACACGCGCGACACCACCTGCTGGCTGTACGGCGGCCTCACGCTCAACCCGCTCTTCTGGCCGGCGCGTCACGACGAGACCCTGATCTACAAGGCGATCTACACCTTCCACCCCGACTTCGTCGGATCGACCGTCTGGTGGGGCGACCCCGAGCAGGACTGGGGGCTGGCGACGTTCGAGGGCGGCGACATCATGCCGATCGGGAACCGGACCGTCCTGATGGGGATGAGCGAGCGCACCTCGCGCCAGGCGATCACCCAGGTCACCACGGCTCTGTTCAGCAACGGCGTGGCCGACCGGGTCGTGGTAGCCGGTATGCCCAAGCTCCGCTCGGCGATGCACCTCGACACCGTGTTCACCTTCGCCGACCGCGACGTCGTCACGCTCTACCCGACCATCATGGACGCGGTCCGCACGTTCACCCTTCGCCCCAGCGACAAGGACCCCGGCATCGAGGTGGTCGACGAGGTGGGGAGGCCGTTCGTCGACGTGGTCGCCGAGTCCCTCGGGCTCCCGGAGCTCCGCGTGATCGAGACCGGCGGCGACGTCTACGCCTCCGAGCGCCAGCAGTGGGACAGCGGCAACAACGCCGTCGCAGTCGAGCCCGGCGTCGTCTTCACCTACGACCGCAACACCACCACCAACACCCTGCTGCGCAAGGCCGGCATCGAGGTGATCTCGATCGTCGGCGCCGAGCTCGGCCGGGGCCGCGGCGGTGGCCACTGCATGACCTGCCCTATCGTCCGCGACCCCGTTGACTTCTGATGGACGCTTGATGACCGATGCGCGGCTGGTCACCGGGGACTGCTCGCGTGGCTGCTCCAGCGAGAGGCCCGCTGGTTCCCCGTTGACGCGGCCATCACATTGTTGGGTTCGCTGCCCTACCGGCGGTTGGCTGAGCCGGCGCTCGCAGTTCTGACCGGGGCAGCCGCTGCCGGAACCCAAGGCTTGTTCTCGTTCGTGGTCGCGTGTGAGCATCTTGGGTTGTCGGCGGGTGGATGCAGAAGGAGTGCCAACCATGATCCTCCCGAAGGTCCGGGACCCTCGCTTCGTGACGATCCGCCGTGGTGGGACTCTCACCGATTCGGATCACCGTCTCCTCGCTCTTTGGGCTGCCTCGTGCGCGGAGCACGTCCTTGACCTGTTCGAGTCGGCTCAGCCTGAGGACCCGCGACCGCGTCAGGCGATCGAGCATGCCCGCGCCTGGGTGCGTGGCGAGGTCAAGATGATGCAGGCTCGCGCGGCGGGTGGCCATGCCATGGGCGCGGCCAGGGACCTGCGTGGGGGAGCACGGCATGCCGCGTACGCCGCTGGCCAGGCCGGGGCCGTCGCTCACGTCGCCGCGCATGAGCTCGGGGCGGCCGCCTATGCGATCAAGGCCGCACGTGCTGCAGCGCCTGAGGGGGAGAGCGAGGCTGCAGGGCGACTCGAGTGCCGATGGCAGCGTGACCAGCTGCCGGAGGCGATTCGCGAGCTCGTACTTGATGACCAGCGGTTGCGGAATGTCATCTGCTGGTCGGTGTTTGACTGCTGATCGCTCGTCGCGGCGCTCACACCGCCCACCAGCGCATCGGACGGCGTGAACTGATGTGTCGTGCGTATCGGTCGGCTCGACGAACGCCACGCGACGCGACGCTTGGCTGCCGGACGCCCTCCACCGCATCGGCTGACCAGCGGACGTCTGAGGGCGGCTACGCTCGCCGGATGTCTGGCGCGCAGGGCAAGGCTCGCAACCGCCGGTGAGCGTGCCTTGCGCTGCGTCCTGGTCGGCACGGACTAGGTTCACCTGCGGAAACGCCAGCGAGGGGAGCACATGTCGCCGCAGCGAGGAAAGCGCACCGCCATGTTCCTGCGGGTGTACTCATGGGTGTTCTGTGCTGCGCTGTGGCTGGTCGTGCTCGCATGCGTTCTCGGAGCCGTGTCGAACAGCGGAGAGGACCGCCCGCCGTTTCTCTTCTTCACGGTGATCGTGGGGTCGATGGCGCTCGGATCGACGCTCTTGCTGTGGGCCGTCGAGCGCAAGCTGGCAAGAGCGAAGGGCACGCCGCGGAGTGACGATCACGTCGTCCGCCATGGCACCCCCTTTGTGACAAGACACCGCCGGGAGGGCCGGTTCAGGCTGGCTGGTGGCAGGTCCGGGAAGTGGCTTGTCCGAAGAGCCGATGTCCGGGGTCGGGTCGGTCACGCTGGATTGCAGAGTCGCTCCCCGAGTGCCCTTCCGGGCCCGCGCTTCACGTCGTTTCCGGTCCTCGACCACTCGTGCGTGGACGACTCGACAGCCGTCGCTTCAACGCGCGCATGGACTCCATCGAGGTCTTGCCGGGGCCCTCCTCGCGGCGAAGTCGGCGCGGCCCTCGGTGGCGTTGTGCAGCTGGACTACGGCCATGATGTGCAGCGTCCGGTTGCATCCCCGGCTCCGGAGGGGCCGAGGCCGTGGAGGTCCATCAGCGTGGAGCCGTGTGCGGCGTGCCGGCCCGGAGGAGCGCCAGGCCCGTCACGAGGCCGACATCTACGAGCCGCCGCGTCACGGAGGGATCTGCGACTGCGCGGGCGTCCCTCGGCACGTCGAGAACGACCGGCCCTGCCGCGTCCGCTCACCTGCGCTAGCCCAATCAGGTCGGGTGCGTTGGTCCGTTGACGCGGTCCGGGTGGGACGCCTACGGACGATGGTCATCTCCACACCGCAGACGCCACGGTGGAGCCATGTCGTCGCCTCGGGCCATCTGGCTTGCCTACTCAGGCTTGGCCCTGGCCGCGCTGCTGCTCATTCTCAGGAGCATGTGACGGCTACCTGTGACGGGCCTGCGACAGGTCGGTGACCGTACGACGCACCCGCCGGTGCTGACGATGGGAACGCGCGGCCGGTGTCCACGGAGGCCAGGACCCCGGCGCTGGTCCCGGACCTGGGGGGCCGGGGAGATCCACCGGAGTCCGGGACCAGCTGAGGCAACCGACCCGGGGACGCCGGTCGGCACTCGTGCGCAGCGAGCTCGCCTCATTCGAGATCGTGAAGGGCCGTTCGACGGGCCCGCCATTGGCCAAGGGTCGTAGTACCTGTGTCGGCTCCGCCTGAGGCGGCGGACCGCGCTCGCCGGATCGGTCATTTCTCCAGGAAAGCCCCAGGCTCGGCTGGCTCTATGCAACCTGGGCCCCCATCCGTCGGCACGCGGAGAGGGGTCGGGACCTGGTCAGGACGCGGGCGTCCGCATCACCCCGTCTAGCCGTCCGTTTCCGACTCTTCACCGCATGTAGTCAGAACGGGGGCCATCCACGTCCGAGGGGGCTATTCAACATGCGGGTGGGGCGAACCGCCCGCCCGCGTCTGTCCTCTAGACGCGGTTTGACCGCATCGTGATGTCACCGGCCGGGGGGCCGAGAGTTGACTGTGGGGACTTCATCATGGGGAATTTGTACATTCACGTCTGCGGCACCACTCGTGTCGTGGACGACGGGGGGAACGTCGTCGACAAGCTCGGGGGTGTCAAGCCCCGCCAGGTGCTCGAGATCCTGGCGCTGTCGTTGGGACGTCCGGTCAGCAAGGACCGGATCGCGGACCTGCTCTGGGACGGTGCTCCGCCGCCGTCGTACGTCACGACGCTCGAGAGCTACGTCTGCCTGCTGCGCCGGCTGCTCGGGATCAAGGGCCGCGACTCGGCCATCCGTACGACGACGACGGGCTACCTGCTCCGGGCCGACGCGGCGCGCGTCGACGTCCTGGAGGCGCGAGACGGGCTGCTGGCCGCGGCCCGGACCGCGGACCCGGACGCCCGCGCCGTGCTCGTCGACGAGGCGATCGACCTGCTCCGCGGCGAGATGCTGGCCAGCGAGCCGCACGCCGCCTGGGCGCAGTCGCACCGCGCGTCGCACGAGCGGGATGTCGCGTCGTGGTGCGCGGAGGCGTCCGAGGCGATGTACGCGCTCGGTGACACGCGGCTCGCCTGGCGCCTGGGGCGCTTCGTCACCGAGCGGGACCCGCTGTCCGAGCGCGCCTGGCAGGTGCAGATCAAGGCGCTGGCGGCGGAGGGCCGCGCCGCCGAGGCGCTGCACATGTACTCCCGGCTGCGCGCGGTCATGCTCGAGGAGCTGGGCACCACACCGTCCCCGGAGAGCCAGCGGCTGTACGCCGAGCTGCTGCGCCGCTGCAGCGACGAGTCGCGTGAGAGCACCGGGGGCCGGGAGCTGCGTGCCCTGATCCGGCTGCTGCGCCAGGCGCTCGAGGCGTTCCCGGGCGTGCGTGTCCCCGACGGCGACGAGGACCTGACCAGGATCGCGGTCCGGGTGCCTCGAGGTTGCCTGAGGTTGCCATTCTCCAGCGAAGAGCCCAGTTCGCCTGCACAATCAGGTCACCGGGGCCTCGGGGTGGGAGCGACTCCGGGACGCAGGGGGACGCATGAACACGAAGAACGACGCGGGGCAGGCCGCCCCGACGCTGCGCGTGGCGGTGGTCGACGACCACACCACGTTCTCGGATCTGCTGTGCCTGGCGCTGAACGCCGAGGACGACCTCGAGTGCGTCGGCACCGCCGGTGACCGGCGAGCGACGTTGACCATGGTCGACGACGTCCGCCCCGACATCGTGGTGATGGACGTTCAGCTCGGCAGTGAGGACGGCGTCGAGCTCACGGCCGAGCTCACCTCACGCCACGAGGACCTTCGAGTCGTCATCCTGACCGCCCACGCCAGCCGCGACCTGATGCGGCGGGCGATCGCGGCCCGGGCCTGTGGCCTGCTGCCCAAGAACGGCGCACTGCCCGATCTGCTCCGGACCCTGCGGTCGTCCCGGCGTGGTGGCTTCGTCGTGGACCCGCGCCTCTTCCAGAGCCTCCTCGAGAAGCCCGAGGACCCGCTGCCGGCCCTGACGCCGCGCGAGCTGATGGTGCTGCGGCAGCTGGCGAGCGGCAAGGACACCGCGACCGTGGCCCGACAGCTCGGTCTCTCGGTGCACACGTGCCGTGGCTACGTGAAGTCGCTGCTGGTCAAGCTGGATGCGCACTCGCAGCTCGAGGCGGTGGCCATCGCGATCCGGCGCGGGATCGTGGATGTCTGAACGCCGACCGCACTGGGCGCCGCGAAGAGCCCTGGTGCGCTTCGGGGCATCCATCGTCGTGACCTTGTTGATCCTGCTCGTCGCGGCCTACGAGGTCGGTGGGGGACTGGCACGCGACGAGGCACTGAGCGAGGCGCGGGTGCGCGCGACCACCATCGCCGACAGCCTCGTCGCGCCACTCATCGACGACCGGGCGCGCGCCCAGGATCCCGCGGCGATGCGCGCCCTCGACCGTGAGCTCGGCTCGCGGGTCGCGGACGGCCAGTTCCGGCACGTCAAGATCTGGTCGGAGGACGGGGAGGTGCTCTGGTCCGACGAGCACCAGCTGATCGGTCGACGCTTCCCGCTCGAGCCCGAGGAGCGCCGCCTGTTCGTCTCGGGCGACGCGTCGGCGGAGATCTCCGAGCTGTCGCGCCCGGAGAACATCGGC
The DNA here is from genome assembly GCA_963827435.1 of uncultured Actinomycetota bacterium. Classification (GTDB taxonomy): domain Bacteria; phylum Actinomycetota; class Actinomycetes; order Propionibacteriales; family Nocardioidaceae; genus Nocardioides_B. The sequence continues at coordinate 73,389 of CAWHAU010000002.1, forward strand.
GAACGCGCCGAGGGGCGGCTGCTGGAGGTGTACGCGGCGGCGGAGGACGCCCAGGGAGACCCGATCCTCTTCGAGGCCTACTTCGGCACGGACGGCGTGGACGAGCAGCAGCGTGCGATCGCGACCACCGTGTTCGGTGTCGCTGCCGGTGTCCTGGTGCTGTTCGCCGCGGCCGTCCTCCCGCTGGGTGTCTCCCTGGCGAGGCGGGTGGAGCGTGGACGGCAGGAACGGCTGCGGCTGACCCGGCAGGCCCTGTCGGCGTCCGACGTCGAGCGCCGGCTGATCGCCCAGGAGCTCCACGACGGGGTGATCCAGGACCTCGCAGGAGTGGCCTACCTCGTGCCGGAGCTGCGCAAGCGCGCCGTGAAGGGCCGGGCCAACGCGACCGACGCCGGCACCTTCGACAAGATCACCGAGATCCTGGAGCGCGACGTCGCGTCCCTGCGCTCGATGCTCGTGCAGATCTACCCGCCCGACCTCGAGCACGGAGGGCTGCGGGAGGCCATCGAGGAGTTCGCCCAGTCCGCTCGCGAGTCGGGCGTGCACGTGGACGTCTCCGTCTCGTCGGACCTCGTGCTGCCTCGCGAGGTGGCGCGTCTGGCCTACGCCGTCGCGCGCGAGGGGATCCGCAACGCCGTCAAGCACTCCCGCGCAGAGCGGCTCCTGGCCAGTGTCGAGGAGGCGGACGGCGAGGTGCTCGTCGCGGTGGTCGACGACGGCGTCGGCCTGGCGGACGGGGCGGGCATCGGGACCAGCCCGACGGGCCACCTGGGCCTGCGGCTGCTCCACGACTCCGTGAAGGAGATCGGCGGGGAGCTGACGCTCTCCTCGGACGAGGACGGCGGCGCCCGCCTGGCGGCGCGCTTCCCTGCCGTCCTCCTCGCGGACTGACACCCGCCTCGGACGAGGCCGGCCTCCCCAGGTTCTCCCCAGTCCCCTCGCCCAGGCTGTGTGGCGGTCAGGGGGGCTTGACCTCACACGTGTTGTCCTTTGGGGAGGAATACACACACATGGAACTCTCACGACGAGACCTGCTCAAGATCGGGGTGGTGGGGACCGCGGCGGTGGCGCTGCCACTCGAGCGGATCGGCCTGACGGGCACGTCCGTGTCGCGCATGCCGACGAGCAAGATGCCCGCGCGGTTCACGCAGCCGTTCCGTCGGCCGGTGGAGATCGCTCCGGCCGGCACCTTCGACATGATGTGCCCGGACGGCGTCGCCCGCACCTACCCGCGCTACGACATCCAGCAGCGGTTCACGGTCGCGGAGATCCTGCCCGGCTACAAGACGCCGGTGTTCGCCTACAACGGCGTCACCCCCGGGCCGACGATCCGGGTGCGGAAGGGCAACCCGATCGTCGTGCGCCAGTCGAACTGGCTGCAGCGTCCGCCCGACGCGCCGAACCAGAACGCGCCGATGCCGTCGGCGTACACACGCGACCCGTGGCAGCGCTCCACGTCGACGCACCTGCACGGGTCGGCGTCGCTGCCGCAGTTCGACGGGTACGCCTCCGACGTCACCTTCCCGGGCCAGGTGAAGACGTACTTCTACCCGAACAGCCAGGAGGCCCGCACGCTCTGGTACCACGACCACGGCGTGCACCACACGTCGCAGAACGCCTACAACGGTCTGGCCGCGATGTACGTGCTGCACGACGAGGTGGAGTCGGCTCTGGGCATCCCGTCCGGCGGCTCGCGGGCCACGAGCAGCCGGCCCAGCTCGGCGGCGTACGACGTCCCGCTCGTGATGCGCGACGCGATGTTCGCCACCAACGGCACCCTGATCTACGAGGACAACAGCGAGTCAGGGGTCTACGGCGACGTGCCGCTGGTCAACGGCGTGCCGTGGCCGGTCATGGACGTCGAGCCCCGCCTGTACCGGTTCCGGATCCTCAACGCCTCGGTGTCGCGCTCGTGGACCTGGCAGATGCACGACGGCGTGGCCCCGGTGCCGATGACGGTCATCGGCACCGACGCCGGGCTCGTGCCGGCCCCGAAGACCGTGACCAGCTTCCGTCACGGCATGGCCGAGCGCTACGAGGTGCTGGTCGACTTCCGCAAGTACGCCGGCGGCAAGGTCACGCTGCGCAACCTGCTGCCGAAGAACAACATCAACTACGACGGCATCACCCAGGTCATGCGGTTCAACGTCGGGAGGACCGTCTCGAACACCGTCGACAACGCGCTGCCCACCGGCTGGGCGGACCTGGTCCATCCCGCCGAGTGCATGACGTGGACCGAGGCGGGCCTGCTCGCACAGCGGGTGCCCAACCGGGAGTTCAAGTTCATCCGCACCAACGGTCACTGGACCATCAACGGCGAGACGTGGGAGAACGTCATCGAGAGCCGGTACACGCACTGCATGGCCGAGCCGGAGCAGGATGCCATCGAGATCTGGCAGCTCACCAACACCTCCGGCGGCTGGTTCCACCCGGTCCACATCCACCTCGTCGACTTCCAGGTGCTCTCGCGCAACGGATCGGCCGCCAACGTGCTGCCGCACGAGAAGGGCCCCAAGGACGTCGTCTACGTGGGCGAGAACGAGACCGTGCGCGTAGCCATGCGCTTCGCCGGGCCGGCGGCCGGCCCGGGCTGGGCGGCTCCCAAGGGTCGCTACATGATGCACTGCCACAACCTCGTGCACGAGGACCACGACATGATGATGCAGTTCTCGGTCGGCGACCCGGACCACGTGGCCGAGGTCGACCCGATCACGGCCGCCGCGGCCGTGCGCGAGACGTGACTGAGCAGGTGACCGCACGCCGTCGTCCGAGCCGGGCCGGGCGACGGCGCACCACCCTGTCGGTGCTGGCCGGCGTGGCCCTGCTGCTGGTCCCGATCCGGTTGTGGGTGGCCGAGCCGCTGCGGATCGTCACCGAGAGCATGGAGCCGACGCTGACCCCGGGAGAGCACGTGCTGGCCTGGAAGCTCCCGGCGCTCGCTCCGGACCTCGGTCGTGGCGACCTGGTCGCCTTCAAGCACGGCCCCGGCCCGCTGTACGTCAAGCGCGTCGTCGGTCTCGGCGGGGACCGGGTCGCGCTGCGCGACGGTCGGCTCTTCGTGAACGGTCGTGCGGTGCGCGAGGAGTACGCCGCCCCGGACCGCATCGACAGCGTGTACTTCGGACCGGTCGTGGTCCCCGACGGAAAGGTCTTCGTGATGGGGGACAACCGAGGCAACTCCTGGGACTCGCGGGCCTTCGGGCCGGTCGCCCGCGACGACCTCAGGGGCCGCGTCGTCGCCGTGCTGTGGCCGCCGAGCCACGTCGGGGCGACGCCATGACGCCCCGTCGGCTGGCCGGGCTGCTGCTCGTGATGCTCGGGGCACTCGGGCTTCTCGTCCTGCCCGCGGCTCCCGCACTCGCGCACACCGAGCAGGTGAGCGTCTCTCCCGCCCCGGGGTCGTCGACGACCGGGTCCGTCCCCGCCGTCGAGATCGACTTCTCCGACGAGGTGCTGCCCCGGCTCGTCCGCGTGGTCGTCCGTGACGCCGAGGGACGTGACCACGTCGCAGGTCGCATCGCCGTGCTCGGTGGCCGGGTCAGCGCCCGCCTCGAGGACATCGGGCCGGGGAGGTACCGCGTCGACTACCGGGTGGTCGCCGACGACGGCCATCCGGTGACAGGCACCTACCGCTTCCGGGTCACCGCCGGCGCCACGGACGCCACGGGCGAGGCCACGGCCGGCACCGCGACGTCCGCCCCCGGGGCGCCGGCGCCGGCCGTCGAGACGGCCGCGGCGGGCCGGGCCGCCGGCGCCCGCGACTGGGGGTTCCCGGCGCTGCTCGTCGGCGTCCTGGTGCTGACCGGCTCGGCCCGGTGGCGCGTGGCTCGTCGCAGGGTGCGGCCATGACCGCCGTGCCCTCGTCGGCGGCCCCGGCGAAGAGCCTGCGGCCCGGACCGGCGCTGCTCGTGCCGGGGGTCGTCCTGGCGAGCATCGTCGTCGTCCTGGCCGGGGTGGGCTCGGACACGTCGGCCGGCTCCGCGGCTGCCGGTCTCGCCGAGGCCGGGCCGGTCACGCGAGTCCTGCTCGCCCTCAGCCGCGCGCTCGTCGACCTGGGTCTCGTGGGCGTCGTCGGCACGTTGGTCGCCGCCGGGTGGCTCGTCGGCGCGGACCAGATGGCGGCGAGGACCGACCTGCTCCGGGCGTCGGCCCGGTGGGGTGCGGCGCTCGCCATCACGGCGCTGCTGCAGTTCGTCGCGGCCACGTCGCTCGCGGTGGGCGTTCCGCTGCGCGACCTGGCCGGCCTCGCCCGGTCTGCTGGCCACCGGGATCGACGTACCGCAGGGGCGGGCGTTGCTCGTGCTCGCGGTCGGGGGAGTGGCCGTCCTGCTCTGGTCGTCGGCGGTGCGGACCGCGGTCGGCGCGCGCGTGCTGACCGCCCTCGTGCTCGCGGCCGTGACGCCGCTGCTGGTCTCCGGGCACGCCGCCACCTCGTCGAGCCACCTGCTCACCTCCGAGGCGCTGGTGGTGCACGTGCTCGCCGCGTCCGCCTGGATGGGCGGGCTGCTCGCGCTCGTCGTGCACCTGCGCCCCCGGGCCGAGCTGCTGCCCGCGAGCGCGCACCGGTTCAGCCGGCTCGCCGGACTCTGCTTCGCCGCGGTGGCGCTGTCGGGGCTGGCGGGGGCCTGGACCCGGCTCGGGACCGACCTCGCGAGCTGGCAGTCGCGGTACGGCGCCCTGCTGGTGCTGAAGGTCGGGTGCCTGGTGGCGCTCGGCCTCATCGGGGCCCGGCACCGGACCCACACCTTGCGGCGACTGGTCGCGGGACGGCCGCGCGCCTTCGTGAGGCTCGCGTCGGCCGAGGTCGTGCTCATGGGCCTTGCGCTCGGTCTGGCCGTGGTGCTCAGCCGCACCGCGCCACCGGCCCGTGCGGCGCTGCGCGCGGCGCCCGTGCACGCGTCGGGGTACGCCACCGTGGACCGCAGCCTGCCGCCGCTGGACGCCTGGCACCTGCTGGCTCGTCCGCGGTCCGATGCGCTGCTGTTCACGCTGACCGTCGCCGTACTCGTCGTGGCTCTGCTCGCACTGCGGACCTGGTCCCGTCGCCAGCCGGCCTGGCCACTGCCGCGGCGTGCTGCCCTGGCCGGCGCGGTGGTCGCGACCGGCTGGGCGCTGGTCGGGGGGCTGGGCAGCTACGCGACCGCACTGCTCAGCGCGCAGGTGCTGCAGCTGGCCGTGCTGGCGCTGGTGGTCCCGGTCCTGCTCGCCGTGGGGCTGCCGGACTCGTGCCCGCTGCCCCGTGTCTGGGGTGTGGTCGGCCGGCACCGGGACGCACCCCTGGCCCTGACGGTGCTCGTCACCGCGACCTTCGAGACGCCGTTGCTCGGCTCCGCCCTGCACAGCGTTGCCGGGCACACCGCGCTGGCCGTCTCGTTCCTGGTCGTCGGGACCGCGAGCATCCTTCCGGTCCTGCGCCCCGACCTGGGCAGCCGGGGCGCGTCGAGCCCGTGGCCCGCACTCCTGCTGCTGCCCGCGGTGGCCTGCGCCTGGCTGGCGTGGAACGTGCACCAGCCCGGCAGGGTGTACGCCGGCGGCTGGTTCACCGACCTCGCGTGGTGGTGGTCCGACCCGGTGTCCGACCAGCAGGTTGCGGCGCTGGTGCTCGCGGTGCTGGCGTGCGGCCTCGGTGTCGTCGCGCTGGTGCGTCCACGCGGACGAACGAGCCGAGCGCGACCGGCGCCGCATCGCATAGCCTGAGGTCGAACGAGGAATGGGGGGCCCGTCACTAAGGGGCCACAGGTGTCGAAAGACCCTGCACTCGAGCTGCTCGTCCAGCTCACGAACCGCGCGGAGCTCGAGGTTCCGATCATCCTGACGCTGCCGGGTCAGGTCATCGCCGGCACGTTGATCAGTGGTCGCGCCTTCTTCGCGGAGGTGGCGGACGAGTACCAGGACGGGGTCGAGCTCTCCCCCGAGGAGGACCTCGAGACGTACTACGTCGTCACCAGCATGCGGGCCTTCCACGACAACTACGTCGAGCCGCTGCCGGACGAGTCCGACGGACTGCCGCCCGCGGACCAGATCCATCTGCGGCGCGTCTGGACGATCTCTCCCCTGAGCGACCGATGGCAGCCGTTGTGGAGAGGAGACCTGGCCAAGGTCGTCGGCTGGTGCCTGGGCGCCTACGCGGGCGCGCCGTGGGAGGGGGACCAGGCGGAGCCGCCACCGGCGTGAACCGCCTCTCGGGTCGAGAGGAGGACGGAGGACGTGATGAGAGGCAACGCCACGAGCCCGAGCGACGCGGCGCTGCTGCGCATCGGCGCCGTCGCCGGCATCGCCGGCCTCCTGCTCCAGGTCGTGATGGACGAGCTGCATCCGGGGCACGCCGACCCGAACGACTCGCGTGCCGCGTTCGCCGAGTACGCACGCTCCGGCATCTGGACCGCGGTGCACATCGGGCAGTTCGCGGGGACGCTCCTGATCGCCGTTGCGTTGCTGGCCCTCGCCCGGGCCTTGTCCCGTCAGGGCGGACGCGTCGGAGCGCTCGCTGCGCTCGGCGCCGTGACGACGGTGATGCTGGCGACGATCTTCGCGGTGCAGATGGCCGTCGACGGGGTGGCGCTGCGCGCGGCCATCGACACCTGGACCGGCTCGCCGGCAGGACCGGTGAAGACCTCGGCGTTCCAGGTCGCCGAAGGAGTCCGTGCCCTGGAGAAGGGGTTGAGCGGCTTCTTCCACCTGGCCAACGGGATCACTCTTCTCGCGCTGGGGCTGGCTGTCGCGCTCGGCCGCACGTACGCACGGTGGCTCGGCTGGACGGCCGTCGTCGCCGGTCTCGCCTTCCTGGTGGGCGGGGTGGTCACCGCGCGCACCGGGTTCTCGTCGGAGGCCGGGCTCGTCCTGCGGCCGGCCCTGCTCCTGCTGGCCGTCTTCCTCGTCGGCATCTGCGTCTCGATGTGGCGGCGGGCGTCCCCGTCGCGCATCGAGAAGTCAGTGGACCCGTGAGGGATCCGTGCTCGACGTGGCCGGGGACCAGCGCCGCAGCGACGGCGCGAGCGCGGCGACCGCCAGCACCGCAAGCAGCGACGTCAGACCACCGAGCGCGGCACTGGTCGCCCCCGACGTGGCCGACGCGACCAGGCCGGCACGGGCGTTGCCGAGCTGTGGGCCGGAGACCCCGACCAGGAAGTCCAGGGCGTTCACGCGTCCGCGCAACGCATCGGGTGTCGCGTGCTGCACGATGCTGGTCCGCGAGACCACGCTGACCGTGTCGGCGGCGCCGGCCACCGCGAGGCAGGCCAGCGCCACCAGCAGCGACCGGCTCAGTCCGAAGCCGGTCAGCGCCAGCCCCCACACCGACGCCGAGACCAGCATCATTCGGCCCTGTCGCGCACTGGCGGTCACCCGGCCCGACAGCGCTCCGGCGACGATGCCGCCCAGCCCGATGGCCGGTGCGAACAGGCCGAGCGTGACCGGCGAGCCGTCGTACACCTGCGCGTTCACGACCGGGAACAGCGCGAGCGGCATCGCCAGCACGGTCGCGGCGGCGTCGGTCGCGAACGCCCCCAGCAGCACCGGGCTCCCGGCCACGAGCCGCAGCCCGCCCGCCAGCCCGTGCAGGTCCGGTCCCGCGACGCGCTCGGGTCGCATCGACGGCAGCCGGGCGACGCCGTACATCGCGGCCAGGAACGACACCGCGTCCAGCACGAAGCAGGCCGCGATGCCCACCGAGACGGTGAGCAGGCCGGCCACCACGGGACCCGCGAGCAGGCTGACCTGGTCGGCGAGGCGCGAGACGGCCAGCCCCGCGGCCAGCCGCTCGGGCGGCAGCAGCCGTGCGGTGAACGACCGGTTCGCCGGTGACCCGGCCGCGCCGAGACCGGTCTCCACGGCCGCGACGACGAAGACCGCGGCCAGGGGCAGCGTGAGCAGCACGAGGACGGCCAGCACCACGGAGGCGACCAGCTGTCCGGCGCGGGTGACGAGCACCAGCCGTCGTCGGTCGAACCGGTCCGCGAGCGAGCCGCCGAGCAGCGCCCCGACGACGGTGGCGACCAGCTGGGCCAGACCGATCGCGCCCACCAGTGCCGGCTCGTGGGTGCGCGCCCAGACGTAGTAGAGCAGCGCGAACGCCGACAGCTGACCACCGAACATCGAGAGGGCCGACCCGAGCCACCAGGACCGGAAGGCAGGGCTCTCCCGCAGCGGCCGTACGTCGACCAGCAGCCCCGTCACGGACGACGGACGTGGTCGAGGACCCGTGCCGAGAAGGCGCGCCGGTCCAGGGCGGCCCGGAGGTCGTCGGCGACCCGCGACGGCGGGTAGGGCAGCTCGTCCTCGAGGTCGGCGAGCGCCGCCTCGGTGGCGGCCCACTCCGCCCGCAGCGCCGGGACCACGTCGCGGCCGGCGGCGGTGAGGCTGACCAGGCGGCTGCGGGCGTCGGGCCCGGGCGCGGACTCGACCAGTCCGGCGGACCGCATCTGGGTGACCGACTGGCTCATCGCGGAGTGGGTGACGCCGCACTCGTCGGCGAGGCGCCGGATCGTCATCGGACCCTCGGTGTCGAGGAACATCAGGGCCATCGAGAAGCGCGGTCGGACCCCCTCGATCCCGAGCTCGGCGTAGGCCGCGGCGATGCCGTCGTCGAGCTCGCCGAGGACCCGGAACAGGGGGCGCCACCGGCTGGGCAGGTCGTCGCGCAGGGTCACGCCCCTAATGTAACAGCGCTTATATGTCTTGGTCGCGCCAGGACGCGACGAGCTCCGTGGTGGACGCGGCGGGCACCGGACGCGAGAGCAGGTAGCCCTGCGCGAAGTCGCAGCCGAGCTCGCGCACGCGGGCGAGCTGCTCGGGGGTCTCCACGCCCTCGGCGCAGACCTGCAGGCCGAACGCCCGGCCGAGCCCGACGACCGCGCGCACCACCGCCTCGCCGCGGGTGCTCTCGCCGAGGAACGAGCGGTCCACCTTGAGCACGTCGACGACCGGGAACCGTTGCAGGTAGCTGAGCGAGCTGTAGCCGGTGCCGAAGTCGTCGATGAGCAGCGAGATGCCCGCGTCGCGGAGCCGGGTCAAGGTGTCCTGGGTCGACTTGTCCTCGTCCACGAAGGTCGACTCGGTGATCTCGAGGCCGAGCAGCCGTGGCTCCAGCCCGGCCTCCGCGAGGGTGGCCATCACCTGGTCGAAGTAGGTCCGGCTGCGCAGCTCGTGGGCGCTGGCGTTGACGCGGACGCCGACCTCCCCGTGCGGTTGCCAGGCGACCGCCTGCCGGACGGCGGCACGCAGCACCGACGCCCCCAGCTCGCTGATGAGTCCGGTCTCCTCGGCCACCGGGATGAACACGTCCGGCGGCACCCGCTCGCCCGCCTCGTTGGTCCAGCGCGCCAGCGCCTCCATCGCGACCAGGTCGCCGGTGCCGAGGTCGACGATCGGCTGGTAGTCCAGGTCGAGCCCGTCGTTGCGGACCGCGACACGCAGCTCGCCGGCGACGTTCATCCGGCCCAGCACGTCACCGCGCATCGCCTCGTCGAAGATGCGGTAGGTCCCCGGCCGGTCGCGCTTGGCGCGGTACATCGCGATGTCCGCCTCGCTCAGCAGCGCCTGCGTGCCCGCCTCGCCGGCCACGGCCAGGCTCATGCCGATGCTCGCGGAGACGCTGACCCGCCGCCCCTCCAGCTCGACCGGGCTCGCGCAGGCCTCCAGCAGCGCCTCGGCGACGAACGCGACGTCCTGCTCGCTGCTGACGTCCTCGCACACGACCACGAACTCGTCGCCGCCGAGCCGGGCCACCGTGTCGCCGTCGCGCACCACCCGCGCGAACCGGAGCGCGAGCTCGGCGAGCAGGTCGTCGCCGCGGCCGTGGCCGAGGGAGTCGTTGACCGTCTTGAAGTCGTCGAGGTCGAGCAGCAGCACCGCGACCATGCTGCTGGTGCGAGCCGACCGGCCCAGCGCGTGCTCGATCCGGTCCATCACCAGCGCCCGGTTCGGCAGCCCGGTCAACGCGTCGTGGAGCGCCTGGTGCTGCAGCTGGTTCTCCAGCTCCTGCCGGCGTACGGCGGCCCCCAGCGTCGCGGCGACGGCGTCGACGAACGCCACATCGTCGTCCGTCCAGTGCCGGGGGTCGACGCCGGAGACGCCCACCGCCCCCCAGGGATGGGCGCCCCCGGGGATCGGCACCGAGACCGCGCTGCGCATGCCGAACCGCGTCGTGGCCGCCTGGTGCGGGAACTGCGGGTCGGTGACCACGTCGTCGCTGACCACGATCTCGTTGCGGACGATGGCCCGGCCCGTCAGCGAGCTGTCGTCGAGCTCGAGGACGACCGGCACCCACTCGGGCACCGAGGAGGCCACCATCTCCGCGGCCCGTCCGTCGGGCATCCGCCGCAGCACGCCGGCGACGAGGGCGGGGTAGCGGGCGTGGATGAGCTCGACCGACTCCTGCATCAGCTCGGTGAGCGGCATGGTCAGCGCCAGCCGGCCGAGCTCGGCCACGGCCCGCTGCTCCTGGGCGCGCAGCACCAGTGCGCGCTCCTGACGCATCCGGCCCCGGAGGTCGCGCTGGACCGTGGCCAGCGCGAGCGGGGAGCCGTCGGAGGACCGGGTGACCAGGAAGGAGTTCGCGGAGACCGGGATCGACTCCTCCGTGCCGAAGTGCCGGAGGAAGGTCTCGCCCTCCCAGGAGCCGCGCTCGCGGACCGCGGTCTCGATCTCGCGGGACTTGTCGCGGCCCCGCTCGGTGAAGTAGTCGTCGGTCGGGCGGCCCAGCGTCTCCTCGTCCGCGGACAGCCCGACCATCCGCCGTCCGGCGTCGTTGACGAAGGTGACCTTCCCGTCGAGGTCGGCGATGGCGATGAAGTCCTGGGACAGCTGGATCAGCGCCGCGAACTGCTCGTTGAGCGCCTCCTTGGCCGTCAGCTCACGGTGTACCTCGGCCTCGTCCGCGTAGGTCAGCACCGACACGGCGCCGTTCGGCGTCCCGTCCGCCGCGACGACCGGACGGGCCAGCACCAGCCAGGTGCGCCCGTTGAGCAGCACCGTCTCCGCCACGGACTCGCCGTCGAGAGCCCGCCGCACCAGAGACAGGATCGGGAGGTCGCGGACCAGGTCCGCGAGGTCGCGGCCCACCCACGCGTCCCGGTCGTAGCCGAGGCGGTCCACCAGTGCGCCCTCGAGGGCCAGCACGGTCCCGTCGGGAGCCATCAGCCCCATCACCACAGGGGCGTGGTCGCACACCAGCGAGGCCGCGACCTCTCGGAGGGTCTCGGCCGGGTCACGAGGCGGGCGGTCACCCCCGGGAGGCACGGTCCCAGGGTCCCCGGAGCGCGCTGCCGGCCGCAGCCGAATCGGAAAGATCGGACCGGTCGGTCCCGTGATGTGCGCTACCCGCAGAGACCCGCCTGCCAGAACCGGTGGTCGAGCCCGACCACCAGCGCCAGCACCGGGGGCGCCGCGCAGACGGCGGCACCCACCAGCAGCCGGACCCGCCCCCGGCTGTGCGGAGCGGTCCGGCTCGCCGCCAGCCCCCACGGGAGCAGGGTCACGAGCGCCACCCCGAGGAGGGCACGCTGCCCCGACCAGACCTGGTGCGCCGAGGCGTCGGCGGCACAGGCGGCGCCGGCGAACCGGACCGCCAGCAGGGTGGCCACGGTCGAGAGGCACAGGCCGGTCGCGGCGAGGGCCACGAGCAGCAGCCGGAGCGCGCGCGGGAGGGCGGCGACATGGCGGGGCGGACGTCACCCCTCCAGCGTGCGCGAGCGCAGGCCCGCAGCACACCGTCCGGATACTCAGATCCAGCGGGTGAACCAGATCCGGTCGAGCCAGTCCGGGGTGCTGATCAGGTCGCCGACGTAGATCGGCCAGAACCAGGCGAAGTTCAAGATCACCAGCACCACGAAGGCGCCGGCGAACGCCGTACCCCACATCCGTCGGCGGTACGACGCACGGGGCCCGCCCATCATCGTGCCGAGGCAGAGCGTGATGGCCAGCACGGTGAACGGGATGATCGCGATCGCGTAGTAGGAGAAGATCGGCCGGTCGTCGTTGGGGATCCACGGCAGCCACGACGCGAGGACGCCGACCACCGCGAGGCCGAAGCGCCAGTCCCGCTTGCCGATCCAGCCGTAGACCGCGTAGACGAGCGCCAGCAGCCCGCCCCACCACAGGGCCGGCGTGCCGAGCAGCAGCTCCTGCCGCAGGCAGGTGCTCCCGGCCGGTGCGTCGCAGCCGTCGACGCCCGGCTTGATGCCGAGGTCGGCCTGCACGCCCACCGGCCGGTTGAGGATCAGCCAGCCCTGCGGCTTCGACTGGTAGGTGTGGTGCGCGTCGTCGAGGAAGCGCGTGTGGAAGGCGTAGACGTCGTGGTGGTAGTGCCACAGCGACCGCAGCGACTGCCACAGCTCGGGGAAGAAGCCGTGTGCGTCGTGCTTGAGGTAGCTGCCCCAGTAGGGGCCGTACTGCGTGTCCGACAGCGTGCGCTCGTAGGCGTCGGCGTGCAGCAGCCAGCCGGTCCAGCTGAGCAGGTAGACGACCAGGCCGACCAGGACGAGGTAGCCGAACGCCGGCAGCGCGTCGACCACGAGCGAGCGCAGCCGCGGCATCCGGACCCCGATCGCGCGGCGGGCGCCCGCGTCCCACATCCACACCAGCAGCCCGAGGGCGGCCAGCGGGTAGACGGCGTTCCACTTCGTCGCGCAGGCGAGACCGAAGAACACCCCGGCCCCGAGCCGCCACGGCCGCCACAGCAGCGCCCGCACCGGGCCCCAGTCCGACGCGGTGGTCCGGAGGTCGGTGGGCACCAGCAGGGCGATCCGCAGCCGTCCCCAGTCCCGGTCGACGACCAGGCAGGCGACCGCGCACAGCAGGAAGAACGCCAGGAAGATGTCGAGCAGCGCCAGCCGCGACAGCACGAACTGCAGCCCGTCGAAGCAGAGCAGCAACCCGGCGACGCAGCCGAGCAGCGTCGAGCCGGTCACCCGCCGGGCGAGCCGGATCATCACCGCGACCATCAGGCTGCCGACGACGGCCGACGCGACCCGCCAGCCGAACGGGTCCATCCCGAACATCGCCTCGCCGAGACCGATCAGCCACTTCCCGGTCTCGGGGTGCACGACCATGCTCGGCGAGCCGGTCCAGAGGCCGTCGAGGTGGCCGGCCAGGATCTTGTCGTTCGCCCCGTCGACGTACCCGGTGACGTAGCCGTGGTGCCACAGCGACCAGGCGTCCTTGGCGTAGTAGGTCTCGTCGAAGAGGAACGCGTTCGGCCGGCCGAGCTTCCACAGGCGCAGGAACAGCGCGAGCATCGTGATCCCGATGGTGGCCGCCCAGGCGACGAACCGGTCGTCCTCGCGCAGGGCGGGCGCCAGCCGCGCCCGGGCACTCGGGACGCGTCGGTCGTCCGCCGTCACCGAGAGGCCCGCGCTGCGGCGGGTCTGCTGCTCGACGGCGGTCACGCAGCAACTCTACGTACCGGGACCGCGCCGTTCCGGCAGCGTGCGGCAAGATCGCGCACGTGGACACCGAGCCGATGTCGGGACAGGACAGCGTGGGCGTGCTGGTGCTCGCGGGGACCCCGATCGGCCGGGTCGCCGATGCGCCGCCACGGCTGGCCGAGGAGCTCGCGGCCGCGGACGTCGTCGCCGCCGAGGACACCCGCCGGCTGCGCCGGCTGACCACCGAGCTGGGGGTCACGCCCGCCGGCCGGGTCGTCTCCTACTTCGAGGGCAACGAGTCCGCACGCACCCCGGCGCTCGTCGACGCCCTGCTCGCCGGCGAGCGGGTGCTGCTGGTCACCGATGCCGGGATGCCGTCGGTGTCGGACCCCGGCTACCGGCTGGTGGCGGCGGCGGTCGAGCAGGGCATCCGGGTCACCTCCGTGCCGGGGCCGTCGGCGGTGCTCACCGCACTGGCGGTGTCGGGGCTGCCGGTGGACCGCTTCTGCTTCGAGGGCTTCCCGCCCCGCAAGCCCGGCGAGCGGCGCCGGGTGCTGGCCGACCTGCGCGACGAACGCCGGACGATGGTGTTCTTCGAGTCCCCGCACCGGACCGAGGCGACGCTGGCCGCGATGGCCGAGGCCTTCGGTGCCGACCGGCCCGCGGCCGTGTGCCGTGAGCTGACCAAGACCCACGAAGAGGTACGACGGGCGGGGCTGGCCGACCTCGCCGCATGGGCGGCCGACGGGGTCCGCGGCGAGGTGACGATCGTCGTGCAGGGTGCGAGCCTGACCGGGTCCGACGTACCCACCGACGCCGGGTCGCTGGCGGCGCTGGTCGCCGAGGAGGAGGCGGTCGGCACGACCCGCAAGGACGCGATCCGCGAGGTGGCGCAGCGCGCCGGGGTGCCGAAGCGGGTCGTCTACGACGCCGTGCACAAGCCGCAGGAGCCGAGCGCATGACCGGTCCGACCCGCAGCCGCCACGACGGCTCCGGACAGGGAGGCCGCGACCGCAGCCGCCCGCCGGCGCCCGAGCCGCTGCCGCACCCGGTCGTGGACAACCACTGCCACCTCGACATCGCGGACGGTCCCGACGGCGCCTGGCTGTCGACCCAGGAGGCGCTCGCCGCGGCGGCCGCCGTCGGGGTGACGCGGATCGTGCAGATCGGGTGTGACCTGCCCGGGGCGCGGTGGGCCGTGGAGGCCGCGGCCGCGCACGACGCGATCGTGGCCGGGGTGGCGCTGCACCCCAACGAGGCGCCCCGGCTCGCCGACGAGGGCCGGCTGGAGGCGGCGCTCGAGGAGATCGAGGCGCTGGCCACGTCGAGCGACCGGGTCCGGGCCGTGGGGGAGACCGGCCTCGACCACTTCCGCACCGGCGAGGAGGGCCGGGCCGCCCAGGAGCTGTCGTTCCGCCGGCACGTCGACCTGGCCAAGCGGCTGGACCGCACACTGGTGATCCACGACCGGGACGCGCACGAGGACGTGCTCCGCGTGCTGGACGACGAGGGCGTGCCGGAGCGGTTCGTCATGCACTGCTTCTCCGGCGACGCGGACTTCGCGCGGGCCTGCCTCGACCGGGGTGCCTGGCTGTCGTTCGCCGGCACCGTGACCTTCAAGAACGCCGAGCCGCTGCGCGAGGCGCTCCGGGTGGTGCCGCAGGACCGGGTGCTGGTCGAGACCGATGCGCCGTACCTCACGCCGATGCCGCACCGCGGCCGGCCCAACGCGTCCTACCTCGTGCCGCTCACGATGCGCTCGATGGCCCAGACCCGGGGCGAGGACCTCGCGGAGCTCTGCGCCGCCGTGGACTCGAACACCGACGCGGCGTTCGGGGGCGCCTGGTGACCCCCCGTGAGCCCCCCGTGAGACCCCCCGTGACCGGCGATCGGCCCCGATGACTACGGTGGCATGGCCCGAAATGACTAGGCCAATAGCCACGGAACCGTGATCTCGCCCACGTAATACCCTGTCAAAAGGTATGAATACGGGCAGATTATTTTGCCCGTTGCGTCGACTTCCGTATGGTCATGTGCTTGTCGGCCGGGAGCGGGGAAGTTCTCGGGCGCCAGCCACGGGGGCCCAACGCTCAGAGCTCGCCGGTCATGTGACCGGGGGTGAGCCGAGGGCCATCGCGTTGTCTCGGGCCTGATCGGTTCGCACGCGCACGTGCTGTCGCCACCGCGGCCCGGGGAGCACCACCATTGGAGAAGCGTGCGGAGCACAGTCGCACTTTTGACCAGGAGCCGGGCCGCGCTCGCCGTCATGATCGGCGCCGTCGCCCTGGCCGTGGCGGCCACGGGGGTCGGCTACGCCGCGATGACCAAGAACGTGACCCTCTCGATCGACGGCAAGACGGAGAAGATCCGGACCTTCGGCGACAACGTCGGTGACGTGCTGAAGTCCGAAGGGATCTCGCTGAGCGACCACGACGTGGTCGCGCCGGGCACCACCTCGTCCGTCGGCGACGGCGCCACCATCGCCGTCAAGTACGGCCGTCCCCTCGACGTGAAGCTCGACGGGAACACCAACCGCTACTGGACCACCGCGACCAACGTCGCGAGCGCCCTGGACCAGCTCGGTCTCCGGTTCGCGAACGCGAAGCTGTCGGCCAACCGCGGTGCCACCATCGACCGCTCCGGCATGGACCTCGCTGTCGTCACCCCCAAGACCCTCAAGGTCAAGCTCGGTGACGAGCGGGCCAAGAAGACCACCGTGACCGCGCTGACCGTGCGCGGCGCGCTCAAGGAGCTCGGCAAGCCCGCCGACGCCAACGACGAGGTCAAGCCCGGTCTCGACGCCACCCTCGAGGACGGCGACAAGCTCGTGCTGACCAAGGTGCGGGTGGTCGAGCGTCGCGTCACCGAAGCGGTCGACTTCGACACGGTGAAGAAGCAGGACTCGAGCATGTACTCCGACGAGTCCAAGACCGTGCGCGCCGGCAAGGACGGCAGCCGCAAGGTGGTCTACCGAGTCACCTTCGAGAACGGCAAGGCCGTCAAGCGCAACGCCCTGCGGGTCAACGTGCTGAGCGCCCCGGTCGACGAGGTCGTCCGCGTCGGCACCAAGGACCGTCCGGCCCCGACCAGCAACTACTCCACTGGCAGCAGTGTGTGGGACCGGATCGCGGCGTGCGAGTCCGGTGGCAACTGGGCCGCGAACACCGGCAACGGCTACTACGGCGGCCTGCAGTTCAGCCTGGGCACGTGGCAGTCGTACGGCGGCTCCGGCCGGCCGGACCAGAACAGCCGCGAGGCGCAGATCGCGGTCGCCGAGCGCGTGCGCGACGCCGAGGGCGGCTACGGCGCCTGGCCGGTGTGCGGACAGCGCGCCTGAGCACGACGGATAGGGTCGCTCCCGTGGGCGACCAGAGCATCTCCTCCGCCGGTCCGAGGCTTCTCGGGCCGGCGGAGGTGCGTCTGCTCGCCGAACGCCTCGGCCTGCGGCCCACCAAGCAGCGCGGCCAGAACTTCGTCATCGACGCGAACACCGTGCGCCGGATCGTGCGCGCCTCCGGGGTCGGACCGGACGACGTGGTCGTCGAGGTCGGGCCGGGCCTCGGCTCGCTGACCCTGGCACTGCTCGAGACCGGGGCCCGGGTCGTGGCCGTCGAGGTCGACCCGGTGCTCGCCGCCGCGCTGCCGGCCACCATCGCGACGTACGCGCCTGAGCAGGCGGACCGCTGCACCGTCGTGGAGGCCGACGCGATGCGCGTCGACGCCGTCCCCGGTCCGCCGCCGACCGCGCTGGTCGCGAACCTGCCCTACAACGTGTCCGTCCCGGTGCTGCTCCACCTGATGGCCCTGCTGCCGACGCTGCGGCACGGCCTGGTGATGGTGCAGGCCGAGGTCGCCGACCGGCTCGCCGCACCGCCCGGCTCGCGAACGTACGGCGTGCCGTCGGTGAAGGCCGCCTGGTTCGCCGACGTACGACGGGCGGGGTCGGTCAGCCGCAACGTGTTCTGGCCGGCGCCCAACGTGGACTCCGGGCTGGTGGCCTGGACCCACCGGGAGCCGCCGGCCGTCGACGCCCGCCGCGAGGACGTGTTCCGCGTCGTCGACGCGGCGTTCGCCCAGCGGCGCAAGATGCTGCGCTCCACGCTCAAGCAGATGGCCGGGTCCGCGGCGGCGGCGGAAGCCGCGCTGGCGCACGCCGGTGTCGACCCGACGGCGCGCGGGGAGTCCCTCGGCGTCGAGGCAGTTCGCCCGCATCGCCGAGGGCCTGGGTCGCCGGTGACCGCGAACGCCTTCGGTGCCGTGGCGGTGAGCGTCCCGGCCAAGATCAACCTGTCGCTGGGGGTCGGGTCGAACCGCCCCGACGGCTTCCACGCGCTCGCGACGGTCTACCAGGCCATCGGGCTCTACGACCGGGTCACGGTGCGGGAGGCGGACGACGTCAGCGTCGCCGTGAACCCGGACAGCCGCGTCCCCGTCGACTGCGTGCCGGTCGACCAGTCGAACATCGCAGTGCGCGCGGCCCGGCTGCTCGCCGAGCACGCCGGCGTCGGCGCCGGGGTCGCCATCGAGATCGACAAGGGCATCCCGGTCGCCGGGGGGATGGCCGGCGGCAGCGCCGACGCGGCCGCGACCCTGCTCGCCTGCGACCACCTGTGGGGGCTCGGCGTGCCGCGCGAGGAGCTCCTCGAGCTGGCCGCCGAGCTCGGCAGCGACGTGCCGTTCGCCCTCGTCGGCGGCACCGCCATCGGCAGCGGCCGCGGCGAGACGGTGACCCCGCTGATGACGCTGGGTGAGTACTGGTGGGTGGTGCTCGAGTCCGACACGGGCCTGTCGACGCCGGAGGTCTACCGCGAGTTCGACCGGCTGACCAACGGGGTGGTCGAGGACCCGGTGATCCCCGACGCCCTGATGCTCGCGCTCCGCGGCCACGACGTGGCGGCACTGGGCGCCAGCCTGGTCAACGACCTGCAGCCGGCCGCGCTGCGGCTGCGGCCCGAGCTCGCGCACGCCCTCGAGCAGGGACGGCTCGAGTCCGCCCACGGCGCCATCGTCTCCGGCTCCGGGCCGAGCTGCCTGTTCCTCTGCGAGGGCCGCTCGCACGCCGTGCAGGTCGCCTCCGGTCTTCGGTCCGCTGGGCTCGGACCGGTCTCGTTCGCGCCCGGGCCCGTGCACGGCGCCCGGGTCATCGCTGCCAACGGGCAGGGCTGACGTGGCCGGCAACCTGGTGAGCCTGGAGCGCGTGCACAAGGCCTACGGCGTGCGGCCCCTGCTGGCCGACGTGAGCCTCGGCGTCGGCGAGGGCGACAAGGTCGGCGTCGTCGGCCGCAACGGCGACGGCAAGACCACCCTGCTCCGGGTGCTCGCGGGCCTGGAGCCCGCCGACGACGGCCGGGTCACCCGCAACCGCGGCCTGCGGCTCGGCTACCTCACCCAGGGCGACGACCTGGACCCGACCGCGACCGTGCGCGAGGCGGTCCTCGAGGGGCGCGCCGAGCACGAGTGGGCGGCGGACGCCTCGACCCGCGAGGTCGTGGAGGTGCTGCTCGCGGGGGTGCCGCTCGACCGCACCGTCGGGGGGCTCTCCGGCGGCGAGCGTCGGCGGTGCTCGCTGGCCCGGCTGCTGCTCGGCGACCACGACCTGGTCGTCCTCGACGAGCCGACCAACCACCTCGACGTGGAGGCCGTGGCCTGGCTGGCCCGGCACCTGAACGAGTCCCCCTCCCGTCGTACGTCGGCCCTGGTGGTCGTCACGCACGACCGGTGGTTCCTCGACGAGGTGTGCACGACCACGTGGGAGGTGCACGACGGGGTCGTCGACACCTACGAGGGCGGTTACGCGGCCTTCGTGCTGGCCAAGGCCGAGCGGCAGCGGCAGGCGGCGGCCGCCGAGGCCCGGCGGCAGAACCTCGTCCGCAAGGAGCTCGCCTGGCTGCGCCGCGGCGCTCCGGCGCGCACGTCGAAGCCGAAGTTCCGGATGGACGCGGCGTACGCGCTGATCGAGGACGAGCCCGAGCCGCGCGACCGGCTGGAGCTGCAGAAGTTCGCGACCCAGCGGCTGGGCAAGGACGTCGTCGACGTCGAGGACGTCGACCTGGTCCGCGGCGACCGCACGCTGCTGTCGCACGCGACCTGGCGGCTCGGCCCCGGCGACCGGGTGGGCCTGGTCGGCGTCAACGGCGCCGGCAAGACCTCCGTGCTCCGGCTGGTCGCGGGCGAGCTGCCGCCGACCCGCGGCCGGGTGAAGCAGGGGCGGACCGTCGCGCTCGAGCACCTGACCCAGGGAGTCGACCCTTCGACAGGCTCAGGACACCGCGCCCTCGACCCGGCCGAGCGGGTGCTCGACGCCGTCGAGAAGGTGCAGCGGGTGACCCGGGTCGCGGGCGGGGAGGTCACCGCCTCCTCGATGCTGGAGCGCTTCGGCTTCACCGGCGACCGGCTCACCGCGCGGATCGGCGACCTGTCCGGCGGTGAGCGGCGGCGCTTCCAGATGCTGCGGCTGCTGCTGTCCGAGCCCAACGTGCTGCTGCTCGACGAGCCCACCAACGACCTCGACATCGAGACCCTGACCGTGCTCGAGGACTTCCTCGACCGGTGGCCCGGGACCCTGGTGGTGGTCTCGCACGACCGGTACTTCCTCGAGCGGGTCACCGACGCCACCTACGCCCTGCTCGGCGACGGCCAGGTCTCGCTGCTGCCCCGCGGCGTGGAGGAGTACCTCGAGCGGCGCGAGGCCGCCCTCGCCGCCCACAGCGCCGAGGCGTCGCGCTCTGCGGCCGCCGCCCCCGTCGAGGCGTCGCGTTCCGTGTCCGCAGCCGAGCAGCGCGAGGCCCGCAAGACGGTGGCCCGCCTCGACAAGCAGCTGGCCCGGCTCGCCGAGCAGGAGAAGGCGCTGCACGACGAGCTGGTCGAGCACGCCGCCGACTACGAGCGGCTCGCCGAGGTCGACGTACGCCTGCGGGAGCTGACCGCGCAGAAGGACGCCCTCGAGGAGGAGTGGCTCACCGCCGCCGAGCTCCTGGAGTGAGACGACGACGCTGGTTGAGGTGCGAGCGGAGCGGCTCGGCACCTCAACCAGCGTCGGGATGTTGCTAGTTGACGCCCTTGGCGTCCAGGAACTCCTTGGCCACGCTCTCGTAGCTCTTCTTGTCGACGGCGACCTCGGCGAGGTACTTCGTGAGGTCCTCGGTGGTCAGCGCGTCGGAGACGGCGTCGACCGTGGACTGCACGTCGCCCTTGACCTTGGACTTGGTGATGACCGGCGTGACGTTCTGCGCCAGGAAGAGGTTCTTCGTGTCGTCGAGCACCTTGAGGTTGTCGGTCTGGATCGTCGAGTCGGTGGAGAAGATGTTGGCGACCTGGATCTGGTCCTTCTTCAGCGCCGCCTTGGTGAGCGGGCCGCCCGGGTCGAGCGACTTGAACGACTTGAACTTCAGGCCGTAGACCTTGTCCAGGCCGACCACGCCCTGGTAGCGGGTCTTGAACTCCGGTCCGGCACCGAGGACCAGCTTGCTCGCGACCGGCTTGAGGTCGTCGATGGTCGAGAGCTTGTACTTGTCCGCGGTCGCCGCGGTGACGGTCAGGGTGTCCTTGTCCTCGGCGGGCGAGGACTTCAGGATCTCCAGGCCGCTGGGCACCACCTTCTGCAGGGCGGCGTTCACCTGGTCGGTCGTGGTGACACCGTCGGGCACCGCGCCGTTCGGCGACAGCGCGGCCAGGAAGGCGCCGTTGTACTCCGGGATCATGTTGATCGACCCGTCCTTGAGCGCCTTGAGGTAGAGCTCGCGCGCACCGATGTTGAACTTGCGCGTCACCTTCACGCCCTTGGCCTCCAGTGCCTGGGCGTACATCTCGGCGAGGAGCTGGTTCTCCGGGAAGTTCGCGGACCCGATCGTGATCGCGGGCGAGGAGGCGTCTCCGGTGCCGCCACCGCTGGTCGGGTCGCCGCCGCACGCGCTCAGCGGCAGGATCGCCGCCAGCGCCACGGCGGCGGCCGCGAGCTTGGACTTCAGCATGGGTGGAACCTTTCGTCGGGCCGTCAGCGGCTGGCGCTGACGGGGCTTTCCTCTGCGTGGGACTCTGCGGGGGACTGGGGGCGGACGGCGGACCGGGAGCGCCGAGCACGGCGGCCGCCGGGCTGCCGGACGCCCGGGGAGACCACGACCCGCTCGACGGCGGCGCTGACGTAGTCGAGGGCGATCGCGAGCAGGGCGACCAGGATGGCGCCGGCGAGGACCTGGTCGTACTGGTTGCGGTTCAGCCCGTCGATCAGCAGCCGACCGAGGCCACCGAAGCTGGCGTAGGCCGCGATGGTCGCCGTCGCGCAGACCTGGAGGAGCGCACTGCGCAGTCCGCCGATGATCAGGGGCAGCGCCATCGGCACCTCGGCCTGGAACAGCACCTGAAGGGGCCGCATCCCCATCCCGACCGCCGCGTCGACGGCCGAGGGGTCGACGCTGCGGATCCCGGCATAGGTCTGCGCCAGGATCGGCGGGATCGCGAGCACGATCAGCGCCAGCAGGACCGGCCAGATGTACACGCCCAGGAGGGCCACGAGGAGCAGCACCAGGCCGAACGTCGGCAGCGAGCGTCCGAGGTTCCCCAGGCCGATGGCGATGAAGGCCCCTCGGTTGGTGTGGCCGATGAACAGGCCGATGGGAAGGGCGATCAGGGCGCTGATCAGGAGAGCCGCGAGCGTGTAGCCGACGTGCTGGACGAGCCGCTCGGGGATCGAGGAGTCACCGGTGAGGTGCCAGTTGGCGCTGTCGAAGAGGTAGCCGAAGTAGTTGATCATCGGCGTCGGGCTGACGATGCTCACGCGCGACCACCCGCCCGCGTCCACGGCGTCAGCCGGCGCTGCAGCAGCACCAGCCCGACGTCGAACAGCCCGGCCAGCAGCATCGACAGCACGATGCCGATGATGATCGGCTCGACGAAGCCGAGCTGGAACCCGCCGGTGAACAGGTTGCCCAGCCCGCCCGAGCCCACGAGGGCGCCCACGCTGACCAGGCTGATGTTGGCGACCGTGGCCACCCGGAGCCCGGCGAACAGCACCGGCGCAGCCATCGGCAGCTCGACGCCGAAGAGCTGGCGCAACGGCCGGTAGCCGAGGGCGTGGGCCGCCTGGGTGGTCTCCCCCTGCACCGAGATCAGTGCGTCCGCGACCGTGCGCGCGAGGAGCGCCAGCGTGTAGAGCGAAAGGCCGATCAGCACGTTGAGGGGGGAGAGGTACCCGACCCCGATGATGACCGGGACCATGAGGAACAGCGCCAGCGACGGGATCGAGTAGAGGACGGCGCCGACGCTGACCACGGGCTGGTAGAACGACCGTTTGCGCGCCGCGAGGTACCCGAGCGGGAGTGACAGCACGGCCCCGACGACGATCGGGATCAGCGCGAGCCAGAGGTGCTCGACCAGGTCGGCGAGGATCTCCGGGTAGTTGTTGTGGACGTAGGTGATCACGACCGGCTCACCGCTCGGACTCGCGCCGCATCGCGGTCAGGTGGCGCGCGATCGCCTCGTGGGCGACGACCCCGTCGGCAACCCCGTCGTGGTCGACGCGGACGGCCGCACCGGCCGGCGAGCTGATCGCGAGGTCGGTGACCAGGCGGAGCGAGTCGTCGACGGTGAACGTGCCCGCGAGCGGCTGCTGCGAGCCGGTGCCGTCGTGGCTCCAACCCTGCGGGCGCCCGTCGTCGTCGAGCACCAGGCGTGCACCGCTCGTGCGGTCGACGTACGCCTGCACGGGCTCGACCTCGAGCTTGTCGGCGGTGACGAACGAGAGCCCGCGGAAGCCGCGGTCGCGGCCCACGAAGTCGGCGACGAACTCGTCCGCGGGGTTGTCGAGAAGCTCCTGCGGGGAGCCGACCTGCGCGAGGTGGCCTCCGACGCGGAAGATCGCGACGGTGTCGCCGAGCTTGATCGCCTCGTCGATGTCGTGGGTGACGAAGGCGATGGTCTTGCCGAGCTCGGCCTGGAGGCGGAGGAACTCCTTCTGCAGCCCGTCGCGCACGATCGGGTCGACCGCGCTGAACGGCTCGTCCATCAGCATCACCGGCGGGTCGGCCGCGAGCGCCCGGGCCACGCCCACGCGCTGCTGCTGGCCGCCGGACAGCTGCGACGGGTAGCGGCCGGCCATCGACTCGTCGAGGCCGACGCGGGCGAGCAGCGTCACCGCCTCCTCGCGGGCCTGCTTCTTGTTGACGCCGTTGAGCAGGGGGACGGTCGCGATGTTGTCGGCGACGGTGCGGTGCGGGAAGAGGCCGGCGTGCTGGATGACGTAGCCGATCTTGCGGCGCAGCAGGGCGGCGTCCTGCTGCGAGACGTCCTCGCCGTCGATGGCGATCGTGCCGGAGGAGGGCTCGATGGTGCGGTTGATCATCCGCAGGCTCGTGGTCTTGCCGCAGCCGGAGGGGCCGACGAAGACGGTGATCTGTCCGGTGGGCAGCTCGAGGGACAGGTTGTCGACCGCGACGGTCCCGCCTGGGAACGTCTTGGTCACCTGGTCGAACGTGATCATCGAGCTCTCCGAACTTCAGTCGTACGGATTCGAACCGTAGTGGGCCGGTAGGGATTCAGGGAGTTTCGCGCACGGTGTGAGACGAGGTGTCGAGAACGGCGTGGACGACGTTGTATGCCCAACCTACGCCGAGAGCATGCCGGATGACACCGACATCCCGCCCGAACGGCCTGTCCTCGACGATGCCCGGAAGATGCTCAGAAGCCTGGTGCAACACCGTTTGCAACGACGTCGAGCCCTGCGGAAGGTCGTCGCCGAGCAGGCCCGCGCGGTGCACGGCGAGCAGCTCGCACGCGGTCACGTCGCGGAGCACGTCGACGGCGTCGTGCAGCGCCGCGGCGCTCTCGAGGCCGAAGCTCTGCACGTCCTCCTGGCCCAGTGACGTCTCCGTCGCACCGAGCGACGCCGGTGCCGACGTACGACGGGCGGCGTGCACCAGCCCGGCCGCGCGCTTGTGCACGGCGACCAGTCCGGCCTGCCGGCCGGGCGCCCCGGACAGCTGCGCGGGCAGCCCGGTGACGCGCGGGTCGAGCATCCGGTGCAGCCGCGCGGTGCCGGTCTCGGCGAGGTGCAGGACGGCGACGCGCACCCCGTCCATGCCCGCCGCGAGGTCGAACCCGTCGAACCCCGCCGTCCCGAGGAAGCGCCCGTCCACGAGCGCGGGTGAAGTGGTGACGCCGTCCAGCGCGCGCCGCACCGCAGCCTCCAGTGCGTCCGCGGTGCGGAGCAGGTGCGCGACCGCCGGTCCGGTCACCCGGAAGGACACCGGCGACTGCAGCATCCGCGGCGCGTCCTCGTTGCCGGCCAGCTCCCGCAGCACCGCGTGCACCCGGGCGAGCACGTCGTCGCCGCGGACCAACGCATCGGCGTAGGGGTCGCGGGGCGCGCGCACGACGGCGACCTCCGCGGCGGTGACCGTCAGCGCCTGCCCGGCGGCGACCCGGGCGTCGTGCGCCAGCAGAGCCGCGCAGGCGGTGGCGACGGGGACTCCTTGGAGGAACGCCACGCCCTCCTTCGCCCCGAACGTGTACGGCGCGACGCCCGCCCGTGACAGCGCCTCGGCAGCCGGGACCGTCGCACCGTCCCGGTCGAGCGCGTCGCCGCTGCCGGTGAGCAGCCCGCCGAGGTGCGCGAGCGGGATGATCTCGCCGGCCGCGCCGTTGCCGTGCGCGGGCACCGCGGGCCGCACGTCGGCGTCGAGCAGCGCGACGAGCGCCAGGGCGAGCTCGGGGGAGGCTCCGGTCTCGGGGTCGAGGAGGGTGCGCAGCCGGGTCGCGAGCACGGCCCGCGCGCTGCGGTGGTCGAGCCACGGCGCGGACCCGACCGACCGGGCGAGCATCAGGTCGTCCTGGTAGGCGGGCCGGTCCGTCGTACCCACCGCGACGTGGGCGTGCAGCCCCATGCCGGTCGTCACGCCGTACACCGGACCACTGCTGTCGAGCGCCGCAAGCGTCGCCGCGCGGGATGTGGCGAGCCGGTCGAGCAGCGCGGGGGAGAGCGCGACGCCCTCACCGCCGGCGACCGCGCGGATCTCCTCGGGGCCGAGGTCGGCGGGATCAGCGAGGAGCAGGCTCATCGGTACCGCAGCATCGTGCCGACGTCCGCGGCCTCGGCGCGGCGCAGGATCAGGTGCGCGACGGCGACGTCGAGGATCGACAGCCCGCGGTGCCACAGCAGGATCCGCTCGTCGTCGCGCTCGCGACCCGGCTTCATGCCCGCGACGACCTGGCCGAGCTCGGCGTACAACGTCTCCGGGCTGAGCCGCCCGGTGTCCACGTGCGCCCGCAGAGCGCCGAAGCGGCCGGACTGCGCCTCGCGCCAGTCGTCGACGACGACCTTGTCCATCACGTCGAGCAGGTCGAGCTCGACCGCGGAGACGGTGCCGTAGGGGACCACGAACGCGCCGGGCTTCACGGCCTCCGTGCGCAGCAACGGCCGCGGCTCGGTGAGCCGGGTGGCCTCGACGATCACGTCGGCGTCGTCGAACGCCTCGTCGACGGTGGCGACCACACGCACCGGGGTGTCCGTGACCGCGCGCAGCTGCTCGCCGAACGCCTCGCGCGACTCCTCGCGGCGGCTGGTCACCCGGATCTCGTCGAGGTCGAGGATCGCGTCGAGCATCGTGACGTTGGAGAAGGCCGTGCCGCGGGCGCCGGCGTGGCCCAGGATCCTGGCGTCCGGCCGGGCGAGGTGCTTCGCGCCGACCGCGGTCATGGCGCCGGTGCGGGCCTCGGTGATGAGCGTGGCGTCCATGATCGACAGCGGGATGCCGGTGTGCGGGTCGTAGAGCGTGGCGAGCCCGAGCTCGCTCGGCAGCCCGTGCTCGTAGTTCGGCACGAAGTCGCCGACCACCTTGATGCCGCTGACCCCGTGCTCGCCGAGCGTGGAGACGTGGCCGCGGAGCACGTTGAAGTGGCCGACTCCGCCGTTGTCCGGCACCAGGTGCACGCGCGGCTCGAAGACGGTCTCGCCGCGACCGTGCGCGGCGACCACGTCCTCGACGGCCTGCACGATCTCGGCGCTGGTCAGGCCGATCGCGTCGATGTCGGGGCCGGAGAGGAACCGCAGCCAGATCTCTCCGGCGGGTCGAGCCTGTCGAGACCCCATCAGCTCTCGCTCTCGAACGGCGCCACCAGGCTGCGCAGCAGGCCTGCGAGCCGCTTCTGGTCGGAGGCGTCGAGGCCGGCGAGCAGGTCGCGCTCGCGCCGCAGCAGGCCCTCGAGGGCACCGTCGACCGTGCGCCGTCCGGCGGGGGTGAGCCGCACCAGCACGCCGCGCCGGTCGTGCGGGTCCGGCAGCCGCTCGACGAGTCCGCGGGCGGCCAGCCGGTCGACGCGGTTGGTCATGGTGCCGCTGGTCACCAGGGTCTCCCTGAGCAGCCGTCCCGGCGACAGCTCGTACGGCGCGCCCGCCCGGCGCAGCGCGGCGAGGACGTCGAACTCCCAGGACTCGATCGCGTGGTCGGTGAAGGCCTGCCGGCGCGCCCGGTCGAGGTGGTGGCCCAGGCGGGTGACCCGGCTGAGCACCTCCATCGGCCCGAGGTCGAGGTCGGCGCGTTCCCGCTGCCAGGCCTCGACGAGCCGGTCCACCTCGTCGCGCATGCGGCCGATCATAGCCATCGAGATTCTTGACATCGAGAGATCGGGCCACCAGAGTTCTCTTGACGTCAAGATATATGCGGAGGTCGGCATGAGCCACCAGTGGGACCCGGAGCGCTACCTCGTCTACGCCGACGAGCGCGGCCGCCCGTTCGTCGACCTGCTGGCCCGGGTCGGCGCCGGCGATCCCGACCGGGTGGTCGACCTCGGCTGCGGGCCCGGCAACCTCACCGTCCTGCTGAAGGAGCGTTGGCCGTCCGCCGACGTCCTCGGGGTCGACTCCTCGCCCGAGATGGTGGCCCGCGCCGCGGCCGTGGAAGGGATCCGTGTCGA
Source organism: uncultured Actinomycetota bacterium (assembly GCA_963827435.1). GTDB lineage: Bacteria > Actinomycetota > Actinomycetes > Propionibacteriales > Nocardioidaceae > Nocardioides_B. The sequence continues at coordinate 100,658 of CAWHAU010000002.1, forward strand.
GCAGGGCGACGTGCGCACCTGGCGCCCCGAGGGACCGGTCGACGTGCTGTTCTCCAACGCGACCTACCAGTGGGTGCCGGGCCACCTCGACCTGCTGCCGAGTCTCGTCGGTCAGGTCGCACCCGGCGGGTGGTTCGCGTTCCAGGTGCCCGGCAACCACGACGAGCCGAGCCACGTGCTGCTGCACGCGCTGGCGGCGGACGCCCGATTCGCGGGACACACCGAGGGCGTCGCGCGACCGCACTCGCACGACCCGGCGGTCTACGCCGACGCGCTGCGCGACCTCGGTCTCGAGGTCGACGCCTGGGAGACGACCTACCTGCACCTGCTGACCGGCGAGGACCCGGTGTTCACCTGGATCAGCGGCACCGGGGCTCGACCCACGCTGCAGGCCCTGCCCGACGACCTCCGGCCGGCGTTCGTCGAGGAGTACAAGGCGCTGCTGCGCGACGCGTACCCGCCGGGCCCGCACGGCACCACGCTGCCGTTCCGACGGGTCTTCGTCGTCGCGCGGGTGCCCGCATGATCGTCCGGGAGGCCGTCTCCACCGACCTGGACCAGATCGTGGCGCTCCAGCGGGAGGACGTGATCCGTGAGGTGCGCGAGGACGACGTGCCGGTGTCGGCCTACCGCGCGGCCTTCGACGAGATCACCGCGGACCCCCGCCAGCAGCTGCTCGTGGGAGAGGTGGGCGGCGAGGTGGTCGCCACCGCGCAGGTCACCTGGATCCGGCGGCTCACCTACGTCGGCGGCGAGATGGGGGTCGTGGAGTCGGTGCGGGTCCGCGCGGACCTGCGCGGCCGCGGGCTGGGCGAGCGGCTGATGCGGCACGTCGTCCACCTGGCCAGGGCCCGCGGCGCGGTGCGCGTCGAGCTGACCACCAACGCGCAGCGCGAGGCCGCGCGACGTTTCTACGAGCGGCTCGGGTTCGTCGGGTCGCACGTCGGCATGAAGCTCTACCTGGGCTCACGATCTGAAGGAGAGGCATGAGGATCCATCACGTGCAGGTGTCCTGCCCGGCCGGCGGCGAGGACGCCGCGCGACGGTTCTACGGCGAGGGCCTCGGGATCCCCGAGGTCGCCAAACCGCCGGTGCTCGCGGCCCGCGGCGGCTGCTGGTTCCGTGACGGTGACGGGGGAGGCGTCGAGATCCACGTCGGGGTCGAGGACGGGTTCGCGCCCGCGCGCAAGGCGCATCCGGCCTTCCTCGTCGAGGACCTGGACGCGACCGCCGTACGGCTGGAGGGGCTGGGCTTCGTCGTCGACCGCACCGAGGAGCACACGTTCCCGGGCCACCGGCGGTTCCACACCGCCGACGGGCACGGCAACCGCGTGGAGTTACTGGCCAGTCTCTGACACCACGACTGCCGAACCTACGGTTGCGTAGGTTACTGTCGAAGGAACCCGTCCGGGCCGTCGTGAGGAGACACCATGAGCATGACCCAGACCCAGCTGCTGCTCGAGCTGGAGCCGGTGGTCGAGTCCAACCTCAACCGGCACCTGTCGATGGCCAAGGAGTGGTTCCCGCACGAGTACGTCCCGTGGAGCCAGGGCCGAGACTTCGACGGCCCCCTCGGCGGTGAGGCGTGGGCCGTGGAGCAGTCGCAGATGTCCGACGTCGCGCGGTCCTCGCTGATCGTGAACCTGCTGACCGAGGACAACCTGCCGAGCTACCACCACGAGATCGCCACGCTGTTCGGGCGGGAGGCCGCCTGGGGCGACTGGGTGCACCGGTGGACCGCGGAGGAGGGCCGCCACGGCATCGCGATCCGCGACTACCTGCTCACCACGCGCGCCGTCGACCCCCAGCAGCTCGAGCGGCTGCGGATGGACCACATGTCGGTGGGCTACACCGCCATGCACGACGACATGATCCGGTCCCTGGCCTACGTGTCGTTCCAGGAGCTCGCCACCCGGGTGTCGCACCGCAACACCGGCCGGATCACCGGCGACAAGATCGGCGACCAGCTCCTCGCCCGGGTCGCCGCCGACGAGAACCTGCACATGGTCTTCTACCGCAACCTCCTCGGCGCCGCGCTCGAGCTCGACCCGAACCAGACCATGCGCGCGATCACCGACGTGGTGACCACCTTCCAGATGCCCGGCACCGACATCGCCGGCTTCCAGCGCAAGGCCGTCGAGATGGCGATCGCCGGCGTCTACGACATCCGGCAGCACCGCGACGACGTGGTGGCTCCCGTGCTCCGGTTCTGGAACGTCTTCGAGATCGAGGGCCTCGACGCCGAGGGGGAGGCGGCCCGCACCGAGCTCGCCGACTTCATGGCCGAGCTGGACAAGCAGGCGCTCCGGTTCGAGGACAAGCGCGACGCGCTCAAGGCCCGGATGGCGGCCCGCTCGACGTAGTACGGCGGCGGCGTTTACCAGGGGATGCAGGAAATCTTCACCTGCCCATGGGAGACCTTCCGTGGGCAGGTGAAGATCTCCATGGGCAGCAAGCGGGTACGTCGGAAGGTAATCCGGTCGCGGCCGATGTCCTCCGCTGGGAGCATCGCCGCATGCACCTGGTGTTCGTCTTCGGACCGCCGGCCGTCGGGAAGATGACCGTGGGCCGCGAGATCTGCGCGCGCACCGGCTACAAGCTGTTGCACAACCACATGACGGTCGAGCCGGTCCTCGATGTGTTCCCGTTCGGCTCGCCGCCGTTCCGCCGGCTGGTCGACGAGTTCCGCCGGCGGATCCTCGAGGAGGCGGTGCTCGCCCTCGACGGCTTGGTCATGACGATGGTGTGGGGTCTCGATCTCGAGGAGGACCTGCACCCTCGTCTCGTCGTACGTCGAGCTGGTCGAGCGGTCTGACGGGCAGGTGACGTTCGTGGAGCTCGCCGCCCCGCTGGACGCGCGCCTTGCCCGCAACAACACCGAGCTGCGCCTCGCGGCCAAGCGGTCCAAGCGTGACCCGGAGTTCAACGACGCCAACGTCGTCGCGCTCGAGGAGTACGTCATGAACACCAGCCCTGGCGTGTGCACCGCGGCCCACCGGCTGCTCGACGAGCACCAGCACCTCCGCGTCGACAACACCCACCTGTCCGCCGCCGACGTGGCGGACCAGGTGGTCGCCACGTTCCGGGTCAGCGGCGTGTCGCAGGGGAGTTGACGGGTCAGCGCGGCGCGGCCAGGAGAGTGCGCGTCCACACGTCGGCCACCGTTGCCGCGTAGTCGCGACCACGCGACGTCACCAGCCGGACGTACTGCGGGCTGTTCATCGTCCAGACCAGGTCGGCGACCTCGCCGTCGGTGAGGTCGCCGCGGAGCTCACCTGTTGCCGGCGGTGCTGAACAGCGCGTGCGCGGCGGCGAGCACCGTCTGCCGGGTGGCCTCCGCCTGCTCGCGGCGACGGAGCGGTACGGGCGGGGGTGACCGGCTGACCAGCCGCCCGGGGTCGCCACCCCCGCTGCACCGGCACGCCCACGAGGCCGGGCGCTCTTCCTTCTCGAGGGCCGGATCACCTACCGCGCCGGCGACGGCGCGTTCCTCTTCCTGCCGCGGGCGCTGCCGCACGCGTTCCGGATCCGCGGTGACCGCCCGGCGCGGTTCCTCGCGCTGACCGTGCCCGGCGGGCTGATGGGCCTGTACGACGAGGTGGGCGTCCCGGCCATGGAGATGCGGCTGCCCGGCGAAGACGGCCGGAGCTTCGACGAGGAGGTCGCCCGGTGGAACGAGGTCGGCCCGCGCTACGGGCTGGAGGTCGTGCGGCCGCCGATCCCGGCGTGAAGGTCAGGGCTGCGACCGCAGCCGAGGCTTCTTCTCCATGCCGGCGAGACCGTGCCAGGCGAGGTTGACCAGGTGCGCGGCAACGACGTCCTTCGACGGCTTCCGGGCGTCGAGCCACCACTGGCCGGTCGTGCCGACCATGCCGACGAGCATCTGGGCATACATGGGGGCGGCCTTGGTCTCGAAGCCGCGGGCCTTGAACTCCGCGGCGAGGATGTGCTCCACCCGCGACGCGACGTCGCCGATGATCGACACGAACGAGCCGGACGCCGAGCCGATCGGGCTGTCGCGCACCAGGATCCGGAAGCCGTCCGACGACTGCTCGATGTAGTCGAGGAACGCGAGCGCGGCCTGCTCCAGCAGCTCCCGCGGGTGCCCGGCCGTCAGCGACTCCTGCATCATCCCGAGCAGGCTGCGCACCTCGCGGTCCACGACGACGGCGTAGAGCCCTTCCTTGCCGCCGAAGTGCTCGTAGACGACCGGCTTCGAGACCTCTGCGCGCGCGGCGATCTCCTCGATCGACGTACCGTCGAAGCCGCGCTCGGCGAACAGTGCCCGGGAGATCGCGATCAGCTGCTCGCGCCGCTCCGTCGCCGTCATGCGGCTACGGCTGGTACGGCGCGGGCGGGGCTCCTCAGACGGTGCGGTCACAGGGTGCCGGTCGGCGTCAGGCTGCGGTGGGGACGTCGGACGGCGTCTGGTTGCGCACGAGCTTGGCGTCGATGCGCTCCTTGACCGGCCAGCGCACGTCGCGCACCCACCCGAACTTCTCCATGGCCCAGATGATCCGGGCGGAGGTGTCGAGCTGGCCGCGCAGCACGCCGTGCCGGGCGCAGGTCGGGTCGGCGTGGTGCAGGTTGTGCCACGACTCGCCCATCGACGGTATGGCCAGCCACCAGACGTTGGCGGACTTGTCGCGGGAGACGAACGGGCGGTCGCCGACGGTGTGGCAGATGGAGTTGATCGACCAGGTCACGTGGTGCAGCAGCGAGACCCGCACCAGCGATCCCCAGAAGAACGCCGTCAGCGCGCCCTGCCAGGACCACGTGAGCAGGCCACCGGCGACGGCCGGCGCCACCAGGGAGACGACCACCCAGAAGGGGAACTGTCGTGAGATGCGGACGATGTCGCGGTCCTTCATCAGGTCGGGTGCGTACTTGCGTTGCGGGGTCTGCTCGGGGTCGAACAGCCACATCATGTGCGCGTGCAGGAAGCCCTTCGTCAGCGCGCGGATGCTCGTGCCGTAGCGCCACGGCGAGTGCGGGTCACCATCGCGGTCGGAGAACTTGTGGTGCTTGCGGTGGTCGGCCACCCAGCGCACCACGGGCCCTTGGATCGCCATCGACCCGGCGATGGCGACCGCGACCTTGACCGCGCGGTTCGGCTTGTAGGACTTGTGGGTGAACAGCCGGTGGAAGCCCACGGTGATGCCGTGGCCGGTCAGCCAGTACATGACCACGGTGATCAGGACGTCGGTCCAACCCAGCCAGCCGCCCCAGGCGACAGGGATGGCGGCCGCGACGGCGAGGAACGGCACGATGATCAGTGCGCCGAGCACGATCTGCTCCTTGCGCGACTGGGTGTCACCGCCGAGCGTCGCGCTGACGGTCTCCAGATCGGGGGCGGTGGTGCGCGCGTCAGCGGTCGCGGTGGGTGGGGTCATGAACGAAACATCCTTCGCGGATCGGGTACCTACGCAACCGTAACCTACGCAACCGTAAGTTTCCAGCCGCTCGGGAGGCCGCCGCCTTCCGCGCGGGCCCATGCGTAGGCTGTGCGCACCGATCCCGGATCGGTCCCCGGTTGGTCTGTCGGCAGGGCCCGCCGCACTTTGAATGCGGACAAAGCGACGTAGGTTCGACTCCTACCCGGGGAGCGAGCGTCCGCGCACCCGACCCGCAGGAGAGAACGTGACCGACCCGGCCCCGCACGCCCGACCCGTAGCGGTGGTGGTGCTCGCCGCCGGCAGCGGCACCCGGATGAAGTCGAAGCTGATGAAGGTGCTGCACCCCGTCGGCGGCCGCAGCATGATCGGCCACGTCCTCACCGCCGCCCTGCACGTCGAGCCCGCCCACCTGGTCGCCGTCGTCGGGAACAGCCGCGAGCAGGTCGGCCCGCACATCCTCGAGCAGGTCCCGAGCGCGCTGCTGGCGGTGCAGGAGACGCAGGAGGGCACCGGGCACGCCGTACGCATCGCCATGGACGCGCTCCGCGCGGCCGCCGGTACGACGGACGGGGTGGTCGTCGTGATGGCCGGCGACACCCCGCTGATGGAGGGCGAGACGCTCACCGGGCTGGTCGACGCGCACGCCGCGGCCGACCGGGCGGTCACGGTGCTGACCGCCGAGGTCGAGGACCCCTTCGGCTACGGCCGCATCCTGCGCGACGCGTCCGGGAACGTGACGGCGATCGTCGAGGAGAAGGAAGCCACCCCGGAGCAGGCCGCGGTCCGCGAGATCAACAGCGGCGTGTTCGCCTTCGACGGGGCGTTCCTCGCCGACGCACTGGGCCGGATCGGCAACGACAACGCCAAGGGCGAGTACTACCTGACCGACGTGGTGCACATCGCGCGGGCCGACGGCCGCACCGTAGGCGCGCACCGCATCGACGACGTGATGCAGACCGAGGGCGCCAACGACCGCGCGCAGCTGGCCGGGCTGGCCGCCGAGCTCAACCGCCGGGTGCTCGACCGCTGGATGCGCGAGGGCGTGACCGTCGTGGACCCGACGACCACCTGGGTCGATCGTGACGTCGTGCTCGAGCGCGACGTCACGATCCTGCCCGGCGTGCAGCTGCTCGGCGCGACTGTGGTGGCCGAGGACGCGGTCGTCGGGCCGGACTGCACGCTCAAGGACGTCGAGGTCGGCCGCGGCGCCAAGGTCGTGCGCACGCACGGCGAGCTCGCGGTGATCGGGGAGGGCGCGACCGTCGGACCGTTCTCCTACCTGCGGCCCGGCACCGAGCTCGGCGCGGGCGGCAAGATCGGCGGCTTCGTCGAGACCAAGAACGCCCGGATCGGCGACGGCGCCAAGGTGCCGCACCTCTCCTACGTCGGTGACGCGGAGATCGGCGAGGGCTCCAACATCGGCGCCGGCACGATCTTCGCCAACTACGACGGCGTCACGAAGAGCCGCTCCCGGATCGGCCGCCGGGTGCGGACCGGTTCGCACAACGTGTTCGTCGCCCCGGTGGAGGTCGGCGACGGCGCTGCGACGGGTGCCGGGACCGTCGTCCGCCGCGACGTCACCCCGGGCGCGCTCGCGGTGTCCTCCGGTCCGCAGCGCGAGATCAAGGACTGGACCCTGCGCAAACGCCCCGGGACCCCGATGGCCGAGGCCGCCGAGGCCGCGCAGGCACGTGCGACGTCTCACACGGACGGCCCTCAGTTGGAGAACGACCCCGCCTCCGGGGCAGAATCCGAGTAGCCCTTCCTTTCTTCCCCACCCTCAGGAGAGCCCGTCGTGAGCGGACTGAAGCGGACCACCGAGAAGAACCTCATGGTCTTCAGCGGTCGCGCGCACCCCGAGCTCGCCGAGGAGGTCGCCGAGCAGCTCGGCACCGGCCTCGTGCCGACCTCGGCCTACGACTTCGCGAACAGCGAGATCTACGTGCGTTTCGAGGAGTCCGTGCGCGGCTCCGACGCCTTCGTGATCCAGAGCCACACCGCTCCGGTCAACGAGTGGATCATGGAGCACCTGATCATGGTCGACGCCCTCAAGCGCGCGTCGGCCAAGCGGATCACCGTGGTGATGCCGTTCTACGGCTACGCCCGCCAGGACAAGAAGCACCGCGGCCGCGAGCCGATCTCGGCGCGGCTGATGGCCGACCTGTTCAAGACCGCCGGCGCCGACCGGCTGATCGCCGTCGACCTGCACACCGCCCAGATCCAGGGCTTCTTCGACGGCCCGGTCGACCACCTGATGGCGCTGCCGATCCTCTCCGACCACGTCCGCGCCAAGTACGGCCACGAGAAGCTCGCGGTCGTGTCCCCGGACGCCGGCCGGATCAAGGTCGCCGAGCAGTGGTCCAGCCGGCTCGGGGGAGCGCCGCTGGCCTTCATCCACAAGACCCGCAACGTCGACCGTCCCAACGAGTCCGTCGCCAACCGCGTCGTGGGTGACGTCCGCGACCGGATCTGCGTGCTCGTCGACGACATGATCGACACCGGCGGCACGATCGTGAAGGCCACCGAGGCGCTGATGGCCGACGGCGCCGCGGGCGTCGTGATCGCCGCGACCCACGCGATCCTGTCCGACCCGGCGGTGGACCGGCTGAAGAACTGCTCCGCCACGGAGATCGTGGTCACCAACACCCTGCCGATCCCGGCCGAGCGGCACTTCGACAAGCTCACCGTTCTCTCGATCGCGCCGCTGATCAGCCGGGCGATCCGCGAGGTCTTCGAGGACGGCTCGGTCACCAGCCTCTTCGACGGCCACGCCCAGTAGCTCCCTAGCCCGGCGGATCCACGGATTCGCGCCCACCGGCGCGCCTCGCTAGAATCGTGCAGTTGCCTCGGCGAGGGAGACCTTGCGCTCCGTGATCGACGCGGTGGCCTGACCGGTCCTGTGACCGTCCGGCCGCGCCGTGTCTCACGGCGCCTCTCCTCCTCCGTCGCAGCGGACGACGTGCACCTGTGGGTGCAGCAGGACCGAAGACGACGTACTCCAGATCAGCTGAGGAGCAGGACCCCATGGCGAAGAGCGCCGACAGCAACATCACCGCAGAGCCCCGCACCGAGTTCGGCAAGGGTGCGGCCCGCCGTATCCGCCGCGCCGACAAGGTGCCCGCGGTCCTCTACGGCCACGGCACCGACCCGCAGCACATCACCCTCCCGGGCCACGACACGATGCTGGCGCTCAAGCACGGCGGCGCGAACGCCCTGCTGACCATCAGCGTCGACGGCAAGGAGCAGATGGCGCTGCCGAAGCAGATCCAGCGCGACCCGATCAAGGGCTTCCTCGAGCACCTCGACCTGATCATCGTCCGCAAGGGCGAGAAGGTCACCGTCGACATCCCGGTGCACCTGGTCGGCGAGCCGAACCCCGACGCGCTGATCGTGACCGAGACCTCGCTGGTCTCCGTCGAGGCCGAGGCCACGCACATCCCCGAGTACATCGAGGTCTCCATCGAGGGCATCAACGTGGGCGACCAGATCCTGGCCAAGGACCTGACCCTGCCCAGCGGCTCGACCGTGCTGCTCGACGACGAGCACCTGATCGTCAACGTGACCCACGCCCCGACCGCGGAGGAGCTCGAGGAGGAGCTCGCCGAGGCCGAGGCCGAGGCCGGCATCGAGCGCGAGGAGTCCGAGGAGGAGGCCGCCGCCGAGGGCGAGGCCGCCGAGGGCGAGGGTGCCGAGGGTGCGTCCGCCGAGGGCGAGGAGAAGTCCGGCGACGAGTGAGGCCCTGCCTCCTCCGAACCGACGTCCGTTCCGGCGTCCGATGCGGCGTCTGACCGATCTCGTACGAAAGGGCCGGGGTTCCCGTGAGCTACCGATGACCGAGCCAGTCTGGCTGGTCGTCGGGCTCGGGAACCCCGGCCCGACGTATGCCGGCAACCGGCACAACATCGGCTACCTCGTCAACGAGGAGCTGGCCTCGCGGGTCGGCGGGTCGTTCCGGGCGCACAAGACCGGTCGCGCCGACGTCGTCGAGGGCCGCATCGGCGGACCCGGCGGACCGCGGGTCGTGCTCGCCCGGCCGCGCTGCTACATGAACGAGAGCGGCGGCCCGGTCTCGGCGCTGGCCAAGTTCTACAAGGTGCCCGTCGAGCGGATCCTGGCGATCCACGACGAGCTCGACATTCCGTTCGACACGCTGCGGGTCAAGGTCGGCGGCGGCGACAACGGGCACAACGGCCTGCGCAGCATGCGCCGCTCGCTGGACTCCGGCGAGTTCTACCGGGTGCGTGTCGGCATCGGCCGCCCGCCCGGCCGGCAGGCGCCGGCCGACTTCGTGCTGCAGGACTACTCCTCGACCGAGCGCAAGATCCTGCCGTTCCAGGTGGACCGCGCGGCCGACGCCGTGGAGTCCCTTCTCACCGAGGGACTCGACCGCACCCAGAACGTCTTCAACCGGTGACCGTCGCGCCGGGCCTCGGTGCCGGCCCGGGTGACGGACCTTTTCAAGTGCCTCGGCGCAAGTGGGGCATCCGTGTTCGAACGGGTTGTTGCGACTGGAAAACACCCGCGAGGCGTCTAGCACAAGCGTCCCGCGCCCGGGCCGGATTCCCTAGTCATTGTTGACGGTTATGCGATTGAACCCGCGACCGCTCTTGCTTTTGGGGACCCTCGCTCCAGAGGATGTTTGCGTCTCTAGGGGGGGACGAAACACTGTAAAGGGTTCTGTCTTAATCGACAGCGGGGATTCGAAAAGGCCGGGGATCCGTGTCGGGCGCAGGCGCGTACCGCCATGTCCAGACGCGGTTTGTCTTCTCGATGCACCTGACAGCCCAGCCGGGGAAGAGGTATGTCAGCTCCCACGACTGAGCCCGAGGTTCCGGGGGGCCGGAGCCTCGTGTCTCGACGCCGCCGCGGCGATCTCGTGTCGCCGCAGGTTGTGCGTGTCCCGGTGCGGCCGAGGAGGCGTGCAGACGGCACGCCACTGGCCGTTCCGTCGCTGCGGCGCGCTCGCGCCGTGGTTGGTGCGGTCGCGTGCGCATTGCCGGCGGTCGCACTCGTCCTTCTCGTGGATCGTGCGTCGCTCATCGCGCTCGTGACCGTGCTGGCCTGGGCTCTGGTCTCGACTCTGCGCGCGTTGTCAGCCGGCTACCGCACCTGCCCGAGCGACCTCTGGCAACGAGCAGTCGTCTTCACCGCCTTGGTCGGAGTCGCGGCAGCGACGAGCCTGGTCCCCGACTCGCGGGCCGATCTTGCGATCGGCGGAGTGGCGCTGGCCTGCTCGGTCGAGCTCGGATGTCATGCGCTGAAGGCTCTGGGTCGGCGCGACACGGCCGTGGTGCTGGTCGGGAGCCGCGAACAGATCGAGAGGTGGGCAGCGCGTGCCGCGGCGGCCAAGGGCGTCTCGGTCCGGGGAGCCTGCGTGCTCGCCTCTGCGCGAACCATTCCGGTGCAGTCCCCGCTGGACGTGCCGACGGTGCGCGGGCTCGATGCGGTGCCGGAACTGGTGGATGACGTGGGAGCCACCTCCGTCGTGCTGCTCCCCGGAGAAGGAGTCGGCGAGGAAGAGGTGCGCAGACTCGCGTGGATGTTCGACTCGACCCATGTAGCACTGCGCGTGGCGGCGCCGTTGTCCTGCGTGGCCCGGCACCGGAAGAGGCTCGGCTCGGTCGGCGACTTCGCGGTCATCGACGTGGCTCACCCTCGGCCCAGGGCGGAGACGGTGGTGCTGAAGAGTGTGCTGGACCGGGTCGGGGCGAGCCTGTTGCTGGTGCTTCTGTGGCCGGTCCTCCTTGCGTGCTGCCTTCTCGTCCGACTCGACAGCCGGGGGCCGGCATTCTTCGTGCAGACCCGCGTGGGCCGCGCCGGCAAACCGTTCCGGATGTACAAGCTGCGCAGCATGTGCACCGGCGCCGAAGCGGAGCGCACCCTGCTCGAGGACGAGAACGAGTCCGACGGTGCACTCTTCAAGCTGCGTAGCGATCCCCGCGTGACACGTGTCGGCCGATGGCTGCGACGTTCGTCGCTCGACGAGCTTCCCCAGCTCATCAACGTCGTCTGTGGGGACATGTCCCTCGTGGGTCCTCGTCCGGCCTTGCCCGAGGAGGTGGCGAAGTACGACGCCGCGACCCGGCAACGTCTCGCGGTCAAGCCCGGGATCACGGGCCTCTGGCAGGTCAGTGGGCGCTCCGACCTGTCGTGGGAGGAGTCGGTGCGTCTGGACCTCTTCTACGCCGACAACGTGCGGTTGCTCGACGATCTAGCCATCACGGCGCGCACAGTGGTCGCGGTCACCCAGAGCCGCGGCGCCTACTGACGGACGAGGCCGCCTCGCGCGTTGCCGGTCCGGTCCAAGTGGCGGAGTCGTCGGTGGGTAGCCTCGTCAGCGTGACCGAGCCCGCAGACCTGCCCGTCCCGCCCGTCGCCGCGCAGAGCGACGACCACGCCTTCGCGGCCTGGGCTGCCACCGTCGCGGGTGAGCTGCTCACCGAGGTCCGCGGCCAGGGGCTCGAGGGCAAGGAGCTCAAGGACGCCGGCGACCTGGCCGCCCACGACCTGCTGATGGCGCTGTGCTCGGCGCATCGGCCCGACGACGCGGTGATGTCCGAGGAGAGCAAGGCCAGCATCGTCAACAGGGACCGGCTGAACGCCTCCCGGGTCTGGATCATCGACCCCCTCGACGGCACCCGTGAGTTCTCCGAGCCGCCCCGCGACGACTGGGCGGTGCACGTCGCGCTCTGGCAGGACGGCGAGCTCACCGTCGGCGCCGTCGCCCAGCCCGGCATCGGGACGACCTTCGACACCGGGCACCCCCCGATCGTGCCGCCGCGGACCGCCGAGCGGCCCCGGATCGCGGTCAGCCGCACCCGCCCGCCCGCCTTCGTCGAGGGCCTCGCCGAGGAGATGGGCGCCGACCTGGTGCCGATGGGCTCTGCCGGCGCCAAGGTGATCTCGGTGGTCCGGGACGTGTCGGACGCCTACGTGCACGCCGGCGGGCAGTACGAATGGGACTCGGCGGCACCGATCGCGGTCGCCCGCGCGGCCGGCCTGCACACCAGCCGCATCGACGGCTCGCCCCTGGTCTACAACCAGGAGGACGTCATGCTGCCCGACCTCGTGGTCTGCCGGCCCGAGCTCGCCGACACGATCCTCGACTACATCGCCCGGCACCCCGTCGAGTGATCTCCACCGTTCTGTGGGACGCCGACGGGGTCCTGCAGCGCACACCGACCGGCTTCGAGGAGTCGATGCGGCCGGCGCTCCAGGGCCGGGTCGACGACGTCGAGGGGTTCATGGCCGAGGCGTTCGCCGCCGAGCGGCCCGCCCTCACCGGGGACGTGCGCTGGCTCGACGTACTCCCGGGGCTGCTGGAGCGCTGGGGCATCCCCGAGGCGTACGACGACCTGGTGCGACGTCTGGCTGACGATCGAGGCGGTCCCTGGGACCCACGAGATCGTCAGAGCCCTGCGTGCACAGGGGATCCGGTGCTGTCTCGCCACCAACCAGGACGTCGTGCGGGGGACGTTCATGCAGGACGACCTCGGCTACGGCGACCTGCTCGACGAGGCGTTCTACTCCTACGAGCTGCGGGTGGCCAAGCCGGACCCGGCGTACTTCACGACGATCCTCGGTCGCCTCGACGAGAGCCGCGCAGCGCGTGCTCTTCCTCGATGACAGCCTCCGCAACGTCGAGGCAGCCCGCGAGGTCGGCCTGGCTGCCGAGCACTGGGCGCACGGCGACGGTCTCGACGCGCTCCGCGACCACCTGGCCCGTCACGGTCTCCCGGTGCCGTGACCGCGCGTGCGCTGCTGCTCACCGGCACGGTCGGGGTGGGCAAGACGTCCGTGGCCGCCGCCGTCGGCGACCTGCTCCGTGAGCGCCGGGTCGCGAACGCCGTGGTCGACCTCGACGAGCTGCGACGGGCCTGGCCGGCTCCAGTGGGCGACCGGTTCCACACGACGGTGATGCTGGACAACCTGTCCGCCGTCGCGGCCAACTACGTCCAGGCCGGCTTCACGACCCTGGTGCTCGACGGTGTCCTCGAGACGGCCGACGACCGCCGGCAGCACGCCGAGGCGGTGGCCGTCCCGCTCACCGTGTGCCGGCTCTCGCCGACCTCGACGTCGTGCATCGCAGGCTGCGCGGCCGGCATGTCGACGACCACGAGGGGCTGGAGTGGCACCTGCACCGCTCCGGCGAGCTCGCCGCCATCCAGGACGAGTCGGCGGTCGAGGACCTGCGCCTCGACGTCACCGGAGTCGCCGTCAAGGACGCCGCGGCGCGCGTGCTCGACCTCTGGCATGCGCGAGACTCACGGGCATGAAGGCGCTGACCCACGACTGGCGGATCGAGGAGCGGGAGTACGCCCGGCAGGAGCAACGCCGCGGCCGGCGGCACGCCTACGAGCGCCTCGACCCCCGCCGTACCGCGCTGGTCGTCGTCGACCTCGTGCCGTTCTTCGTCGAGGAGATGCCCTACGCGCGTGGCGTGGTGCCGCGCGTCAACACCATCGCGACGGCGCTGCGCGAGGCGGGCGGCACGGTGGCGTGGGTGCTGCCCGGCGCGGGGGAGCCCTCCGCGGTCAGCGACGAGTTCTTCGGTCCCGAGATCGCCGCGATGTACCGCGCGTCCGGTGGCGACGGGCCGCTGCGGGACCGGCTCTGGCACGAGCTCGCGGTGGCCGACGAGGACCTGCTGGTCGAGAAGACGGCGCCGAGCGCGTTCTTCCCCGGCTTCTCGCCGCTGCCCGGCCTGCTGCAGGAGCGCGGCGTCGACACCGTGCTCGTCACCGGCGCGGTCACCAACGTCTGCTGCGAGTCGAGCGCCCGCGACGCCAGCACCCTGGGCTACCGCGTCGTGATGGTCGCCGACGCCAACGCCGCGCGCCGCGACCAGGACCACAACGCCACGCTGCACACGGTCTACCGGACCTTCGGTGACGTCCGGCCGACCGAGGAGGTGCTCGCACTCATCGCGGCCGGCTGACCACGGAGAACTGCATCTCCCCACGGGTTGCTTGCCATGGGAGGGGGAAGATTTCCGGCATCCCCTGGTAAACCGTCAGGCCTCCGGCTCCGGCGGCGTCTCCTGGCCCTCGCGCTCGTCCCGCTCGGCCCACTCCAGCAGCGGCCTGATGTCGAACACCTCCCGGTCGATGCCGGCGTGCAGGTCGCCCAGCTCGGCGTAGCGCGCCGGCACGGTCGCGATCGTGAAGTCGCGCGGGTGCACGTCGTCGACCTCGTCCCACCGGATCGGCGTGGACACCGTGCCCTCGGGGTTGCCGCGCACGGAGTAGGCCGCGGCGATCGTGTGGTCGCGGGCGTTCTGGTTGTAGTCGACGAAGAGCTTCGTGGGGTCGCGGTCCTTGCGCCACCAGGTGGTCGTCACGTCGTCGGTGCGCCGCTCCACCTCGCGCGCGAACGCCAGCGCCGCCCGTCGTACGTCCTTGAAGCCGTGGTCGGGCCGGATCCGGACGTAGACGTGCATGCCCTTGCCCCCGGACGTCTTCGGGAAGCCCGTGGCGCCGAGCTCGTCCAGGACCTCGTGGACGACGTGCGCGACCCGGCGGACGGTGGCGTAGTCGCAGTCGTCGCCCGGGTCGAGGTCGATGCGCCACTCGTCGGGCTGCTCGGTGTGCGCGCGCCGGCTGTTCCACGGGTGGAACTCGACGGTCGACATCTGCACCGCCCAGATGACGTGCGCGATCTCGGTGACGCAGAGCTCGTCGGCGGTGCGGTTCCACCGCGGGAAGTGCAGCCGGACCGTCTCCATCCACGGCGGGGCACCGGCCGGCAGCCGCTTCTGGTGCACCTTCTCGCCGCTGATGCCGGTGGGGAACCGGTGCAGCATGCACGGCCGCTCGAAGAGCGCGTTGACGATGCCGTCACGGACCGACAGGTAGTAGTGGACGAGGTCGAGCTTGGTCTCACCGCGGGCCGGGAAGTAGACCCGGTCGGGGTTGCTCACCCGCACGACCCGGTCGTCCACCTCCAGCTCGACCGCGGGGCTCTTCGACGCCATGCCCCGAAACTAGTGGAAGCCCGCGACCCGGGACGGCAAGACTGCGGCCATGACCTCCACGATCGCGCACACCAGCGTCGACTGCGCCAACGCCTACGAGCTCTCCGAGTGGTGGAAGCAGGTGCTGGGGTACGTCGACCTCGACGGCGACCCGAACCTGCCCGGCCACGAGGAGTGCATGATCCGCTCGCTCGAGACCGGCCATCACGTGCTGTTCATCGAGGTGCCGGACGCCAAGCAGGTCAAGAACCGGATGCACTTCGACCTGCGGCCCACCGACCGGACCCGTGACGAGGAGGTCGAGCGGCTGCTGTCGATCGGTGCCACCCAGGTCGAGGACCACCGCGACATTCGCGGGGACGGCACCGGCTGGGTGACCCTGGCCGACCCCGAGGGCAACGAGTTCTGCGTGCTGCGCAGCGACGCCGAACGCGCTGTCGGGGCCACCTCGTAGACTGCACGCACAAGCCCCTCCCACCCCCTCACCGGCGTGGACAGGGGTCCGTCGTGTTGCCTCGAGACCGGAGACCTTCGTGGGAGTCAGCGGCCTGGCCGACCTGGTCCTCCAGGACAAGACCCTCGCCGCGGCGATGGCGGACGCCCGGGGCGGCGCCGTCCCCGCGCTCGACCTGACCGCCCCGGGTGCGGTGCGCCCGTTCGTGGTCAAGGGCCTCGTCGACGCCGGGCGCACGGTGCTCGCGGTGGCGGCCACGGCCCGCGAGGCCGAGGACCTCGTGACCGCCCTCGGCGGCCTGATGGACCCGGCCGAGGTCGCCTACTACCCGGCCTGGGAGACCCTGCCGCACGAGCGGCTCTCGCCGCGCAGCGACACCGTCGGCCGGCGGCTCGCCGTGCTCCGGCGGCTGCGGCACCCCGGCACCGACGTCTCCAACGGCCCGCTCAAGGTGGTCGTCGCCCCGGTCCGCTCCGTCCTCCAGCCGCAGGTCAGCGGGCTCGCCGACCTCGAGCCGGTCGAGCTCGCCGTCGGCGACGAGGTCGAGCTCGACGACGTCGTGCGACGGCTCGCGGGCGCGGCGTACTCCCGGGTCGACCTCGTGGAGAAGCGCGGCGAGTTCGCCGTCCGCGGCGGGATCATCGACGTGTTCCCGCCCACCGAGGAGCACCCGCTGCGGGTGGAGTTCTGGGGCGACGAGGTCGAGGAGATCCGGTCCTTCGCGGTCGCCGACCAGCGCACCCTCGAGCCGGCCAGCCGGCTGTGGGCGCCTCCGTGCCGCGAGCTGCTGCTGACCGACGAGGTGCGGGCCCGCGCCAAGGAGCTGGGGGAGAGCCACCCGCAGCTCGCCGAGCTCGCCGAGAAGATCGCCGACGGGCACGCCGTCGAGGGCATGGAGTCGCTGGCGCCGGTGCTCGTGGACGAGATGGAGATGCTCGTCGACCTGCTGCCCGCGAGCACCCACGTCCTGGTCCTCGACCCCGAGCGGGCCCGGAGCCGGGCCCACGACCTGGTCGCGACCAGCGAGGAGTTCCTCGGTGCGTCCTGGGCCGCCGCCGCGGGGGGCGGCGCCGCACCCATCGACCTGGGCAAGGCGTCCTACCACTCGCTCGCCGACGTCCGGACCATGAGCCTGGCGCAGGGCAAGGCCTGGTGGAGCGTGTCGCCGTTCGGGCTGCCGTCGACGGAGCTCAGGACAGGCGACCGGGAGGGCGCGCCCTCGACCGAGCCGCTGCGTGACGTGATGGGCGAGATCGTGTCCTCCGGCGTCGACGCCGAGGCCGGAGCGGTCGAGTCCCGGGTGCTGCCGTTCCAGACCGTCGAGGCCTACCGCGGCGACATGGAGCGCGCGGTCACCGACATGAAGGCCTGGCTGGGCAACGACAGCAGGGTCGTCCTGCTGCACGAGGGCCACGGCCCGGCTCAGCGGATGGTCGAGGTGCTCACGGAGCACGACGTCCCGGTCCGGCTGGTCGAGACGCTCGACGGCGAGCCCGAGAAGGGCCTGGTGCACGTCACCACGGCGACGCTCGAGCACGGCTTCACCGACGCCGGGCTCTGCCTGGCCGTGCTCACCGGCGACGACCTCACCGGCCAGCGCGCGTCCACCAAGGACATGCGCAAGATGCCGACCCGCCGCAAGAAGCAGATCGACCCGCTCGAGCTCAAGGCCGGCGACTACGTCGTCCACGAGCAGCACGGCGTCGGCCGCTACCTCGAGATGCGGCAGCGCGAGGTGCAGGGCGCCACCCGCGAGTACCTCGTCCTCGAGTACGGCTCCTCACGGCGTACATCGAAGGGGGGCGGCCCGTCGGCCGATATGCTCTACGTGCCCACCGACCAGCTCGACCAGGTCACCCGCTACGTCGGCGGCGAGCAACCCTCGCTCGACCGGCTCGGCGGCGCCGACTGGGCCAAGCGCAAGGGCCGCGCCCGCAAGGCGGTCAAGCAGATCGCGGCCGAGCTGATCAAGCTGTACGCCGCCCGGCAGGCCACCCGGGGGCACGCCTTCGGGCCGGACAGCCCCTGGCAGCGCGAGCTCGAGGACGCCTTCCCGTTCGTGGAGACGCCCGACCAGCTCTCGACGGTCGACGAGGTCAAGCGCGACATGGAGCAGCAGGTGCCGATGGACCGGCTGGTCTGCGGCGACGTCGGCTACGGCAAGACCGAGATCGCGGTCCGTGCGGCGTTCAAGGCCATCCAGGACGGCAAGCAGGTCGCCGTACTCGTGCCGACGACGCTGCTCGTCCAGCAGCACTTCTCGACGTTCAGCGAGCGGATGGCGGGCTTCCCGGTGATCCTCAAGGGGCTCTCGCGCTTCCAGACCGACAAGGAGGCCAACGAGGTCATCGAGGAGCTCGCCGAGGGCAAGGTCGACATCGTCATCGGCACGCACCGGCTGCTCAACCCCGACATCAAGATCAAGAACCTCGGGCTGATCATCGTCGACGAGGAGCAGCGCTTCGGTGTCGAGCACAAGGAGCAGATGAAGCGGCTCCGGACCTCGGTCGACGTGCTGTCGATGTCCGCGACGCCGATCCCGCGCACCCTGGAGATGGCGATCACCGGCATCCGGGAGATGTCCACGATCACCACCCCGCCCGAGGAGCGGCACCCGGTGCTCACCTACGTCGGCGCCTACGAGGACCGGCAGGTGATCGCCGCCATCCGGCGCGAGCTGCTCCGTGAGGGCCAGGTCTTCTTCATCCACAACCGGGTGCAGTCGATCGAGAAGGCCGCTGCGCGGATCAAGGAGCTCGTGCCCGAGGCCCGGGTGGCCACCGCGCACGGGCAGATGGGGGAGCACCAGCTCGAGCAGGTGATGGTCGACTTCTGGGAGAAGCGCTTCGACGTGCTGGTGTGCACCACGATCGTGGAGTCCGGGCTCGACGTCTCCAACGCCAACACCATGGTGATCGAGCGGGCCGACGCGCTCGGCCTCTCCCAGCTCCACCAGCTGCGCGGCCGCGTGGGGCGTGGCCGCGAGCGGGCCTACGCCTACTTCCTCTACCCGCCGGACAAGCCGCTGACGGAGACGGCCCACGAGCGGCTCGCCACGCTCGCGCAGCACTCCGACCTCGGCGGCGGCATGGCCATCGCGATGAAGGACCTCGAGATCCGCGGCGCCGGCAACCTGCTCGGCGGCGAGCAGTCCGGGCACATCGCCGACGTCGGGTTCGACCTCTACGTGCGGCTGGTCGGTGAGGCCGTCGCCGAGTACCGCGGCGACGGCGCCCCGGAGCCGGTGGAGACCAAGATCGAGCTGCCGATCGACGCGCACCTGCCGCACGACTACGTGCCCAGCGAGCGGCTGCGCCTGGAGATGTACAAGCGGCTGGCCGAGGTCCGCGCCGACGAGGACGTCGACCTGATCCGTGAGGAGATGCTCGACCGCTACGGCGAGCCGCCGGCCGAGGTCGCGAGCCTGCTCCAGGTGGCCCGCTTCCGCGGCCGGGCCCGGCAGGCCGGGCTGACCGACGTGACCCTGCAGGGCAAGTACGTCCGGTTCTCACCGGTCGAGCTCCCCGACTCCGCGAGCGTGCGGCTCAACCGGCTCTACCCGAAGAGCCTGCTCAAGCCCCAGGTGCGTACGATGCTGGTGCCTCGGCCCTCGACGGCCGTGGTGGGCGGGCACCCGATCCGCGACGAGGCGCTGCTGGCCTGGGCCCGCGAGGTCGTCGACGCGGTCGTGGACCCCGCCGGCGCACCCGTGCGGAGCTAGATCAGCAACTCGGCAGTTACAAGGAGAAGAGTCACCGTGGCCCGTTCCCGCACCGTCCTGGCCGCCGTCGGCGCGGCCGCCGGCCTCGCGCTCTCGGCGTGCAGCGTGCACCCCGGCTCCGCCGCGGTGGTCGGTGACGAGTCGATCAGCGACAGCCGGGTCGACGACGTGGCCAGCGCCCTGTGCGCGGCCCAGGGCGGTGGCCAGAGCGGTGGGCAGGACCTCGCCAGCCGCGGCGCCCGTCAGGGTGCGCTCGACGTGCTGATCAACAGCGCCCTCTCCCGGCAGTTCGGCGCCTCGCAGGGTGTCCAGCCCGACCAGGAGCAGGTCTCCGCCGCGCTGGCCGCCAACTCGCAGAACATCTCCGGGCTGCCCGCCGAGCACCGTCAGGACTTCAAGGACACGCTGCGGGAGTACGCCGAGGGCCAGCTGATGCTCATCGAGGTCGGCCGTCGCGAGCTCGCGAAGAGCGGCACGAAGAACGCCACCGAGCAGCAGGCGGTCTCCGAGGGCACCAAGCTGCGCAACGCCTGGGCCGCCAAGAACGCCGACGTCACCGTCGACCCGCGCTTCGGCGAGTACGCCCACAACGCCCTGCTGCCCAAGAGCGGTTCGCTCTCGGTGGCCGCGTCACAGTCCGCCACCGACGGCGGCAGCCCCGACCCCTCGCCGGGCTGGATCGCCTCCCTGCCGGCCAGCCAGAAGTGCAGCTAGGCGTGTCTGTCGATCCTGCGGTCGCGTCCGCGGCCCCGCATCCCGACCGGCGGCGTTCTCGCCGCTCGGCGCAGCCCGCTGCGCTCTCGCGACTCGGCCTTGCCGGACCGGGCGCGGATGCCACGCCCGCTAGGACCGCATCATCTCCAGCCACGCCCTGACCCTTCTGACCAGCCCGCGGGTCGCCCCCGGGCTGCTGTCCTGGTCCGCGTGGTCGGCGATCGCCGCCGCCCCGCGACGCCTGGCCTCCTCGCCCGACGCACCGCTCGCGCGCGCCGTCGTGGCGGCGGGCCACCCGGTCGACGTACTCCCGGGGGCGTCGGTGACCGACGTGCTGGCCGCCGCCCGTGACGACGACGTCGTGTGGCTGGCCGACGACGCGGAGGCGGAGTCCTTCCCGAGCGGGCTGGCCGCCGCCCTCGTCGAGGGGGACGGGTCCGTCGTGGTCGAGGTGCTGCACGCGTCGTACGACGTACCGGGCGCGCGCCTGCTCGACCTGGTGACGGTGATGGACCGGCTGCGCCGCGAGTGCCCGTGGGACCGGGAGCAGACCCACCGGTCGCTGGCGAAGTACCTCCTCGAGGAGGCCCACGAGACGATCGAGGCGATCGAGGGGCTCCAGGACCCACCGGACTACACGCACCTGCGTGAGGAGCTCGGCGACCTGCTGCTGCAGGTCTACTTCCACGCCCGGGTCGCGTCCGAGCAGGCCGACGGCTTCACGATCGACGACGTCGCCGCCGGCATCGTCGACAAGCTCGTCCACCGGCACCCGCACGTGTTCGCGGGTCTCGACGTCGAGGACGCCGACGAGGTCGAGCGCAACTGGGAGTCGCTGAAGGCCTCCGAGAAGGGCCGCGCGTCCGTGCTCGACGGCGTCCCGCCGGGCCTGCCGGCGCTCGCCCTGGCCGACAAGGTGCTCGGCCGCGCCGCGAAGGTCGGGATCACACCGACCGCCTCCGAGGACCTGGGCGACCGGCTGCTCGCCCTCGTCGTGGAGGCCCGGGCCTCCGGCCGCGACGCCGAGCAGGACCTCCGCGACGCCGTCCGCCGGCTGGCCGACGCCGTACGCCTCAGCGAGCCTCCCGCCCTCCGGGTAGTCCGTGACGTTCTGGCTGCTCCGGACCCTGCGGAGCAGCCACTTCGTCACGGACTACCGGAGATGTTCACAGGAGCGACGTGCCGCCGCCCTCGACCAGTGCGGCGGCGACCCTGCGCCGGTTCTCCACGAAGAGGTCGGCGTCGACCCGGGGGAGCACGTCGTCCCAGAAGGCCAGCATCGCGCCGCGGCCCTGCATCATCCCGAGCGGGCGGGCCATGAAGTGCATGTGGAAGTGCGCGGACCCGTCGCCCCAGCGGGAGAAGTGCGTGCGGGCCACCCCGTCGAGCCGCTGGATCGCGCCGGCCAGCCGCTGCACGATCCCGCCGAACGACGCCAGCAGGTCGGGGCCCAGCTCGTCGAGCCGGAGGTGATCGTTCGGGGCGAGGCCCGCGACGAACGGCAGCCCGGTCTCCTCGCCCGCCCCGACGTGCCAGTGCTCGTCGGCCCAGAACGACGTGTCGCGCCACCTGCAGTGGAAGCACGCCGCCGGGTCCTCGACACCGGCTGCGCGGCCGCTCGGGCACCAGCATCGGCTCCAGGGGCTTCATCCGCACGTCGCCCTCGAAGCCGAAGAACGGCGACTCCAGCAGCGACTGCGCCGGGAGCCGTTCCCCGATGGGCAGGGCGTCGTGGTACGCCGACCGGGCCGGCTCGGTCTCGTAGTCGCGCTTGTCCTCCGTCAGTCCTCCGTCGTCCTCCGTCATGCGGCGCAGTCTGCCAGCCGGGTCACCGCCGCCCGAGGGTGCAACGCACGGCCATGTGCAGGACCGCCCGACCGTCCTCGCCGCGGACCGACTCGACGAGCTCCTCGGCCCGCGCCATCGTGTCGGCGCGCTGCGCGTCGTCCATCCGGCCCCAGAACATCCGCTGCCCGGTCGACATGGTCCAGCGCTGCCACGCGTGCACGTCGGCGAACTCGACCGGCAGGGCCTCCTCGACCACGCGTACGTCGGACCCGCCGGCTGCCTCCGCGAGCGCGGTCAGCGTCTCGGCGCTCGCGAACGGGTCGTCCTTCTCGCGCTCGTTGAGCGGGTCGAGCAGCTCCTTCGGGATGAACGGCTCGAACAGGTCGCCCAGGGCCTCGAAGGTCGGGTCCGGCTGCCCGAACGTGGTGACGCCGAACCGCCCGCCCGGCCGCAGCAGCCGCAACCAGCGGGACAGGGCGTCGCCCGGGTCCGGCAGGAAGAACAGCACCAGCGACGAGGTGAGCACGTCGAAGGACGCCTCGGGCAGCGTGGGCCGGGTGGCGTCCATCTCCACCACCGTGACGTCGTGCCCGGCCACCGCCTCCCGGGTGAGCGCGACCATCACAGGGGAGAGGTCGGCCGCGGTGACCCGCGCCCCCGCCTCCGCGAGCCGGACGGTCACCGCCCCGCGTCCGCAGCCCAGGTCGAGGACGTCCTCCCCGGGAGCCACGTCCAGCAGGCCCAGGAGCCGGGCCGCGATCGGCTGGAAGAACGCCACCCCGCTCTGGTCGTAGTCGGCCGCGACCGTGTCGAACATGTGGCGGACCATGGCAACCGGTTCGGCGAGCTCGCTCATGGGCGCAGTGTCGGCTGACCGGTGCCGACGTACCAGACCCGGACGGGCCATTGCGGCCGACCGCCCGTTCTCGACGGGCTGCAGGGCCGGGGGCCCGCGCGCTGGACCGCGCAGCGAGCCCTGCCCGGTTCGAACCGGTCGCGCCGTTAGGCTGATCCGGTCCCGTCCCTACGGCAGCAGGAGCACCATCGTGGCGTCCATCGAGGCAGTCGGAGCCCGCGAGATCCTCGACTCGCGCGGCAATCCCACCATCGAGGTCGAGGTGGCGCTCGACGACGGCACGATCGGCCGCGCGGCGGTCCCGTCGGGTGCGTCCACCGGTGCCTTCGAGGCGGTCGAGCTCCGCGACGGCGGCAAGCGCTACGGCGGCAAGGGCGTCGGCAAGGCCGTCGACGCCGTCCTCGACACGATCGGCCCCGAGCTCGTCGGCTTCGAGGCGTCCGAGCAGCGGCTCGTCGACGCCCGGCTGCTCGAGCTCGACGGCACCCCCAACAAGGCCCAGCTCGGCGCGAACGCGATCCTCGGCGTCTCCCTGGCCGTCGCCCGCGCGGCCGCGGACTCGGCGGACCTGCCCCTGTTCCGCTACGTCGGCGGCCCCAACGCCCACCTGCTGCCGGTGCCGATGATGAACATCCTCAACGGCGGCGCGCACGCCGACACCGGCGTCGACGTCCAGGAGTTCATGATCGCGCCGATCGGCGCGCCCACGTTCCGTGAGGCGCTCGAGCAGGGTGCCAGCGTCTACCACGCGCTCAAGGCGGTGCTGAAGGAGAAGGGCCTGGCCACCGGTCTCGGCGACGAGGGCGGCTTCGCCCCCGACCTGCCCAACAACCGTGAGGCGCTCGACCTGATCACGACCGCGGTCGAGAAGGCCGGCCTGAAGCCCGGCCAGGACATCGTGTTCGCGCTCGACGTCGCGGCCACCGAGTTCTGGTCCGAGGACGGCTACACGTTCGAGGGCGCGACCAAGTCGTCGGGGGAGATGATCGCCTACTACAGCGAGCTCGCCTCGTCGTACCCGATCGTCTCCATCGAGGACCCCCTCAACGAGGAGGACTGGGACGGCTGGAAGGCGATGACCGCCTCGCTCGGCGACAAGGTCCAGCTCGTCGGCGACGACCTGTTCGTCACCAACGTCGAGCGTCTCGGCCGCGGCATCACGGAGAAGTCCGCCAACGCGCTGCTGGTCAAGGTGAACCAGATCGGCTCGCTCACCGAGACCCTCGACTCCGTCGACCTCGCACACCGCAACGGCTTCCGCTGCATGATGAGCCACCGCTCCGGCGAGACCGAGGACACCACCATCGCCGACCTCGCCGTGGCCACCAACTGCGGCCAGATCAAGACCGGCGCCCCGGCCCGCTCCGAGCGCGTCGCGAAGTACAACCAGCTGCTCCGCATCGAGGAGGAGCTCGACGACGCGGCCCGCTACGCCGGCCGTGGCGCGTTCCCCCGCTTCGGGTCGGAGGGCTGACGGCAGCATGTCCCAGAGCCGTCCGTCGGGTCGCGGGTCATCCCGCCCCCGCACCCCGGGGTCGGGTCCCCGCGGTGCGTCCCGTCGTACGTCGACCCCGCGGGCCGGCGCACGTCCGGGCGCCGGCCCCGGTCCCCGCCGGGGCGTCCCGCGCCAGCGGCCGTCGTCGCGGGGCCGCACGGCGCCGGCGCGTCCCCGGCTGACCGGACGCGCGGCGATCCTGGTGCTCGTGCTCGCGGTGCTGATGGTGTCCTACGCGTCGAGCATGCGGGCCTACCTCGAGCAGCAGCGCCACCTCGCCGCGCTCGGCCAGGACATCGCCTCGTCGAAGGCCGACATCGCGTCCCTCCAGCGGGAGAAGAAGCGCTGGAACGACCCGGCCTACGTACGCACCGTCGCGCACCAGCGGTTCGGCTGGGTGCTGCCGGGCGAGATCGGCTTCCAGGTGCTCGACGACAACGGCAAGCCGTTGGGGCACACCGACACGCTGTCCGACCCGGCGTCCGTGACCGAGGCGAACCGTCCGCTGTGGTGGCAGTCCGCCTGGGGGAGCGTGGTCGCCGCCGGCAAGCCCGAGGTGGCCAAGCAGGACGTGCCGCCACCGGTCACCAAGATCAAGCCGCCGAAGGTGTCGAAGCGTTGATCGACCCCGACGACGAGCGGGTCATCGAGGCCCAGCTCGGGCGGCCGCCGCGCGCGATCCACGCGGTCGGGCACCGCTGCCCGTGCGGCAACCCCGACGTGGTGGCCACCGAGCCGCGGCTCGAGGACGGCACACCGTTCCCGACGACCTTCTACCTGACCTGCCCGCGGGCCGCGTCGATGATCGGCACGCTCGAGGCGTCCGGCCTGATGAAGGAGATGTCGGACCGGCTCGAGACCGACCCCGACCTCGCGGCCGCCTACGCAAGCGCGCACGAGTCCTACCTCGCCTTCCGTGAGTCGATCGGCCACGTGCCGGAGATCGCCGGCGTCTCCGCCGGCGGGATGCCGGCCCGCGTGAAGTGCCTGCACGTGCTGGCCGGTCAGGCCCTCGCGCAGGGCCGCGGCGTCAACCCGCTCGGCGACGAGGTGCTCGACCTGCTCGGCGAGTTCTGGGCCGCCGGTCCGTGCGCGACCGTCGAGGGCGAGGGGTGACCCGGGTCGCGGCCGTCGACTGCGGCACCAACACCGTCAAGCTCCTCGTCTGTGACATCGACAAGGCCGACGGCACCCAGGACACCCTCGTCCGTGAGCTGCGCATCGTCCGCCTCGGGCAGGACGTCGACCGGACCGGACGGCTGGCGGACGAGGCGCTGGCGCGGCTGTTCGCCGCCGTCGACGAGTACGCCGCGATCGTCGCCGAGCACCACGTCGACGCGCTGCGGTTCGTGGCCACCTCCGCGGTGCGCGACGCCAGCAACGCCGACGTGTTCGCCCGCGGCATCGAGGAGCGGCTCGGCGTCGCCCCCGAGGTGGTCTCCGGTGACGAGGAGGCCGCGCTCTCCTACGACGGTGCGACGCGCGCCCTGGTCGACGTACCGGGGCCGATCGCGGTGCTCGACATCGGCGGCGGCTCGACCGAGCTGATCGTCGGCGACGCGCACGGACACGTCCGGGCCGCCCGGTCGCTCGACATCGGCTCCGTGCGGGTCACCGAGCGGCTGATGCCGTCGGACCCGCCGACCGCCGACGAGGTCGCCGCCGCCGGTGACGTGGTCGACGCGGCGCTCGACACCCTCCCGTCGTACGACGTCCGGGTCGGCGACGCGCGCACCCTGGTCGGCACCGCCGGCACCGTCACCACGGTCGCGGCCGTGCTGCTCGGGTTGACGGCCTACGACCGCTCGCGGGTGCACGGCGCGAGGTTCCCGCGGGCGGACGTGCACGCGCTCGTCGAGCGGGTGCTGGCGATGACCGTGGCCGAGCGCGAGGCCCTCGGCATACCCTCCGGACGCTCCGACGTCATCGGCGCCGGCGCGCTGATCCTCGACCGCGTGCTGCTGCGCTCGTCGGCCCCGGAGCTGCTGGTCTCGGACTCCGACATCCTCGACGGGATCGCCTGGTCCGTCGCCTGACGGTTGACCTGGGTGCCGGTGGGTACCGGCCCCCCATGGCAGCACCACAGCAGACCAACCGACCGGAGCTCGGGTCCGATCCCTCGCTGGGCGCCCTGGTGCACGACATGACCCAGCAGATGTCGACGCTCGTGCGTGACGAGATCCGCCTGGCCCAGGCGGAGATGACAGAGAAGGGCAAGAAGGCCGGCCGCGGTGTCGGCCTGTTCGGCGGGGCCGGGCTGGTGGCGCTGTACGGCGTCGCCGCTCTCCTCGCGACCGTCGTCCTGGCCCTCGCCCTGGTGATGCCCGCGTGGCTCGCGGCGCTGATCGTGACCGTCGTGCTGTTCGCGGTCGCGGGCGTGCTCGCGATGCAGGGCAAGTCCAACGTGTCGCAGGCGACGCCGGCCAAGCCGGAGGAGGCCATCGAAGGCCTCAAGCAGGACGTCGCGACGATGAAGGGAGAGCACGGACATGAGCACGTCTGACATCCGCCCCAACGGCGTCGCGCCGCACCCGACGACCACGCAGCCGACCGCGTCCAACGACCCGGACGCGATCCGCGAGGACATCGAGCGCACCCGCGAGGAGCTCGCGGAGACCGTCGACGCCCTGCACGCCAAGCTCGACGTGAAGACGCAGGCGAAGGAACGCGTCGCCCGCGTGAAGGACCAGGCCACGACCGACACGGGCAAGCCCCGTCCCGAGGTCGTCGCCGGAGTGGTCGGTGCGGTCCTGCTCATCGCCGGACTCGTCTGGTGGCGCAAGGGCTGACGCGCTCCCCTGAGGCTCCGGGTCCAGCAGCGGGCTCGTGAGGCCGTCGGCGTCGGTTGAGGGGATCCCGAGGCGGCGTCGGCGGCAGCCCCCTGTCGCGGGTCCCCTGCCAGGATGGCCGGGTGGCCGACCTCCCGCACCCGGTGACCGGGCAGCCCTTCCCGTCCCCGGTGCCGCCGGGCACCGGCTGGCCGGACGACCCGGCAACCCCCGCCACCCCGGTCGCGCGGGACGCCGACGACGTGCGCCGCATCGCCGCGAACGCCGACCTCCGCGAGCTCTCCGCGGCGGTCTCCGTCTGCCGGGCCTGCGACCGGCTCGTCGCCTGGCGCGAGGCCGTGGCGCTGGACAAGCGCGCGTCGTACGCCACCGAGCCCTACTGGGGCCGCCCGATCGCCGGCTGGGGTGACGACGCCCCGCGTGTCCTCGTGATGGGTCTGGCCCCGGCCGCCAACGGCGGCAACCGCACCGGACGGATCTTCACCGGCGACCGGTCCGGCGACTGGCTGTTCGCGTCGCTGCACCGCGTCGGGCTCGCCACGCAGCCCACCTCCCTGCATGCCGGCGACGGGCTCCGGCTGGTGCGGACGCGGATGGTGGCCGCGGTCCGCTGCGCGCCGCCGGACAACAAGCCCACGACGGCCGAGCGGGACACCTGCGCCCCGTGGCTGGAGAGCGAGGTCGCGCTGGTCGAGGCGTCGGTGCGCGCGGTCGTCTGCCTCGGCTCGTTCGGCTGGGCCGCCGCGCTGCGCACCTTCCGCGCGATCGGGTACGACGTACCCCGGCCCCAGCCGCGCTTCGGGCACGCGGCCGAGGCCGTGCTCTCCGCGCCCGACGGCCGCACGGTGCTGCTGCTCGGCAGCTACCACCCGTCGCAGCAGAACACCTTCACCGGCAAGCTGACCGAGCCGATGCTCGACGCCGTGCTCGGCCGCGCCGCGGCCCTGGCTCTGGAAGACTGACCGCCCGCCCCCGTATCCCAACGGCAGAGGAAGAGGTCTTAAAACCTTTCAGTCTGGGTTCGAATCCCAGCGGGGGCACCTCGCGACGCAGCCGGGGCAGTCGTTGAAGGCGTCGCGATGCGGCTGGACCGCGGGGCAGCCCCGGTCGGCTCGTCCCCTTTCACTGTGCGAGCCGAGGCGTCCGGTTCCCCCGAGCTCCGGATCCTCGGGGGGATTGACACCCCCACGTCGCCCTGCCGACAGTGGGGTCATGATCCGACTCCTTCGTGACATGCCAGTGGGCGTCCTCGGGCTCGAGGCGGTCGACGATGTGGAGAAGGAGGATTACGAGAACGTCATCGTGCCCGCGATCAACGCGGCCATCGCCGAGCACGGGAAGGTGCGCCTCGTCTATGTCCTCGGTCCGGAGTTCGACGACTACGAGGGAGAGGCCGTCTGGGAGGACCTGAAGCTCGGTGGGCGTCACCCTGCGTCGTTCGAGCGGGTGGCAGTCGTGACCAATGCGCGTTGGGCCGCTCCGGCGATCAAGATCCTCAGCGTCCTGTTGCCCGGGCAGGCGCGCGCTTTCCCACTCGCTGAGCTCGAGTCCGCGAAGCGCTGGGCGGCTGAACAAGCCAGCTGACGCCACTGGGACCCCATGTGGAGATCAGCGCGCCGGCTCCGCCGGCGCACGGCCTGCAGGCGGCGTTGCCGCGCCGGCCTGGCCATCCGACAGGGGTGGACCGGTCCTCGCGGAGGCCACGCCCTCCGGACCTGACCGGGACGTGGCGGGTCTGGCCCGCGTGGGTCGGTAGGCCCGAGGATGGAGGCTGCCGAGGACGTCGTGGAGCGGACCGCGCAAACGTGCGATGGAGGGTACCGATGGGTGAGGATGCCGCGAATCGCCGGGCTGAGCGGGCCGAACAGGCCCAGTATCACGTCGAGGCGCAGCGGCGCCGTAGCGAGCGGGAGTCGGCCAAGGCCCAGGTGCTGGTCGACGGGTTCGTCGCCCAGGCAACGCAGGCGGGGCTGGCGACCGAGGAGCTGACGGCTCGTCCGTGGTCCGGGCGCGGTCGCTATCGGACCGGTGTCGTCGGCTGGTACCTGCGCCGCGACCGCTCGGTCGGCGTGGGACTGGACGGCGGCTACTACGTGCTCGTCGTGGCGCCGAAGCGGTTCGGCCGCTGGCGCACCGTCCCGGTCGACCCGAGCCCTCCGCCGCTCCAGGTAGGGCAAGGTGCCCGCGACGGCGAGTCCGTCGCTCTCGACGTCTTGCTGGAGATGCGGCTGCAGTGGTCGGCCTCTCCCGAGGGCTGAGCGCGTCGCAGACGTGCACGTTTTCTCAGCGCAGATACCGTCCGTCGCCCACAACCTCAGCCGGCTTGGTGCAGGAAGGCTCGGCTGAGGCAACCGCGCACCTGTCTTGTCATTCAGGACAGAACCTGACCTGTGCGGTCCGTAGCGTGGGGAGCATGACCACACCGCAGAGCACCCCGCCCACCCCGCCACGCCCGTCTGCCGGATCTTCCGGTCGCGCCGCGCAGGAGCGTGCCGACCTCGTCGACGTCCTGCGCAAGCACCGCGGCCTGTTCCGGCTGACCGTGGCGGGGCTCACCGACGAGCAGGCCCGGCTCACCCCGACGGTCAGCACCCTCAGCCTCGGCGGGCTCGTCAAGCACGTGACGGCCGTCGAGCAGCAGTGGGCGAGCTTCGTCGTCGATGGCCCGGCCCCGTCCCCCGACATCGACTGGGCGAACATCGACTGGTCGAACCCGCCACCCGAGGTACAGCAGTACGCCGATGGCTTCCGGATGCTCGAGGGCGAGAGCCTCGCCGGTCTGCTCGCGACGTACGACGAGGTGGCCGCCGCCACGGACGAGCTGGTGCTCAGCGTCGACCTCGACGCGCGGCAGCCGCTGCCCAAGGCGCCCTGGTTCGAGCCGGGCGCGTCGTGGAGCGCCCGGCGGGTCTTCACCCACATCCTGGCCGAGACCGCCCAGCACGCCGGCCACGCCGACATCCTCCGCGAGACCATCGACGGCCAGAAGTCCATGGGCTGACGCACCTACGGCGCGACGTGTGGCCACGAGGGCGGCACTGGTCGAGTCACGGGGAGCGGACCGTCGATCCGGCTGCCGCGGCATTCTCCTGCACGCGCCGCCTACCTCCGGCGGAGCCCGTGAACGCGGCAGAACGGTCGGACCCCGGTGGCAGGATCAGCCCGTGAGCGAAGCAGAGGCACTCTCCTCCTCCCAGCTCGTCGAGATGTCGACCGCGCTGCCGGAGGTGGTCCTCAAGGAGGGCGTCAACTGGACCAACATCACGTTCAACGGCAGAGGCTTCGCCTGGGTCAACCACCCGGAGAACCGGGCGATGATCAAGGCCCACCACGACGAGCGCGAGGCCCTTCTGGCGACCGCGCCCGCGGTCTACGAGGCCGGCTGGGCCACGAACTCCTCGGCGTGGGTCCGAGTCCGACTCGAGCTCGCCGACCCCGCAGAGGTCTTCGAGCTCCTCGAGGAAGCGTGGCGGATGACCGCGACGAAGCGAGCGATCAAGGCCTACGACGAAGCCCGGGGCAGCTAGCGGAGTCGGAGCCCATCGACCCCGGAGGTGCGCGTGTTCTCGATCATCGGCAGCTGGCCAGTGGACGTCGAGCTGGACGCCGAACAACTGGACCACATCACGAGCAACGTCCGGCAGCAGCCGGGGTTCGTCCACGGCTACTGGGGACGTGAACCTGGCTCCCCGACGTCGGCGCACGCCATCGTCATCTTCGAGGACGAAGCAACTGCCTGCGCGATGGCCGACGGAATCAGGGCAGCCATCCCAGACGCGACTCTGCGGATCGTCGAGGTGCTGGCGGAGGCGTAGACCACCCAGGGGGCGAAAGGTCCCCAAGAGGTCTTTGACCGGGCGGTCAGTCAAACTATCCTGGCGGGAGTCGATCCGCCTGAGGAACGACGGGTCCGGACACAAGGAAGTCACCATGAAGCAGTGGACACGCTGGCAGGACTGGGTGGCGCTCGCCGCGGGCGCCTACGCCGTGCTGGCACCGATCTGGACGACCACCACGAACACCGCCACCTGGACGATGGTGGTGCTCGGCGTCGTGACGGCGCTCGCCGCACTGTGGTCGCTGTACCGCCCCGGGGACGTGTACTCCGAAGGGGCGCACGCCGTGCTGGGCGTGCTGTTCATCGTCGCGCCCTGGGTGATGGGCTTCTCCGGCATCAACGCCATGGCGATCACGGCGTGGGTCGTCGGCGCCGTCACCCTGGTGGCCGGCCTCCTGGCACTGCCCGAGAGCAACCGGCTGCACCACCAGCCGCTCGCCAGCCACTAGGGCACGTTGGTCAGGTCCGGTTGCCGGCTGCTGTGCGCGCCAGCACTTGATCAACGCACCCCTGGCGGCGAGGGCCCCTCGCTGGAACCATCGGGATGGCCGGCCGTGGGGACACGGTCGGCCATCCCGCCGTCTCGACCGGAGGAGCGATCGTGCCCGACGAACCCGACGATCGCCGCACCCGGATCCTCGACGCGTCCGAGCAGCTGTTCGCCGAGTCCGGTTTCGACGCCACCCCGACGGCGCGGATCGCGGACCTGGCCGAGGTCCCCAAGGGCCTGGTCTTCTACTACTTCCCGCACAAGATCGAGCTGCTCAAGGCGCTGCTGAACGAGCGGCTCCCGCACCACCCGCTCTGCGACGCGGACGAGGTCGCCGTCCCCGGGAACCCGGTCCGGTCCCTGCTGCGGCTGGCCAGGCGGCTCGCGCTCGGGGAGCACCAGTCCCAGGTGCTGCGCACGATCATCTTCCGCGAGAGCGGCACCCACCCCGAGGTACGCGAGCACGTGCGCACCCTGCGCGAGGGGCTCCTCGACGTGACCGAGCGGGTCCTCGACAACGCGGTCGAGGAGGAGCTCGACCCCGTACGACGCAGGCAGGCCGCCCACACGTTCGTCGCGGTCATGCTCGACGAGGCGAACGCCCGCCGGTTCGACGGGGAGGTTCCCGACCTCGAGGGCGCTGCCGAGATCGTCTCGCGCGCGCTGCAGCCCGCCGGTTAGGGCATGTCTCTCAAAACTGCCGCGGCGTGCGCGGCCCGCATCCCGACCGGGCTGTCGGCCTGTGCAGCCGTGCGCTCCGCACCTCCGCCTTGCCGGACCGGGCGCGGATGCCACGCCCGCCAACGCGACATTTTTCGACACACGCCCTAGCGTCCGACGGCGACCGCGGCCCTGTCCCGTGAGACCCGCACCGAGATGACCGCCGCGACGACGCACAGCACGGCCGCGCTGAACCACGCGACGGTGTACGTGCCGGTGCGGTCGCGGGCGACGCCGGCCGCCACCGACGCGATCGCGGCGCCGATCTGGTGCGACGCGAACACCCAGCCGAACACCACGGTGCCGCGCTCGCCGAACGCACTGCGGCACAGGGCCACCGTCGGCGGCACGGTCGCGACCCAGTCGAGCCCGTAGATCACCACGAACGCCACGATGCTCGGGTGCACCGCGTCGGCCAGCAGCACCGGTAGCAGCGCCAGACCGACCCCGCGGAAGAAGTAGTAGAAGCCGAGCAGCAGCCGCGGGTCGTAGCGGTCGGTCAGCCAGCCCGGAGCCGATCGTGCCGACGATGTCGAAGATGCCGACCACCGCGAGGAGCCCGGCGGCGGTGGTCTCGCCCATGCCGTGGTCGTGCGCCGCCGGCACGAAGTGCGTGCCGATCAGCCCGTTGGTGGTCGCGCCGCAGATCGCGAAGCCGGCCACCAGTGCCCAGAAGGTCCGCGTCCGGGATGCGTCGCGCAGTGCCTCGAGTGCGAGCCGGGCGGCGTTCGGCCGCGCGACCTGCGGCACCTGGTCCGACTCGATGAGGAGACAGTCGTGGGGCTCGGCCTCGTCGGCGCCGTACGCCGTCACGCCGCGGTCGGCGGGGTGGTCGCGCATCACCACCAGCACCAGAGGTACGACGGACAGGGCGGCCGCCGCGATGACCAGCGAGGCGAGCCGCCAGCCCGCGTGCTCGGAGACGACCGCGACGACGGGCAGGAAGACGAGCTGGCCGGTGGCGCTGCCGGCGGTGAGGATCCCGGTCACCAGGCCGCGGCGCCGCACGAACCAGCGCTGTGCGACCGTGGCGGCGAACACGAGGGCCATCGACCCGGTGCCGAGGCCGATCAGCACGCCCCAGGTGAGCACCAGCTGCCAGCTCGCCGCGACGAAGACGGTGAGTCCCGACCCGGCCGCGATCAGCAGCAGCGCCGCGGTGGTCACCCGGCGGATCCCGAAGCGGTCCATGAGGGCGGCGGCGAACGGCGCGGTGAGGCCGAACAGGACCAGGTTCACGCCGACCGCGAGCGAGAGCGTGCCGCGCGACCAGCCGAACTCGTCCTGGAGCGGCACCATCAGGACGCCCGGGGCGGCCCGGAAGCCGGCGGCGCCGAGCAGGGCCACGAACGCCACGGCGGCGACCGGCCAGGCCGGGTGCACGCGACGGCGCGGAGGGGCGAGCGTGGTCATGGGTGGGGCCCTTCGGGACGGGAGGCGAGCGGGCTGGTGCCGCCGACGCTAACAACCTAAACTTTCTTCAAGCAAGCCAGATCCGGCCACCGACCGTCGAGAAGGAGACAACCTCGTGCCCCTGCGCTCCGACTGGTCCGGGGCCACCTGCCCGATCGCCCGCTCGCTCGACGTCGTGGGTGACCCGTGGGTGCTGCTGATGCTGCGCGAGGCGTTCACAGGTGCGACCCGGTTCGAGGAGTTCCGCACTCTGGGCTGCGCCGACAACGTGCTGAGCCGGCGGCTCGCAGGGATGGTGGACGCCGGACTGCTCGAGCGCTCGCCGTACCGCGATGGCGGGCGGACCCGGGAGGAGTACCTCCTCACCGGTGCCGGGCGTGACCTGCTGCCGGTGGTGCACGCGCTGGCCCAGTGGGGGGAGCGGCACCGGCCGCGCTCGACCGGCCGGCTCGACGTGGTGCACGACGCCTGCGGCCGGGTCACCGAGAGTGCGGACACCTGCTCGCACTGCCGCGTCCCGATCGGCCCGCAGGACGTGTCCTGGCGAAGGCCCCGCGACCCGGAACGGCTCACGCCGCTGGTCCGCTGAGGTTATTTGTCATGTACACCTGAAAAACTGCTGAAGTCGGGAACACCCGCCCATGCAGGGCCGTTCTGTCCTGTGGCGGACCCGTACGATGGGAAGTGCGGTTCCACACGGGCTCCCAGATCGGGAGCCGCAGGCCTCCAAGGAGGAGACCACTCATGCAGAGCAGCAACCCTGTCTTCCGCAAGGCGGAGGGCTTCAACGGGCGGTCGCAGACCTACCCGGCGAGCGGGATGACCTACCCCGCGTACGGCGCGCCCACCCAGACCGACCCCTACCGCCAGCAGCAGGCGCCGATCTACGGCGACACCGCGACCGGTGGGCGGATGACCATCGACACCGTCGTGCAGAAGTCCGGCATCACGCTGGGCCTGGTGGTGCTGACCGCCGCGGCGACCTGGCTCCTCACGCCCGCTCCCGGGGCGCTGAACGCCGGCGTGCTCTACCTCCTCCTGATGGTCGGCGCGTTCGGCGGCTTCGCGCTGTCGCTCGTGAACTCGTTCAAGCGGATCGTGAGCCCGGGCCTCGTGATCGCCTACGCGATCCTCGAGGGCCTGTTCGTCGGCGCCTTCAGCAAGGTGATCGACGCGTCCTTCGGTGGCGGTGAGCACGGGATCGTCGTCGGTGCCGTGGCCGGCACTTTCGCGGCCGTGGCCGGCACCCTCGCGGCGTACAAGTTCTTCGACATCAAGGTCGGCCAGCGGTTCCGCACCTGGGTCATCGGCGCGATGTTCGGCTTCGTGGCCGTCGTCGCTGCTCGATGTGGTGCTGGGGATCTTCGGCAAGGACTTCGGGTTCAACGGCTTCGGCCCGATGGGCCTGCTGTCCAGCGTCATCGGTCTGGGCCTCGGTGTGCTGATGCTGATCCTGGACTTCGACTTCGTCGAGCGCGGCATCGAGGCCGGGCTCCCGGAGCGCGAGTCGTGGCGGGCCGCCTTCGGCCTCACCGTGACGATCATCTGGATCTACGTCGAGCTGCTCCGGATCCTCGCGATCCTGCGCGGCGACTGACGTCGACAGTTCTCCCATGGGAGAGCCCCGCACCGGACTCCGGTGCGGGGCTCTCGTCGTCTGGGGCGGCGGGCGTCAGGCGCCGGCGGTCTCGGGCTGGCTGATCTGCGGCGACTCGACGTCGGCCTCCGGCTGGCGGCGGCGCCGGCGCAGCTGCACCCAGCGACCGCGGGCACCGCGGGTGGACCCGGCGACCTCGGTGCCGTCGATCTCGGTGCCAGGTGTGCGGGTGGCCTCGACCGCGGCCTGCGAGATCGGCAGGATCGCCTCGCCGCGGACCGCCTCGGGCACGAGGTCCTCGATGGGGATGACGCCGACGGCCGCCAGCACCGAGGGCAGCAGCACCGCCGCGAGCGCGGAGTAGCCGTCGGCGGACGGGTGGAAGCGGTCCGGCCCGAAGAAGGTCGGCGTGGCAGCGAACTCGGGGCCGAGCACCGATCCGAGCGACACGGTCCGGCCACCCGCCTCGACGGTGGCGATGGTCTGCGCGGCCGCCAGCCGGCGCGACCACAGCCGGGCGACCTGCCTGAGCGGCGGAGCGATCGGCTCGATGGTGCCGAGGTCCGGGCAGGTGCCGACGACCACCTCGATACCGGCGTCGCGGAGTCGGCGCACCGCGGCTTCGAGCATCCGCACCGACTCCGACGGCCAGCGTGAGTGTGTGACGTCGTTGGCGCCGACCAGGATCACCGCGACGTGCGGCTCGATCGACATCGCCTTGTCGATCTGCCGGTCCAGGTCGCGGCTCTGGGCGCCGACGAACGCGACAGAGCGGAGGTAGACCTGGCGCTCAGCACCTTCGGCGAGCCCCGAGGCGAGGTGCGCTCCCGGGGTCTCCTGGACGGTGTCGACGCCGTACCCGGCCGCCGAGGAGTCGCCGAGCAGCGCCACCTTGAGGGAGGGGCCGGTCCGGCCCTTGCCGTACCAGCCCGTCGAGTCCGGCGGCTCACCGTCGGCGTTGCCGATCGAGCGCCGGGCCAGCACCGCCTCGGCACGGAGCAGACCGTAGAGAGAAGCGCCCACGACGGAGAGGCCGCCACCACCGAACGCGGCGGCAGCAGCAAGCTTTCGCGCAGCCCCGGCCTTCCCCACGTCGCCAGGGTACGGGGCACGCATAAACTGCCGACGTGCAATACGCGAACTCACTCCTGGACCTGATCGGCGACACGCCGCTCGTCAAGCTCAACCGGACTACCGACGGCGCGAAGGGGTTGGTGCTGGCCAAAGTCGAGTACCTCAACCCCGGCGGCTCGGTGAAGGACCGGATCGCCACCCGGATGATCGAGGCGGCCGAGGCGTCGGGGGAGCTGAAGCCCGGCGGCACGATCGTCGAGCCCACCTCCGGCAACACCGGCGTGGGTCTCGCGATGGTCGCCCAGCAGCGCGGCTACAAGTGCGTCTTCGTCTGCCCGGACAAGGTCAGCGAGGACAAGCAGAACGTCCTGCGCGCGTACGGCGCCGAGGTGGTCGTCTGCCCGACAGCCGTCGCACCCGAGCACCCGGACTCCTACTACAACGTGTCCGACCGGCTGGTCCGCGAGATCGACGGCGCCTGGAAGCCCAACCAGTACGCCAACGAGAACAACCCGCGCTCCCACTACGAGACCACCGGTCCCGAGATCTGGCAGCAGACCGACGGCAAGATCACGCACTTCGTGGCCGGCGTCGGCACCGGCGGCACGATCAGCGGCATCGGGAAGTACCTCAAGGAGCAGAACCCCGACGTCCAGGTCATCGGCGCCGACCCGGCGGGCTCGGTCTACTCCGGCGGCACCGGCCGCCCCTACCTCGTCGAGGGTGTCGGCGAGGACTTCTGGCCCACCACCTACGACCGCGACATCGCGGACCGGATCATCGAGGTCTCCGACGCCGACTCGTTCCAGTTCACGCGACGCCTCGCCCGCGAGGAGGCGATGCTCGTCGGCGGCTCGTCGGGGATGGCGGCGTTCGCGGCCGTCCAGCTGGCCAAGGAGCTCGACGACCCGGACGCCGTGATCGTGGTGCTGCTGCCGGACTCCGGCCGTGGCTACCTCGGCAAGGTGTTCAACGACGAGTGGCTCGCGCAGTACGGCTTCCTGCCGGCCTCCGACGACCAGCCCACCATCGGGGAGGTGCTGCGCGGCAAGAGCGGCCAGATCCCCGACCTGGTGCACACCCACCCGACCGAGACGATCGCCGAGGCGGTGCACATCCTCCAGGAGTACGGCGTCTCGCAGATGCCCGTCGTCCGGGCGGAGCCGCCGATCGTCGCAGCCGAGGTGGCCGGCAGCGTCTCCGAGCGGGCGTTGCTCGACGCGCTGTTCGCGGGCAACGCCAAGCTGCGTGACTCGGTGGAGGAGCACATGGACCCGCCGCTGCCCACGGTCGGCTCCAACGAGCCGGTGTCCGAGGCGGTGCACCGGCTCGAGAAGGCCGACGCGCTGCTGATCCAGGAGGACGGCAAGCCGGTCGGCGTGGTCACCCGGCAGGACCTGCTCGCCTACCTCGCGACCCGTTAGGGCATGTCTCTCACATCTGCCACGGCGTCCGCGGCCCCGCATCCCGGCCGGCGGCGTTGTCGGCGCTCGGCGCAGCACGCTGCGCTCTCGCACCTCCGCCTTGCCGGACCGGGCGCGGATGCCACGACCGCTGACGCGGCATCTGATCGAGACAGGCCCTAGTCCCATGGCGCACCGGGTGCGGCTCACGTCACGTGTGGCCAGCCCGGACGCGCACGCACCCGTCACCACGCTCGAGCTGTTCTTCGACCTGGTCTTCGTCTTCACCGTCACCCAGCTCACCGACCTGGTCCTCGAGCCGCACGGCGGCGCCGGCTACCTGCAGGCGTTCGTCGTGCTGTGGGTCATCTGGTGGATGTACGACGGCTTCGCCTGGCTGGCCAACAACGTCGGCCCGACGACCGCGTCGACACGGCTGCCGATGCTGGTCGCGATGGCGGCGTTCCTCGTCATCGCGATCGCGGTGCCGGGAGCGTTCCACGAGGACCGGTGGGCGTTCGCGCTCAGCTACCTCGTGATCGTGCTGGTGCACCTGTTCTCGTTCCTGCGCTCGTCCCTGGGGGAGTCGGCACGGGCGATCGTGTCGATCGCCCCGGTCAACCTGGGCATGGCACTCGGGCTGCTGCTGGCCGCCGCGCTGCCCGAGCCCGTGCGCTGGCTGGGTTGGCTGCTGGCGGTGCTGCTGCCGCTGGCCTCGGTGCTGCGGCAGGCCGAGGGCGGCTTCAGCATCCGGCCGGCCCACTTCGCGGAGCGGCACCGGCTGATGCTGATCATCGCGCTCGGCGAGAGCGTGCTGGCGATCGGCCGCTCCGCGCAGGAACACATCACCGAGCCGGCGTACCTGCTCGCCGTGCTGCTGGCCATGGTGCTGATCTCGCTGCTGTGGTGGGTGCACTTCGCCGACGACGTCGCGCTCGCCCGGGTGGAGCGGGTGATCGAGCGGCCGGAGGGGGTGAGCGCCCGGACGGCGTTGATCGCCTTCTCGCTGGGCTACCTGGTGCTCGTGGCCGGGCTGATCCTGGTCGCCGCCGGCCTGCACGCCGCCGTGCACGACCCGGGCCACCACCTGGCCTGGCGGGAGGCACTCACCATGTCCGCCGGCGCGGCCGTCTACCTCGGCGGGAACGTCTTCTACCTCGGGCGGCTCGGCGTGCACGGCCGCCGGTGGCTGGCGGTCATGGCCGCCGTGTGCCTCGCCGTCGCCCCGGTCGGGCACGCCGCCGGGGGACTGGCGCAGGTGGCCGTGCTGACGGCGGTGCTGCTGGCTCGCTCTCTGGCCGTCGGTGCGCGACTGCCGGACCATCAGGTCCGATAACCGATCAGCCGAACCTGTGTAGTTCCTTTGGGCTACGCCCCGCCTGGAGTGGATTTTGCCCCCGGATGAGGGGCTTAGGGTCCCCCTTAATCGTGCTTTACAACTACTTCTTGGGGGTCTCCCGCAGCATGAACATCCGTAAGAACCGTGTCGCCGCCGTCGCCGTCGGCGCCTTCGTCCTCATCGGCTTCAGCTCCATGGGCGCCGTCGCCGGCACCATGATCACCGGTGACGCAGATCAAGGACCAGACCATCCGGTCCAACGACATCGGCACCGCCGGCGTCGGCACCTCGGAGATCCGGGACAGCTCGATCCTGACCCGTGACCTGAGCCAGGCCACCATGGACGCCCTCAAGGGCGCGACGGGCGCGAAGGGCGACAAGGGTGACACCGGCGCCCAGGGCGAGACGGGCGCGACCGGCGCCCAGGGCGCGACCGGCGCCCAGGGTCCGACCGGCTCCCGGGGCAAGCGGGGCGTCATGGGCCCGCAGGGTGAGCCGGGCCTGGCGAACCTCGCTCGCGGGCGCCGGCTACACGAACGAGTGGCCCGCGGACGGCGAGATGCACACCGCGCTCGGTCAGTGCGGTGAGGGCCAGTACGCCACCGGCGGCGGCTTCTCCACCTGGGGTGGCGACAAGGACCTCGGCGGCGACAACAAGAGCATCCAGATCACCGTCTCCGCGCCGTACTTCGAGGGCGATTACGTCCCCGTCAACGACGGTGGCGACTTCCGCCCGACCGAGTGGGTCATCAAGGGCTACAACAACGGCGACACGATGCAGATCGTGCGTCCGTGGGTCGTCTGCGCCGACGTCGCTGTCAACTGACGCGGTGAGACGGCCTCGCGCCGTCGACTGATCGCTTGAAGCAAGGTGGGCCCGACCGCAGCGAAGCTGCGGTCGGGCCCACTGGCATGTCCAGGAGCGCACCAGTACGACGACCCAGGAGCCGACTCGTGCTCAGCCGCTCACCGGCTGCCCGAAGACCTCGATCTCGACCTCGCGGTAGACGTCGTCGGCGTACTTGATCTCACAGGCGACGTCGGCCAGTGAGACCTTGATCTCCTGCTGCTGGAGCTTGTGCAGTGCGGCGAGGCGGGCGCCGGTGAGCTTGGTCGGGTCGCTGTCGCCGACGAGCTGGTCCAGCCGTTCCCCGTACTCGTCGATGATCTCGTCCTGGTCTCTCTTGTAGTCGTACCCGCGGGCGTGCATGCACTTCGACCAGTTGTGCAACGCCTCGATGATGCGAGGGTCGGAGTCCACCAGGACGTCCTTGGGGTTGACGTAGGTCCCCTTGAGCTGGGCGGGGGTGAACACCTGAGCCACCGCCTTGCGCGTGCAGCCACCTGTCGGGGAGAAGTCCTCCTCGTCGAAGGTCCAGACGAAGTCGGCGCTCGGGTCGTCGCCCCACAGCGTGTGGCTGTACGCCTCCTGGTCGGCCTTCGGCAGGCTCTTCCAGATCTTCAGGTTGGGTCCGAGCCCGACGTCGCGGACCGGGTTGTCGAAGCGGGTCGTCACCCCCAGGCCCCACTTCTCCTTGTAGCCGACGCGGGTGTCACCGGGGTCCCGCCGGACGCGGGCCTGGGCCGCCTCGACGGTCTGTACGTCGACCGGGATGTACTCGAAGCCGGCGTCGGCCATGCATTTCGCGATCAGCGCCTGCGTCTTCTCGATGTGCTGCACGAACTGCACCTCGGTGAGGCCGAACTCCTTGATGCCCGGCAGCGGTTTGTTCTTCCCGTGGGCCGTGTCCGAACCGGCGTTGGACTGGCACCCGCACACGGCGAGAAGCACTGCGAGCGCGGCGAGCGCACGCCCGATCATGCGGCTGACGAGTGCTGCGCTGGTCACCGGGCTGGCTACTGGGCTGGCTACTGGGCTGGCTACTGGGCTGCGCACGTCGAGCCTCCTCAACCGATCGGAACTGAGAACGATCACAGCATCCGGCCGCTGAACCTCACCTGACGACGGCCTCACCGCCGTTCAGCGTCCTGTCAGCAGGACGGGTCCACGATGAGTCGTGTCGCTGGGCCGAGGGTGGACGGCGCTGGCGGAAAGGTGGCGAGGGCGATGCGACGTCGGAACCTGTTGGTGCTGATGGTGGGTGCGGTGGCCGTGTCCTCGCTCGCCACCTGGGCGGCTGCCGCACAGATCCGCTCACCGGCCGAGGTGGCGGCGCGAACGGCCCCGCCGGCGGCATCGCCGATCCTGGTGCCCGTCGTCGAGCGGGTGCTGGCCACCCGGGTGGTGACCCGGGGAACAGCGCACTTCGGGTCGCCGCGGGCCCTCGGTGTCACCGCCTCGTCGCTCAAGGACGGCCCCCGGATCGTGACCAGCCTTCCGGCGCGCGGCGCCAGGCTGACTGCCGGGGACGTGCTCGCGACCGTCTCCGGCCGACCGGTGTTCCTGCTCACCGGACGAACGCCGGCCTTCCGCGACCTCGGCCCGGGCATGTCCGGCCGGGACGTGGCCCAGCTCGAGCGGTCACTGCGCCGGCTGGGGCTCGGGCCCGGCGCGGTCGACGGCCTCTTCGACGCGGCCACGGGCGACGCGGTGGCGCGGCTGTACAGACGGAACGGCTTCGAGCCCGTCGTCGCGAACGAGGAGACGCTGTCGGGCGCCCGTCCGGCTGAGGCCGGCCTGGTGGCCGGCGGCTTCGCCCAGCCCGGCGTCCAGCTGCCGTCGGACGAGGTGGTGTTCGTCGGCCCCGGGCCGCTCCGCGTCACCGAGCTGCCCGCCGCCGTGGGCAGCAAGCCCGACGGTGTGCTGGCGACGGTCACCGGGTCCGACGTGGTCATCGACGGTCAGCTGCGGGTCGAGCAGGCCGGCCGGGTGCGCGCCGGTGCGAAGGTCCTCGTGGACGAGCCGACGCTCGGCATCGACGCCAGGGGCCGGGTCACCTCGGTCGCCGGACGCCCCGGCACGGACGGGGCCGACGGCTTCCACGTGTCCTTCCGGGTGACGGTGAAGGATCCGCCGGCTGCGCTCGTCGGCGCCTCGGTGCGGCTGACCATCCCGATCAGGTCCACCCGGACCGCCCAGCTGACGGTGCCGGTCACCGCCGTCTCCCTCGGACCCGACGGAGGGTCCCGGGTGGAGCGGTCGGAGGGCGGCGTGACCAGGTTCGTGCCGATCCGCACGGGGCTGTCGGCGGACGGGTTCGTCAGCGTCACGCCCGAGAAGCCGGGCGCCCTCGCCGCCGGCGATCGCGTGGTCGTCGGGTTCCAGGCCCGACCGCGGGCCGGAGGCTGACGTGCCGCCCCTGGTCCGCCTCGAGAAGGTGAGCCGGAGCTTCGGGGCCGACGTGCCGGTGCGGGCCCTGCGCGAGGTGGACTTCGAGGTGGCGTCCGGCGAGCGCGTCTCGGTGGTGGGGGCGTCCGGGTCCGGGAAGACGACCCTGCTGAACATCATCGGCTGCCTCGACCGGCAGACCTCGGGTCGCTACTGGATGGGTGGGGTCGACGTGGCCGCGCTCACTGACCGTGGTCGCGCGGGGCTGAGGAGCAGGGAGATCGGCTTCGTCTTCCAGTCCTTCCACCTGCTCAGCTACCGCACGGTGCTCGAGAACGTGATGCTCGCGGAGGTCTACGGGGGCCGGGAGCGGGCCGGGCGCGCCGACCGGGCGCGCGCGGCGCTCGAGGCGGTGGGGATTGCGGACCGCGCGGACGCGCTGCCCACCCGGTTGTCCGGCGGGCAGCGGCAACGTGTCGCGATCGCCCGCGCCATCGTCGGCCGACCGCGAATGCTGCTGTGCGACGAGCCGACGGGCAACCTCGACTCCGTCACCACCGCGTCGATCCTCGAGCTGCTCGGATCCTTGTACGAGGACGGGCTCACGATCATCGTGATCACGCACGACCCGGGCGTCGCGGAATGGGCCAAGCGGAGCGTCCGCATCACCGATGGGCAGATCGCGTCATGACCACCGAGGAAGCCCTGACCGCGGCAGGAAGCCGGCCCGCCCCCGGTCGCGGCGATGTCCGTGCGGGACGTCGTCTTCGAGTCGTTCGCCGGCATGTTCGCCCGGCCGGGGCGGATGCTGCTCACCGTCCTGGGCACGACCATCGGCCTCGCCGCCCTGGTCGCGACCCTGGGGCTCTCGCAGACCGCGAGCCAGCAGATCATCGGCAGGTTCGACGAGCTCGCAGCGACCGAGATCACGGTGTCCTCGCTGCCGGCCTCGGAGGGACGGCCGTCCAACGCCCTGCCCTGGGACTCGGGCCGGAGGCTGGAGCGGCTGAACGGCGTGGTGGCGGCAGGGACCCTGAGCGCCGTCGACGTGGGCGGGCAGCTGGTCCGAGGGTCGCCGATCGAGACGGTCGGCGTACAAGCTGCCGATCGAGGCCGCGTCCCCGTCGTTGTTCACGGCGGTCCGCGCCCGCGTGGCGGCCGGCCGGCTTCTGGACGGTGGCCACTCGCGGCGGGGCGACCGGGTGGCGGTCCTCGGGCCCAACGCGGCCGAGCAGCTGGGGGTGGGACGGCTGGACGGGCTGCG
This sequence comes from uncultured Actinomycetota bacterium, assembly GCA_963827435.1. Lineage (GTDB taxonomy): Bacteria > Actinomycetota > Actinomycetes > Propionibacteriales > Nocardioidaceae > Nocardioides_B. The sequence goes on from CAWHAU010000002.1 coordinate 144,211, forward strand.
CTCCATCTCCATCGGCGACGACGTGTTCCTCGTCGTCGGCGTCCTCGGCGGGGTCGAGCGCAAGCACGACCTGCTCAGCTCGGTCATCATCCCCGAGGGCACCGCCCGGGCGCTGTACCGGCTGCCGGCCCCGGAGTCGGTCGTGATGGAGACCAGGGTCGGCGCGGCGGGGATGCTTGCCCGTCAGGTGCCGCTGGCGCTGCGGCCGGACGCACCGCGAGGCCTGAAGGTCGCCTCGCCCGAGCAGCCGCAGAAGATCCGGGCCGGGATCCAGAGCGACCTCAACCTGCTGTTCCTCATGCTCGGCGGGGTCTCGCTGCTGGTCGGCGCGATCGGGATCGCCAACGTCACCCTGGTCTCGGTGATGGAACGCACCGGGGAGATCGGGCTGCGACGCGCGATGGGTGCCACGCGTCGCCACATCGCCACCCAGTTCCTGCTGGAAAGTGCCACCATGGGCGCAGTAGGCGGTGTGCTCGGGGCCAGCGCGGGGTTGCTCGTCGTGGTGGGTGTGGCGTTCTACCAGACGTGGACCCCGGTGATCGGGCCGTTCATACCCCTCCTGGCGCCGGTGGTCGGAGCGCTCACCGGCCTGTTGGCAGGTCTCTATCCCGCGCTGAGGGCGGCAGGGCTGGAGCCCGTGGAGGCGTTGAGGGCAGGGACATGAAGATCCTCGTCGTCGAGGACGACAAGAAGATCGCGGCCGCGGTGAAGCGCGGCCTCGACGGTGAGGGGTTCTCCGTCGACGTCGCCCTCGACGGTGCCGAGGGGCTGTGGCGGGCGACGGAGTACCACTACGACCTGATCATCCTCGACCTCATGCTCCCCGGACGCGGTGGGCACGAGATCTGCACGTCGCTTCGCGAGCGGCGGCAACTGGACGCCGGTCCTGGTGCTGACCGCCAGGGACGGAGTGCGGGACCAGACCCAGATGCTCGACAGCGGCGCCGACGACTTCCTCGCGAAGCCGTTCTCCTTCCCGGTGCTCACCGCGCACGTGCGCGCGCTGCTCCGCCGGACGTCCGGCGGGGCACCGGCGCCGATCAGCGTCGGCGACCTGCGGCTGGACCCGGGGCGGCACCACTGCTGGCGGGGCGAGGTGGAGATCCCCCTGACCGCCCGCGAGTTCGCCGTCCTGCAGTACCTGATGCGCCGGGCCGACCTGGTCGTGCCGAAGTTCGAGATCCTCGACGGGGTGTGGGACTACGACTTCGAGGGGGACCCCAACATCGTGGAGGTCTACATGCGACGCCTGCGCCGCAAGGTCGACGAGCCGTTCGGCCGGCACGACCTGGAGACGGTGCGCGGCGCCGGCTACCGGCTGGCCAGCCATGCCCCGTGAGGGCCGCTCCCGCGCCTGGCGGTTGCGCCCGCGCACCGTCCGCTCGCAGGTCACCTGGACGGCGACGGGGCTCGTCGCGCTGGTGCTCGTGCTGAGCGCCTTCGGGCTCGTCGCGGCCCAGCAGCGAGTGCTCACGCACGGCATCGACGAGGCGCTGATCCAGCGGGCGGACAACATCCAGCGCGACATCGTGCAGGGCACGTTCGGGAGCCGGCTGCCGAACGAGGGGAGGGACCCCGAGGACTCGTTCCTGCAGCTCCTGGACGCCGACGGCAGCGTGGTCGCCACCACCGAGAACGCCGCGGGTCTGCCGGCCGCCGCCCGGCCCCTGCGCCGCGGGGGCGAGGTCGTCGCCACCGTGCAGGACGTGCCGCTGAGCAACGGGAAGTTCCGGGTGCTCGCGCGCTCGCTGGGCGGTACGACGTCCGGGCCGGTGACGCTGCTGGTCGCCAAGAACCTCGACGACGTGGACGAGAGCGTCGCGATCTTGAAGAGGTCGCTCGCGGTCGCGATCCCCGTCGTGACCGGGGTGCTCGCGCTGCTGGTGTGGTGGCTGACCGGGCGGGTCCTCCGGCCGGTCGAGTCGATCCGCCGCGAGGTCGCCAGCATCGAGGGACACGAGCTCCACCGGCGGGTGCCCGCGCCGGGATCGGAGGACGAGATCGCCCGGCTGGCCAGCACGATGAACGAGATGCTCGACCGGGTCCAGCACGCCACCGACCGGCAGCGTCGGTTCGTCGCCGACGCCTCCCACGAGCTGCGTGGCCCGCTCACCCGGCTGCGGTCGAGCCTCGAGGTGACCATCGCCCACCCGGACGGTGTCGACGCGGTGACCCTGTCGCGCGAGCTGCTCGGCGACACGGTCGAGCTGCAGAAGCTGGTGGACGACCTGCTCTTCCTGGCCCGCTCGGAGTCCGGCTCGCTCGAGGTGCCGCACCAGCCGGTCGACCTCGACGACCTCGTGCTCGAGGAGGCGCGGCGGCTGCGCGAACGCGGAACGGTGCGTGTGGACGTGAGCGCCGTGTCGGCCGCCCGGACGTGGGGCTCGGCCGACCAGCTCACGCGAGCGGTCCGCAACCTGTCCAGCAACGCCGAGCGGCACGCAGCGCAACGTGTGACCTTCGAGCTCCGCGAGATCGACGGCCGCAGCGAGCTCGTCGTCGCGGATGACGGCCCCGGGATCGCGCCGGAGCACCGCGAGCTCGTGTTCACCCGGTTCGCCCGTCTCGACGAGGCCAGGTCCAGGGACGCCGGCGGCTCCGGGCTGGGTCTGGCCATCGTCCAGGACATCGTCACCCGTCACGACGGATGGGTCGGTGTGGTCGAGCACGCCGGGCCCGGGGCGCGGTTCGTGGTCGACCTGCCGCGCGCGGAGTGACCGTAGACCGTCAGTCAGCGGCGACCTCCGCGCGGGGTGTCCGTCCGAAGACGTCCTTGCTGATCTTGTAGGCGCGGTCCTCCAGCGCCCGGGCGTCGGCGCGGGCCTCGTCCATCTGCTCCGGTGTCAGCGTCCTGCGGGCCACGAGCACGAGGACCTCCTTGGAGTCGTCGTTCTCCCCCCGCCAGCCGACCCGGACGACGCCGACGCCGGGTGCGTAGTACTTGTCCTGGAACGCGCCGGGGACGCTGCGCTCGAACTCCTCGATCACCACCACGTCGCCGTAGCAACCGGCGGGCACACACGTCCTCTGACCGGTCTTGTGCACGCGGCCGCGGTCGGCCCAGCTGATCGGCGGCGGCGCGTAGCCCTGCGCGTAGCCGGGCGTGCCCTCGCGCGGCTGTGCCGGGATCGTGATCCCGGCGCTGGCACCCGCGATGCCGTGGACCCAGGCGGGCGCCTTCGCGAACTGGCCCTCCTCCCACTCCTCGGGGTACTCGCCCATGTGCCAGATGTTGCCGTCGCGGTCCTGGGCGAACATCGCCAGCTCGGTCTCGACGAGGTCGCCGTTCTCGTAGTCCCGCTCCCACACCACGACGTTCTCGACCCCGTCGATCACCTTGGTGAGGTCCGTGACGATGATGGTCACACCGTGGCGCAGCCGCTCGCCGTCCTCGACCGAGCTGCCGCGGTAGTCGAGGCGGGTGCCCGGGCGCAGCGGGTACCAGCGGTGCTCGACCTTGGCGGAGTCGCCGAACAGGCTGCGGTCGTAGTCCTCGGCCGCCGGCTGGGCGGCGGCGGCGGACGACGACGCGGTGGGGTCGGGCCCTCCCTGGTCCGACGAGGAGGCGGTGCTGCAGGCGCTCGTCGCCAGCACGAGCACGGCAGCCGCGGACCAGTACGTCAGTGGTGTGCGCATCTTCGACCTCCTGTTGTGTCAAGTCTTCGTCAACGGAGTCGTCGGCGGCGCACGGACGTCGCGCCGAGCAGCGCCAGCACTCCGGCGGGCATCCACAGCACCAGCGGGAGGACCCCGCCCGCGTTCACGACCCGTCGCCCTCCGACGGTCATGTTCAGCGGGCCGCTGGACGACACCGTGCCGGCCGTGGGGCTGGTGACCGACACGAAGAGAAGGATCGGGCCGCTGGTCACGGCACGGACGTCCCAGCTCAGGGTCGTGGACCCGCCGGGAGGAATCTCGTCGAGGAACTGCGTGCGCTTCGGGGACCAGTCCTCCGGGTCGACGTACACGCTCTTGTCGGTGCTGAGGATGTTGAGGTGGGCGACGTAGCTGTGGAGCGGGCGGTCGCCCGTGTTGCGGACGGTCGACTCGAAGCTGATCTTCTGCCCGGGGGTCGCGGCGACGTCGTCCCGGTCGAGTGCCACGACGACCTGGCCGGCGACGATGGCCGACCCCGCTTGCGCTGCCGCCGCGTGGTACGTCGTGAGCAGCGCGAGCGGAAGGGCACAGGCGACCCCGATCCTGGCGAGTGCTCTCATGCTCCGCTCCGGGGTATCAGGCTCAGTCGACCTCCGGCGAGCAGTGCGACGGCAGGCAGGACGACCGCACACAGCGCGGGTACGACGAGCAGGGCGGCGTCCTGGGTCAGGGAGTGCGAGCTGACGATCAGCCGCTCCAGGTAGAGCAGGCCGGCCGAGAACGGGTCGAGCTTCAGGACCAGCTCTCCGGCCCAGCCCCGGGTGGCCTCGGCGGGCATCTGGTGCGGGACGTAGAGAGCCAGCAGCACGACGAAGCTCAACGCCAGGCTCAACCCGTTGGACTGGGAGAACGTGGTGATCAGCATGCCGACCCCCGTCAGCGTCAGGGCGAGGAGCGTGCCCACGACGAGGCCACCCACGAAGGCGACGCCGAACGTGCCGACGTCGCGGCCGATCCACCAGATGTAGGGCACCGCCAGCGCGAAGGCGCCGATCCACAGGGAGATCGCCGCGACCCCCTTGCCGATGATGATCGAGCGGCGCGGGGCCGGCGTCAGCAGCAGGCTCTCCAGGGTCCCGCGCTCCCGCTCGCCGCTGACCGCGTCGGCGGCGACGAGGACCACCAGCAGCCCGCCGACGGCCACGGCCAGCTGGAGGGTCAGGCTGACGGCCTCGCGCTGCTCGAGGAAGTTGAGCTCCTGGTTGGTCGCGATCAGGTAGGTGGTGATGCTCAGCAGGACCGTGTAGGCGAGCAGCATCGCGACGCCTCTGCCGGACAGCCAGAGATCCCGCAGCTCCTGGCCGGCCACTGCCCAGGTGGAGCCTGCGCCGCTGGGCGGCGTGCCGGTGGTCGGGGCGGCCTCGACGGCGTCCAGGTCAGGCATTCCCGTCTCCTTGCGTGACGGCCAGGAACGCGTCGCTGAGCCGGCCGCCCTCCAGGGACAGGCCGAGCACCGGGACCCCGGCGTCCAGGAGGCACCGCAACGCCACGGAGGTGGACTCCTCGGGTGGCTCGTCGCCGGGGAGCCGCAGCTCGACCTCGTCCCGGTCGCCGTTGCGGCCGGTCCCGTCAGCGACCAGGCCCTGCGCGGCCAGGACGTCGAACGCGCGGGTGCGCAGGTGGGGCGGAACCCGGACCACGCCCCTGCGCGGTGCCGCGGCCCGTCGTACCACCTCGGCGACGGTGCCGTCGGCGACGATGTGCCCGCGGTTCAGGATGATCACGTGGCTGCAGACCCGCTCGACCTCGGCGAGCACGTGCGTGCTGAGCACCACGGTGGCGCCGCGGTCACGGGCGATCCGGGTCACCAGGTCGAGGACCTGCTGCTGGCCGTGCGGGTCGAGGCCCAGGGTCGGCTCGTCGAGGAACACCACGGCCGGCTCGTTCACCAGTGACCGGGCGATGCCGAGCCGCTGCCGCATCCCGCGGCTCAGGCCCGCGATCAGCGACCCGGCGCGTTCGGTGAGACCGACCTCGCCGAGCAGTCGCAGCGCGGTGGCGCGGGCGTCCGCCCGCGACGCGCCGTACAGCCGGGCGTGGTAGGTGAGCCACTCCTGGCAGGTCTGCCATCGGGGGTAGCCCGGGCTCTCCGGGAGCACGCCGACGCGCTGCCGGATGCGTCGGGTCTCCGTGTGCGGGAGCCCGGCGATCTCGAAGGTGCCCGCGTCCGGCTCCAGCAGGGTCGAGAGCATCCGGATCAGGGTGGTCTTCCCGGCGCCGTTCGGGCCGAGCAGCCCGAGCACGGTCCCGCGACCGACCGTGAAGTCGACCGAGCTGACCGCGACGTGGTTGCGGTAGGACCTGCGCAGGGCGTGCGCCTCGATGGCGGGCACCGTTGCGACCCGGGACGGTGAACCCGCCAGTCCCGCGGGACCCTCGATCGCAGCCATCGTTCCTCCCCGTGGCTTCCCCCGTCCGAGACCCGGCGACTCACCTCCAGAGTAGGCCCTTCGCTGAATGCGCGCTGAACGCGAGTCTGCGGCCCGGTGGGGGGTCAGCGCACCCGGGCGGCGATCGAGGAGGCCGGCACGGCGTCCGGGTGCAGGATCCCGGCCAGCGCCTCGACCCCGTCGACGAGCCGCGGCCCGGGGCGGGCGAACGACGCGTTGGCGTCGACGGCCCACACCGCCACGTGCTCCGGGAGCTCGCCCGACGCGACGACTGCCTCGCCCAGCGATCGCGAGGCATCGAGGCCGTAGCCGCACGGAGCGCAGACGACCACCTCCGGCGCGGCCGCGCGTACGTCGTCCCAGGTGACCCGGACCGACTTCTCACCCGCCGTGCCGAGCACGTTCTCACCGCCCGCGAGGCGCGCCATCTCCGGCACCCAGTGGCCCGGCGCGAACGGCGGGTCGGTCCACTCCAGCACCAGGACCCGCGGGCGGGGACGGCCCGCGGTCCGTCGTACGACCTCGTCGAGGCGGGCGCGCAGCGACGCCACCAGCTCTGCGGCACGCGGCTCGGTGCGGGTCGCCTTGCCCAGCATCCCCACCGACGCGAGCACCTCGTCGAGGGTGTGCGGGTCGATCGTCAGCACCTCGGCGGTGCAGCCGAGGTGCGCGAGCGCGTCGTCGACCACCGACACGTCGACCGCGCAGACGGCGCACAGGTCCTGGGTCACCACGAGGTCGGCGTCGAGACCCGGACAGGGCGCCCTCGTCGAGGTGGTAAAGATCCTGGCCGCGACGCAGCGCGTCGGCGACGAACGCGTCGATCTCCTGCGGGGACAGGCCTTCCGGCATCGCGCTCGTGGACACGATCGTGCGGGTCCGCGCCTCGGCGGGGTGGTCGCACTCGAACGTCACGCCGACCACCTGGTCGCCGGCACCGAGGTCGAACAGGATCTCCGTGGTCGACGGCAGCAGGGAGACGATGCGCATGACCCGATCCTATGATCGGCGCCATGACCACAGGGGGAGTCGACGGACCAGCCCGCCGGGGAGCCGACGGGGGAGCCGGGGAAGCGCCCGACGATCGGCTCGTCGAGGCCGCCCGTCTGCGGCACGAGGCGGCGGCGCTGCACACCAGGCTGGAGGCGGCCACCGCCCACGCGGACGGCACGACGTCGCGTGTCCAGGAGGCCCGGGACCGGTTGTCCGCCGAGGAGCGGGACGTCGATCGGCTCGGCTCGGTGTCCTGGTCCCGGATCCTGTCGTCGCTCAAGGGGGCGCACGCCACCGACCTGGAGCGCGAGCAGGCGGAGCGGGACGTCGCCCGGTACGCACTCGCCGACGCCCAGGCCCGCGCCGACGCGGCGTGGCGTGACGTCGAGGCGCTGCAGGTGCGCCTCGAGGCGCTCGGCGATGTCGAGGCGGCGTACGCCTCGGCGCTGGCGGCCAAGGAGCAGTGGGCGGCCACGCACGACCCGGAGCTCACGCGGCTGCTGACCGAGATCGCCGAGCGACGGGCCCTGCTGCTCGCCGAGGACAGGGAGGCCCGTGAGGCGCACGCGGCCGGGACGCGGGCCCGGGACCACCTGCTCGAGGCGCACGATCGGCTCGGCAGCGCCTCGTCATGGTCCACGTGGGACACGTTCGGCGGCGGCGGGATGTTCACCGACCTGATGAAGTACGACCAGCTCGACCAGGTGGGTGACGCGCTGCGGCGTGCCGATGCGGCGCTCGGCGCGTTCACCCGCGAGATGGCCGACCTGCGGCTCGCCGGGGTGGACGCGGTCAACCTCGACGGGATGACGCAGACGTTCGACGTCTTCTTCGACAACATCTTCACCGACCTGCGGGTCCGGTCCCGGATCCAGGACGCCGGTCGCCGGGTCGCGCAGGCGCTGACCAAGGTCGACCTGGCGTTGCAGGACCTGTCGACCCGAGGGCGGCAGATCGCCGACGAGCTCGCCGGGCTGGCCGCGCAACGGGACCGTGCGCTGAGCACCTAGTGCCGCGGCCGCGGCACTAGGGTCTTCCGGGTGGACGACCCGTCGCTGTGGATCCTGGCGCTGCTGGCCCTGGCCGGCCTGTTCGCCGGGTTCGTCGACGCGGTCGTGGGTGGCGGCGGGCTGGTGCAGCTGCCGGCGCTGGTGGTGGCGTTCCCGGGCGCGGCACCGGTGCAGATCCTGGCCACCAACAAGCTCGCGGGGTCGTGCGGCACCACGGTCAGCTCGCTGACCTACTACCGGCGGGTCCGGCCGGACCCCAAGACGTTCGTGCCGCTGATGGTGGTGGCCTTCCTCGGGCTCGGCGCTCGGCGCGGTCGCCGCCTCGCACATCCCGAAGGCGGCGTTCGACCCGATCATCCTCGTGGCGCTCGTCGTCGTCGGCGCCTACGTGCTGCTGAAGCCCGACATCGGCGAGGTGACCGAGCTGCGCTTCGCCGGGCACCGGCACACGCTCGCGGCCATGCTCGTCGGCTTCACGATCGGGTTCTACGACGGGGCGCTCGGCCCCGGCACAGGGTCGTTCTTCGTGTTCACGCTGGTGGGCCTGCTCGGCTACAGCTTCCTCGAGGCGTCCGCCAAGGCCCGGATCGCCAACTGGGCCACCAACATCGCGGCCCTGCTCGTCTTCGCCGCCCAAGGTGCGGTGATGTGGCGGGTCGGCCTGGTCGTCGGGATCTGCAACCTCATCGGGTCGTACGTCGGAGCACGGACCGCCGTTGCCAAGGGCAGCCGGTTCGTCCGGGTCTTCTTCGTGGTCGTCGTGGCGGCGTTCATCGTCAAGATCGGCGGATCGGTGCTCGGGCTGTGGACGTGACCCGCTACCGCACGGTCGCCGGCAACGCCGTCGCCGAGACGGAGGTGAAGCGCTCGCGGTTCCTGTGCCGCATCGAGCGGGTCGACTCCGAGGAGGTCGCACGCACGGTCGTCGAGCGGGCCCGCAAGGAGCACTGGGACGCTCGGCACCACTGCTCGGCGTTCGTCCTCGGACCGGACGGCGCGGTGCAGCGCTCCAGCGACGACGGCGAACCGTCCGGCACCGCCGGCGCCCCGATGCTCGAGGTGCTGCGCGGCCGCGAGGTGTCCGACGTGGTGGCCGTGGTGACCCGCTGGTTCGGCGGCACCCTGCTCGGCGCCGGCGGGTTGGTCCGGGCCTACGGCGACGCGGTGCGGGCGGGGCTCGACGCGGCCGGGGTCCACGAGCGGGTGCTGGCGGCGCTCTTCGACGTGGACGTCTCGCACGCCGCCGCGGGTCGCCTGGAGAGCGACCTGCGCGCCCGCGGGGTGGACGTGCAGGACGCGACGTACGCCGAGCGGGTCACCCTCCGGGTCGCGGTCGACCCGGCGACCGATCTCGACGCCCTGCTGGCCGAGCTGACCGGCGGCACGGTTTCGTCAACGCCCGCGGGTCACGCCTGGTCCGATTAGTCTCCACCGCATGACGATCGGGTGGATGACCGCGATGCTCGACAGTCCGCCCGAGACCGCCGCGGCCAGCGAGCGCTTCTGGCGCCGCGTGACCGGTACCCGGCTGTCGCCGAGACGCGGCCCGCGCGACGAGTTCGCGACGCTGGTGCCGCCCGACGGCGACCCGTTCCTCAAGATGCAGCGCGTCGTCCAGTCGATCCCCGGCGGGCTGCACCTCGACCTGCACACCGACGACGTGCGGGGCCTCGCGGCCCGGGTCGACGACCTCGGCGGGAGCACCAGCCACCACGTGCTCGGCTACGTGATCTGCGGGTCGCCCGGTGGCATGACCTTCTGCCTCGTCGGGCATCCGGGCCGGCGTCGCCCGGACCCGGTCGGTCCGCCCGGTGCGCGGAGCCTGGTCGACCAGGTGGTGCTCGACGTGCCGCCGAGCCAGTGGGACTCCGAACGGGAGTTCTGGGCCGCCCTGACGGGTTGGGACGCACGGGCCGGGGCGCTGCCCGAGTTCACGGTGCTCGCCCGGCCCGACGGGATGCCGCTGCGGCTGCTGCTCCAGCGGCTCGACGAGGAGCAGTACACCGTCACCGGCCACCTCGACCTCGCCTGCGACGACCACGACATCGAGACCGCGCGGCACCAGGACCTCGGCGCCCGCCCGGTCCGTCGTACGCCGCACTGGACGACGCTGCGGGACCCGGCCGGACGGGGCTACTGCCTGACCCGCCGTGACGTCGAGACGGGGAGCCTGCCGTGAGCACGACGGTCCGCTGGATGTCGATGTTCGTGGACTCGCCGCCGGCGCTGTTCGACACGTCGGCCGCGTTCTGGACGGCGGTGACGCACACGCTCATCGGTCCCGCGGTGGGGGACGACGACGAGTTCCTGCCACTGGAGCCGGTGCACGGCGACCCGTGCCTGTGGCTGCAGCGCACCCGCGAGGGCGCGCCGACCTGTCACCCGGATCTCTACGTCGAGGACGTGGACGAGGCGGCGCAGCGCGCTCGAGACCTCGGTGCGCGGACCGTGCTGGAGAAGGACGGGCCTGGTCGTGTCCACCTCGCCCGGCGGCCTGCCGTTCTGCCTGGTCCGCCACCGGGGGCAGCACGTCCGGCCGGACCCGGTCGGACCCGACGGGTCGCGCAGCGTCGTCGACCAGGTCTGCCTGGACATCCCGCCCGGCGTCCACGACCGCGAGTGCGGCTTCTGGGCCGAGCTCACCGGCTGGGAGCGCTACGACGACCGCGAGGACGAGTTCGAGCGGCTGCGCCGTCCGTCGGGCCAGCCGTACGCCGTGCTGCTGCAGCGTCTCGACGACGAGCAGCCGACCGTCGGCGCGCACCTCGACCTGGCTGCCGACAGCCGCGACGCCGAGGTCGCCCGGCACGTCGCCGCGGGTGCAGCGGTCGTCCGCCGCACCGACGGCTGGACGGTGCTGCGCGACCCCGCCGGGATGGCCTACTGCGTGACCGGACGGGCGCCCGGCGACGTGTGAGCCTGGCGGCGTCCAGGCGCGTGCGGGCCGATCCGTGCTGCGCTCACGAACCTGCCTTGCCGGACCGTGCGCGAGCCACGCCGCTGACGCGCTTTTCGAGACACGCCCTAGGGTTGCGGCCGTGGAGATCCGCGAGGCGACACCCGACGACTGGCCGCAGATCTGGCCGATCTTCTCCGACGTGGTGCAGGCCGGGGAGACCTACGCCTTCGAACCGGCGATGACCTCCGACGAGGCCCAGGCGCTCTGGATGGAGCGCCCGCCGGGGCACACGGTCGTCGCGCTCGTCGACGACACGGTCGTCGGCACCGCCAAGATGGGTCCCAACCGGCCCGCCGGCGGTGCGCACGTCGGCACCGCCAGCTTCATGGTCGGTCCCGGCGCCCGCGGCCTCGGCGTGGGGCGGGCGCTGGCGACGTACGTCATCGACTGGCACCGCGCGCAGGGCTACCGCGGCATCCAGTTCAACGCGGTCGTCGAGACCAACACCGCTGCCGTCGCACTGTGGCAGTCAGTCGGGTTCGAGATCGTCGGCACCGTGCCCGGTGCGTTCCACCACCCGACGCAGGGGTACGTCGGGCTGCACGTGATGCACCTGTCGCTGGTGTGAGCCGCGGACCTCAGCGCCGGACGCGCGTCACCCAGTAGGGCTTGGGCTCCGGGTCGGTGTTGCCGAACCGCGCGTTGGGCAGGTAGAGCGACCCACCGCGCCGGGCGACGGTCGTGGGCACGTCGAAGTCGGTGGAGCTGATCGTCCCCACCAGCCTCCCTTTCGTGCCCTTCTCGTTCAGCCTCAGCACCGCGATCCTCTTCAGCTGGTTCTGCACGACGTAGAGCGTGCGCCTGTCGCGGAGCATGCCGTCGCCGTTCTTCAGGACGGTCGAGCCGAGGTCCACCCGGCGGGCGATGCCGGTGCGCGGGTTGACCCGGAACAGGAAGCCGGTCGCGGTCTGGATGACGAGCAGCGCGGCACGGTCCGGCGTGCGTTCGATGCCGTTGGCGTTGAAGTCGTTCGCGACCTGGTGCCACTGGCCCTTCAGCGGGAGCTTGATGACCGCTGACCCCTTGGGCAGCCTGCCGTTGCGGCCGAGCGGCAGCCCGTAGAGGCGGGCCCGCATGGAGTCGGTGAACCACACCCTGCGCCCGGCGAGCACGACGTCGTTGATGAACGTCGGCGCCTTGGCGAACCGGTAGCGGGCCAGCACGGCGCCCTTCCGGTCCACGACGCGGGCGTTCCCGGCGGGGCCGCCGGACACGAAGATCCGGCCGCGCGGGTCGATCTTCAGGCCGACCGACGGGGTGCCCGGTCCCTGGCTGATCACCCGGCCCTTGCCGGTCAGCAGGTTCACCCGGTAGATGTCGCCGTCGGCGAGGGAGCCGAGGTAGGCGAAGCGGGCGCGGGCGCCGAGGGCCGCGTTGGTGGTGATGCCCTCGGGTTGGAAGCCGTCGGGCAGGTCGATGCGGTCAGGGGCGCGGACCGCGGCGCCGGCGCCGGGGCCGAGCAGGCTCAGCAGGAGCCCGGCCAGCGGCAGGAGAAGGAACTGCGGACGGATGAGTGCACGGGTCATGTGGGGTCCCTCCCTCCCCGGACACGCTAGTCACTTGTGCGGACAAGTAAACCCCCTAAATCGGGTCACGACCTCAGGGCGTCGAGTGCCGTGCGCACGACGTCCGCGCCGATCTTGAGCACCTCGCGGTCGTAGGTGAGCAGGCCGTTGAGCTCGTCCTCGACGTCGCTGAGCTGGGTGTAGACCGTGCCGCTCAAGCCCCGCGGGACGTCGGCGGCGAGCTCGCGGTGCAGCCGGGTGAACGCCGCGGCCAGGTCGTCGGGCGTGCGCTCGCGGCCGTAGCCGAAGTCCTTCTCGTCGTCCCACACGTGCCCCTCGACGCGCAGGCTGTGGCCGCCGTACTCGGAGAGCACCAGGGCCCGGTTGGTCGCGCCGCCGCGGGGCCCGGAACCGCCGCCCGTAGACGTGCAGGCTCCTCAGGTCGCCGCCGCCCTGGTCGTGCCAGCCGCTGGCGTGGTCGACGACCCGGGTCGGGTCGAGCGCCCGCACCTGCTCGGCGACCGCCCGGGCGTCGAACTGCCCCCAGCCCTCGTTGAACGGCACCCACACCGCCAGCGACGCGACGTTGCGCAGGTGCTCGACGGTGCGCCGCAGCTCCTCGAGGAACACCGCCTTGCCGTCGTGGTCGCCGCGGCCCATCCAGTCGCGGGCGGTGGTGTCGTCGAGCCGCACCGGGACGCGGCCAGGCCAGGTCACGGCCGCGGTCCGGTAGCGGCCGCCGCCGTTGACCATGTCCTGCCAGACCAGCATCCCGAGCCGGTCGCAGTGGGCGTACCACCGCAGCGGCTCGACCTTGACGTGCTTGCGGAGCACGGTGAACCCGAGCCGCTTCATCGTCGCGATGTCGTGCACCATCGCGTCGTCGGACGGTGCGGTGAGCAGCCCGTCCGGCCAGTACCCCTGGTCGAGCACGCCGACGTGGAGGTACGGCGCGCCGTTGAGCAGCAGGCGCGGGACGCCGTGCTCGTCGGGGCCGACGCCGAACGACCGCATGGCCACGTAGGAGGTGACCCGGTCGTCGCCGAGCCGCACCGCGACGTCGTGCAGGTGCGGGTCCTCCGGGGTCCACGGCTGCGGGTCGTCGAGGACGATCCGGGTCGGGACGTTGGCGATGACCGTCGTGGTGCTGCCACCGACGGTCACCTCCGCCCGCGCGTCGCTGCTGCTGTGCACCGTGACCTCGACGGTCCCGTCGTCCAGGTGCGGCACGAGGGTCAGCCGGTCGACGTACACGGTGGGGACGGCCTCCAGCCAGACGGTCTGCCAGATGCCGGACTGCGCGGTGTACCAGATGCCGCCTCGGTGCAGCCGCTGCTTGCCGGACGCGTGCTGGTGCCGGTCGGAGTGGTCCCGTACGTCGACCACGAGCTCGCCGCGGCCGGAGCGCAGCGCGTCGGTCACGTCGCAGGTGAAGGGCAGGTAGCCACCGGTGTTGGCGCCGACCTCGACGCCGTCGACCCGCACCGTGCAGGTCTGGTCGACCGCGCCGAAGTGCAGCAGCAGCCGGCCGCCCTCGGGGACGAACCCGTCCGGCACCTCGACCGTGCGGCGGTAGGTCAGCCGCTGGTCGGGCAGCAGCTGCCGTTGCACGCCGGACAGGGGTGCCTCGGGGGAGAAGGGCACGAGGATGCGCCCGTCGTACTCCTCGGGCGGGGGAGCGACAGCGTCGGTGATCGCGTAGTCCCACCAGCCGTTGAGGCTCAGGTAGGAGTCGCGGACCAGCTGCGGGCGGGGGTACTCCGGCAGCACCTGCGCCGGGTCGAGGTCACGCCCCCAGCGGGTCAGCAGCTCACGTCGCACCCGGCGAAGTATGCCGAGTTGTCAGAACCGCAGGTTCCTGGCCACTGGCGGTACTGACAACTCGGCGCCGGTCGCCCTCATCGAGGGCGAGCGCGACCGCGTCCTCCAGCGACAGCCGGGCTCCCTCGGCGTAGAGCCGTTCGAACCGCTCGTCGCCGAGGGCCGCACGGATGCCGGCCACCACTCGGTGGTACTCGGGGAGGTCCCCGGGGTGACGTCGTGACCCGAGGACACGCAGGGCGTCGTCGGCCGCGCCGATGAGGACGGCGCCGCGCTCCGAGTGGCCGAGACCGTGCTCGGGCCCCGCCAGCTCCGAGACCGTCCAGGCCGCCATCAACCGTCTGCCGTGCGACCAGCAGATCCGGAGCGCGTCCCGGTCCAGGCGGCGAGCCTCGTCGTAGTCACCCCGGTGGTCGGCCAGGTAGCTGAGGTTGGCCAGGAAGACGCTGACGTAGTCCTCGTCGCCGGCGGCGTCGGAGAGGTCCAGGCCCTCCTCGTACGCCGCGCGCGCGAGAGCGTCGTCCCCGGCCACGCGGGTCAGCTCTCCTCTCACGTTGAGCACCTGCGCGACGAGGGCCGGTGCGCCGACCCGGCGTGCCAGCGTGAGTGCCTCGTCGTTGAGCCTCATCGCGCGCTCGTACCCCCGGCGGTCGCCCACGTAGGTCGCCGACTTCACGGCCAAGGCGTAGGCGAGGAGCCGGCTGTCGCCGAGCCGCCGGAACAGCTCCGTCGCTCGCTGCCAGTGCGCACGGGCGTCGAGCTGGTTCCTGGGCCACTCGAGAAAGCCTGCGGCGAGTCGGATCCGGGCGGTGAGGGCATCGTCGAGGACGGCTTCCTGCGCCAGCATGTCGTCGACCCAGCGGCGGCCCTCGGCCTGGTGCCCTTCGAGGTGCCAGAAGGTTCCCAGCCCGGCCGTGATGCGTGCGGCCAGTGTGAGGTCGTCCTGCTGCCTGGCCCAGCCGTACGCCGCCCGGATCTCCCCGATCATCTCGTTGATGTCGTCGACCCATCGATCGGCGGCGTCGGTCCAGCGACGGTCGTCGAGGTCTGCGATGAAAGCCGCGACGTACGCCGCGTGCCGGGCGGCGACGGTGTCGGCCTCCTCTCCGAGCAGGCTCTGGGCATGCTCGCGCACCAGCTCGAGCATCCCGAAGCGGGGCTCGTCCAGGTTGACCCCGGCGGCGCCGCACGAGGCTCTGGTCCACCAGCCGGCTGAGCGCGTCGATGACCTCCCCGGCGTCCGCGCAGACGGACTCGATCATGTCGAGGGGCACGGCACCGTTGAAGATCGCGAGCTGGGCGAAGAGCCGTTGTTCCGCTTCGCCCAGCAGCTGGAGGCTCCAGTCGATCGTCGCCGGAATGGTCTGCTGACGATCAGGAACGTCGCGTCCGACCACCGCTGCCGACCTCAACCGGTCCGCCAGCCGGACGCGCAGCAGGGCCGGCGGCAGGGTCCGGAGATGGCCGGCCGCGATCTCGATGGCGAGCGGCAGGCCGTCCACGGAACGGCAGATGGCCGTCACGTCCTCGCGGTTCCGCTCGCGGTCGAAGTGTGGGTCGACGGCGGAGCCGACCTGCTCGAACAGGGCGACCGCGTCAGCCAGTCCGCCCGCACCGGTGCCGGGCTCGACGGGGAGTGGCTCGACGTCGAACACACGCTCGCTGGCGATGCGCAGACGAGCCCTGCTCGTGACCAGGACCCGAAGGTCGTCCGACCACTGGATCATCTCGGCCACCAGGCCGGCGGCATCCGCGACGTGCTCGAAGTTGTCGAGCACGAGGAGCAGCGACTGCCGGCGCAGGGCTTCCTCGAGCACCGGCACGACGTCCTCACTCGCCCCGGCGCGGATGCCGAGCTCGCGCACCACGAGCTCGGCGACCAGACCGGGCTCGCGCACCTTGGTCAGGTCCACGAAGCACCCTCGCTGGGATCTCTCCTCGGTCCACCGCTGGGCCACCTCGGCCGCCAGCCTGGTCTTGCCGACACCGCCGACGCCCAGCAGTGTCACGACCTGATGGTCGGCGAGCATGGCGAGGACGCCTCGGATGTCGCGTTCCCGTCCGATCGTCGGCGTCGGCGGCCGGGGGAGCCTGGTCCCCCGGCGAGCGAGCGGCCTGTCGTGATCCGCGTCGAAGGTCGGCATGGCCTCGACCTGGGCGCGAAGGGCCTGCGCGGCCTGGCTCGGCCGGGTGCCCAGCTCCTGCCGCCAGGACCGCTCCATGGTCTCGAGATGTCGCAGGGCGCGGCCTCGGTCCCCGTCCAGCACGTACTGATGGACCAGCCGCAGGTGTGCCTCCTCGTCGAAGGGCTCGGCGGCGACGAGGTCGGACCACCGCTGGGTCGCGCGGAGCATCTCGATGTGTCGCACGCGAAGGCGCTGCCGCTCCTCGTCGGACCACTCCTCGTAGCCGTCGTCGGGCAGCAGGTCCCCGCGGTAGAGCTCGAGCGCCTCCTCGGCACACGCGATGTCACCGTCGGCCCGGTAGGCGTTCGCGGCCTCCTCGAAGGTGTCCACGTCGACGATGACCTGTGCGTCGGGGAACAGCGCGACCACGTCGCCCGCCAGCACCACGCTGCGAGGACTGCCCAAGGCCGCCCGCGCGTAGTGGGCGGCCTTGTGCAGGCGCGGCGCAGCCTGCGCGAGATCCAGGTCCGGCCACAGGAGGTCGATCAGCTGTTCGCGGTGCAGCCGCCGTCCAGGGCGAAGCGCGAGGAGCTTGACCAGCGTTGCCGCACTGCGGCGCCGCCAGGCATCGTCAGGGACGGGCAGGCCGTCGACGGCAACTGAGAATCTCCCGAGCAGGCCGATGTCAACGCGCACCTCACCTCCAACCCGACCTGCACGACTCTACGCGCGGCCTGTCCGGCTGGGTCTGGTCAATCGGGACGGGATCGCCCTTCCCGGACGGATCATTCTTCCCACCACCAGCACCATCTGGCTGGGCTCCCTGACGCAGCCTCCACGCCGTACAGGTCTTGGCGGCCTCGACCGTGCCGAGGGCGATCGTGAAGCCTTCCGCACCATCCCGGGTCCCGTGCCTCAGGCTTCGGGGATGGGTCTGGCGAACGCCTCGAGGGTGATCTGCTCCGGCTCGGGGCCACCGCGCACGCCGGTGTCGAGGGCATCGACAGCGGCAAGCTGCTCGGCGGTGAGCTCGAAGTCGAAGATGTCGAAGTTCTCTGTGATCCGGGACGGGGTGACGGACTTCGGGATTGCCTGACGACCCTGCTGCAGGTGCCACCGCAGCATCACCTGGGCCGGGGTCTTGCCGTGCTCCGCCGCGATCTTGTTGATCACCGGGTCTTTCAGCGTGCTCCCGTGCGATCCGTCCCGGTAGTGCGTGATCCCGCCGATCGGCGACCATGCCTGGGAGAGGATCCCGTGCTCGGCGTCGACCGCGAGCACCTCCGACTGCCGGAAGTACGGGTGCACCTCGATCTGGTTGACCGCTGGCACCACCGAGGTCGCATCCATCAGCCGGGTGAGGTGGTCGGGCATGAAGTTGCTGACCCCGATCGCGCGCACCTTGCCGTCGGCCAGGTGCTTCTCCAGTGCCCGGTACGCGTCGATGGTCAGATCGAACTGACCCGGCAGCGCCTGGTGCAGGATGAGCAGGTCGATCTGGTCGATGCCGAGCTTGCCCGCGCTCTTGTCGAAGGCATGCAGGGTCTCGTCGTACCCGTAGTCCGAGATCCATACCTTGGTCTCGACGAAGACCTCGGAGCGGTCGAGGCCGGAGCGCCGGATCGCCGCGCCGACCTCGCGCTCGTTGCCGTACGCCGCGGCGGTGTCGATGTGGCGGTAACCGGCGGCCAGTGCCGCCTCGACCGCAGCGATGGTCTCGTCCGGAGGCGTCTGGAAGACACCGAAGCCCAGGGCCGGCATCTCCACGCCGTTGTTCAGGCTGAGAAGAGGAGTGCTCATGGGGCCACGCTAGGGGCGACCAGCGTCGACTGGGAGGCCCTGTCGAGACGGGCACTGCCAGTGCCTCCCTGGGTCTCGGCTCTCCCGGTAGCGCGCAGGGTGTGCTCCTGTCTCCTCTGTCTTCGGCGGTGAGTCGCCGTTGCCTCGAGAGGACTGGTCGAGCGACCAGGTGCCGTCCAGCTCCCCTGCGCCGCGATCTGGAGACTCTCGCTGTGTCGACGTGCACGCGGAGCCGCCGTACGGTGAAGCGAAGGAGCGGAGATCATGAGCGAGCGGGCCACGTGCGTGGTCGTCGGCGGCGGTCCCGCCGGCATGGTGCTGGGTCTGCTGCTCGCGCGCGCCGGCGTCGAGGTCCAGGTGCTCGAGAAGCACGCAGACTTTCTCCGTGACTTCCGCGGCGACACGGTCCACCCGTCGACCCTGGAGCTGCTCGACGAGCTCGGCCTTGGCGAGCAGTTCGCCAGGCTGCCGTACAGCCGCCTGGACAAGGTCGAGTTCCCGGTCGGGCCGGATCGTACGGTGGTCGTGGCCGACTTCCGCAGGCTGAAGCTGCGCCACCCGTACGTCGCAATGGTGCCCCAGTGGGATCTGCTCGACCTGATAGCCGACGCCGGGGAGCGGGAACCGGCCTTCACGTTGCGGATGCGCACGGAGGTGACCGGGCTGCTGTGGGAGGACGGGCGCGTGCACGGAGTGCGGTACCGCACCCCGGAGCGAAGTGACGGGGAGATCCACGCGGATCTCGTCGTGGCCTGCGACGGTCGGTGGTCCCTGGCGCGGCAGCAGGCCGGGCTACGGCCACGGGAGTTCCGCGTCCCGATCGACGCCTGGTGGTTCCGACTTCCCCGTCAGCCGAAGGACAACCAGTCCGCGCTCACACCCCGCGCCGGCCCCGGTCGGTTCGCCGTCGTGATCCCCCGCACCGACTTCCTCCAGATCGCCTACATCGGCCGGAAGGGCACCGATGCAGAGCTCCGCGGCCGAGGAATCGAGTCGTTCCGGCGAGACGTCGCGGACCTCATGCCGGATCTCGCGGACCGGGTCGACGCGTTGCGCTCGTTGGACGAGGTGAAGCATCTCGACGTACGGCTGAACCGGCTGAACCGATGGCACGTCGACGGACTGCTCTGCATCGGCGACGCGGCGCACGCCATGTCGCCGGTCGGCGGCGTCGGGATCAACCTGGCGGTGCAGGACGGTGTGGCGGCCGCCACCCTCTTGGCAGGGCCGCTGCTGCGCGGCGAGGTCACCGGCCGGGAGCTGGCGGCGGTCCGCAACCGCCGGCTGATGGCGACGGTCGTGGTCCAGGCACTGCAGCGGATGATGCACCGGGGCCTGGTGAGACCGATCCTCGACGGACGGCGCATGGGGCCGCCCAAACCTGTGCTCGCGCTGCTCCGGCGTGTCCCGGGTGCCTCGTACCTGACGGCCTACCTCATCGGTGTCGGGCTCCGGCCCGAGCACGCGCCGCCCTCAGCAGTCCGTCCCTTCCCGGGGCCGGCGCAGGCCGGCCGCAGGCGACCCACGGCGAGCGGGCTCAGGAGACGCCTGCAAGGACATCGCGCCGGCTGACCTGGCGACCCTGCGTGGCAGACGTGCGCCGCGTCGAGGGGCTGCCCTTTTCGCGGCGACATGACGCACCCTCGGTTGTCGCTGGCTGCTGCCTGGTGCGACCGAGCCCGACCGGTACGGGCCCGGGTCGAAAAGAGGTGGTCGTCAGGCCATCTCGGGGACGTGCAGGTGCGCGTAGGCGAGGTCGAACTCGTGCACCTCGACGATCTCGCCGCCCGCGTCGCTCGCGGCCCGGCTGCGCATGGCTTCGGCCGCCGAGCGGCTGGTTTCCATCGCGGCGCGGGTCTCCCAGGCCGTGGTGGCGCAGCCCAGGCCGGTCGACCGGTTCACCAGCAGACTGGCGCTGCAGAATCCAGGGGTCCGCTGAAGCTCGGGAAGGATCCCGACCCGGAACGTCTCCGTCATGGCGTCGAGGTCCCCCTGCAGCCAGCTGACCCGGCAGCACTCGCCGTGATGGGTGCGGTGCATGACCGCGATCTCCCACTCGTCCACCTGCATGGAGCCGCCCAGGATGTCCCGCCCTCGATCGCGGATCTGGCGAAGCTGCTCATCGCTGGCGCGCATGGCCGCCTCGTTCTCCCACGAGCTTGTCGCGATGCACTGCCCGGTCTCGCGGTCGACCAGCATCGAGAGGCCGCGACAGCCCTCGATCTTGTCGAGCAGGGGCCCGGCCTCGTTCTTGACGAACGCAATGCCCGCGTCGAGGTTGGCGGGCCTTCCGTGGAATGTGGTGGAACGTGCGTACACGGCCCACTCCTCTCTGGGACAGGGCAGTGCCCGGTCCGGCACCGCCGGTGATCCCTGCTTACTCCCCTGAGCGCGAGGACGCTATGGCCCGCTCTGCGGTCCCGGCGCCCGTCAGGCGGCAGGCACCGGCATCCCCTCGCACGAGTGCGCAATCGACGGAGCGGGCGATCAGGCTGAGGGGCTTGGGCCCGGCGGCGTCGTGAGTTCGCGCAGTACGTAGATGTAAGCGACTTCGGCTCGTCCGTCCCGCAGCTTGACCGTGGTCGACACGCGTGCGTAGCCGTCACCCTCGAATGCGTCGAGGCGGTCCCAATGCTCATCGAGGCTGGGTGAGCTGAACAGGAACCCGTCGACTGCAGGACCGCGCTCGTCCACCACGATGCCGGGGAAACCGACTTCAGCGCCCCAGCCCTGAGGTAGCAAACGCCCTGTGACGGACGCGGGCTCCCACACTCCCGGCACGTCTGCGAGGACGTGCTGGTTGGGTCGCCCCGGGGCGAGAGTTCCGTAGACGAAGAGTCGTTCAGTCAACCGAGACCAGTCCCGTAGGGGCGGATGGGTGCAAGCCTAGTGACCCTCGTCGGCGGCTGGCCTTCGCCCGGATGTGACCGGACAGGCCGGCGCGACCTGCTGCGAAAGGAAGCTGCCTGACGTGGGGGAGGATGACGTCATGACCGCCTACTGGATCAGTATCTACAAGGAGATCATCGACGAGGCCAAGGTTGCGGCTTATGCCGAGCTGGCCGGCCCCGCTCTTCGTCGCGCCGGTGGAACCTATGTGGCTCGAGGGTTGCCCGAGGAGACCTACGAGTCTGGTGAGAGGACCCGGACGGTGGTCATCGAGTTTGAATCGGTCGAGGCCGCACTGGCTGCTCACGACAGCCCGGCCTACCAGGACGCCCTCGCTGCACTCGACGGCGGAGCCGTGCGCGACATGCGCATCGTTCCCGGAGTGGAGTGAGGTCCCCCGCCGTCTGACAGTGACGGCCGAGACGAGGCTGGGCCTCGATGGGCGTACCGAGAAACTTGACCCGACGGGATACAACCGGACGGGCCGCTCCGCCGTCTTCCTAGGTGCAGGAGAAGGGGGACTGGATGAGCAAGCAGCCCACGGACGCGGAGTACTCCGAGTTCGTCGCGGGTGCATGGGGGCCGCTCTACCGCACTGCCTACCTCATGGTCGGCAACCAGGCTATTGCCGAGGATCTGGTGCAGACCGCGCTCACCAACACCTACGCGTCGTGGCACGAGGTACGCGAGCTGGGAGCCGCCCACGCCTACGCCCGGACCGCGGTCGTGCGCTCGGTCGCGTCGTGGTTCCGCTCGAGAGTCCGGCTGCGTGAGCAGCTGACCGACAACCTCCCCGAGACGCCGTACGCACCCGACCACTCGACCCGACCGATGCTCCTCGACGCGCTCCGGCAGCTGCCGCCCCGCCAGCGCGCCGTGGTGGTGCTGCGTTTCTACGAGGACTTGAGCGTCGCACAGGTCGCCCAAGCCCTCGGTTGCAGCGAGGGCACCGTCAAGAGCCAGACCTACGTGGCTCTGCGCAAGCTGCGACTCGTGCTCGGCGACGCCGTGGTCCCCAGCATCGAAGGAATCCCGTCATGAGCGACACGCTGCAACACCTGCTTCGGGAGGAGGCCGAACGGATCGACGTCCCGCCACCTCCGACCAACGCGATCGTGACGGATGGGCGGCGGCGCCGCACGGTCCGCCGGACACAGGGCCTCATCGCGCTGGCCGCGTCCGTGGCGGTGGTGGCCGGCGGGTTGGTCGGGGTGAACCGGCTCCTCGCCGACGACGCCCGCGGTTCGTCGCCTGACCCCGCGAGCGACCCCTCGGCTCCCTCGGCAACGGTCGTCGGCGGCCCTCTGGACGTGTCCGGGTCGGGTGTGGGCACGCAACCCTTCGGGACCGACGCCGACGAGGTCCTGGCTGCTGTCGGCGCTCGCTTCGGGGAGCCGGACCTCACCCTGGGGCCGCAGCGCTACGTCCGCATCCCCGGCAGCGATGCCTGGTTCGAGGATGCCGACGACCCGCTCTCGCCGAGCTGGCAGTATCCGATCACCTCCGTCACCTGCTGGGAAACGCTGTGCCTGGTCTTCGGCGGGGACGCGGTCGACACGTTGCAGCTCCGAGGCTGGGAGCTTGCTCAGCACCGCCGTTGGTCGGGCTTCGAGGAGAGGAAGGACCTGCACTCACCCGACGTACGCCTAGTCGGCACTGGCATCCGGCTCGGCGACAGCTGGAAGCGGCTCCACGCCGCCTACCCGGGCACCGTCGTAGGCGGCGCGGAAGGGGCGTCCGTGGCCGTCCACAACACCCCGTGGACCGGGGTGTTCGACGGTGTCGCCGGCTGGCGTCTCTCGGGTCAGTGGGACTACTCCCACCCGACCGAGGCTCCGGCCGGCGCGGTCGTGACCAGGCTCTCTGGCGGCGAAGGGCCACAACCCGGCTGCTGCTGACCGCCACGTGGCGGAAGGACGCACCCGACACGTCGGACCCGGATGACGCCGGTTGCCGCACGTCGTCGCTGCGTCACGAGACCTGTCACCGGACGAGACCGCTCTGAGGTGCGCCCACCCGCAGGGCCCGCCGTGGCCCGGCGCCCAACGGCACACCGCTCGCTCGCCGCCGTGAGAGTGCGCCGGTAACCGGGTTGCGCCGCCGGGTCACTCAACCGTCCCGACGTCCAGCGTCCGGACACGGATGCGCTCGAGCAGGTTGGTCAGCTCGACGGGGTGGCTGAGCGCAGGCGTGTGGCCGCTGTCGATCTCATCCGGCTCGATGCCGAGCCTGTGACGAACTACCTGGCGCAGCCAGGCCGCAGGGAACAGCCGGTCGTGACGGCAGAGGATGAAAGCTGTCGGCACGTCGGGCCACGCCGCAACCGGGAACGGCTCGGCAGCCGTCGTCTCCGACTGAGGGCGACCCTTGGACAGCGCCTCCTCCGCCAGCGTGCGCGGAACGTCGTGGTAGAAGATCGCCAGGTCGCCCGAGTCGTCAGCCTCCGGCCGCGCTGCTTCGCCGAAGCGTGTGTTGACCCACATCTGATCGGCGCTCTCACCCGGGGCGGGGATCATCGCCGCCACAAGCACCATCAACCGAGCCGGCACCCGATCGCAGACGATTGGCGCCACATAGCCGCCGTACGACTGCGCAACCACGACCAGGTCCTCGCGCCGATCAGCGATCGCCTCGACCACCACGTCCGCGTAGTCCGACAAGGTCGCCGCGTCATCCTCGACCGGCAGGTCCATGACCACCACACCGTGGCCGCGCGTCCGAAGCTCGCGCTCGACCAGGTGCCAGTACCAGCCCACGTCGCCGGCTCCGTGGATCAGGACGTAGGTGGCCATGCTGCCGTCAGGCCGCGTCGGCGGCGCGCTCCAGCTGAGCGACCTCGATCTTGCCCATCTTGAGCATCGCCTCCATCGCCCGACGGGCACGCTCGGGATCGGGATCATTGAGCAGCTCTTCGAGCCGGCGCGGCACGATCTGCCAGGACAACCCGAAGCGGTCCTTGAGCCAGCCACACGGGCCGGGCTCGCCGCCGCCCGCTGTGAGCGAGTCCCACAGCCGATCGACCTCGCCCTGGTCGTCGCAGTCGATGACGAACGACACCGCCTCGTTGAACTTGAAGTCCGGGCCGCCGTTGAGCCCCTGAAACTGCTGGCCAGCAAGCGTGAAGTCAACCGTCAGCACCATGCCCGCCGGCCCGGACGGCGTCTCAGCCGGCGAGCGCCAGACCTTGTCGACGTGGCTGTCCGGCAGCAACGTCACGTAGAAGTTGGCCGCCTCCTCCGCGTTGCCGTCGAACCACAAACAGGGAAACAGCTTGGCCATCGCTTTCCTCCTTCGAATCGACCGCATCTGCAGCGGGTGGCGCACTCGTGTGGCCTCAACACCTTCGTAAGCTAAGACCGGACCACGGCCGAATACTCATCGGTCCTGGAAGGATCACCCCGTCCGAACCTGCGGCCAGTGTGCGGGCGCTGGGAGTACGCGGACGAGCCTGGCGTCCCTTGCACCTTGATAGGACGACCCATCAGGAAGCAACGGGGGACCGGTGTCGGGCCTCTACGCGGCTCATGAACTCGTCGAGCAGCTCGACGTACGGCGCGGTGTGCTCCACGTGCGCCATGTGCGAGGCGTCCGGGAACACCACGACTGAGCGCCTGGAATGCCTTGGGCGACTGCGTGATTGACTGCCGGCGTCGCCTCGTCATGCTGACCGGTCACGACCAGGGTCGGGACGTCGATCTCAGTGAGCCTGTCGACGATGCTCCAGTCCCGGAGTGTCCCCGTGACGACGAACTCGTTCGGGCCGGCCATCGTCTGGTACACGAGCCCCTGCTCCTCGACGACCGACCTCTCGACGCAGTCAGGCCACGGGTCGACGCGGCAGACGTGCCGGCGGTAGAACTCCATCGCGGCAGCCTCGTACTCGGGGTCATCGGTTGTTCCCGCGTCCTCGTGCCGCTGCAACGTGCTCTGGACGTCCGCGGGTAGCTGCGCCCGCAGCTTTGTCGTCTCCTCCACCCACTGCGGAATGCTCGCGGGCGAGCTGGCCAGGAGCAGGCTGGCCAGGCCGCCGGGTTGCGTCAGCGCGTACTCCATCGCCAGCATCCCGCCCCACGAGTTCCCGAACAGATGGATCAACCCGAGATCGAGCGCCCTGAGAACAGTCCTGAGCTCGTCCACGAACAGCTTGACGTCGTAGAAGGAGGCGTCATGCGGGCCTGGGGACTTGCCGCATCCGATCTGGTCGTAGAACACGGCTCGCCGCCCGGTCCCGGCCAGCGCCTCCAGCGGCTCGATGTAGTCGTGCGCTGACCCGGGCCCTCCGTGCAGGCAGACCACCGGAAGCTTGCCCGGGTCTTCGCCGTCGCCGACGATGCGGTACCAGGTCTGGTAGTCCTGGAACGGTATGCGGCCTTCCTTCGCCTGCACTCGGCCAGCCTAGGTTCCGCCCTGCGGCCCGAGCAGACCCCGGCGGAGGATCTGCGCACCGCGTCTTCGGGCTAGTCCCCCCAGGGGTCCACACCGACAATGAGGACGAATCGAAGCCATGAGCCGCGTGGGCTGCCAAGGCGCACTCCCGGAGGACCAGGAGCGCCGATGCGGGACGGGTGCCTGCATCTTGTCCGTTCGGCAACCTCGTGAGCGCTGGAGCTGTGCCTCGATCCCGCACTCACGCCTGGCTCCTGCGGTTCTCGGGAGGTGGCAAGGGACGTAGGTCCCGGGATGCCGTGACGTGCGCTGGTACCGGTCGGCTCAGGCCGGCGGAAGCATGTCAGGCCGATCAGCCCACGAAACAAGGAGACCCTCATGCTCTCGGACAAGTCGGCTCAGGTCATTCGGGACACGCTCCCCGCGGTCGGGGCGGCGATCGGTGAGATCACGCCGTTGTTCTACGAGAAGATGTTCACCGCTCATCCGGAGCTGATCCGCGACCTGTTCAACAGGGGCAACCAGGCACAAGGTGACCAGCCGCTCGCGTTGGCTGGGTCCATCGCGGCGTACGCGACGATGCTGGTCTCGGACAACGCTCACCCGACCGAGCAGCTGCTGGCCCGGATCGCGCACAAGCACGCGTCGCTCGGTGTCACCCGGGAGCAGTATGCGATCGTCCACGAGCACCTGTTCGCCGCCATCGTGCAGGTGCTGGGTGAGGCAGTCACTCCCGAGGTTGCCGCGGCATGGGACGAGCTGTACTGGCACATGGCTGACGACCTCGTCCGCATCGAGCAGGGTCTGTACTCCGATGCCGGCGTCGAGCCGGGCGAGGTGTGGCGCCAGGTCGTGGTTGCGGGTCGGCAGCAGGAGTCACCTGACACCGTCGCGTTCAGCCTGGCGGCGGTCGACGGTTCCGTCCTCCCCGCCGCGAAGCCGGGGCAGTACATCTCGGTGGCCGTCTCCTTGCCCGACGGCGCACACCAGATCCGCCAGTACAGCCTGACCCGGGGCCGCGCGGACGGCTGGGCGATCAGCGTGAAAGCGGTGCCGGCCACCGTCGCCGAGGACGGCACCGAGATCCCCGAAGGGGAAGTGTCGAACTTCCTGCACCGCAACGTGTTCGAGGGCGACGAGCTGCGCGTGTCGCTGCCCTTCGGCGACCTAGTCCTCGACCAGGGTGATGACCCGCTGTTGCTGGTGTCGGCCGGTATCGGGTGCACCCCGATCATCGGCATGCTGCACTACCTGACCCACACCACGACGGACCGGCCGGTGACGGTACTGCACGCGGACCGGTCACCGGCCCGGCAGGCGCACCGTCGTGAGCTGGCCGAGCTGGTGGCCGCCCTGCCGGGAGCCGCGCTGCGCCACTGGTACGAGGACCTCGGTGTGCGACCGGCCACCACCGACACGATGCCGGGTCTCATCGAGCTGGAGAAGGTCGAAGTGCTGCCCGACACCGAGGCGTACCTGTGCGGCCCGCTGCCGTTCATGGACCTGGTCCGCTCGAAGCTGCTGGAGCGCGGGCTTCCCGAAGCCAACATCCACTACGAGGTCTTCGGACCGGACAAATGGCTCGCCGGCGTCTGACCCACGATCCCCGCGTCGTGTCGTACTTCGGTCGACCTCGCGCCGACGCGTCTGCTCGGTGACGTTCCGCTCGCACGCGTGCGGTCGGGGCAGGAGCGGACTGTTCGCCACGTGGTTGGGCCGTGATCCGACGGCCTCCGGCAGGCGACCCGATCCGGCGTTCGTGAACGGTCCGGCCCATCGACACCCCGGCATGCCGGGGTCACTCACTGCGTGCGAAGGCGCGCGGCTCGTTGAACGGCGTGATGACCTGCACGTGTGACGGGAGCGAGTGGGGAACTCCCGGGAGTGCACCATGAGCCTGCATGACCAAGCGGCAGGCGCGACGCATGTCCTCGCGCAGGTCGTGGTGGAGCACGGCCGAGATGCGCTGCTGGCGCAGCAGGGCCAGGTTGTCTGCGTCGAGGTCGTGGGCGATGAAGGCGGAGACCCTTCGTCCGGCGCGCTCGAACGCGAGGGCGGTCGCCGCGTTGCCGCCACCGACGGAGTAGACCGCGTCGATCGTCGAGTCCTCCTCGAGCACGGTGGTGACCGCCTCGAGCATTGCGGGGTCGGCGCCGTTCGTGTCGGTGACCTCGCGGACCGCGCGCTCCGGGGCCATCTGGCGCATCGCCGCGCGGAAGCCGATCTCCCGCTCGTCCTCGCCCCGGAAGGCCGAGCTGCTCACCGTCACGAGCACGGTTCCGCCGTGCGGGCTCCAGCGGGTGAGCAGGTACGCCGCGGTCGCCCCGGCGGCACGGTTGTCGATGCCGACGTACGCGACACGCCGGCTCAGTGGGACGTCCGTGAACAGCGTGACGACGGGGATGCCTCGGTCGACGAGACCGGCGACCGCGTCGACCACCACGGCGTCGTCCGGCGCCTTGAGCAGGACGCCGTGCGAGCCGCGTCGCGCGATCGACGCGAGGGTGACGGCGACCTTACCGGGGTCGCTCTCCTCCGCGAGGTGGAACCTCGACCGGATGACCGCCGGTCGTAACGTGGGCAGCTCGTGCTCGAGCGCCGCGCGCACCGCGTTGCTGAACCGCGTCGGTGACTGCATCACCAGGTCGACCATGAACGTGCGCCCGGTCAGGCGCAGCTGGGACCGCTGCCGGTCCAGGTCCTCAATCGCCTGGTGCACCTCGGCGACCGTGCTCGAGCGGACACCGGACCGGCCATGGAGCACCCGGTCGACGGTCGCATCGCTGACGCCGGCCTGCTGTGCGATCTCACGGATCCGGTACGGGTGGCCCATGCGATGTCTCCCAGAGGCAGTGAGGTCCTTTTGATGGGTTTACCCACTACGAAACACCTCGTGGCGAGCCCTAGCGTGGGAGAAGCCGACGGGGCCCACCAGTCGCCGACCCCGTGACACCACGACACCCTGGAGGACCGGTGACAACCACCTTCGACGGCCCGCTCGCGGGCCACGCATCGAGGGATCACGCCGCGCGGCTCAAGGAGTCGGACTGCCGGCTCGAGGACTTGGTGCGCCTGGTGGGGCAGAGGACCGACCTCTCGTCGTACCCCCACGCCGCCCGGGTCGCGGACAACATCCTGGTCTACGACTCCGGCTCGGTTCGCGCGGTCGCGGCCACCGGCGAGGGCAGCGAGGCGTTGTCGGCCGAGCTGGTCCGGGCGCTCATGGAGGGTCCCGGCGTGGTCGTCCTCGAGAATGCCTTCCCGGACCGTCACGCGGTGGATCGCGTGACCGCGGCCTTCGACGCGATGATCGACGACGAGCGGGCGGGCGGTGGCGAGGCCGGTGACCACTTCGCCCCTCCGGGTGCCAACAGCCGCGTCTGGAACGCCCTGGAGAAGCTGGCGGTCCGCGACCCGGAGGCTTTCGTCGACTACTACGCCAACGACATCCTCGCCCTGGTCTCGACGGCTTGGCTGGGCCCCGGCTACCAGGTGACCTCACAGGTCAACGTCGTGCGTCCCGGCGGCAAGGCGCAGGAACCGCACCGCGACTACCACCTGGGCTTCCTGGCCAACGACGTGGTCGAGAGGTACCCGAGGCACGTGCACCTGCTCTCGCCGGTGCTGACGCTGCAGGGGGCGGTCGCGCACTCCGACATGCCGCTCGAGAGCGGACCGACGCTGTACCTGCCGTACTCCCACCAGTACGTCGCCGGCTACCTCGCCTGGCGGCTGCCGGAGTTCCGGGAGTACTTCGAGGCGAACTACGTGCAGCTGCCGTTGCGGAAGGGCGACGCCGCGTTCTTCAACCCGGCACTGTTCCACGGTGCGGGCTCCAACGTGTCGGCCGACATCCAGCGGGTCGCCAACCTCCTTCAGGTCTCGTCCGGTTTCGGCCGGGCCATGGAGTACGTCGACCGGGTCAAGGTGGCGAAGGCGGTCTACCCGGCCCTGGTGCGGAGGCAGGAGGCCGGCGCCGACGCCGCCGCTCTCGCCAACGCGGTCGCCGCCGCGGCCGAGGGCTACCCGTTCCCGACCAACCTCGACCGTGACCAGCCCATCGGCGGCCTGACCCCGCTCGCCCAGACCGAGATCCTGGGACAGGCACTGGCCGAGGGCTGGGAGCCCGCTCGGGTCGACGACGCCCTCGACGCGTACGCCACGAGGCGGGACAACGGGGCCATCCGGTGACCTTGGACGGCCCGACAGCAGGCGAGCTGCAGGACAAGGTGGTCCTGGTCAGCGGCGTGCAGGTCGTCGGCGGCTACGACTGACCGACGTCCCCGACTCTCCACCAGCTCAGGAAGGCATCCCCGTGCGCATCGGACTCATCGGCCTCGGCCGCATCGGCGCGTTCCACGCCGAGACCCTCAGCGCCCTCGACACCGTCGAGGAGCTCGTCGTCACCGACGCCGTGGCATCGGTGGCGGCGCAGACCGCCCGCAAGGTCTCGGCCACCTTGGCCGAAACCCCCGAGGACGTCCTCGCCTCCGGCGTGGACGGTGTCGTCATCGCGGCGTCCACGCCGACCCACCCGGCCCTGATCATGGCCGCAGTCGAGGCCGGTCTGCCCACGTTCTGCGAGAAGCCGGTGGCCCAGGACCCCCGCGCGGGCGCGAAGGTGCTGGCGCGGGTCGAGGGCTCCGACGTGCCGGTGCAGATCGGGTTCCCGCGCCGGTTCGATCCCGCGTTCGTCGCCGTCCGCGACGACGTGGTCGCCGGCCGCCTCGGCTGGCTGCACACGATCCGCTCGACCACGCTGGACCCCGGGCCGCCCCCGGAGGCGTACCTGCGCGCCTCCGGCGGGATCTTCCACGACTGCGCCGTGCACGACTTCGACGCAGTGCGGTGGGTGACCGGGCGCGAGATCGTCGAGGTGTACGCGGCCGGCGGCAACCGCGGCGAGCCCTACATCCGCGACGCCGGTGACGCGGACACGGCCGGGTCGGTGCTGACCCTGGACGACGGCACGCTGGCCGTTGTGTCGAACAGTCGGCACAACGGCCGCGGCTACGACGTACGCCTCGAGGTGCACGGCTCGCTCGACGCCGTGGCCGCCGGCCTCGACGACACGCTGCCGCTCCGCTCCGCCGACCCGACCGTGAGCTTCCCGCCGGGGTGCCTGCCACGTTCTTCATGGATCGCATGGCCACCGCTTTCCGTCACGAGCTGGAGGCGTCACCACAGTGGTCGCGGGAGCGCTGGCGTCGCCCTGCACCGTCGCCGACGGGCTCGCGGCGAGCTGGATCGCCGAGGCCTGCACCGTCTCCTGGCGCGAAGGGAGGCCGGTGCGCGTCGAGGAGGTGCGGACCACGTGAGCGACCGTTGACCTGCCGCCGGTCGTCACACCCCTGCTGCTTGCTCGGTCGAGCTCGGTAGCGAGGCCCTCGATGGCCACGGCATCGGCACCTCGGTCGCACCGGGTGGTCAGGTGCTGACCGGTGTGGGTGCGCCAGGGCCGCGGGCGGGCTGGAACAGCTCGATCAGGTTTCCGGCCGGATCGGCGAGCAGGATCTGGCGCCCGCCGGGGCCGGCGACCAGGTCGCTGCGGAAGGACAGGCCGGCGTCGTGGAGCCGGGCGATCTCGGCATCCAGGTCGTTGACGACGAGGTGGATACGGTTGCGGCCGGCGGAGGTGGCGTCGTCGGGGGTGGCGCGGGCGCCGGAGCTGGCGGGGCCGGACAGCAGGAGCCGAAGCGGGCCGCGCACCACGTCGGCGAAGGCGGGCACGGCGCTGGTGTTCGCAGTGAAGCCAAGGTGGGTGGTGTAGAAGTCGATGGCCGCCTGCACATCGTCGACGATGTAGCGGACGCTGGCGTACTGCTCGGGTGCGGTCACGGTGGAACCTCCTTAGTGGCTGGTCGAGGTGAGGACGGGCAGCAGGTGCCGGATGCGGGTGTCGGTGTCTGCCGCGGTGTGTTGAAAGGCGGCGTAGCTGGCCTGGTCGGTGTCGCTCGCCGTCGCAGGGTCGGGGATGCTCCAGTGGATCCGCCGCGGGTGGTCAGGAAACGCGGGGCACGTCTCGCGGGCCTTGTCGCACAGCGTGATCACATGGTCGAACCGGCGGCCGGCAAGGGTGTCGAGGTGTCGCGGTTGCTGGCCGGTGATGTCGATGCCGAACTGGTCGGCCAGGACCCGCACCGTGTTGCGGTGCAGGTGGGGTCGGGGTCGGCTGCCGGCGCTGGTCACCGTCACGCTGCCGGCGGTGTGGTGGCGCAGCAGTGCTTCGGCCATCGGTGAGCGTGCGCTGTTGCCCGTGCAGACGAACAGCACGGCGACACGCCGCGACCGGTGTCGGCCGCCTGGGGCGATCGGTGGAGCGGGATCCCGGCGCAGCGCCGGATGTATCGCGGCACCGGTCTCGGCGAGCGCATCCGCGCAGCGGTCCAGATCCAGGTGGTAGTAGCTGTCACGGCCGTCGAAGCTGCTGCGTGTGGCGGTGACCAGCCCACCACGACGCAACAGCCGCAGGTGGTAGGAGACCAGGTTCTGGGGCTGGCCGACCCGCGTCACCAGCTCGCGGACCCGGTAGTCGCTGTCGGCGAGCGTGGTCAGTAGCTTCCAGCGCAGCGGGTGGGCGACCAGTCGGACGAACGCGGGCTGCGTGGCGAGCTGACCCGAGGGCACCATGACCTGGAGAATACATCAAACAGGTTTGATGGATCACCCCTGGCAGTGTCTCCCGGCAACGCAGGACCGCATGACGGCCGGTCGCGCTGTGGCAGCGGTAGCCGTTGGCGGTTCATCGCGAGGCATTGCCGGCCGAGCCGACACGTGCCTCGGTCATGTCGCGTGCAGATCGCCGCAGGAGCGACGGCGTGTGCGGACGCTGACTCTAGAGGCGGGTGGCGATCCTGTTTCTCAGCTCCGCGAGGCCGTGCATCCGGGCGCCGAGGTGGTCAGGTTGGTCTTCGTGGATCGCGGTACGCAGCGGGACGGCGCGCGGGGACGCCGCGAGGCAGTCCCTCAGGGCGTCTGTGACCCGCGGATCGCGGCCCCACGGCCCGCCCATGACGACCTCCTCGGGGTCCGCGAGCGCGATCGCGGCGGCGATGACGCCGGACAGGGCGCGTGCCACCGCCTGGAGCGTGTCGACCCCTCCGGGCTGCCTTTCGTCGAAACGCGCCTTCAAGCCGGTCCACGTCGATGGCGGTGGTGCCGGGCCGACGCAGACCGAGCTGGGCAAACACCTCGGTGAAAGGCATGGCAAGGCCCCGAGGTCCGACGGTCACGAGATGCGCGATCTCGCCGGCCAGGCCCCCGTGCCCGCGGGTCACGTCGCCGTCGGCCACGACTGCGCAGCCGAGGCCCTCGCCGAGGTGGAGGTAGACAAAGTTGTCCACCGATCCCTCGCCGGCGTTGCGCTCGGCCCGTGCAGCCCAGTTGACGTCGTTGTCGACGAGGACGGGACCGGAAACCATCGGAGACAGGACGGACACCGGGTCCAGGTTGCCCACGAGGAGCGGAGCGTCCGGGAGCTGCACCAGCCGCCCACTCGAGCGGTCCACGGGGTCCGCCGCGCTCACCGCCGCCAGTCGGAACGCTCCGGGACCGGTCATGACGTTCCGGGCTGCCTCGCCGAGCGCCCGGGCGGCCTCATGCCGGCCGACTCCTCGGTCGAGCCCAACCAGGCTCTCGCTGACCGTCGTGCCGAACGGGTCCAGGGCCTCGGCCAGCACCCCGTCCGGTCGGATGCTGACGACCAGCGCCGTCCCCGCGGCGTCCGAGAGCGTGTAGTAGGACCCGGCCCGCCCGCGGCCGCTGGTGCGCTCGCCGGTGTCGACCAGGACGTCCGCGACGGCCATCCGGCGCACGCTCTCGGAGATGGTCGGCTTGGAGATGCCCGTCTTGGCCGCGATGTCGGCGCGGGTGAGCCGACCATGCTCCATCACCGCTCTCAGGACGTGCTCGTCGGTCAGTGAGCGCAACAGATCCAAGGACGGCATCGCGGCCGGGCCACCCGCGCGAGCCGGGTCGCCCACGGTGGGTTCGGCGTGGCTGGGAGAGGTCATGCCAGAAGTTTAGTCAGGAGTCTTGCCTAAATGCGAGAGGTCGCCTACCTTTCTAGTAAGGACCCGTTACCAAAGGAGCAGCAGCCGTGACCCTCGACACCGCCAGCGAGCAGCAGACCCAGCCCTTGCCGCACTGGGAGTCGGCCCCGGAGGACCTGCCCGCGGCCGTCAGGGAGATCAAGGCCGCCCTCCGCAACCGCATCGAGGCCTCGGGCCGCACCGTCGCCGAGGTCTTCGGCGTGGTCGAGCAGCGGGTCGCCGAGCAGGTCGCCGAGATCAAGGCCGCCAAGGAGCGCGGTGAGACCGTGTGGCCGGTCATCGAGTACGCCGACATCGCCGACGGCACCGTCACCGCCGAGGCGCTCGACGCGCTCCGCCGGCGCGGCTGTCTCGTGGTCCGTGGCCATTTCGACCACCAGCAGGCCCGGGACTGGGACGCGGACATCGTCGACTACGTGGAGAAGAACGAGTTCTTCGAGAACTACCGCGGGCCCGGTGACGACTTCTTCGGCAGCGTCGGGTCCAAGCCCGAGATCTATCCGGTCTACTGGTCGAAGGCCCAGATGGAAGCCCGGCAGAGCGACCGGATGGCCACCGTCCAGGCGTTCCTCAACAGCCAGTGGAAGCACGAGTCCGACGGCGTTCAGTGGTTCGACCCGAACCGCGACTCCCTCTACCCGGACCGCATCCGTCGGCGGCCGCCGGGCGCGGACTCCGGTGGCCTGGGCACGCACAGCGACCCCGGCACCCTCGACCTGTGGATGACAGAGGGCTACCAGAGGGCCTTCCGGCACCTCTTCGACGGCACCGTCGAGGACTACGACCCCTGGGATGCTGCGCACCGCACCTCCGGCCCGCAGTACCCCGGTACGACGATGTGCTCGGCGTTCCGCACCTTCCAGGGCTGGACCGCCCTGTCCGACATGGACCACGACCAGGGCGTTCTGCACACCATCCCTATCCCGGAGGCCATGGCCTACCTGATGCTGCGTCCGCTGCTCGACGACGTCCCCGAGGACGACATGTGCGGCGTGACCACCAACCAGGTGTTCCCGGCCAGCGAGAAGTGGCACCCCCTTCTCATCGAGGCGCTGTCCGGGATCCCCGACGTCAAGGCCGGAGACTCCGTCTGGTGGCACGCCGACATGATCCACTCGGTCGCCCCGGTCACGGACCAGAAGGGGTGGGGCAACGTCATGTACATCCCCGCGGCCCCGTGGTGCCCGCGCAACGAGGAGTACGCGAAGAGCGTGCGCGACGCCTTCCTCACCGGCTCCAGCCCCACCGACTTCCCGGAGGAGCACTACGAGCGCGAGTGGGTGGACCGCTTCCACGAGGACCAGCTCAACCAGACCGGCCGCCGAGGTCTCGGACTGGGCTAGTCGCTCCGACCGTGGTCTGCGATGGGCCACCGCGCCCTCGGCTCTGTGCGGTGGCCCCATGGGGCCCGTAGGTCTCGGCATCCTCTGGCCCCGTCCGCAGTGTGCCTGCGCTCATCCGGTCCATGAGCGGCTACAGCGGCCGGCACGATCCGCGGCCGGGCCCGTCGAAGTGCGGCGGCCCAGGGGCCGAGGCGGCCGCCTAGGTCACTGCGCCGATCACGGTCGAGAGGGCGAGGTAGGTGCCCGCTCCCGCACCTAGCACGACGAGGATTCCCCGTCCGCGTGCCGCGACAACCAGCGCAACCGCCAAGGCGACGACTGCCACCGGCACAGCCCATGGGATCGTGCGGTCGTGGTGGTGCAGCACGCCTCGGACCGTGACGGCTGCGAGAACCGAGACTCCTGCCCAGCCGGCGACCCGGGAGACCGCCTCGGGGACGCGCGCCGCGCCCAGGAGCGGGACCATGCGAAACGCGAGGCTTCCGGCACCCACGAGGAGCAGCGCCACAACGGTCGTCATGATGCCCTCCAGTGCACGAGTCCGGCCGCGCTGGCCCCCGCCGCCGCGGCCAGCACGAGGGCGAGGCCCCCGTCCAGGCCCGAGGTGACAGCCGCGACCCCCGTCGCCGCCGCGCCGGCGGCGAGCCCAGGACGGGTCCGCAGCTGAGGCACCACCAACGCCCCGAGCGTCATGGCCGGCAGGAGGGTGGCGACCGGGACATGTTGGACCCAGCGGCCCAGGAGCACACCCACGGTGACGAACGCGGGCCATCCGAGCCACAGCGTGAGGCCGGCTCCGAAGTAGAACCGGCGGCGGCCGGCGGCGCTGTCAGAGGGATGGTTGACGGTCAGGCCCCAGGTGGCATCGGTGAGCATCGCGGCGGCGGCGACCCTCGAACGCGCAGAGGCGGTGCGCCAGTGTGGTGCCAGGGATGCGGCGTAGGCGACCATCCTGGCGTTGATCAGGAGGCCCACGACCGCAGCTCCCAGCACACCGGTGCCGTTGTGGAGCACATCGAGCACAGCGAGGTGCGCGGCTCCTCCGTAGATCGTCCACGTCGACAGCCATGCCGCAACGGGGCTGTCACTCGCCGCGACAGCGGCTCCGACAAGCAGTCCGAAGGGCGCGTAGACGACCAGCATCGGCGCCATCGCGCGCACCCCCTCCAGCACCTCGTCCCGGTGACGGGCGACGACGACGGTCTGGCTCATCACGGCCTCCTCAGCTGCACTGACAGGCCAAGGCTGCAGCCGTCGGCTTCCCTCATCCTTCCCGTCGGACACCCGGGGCGCGGCTCGAGGAAGGCGCCGGGAAGGCGCCTGTCGGGGCCCGCTCTCAGGCGTGCCGGTGGATGTGGTCGACGATGGCCTTCTCGATGTGGTCGAGGTCGCGGGCGTCGGGAAGGTGAACCCTCCCGTCGAGTGGCACGAGGGTGGCGTCCGGGAGCCCGGTGACGAGGTCGAGGGCTCCCTGGAAGGGGATCAACCGGTCGGCTCGGTAGTGCAGCACCAGCGCGGGCGCCTGGACCGACGGCAGGAGCTGCACCACGTCGTGGTCGTACATCGACTCGAGGTAGTCCGCCGCAACGTCAGCGGCCGCCGACTCACGGAAGACACTGGACAGGTGCCAGGCCGCCTCGTCGCTGGTGCCCGGGCGGTACAGGTCCGCGAGGATCTTCGAGCCCGTGCGCCAGTGGGTCCGAGTGATCTGGACGATCATGTCTCGCATGGCCTTGTCGCTGAACGTGTGGGGGCCGTGCGCGAACGTGCCGAAGAGCACGAGCGAGCTCACCCAGTCAGGTCGCCGCGCCGCAAGTGAGACGGCGATGGGACCCGCCGCCGACATGGCGAGCAGAGAGACCGGTGGGCCGATCGCCTGCACGACGTCGGCGAGCTCCTGGACGCTCGACTCCAGTCCGTAGTCCGGGACCGGGCCGGGGGAGAGGCCCGTACCGGCCCGGTCGTACAGGGTCAGGGAGACGTCGTCGTCAGCGAGGCGCTCGAGCAGCGACGAGCGCGGGTCACGCCCCGACGCGATGGCGTCCAGGCTGGAGATCCAGCCGAGGATCACCACCAGCGGGGGTCCGGTCCCCGTGCTGCCGTAGGCGATGACGGTGCCGGACCTGCCACGCAGGTACCTGACGTGGAGACCAGGAAGACCTCGGGGCTGCGGCGAAACGACGGACTTCCGGCTTGGCGTCGGCGTCGCCTCCTCGTCGGGCTCCCGCAGCAGCTCGGCCTGGATCCCCTGGATGAGCCGAGAGGGCTCGAGGCCGAGTTCCTCACCGAGGTGGTGGCGATAGCTCTGGTACTGCTCCAGCGCCTCCGCCGTACGGCCCGTCTGGTGGAGGGCGCGCATCAGGGTCGCTCTGGCGCTCTCCCGGAGCGGGTGCTCGGCGACGAACGGTTCGACCAACCGCACCACCTCCGCTGGCCGCCCGCAGTCAAGCAGCGCCTCGGCGCGACGTTCCACGGCCGTCCAGCGTCCTTCCTCGAGCCGCATCGCTTCGAGGTGCGCGATCTCGGTGTCGGCGAAGCTGCCGTACGCGGGCCCACGCCACAGGCGGAGGGCCCGGTCGAGGGTGGCGGCTGCCTCCTCCGGAGGTTGGTCGACGGCCTGAGCCAGGAGGTCGTCGAAGACACCTGCGTCGAGGTCCGAGGGCGCCAGGGACAGCTGGTAGCCGCGTTCTCTTGTGAGAAGGACATCGCGACCGCAAGCCGACCGCAGGCTGGTGCGCAGCTTGAACACGGTGCTGTGCAGGGATGCCTCGGGATTCGCCGGGAGCTCGTCACCCCACAGGAGGCTGATCAGGCGGTCGGTGCTCACCACCTCGCCGGCACGGGCGGCGAGTGCCGCCAGGAGAGCAGGCTGACGTGTGCCCGGAAGCGTGACGGTCGTGCCTCCGCTCGCAGCGAGCTCGACTGCCCCCAGTACGCACACCAGCACGGGCGGTCCTCCTCGTGCCAGCGTGCTCTTCCCGCTCAACCGATGTCGAGGGCAACAGCTCAGGACAGGCCAGATCAGCGAAGCACGGTGGACCGCTTGGTTACCGGATCTGCTTGCTCCAGGGCGCAGGGCGTGCTGGTCATCCGAGCTTGGTCTCGACACCCTCGACCGGCCACGGCATCGGAACACCCGTGGCGGAGTGGCAGCGGTAACCGTTGGGGTTCTTCGCGAGGTACTGCTGGTGGCGGCAGTCGTCGGTAGGACGAAGTTCGTGGGAACGCCGCCCGGCGGGACCGTCGTTCGACGCTGATCGTGTCGCCGGTCCCTCAGGACCTGACTGGAATCGCGGAATGGCGTCGTTCATCAAGGCGGCGACCTTCGACTGTGCGTTCCTCTCCTTGGAACTCGGCCTGGTTGCCAGCGGATGGCCCACGGCTGTCTTGGGTTGTCGATGCGTCGCGCAACGCCCGGGGAGTCGGTGCGTCTGGTGCACCCGCTGATGCGTGGCCGCGTGGCCTCGCCGTTCCTGATAGCCGGGGCGGAGCGGCATGAACGCGGCGCCCGCGAGGACTACCATTTCCCGAGAGAGACAGCGTCGTCTGCGGCGATACGTGGTGCTCGCGCCGACATTTCACGGCGAGGAGGCAGTGATGTCAGTGTTCAGGTTTGAGCCCTTCCGTGACCCTGTCCGGGAGCTCGACCGGCTCATGTCGATGGCCGCGAGCGGGACGCGCGCCCCTCTCGGGATGCCGCTGGACGTCTACCGCGGCGAAGACGGCAGCTACCACGTCGAGGCTGACCTGCCCGGCGTCGATCCTGACAGCATCGAGGTGATCGTCGACTCCGGCGCCTTGACGATCCAGGCCGAGCGCACCCCTGCCTATTTCGAGAGCCAGCAGGTCATTGTCGCCGAGCGATCCCAGGGGTCGTTCGCCAGGCAACTCTCCCTCGGTGAGGGCGTGGACTCGGAGAACCTCGCCGCAGACTACGCCGATGGGGTCCTGCACGTCACCATCCCCGCGTCACCGCGGAGCCAGCCCCGCAAGGTCGAGGTCACCCGTGCGACCGAGGTTAGCCGCACCATCTCGCGGGAGACCGTCGAGCAGGGGGACGCTCCCGCCGAAAGCACGGGCGGTAGCGGCTGAAGGCGCCTGTGACCCACCGTCGCTGGCGTCGGCCCCGACGACCTGGTTCAGTGACGCGGCGGATGTCCGGTAGGTGATCACACCGAGGATCAGTAGGCCAAGAGCTGCCGACGAAGTTCCCTGCCCCGAGCGACACGGCGAGGCCTACGACGAGCCACTCGTGTCGGTGCGATCCCCTGGCGTCACGCTAAACAGCGACCACTTCGCACAACGGTGCCTAAGGCCCCTCGGTAATCGAGACGTTCGGCCCTTACAGGCGCTGGTCGACACAGCCGCAGCATCGTCGAGAGCCGCGGCCTTCCGCATTAGCGTCACACTGCGTGTCTATGCACGCTCGTGAGCCCAGCGGCAGCGGCGTAGGTTGATGGTGAGGAGCGCCTTTCAGAGGACGTGTGCGGGAGTGCGCGCGCACCGTCACCCCCGAGGGCCTTCCCGAGGCCCGCCGAGTGCACAGCGGGCCGGGCGTCGATGCCTTAGCGTCGAGCCAGTCGTTCTGGTTGGTGTGGCTCCCCTCTCATGAGGAGCTGCACCGACTGGGGCGTCGCGCGGTGGCGCTCCACAGGCCTGCAGCGTCAGGCGTATCTATTCACAAGCCCGCAGAACGGAGGAGTGACCCCGTAGCCGGCCGAACCGGTGGTCTACTGTCCGTGCTCATCGCCGCCCAGACCGGCGGATCGAGACCCTCGGAGCACTCCGCCGCGACCGGGATCACCGACGTGGCCGCCGCGGTCCGAGCCGCCGGCCAGAACCGGTTCACGGTGCCGCCGGTCAACAGCCGCAGCGCGTTTGAGGCGGCACTGACCGCCGGCGAGCCCGGCGATAGGCGCGTGGTCATCTCTGACCTGACTAGCCACGGGCCACAGGTATGCCGTCGACGCTGCGCGCTGCCATCGAGCAGACTCCGGATCGGCCCGGCGTGACCCGCTCCGTCGTCCTGGCCGCCGGCGCTCACCAGATCCCCTTCTGGCGTCAAGTCATCGACGCACAGCCGCACATCCCGTCCCTGGGCACAGTCGCCTGGCACGCCACGACCTGAAGACACTGCGCGTATGGACGATGACGGCCGAACGCTTCCGCACGATGGGAGGGGACCGAGAGGCTCCTGGCCGTGACGGGTGGGTGGCCGGCCAGCTCGAGCCAGTCCTGGCCGCAGCTTGGTCACGGCTGCCTTAGCAGCCCAAGCGAGGAGATCACCCACGTGGGGGTTCGAGCAAGGCCAGCCGGGTTCCGGGTGACCCCAGCACGACAGGTCCACGTCTCGCAATTGGGGCGCGGCTTACCGGCACGTCGCCACCGGGGACGCAGCCCCGGTCCCTCCTGCGGAGCCGACCCGACCATCAGATCTGCTGTCGTTCGACAAGCAGGTAGGTACTCGCGGCCACGCCCTACGCCACCGGTAAGCACGCAGAGGTGGCGCAGACGCTGGCCGAGCGCTCGATCTGTCATGCAGCCGACCGCTCCGACCCCTGGCTCTGATGAGCCATGGACAGGCACGACCCGTCCGTGACTAGCGTTGCTTTCGTCGGTTCGGTTCTCGGTCGCAACGAGAGGGTGCGCTGTGCAGAAAGAGTCTCTGACCGCGTTGCTGCGGCATCAGTTGGAGATCGCTAGAAACGCCTCGAGTGGGCGCAGCGCCCACACCGTCTACGGCGGCCACGAGCACGCCCTGCGACAGACCATGATCGCGCTGCGTGCTGGCTCGACCCTGGACGAGCATGAGAACCCCGGTGAGGCGACTGTTCACGTGCTTCACGGACGAGTGACTCTGGTGGCCGGTGGTGACAGGTGGAACGGCTCGCCGGGTGACTTGCTCTTCGTCCCTGACAGCAGGCACGCCCTCGAGGCGGTCGAGGACTCGGTGGTGCTCCTGACGGTGGCGAAGCGGACGTGAGTCCAGCACGGCGGGCCAGGCCGTCACCGGCCACGGCGAGGTGCGTGGCTGCCAGTCACGTGAGATTAGAGGCATGGCTTCGATTGCCCTCGAGCTCACCGCTCACAGCTCGCGGCAGACATCACAGGTTGTAGACGTGTCAAGCGGCGCGGTTTTGGATGTGTGCCCAGGCGGTGTTCTCGTCGTAGGTGGTGTGGGTCTCGAGGCAACCGTGCAGGATGCCGACGAGCCGGTCGGCGAGCTGGCGGAGGGAGGCCACCGGCAGGACCTCGATGGAAGCCATGGGCTGCCTCGAACGACGCCTCTCCCACCTCGTCTTCAAGACGATGCTCGACGACCTCGTCACCGCGCAGAAGACGGGCCCGGGAGGACAACAGGGCAACGACTCTGTCTCCAGCGCGACCGGCTCACAGCCCCACACCGGCTCTTCGGACAAGTCACTTCCCGGACCCGCCAAACACAAGCCTAAGCCCGCACTACCAACTGCGTCTTGACACAGAAGGGAGCCGTGTCCGGACGTCCGTCTGGCTCCTCGGAGGCCACAGGACCCCAGTGGGACGGCGGTCAGACGCCCTTGGGGAACGGCACGCCGGTAGCCGAGTGGCAGCGGTAACCG
>CAWHAU010000003.1:0-1078025 GCA_963827435.1 uncultured Actinomycetota bacterium
CGTCGGTGATCACCCGGTCCTGCTTCTCGGTGACGAGCAGCTGCGGGTCGGCCTTGTAGAGCCGGGCGAGCTCGGCGCGCTCGAGCCCGACGAGCCGCGCGACCTGGTGCACCTCGAGCTTGTGCATCCGGCCGCCGGGGCGTCGGCGACGCCTGCAGCAGCGCCACGACCGGGTCGCGTCGGGTACGGCGGCTCCCTCCGGACGCTCCGGGTGCCCTGCCAGGTGCGCTTGGGGTGGCGGCGGAGGTACTCCTGCTCGAGCTCCAGCATCCGCGCGGTGTGCGTCTCGAACTGCTCGGCGGTGCCGTGCAGGAACACCCAGTTGCGGGTGTCGTGCAGCTGCTTGCCCTGGTGCTCGAGCTCCTCGTCGCTGAGCTCGCGCGGGCGACCGGGGTCGGCCGGTCGCGGGACTCTCGGTCATCGGGTCTGCCGTCGCTGGTGGTCAGTCCGGCGTACACCCTCAGCGCGTTGCCGCCGAGCACCGCGGCGGCGGTCTCGTCGTCGAGGCCGAGCCCGACGACGGCGCGGGCGTTCTGGGCGGTGCCGGGGACGCCGGGCCAGTCGGTGGCGAAGATCCACCTCCGGGCCAGCCGGCCGAGGTCGAAGCGGCGGTAGTAGTCGGGCAGCCGCTTCGGCGGCAGCCCGGACAGCTCGATCCAGACGTGTCGGGTTGGACAGCGCCATGAACGCCGCGGCGTCGTACCACCA
Source organism: uncultured Actinomycetota bacterium (assembly GCA_963827435.1). Lineage (GTDB taxonomy): Bacteria > Actinomycetota > Actinomycetes > Propionibacteriales > Nocardioidaceae > Nocardioides_B. The sequence continues at coordinate 709 of CAWHAU010000003.1, forward strand.
GCCGCGGCCGCCGTGGGCGAGCACGACGTCGACGGTCGGGAAGTCGCGCACCACCGGCAGCAGGTGCGCCGGGTCGGCGAGCTCGTTCATCGAGCCCGGGAAGGTGCTGGTGCCGCAGTGCACGACCAGCGGGACGCCGCGCTCGGCGAGCACCTGGTAGGCCGGGTAGAGCGCGCGTCGTCGCAGCGGAAGCCGCCGTGCACCGGGTGCAGCTTGAGCGCCGCGGCGCCGAGGTCGAGCTGGCGGCGCACCTCGTCGGCGATCGGGAAGTGCAGGTGCGGGTTGACGTTCGCGACCGGGCGGAAGCGCTCCGGGTTGTGCTCGACGATCGGCAGCAGGTCGTCGAAGCGCTGGTAGCCGGTGGCCTTCGGGGCTGTACTCGCAGAACAGCAGCGCGTGGTCGACGCCCTGCTCCTCGAACAGCTCGTCGAGCCGGCCGGGCGCGGCACGGCCGTCGGCGTCCCACAGGTCCTCGAGGATGCCGTCCGGGCCGAAGTCGCGCGCCCAGTCGATCCACGCGTGCGCCAGCGAGCCGAGCACCGGGACGTGCACGTGGGCGTCGACGAGCAGGTGGCCGTCGAGCAGTCATGACCAGCCCAGGACGAGCGGGGTGTCGGTGCCGAGGTCGCCGACCTTGCGGGCGCCGCCGGGTGCGCCGAGCGGCTCGTCGCGGCCGTCGAGGACCTCGGTGAAGAACGCCCGGTTGTCCTCGACGAACTGCTCGTCGTCCTCGGCCACCCGGCGGTCCTGGCTGATCGCCTCGACCGGGCAGACCGGCTCGCAGGCGCCGCAGTCGATGCACTCCTTGGGGTTGATGTAGCTCTTGCGCTCGCCCTCGTAGATGCAGTCGACCGGGCACTCCTCGACGCACGACTTGTCGTTGACGTCGATGCAGGCGCTGGCGATCACGTAGGGCATGCGGGGCTCCCTCTCGGTCGTGGTCTCAGGCGGGGACGGGTACGTCGTGCGGCACGTCGGTCGAGTGGCCGGGGAAGAGCGTGCGCGTCGGGGTCGAGGTGCACGGCGGCGTTGTTGACCGCGGTGGCGACCTCGCCGAAGCCGACCGAGATCAGCCGCACCTTGCCGTCGTAGTCGGTGATGTCGCCGGCGGCGAAGACGCCCGGGAGTTGGTGCGCATGGCGGTGTCGACGACCAGGTGGCGGTTGTCGTGCAGCTCGAGGCCCCACTCGCGCAGCGGCCCGAGGTTGGCGGTGAAGCCGAGCGCGGCGACGACCCGCTGGCACGGGCACGACGTGCGGCGTCCTCGCCCTTGACGGTGATCTCCGCCTTCTCCAGGAGGTCGCCGCCGTCGAGCGCGGTGACCTGGGCGTTGGTGATCATCTCGACGCCGACTGGCGCGGACCTGCTCGACGCTGGCGCGTGCGCGCGGAACGGCGTCGCGGCGGTGCACGAGCGTCACGCTGGCGGCGAGCGGCTCGAGCATCAGCGCCCAGTCGAGGGCGCTGTCGCCGCCGCCGACGATGAGCACGTCCCGGCCGACGTACTCCTGGCTGCTGGGCACGAAGTACTCCAGCCCGCGGCCGAGGAACTCCTCGCCGGCGGGCAGCGGCCGCGGGGTGAACGTGCCGATGCCGCCGGTGACGATGACGGCGCCGCAGGTGACCTCGGTGCCGTTGCTGGTGGTGACCCGCAGCCGGCCGTCGTCGAGACGGTGCGAGCTGCTGGGCCTCCTGGCCGAGGAGGTACGTCGGGTCGCATCTGCGCGGCCTGCGCGACGAGCCCGCGGACCAGGTCGCGGCCGGACACGGCGGGGAAGCCGGCGACGTCGTAGATCTGCTTCTCGGGGTACATCGCGGTCACCTGGCCGCCGACCTCGGCTGAGCGAGTCGACCACCGCGCACGGACAGGCCGCGGACGCCGGCGTAGTAGGCGCCGTAGAGCCCCGACCGGGCCGGCGCCGACGATCAGGATGTCGACCTCGGTCACGGGTCACCTCACGCGGACGTCATGCCTTCCGGCTGCGTCGGCTGGGCCTCGGGCTCGGCGGCCGGGTCGTGGCCGACGATGTCGCGCACCTTGAAGCGCTGCAGCTTGCCGGTCGCGGTCTTGGGGAGGTCCTCGACGAACACCACCTGGCGCGGCGCCTTGAAGTGCGCGAGCCCCTCGCGGCACCAGGCCACCAGCTCGTCCTCGTCGGCGCCGTCGCCGACGACGACCACGGCGACCGGCTTGTCGAGGCCGTCGGCGTCGGCGACCCCGACCACGGCCGCCTCGCGGACCGCGGGGTGCTCCAGCAGCCGGCTCTCCACCTCGGCGGGCGAGACCCAGATGCCGCCGGCCTTGAGCATGTCGCTGTTGCGGCCCAGGCAGGTGTAGTAGCCCTCGTCGTTGCGGACGTAGGTGTCGCCGGTGACCAGCCACTCGCCCTGGAACACCTGCCGGGAGGCGTCGGTGCGGTGCCAGTAGCCGAGCGCGATCGACTCGCCGCGCACGTGCAGCGCGCCGGGCTCGCCGTCGGGCACGACGTCGCCGGCGGCGTCGCGCACCTCGACGTCGTAGCCGGGGACCGGCAGCCCGGTGGTGCCGGGCCGGATGTCGCCGGGCCGGTTGGACAGGAAGATGTGCAGCGCCTCGGTGGAGCCGATGCCGTCGAGGATCTCGACGCCGAACGCGGTCGGTGAACCGGCTCTGCAGCGGCGCCGGCAGCGGCTCGCCGGCGGACGCGCACATGCCGCACGCTCTCGAACGCGTCGCCCGGGACGTCGCTGGCGGTGAGCGCGGCGTAGAACGTCGGCACCCCGAAGAACAGCGTGGGCCGGGTCTGCTCCAGCCGCTCGCGTACGACGTCCGGGGTCGGCCGACGCGGCTCGAGGACGGTCGTCGCGCCCGACGGAGAACGGGAAGAACACCGTGTTGCCGATGCCGTAGGCGAAGAACATCTTCGCCACCGAGAACGTCGTGTCGTCGGGGGTGATGCCGAGCACCTGGGCGCCGTACGTCTCGCAGACGTGGCGGATGTTCGCGTGCCGGTGCATCGCCGCCTTGGGCAGGCCCGGTGGTGCCGGAGGTGTAGAGCCACAGCGCCCACGAGTCGTCGACGGTCGGCGCGACGACTCGTGTCGCCCTGGTCGGCCGCCGGCGTCGTGAGCTCGTCCCAGGTGTGCACCGGAGACGGTGCCCGGGAGGTCGAGCGCCCCGTCGCCGGCCAGGACGGCGTGCTCGACGTCCGGGGCCGACGGCGAGGGCCTGGCTCGACCGTGCCGGCGAACTCCGGGGTCGCCAGGACGGCCCGGGCGCCGGAGTCGGCCATGATCTTGCCGAGCTCGGCGCCGGTGAACATCGTGGAGACCGGGCACCGCGACGAGGCCGGCGCGGAAGGCGCCGAGGATGCCGGTGAGCATCGGGATCTCGTCGGACATCACCAGCATCACCCGGTCGTCGCGACGCAGGCCGAGGGCACGCAGCCCGGCCGCGACCACGCCCACCCGCTCGTCGAGGTCGGCGTAGGTCAGCGTCTCCGAGGCGAGGACCGCGGTCCGGTCCCCGGACCCGGACGCGACGTGCCGGGTGACGAGGTACTCCGCGGCGTTGAACCTGTCGGCCATGGTGCTCACACCCGCTTGTAGTCGTAGCTGCCGCGCTGCCCGGAGCCGTAGCGCCGCAGCGCGCCGTCCGGCCCGGAGGCGTTGGGCCGGATGAAGATCCAGTTCTGCCAGGCGGTGAGCCGACCGAAGATCTTGGTCTCCATCGTCTCGGGCCCGACGAACCGGTGGTTGGCCTCCATGCCGGTGAGGGCGTCGGGGGTCAGGGACGCGCGCTCCTCGAGGACGATGCGGATCTCCTCCTCGAAGTCGATGTCGTCGAGCGCCATCGTCACCAGCCCGGCGGCGTCGGCCGCCTGCGCGTCGAGGCGCTCGCCGAGCCGCTTGCGCGCCGACTCGAGCTCGTCGTCGTGGCCCCAGAAGCGGGACTCCAGCCGGGACAGCCCGTTGCCCATCGGGAAGCGGCCGTCGTTGCTCACGGTGAGCACGACCACGGCCGGGTCGGCGTCGGGGTCGACGTCCTCGTAGACGCCCTCGAGCATGTACTGCCGGTCGCAGGCCAGCGCCAGCTCGGCAGGAAGCCGGCGAAGCAGCTGCCCGGCTCGATCACGGCGACCAGGCTGCGGCTGGTCACGTCGAGCCGCTTGAAGGTGCGCTTGAGGTACTGCGTGGTCTCGTGCACGAACCACGGTCGGCTCGCGTCGGCGAGGTCGCCGAGCTGGGCGTCGTACGCCAGGACCGTGTCGACGTCGCCCTGGGTGCGGAACACCCAGGTGCCGAGCTCCTGCTCGTTGGTGCGCAGCCGCAGGACCAGGTCGTCGAGGGCGCGGGCGACCGCGAAGGGGTACCAGTCGACGCCCTGCTCGACCGGGCTCGGCCGGCGGCTCGTCGGTCGGTCCGGAGACGGTGATGTCGACCCGGCGGGCGTCCCGGTGGATCGTCGCGGACAGGTGCGGGTAGGTGATGGTGTCGCCGTCCTCGGTGCGGTCGATCGGCGTCAGCGTCGATCCCCTCGCCCGACCGCCGCTGCGAGGCGGCGGCGGCCTCGCGCGCCCGCCGGCCGATCTGCTCGTCCCAGGCGTTGCGCGGGACCGTGGCGTCGACGAGGCCCCAGTCGACGGCGGTGGCGCCGCGGTAGCCCTCGGACTTGGTCGCGAACAGGTCGGCGCGGTCCTTGCGCACGTGCCGCTTGTCGACCACCCGGGTCAGCCCGCCGGTGCCGGGGAGCACGCCCAGCAGCGGCACCTCCGGCAATGACACGGTCGAGGAGCCGTCGTCGATCAGCACGATCTCGTCGCAGGCCAGCGCCAGCTCGTAGCCGCCGCCGGCCGCGGTGCCGTTGAGCGCCGCGATCCAGGTCTGGCCGCGACTCGTGTGCCTCCTCGATGGCGTTGCGGGTCTCGTTGGTGAACTTGCAGAAGTTCACCTTCCAGGCGTGGCTGGACTGGGCGAGCATCCGGATGTTGGCGCCGGCGCAGAACATCTTCTCCAGCCCGCCGGTCATGACGACGGCCTTGACCTCGGGGTGCTCGAAGCGCAGCCGCTGGACGGCGTCGTAGAGCTCGATGTCGACACCGAGGTCGTAGGAGTTCATCTTCAGCGCGTAGCCCTCGACGAGTCCCCCGTCCTCGTCGACGGTCAGGGTGACGGTGGCGACATCGCCGTCGACGTCGAGCCGCCAGTGCCGGTAGCGGTCGGGGTGGGTGTCGAACTCGACGACCGGCACGGCGACCGACGCCTCCTGGGATTCCTCGAGCACGGTCATGCGGCACCTCTCGTCGCGTCGTGTGATCGCCAACACTCTACGCTTCACTGATAGACCGTCAAGACTTTGTAGTATGTTTGTACGACGATCCGACCCCGCCAATGGGACACTTGCCGCATGGCCGAACAACCCGCCGTCACCACGCGCCGCCGCGAGGTGGGTTCCGCCAGCGCGCGCTCGCTGCTGCTGACCGTGCTCGGCGAGTTCGTGCACCCGCGCGCCGAGCCCGTGTGGACGGCCACGATGCTGGAGGCCCTCGGCGCCCTGGGCGTCGAGGAGAAGTCGGCCCGCCAGGCCCTGACCCGGACCTCGTCCGAGCACCTGCTCACCTCCACCCGGCACGGCCGCCGGGTGCTCTGGGAGCTCACCCCGGGCGGCGCGCGGCTGCTCGAGGAGGGCACCCGGCGCATCTACGGCTTCATGCGCGAGCGGCACGCCTGGGACGGCCGGTGGCTGGTGCTCAGCGTGCCGATCCCGGAGACCCAGAGGCAGCTGCGGCACCGGCTGCGCGCCCGGCTCACCTGGCTCGGCCTCGGCTCCCCCACCTCCGGCCTGTGGGTCACCCCCGACGCCACCAAGGCCGCAGAGGTGCACGCCGTCGTACGCGACCTCGGCCTGGAGACGCAGGCGTTCGCGTGGGTCGGCCCGGCCAGCGGCATCGGCGACGAGAGCCGGCTGCTCGCCGACGCCTGGGACCTCGCCGACGTCGAGGACCGCTACCTCGGCTTCCTGGCCGCCTTCGAGGCCCGGCACGCCGGCAGCCCGGCGGAGGCGTTCGCCGCGCAGGTCGAGATGGTGCAGGAGTGGCGACGCTTCCCGTTCCTCGACCCCGACCTGCCGGCCGAGCTGCTGGACCACGACTGGCCCGGCCCCCGAGCGGCCGCGGCGTTCCACAACCGGCACGCCGCCTGGCACCGCCAGGCGCAGGCCGAGTGGGACCGGATGGACCGGGCCGCGGGACCGCGGGCCTGATCGCCGCGGGCAGCAGGTCCCTGCCCGCCGGGCCGAAGGACTCTTCACCGACCGGGCTCCCGACCGCCATCGTCGGTAGTGGAAAGGAGTCGGAGATGACGACCACCCCCGCCGACGACAGCACGCAGGACACCGGACTGCGGGACCGGGCCGTGAAGCGACTCAAGAAGCGTCGCGACTTCCGCGGCCACCTGCTGGTCTACACGCTGGTCAACGCGTTCCTGGTCCTGATCTGGGCCATGACCTCGCCGAACCACTTCTTCTGGCCGATCTTCCCGATCGTCGGCTGGGGCATCGGCGTGGTGATGAACGCGTGGGACGTCTACGTCACCCAGGACTTCACCGAGGAGGAAGTCCACCGGGAGATGCGACGTCTGCAGCACGGGCACTGACCCGCCGGTCCGACGCCCGGGCAGCTGGCGGCTGACGGCGACCCGAGGCTGTCGGCCGCGAGGAACCTGGGTGCGCTACTACTCGCTCTCGCGACCGGACGCGCGGTCGACCGAGGCACGGCCGCCGGCGGAGGGGACGTACGTCGCGCCTGCTCCGCTCAGGACGGCGGGCGGCCGCTCGCCCGGAGCGTGCACGACCCGACGCGGACGTCGGACCACGCACCCGGCACGTCGACCAGCGCGATCGCCGACGTGGGCAGCGGGACGGGTTCACCGGTGAGGTGCTCCACGAGCTCCTCGAAGCCGGGGTTGTGGCCCACCAGCACGACGGTCCCGGCGTCCTCGGGCAGGTCGGACACGACGTCCAGCAGCTCGTCGCGTGACGCCGCGTAGACCCGGTCGTCCACGTGCGTCGTCGGCACCTCGGAGAGCTCCGCGGCGACCAGGTCCCAGGTGGTGCGCGCCCGGGTGGCCGGGGACACCACGGCGAGGTCGAAGGCGGGGCCGTGCGCGGCCAACCACCGGCCGGTCTCGGGGGCTTGGCGTCGACCTCGGTCGGCGAGCGGGCGGTGCCGGTCGCCCTGGCCGGTCGACCAGTCGGACTTCGCGTGCCGGAGCAGCACGAGGGTGTGTCCGGGCATCACTCACCACCTCCGCCCGTCACGCTACTGCGGACGCCACCGAACGCCCGGTCGTCACCCCGGGCGATGGCCGCCGTAGGCAGACGCAACCACGAAGACACGCGACTGAAACGTCGGTCCGTCACGCTGCTGCGGACAACCCCGGGAGGTCGGACCGCGATGGACCTGACAACCTGCCCCGCGTGCGGAGGCCCCGCCGAGGTGCTGTGGCGTGAGACGTGGCCGAGCACCGAGGGTCCGGTCGAGCACGCCAAGGTCGGCTGCGTGCGCCGGCACTGGTTCCTGCTGCCGGCCGACCAGCTCGCGTCGGCACCGGAGGTCCCGGAGCGTCAGTACCGGTGGTCGTCCACGTCGACGTAGCCGCCGGACTCCTCGTGGCCGGGGGCCCGGTCGCCCGCGCTCGCCGGGTCGTAGGCGCGCGACGGTGCGGGCTCGGCCGGCGAGCCGTCGCCGCGCACAGGTGACCGCTGGTCGTCGGAGCCGACCCGTTTGCGGAGCGTGGTGTCGCCCTGGCCACCCGTGGAGCCGCGGTAGCCCCGCACCGCGAGCCAGTCGTGCAGGTCGTCGCGGCCGGGGTGCGACACGCGCACCGTGTTGTAGACGTAGTTGAGTCCCCGCGAGGCGGCCTCGTGCTCCAGCCGGTCGATGACGAACGAGCCCACGCCCTGCTGCTGTGACGCCGCATCAACGGCGAGCAGGATCTCCGCGTCGCCGCCCCAGGTCGCGTCGAGCCAGCCGTAGCCGACGACAGCGCCGTCCGACGTACACGCGGACCACCAGTCGCCCGGGAGTGCGTCGCCGTCGGCGTAGCTGAGGTCGAGGGCGCCCTCGGGCGCCGACCCGATGACGCGCTGCTTGTCGGCGTCCCAGGTCGGGCTGTCCTCGTGGGTCCAGGTGAGGTCGGTCATGACAACTCAGCTCGCCTGGTTTCGAGGGTTGCTCCGCTCGCACCTCAACCGACGGCGGGTCACGTGAGGCCTTCCTCGGCCAGGTGGACGTAGTCGAACTCGACGGGCTGGTCGTTGATGCCGGTCTGCGGCGGGGCGATCCAGCCGGCGAACTTGCCGTACTCGTACTCCGGGACCATCAGGTCGGCGACGGCCTGGCGGTCCTCGGCCGAGGGCAGCCACTGGTCGACCTGCGCGGCCCACTCCTCGTCGGTGAGCACCTGGCCGTCGGGACTGACGTGGTGGTTCGCGTAGACGCCGACGCGGCGGTTGAAGCCCTCGTGCGGCAGCAGCAGCCGCTCCTCGAGACCGGCGTCCTCCAGGGCCTGGTTCCAGCGGCGTACACCGTTGGCGCAGTCAGCGACGTACTCGTCGCGGAGGTCGAGGTTGAGCGCCGACAGGGTCGGCACCTCCTTCTCCTTGATCTCGCCGTCCTCGACGTACCGCATGGTGCGGGTGTCGTCGAGGAGCACGTGGTCGTCCTTGCGTCGGGTCTCCTGCCAGCGGCCCTTGAGCCCCGAGGAGTAGTAGTTGCCGGCGTTCGTGGACTGCTCGGAGCCGAACAGGTCCATGGACACGGAGAACTGGAAGTTGAGGTACTTCTGGATGACCGACAGCGGGATGCCGCCGTACTGCCAGAGGTCGTCGGTGCCGTGCTCCTTGATCAGCTCGGCGGTCCTCTCGACGGTGCGCTGCACACCGGTCGTGCCGACGAACATGTGGTGCGCCTCCTCCTTGAGCATGAACTCACAGGTGCGCGCCAGCGGGTCGAAGGCCGACTCCTTGAGGGTGCCGAGCTGGTACTTCCCGTCGCGGTCGGTGAAGTAGGTGAACATGAAGAACTGCAGCCAGTCGGTGGTCTCCTCGTTGAACGCGCCGAGGATCCGGGGTGCGTCGAGGTCGCCGCTGTTGCGCTTGAGCAGCTGCTCGGCCTCCTCGCGCCCCTCGCGGCCGAAGTAGGCGTGCAGCAGGTAGACCATCGCCCAGAGGTGCCGGCCCTCCTCGACGTTGACCTGGAACAGGTTGCGCAGGTCGTAGATGCTCGGCGCCGTGTTGCCGAGGACCCGCTGCTGCTCGACCGACGCCGGCTCGGTGTCGCCCTGGACCACGATCAGCCGCATCAGGTCGGCGCGGTGCTCGCCCGGCACCTCCTGCCAGGCCGGCTCGCCCTTGTGCTTGCCGAAGCTCACGACCCGGTCGGGGTTCTGCTCCGCCAGGAAGATGCCCCAGCGGTACTCCTCCATCGGCACGTGGTCGAAGTGCGCCCACCCGTCGCGACCGACCGCGATCGCCGTACGCAGGTAGACGTCCTTGGTCGGCAGCGCCGGCCCGAGCGTCTTCCACCAGTCCAGGAACTTCGGCTGCCACCCCTCCAGCGCCCGCTGGAGGCGGCGGTCCTCCGCGAGGTTCACGTTGTTGGGGATCCGCTCGGAGTAGTCGATCTTGCTCAGCGGCCCGGTCGGAGCCGGGGCCGCGCCGGTGCGGTCGTCCATCGTGGTCATGGTTAAGTTCTACACTTCTCTTGCGAACACGACAAGAGTTTGTCGACTATTTGTCACCCGGATGGCGGTACGACGCTCGCCCGCCGCCATACTTCCCGGGTGACTCACTCTCTCCTCGACGGCGACATCACCGGGCCGTTCGTGCAGCACCTCGGCCTCGAGCTCAGCGACGTCAGCGGCGACCGCGTCGTCGCCACCTGGGTGGCCCGGTCCGACCTGCACCAGCCCTACGGCATCGTGCACGGCGGCGTGCACTGCTCGGTCATCGAGACGCTGGCCTCGATCGGCGCCGCGATGTGGGCCGGCGAGGACGCCAAGGTCGTCGGCGTCAACAACAACACGGACTTCTACCGCGCCGTCCGCGGGGGCACGCTGACCTCCACCGCGACGCCGCTGCACCGCGGTCGGTCCCAGCAGGTCTGGCTCGTCGAGACAGTCGACGAGCAGGGCAAGGTCGCGGCGCGCGGCCAGGTGCGGCTGCAGAACCTGCGCGACTAGGACCGGTCGCCCGGCGCCGTACTGCCCATGGAGAACTGCACCTGCCCATGGTGGGCAACCCATGGGCAGCGCCAGATTTCCTGCATCCCCTGGTAAACAGCCCCGCGGTCAGCGCGAGAGGGCGCGGTCCACGGCGGCCGAGTCCAGCACCTCGCGGATGGCCATGGCGGCGCAGCCGACGACACCGGAGAGCTCGCCGTGGGTGACCGGGACGATGGCGAGGGAGCGGGTGGCCAGGGCGGAGGCCTGGGAGTACACCGACTCCCGCAGGCCGGCGACGAAGGTGTCGTAGGCCTCGGCCAGGTCGCCGCCGACCACGACGGCCTCGGGGTTGAGCAGGTTCACGGCCGACGCGAGCGCCTCGCCGATCCGGCGGCCGGCCTCGCGGACCAGGTGCCGGGCGTCGGGGTCGCCGGCGACGGCGAGCCGGACCAGGTCGCGGATGTGCTCGACCCGGAGACCACGCTCCCGGGCCGACTGGACCAGCGCCCAGCCGGCGGCGACGGCCTCGACGCAGCCGGTGTCCCCGCAGCGGCAGGGCAGACCCTCGGCCGAGGCGACCTTGGTGTGCCCGATCTCGCCGGCCGCGCCCTGGGCACCGCGGAGCACCTGCCCGCCGGAGACGATGCCGACGCCGACACCGGTGGAGGCCTTCACGAACAGCAGGTCGCGGTGCCGCTCGAGGTGGCCGCGCCGCTCCGAGAGCGCCATCACGTTGGCGTCGTTGTCGACGAAGACCGGCGCCGGCGTCAGCTCCCGTACGAAGGGCGCGAGCTCGACGCCGTCCCAGCCGGCCATGATCGGCGAGTCCAGGCTGGCGCCGCGCACGAAGTCGACGGTGCCGGGGATCGACAGCCCCACCGCGCGTACGTCGTCCGGGGTGCGCCCGACCTCGTGCAGCAGCGCCCCGAACGCCACCACGACCTGCGGCATCAGGTCGCCGGCGGCGGGACCGACCTCCTGGTCGAGGTCGACCGAGGCGAGCACCGACCCGTCGAGGTCACAGACGCCGAGCTGGGTGCGGCTGCGGCCGATGGCGCCCGCGAGCACGACCCCGGCGTCCCGGTTGAACCGGAGGTGCGAGGCCGGCCGGCCCGCGGAGCGCTCCTCCCGCTCGTCCAGCACGCCCTCGACGACCAGGCCGGAGTCGAGCAGCGAGGCGAGGCGTGCGGCGACCGCCGTACGCGAGAGGCCGGTCAGCCGGCCCACGTCGCTGCGGGTGAGCACCAGGCCGTCCCGGATCAGCGAGAAGACCTCGCCCGCGGTGGCGGGACCGGACGGCGTGGACATGACGCGCATTGAACCACCTCCGGTCTCTCGGGAATCGTTGAACACCAGGATAATGCTTTCTGAAATACCTAATGTTGCCTGGACAGCGAGCATATTTCTCCCTACCGTGGTTCGCATGCTCGCCCACACCGGCCCCGTGCCCGTCGCGCCGTGCGACTTCGTCGTCTTCGGCGGGACCGGCGACCTGGCCGTCCGCAAGCTCCTCCCGGCGCTGTACCTCCGTGACCGCGACGGCCAGCTCCCCGCCGAGACCCGGATCGTCGCGGTGTCGCGGGCCGGCCTCGACGACGACGGCTACCGCGACAAGATCCGCGGCGAGCTCCCCCGCTTCGTCCGCGCGCCCGAGCTCGACGACGAGACCGTCGAGCGGTTCGTCGCCCGGCTGTCGCACGTCAGCCTCGACATCGACGACAACGACTCCTGGCCGCCGCTCGTGGACACGCTCCGCGACGGCGAGCGGATCCGGGTCTTCTACCTCGCCATCGCGCCGGCGCTCTTCGGCCCGGTCAGCCGCCGGCTCGAAGAGCACGGCCTGGTCACCGAGACCTCGCGCCTGGTGCTGGAGAAGCCGATCGGCCACGACCTGGCCTCGGCCCGCGAGGTCAACGACGCGGTCGGCGCGGTCTTCCAGGAGCAGCAGATCTTCCGGATCGACCACTACCTCGGCAAGGAGAGCGTGCAGAACCTGCTGGTCACGCGGTTCGCCAACACGTTCCTCGAGCCGCTGTGGAACGCCAACTGCATCGACCACGTGCAGATCACCGCCTCCGAGTCGCTCGGCGTCGGCAGCCGCGGCGGCTACTACGACACCTCCGGGGCGCTGCGCGACATGGTGCAGAACCACCTGCTCCAGCTGCTCTGCCTGGTCGCCATGGAGCCGCCCACGTACGTCGACCGGGAGACCGTCCGCGACGAGAAGCTCAAGGTGCTCCAGGCCCTGCGGCCGCTGGAGGGCGCGGACGTGGACCGCTGCGTCGTCGCGGGGCAGTACTCCCCCGGCCTCGTGGACGGGGTCGCCGCCCCGTCGTACCGCGAGGACGCGGAGCGCCCCGACTCCACCACCGAGACGTTCGTCGCGATCAAGGCCGAGGTCGCCAACTGGCGCTGGGCCGGCGTGCCGTTCTACCTGCGCACGGGCAAGCGGATGGACCGGCGCTGCTCGGAGATCGTGATCCAGTTCAAGGCCGTCCCGCACCCGATGTTCCCGGGCAGCGAGGGCGCCCAGGAGCCCAACCGCCTGGTCATCCAGCTGCAGCCCGACGAGGGCATGCGGCTGCACATGATCGCCAAGGAGCCCGGCCCGGGCGGCATCCGGCTGCGGCCGGTGTCGCTGAACCTCTCCTACGCCGAGACCTTCCAGCGCCGCTCGCCCGATGCCTACGAGCGACTGCTCATGGACATCGTGCGCGGCAACCCGACCCTGTTCATGCGCCGCGACGAGGTCGAGGCCGCGTGGGCGTGGGTCGGCCCGATCCTCGAGCGCTGGTCGCACGCCGACCACGCGCCCCGTCCCTACCCCTCAGGAACGAGTGGTCCCAGCGCCGCGATCACTCTCATCGAGCGCGACTCCCGCCAGTGGCACGAGTGAGGCCCCCCATGACCCAGACCCATCCCGTCGTCGCCGAGGTGACGGCCCGCATCACCGAGCGCAGCCGCACCGAGCGGACGGCGTACCTCCAGCGTCTCGAGGCCGCCGCCCAGCGCGGTCCGGCCCGCGGCCGGCTGGCCTGCGCGAACCTCGCGCACGGCTTCGCCGCCTCCAACCCCACCGACAAGGCCGCTCTGCGCGGCACCGTGAAGCCGAACATCGCGATCGTGTCGGCCTACAACGACATGCTCTCCGCGCACCAGCCGTTCGAGTCGTTCCCCGCCCAGCTCAAGAAGGCCGTGATCCGCTCCGGCGGCATCGCGCAGTTCGCCGGCGGCGTGCCCGCCATGTGCGACGGGATCACGCAGGGCCGCGAGGGCATGCAGCTGTCGTTGTTCAGCCGCGACGTGATCGCGATGTCCACGGCGATCGCCCTGTCGCACGACATGTTCGACGCGACCCTGATGCTCGGCGTCTGCGACAAGATCGTCCCCGGCATGCTGATCGGCGCACTGTCGTTCGGCCACCTGCCGGCCGTCTTCGTGCCCGCCGGGCCGATGACCTCGGGACTGCCGAACGACGAGAAGGCCCAGATCCGGCAGCGGTACGCCGCCGGCGAGATCGGCCGCGAGGAGCTGCTCGAGGCCGAGTCCGCGTCGTACCACTCGGCCGGCACCTGCACGTTCTACGGCACCGCGAACTCCAACCAGATGCTGATGGAGGTCATGGGCCTGCACCTGCCGGGCGCGAGCTTCGTCAACCCGGGCACGCCCCTGCGCGCGGCCCTGACCGACGCGGCGGCCGCCCGGGCGACCGCGATGACCGCCTGGGGCGAGGAGTTCACGCCGGTCGGCAAGATCGTCGACGAGAAGGCGGTCGTGAACGGCTGCGTCGCCCTGCTGGCCACCGGCGGCTCGACGAACCACACGCTGCACCTGGTCGCGATCGCCCGAGCCGCGGGCATCACGCTCACCTGGGACGACCTGTCCGACCTGTCCGCGGTGGTGCCGCTGATGGCGCGGGTCTACCCCAACGGCAAGGCCGACGTGAACCACTTCCACGCCGCCGGCGGGCTCGGCTACACCGTGCACTCGCTGCTCAAGGCGGGGCTGCTCCACGACGACGTGCACACCGTCGCCGGGTACGGCCTGTGGCGCTACACCACCGAGGCCAAGCTCGACGGCTCCTCCCTCACCTGGGAGGAGGGCACCAAGCGCAGCCACGACACCGACGTGCTGCGCGGCGCCGACGACCCGTTCGCCAAGGACGGCGGGCTGCGGATGCTCGACGGCAACCTCGGCCGCTCGGTCATCAAGACCTCGGCGGTCAAGCCCGAGCACCGGCAGGTCAAGGCGCCCGCGAAGGTGTTCGAGGACCAGGCCGACTTCCTGCAGGCGTTCCAGGACGGCGAGCTCGACGGCCAGGACTTCGTCGCGGTGATCCGCTTCCAGGGCCCGGCCGCCAACGGCATGCCGGAGCTGCACAAGCTGACGCCCGCGCTCGGCGTGCTCCAGGACCGCGGCCAGCGCGTCGCGGTCGTCACCGACGGCCGGATGAGCGGCGCCTCGGGCAAGGTCCCGGCCGCCATCCACCTGACCCCGGAGGCGGCCGTCGGCGGGCCGCTCGCCCGGGTCCAGGACGGCGACCTGGTCACGCTCGACGCCGACGCCGGTGTGCTCGACCTGCACGTCGCGCCGTACGACCTGGAGGCCCGCGCCGCCGCCGTACCCGACGACACCCGGGTCTTCGGCACCGGCCGCGAGCTCTTCTCGTCCTTCCGCGCCGCGGTCGGTCCGGCCGACATGGGCGCCAGCGTGTTCCCCACCCCCACCTCCGAGACGGAGAACGTCGATGACTGAGTCCCTCCTCGACCGGGTGCCGGTCGTCCCCGTGGTCGTGCTGCACGACCTCGACCACGCCGTCCCGGTCGCCCGCGCCCTCGTCGAGGGCGGGCTGCCGGTGATCGAGCTGACCCTGCGCACCCCGGTCGCGCTCGACGCGATCGAGGCCATCGCCACGCACGTCCCGGAGATCCTGGTCGGCGCCGGCACGATCGTCGCGCCGGCCCAGGCCAAGGACGCGCTGTCCGCCGGCGCGCAGTTCCTGGTCTCCCCCGGTACGACGGACGCGCTCGCCGCCGCGATGCAGGAGACCGGCCTGCCGCACCTGCCCGGGGCGGCGACGGTCTCGGAGGTGCTGCGGCTGCTGGAGCTCGGCTACACGGAGATGAAGTTCTTCCCGGCCGAGGCCTCCGGCGGCGTGGACTTCCTGAAGTCCGTCGGCGCCCCGGTGCCGCAGGCGCGGTTCTGCCCCACCGGCGGGATCACCACGGCCAGCGCGTCGACGTACCTCGCGCTGCCCAACGTCGGCTGCGTCGGCGGCTCCTGGCTCACCCCCGCCGACGCCCTCCTCGACCACGACTGGGACCGCGTCGTCCGGCTCGCCACCGAGGCCACCTACCTCCACTGACGCCGACCCGGGTCAAAGTCCCCGCCGAGCCGGGCGAAAGTTCCGGTCGAGCCGGGCGAAAGTTCCGGTCGAGCCGGGGCATGGTTCCCGCTCAGCGACCCTTCATCGGGCCGCCGTCGCGGCCGTAGGACACGGCGACGATCTCGGCGACCACCGAGAGCGCGATCTCGCCGGGCGCCTTGCCGCCGGTGTTCAGGCCGGCCGGGACGTGCAGCCGCGCGAGCCGGTCGGCCGACATCTCCTGCTCGAGCTCGGCGAACACGTGCTCGGCCCGCCGCCGGCTGCCCATCATCGCGACGTAGCCGGCCTTCCCCTCCAGCGCGGCCCGCAGCAGCGCCTCCATGCCCGGGGTGTCGTGGTCGCACATGACGAACGCGTCGGTCTCCCCGAGCGGGTTCGACGCCAGCCACTCCGCCGGGGTCTGCTCGACGTCCTCGTCGGCCAGCAGCGTCGTCCGGCGTCCGGCGATCCCGGCGATCGCGACCACGGCCCGACCGATCGGGTTGTCCGTGACCACGACGACCTGACCCTGCTCGGGGGTGTCGTCGGACCAGGGCTGCTCGCGGTTCGTCGCCATGCCGGCGACCCTACGCCGGGCTGCGAGACTCGTCGGGTGATCCTCGACGGCGGCCTGTCCAACGCCCTCGCAGCGCGCGGACACGACCTGTCCGGCGGGCTCTGGACGGCGTCCCTGCTGCGGGACGCGCCCGCCGAGATCGCGGCGGTGCACCGGGCGTACTTCGACGCCGGCGCCGAGGTCGCGACGACGGCGAGCTACCAGGCCAGCGTGTCCGGCTTCGAGCGGGCCGGGATGTCGCGCGGCGAGGCCGAGTCGCTGCTGCGCCGCAGCGTGACCCTGGCCCGTGAGGTGCGCGACGAGCTGGCAGGGGACGGGCGGCGACGGCTGGTCGCGGCGTCGGTGGGTCCGTACGGCGCGGTGCTGGCCGACGGCTCGGAGTACCGCGGCCGCTACGGCCTCACCCCCGCCGAGCTGCGTGCCTTCCACCTGCCCCGGCTGGAGCTGCTCGCCTCGGCCGGGCCGGACCTGCTGGCCGTCGAGACGATCCCCGACCTCGACGAGGCGGCCGTCCTGGTCGACCTGCTCGACGAGATCGGCGTGCCGGCCTGGCTGTCCTACTCCTGCGACGGCCTCGCGACCCGGGCCGGACAGCCCCTCGCCGAGGCGTTCGCCGTGGTCGCCGCCAGCACGGCGGTGGTCGCGTCCGGCGTGAACTGCTGCGCCCCGGACGACGTACTCCCCGCGCTCGAGGTCGCCCGCACCGTCACGGGCAAGCCCGGGGTGGCCTACCCGAACTCCGGTCAGGGCTGGGACAGCGGCACCCACACGTGGCGCGGCACCTCGGCGTACGACGTGACGCTGGCGCCCTCGTGGGTCGAGGCGGGGGCGACCTACGTCGGAGGCTGCTGCCAGGTCGGACCGGCCGACATCGCGGCCCTGGCCGACGTGCTCGCTCACGCGAAGTCGTAGCTCAGGTCCCGCAGCCCGAGCGACGGCCCGAACCGAGGGTCCGGTTGCCGGCCAGGATGGCGTCGTTGCCCTCCATGTTCTGGGTGACGATGGCCCGCCAGCCGACGTCCCGGACGGCCAGTGCCTGCGAGGTCTTGAGCGCGGTGGCCAGGCCGAGCCGCGGAGCTCGCGGTCGACCCCGGTCATCCAGGTGTTCAGGGACCGCTTCGCCTCATCACGGACCGCGAGGGCGGTGAAGCGACAGGCCAGCCATCACCTGCCACGGCTCCTTCATGACGGCCCGCAGCCCGTCGTACGGCATCGGGTCGCCACCTTCGGCCAGGTCCGGGGTGTCGAGCATCAGCCGGTGGAAGACCTCGACGAAGGCAGGCCAGTCGTCCTCCGCCGCGTCGTCGGGCATCGCCCGCAGCGGCATTTCCGGCGCACGGTCGGCGGTCGGCCGGCCCCGGTGCGCCTCGATGGTGTCCAGGTCCAGCACGCTCTCCTGGTGCAAGCCCGCGCCTCCGGAAGCCGCGCGCGAGGGCGATGTCGATCGTCTCGGTGTCACTGTCGCCGGCCTGCACCGTGACGCCCTTCACCCGGTCGGGCGTGCGGACGCCGAGGACCGCCTGCCAGAGCGCCGCGCCCGCCCGCTGCGGCGAGCCTCGGGGAGCACGTTGACCCAGCCGATCCCCCGGAGACCGGACGGGACGCCGTGCCGGACGCCGTGCGCGTAGCCGACCCACCTCGCCCGTCGATCTCGGCGACCAGCATCGCGGCGGGCCCCGTCGTCGACCGAGAACAGGTCCGGCGTCAGTGCCCCGCCGTACCACGCCCGGTTGCCCGCGTTCGGTGCGTCGATGTCGTCCTCGTCGCGAACCGCGCGGCGGTCGAAAAACTCTCGACCCAACCGGGGGCACACCAGCGTGCCCATTCGTGCCCATTCGTGCCCGTCCGCATCTTCCGAGCAGCCGCTGGACGAGGCCCGCCCGAGCCGACGCTCGTGCACCTGCGTCCGGCCTGCACGGAGTGGCCCGGGGCACACTCCCCGGCCTCGCGAGCGAGCGCACGCGCCGCTCCCGCTCGCTTCCGACGAGGAGGCCGTGCGCTTCGACCGCGCGCTGCCCGGGTTCACCCCGCAAGTGCTCGTCGGCAATCCGGCCCGAAGGGTGATTGAGCGGTCTCGCGGGGAGCGGTAGCGTTCCGGGTCTAGCATCTGCCGGCGCGAGGGGACTAAGACGTGGATCTTTGGCGGCCGGACAAGGTGGTGAACGACGCGTTCGACCTCGTCGCTCGGGCGACGTGGCGCTGGACGCCTCGACGGTACGGAACCGTATGATCCGCCAGCCCCACTACCCCTACTACGGGCTGCTCCACGGGACCTTCGACGACCACTATGGCGGGAGCACGGCCGGTTCCATCGGGCAGGCCCGCAGCGAAGCGATTCTCACTTCTCCCGGTCAGTCGCCGAGAGTGCTCTGACGCATGTGTGGCATCAATGGGGTGTTCCACTACCGCGGCGGAGTCGCCGACCGCGAGCTGACGGCACGAATCAGCTCGGCGATGCGTCATCGCGGGCCCGATAGCCACGGCGTGTGGAGCGAGGGCCCGGTCGCTCTCGGGCACAGCCGGCTCGCGATCGTGGATCTCTCGCCGGGCGGCCACCAGCCGATGCCCAACGAGGACGAGTCGCTGTGGGTGACGTACAACGGCGAGTTGTACGGCTGGCCGGAGCTCAAGTCGACGCTCGCCGCGCGCGGCCACCGCTTCCGCGGTGCCTCCGACACCGAGGCGCTGCTTCATCTGTACGAAGAGCACGGGGAAGGGCTGCTCGAGCACCTGCGCGGCATGTTCGCGTTCGCGCTGTACGACCGTCCGCGGCGCCGCATGCTGATCGCGCGCGACCGTCTCGGCATCAAACCGCTCTACTGGCACGACGACGGCGAGCGGATCGTGTTCGCCTCGGAGTTGAAGGCGCTGCTGCTCGACCCCACGGTGCCGCGCGAGGTGGACGAGCAGGCGGTCGCCGACTACCTCACGTTCCAGTACATTCCCTCGCCGCGCACGATCTGGGCGGGCATCCGGAAGCTCCCGCCCGCCCATGCCTTGACGGTCGACGAGCGAGGCCCGCGGGTCATGCGCTGGTGGTCGCTCCCAGTGGCACCGAATCCAGGCCATTCCGAGGAGTGGTACCGCGAGCGGCTGCGCGCCCTGCTCGCCGAGGCGGTGCGGCTACGGCTCGTGGCCGACGTGCCGCTCGGCGCCTTCCTCTCGGGCGGCATCGACTCGAGCGCCGTCGTGGCGCTGATGGCACAGGCGGTGTCCGAGCCGATCAAGACGTTCAGCATTGGTTTCGAGGAGGAGGACGTATCCGAACTGGAGCACGCGCGCCGCGTGGCGCGCCACCTGGGCACCGACCACCACGAGTGCGTCGTGCGGCCGCAGGCGCTCGAGTTGCTGCCGCGGCTCGTCTGGGCAATGGATGAGCCGTTCGCTGACGCCTCGATGATCCCTACGTGGTATGTCTCCCAAATGGCACGCCGCCACGTGACAGTGGCGATGTCAGGGGATGGCGGCGACGAGACCTTCGCCGGCTACACCACCTACGGCTGGTCGCGTAAGTACGGCTCGCTCGACGCGATCCCGCATCCGGTGCGCCGACTGGCCGGCGCGGGCGGCGGCGCTGCTCCGTCCCGATCATCCGCTGGGGCGGAAGTTCCAGCGCGCCTCGATGAACACCGTTGATCGGCACCTGCACGTGACGTCGTTCTTCCCGCCGCGCGAGCTGCGTGCCGTGCTCACGTCGGACCTGCGCGAGCGCCTGCGCACCCACGACCCCTACGTCGCGGCGCGCGCCCACCACGCCCACGCAGCGGGCGTCGCGGGCGACGTCCCGGCGCTGCTCTACCTCGACGCGATGACCTACATGACCGACGACGTGCTCACCAAGGTGGACCGCACGTCGATGCAGCACGGGCTCGAGGTCCGCGTCCCGCTACTCGACCACAAGGTGCTCGAGTTCGCGGCGCGCATCCCGTTCGAGCACAAGCTCAAGGGCGACGTCACCAAATGGATCTTGAAGGAGAGCGTGCGCGACCTGCTGCCGCCCGAGACGCTGGCGCGCGGGAAGCAGGGCTTCGGCATGCCGCTCGAGCGCTGGCTCGGGACCGACTTCGGGGCTCTCGCGCGCGGCGTGCTGCTCGATCCACGGACGCATCGCGCGGGGGTGGCTCGATCCCCGAGGCGTTGAGACGGTGCTCGCCGGGCGCGGGGTGCGCGACCAGGTGCGAGCGCGACAGACGTGGGCGCTCGTGTGCCTCGAACTGTGGGCGCAGACCTTCGTGGACCGCCCGCGGGAGACGCTGGATGGCCCCACGGACGGAGCCGGCCTCGCGAGCGCAGCTCACCCGGGTGCGCGCGGGGACGTAGCCCCCGCATGAATCTCGCGATCCTTATCGGTCGTTTTCCACCTGGTCCGATCGGGGGGGCGGAGATCCAAGCCGAGGGCTGGGCGCGACTGCTCGCCGACCGCCACCGCGTCACCGTGATCACGCGCCGCGACAATGCACCGCAACCGCGCGACCCCGCGCGCGACGGGTTCGACGTGGTACGCCTCGGTGTATCGCGCCTACCACTCGCTCGCACCGCGCTCGACCTGATGGCGATCGAGCGCGCGGTACTCGGGATCGAGCCGCGCCCCGATCTCCTGCTCTGCTTCCAGACGTTCGTGAGCGGCTTCGCGGGGGTGCGCATCCAGCGTCGCCACGGCATCCCTGCCGTGGTGTGGATCCGCGGCGAGGAGGAGTACCGGCTATCGCGCCCGGGAGTCACGCGGAAGCTCTCACCCAGGGTATGGGCGAGAGCGCGTGGCGTGCTCGTCCAGACAGAGGAGAACCGCGCCGGTCTGCTCGAGGAGTTGGCTGCGCGTTCGCCCCGTGCGGCCGACGCGCTGCGGGAGCGTCTCGACGTTGTGCCGAATGGGCTCGACCTGCCCGCCGCGCCGCCCCCGCGCGGGACGCGCGTGCTCGCCGTCGGCCGGTTGATCCCCGAGAAGGGCATGGACACGGTGATCGCTGCCGCCGCCGCGTGCGGCGCCGCCCTCACGATCGCCGGTAGAGGCCCCGAGCGCGAGCGGCTCGAGGCGCTGGCGAGCACAATGCACGCCGATGTGCGCTTCGAGGGCGCGGTGGACGGCACGCGGCTCGCGACGCTCTACGCGGGTGCGGCGTGCGTGGCGCTCGCCTCGCGGCGCGGCGAGGGGCTGCCGAACGTGCTGCTCGAGGCGATGGCGCACGCACGGCCGGTGGTCGCGACACCGGTCGCGGGGATCCGCGATCTCGTGCGCGACGGGGAAAACGGGTTCCTCGTACCGCCCAACGATCCGGCCGCTATGGCTGGAGCGCTTGGTCGGCTGCTTGGCGAGCCCGCGCTCGCGGACCGCCTCGGAGCCGCGGCCCGCGCGACGGCGGAACCCTTCGCCTGGTCGCGGGTCCGCCCCGCTCTCGAGGCGGCGCTCGAGCGACGAGCGGTTCAGTGAGCGCGTCCGCGTGTGCCTGTAGGCGTCCCTCATCCTCCATCCGATCTTCTCCGACCGCCCGCTCGGGCGCCGTCGGCCCGAGGTGCAGCCGGCGATGATGATCACGCTCGGCTCGCCTCACGCGGCTTCTCGTGGCGTCGACGTGCGACCTTGACCAGCCGCCGGAGACGGCAAGCGGCGGGGGCCGGTTGCTGGGACCTTCGCACTGTTCGGTGGGTGCAGGTCTGCGCTTCGTCCTGCTGTGGCTCGCGCGCACATGGCGGCCTTCGCCGGGCGCCTGTGTGTTCGGCGGCGGCCAACGACGACGACGCGAGCCTGCCGCTCGTTCCGGCGAGCTCGACCGCTGGTGGTACCGGCGCGGCCGCCAGGGCCTCGGTGTCCCCGGAACAGCAGGACCGATGACTTTCGGCGCCGCACGCGGTCTGCTTGGGAGGACGACGACGAAAGGACCCGTCATGTTGCAGGACAGCTTGGCCTTCAGCGGCTTCTCCGTGAACGACCTCGACGCCGCGCGCACGTTCTACGCCGACACCTTGGGGCTGACCGTCGAGGACGGCGGCCCGGGCTTCTCCCTCAAGCTCGCCGGCGGCAAGGACGTGCTCGTCTACCCGTCCCCGAACCACCAGGCGGCGTCGTACACGATGCTGAACTTCCCGGTGCCCGACATCGAGGCCGCGGTCGACGGCCTCACGGAGCGCGGGGTGGTGTTCGAGAGGTACGCCGGGACGCCGATGGCCACCGACGAGAAGGGCATCTTCCGCCAGGGCGGCCCGCTGATCGCCTGGTTCACCGACCCGTCCGGCAACACGCTGTCCGTCATCGAGGTGCAGTCATGACGGGATCACCACCTGCCTGTGTTCGACACCGAGGGGTGACGAGGCGGCGGCGTTCTACGCTCGCTGTCCGATCGGCCCGATCCGGGCCCTGAGCGCATCAGCCCCCGAGCGCCGCGGACACCACCTCACGCGCCTCGGCCTGCACCTGGGCCAGATGGTCGGGGCCCCGGAACGACTCGGCGTAGATCTTGTAGACGTCCTCGGTGCCGGACGGCCGGGCGGCGAACCACGCGCTCTCGGTGGTCACCTTGAGGCCGCCGATCTTGGCGCCGTTGCCGGGCGCCTCGGTGAGCTTCGCGGTGATCTCCTCGCCGGCCAGCGTGGAGGCCTTCACGTCGTCCGGCGAGAGCGCGGCGAGCTTGGCCTTCTGCTCGCGGTTGGCGGGCGCGTCGACCCGGGCGTAGGCCGGGTCGCCGTACTGCGCGGTGAGCGCGGCGTAGTGCTCGGACGGTGACTGACCGGTCGCGGCGAGGATCTCCGAGGCGAGCAGCGCCAGGATGATGCCGTCCTTGTCGGTGGTCCACACGGTGCCGTCGAAGCGCAGGAACGACGCACCCGCGGACTCCTCGCCGCCGAACGCGACCGAGCCGTCGAGCAGCCCGGGCACGAACCACTTGAAGCCGACCGGCACCTCGGTCAGCGTGCGGCCGACGTGCTGCGCGACCCGGTCGATCATCGACGACGACACCAGCGTCTTGCCGATCACGGCGTCCGCGGGCCAGTCCGGCCGACCGCCGCCGTACAGGTAGCCGATGGCGACCGCGAGGTAGTGGTTCGGGTTCATCAGCCCGCCGTCCGGGGTGACGATGCCGTGCCGGTCGGAGTCGGCGTCGTTGCCGGTGGCGATCTGGTAGGCGTCCTTCTGCTTGATCAGCGACGCCATCGCCGACGGGGACGAGCAGTCCATCCGGATCTTGCCGTCCCAGTCGAGGGTCATGAACCGCCAGGTCGGGTCGACGAGCGGGTTGACCACGGTCAGGTCGAGCCCGTGCCGGTCGGCGATCTCGCCCCAGTAGGCCACCGACGCGCCGCCGAGCGGGTCGGCGCCGATGCGGATCCCCACCTCCTTGACCTTGGCGAGGTCGACGACGTGCGGCAGGTCGTCGACGTACGTGCCGAGGAAGTCGTACGGCGCGGCGGCGGCGCGTGCCCGGGTGAACGGCACCCGGCGCACGCCCTCGAGGCCCTTCTCGATGTAGGTGTTCGCGGCGTCGGCGATCCACTTGGTGGCGTCGGTGTCGGCGGGTCCGCCGTGCGGCGGGTTGTACTTGAACCCGCCGTCGCGCGGCGGGTTGTGGGACGGGGTGACGACGATGCCGTCGGCCAGCCCGCCCGACTGCGCGGACTTGCCGCGGTTGGCGCGCAGGATCGCGTGCGACACGGCGGGGGTCGGGGTGTAGCCGTCGCGGTCGTCGACGAGGACGGTCACGTCGTTGGCGGCGAGCACCTCCAGGGCGGAGGCCCAGGCCGGCTCGGACAGCCCGTGCGGGTCGCGTCCGACGAACAGCGGCCCGTCGTACCCCTGCTGGCCGCGGTAGTCGCAGATCGCCTGGGTGGTGGCCACGATGTGGGTCTCGTTGAAGGCCGTGTCGAGGCTGCTGCCCCGGTGGCCGGAGGTGCCGAACGCGACACGTTGGTCGGGGTCGGAGGGGTCCGGCACCCCCGTGTAGTAGCTGGTGACGAGGTGCGCGACGTCGACGAGGTCGGACGGCTCGGCGGTGGTCCCGGCGCGTGGGTCGGTCACGAGGATGGCTCCGTTCGGTCGGGTGGCGGTGGGCTCAACGGGATGTCGATCGGGTCAGGGGCGGGCACGCGTACGACGACCACGGCGATGTCGTCGCGGGCGGTGCCGTGCTGGAACGCGAGCACGTCGGCGACGATGTCCTCGGCCGGGTAGTGCGCGTCGTGGTGCCGGACGACGGCGTCGCGCAGCCGCTGCTCGCCGTAGAACTCGTGGCCGCGGCGGCCCTCGGTGACACCGTCGGTGTACATCGTCAGCGCGTCGCCGGGCTCGAGGCGCAGCTCGGTGTCGGCCATCCGCACCTGTGGGAGCGCGCCGACCAGCGACCCGGACTGGCCCACCTCGCGCACCGGGCTGTCGCGGCCGACGTGCAGCGGGAGCGGGTGCCCGCCGGCGCTGATGGTGGCGACCCAGCCGTCGTCGTCGCGGCGGAGCCGCACCAGCACCACGGTGCAGAACCGGTCGGAGCCGTCGTCGAGCAGGACCTGGTTGAGGGCCGCGAGCACGACGCTCGGCGCCTGCTCCTGCACGGTGAGTGCGCGCAGGGTGTAGCGGACCAGGGCGGTCAGGACGGCCGCCTCGACGCCCTTGCCGCAGACGTCGCCGAGGGCCACCACCCAGTCACCGGGACCGATCTGGAAGACGTCGTAGAAGTCGCCGCCCACCTCCTCGCCGTCGCCGGCCGGCCGGTAGGACGCGGACACCTCGAGGCCCGGCAGGTTGGGCGGAGACGGCGGGATCAGCGTGGACTGCAGGGTGCGGGCCAGCTCCTGGGCGTGCGCCTCGGATCGCTCCGCACGCTGCTTGGCCCGCAGCAGCTCCCGCTCGTACTCCCGGCGGTGCGTGGCGTCGAAGACCGCCACCCGGATCCGCCGCGGCGCGCCGTCCGGCGCGGTCTCCAGGACCGCGTTCACCAGCACCGGCAGCCGGCTGCCGTCGGCGCGGACCACGTCGAACGCCACCTCCCGCACGGTGCCCTGCATCTGCAGCATCGGCGCGAAGTGCGTCTCGTGGTAGATCCGTCCGCCCGCGTTCAGCAGGTCGGCGAACCTGCGCCGGCCGACGAGCTGCTCGCGGGTGAAGCCGGTCAGGTCGAGGAAGGTCGCGTTGGCCTTGACGATGCTGCCGTCCGACGTGGTCGTGAGGTAGCCGCACGGGGCGCGGTCGTAGAGCTGCTCGGGGTCGTCGTCGAGCAGGGCTGCGTAGAACGCCTCGGTGGCAACCTCCGGGTTCATCGCCCGACGGTGGCCCCGTCGACGAACCGCGTCATCGCGGCGATCGTCGCCTCGGGCGCGCTGAGGTTGGGGCAGTGGCCGGTGGCGTCGAGCATGACCAGCTCGGCGTTCGGCATCGTGTCGGCGACGTACCGTCCGACCTCGGCCGGGGCGATGGCGTCCTGGGTGCACTGGAGCACGAGGGTCGGGGTCGTCACCCGCGGCAGGTCCCCCCGGTTGTCGGACAGGAACGTCACCCGGGCGAAGCGGCCGGCGATCTCGGGGTCGGTGCGGCAGAAGCTCTCGGTCAGCTCCTCGCCGAGGGCGGGGCGGTCGGGGTTGCCCATGATGGTCGGCGCCATCACGCTCGACCAGCCGAGGTAGTTGCTGTCCAGCGAGTCGAGCAGCTCGCGGATGTCGGGCTCGGTGAACCCGCCGACGTAGCCCTCGTCGTCGATGTAGCGCGCCGAGGGGCCCACCAGCACCAGCCGCGCGAAGAGCTCGGGCGCCTGCAGGTCCGCGAGCACACCGATCATCGCCGAGACGGAGTGCCCCACGAAGACCCCGTCGGTCACCCCGAGCTCGCGGCACAGCTCGACGACGTCCTGGGCGTACCCCTGCAGCGAGCCGTGCCGCGCGACGTCGTAGGCGTCCGGCGCGCTGCCGCCGGCCCCCGCGTGGTCGAAGAGGATGACCCGGAAGCGGTCCTCGAACGCCGGCGCCACGAACCGCCACATGTGCTGGTCACAGCCGAAGCCGTGCGCGAACACCATCGCCGGCCCGTCGGCTCGGCCGCTCTCCGTGACGTTGTGACGCTCCGCCGCGCTCATGCTTCGAGCCTAGACCCGCTTGCGGCCCCCCGCCCGTCCGGATCCGATCGGGCGCGCCGGCCGGGGCCCGGTGGCATACCCCGCCAGGACTCGGGTAGACCTGTGCGCGGACCTGCCCGCTCGGAAGGTGGTTGCTCTCGTGGGACCTGGACTGTTGCTGCTGGTGCTCGGCGCGCTGCTGGCGTTCGCCGTCAAGGACGACATGCCCGGGGTCAACCTCGGCGTGGCCGGGCTGATCCTGATGGTCGCGGGGGCCGCCGTCATCGCGCACGCCCGGGCGACCGCCCAGAAGGAGCGCGTCGTCGAGCGGCACGAGGAGTCGAGCGACCCGAACATCCCGAACCATGTGGTGCGGGAGATCAAGAGGGAGGGCCGCACCGACTGAGTCGGCCCGCGCCCGGGGCAGGTGCGGCTCAGCCGAGCGGCAGGCCGAACGCGGTCGCCATCGAGGGGGCCGTCGCCGCGTTGCGCAGGTAGGGCAGGCCCGCCACCTCGTCGTACAACCGGGTGAGCGAGTAGTGCGTGAGCCGGGTCGTCACCACCCGGTGGTCCTGGCTCGGGTGGATGACGACGGTGAGCACGGTGTTGCCCTGCGTGTGGTCGTCCTCGTCGGCGGTCAGCACCACGGCGAGCCGGCCGGACCTCCAGTCGGGACCGGCGAACACCTTCGTCATCTGCGCCTTGAACCACGTGTCGGCGGTGGCGAGGGAGCCGTCGTGGGCGTCGTGGCGCAGGTTCGGCACCACCATCCCGACGCGCGGCAGCCGGCCCGCAGCCACGTCGGAGCCGAACGCGCTCATCGACCGGTCGTGCGCCCGGCAGCCGGTGCGCTCACCGGCGAAGTAGGTCCACGGGTTGTGCTTGGGGGCGTAGGCGCCCGCGTTGGTCCGCCCGCACGGCACCGGCATCGACTCGGCGTACGTCGCGGCGGACCGGTGGTTGCGCAGCGCCTGCCCGAACACCGAGCGGCCGCTGAGCCGGTGGTAGGCCGGCACCTTGTCGTCGGCGACGCCGTACGTCGACCCGGCGGCGATCGCGATGTAGTTGGGCAGCGAAGGGTGCCGGATCGCGTGGTAGTCGGTGGCGTAGCCGTAGCGCTCGGCGAGGCTCGCGGTGTACGGCATCCCCGCCGTCATCCCGTCGAGGGAGTGGTTCTCCTCGACGAACACCAGCAGCTTCGTGACCGGCGGCAGCGCGCGGGCAGCGGTGGCCGGCGACTGGGCGTGTGCGGGCCCGGCCGCGGTGGCGGCGAGCAGGGGCAGGGCTGCGAGCAGGGCCCGAGAGAGACGACGCATGCATCCAGTCTCCGGGCGGGTCCGGGCCGTGTCAGCCGAACCCGTCATCGGGGTCGACGCCGCGGTGGTTGCCGGCGAGACCCCCGTCGGTCTCGCCGGCGGCTCGCTGCCCGCGGTGGCGCGGGCGGTCAGACGTCCGCGTCGTCGCGGACGGTCGTCGTCTCCAGGTGCTCGGTCAGGCTCTCCACGGCGGCGTCGATCGCAGCCTCCGGGAGCCAGGACGCCATCTGGGTGCGCTGGTAGGGCTCGAGCAGCGAGTCGATGCCCTCGTCGCGCACCCGGTCGACGTACCCCTGCTGCACGGTCGAGTGCAGGGTCACCCAGCAGTCACCGTGGAACGACATGTCGGCGCGCGCCAGCTGCACCTGGGGCTGGCGAGCCCGGATGGGATTGCGGCAGTACGCGCAACGTGCATGCTCCACAGACGTGGCCTCTCGCCTGCCCTGACGGCCTCCGGATGGCGGCCCCCCGCCCTCTGGAGTGTCACGGCTTTCCACACCTGTGAGCTCTGCGGCCTCCCCGGAAAGCTTCTCCGAATCGCGGCGCTCACCTGACGCGGACCAGTCTAGGCCCACTCAGGGGTGCGGCGCCGTCACCCGAACGGATATATCTGACATGGCCCGGTGGGACCACGGGCCCGACCGGCGTGCGACGCATGCCACCCGGGACGGACGGGCATGGTGCCGGTGAGACCCAGCGAACCGGGGAGCCGACCGAGGAGGACGCGTGCCCGAGACCTGGCGAGACCGCCCACCGTTCCGTGCCGACCACGTCGGTAGCCTGCTCCGGCCGAAACAGTTGCTGGACGCCCGCGCCCGGCACGCCGCCGGCGAGATCGACGACGACGCCCTGCGGGACCAGGAGGACCGGGCCGTCGCCGAGGTCGTGGCCCTGCAGCGTGACGCCGGCCTGCAGACCGCGACGGACGGCGAGATGCGTCGTACGTCGTGGCACATGGACTTCATCTACCAGCTGGAAGGTGTCGACAGCACCGACGAGAAGCTGCAGGTGCACTTCCACAACGCCGACGGCGACCTGGACTTCGAGTCCGCCGCGCTGCGCGTGCACGACCGGGTGCGGCTCGGCGAGACGATCTTCGGGGACGCGTTCGCCTTCCTCCAGGAGACCGTCCGGCAGACCGCGCCGGGGCTGACGCCCAAGCTGACCATCCCGTCGCCGAGCATGGTGCACTACCGCGGCGGGCGGGCCGCGATCGACGAGAGCGTCTACCCCGAGCTCGGCCCGTTCTGGGACGACCTGTCGGCGGCGTACGCCGAGCAGCTGCGCCGGGTCGCGGAGCTGGGCTGCACCTACCTCCAGCTCGACGACACGTCG
Source organism: uncultured Actinomycetota bacterium (assembly GCA_963827435.1). Taxonomy (GTDB): domain Bacteria; phylum Actinomycetota; class Actinomycetes; order Propionibacteriales; family Nocardioidaceae; genus Nocardioides_B. The sequence continues at coordinate 29,532 of CAWHAU010000003.1, forward strand.
CTGGCCTACCTCAACGACCCGAAGCAGCGCGAGCTCGTCGCCGCGCAGGGGGCGGACGCGGAGCACCAGCACGAGCAGTACATCCGCACCATCAACGCGGCGGTCGCCGACCGGCCCGAGGGTCTGCACCTCACGACCCACATGTGCCGGGGCAACTACCGGTCCTCGTGGGCCGCGGAGGGCGGCTACGACTTCGTGGCGGAGGCGCTGTTCTCCGAGCTCGCGGTCGACGGGTTCTTCCTGGAGTACGACGACGAGCGGTCCGGCGGCTTCGAGCCGCTGCGGTTCGTCCCGCCCGGCAAGCAGGTGGTGCTCGGGCTGGTGACCACCAAGAACGGCACGCTCGAGGACAAGGACGACCTGAAGCGCCGCATCGACGAGGCGTCGAGGTTCGTCCCGCTCGACCAGCTCTGCCTCTCCCCGCAGTGCGGCTTCTCCTCCACCGTCGAGGGCAACACCCTCACCCTCGACGAGGAGATGGCCAAGCTCCGGCTGGTGGTGGAGGTCGCCGAGGACGTGTGGGGCTGACCCTGTTGCGCCGACCCGTCACCTGGTCGGCCTGTTGACCGCCGCACGAACCGGGCGTGCGCCGCGCCCCGCCGTCGCCGCGGGCGGGTGGTACTCGTGCCAGTAGGTCACGGCGTCCCGGTCCGGCTGCGCGTCCGACGGGGAGGTGATGGTGACGAGCGCCCGCTGCGCGTCGAGCAGCTGGTGGAACAGCAGGTCCTGCACGCACCAGGCCGACGCCCCGGTCGGCCGCAGGAAGTCGCGCGCCTCCCGGCCGGCGACCAGGGCGCCGATCGCGCCGTACTCCGCGGCGAGGAGGTCCGACAGGCTCATGCGCCGACCCTGGACGTCGTACGCCGGGTGGCGGGTCGGCGAGACAGGGGTCAGGTGCCGAGGGCCCGGAAGAACCCGTCGGGGGCGACCACGTCGTCGGGGCCGAGGTCGTGGATGGAGGAGTGGTTGAGGCCGAGCAGGGCGGAGTCGATGCCGCCGCGCAGGATGTCGAGGACGTTCTCGACGCCGGCCTGGCCGTTGGCGGCCAGCCCCCACAGGTAGGCCCGGCCGATCATCACCGCACGGGCGCCGAGGGCGACCGCCTTGACCACGTCGGAGCCGCGGCGGATCCCTCCGTCGAGCAGCACCTCGACGTCGCCGCCCACCGCCTCGGCGACCGCGGGCAGCACCCGGATCGGGGCGGGCGTGCCGTCGAGGTTGTTGCCGCCGTGGTTGGACACCGAGATCGCGGTGACGCCGGCGTCGACCGCCCGCCGCGCGTCGTCGACCCGGCAGACGCCCTTGAGCATGAAGGGTCCGCCCCACTGCTCGCGCATCCAGGCGACGTCCTCCCAGGACGGCGGCTCCGTCATCATCCAGGTGCCGTAGGCGCCGAAGAAGGTCGGCGCGGGCGTCGCGCCCTCGGCCAGGTTGGGGGCGGTGAGGTCCGGCGGCCCGCCGGCGCGGGCGAAGTCGAGCAGCCACCGCGGCCGCCGGAGGCCCTCGGGGGCGAACTTCAGCATCGTCCTGAGGTCCATCTTCTCGGGGATCGACGGGCTCCCCCAGTCGCGGCCGTGCGAGAAGGACCAGTCGAGGGTGGCGATCAGGCCGACGGCGCCGGCCGACCTGGCCCGCTCCATCCGGGCGAGCATGTCGTCCTTGCTGCCCATCCAGTACATCTGGAAGAACGTCTGCGGGTTCGCCGCGACCACGTCCTCGACGGGCTTGCTGGCGAACGACGACAGGCCCATCGCCGTGCCCCGCGCGGCGGTCGCCCGTGCCACCGCGACCTCGCCGTCGGGGTGCACGGCCTGCACCCCGGTGGGCGACACGATGACCGGCATCGAGATGTTCTGCCCCATCACGGTCGTCGCCTGGTCGCGCTTGGCCGAGGCCCCGGCGACGTGCGGCGCGAACCCGAGCTGGGCGAACGACGCGGTGTTGTCGGAGTACGACGTGCCCGCCTCCGAGCCGGCCAGCAGGGCGCCGTACACCGACGGCGGGAGCCGCTTCTTCGCGCGGCGCTGCGCCTCGGCGACGGTCTCGAACCAGGTGCTCTTGCTCATGAGGTGCCTCTCCTGACGGGGAATCCACGGAACGCGGGGACGAGCGCGCGGGGGCTGCGCGCCCGGAGGGCGCCGGCCCAGAGGCCGGTGCCGTAGGCGAGGTCGTCGAGCCGGCGGGCGACGGCGAACCGCACCGGGTCGAGGTCGGGGTGCTTGCGGCGGTAGTCGAGCAGCGCGTCAGCGACGGCCGCGACGGCCAGGGCCCGACGGGCCCGGGAGGACCGGGTCGCGGCGAGCACCGCGAGCGGCCAGTAGTGCCGGGTCAGCGCGGACGCGGTCTGCTGCAACGCGGACGCGGCACCCATGGCGGTCAGGCCGGCGGCGGTGCGCACCGGGGTGTCGCCGCTCCTGAGCTTGCGGGACACCGAGGCGACGACCCCGACGAAGACCACCGCGGCGGCCGGTGGTGACCAGCGCCGCTGGGCGAGCACGGCGACCGTGAGCGCGGCGGTCCACGGGTTGAGCACCATCGGCGCGACGTCGGAGCCGTGCCGCTCGGCGAGCAGCGCCGCTCCGGAGCCGTAGTAGGCCTTGCGCCGCAGCCAGGGCACCGAGCGTGGTCCGGTGGTCGTGGCGTACGGCGGCCCCCGGCTCGTAGCGGACCCGCCAGCCGGCGTCGTGCACCCGCCACACCAGGTCGACGTCCTCGGCCACCGGGAGGTCGTCCTCGAACCCGGAGCCCAGCGCCTCCCGCCGGGCGAGCAGCGCCGCGCTGGGCAGGTAGGCCACCCGGCCCAGCGGCTGCACCGGCGCGGGCCGGGGCCCGAGGTCGAGCGAGGACCGGGCGGCCTCGTAGCGACACAGCCAGCCGTCGTCGGGACGCGGCTCCGCCCCGAGCACGCGAGGACCCACGATGCCGACCGCCGGGTCGTCGAGGTGCCGGCGCAGCAGCGCGAGCCAGCCGCGCACCGGCACCACGTCGGAGTCGAGGAACGCGACGTGGTCGGTCAGGACGGCGGCGAGACCGGTGTTGCGGGCGGCCGCCGGGCCGCGGCCGGTGTCGTGCCGCAGCAGCCGCGCGCCGAACTCGGACGCGACCGCGCGGGTGGGGCCGGGGTCCGCGGAGCCGTCGTCGACCACGACGACGGGCAGCGTCGACGGGAGCGCGTCGAGCAACCGGGCGAGCTGGCGGGGCCGGTCCTGCACGGGCACCACGACCGTCACGTCGTCGACGGCGGCGTCGTCGCACGGCGCCGACGGCCACACCGGGTCGGCCAGGCCGCGGTCGAGCAGCAGCCGGGCCACGGAGCCGGAGTCGGCGTCGCGGGCCACCAGCGTCCCGTCGGCGAGCATCGCCCGGGCCCGCGGGAGCAGGTGCAGCACCGCGCCGGAGCCGCCGAGCAGCGTCCGGCCGCCGTCGGCCGCCCGGGTGTCCCGCCCCAGCCGGACCGTGAACCCCACGGGCAGGGCCGGCGTCCTCACCGGAACCCCCCGTCCGCGCTCACCACGGACCCGTGCACGACCGGGCCGGCCGTCGCCGCGAACTCGACGACCGCGGCCACCTCGTCCGGGTCGAGCGGCCTCCCGGTGGCCTGCGCCTGGGCCAGCTCCTCGACCTTCACGCCGTAGAGGTCGGCGGTCGCCCGCAGCATCTCGGTGTCGGTGGAGCCCGGCGCCACCGCGCACGCGGTCACGCCGGTGCCCTTGAGGTCGGCGGCCAGGCCGCGCACGATCCCGACCACGGCGTGCTTGGCCATGCAGTAGGCCGTCAGGTGCCACAGCCCGCGCTCCCCCGCGGCGGACGCGACGGCCACGAACGAAGGCGACCGCTCGGAGCGGAGCAGGTGCGGGACCGTCGCGTGCGCGGTGTTCCAGACGCCGAGCGCGTCGGTCTCCCAGAGCAACCGGAGGTCCTCGGGGGTGGTCTGCCACAGCGGGACACCGCCGGCCATCACCGCGGCGCCGGCCACGACGACGTCGAGCGAGCCGTACGTCACGACGGCACGGTCGGCGGTGGCGGTGAGCGCCGCGAGGTCGCGGACGTCGGCCACGACGGGCACCACCCGGTCCGGGTCGAGCGCGACGAGCGCGTCCAGGTCCGCGCGGGTGGCGAGCGGGTACGTCGTACCTGCGGACGTGCCGGCGCACGAGTCGAGGGCGTGCACGACGAACCCCCGCGCCAGCAGCCGGCGTACGACGGACGCGCCGATGCCGCGGGCCGCGCCCGTCACCAGGGCCACCGGTGCGTCGTTCACGGCGTGCCCAGAGGCTCCCGGCGCGGGACGACGCCCGCGAGGCGGCCGTTCTGGCCCACGTCGAGGGCGGTCAGCTCGGCGACGAGGTTGCGGACCATCCGGTCGAAGAGCTCGCGGCCGTGCTCGACGCTGCTGGCGGTCGGGTCGCCGAGCACGCCGTTGGCGGACACGCTGCGCACGCCCTCGGCCTTGAGGCGCGGCATCAGCTCGGCCACCGGCTCGGTCGCTCCGGGCGCCATCAGGTCGACGCGCACCGACCAGGGAGCGAGGAACCGCAGGATCGAGGTCTCGGTCTCGCCGGCATGGGCGTCGGAGTCGGGCAGCGCGGTGGAGGTCCAGGCGACCGCCCGGCCCTCGTAGCGGAGCAGGTCGACCACCTTGGTCAGGGTCGCGGTGTTGCCGCCGTGGCCGTTGACGAAGATGACGCCGCCGGCCCAGCGGGCGGCCGAGCGGCCGTACTCCGCGAGCAGCAGGAACAGTGCCTCGTGCCCGATCGAGACGGTGCCGGGGAACCCCTCGTGCTCGCCGCTCGCGCCGTAGTTGACCGACGGCGCGACCAGGACCGTGGTGCCGGTCGCGTCGAGCCGCTCCGCCGCCGCTCGGGTGACCGCGTTGGCGATCATCGTGTCCGTGGCCAGCGGCAGGTGCGGGCCGTGCTGCTCGACCGAGCCGACCGGGACGAGCAGCAGCACCTCACCAGGGTCGAGCCGGGGCCAGCGCTGCTGTCCCAGTCCGAGCGACGCGGCCGGCGGCGCCGCGGACCCGCGCATCGTGATCAGCCGCCGATCCCGGTGAGCGGGTTCTCGTCGCAGGCCCGGTCCGGGGCCCTCGTCAGCAGCGTCAGCGGCACCGGGGCGTTGCGGACGGTGCCGGTGTGCGAGTGGTCCTGGGACGGCTGCGGCCGGAGGCCGCCGGGGTCACCGGCGTTGCCCTTCACGCACTCCGGGTCCGGGCCGTCGAGCGGCAGACCGGTGAAGAACTTGGCGGCCATGCAGCCGCCCCGGCAGGAGTCGTAGGCCGAGCACTTCGTGCAGGCGCCGCCGTTCTGCGGCTCGCGCAGCTCGAGGAACAGTGGCGAGGTCTTCCAGACGGTGTCGAAGTCGGTGAGCTCCGCCTGGGCGCTGCGCACGTTGCCGGCCTTGAACCGGTCGTGGATGGCGAACGGACACGCGTACACGTCGCCGACCGGATCGACCAGGCAGACCACCCGCCCGGCGCCACAGAGGTTCAGGCCGGGCAGCGCCTCGCCGTACGCCGAGAGGTGGAAGAACGAGTCGCCGGTCAGCACCTTGTCGCCGTTGGCGACCAGCCAGTCGTAGAGCTGCCGCTGCTGCTCCGGCAGTGGGTGCAGCTCCTCCCAGACGTCGGCGCCGCGGCCGGACGGGCGCAGCCGGGTCAGCCGCAGCTGGGCGCCGTAGCGGTCGGCGATCGCCTTGAACTCGTCGAGCTGGCCGATGTTCTGCCGCGTGCAGACCACCGACATCTTGAAGTCGCGCATCCCGGCGGCCTGCAGGTTCGCCATCGCGCGCATCGCGGCGTCGTAGGTGCCTGCGCCCCGAACCGGGTCGTTGACCTCGGCGGTCGCGCCGTCCAGAGAGATCTGCACGTCGACGTAGTCCGTGGCCGCCAGCTTCGCGGCCCGCTCGGGCGTGATCCGGAAGCCGTTGGTCGAGAACTTCACGCCCACGTGGTGCTCGACGGCGTAGTCGAGCAGCTCCCAGAAGTCCGGGCGCACCGTCGGCTCGCCGCCGCCGATGTTCACGTAGAAGATCTGCATCCGCTCGAACTCGTCGATGAGCGCCTTGCACTCCGCGGTGCTGAGCTCGTCGGGGTCGCGACGGCCCGAGCTGCTCAGGCAGTGCACACACGCGAGGTTGCAGGCGTAGGTCAGCTCCCAGGTCAGGCAGATCGGGGCGTCGAGCCCCCGCTCGAACTGGTCCACCAGCCGGCCCGGCGCCGGTGCGGGGCGTTCCTCGAGGATCGTCATGGCGTCTCTCTCCTGGTGATCATGCCGCCGGCCGCGAGGCCTTCGAGGGCGCGGGTGTAGGCCGGCCAGTGCGGCTCGGGCACCCCCGAGGCGACCAAGGCGTCGCGGACTGTTCCAGAGGCCAGGTTTCGTACGAGGTCGACGAGCTCGGGCGTCTTGAGGAAGCTGAGCCGGCGGGTGCCGAAGTGGTAGGCGAGGGCGCCGAACGGCTCGGGGCGCAGCGCCACCGAGCCGTCCAGCCGCCAGGCCTCACCGAGCATCGGCGAGACGGTGCCTGCTGCTGACGGTGCCGTTGACGGGGCGGTAGGCATCAGTAGACGCCGCACATCCCGTCGATGGACACCTCTTCGACCAGGGCCGTCTCGGCCAGCTCGGAGACGGGGGTGTCGGTCTCGGTCGGGGTCTCAACGGGGTCGGTCATCGCAGCACCGCTTCCTGGGTCGGGTCGGGTGGATCAGGTGCCTCACACGCTATTTGCGCGGGCTCCGGATGCACACCCCTCGGCAGGGATCGCGGGCACCTGTCCGGGCGGAGAGGTCCGGCCCCACCACCGGGCAGCCTCGGGCTGGCCCGCACGGCCCGTTTCCCGATCCTCGTCTGTGCCCTGACGCACGACGCTCCTACGTTCGCAAGCGTCCAGAAGTTCCACCCGCAGGAGGCCCAGGATGCAGGTAGACGAGCTACTCAAACCGTTCCCCATCAAGGAGTTCCACCCGTTCCCCCGGGCCCTGATGGGTCCCGGCGCGCACGAGATGATCGGCCCCGAGGCGCTCAAGCTGGGGTTCAAGAAGACCCTGGTGATGACGTCCGGCCTGCGCGGCTCGGACATCGTGAACAAGATCGTCGAGTCGATGAAGTACCACGGCCTCGACGTGGTCGTGTACGACAAGGTCGAGTCCAACCCCAAGGACTACAACGTCATGGACGCGGTCGGGCTCTACACCGAGAACGGCTGCGACTCGTTCGTCTCCATCGGCGGCGGCTCCTCCCACGACGCCTGCAAGGGTGCGCGTGTCTCGGTCGCGCACGACGGGCGCAACGTCAACGAGTTCGAGGGCTTCAACATGTCCGAGAACCCGAAGAACCCGCCGCACATCGCGGTGTCCACGACGGCGGGCACCGGCTCGGAGACCTCGTGGGCCTACGTCATCACCGACACCACCACGGACCCGGACAACCCGCACAAGTACGTCGCGTTCGACGACGCGTCCGTGACCACGCTCGCCATCGACGACCCGGTGCTCTACTTCGACTGCCCGATCGACTACACCGCCCAGTGCGGCTTCGACGTCCTGGCGCACGCCAGCGAGCCCTACGTCTCCCGGTTGAACTTCCAGCCGTCGCTCGGCAACGCGCTGCACGCCATCAAGCTGACCAGCGAGAACCTGCGGGCCGCGGTCTGGAACGGCCAGGACCTGCCCGGCCGCGAGGGGATGATGTACGCGCAGTACATCGCCGCCCAGGCGTTCAACTCAGGCGGCCTCGGGATCATCCACTCGATCTCGCACGCGGTGAGCGCGTTCTACGACACCCACCACGGCCTCAACAACGCGATCGCCCTGCCGCGCGTGTGGGCGTTCAACATGCCGGTCGCCTACAAGCGGTTCGCCGACATCGCCCGCGCGATGAGCATCGACACGCACGGCATGACCGACGTGCAGGCCGCCGAGGCCGCACTCGCCGCGTCGATCCGGCTGCTGCGCGACGTCGGGATCCCGGAGAAGTTCACCGACGTGACCCAGGACAGCTACTCGAAGAACCGGCTGGGCACCGGCCCCACCAAGTTCTACGAGAAGGCGAAGACGATCACGGGCGACAGCGACGACGTCGACCGGATCACCAAGCACGTCCTCGGTGACGCCTGCACGCCGGGCAACGCCAAGGAGTGCACGTTCGAGACGGTCCGTCCGGTGGTCGACCACGCCATGAACGGCGACCTCGACGACCTGCTCGGCTGAACGGCTTCGCACCCACCCGAACGCTGGTTGAGGTGCGGCACCCAGTTGGTCGAGGTGCGGCGGAGCGTGCGAAGCCGCCTCGAAACCTCTGTGCCTTCGCTGCGGAGGTTTCGAGGCCCTCGCCTAGCGGCTCGGGCACCTCAACCAGCGGCTCGGGCACCTCAACCAGCGCGGGCACCTCAACCAGCGTTCTCTCCACCATCGAAGGAGCAGCGTGACGGACGACTTCGCAGACGTGGCCGACGCCAAGGGACGGCTCGCCGAGCAGGGGTACCTCGCCGACGACCGGCTGGCGACGACGGTGTTCCTCCAGTCCCGGCTCGGCAAGCCGCTGCTCCTCGAGGGGCCGGCCGGCGTCGGCAAGACCCAGCTCGCCCAGACGCTCGCCGAGGCCACGGGCCGCCGGCTGCTGCGGCTGCAGTGCTACGAGGGCCAGGACGAGTCCAAGGCGCTCTACGAGTGGGACTACGGCAAGCAGCTGCTCTACACCCAGATCCTGCGCGAGAAGATCGGCCAGGTCGTCGAGGACGCCGCCGACCTGACCGAGGCAGTCGAGCGGATCGCCAAGCAGGACAGCGTGTTCTTCTCCGAGCGGTTCCTCGCCCCGCGCCCGCTGCTGGAGGCGATCACCTCCGAGCAGCCGGTCGTGCTGCTCATCGACGAGGTCGACCGGGCGGACGAGGCCCTCGAGGCGGTTCTGCTCGAGCTGCTCTCGGAGTTCCAGATCTCCATCCCCGAGATCGGCACGGTGCGCGCGAAGGCGCTGCCGTACGTCGTGCTCACCTCGAACAACACCCGCGACCTGTCGGCGGCGCTGAAGCGGCGCTGCCTGCACCTGTTCCTCGACTACCCGACCGCCGAGCGCGAGCTGGAGATCGTGCGGAGCAAGGACACCGGCCTGCCCGAGGCGCTGGCGGTTCGGCTGGTGGAGATCGTGCGCGGCCTGCGCGAGCTCGAGCTGCGCAAGGCGCCGAGCATCTCCGAGACCATCGACTGGGCTCGCACGCTGGCGGTGCTCGGGGTCAGCGAGCTCGAGGGCGAGGTGCTCGGGCAGACCCTCAACGTCGTCGTGAAGTACGAGCGCGACCTGCGCCGGGCCGCCGCCGCGCTCCCCCGGCTCGTCGACCCGAACGCGACGGTCCCGGACTCGCTCGGACACGGGCACGGCCACGGCCATGGACCACGGGCACGGCCACGACCATCCGCACGGGGACCGGTCCCCCGACGGCGACGTCGACGGCAGGGCCAAGCGGGCCGCGAAGGACGAGCCCGGCCGGCACGACGAGAGCTACTACGGCCCCTCCGGCAGCGGCTCGGGCTCCAGCCGGAGCGTCAGCGCCGACAAGGGCCAGCGCTCCTTCGCGGCCGGCGCCCGGCGTCGGCCGGTCTGAGCCGGCGGGAGGTGGGCCGTGGAGGGAGCCCTGCACCGGTTCGTCCGGCTGCTCCGCCTGCACGGGATGCGGGTGAGCGTCTCGGAGGCGATCGACGCGATGCACGCGGCGGCGCAGCCCGGCGTGCTCGCCGAGCGGGAGCTCCTGCGCGCCGCGCTCACGGTCACGCTGGTCAAGGATCGCCGTGACGTCGAGGTGTTCGACAAGGTCTTCGACCGGTTCTTCGGGCTGAGGGCCGTCGTACCCGCGGAGGAGGAGGGGCACTCCCACGCCCACGACGACCTCTCGGACGAGGGCGACCTCGAGGAGTTCACACTGTCGGACAACCCCGGCGACAACCCGCAGCAGGGGCACTCGCACGGCAAGCCGGACGACCTGCGCAGCTACTTCGACCCCGAGGACCTGGCCCAGCAGTACAACCTGCACCAGGAGGCCAACCGGCTCGACATGTCGGCGCTGACCGACGAGATCGTGCTTTCCAACGACACCAGGACCAGTGACGCGCAGGCGGCGCGGGTGCAGCTGTCGACCGACCGGATGCGCAACCCCGGCAACCCGGGTGAGCTCACCGCCAGCCCGGGCCTGGAGATCGACACCGAGCTCAGCGTCGCGGAGGAGATGGCGCTGTTCGACTGGCTGCAGGACAACCTGCCCGACGACGACGCCGAGGATCTGGAGGTCCCGGACAACATCGCCCGGCTGCGGGCGGCCCTCGCGCCGCTGCTCGAGGGCCTGCCGGAGCGGCTCAAGGAGCACCTCCAGAAGCTGCTCTCGGTGGAGAAGGAGATCGAGACCCGCGAGCTCGAGGCCGCGCGGGCCGACACCCTCGACGAGGCGGAGCGGGCGGACCTGGAGGAGTCGCTGCGCCGGCTGCTGCGCAGCCTGCACGGTGCGCCACGGCCACGGCGGGCCATCGCGACCCGGGGTGTGGTGGACGGGCGGCGCACGATGCGGGCGAACATGAAGTACGACGGGGTGCCGTTCCGCCCGGTCACGGTCAGCAAGGTCGAGGACCGTCCCCGGCTGCTCGTGCTCTGCGACGTGTCCCTGTCGGTGCGCAGCACCGCCCGGTTCACGTTGCACCTGGTGCACAGCCTGCAGTCGGTGGCGGCGCAGGTCCGCAGCTTCGCGTTCGTCAAGGACATGGTCGAGATCACCGACCTGTTCGCCGAGCACCGGATCGAGGACGCGCTCTCGCTCGTGCTGGCGGGCCTGCCGGCCGGCGGGATGCTCGACGTGGACGCGGACTCCGACTACGGCACGGCGTTCGAGCAGTTCCTGGAGCAGTACGGCTCCGCCGTCACCCGTCGTACGACGTTGCTGGTCCTCGGCGACGGCCGCGGGAACGGCAACGACCCGCGGGTGCCGGTGTTCGAGGAGCTGTCCCGGCGCGCCCGGCAGACGGTCTGGCTCACCCCCGAGCCGCGCTACTCGTGGGGCCTGGGCCGGTGCGACCTTCCGGCCTACGAGGAGCTCTGCGACCGGGTGCAGGTGGTGCGGAACCTGCACGGCCTGGAGAAGGTCACCACGTCGATGTCCGGCGCCGGCCGATGACCAGCGACGTGGTCGTGCCGATCGACCCGATGGCCCCGGTCGTCGACGGGCGCTACGAGGACCCGCTCGTGGTGGTCGAGGCGGTGCACGGTGACCGGGGCCTCAAGGGCCGGCGGACCGTCCGCACGACGCACTTCGACCTCACTCCGGTCGAGGGCCGCGTGCACGTCGCGCACGTGGTGCCCGCGGCCGCGGTCGACGACGACCTGGCCGGGCTGCTGCACGAGGAGCTGTTCGGGCCCGGCTGGCTGCGCGGCACGGACCTGTTCGAGCGGGTGTTCACCGGGGTGGTCCGGACGAGCGCCGAGGACGCCCTGGACAGCTGGGAGCTCTTCTACCGCAACACGATGCGCCGGCTGGAGGACCCGGGGACGCGGGGGCCGTGCCGCGACCACGGCTCGATCGACGGCTACGCGCCCGTTCACGACCACGTGCTGGACCTGCTCGGCCCCGGCTCCGTGCTGGAGCTGGGCTGCTGCTTCGGCTTCCTGGCGCTGCGGATCGCCCGGTCGGGACGGGCGACGACGGCGTCCGACGTCTCCGCCGGGACGGTGCAGCTGCTCACCGCGATCGCGCCGCGGCTCGGCGTCGACCTGGTCACCGAGACCGCGGACGCCGCCCGCTACCCGGCCTCGGACGGCTGCGCCGACACGGTGCTCGCGGTGCACCTGCTCGAGCACCTGGAGCCGGTGCACGGCACGCAGGTGGTGGCCGAGGCGCTACGCCTCGCGCGCAGGCGGGTCGTGGTCGCCGTACCCCTGGAGGACGAGGCGGACGAGACCTACGGCCACGTCCGCACGGTCACCCTCGACGACCTGCACCGCTGGGGACGCAGCACCGGGTGCGCCTACGACGTGCACGAGTTCCACGGCGGCTGGCTGGTGGTGGACAAGCCCTGACTTGTCAGGCGGTGGCGTCGCCAGGGCGACGTGAGCGCCTGACAACCGAGCCCCGGGACGCTGCGGGAGGCGGGTTCAGGCGACGTAGGGAATCGTCTGCGGCCCCTCGGGAAGCACGCACACCCGCGACTCCGGGCCCGCATCGTGCAGGCGGCGCAGCACCGTCTCGGCCACGTCGTCGGTGTGCCCGAGGTGGGCGGCGGCCAGGTCGTCGGCGGACAGGTACGACGAGCGCACCACCACCTCGGCGTGGGCCTGCACCTTGGCCTGCACCTGGACCTGCCACTGGTCCGGCACCGTCTGCTCCCGTGCGGCGATCGTCGCGAGCAGCGCCTCCGGCGACGACTCGGAGGCCAGCACCTCGCGGTAGGAGCCGTGGTCGGGGAAGCCGTCGCGGCACTCGGCGGCGCACACGATCGTGCCGCCCGGGCGCACCACGGTCATCCCGGCGGACATGCCCTTCACTGCCTGGTAGAGGTTCTGGTCGAGCGGGTAGCCGGCGTTGGTGGTGACGACGACGTCGAACAGCGCCGGCACCGGCTGCATCGCGAGCCGCTGCGAGGCCTCGCGGGCGGCGGCGTGCATCTGCGGGATGGGACCGCCGAACGCCTCGACGACCCGCTGCTCGCGGTTGAGCACCACGTCGAGACCGAAGTCGACGCCGCCGACCGCCGCGACCACGGCCCGGATGTCGTCGTGGACCGGGTTGCCCTCGCAGACCGCCCAGGTGGCCTGCGGGTCGCCGATCCGCTTCGCGTCGTGCAGGGTCAGCACGGTCTCCAGCCCGGCCAGCCCCGGCGCGACGAGCTTCGGTCCCCCGCTGAACCCGGCGAAGAAGTGCGGCTCCACGAAGCCGGTGGTGATCCGGACGTCCGCCTCGACCCAGAGCCGGTTCAGGAACACGGGTACGTCGGCACCGTGCCGGCCGAGCCACACGAGGGACGCGTCGTCGCGCGCGTCGTGGTTGACCACCCGGACCCGGTCGGCGACGTCGCCGAGCATCGCCTTGATCTCGGTGTCGGTGTTGCCGCGGTGGGTGCCGGTGGCCACCAGCACCACCACGTCGTCGGGGTCGACGACGCCGTCGAGCTCGTCGAGGACCGCGGGGATCATCAGGTGCCGCGGCTGGGGGCGGGTGCCGTCGCACATCGAGATCGCGACCGTCTGGCCCGGCCTCACGAGCTCGCGCAGCGGTGGTCCGGCGACGGGCCGGCGCAGGGCGTCGCGGAGCAGGCCGGCCTGGTCGTCGGCGGCCTCGACGTACGTCGGCTCCACGACCGTCGTACGGGAGGCGGGGAGGTCGACCTCGAGCCCGGTCTCGCCGTACGCCAGCCGGACGGTCACCGTGCGATCGCTCATGCGGGCATCCTTCCTCGTGCCGGGTCGGCGCTCAGATGACGCCGAGCTTGCTGGCCTCGTAGACCGCCTCCGCCCGGCGGGAGACGCCGAGCTTGCGGAGGATGTTGCCGACGTGGAACTTGGCGGTGGTCTCGGAGATGTACAGCCGGGCGCCGATGTCGCGGTTGGACAGGCCCCGCGCGAGAAGGCTGAGCACCTCGCGCTCGCGGGAAGTGAGCTGCTTGGTCTCCTCGACGGGCGGTGCGTTGAGCCCGCGGACCATCGCGGCGGCGCTGCGGGCGTCGAAGGCGCTCTCGCCGCGGGACACGTCGCGGATGGCCCGGATCAGCGCCGAGGTGTCGACGTCCTTGACGACGTAGCCGCGGGCGCCGGCCCGGATCGCCTGGAGCACCAGCTGCTCGTCGAGGAACGTGGTCAGCACCAGCACCCCGACGTCGGGGCACTGCGCGGTGAGCTGCTGGCAGAGCTCGAGGCCCTCGCTGTCCGAGGACGTGGACAGCTTGAGGTCGAGCAGCACGATCTGCGGGTTCGCGCGGCCCACCACGGCGAGCGCCTCGCTGGCGCTGGACGCCTCGGCGACCACCCGGAGGTCGTCCTCGCGCTCGAGGATGGAGCGGAGTCCCTGCCGCACGATCGCGTGGTCGTCGACCAGCATGATGCCGACGACGCCGCTGGGGGCGCCCTGCTGGGAGGGGGCGAGCGTGGCCATGGGTCAGGCCTCCAACGGGTCGTTGTCGGGGTGGGCCAGGTCGGAGACCAGGCCAGGGGTGCGGGCGACGATGGGGAGCGGGATGCGCATCTCGACGCGTACGCCGCCGAGCCGGGCCCGGCGGAACGCGAGGCTGCCGCCGAGGTCGCTGATCCGGCTGTCCATGTTGACCAGGCCACGGTGCCGGCCGTCGACCATGGTGGCCCGCTCCAGCCGGAGCTTGCGGCTCAGCTCGGTCGGGTCGCCCTCGCCGTCGTCGGCCACCGAGACGGTGATCCGGTCGGGGCGGTAGCGCAGCCGCACGATCGCCCGGGTCGCCTGCGCGTGGGTGGCGACGTTGAACAGCGCCTCCCCCACCGTGCGGGCGATCTCGTGGTCGGCGTCGTTGGACAGCGCGATCACGTCGCCCTCGACCCGCAGCTGCACCTGCAGGTGCGGCTTGTGCTGGTGGGCGACCTCGTGCAGCAGCTCGGGCAAGGTCGAGACGGTGTCGCGATGCGGCTGGTGCAGCGCGTAGATCGCGCGCCGCAGCTGGTCGATGGCGTCCTGCGAGAGCTTCTTCGCGGTGGCGAGCCGGCTCAGGATCGACGCCCCCGGGTCGCCGAGCTTCTCGGCGTCGCCACGGGCGACCTCCACGGCCATGCCGGCGGACAGGACGTACTGCGTGACGCTGTCGTGCAGCTCGCGGGCGATCCGGTGGCGTTCGTTGTCGACCAGCTCACGCTGGTGCGCCAGCAGCAGCCGCTCCTCGACCTGCCGCAGCTCGGCGGTCCGGTCCGCGAGGTGCCGGGCCTGGGCGGTCGCCTCGTCGTACAGCCGCTGGGCCCGTCGGTGCAGCGCGAGGCCGGCTTGGTACTGCTCGCTGGTGTGCAGCGACACCGCCGCCTGGTTGGCCAGGATCCGCAGCACCGACAGGTCCCCGGGCTCGGGGTCCACCCGGAGCCGGTGCTGGGCGACCAGGCTGCCGACGGTGCGGCCCTCCAGCGTCATCGGCACCCGGATCCAGCCGGTCGACTCGATCACCGGCCGGGTGTGCCCGGCCCGGATCGACTGGAGCTCGAGCTTCACCGACGTGGGCAGGTCGCCCTCGTCGACGGTGATCTCGCCCTCGCCGTCCGAGGCGAGGAACCGCGGGCGCGCCCCCTTGAGGTGGCCGTCGGAGAGCGCGAGGACCGTCCACTCGGCGTTGAGGTGCGCGGCGGCCGCCCGGACGACCTCCTCGAGCAGCCCGCGCGGACCCTCGACGGTGCGGACCAGCGCACGGGAGATCGAGTCCATCGCCCGCACGGCGTGCTGCATCCGCTCGTCGGAGCGGACGTAGGCGCGGTAGTAGGACGTCTTGCCGGAGCGCACACCGGTGAGGGTGGCGAGGTCGATCCGCTTCTGTCGCGAGGTCACAGGGCCGCCAGGAACAGCTTCTCCACGTCGTCGGACGAGGCGGACCGGGGGTTCGTGGTCAGGCAGGCGTCGTCCAGGGTGTTCAGCGCCAGCCGGGGTACGGCGGTCTCGTCGACGCCGAGCTCCCGGAGCCCGCGCGGCACACCGACGTCGTCGGCCAGCTCCCGCACGTGCACGGCGAGCATCTCGGCGGCCACGTCGGCCGGGAGCCCGTCGACCGGCAGGCCGGCGGAGCGGGCCAGGTCGACGAACCGCTCGGGGCTCTCCTGCGCGTTGTAGCGGATCACGTGCGGCAGCAGCACGCCGTTGACGACGCCGTGCGGCGCGTCGAGCAGGCCGCCGACCTGGTGGCTCATCGCGTGGGTGGCGCCGAGGATCGCGTTGGTGAACGCCAGGCCGGCGTTCAGGCTGGCCTGCGCCATCTTGGACCGGGCCGCCTCCTCCGCGGGCCGCAGGATCGTGGTGCGGAGGTTCTGGCAGACCAGGCCGACCGCGTTGAGGGCATGGATGTCGGCCAGCGGGTTGTGCGCGAGCGACACGAACGACTCGATGCCGTGGGTCAGCGCGTCGAGACCGGTCGCGGCGTTGAGCCACTCCGGCATGGTCATCAGCAGCCGCGGGTCGGTGATCGAGATGTCCGGCACCAGGGCCCGGCCCATGATCGTGATCTTCACCGACCGGGCGGTGTCGGTGACGATGCAGAACTGCGAGACGTCGGCCCCGGTGCCCGAGGTGCTCGGGATCATCAGCAGCGGCGGGATCGGCTTCGCGACGAGGTCGACGCCGCCGTACTCCAGGATCCGGCCGCCGTTGCCCGACAGGATCGCGACGCCCTTGGCCGCGTCGATGCAGGAGCCGCCGCCGAGCGCGATCAGGACGTCGCAGCCCTCCTCGACGTACCGCTCGTAGGCCGCGTGGATCTCGTGGTCCTTGGGGTTCGGCGTGACGGCGGACCACACCACCGGCGTCAGCCGGGACTCCAGGAGGTAGCCGAGCAGCTCGTCGCACCAGCCGGCCTCGATGATGCCGGGGTCGGTGACGACCATCGGCCGCCGCGCACCCAGCCGGGCGGCGGAGAAGCCGGCCTCGCCCAGCGACCCGAGGCCGAACACGACCTCCGGAGCGTGGAACTTGACCAGTGGTGGCCGGGGGTTCTCGTCGTGCGGGGGCTCGTCCTCCCGGTGGGTCGGCACGTCCTGTCCCGCGATCGACTGCACGGCGCCTCCTGTCACGACGCCCTCCAAACTACACGCGGCTCCGGAGCCCCGGAAGGAGATCTCAGGGCCCTGCGTCCACACGCTAGGGGTCCTGGGCCGGCCGGGCCCCGACCGGCAGGTGGGCCCGGACCTGACCGGACGGGTAGGTGTGTCCGGGCTCCGCGCGGGACGAGACTGCGAGGACCGAACCCGCGTGCCTCGAGGAGGAGTCGCATGAAGACCACAGCCGCCGTCGTGTACGAGCCGGGCAAGCCCATCGAGATCGAGGAGCTCGAGCTGGACGGGCCCAAGGAGGGCGAGGTCCTCATCCGCTACACGCACGCCGGGCTCTGCCACTCCGACGTGCACGTCGCCCACGGCGACCTGGAGGCCAGGCTGCCGATGGTGCTCGGCCACGAGGGCGCGGGCGTCATCGAGGAGGTCGGGCCGGGTGTGACACGTGTGAAGCCCGGCGACCACGTCGTCTGCTCCTTCATCCCGAACTGCGGCTCGTGCCGCTACTGCGCGAGCGGCCAGCAGTCGATCTGCGACATGGGCGCCACCATCCTCGAGGGCTACCTGCCGGGCGAGCGGTTCCCGCTGACGGGTCCGCGCGGCCAGTACGGCGCCATGTGCATGCTCGGCACGTTCAGCCAGTACGGCGTGATCCACCAGAACTCCGCGGTGAAGGTCGACGACGACCTGCCCCTCGACAAGGCCGTGCTGGTCGGCTGCGGCGTACCGACGGGCTGGGGCGCCGCGGTCAACACCGCCGCGGTCAAGGCCGGCCAGACCGTCCTCGTGGTCGGCGTGGGTGGCATCGGCATCAACGCCGTCCAGGGCGCCCGGCTCGCCGGCGCGAAGAACGTCATCGCGATCGACCCGCTGGAGAACAAGCGCGAGAAGGCCATGGAGCTCGGGGCGACGCACTCGTTCGCGAGCACGGACGAGGCGATGGAGGCGATCACCGACATGACCCGCGGCCAGATGGCGGACGCCGCCATCCTGACGCCCGGTCTGATGACCTCGGAGATCGTCGCGGGCGGCTTCCACGCGGTCGGCAAGGGCGGGGTGGTCGTGCTGACCGGCCTGAACAAGATCATGGAGCAGACCATCGAGCTGCCGGGCACGATCATGACGCTCTACCGCAAGTCCCTGAAGGGCAGCCTGTTCGGCGACTGCAACCCGACCACGGACATCCCGCGGATCCTCGGTCTCTACCAGTCCGGCGACATCAAGCTCGACGAGATCATCACGCGGACCTACACGCTCGACCAGGTCAACGAGGGCTACGACGACCTGCTGAACGGCAAGAACGTCCGCGGCATCGTCGTCCACTCGCACAACTGAGCGTGCCGTGCCACTCCCCGTCCTCGACCGGGCCCGTGAGGTCGAGCTGCTCGTGGCCGCCCTCGACGGCGGTGCGCACGTGCTGCTCGAGGGCCCGCCGGGGACGGGGAAGTCGACGCTGCTGCGGGCCGTCTCCTCGGACCGTGCCGCGCCGTTCCACCTCGTCGAGGGCAACGCCGAGCTGACCCCGGCCCGGCTGGTCGGGCACTTCGACCCGGCGCAGGTGCTGGCCCAGGGGTACACCCCCGACGTGTTCGTGGACGGCCCGCTGGTGCGGGCGCTGCGCGAGGGCGGCCTGCTGTACGTCGAGGAGATCAACCGGGTCCCCGAGGAGACGCTGAACGTCCTGATCACGGTGATGTCCGAGGCCGAGCTGACCGTGCCGCGGCTCGGGCTGGTGCGCGCGGAGCCGGGGTTCCGCCTGGTCGCCGCGATGAACCCGTTCGACGCGGTCGGCACCGAGCGGATCTCCTCGGCGATCTACGACCGGACCTGCCGGATCGCGATGGACTACCAGTCCGCCGAGACCGAGGCGGACATCGTGGCTCTGCGTGGGCCGTCCGACGCCGCCTGGCGGGCGCAGGTCGTCGACCTGGTCCGACGTACCCGGGAGCATGGGGACGTCCGGATCGGCTCCTCGGTGCGCGGCGCGATCGACCTGGTCGCGATCGCCACCCGGCTGGCGGAGATGCGCGGGGTGCCGTCGGACGACTGGCAGGCCGGGCTGGACGCGGCGCTGGTGTCGCTGTCCGGCCGGATCCGGATGCACGAGTCCGCGGGCCGGCGGCCCGAGGACGTCGTCCGCGAGCTCTACGAGCAGGTGTTCGGGGCCCCGCCGGCCACCCCCGAGGATGCGGAGGAGGGCACCGAGCCGGGGGAAGCCTGAGCCCGCCGCGTCCGGCGGGCGAGCCCCAGCAGCGCAGGAACCCGAAGCAGGACGCGTCGCGCAGCCGCACCGTCGGCCGCTCGACGCTGTCGCGGCACGCGCGGTTCGCGGACGTCTCCCCCGAGGTCGGCACGCTCGACGAGCAGGCGCTGGACCGGGCGCTGTCCGCGGACCCCGACGGGACCCTGGCGATGGTGGCCGACCTCGTGCACGCGACCGACGAGTCGCTGCGGGCGCAGGCCCGGCGGCTCGCGGCGCGGCTGGTGATCGACCGGTCGCGGTCGGGCCGCCCGGTCCGCAGCGGTACGGCGCGCCCGCGGCTCGTCCCGGCCGGCCAGGGCGGCGACCTCGACGTCGACGCGTCGATGGAGGGGATCGTCACCGCCCGCGGCGAGCGCCGGCCCGCCGACCTCGACGAGCTGACCGCGCGCGACTGGGGCCGGCAGGACGTCGCGGTCTGCCTGCTGGTGGACGCGTCGGGCTCGATGAGCGGCGAGCGGCTCGCGGTGGCGGCGACGGTCACGGCGGCCTGTGCGCTGCGGGCGCCGGCGCAGCACGCGGTGCTCGCGTTCGCCGGCGACGTACGCCCGTTGCGGGCGCTGCACAGCGGGGACGCGGCCGCGACCGTGGTCGACCGGGTGCTCGCGCTTCGAGGCCACGGGGTGACCCGGCTCGCGGACGCGCTGCGGGCCGCGTCGGCCGAGCTGGCCGGCGCCCGCGCCCAGCGGCGGGTCGTGGTGCTGCTCTCGGACTGCCGGCACACCGACGAGGACCCGGTGGCCGTGGCCCGTACGATCCCGGAGCTCGTGGTGCTCGCGCCGCGCGACGACGCCGAGCAGGCGCACGCGTTCGCGTCGGCGTCGGGCGCCCGGTGCGCCGAGCTGGCCGGCGCCGACAGCGCCCCGCACCTGTTGCGGGAGCTGCTCGGGTAGCGCTCCCCGCCCGCTGTAACGCGGGGTTATGGACGCTCCACACGAGGCGTGCCGCGTGCTGAGCGTCCATAACCCCGCGTTACAGGAACCTCAGAACAGCAGCGGCAGCGCGAACAGCATCACGGTGGACCAGGTGACGTGCGTGAGGATCGGCGCGAGGATCCCGCCGGAGGCCCGGCGCTCGAGGCCGACGACCACGCCGAGCAGGACCGCCGCGAACGCGAGCATGAAGTTCCCGGTGGCCAGGGTCGCGACGACGTACGCGACCGTGCTCCACACCACCGGGTGCCGGGGGACGGCCGCGTAGAGCGCGCCGCGGAAGAACAGCTCCTCGGCGACCCCGTTGACCACCGTGATCAGCAGCAGGATCGGGGTGACCCCCTGGTCGGCGTGGTCGAGCACGCTGGAGACCTGCCGGTCGATCACCGGGATCTGCCGCACGACCAGACCGCCGACGACGAACACCCCCGCCAGCAGGAGCCCGAGCGTGATGGCGCCGGCGACCGGACGGCGCAGGTCGTCGTGGGAGCCGGCGCGGGCGACGCGGCCGAGGTACAGCGGACCGGACGCGAACGCCCCGACCGTCCAGATGCCCGCGAGCACCAGCGTGGCGACGTAGAACGTGGCGTCGCCCGGGTCGATCTGCAGCGACCAGCCGAGGCAGGCCGCGCCGATCACCACGAACACCGCGGTCACGACCTTGCGGACCAGGAACGGGCGCGGGTCCTGCCGGTGGTTGCGTGGCACCTTGTCCCAGAGCAGGCCGCGCAGCGCGCGCTCGACGGACGTCCTCACCGCTCCATTCCCTCACACCGGCCCAAGTCCGGCGCGGCACGGGTCAGCGGGGTGCGAGCAGCGCCCGGTGGTGCACGCCGAGGCCGACCAGCCGGTCGCCCACGCTCGCGCGGCAGGTGAACACCGCCCGCCGGCCGCCGACGGATGCCGTCGTGGCCTCCAGGGTCACCGTCTCGCCGATGTCGGCCCGGCCGAGGTGGTGGACCAGGATGCCGGCGCCCACGTGGGTCAGCTCCGGGCGCGGCTCGGGAAGCAGCTCGCACGCGACCAGCTCGAACCACAGCGAGATCCGCGGCGACCCGAGCACCTGGACCGCCTCGTCGGGGTGCCCCATGGCCGCGGCGGTGTCCTCCGGCCCGACGACCCGGTCGCGGACGACGGAGGTGCCCAGCGCCGGCCAGGCGGGGTGCGGCGCGGCGGTGTCCGCCGGGGCGAGGGCCGCGGCCGCCCGGGCGAGCGACGCGAGGTGGTCGCCGTCGACGTCCCCGGCGGCCGCCGCCAGGGCCACCCGCAGCGTCTCGGTGACGATGGCGCTCTGCGACGGCGTCAGCACCGCGTCAGGCTAGCCCGGCAGCCGGTCCTCATCGGACGACGGTGCGGACCGTCCCGGTCTTCGTACCGGCCCACTTCTGGGCGACCGCGGGAACCACGAGGCGGAAGTCGGTGCTGCGCCGAAGCGTGACGGTGCGTCGCACGGTCCCCGTGGAGCTGGTGCTTAGGCCGGCCAACCCTGACCCACCGGCTCGCGCCCACTGGGCGGGCCAGCATGTCCACGTGGGCACCGGCCAGGAGTGCTCCGGTGCTCGACTTGACGACGCCGCTCACCGTCACCCGGGCGCCGCGGCGGACCCGGGTCGCGGAGCGGCGGATGCTCGCCGTCGTCGAGGCGATGGAGGTGGCGGTCGCCGTCGTGGAGACGGACATGCCGAGTCGGTCGACCCCTTCGACACGGACGGTGTGCTGGCCCGGGCGGTTGACGGTGTCGACCGCGGGCCATGCGACGACAGCGGGATCCGCGACGGGCACGACCCGGAGGTCGGGTCGCAGGACCCGGAGAGCGCTACGGCTGTGCCGTCGACGACGACGCGCCACGAGCGCAGGGCCGCGCCGGCGTGCGCCGCGATCTCTCCGGTGATGATGGGTCTGGCCACCCGGTGGATCATGGTCCCGGCGACGGCGACCGTGGCCGCGGGACCGGACTCGGTCTCGAAGTCCGGCAGGTCGACCTCCCACTCGGCGTTCCGCGTGTCCGCCACTCGCACGACCCCGTGGTGGACGCCCTCGCCGAGGGACATGGCCCGCCAGGGGATCGACACGTCGAAGGCGTCACCGCGAGGCGGGACGAATGAGCTGTCGACCATGCGTCCGTCGACGTACACGTCGACACGGGCTGTGGCAGCGCCGGGAGCGGTGGGGGCCGCGACATGGAGAGTCATCGGCGCGAACATCGATGTGTCCGACGGCAGGAGGGGCTTCCCCGAGGGTCCCGGGGCGTGCGACGCCTCCGGCCACTCGATCGTGAACCGCGAACCGTGCTTGACGGAGAAATGGCTCCACCGCGGGGCGCTTGCGGCGCCGTCCGAGGTGAACCCCACGGCCATGAGAATGTAGTTGCCCTCAGGCAGCCCGCTGACGTCCTGCACCACACGGGTGACCGTGTTGACACCCGGCGCGATGTCGACGATCTGCTCGGTGCTCTCGACCCGGCCTGCGACCCACACCCGCAGGTGCTGAGGGAAGCGAGGCCACTGCCGGAACTGATAGACGCCGGTGACGGTGTCGCGTGCCGAGGAGCCCTCGATGGTGTCGCCGTCGCAGAACCCGGGGCACTGGAACTCCGGCCGGTCGTTGTCGAGGTTGACGAGCGAGCTCTTCGTGACGCCGCCCAACGGATCGCTCAGGACGACGGTGATCGGGAGGTCCAGCCGGTCGTACTGGTTGAGGTCGGTCCCGCCGGGCACCGGCCGCAACCAGTCGAGCGTGTCCAGGGACGCCTCGAGGGAGCAGGACTCCGTGCACGTGCCGGCCGGGATGTCGACCGTGCGGGTCAGCGGGGATACGTAGCCGTCGTCCAGCCGGCGCATGGAGACGACCGCCGACGTGGGTGCGGCTGCGGGGTCGGCGGTGACGGTGAAGCGGACGTCGACCGTGCCGGAGACCGTGGCTCCCCAGGCTGGGCTGTCCACGGTGATCGCCGCGGTCGACGTCGTTCCTTCGGCCACGGCGGGGACGCCGCCCTCCAGGGCTCCCGTGGTGACGAGGAGCAGAGCGGCAGCGAGCAGGCGCGTCCGGATGGTGCGGCGCATGAGTTCCCCCGGCGAATTGTCCGTGATGCGCCGACGGCGCCGTCGGAATGTTAGCCGTCACCCACGGATCTCGTTGCCTTTCCGGGACGCTGTCCCGGGGCCCCGTCACCTACGTGAGCGCGTCGTCACCCCCACACGCCCGAGCTACCGCGCCGGTGGCTGTCGACGAGGTGGGTGTCGACGATCCCGACCGCCTCCATCAGCGCGAACATCGTGGTCGGTCCGACGAACGCGAACCCGCGCCGCTTCAGCTCCTTGGACAGCGCCTTGGACTCCTCGGAGGTGCTCGGCACCTCGGCGTACGACGCCGGGGTGGGCGTGGTCTCGGGCCGGAACGACCACACCAGGTCGACCAGGCCGCCGTCCTCACGCAGGGCCACGGTGGCCCGGGCGTTGGTGATGGTGGCGTCGATCTTGCGCCGGTTGCGGACGATGCCGGCGTCCGCCATCAGCCGCTCGACGTCGCGGTCGTCGTACGCCGCGACCTTGTCCGGGTCGAAGTCGTCGAAGGCGGCGCGGAACGCCGGCCGCTTGCGCAGGATCGTCGCCCAGGACAGCCCGGACTGGAACGCCTCCAGGCTGAGCCGCTCGAACAGCCCGCGCTCGTCGCGGACCGGCATCCCCCACTCGGTGTCGTAGTACTCCTTCATCAGCGGGTCGGTCGCGGCCCACATCCGGGCGGGCCAGACCGTCGTCACCGAGCACCGTCATGCGGCCAGCCTCTCACTGGGTGTGTCCGTCTTCCGGTGGGCGCGGGAGCGCGAGGCGCTGGCGGCTGCCGCCGAGCACCGGGACCTCGCGGGACCGGTCAGGTGACCTTGTGCTGGCGTCCCTGCCAGTAGTTCCACGCGAGCGTCACCAGGACGGCGCCGACGATCGAGCCGATGATGCCACTCGGCCGCAGCGCCAGGCCGTCGCCGGACAGCAGGCTGATGAGCAGGCCGCCGATGAAGGAGCCGAGCAGTCCGGCGACGAGGGCGGCCGTCCAGTTGATGCCGTGGCTGCGGCTGCCGAGCACGAGCTGGGCCGCGGCTCCCACCAGCATGCCGAACAGCAGGATTGCGAGAATGAGCATGGCCTGACGCTACGGCCCCAGGGCGGCCAAGAGCAGGAGAAACCTGCGAGGAGCCGCCGCCCAGCCATGGGCGAGGTGACCCGTATCGGGACACACCCGGTCAGAGGCCACCGACGCCCTCCAGGGTGAGCAGCGCCCGCTTGGCATCCGGTCCGCCGACGTACCCGCCCCACGAGCCGTCGGCCCGCACCACCCGGTGGCAGGGCACCACGAGCGGCAGCGGGTTGGTGGCGCAGGCCGTGCCGACGGCGCGGACGGCCTTCGGGTTGCCGGCCGCGGCCGCGACCTGTGCGTAGCTCTCGGTGCGGCCGTAGCCGATCTCCGGCAGGTGGGCGAGCACTTCCGCGCGGAAGCCGGAGGAGAGCCGCCGGTCGAGGGGTACGTCGAACGCGCGGCGCGTGCCGGCGAAGTACTCGTCGAGCTCGCGGGCCGTCACGTCGAGCCGCGCCGGCGCCCGGAGAACCCGCGGGCTCACCCGGTCGGCGAGCGCGGCCAGGACCGCGTCGTGACCCTCGACGTCGTAGGCCACCCGGACCAGTCCGACCGGTGTCGCGGCCAGCAGGAGGGTGCCGACGGGGGTGTCGAGGGTGCGGTACGCGACGTCGAGCAGGTCGTCGCGCTCGGCCTCGGCGACCAGGCGGTCGTGCAGGGCCGGGCTGGGGGTGGCGTCGGACAGCGACGCGAAGAGGTCGTTCACGGTGTCTCCTCAGGAGGGGATGGTTCGAGCAGGGCGCGGCGCAGCGCGGCGATCCCGTCGGCGGCAGCGCGGCGCGCGGCGGCCTCGGAGCCTCCGACGATGGCCGCCACCTCGCGGTGCGGGAGCCCGGCGACGTGGTGGTAGGCCACGGTCAGCCGCTGCTTGTCGGGCAGCCGCCGCAATGCCTGCCACAGCGCGTCGTCGGGAGCGTCCGTCGGTGCGACCGGGCGTTCCGGTACGGCGTCCACCGGTGTCGCACGACGAGCGTCGGCCCGTCGTACGTCGATCGCCTTGCGGTGCGCGATCGTCACCAGCCACGCCTCGACGTTCGCGCCGTCCGGGAGGTCCGGGTACGCACGCAACGCCGACAGGAACGTCTCCGACCACGCGTCGTCGGCGTCCACCGGCCCGAGGACCGCGCGGCAGACCCGCAGCACGGTCGGCCCGTGTGCGTCCACGACCTGCTCGAAGGGTGTCTTCACGTCAGGTAGACGCTCGCACAGGCCGTTCCGTGAGGTGCCTTCGGCGGTTTCCGCCCGGTCGGGCCATGCAGAGGAACCTTTCTGGGCCGTTGCGGCTCGTCCTGGACGAACCGGAAGATATGTTCGCGGAACGGAAACGGGGGCGGAACCCATGCATCGAGACTCGGGCAGACGGCGAGCGGCGTGGGCGGCGACGACTGGCGGCGCTGGGGACAGCGGCGCGGCGACCCTCACGGCGACGGCGCCCTCCGGCGCGGCCTCCACCGTTCGCCCGCGAACGCACGCTCACCGCGGCCGCGCGTGACCTCGGCACCCTCGGTGGCGGCGTCAGCGAGGCCGTGGACCTCGACGGCGACCTGGTGGTCGGCACGCGGCCACCTGCCGAGCGGGCAGCCGCACGCGTTCGCCTACGACCTGGCCACCGCGACGATGCGGGATCTCGGCACGCTCGGTGGCGCGACCAGCGAGGCCTGGCGGTGGACGGCACCGTCGTCGTCGGCAACTCGCTGACCGCGGCGGGCGAGCAGCCACGCCTTCGCGAACGACCTGGCCGCACCCCGCCTCGGGCATGCGAGACCTCGGGCACGCTCGGCGCGCCGAGCTATGCAGCCGACGTGGACGCCGGCGTCGTCGTGGGCAGCACCGGAACACGGAGGCGTGGTGCCTCCGGGCACGCGTTCGCCTACGACCTCAACGCGACCTCTCCGACCATGCGCGACCTCGGCACCGGCGGCTGGAACTTCAGCAACGCGACCGCCGTCAGCCAGAAAGTCGTGGTCGGTGTCGCCGGGTTGGACGTCGACGAGACCCAGCACCCGTTCGTCTACGACCTCGGCGCCGCCACTCCGACGATGCGCGACCTCGGCGACCCTCGGGTTCGACCTCGCCGAGGCCGTCGACGTGGACAACGGGCTCGTGGTGGGCAACTCCCTCACGTCACAGTTCGAGTTCGACCTGAACGGCCGGCACCCGTTCGCCTACGACCTGCGGGCGGACAGCCCGCGAATGCGTGACCTCGGCGACCTCGGCTACGACCGCAGCTTCGCCACCGCGGTGGGGCAGGGCCTGGTGGTCGGCAAGTCTCGGACCACGCGGTACAGCATCGAGCGCGCGTTCGTCCACGATCTGCGCGCGACTCGTCGCGCCTGCAGGACCTCGGGAGCCTGGGCGGTAACCAGATCCACCCGGAGGACGTCTACGGACGGCGTCGTCGTCGGGCCGCGGCTCCCGGGCCGCGGACGGCGTGGAGCGTGCGTTCGCCTACGACCTGCGAGCGGCCGCGTCCGGAGATCACCGATCTCGGAACGCTCGGCGGAAGGAGGGCCGCGGCGTACGCCGTCCAGGGCCGGACCGTCGTCGGGGCACTCCGACAACGCCGCGGGCGTCGCCCGTGCCACGGTCTGGTCCCTCCGCGCCACGGCCACCCCCGCACTGCGGTTCAGCGGCTACCGGTACTCCGCGAAGGAGGCCCCCGGCCACGTGCGCGTCACCGTCGAGCGCGCGGGCAGCACGGCGGCAGCCGTCTCGGTCCGGTACGCCGCCCGCAGCGCGCGCGCCGTCGCCGGCAAGGACTTCCGCAGCACGTCCGGCACCCTGAGGTTCGCTGCCGGCGAGACCCGCAAGACTTTCCAGGTGTCCATCCTCGGAGACTCCTCGACGGAGCCACCGGAACCCATCGCACTCACGCTGGCACCTCACGGCACCGGCTCGATCCTGGGCACCCCCAGAACCGCGGGGCTGGTCATCGCGGCCAGCGACCAGCGGGCGGATGCGCTGATCAGCACCCAGGACCTGGAAGCGTTCGTCGGCAACAACGTCATCAACCGCACCGGCGCACGGCAGACGAGGACGCGTCACGGCACGCCGGACCGCGATCCGGTCGTTCCGCATCCACGTGCAGAACGACGGCAACGCCGTCAACACCTACACCTACCGTGGCACCGGCGTGGGTCCCGGCGCCGCCGTTCGCTACTTCCTCGGGTCGACGGACGTGACCAGGAAGATGCGGTCGGCGGCCGGCCTCCGCCACGTCATGGAGCCCGGCTCCTTGGCAGACCTGACCGCACGGGTCACCGATCCTGCGCGGCGCGGCCGTCGGCTCCCGCCACGTCGCCGCCATGAGCGCCACGTGGCGCGGCGACGTCACCCGGACCGACGTGGTCCGCGGGGTCGTGAGGGTGGTGCGCTGACATGAAAGGTCGAGGGCGCCTCCTGCTGGCGGCGGTCGTCTCGGTCGGGGCGACCTCCCTCGCGTCGATCGATGTTGCTGCGAGCGCCGAGTCACGCCCAGCTCTGCCCGCCACGACGCTCACTGCCCGCGTCATCAACCTCGGCACCCTGGCCACGACGAGCCAGGCCAAGGCGGTGGACGGCTCGGTCGTCGTCGGCACGTCGCGGGCCCCCGGGAGGACGCGGCACGCCTTCGTCTACGACCTGGCCGACCCCGCTCCACGGATGCGGGACCTCGGTGATCTCGGCGGAGGGCACAGTGAGGCGGTCGACGTCTCCGGGCAGATCGTGGCGGGCAACAGCCTGACGAGCGCGGGCGCCCAGCACGCCTTTGCCTACGACCTCTCGACCTCCACGAGGCGAGACCTCGGCACCCTCGGGGGCGCGAGGAGCACCGCGGTGGCTGTGTCGGGCTCGGTGGTGGTCGGGAGCTCCGTCACCGCTGACGGCCACCAACACGCATTTGCCTACGACGTCTCAACCGCGACGATGCACGATCTCGGCACGCTCGGGGGCGACAGCAGTACTGCGGCCGCGGTCGACGGACGAGTCGTCGTGGGGACGTCCTCGACCCCGACCAGTGCGGCTCACGCCTTCGCCTACGACCTGTCGGCCTCCGCGATGCGAGACCTCGGCACCCTCGGCGGCGATACCAGCGTCGCCGAGGACGTCCGGGGGAGCCTCGTGGTGGGACGAGCAACGACCGGGAACGGCCACGGCCACGCGTTCGCCTACGACCTTGCCTCGGCCGGGGAGTCGATGCGGGACCTGGGGGCGCTGGAGTCCTCGAGCCGGGCGACCGGCGTCAGCGGAAGTGTCGTGGCCGCCACGTCCGAGGTCGACCAGTCGTTCGGCCGCGCCGCCGTCTTCGACCTAGCGGCTCGTCCGCTCGCCTGCAGAACCTCGGCACGTTGGGTGGGCTGTACAGCGAGTCCGTGGCCGTCAGCGGCCGCCTCGTCGTCGGCAACGCCACGCGCGCCGCCGACAACCAGTACCGCGCCTTCGCCTACGACGTGGATCTGCCGGCGCCGGCCATCACCGACCTGGGCACGATCGGCGGCACCGTGGCCACCGTGGCCGACGTCGACGGGAACGTGGCAGTGGGATGGTCGACCGCCGCAAGCGGGTCCCAGCGGGCCACGGCCTGGATCATCCGACGCACCGCGGCGCCCTCATTGCGCTTCTCCGGCCTGCGGTACGCCGTTCATGAGAGCGCACGACGGGCCACGGTCACGGTCCTGCGCGCGGGCAGCAGCACGCGTGCAGTCTCCGTCACCTACCGCGCCAGCGGGTCCTCGGCCACCGCTGGCAAGGACTTCCGGGCTGTCTCGGGCGTCCTCAGGTTCGCGGCCGGCCAGACACGAAGGTCGTTCACCGTGCCGATCCTGCAACGACACCCGCCGTGAGCCGGCCGAGACGATCCTGCTGACGCTGCAGTCGCCGAGCCGAGGCGCCGTCCTCGGCACCCCGAACGCGGCGGCTCTCGTCATCAGGGCAAGCGACCAGCGTCCGGACGCTCTTGTCGCGAGCCCGGCCGACCATCGCTACGTGGGCAACAACGTCTACTCGACGACCGGGGCGGGAGAGACGAGGACGACATCAGCGCACCGGGCTGAGACCCGCGTCTTCCCGGTCCTGGTCACGAACGACGGCAACGCCAACAGCACGTTCGTGCTGCGCGGCAGCGGAAGCCGCCCCGGGGCGAACGTGCGCTACCTCACCGGCGACCGGGACATCACCGCCGAGATGCGCTCCGCCGCTGGTTGGCGCGTCCCGCTGAGCCCCAAGGGTTCCCACGACCTGACGGTGCGGATCACGCCCCGGCAGAGCGCGAAGGTCAGTTCCGTGCAGACCGCGACCGTCAGCGCGACGTGGCGCGGGGACGGCAGCCGGGTCGACGTGGTCAGGGCGAGGGTGCGCGTGGTCCGATGATCACGCCGAGCGAGAGACACGAGAACGGGGTACGTCCATGACCGCCAGCAACGGACAACGGCGTTCGGTGCTCGTAGCCCTGGGCATGGTCGCGACAGCGCTCGTGACGACATCCGCGGCCGCGGCGCCGCCGCGGGAGACCCTGACCTCGACGGTCCAGGGCGTCGTCGGGCTGGCCGGCACCGAGACGACTGCGGTCGACGTCGACGGCACCCTGGTGGTGGGCGACGTGCGGACCTCTTCTGGACAGCACGCCTACGCCTACGACCTGGCCACTTCTGCCGTGCGTGACCTCGGCACACTCGGTGGGCGCTGGGCGCGGGTCACAGCGCTGGACGGAGCGATCGTGGTCGGCGTGTCCGAGACGGCGAGCCGCGAGCAGCATGCGTTCGCCTTCGACCTGTCCGAGCCGGCCGCGACGATGCGGGACCTCGGCACGCTCGGCGGGACCACCAGCGCGGCGCGTGACGTGAGCGGGCACGTCGTCGTCGGCGAGTCGTCGCTGTCGCCGTACGGCACACGCGCCTTCGTCTTCGACCTCGCCGCGCCCGGGGCCACCATGCGCCCCCTGACCTCGCCGGAGGTGGGGAGCAGCCGGGCCATCGCCGTCGACGGGGACCTCGTCGTCGGTGGGGCCGCCCGTCCCGGGTCGGGTGAGGAGCCCTTCCTCTACGACTTGGCCACGTCGTCGATGCACCTGATCGGCACGCTGGGCGGGCGCTTCGGCATGGCGCGAGCCGTCAGTGGCAACCTCGTCGTGGGCGATGCGGAGACCGCGGCACACGACATGCACGCCTTCGTCTACGACGCCGGCGCTGCTGGGGCGGTCCCGCGCGACCTGGGTACGCCCGCCGGGCACCACAGCATCGCCACGACGGTCGAGGGCAGTGTGGTGGCGGGGTCCATGGACGACTCCGATGGCACACACCACGTCTTCGCGTACGACCTGGCGGCCGCGAAGCCGCGCCTGCGTGACCTGGGCTCGCTGGGAGGTCGCTACGCCGTTGCGGAGGACATAGCCGGCCAGCTCGTCGTTGGCGGCGCCTCCCGCGCTGGAGACCAGCGCATGCACGCGTTCGCCTACGACCTGGCCGCGTCGGACGCACGCATGGTGGATCTCGGTGTGCCGGCCGGGAGCACCACCAGCGGTGCCGCGGCCGTCTCCGGTCGAACCGTGGTGGGCACGGCTGACCTGACCCTGGGCAAGGCCACTGCCGCCGTGTGGACGGTCCGGTCGACCACCGAGCCGGTGCTGCGCTTCGGCCGGACGCGGTACGGCGTGCACGAGAGCAGCGGGCGCGTCAGCGTGACCGTGGTCCGCGCGGGCGACCCGACGCGCCCGGTCAGCGTCGGGTACGCCACGACGGGGATCACGGCGCGGGCCGGCCAGGACTTCGCGACGCGGTCCGGAACCATCCGGTTCGCCCCGGGTCAGACCTCTCGCACCCTCACCGTGCCCGTGCTGTCGGACCGTCGCATGGAGAAGACGGAGACCGTCATGATGCGGCTCTCCTCGCCGCGAGGCGGAGCGCTGCTCGGCACCCCCAACGTCGCCGCGGTGCTGATCCGCGCCAGCGACCAGCGACCGGACACCGGCATGGATGTGCGGCGACGGTCCGACTTCTTCGGCAACAACGTCTACAGCTCGACGGGCGTCCGTCAGACCAAGCGGCTCGCGGTTCGCCCGGGCACGACGCGTGCCCTGTACGCGGTCGGTCAGAACGACGGCAACGACACGAACCTCGTCGTCCTGCGGGCCGGGGCCGCGCCCCGCGGGCTGACGGCCCGCTACTACGACGCCGACACCGGTGCCGACGTGACAGCACGGCTCCGGTCGTCGCGCGGATGGCGGGTCTCCCTGGAGCCGCGCCAACGGCAGTTCGTGCGGGTCCAGGTGACGACCTCACGGAGCGCACGAACCGGCACGACGAGGACGCTGCGTTTCAGCTGCACCTGGCGCGGCGACGTGACCCGCGTCGATGTCGCGCGGGCTGCTCTGCGCGTCGTCCGCTGAGCTCCTTGTAACGCGGGGTTATGGACGCTCCACACGAGGTGTGCCGGGTCCGACTCCAGCGTCCATAACCCCGCGTTACAGCCGGGCGTGCGCGCCGGGCTAGCGTGATCGCCATGGAGGAACACGCCTGCTGCGCCCCGGCCGGCCCGGCGTCGGCGGGGCCGCGCGAGGCGCCGACCCGTAGCGGCCGGCAGCCCCGCGGTCAGGTCCCGATCCCGGCCGGGACGTTCGCCATGGGCGACCCGTTCGGCGAGGGGTACGCCTCCGACGGTGAGGCGCCGGTGCACGCCGTACGACTCGAGGCGTTCCGGATGGACGCGACTACCGTCACCAACGCGCAGTTCGCGACCTTCGTCAAGGACACCGGGCACCTGACCGGCGCCGAGGAGTTCGGCATCTCGGCGGTGTTCCACCTCGCGTGGCAGCGCAACACCGACCGCCAGGAGCGCGACCTGCTCAACCGGGCGGCCGGCACGCCGTGGTGGTACGCCGTGCGGGGCGCCGACTGGCGCTCCCCCGAAGGGCCGGGCTCCGACGTCAGCCGGCGGCAGAACCACCCGGTGGTGCACGTCTCCTGGTACGACGCGCAGGCGTACGCCGCGTGGGCGGGGAAGCGCCTGCCGACGGAGGCGGAGTGGGAGTACGCCGCCCGGGGCGGCCTCGCGGGGAAGCGGTTCGCGTGGGGCGACGAGCTCACCCCGCGCGGCCGGTGGATGTGCAACATCTGGCAGGGCGACTTCCCCACGCACAACTCCGAGGAGGACGGCTTCCTCACCACCGCACCGGTGAAGTCCTACGCACCCAACGGCTACGGCCTGTCCTGCACGGCCGGGAACGTGTGGGAGTGGTGCGCGGACTGGTTCGCCCCCGACTACTACGAGCACTCGCCGGCCGTCGACCCTCCTGGGCCGGAGACCGGTGAGCAGCGGGTGATGCGGGGCGGGTCGTACCTCTGCCACGACTCCTACTGCCACCGCTACCGGGTCGCCGCGCGGTCGAGCAACACCCCGGAGTCGACCGCCGGCAACATCGGCTTCCGCTGCGCTTCCTGAGCGGTACAGACGGGCGTCCCGCGACCGACCTGTCCCCTTTAGGGTGGAGTCCGTGTTCTCCGACGACCTCGTGGCGTTCTGGGCGGAGCGTCACCTCTGCACGGTGACCACGCTCCGCACGGACGGCTCCCCGCACGTCGTACCCATGGGCGTCGTCCTCGACCCCGACCGCGCCCTCGCCTGGGCGATCACGTCGGGTACGTCGCAGAAGGTCGCCAACCTGCGCAACGGCAGCGACCACCGGATCGCGGTCTGCCAGGTCGACGGACGGCGCTGGTCCACGATCGAGGGCACGGCCGAGGTGCGCAGCGACGCCGCCGACGTGGCCGAGGCCGTCCGCCGCTACACCCAGCGCTACCGCGTGCCGCGCGAGAACCCGCGTCGCGTCGCACTCCGCATCGAGATCACCCGCGTCCTCGGCAACCTCTGAAAGGCACCCTCGTGAAGCAGCAGTTCCGTCTCGACACCCAGCCCGTCGCCGACCCGGCGAACGTCCTGCAGGGCGACCGCTACCGGATCACCGTGCTCGACGCCGGCCTCGTCCGGCTCGAGTACGACGAGTCGGGGACGTTCGAGGACCGGGCGTCGCAGACCGCCGTGCACCGGGCGTTCCCGGCGACCGACTTCAGGGTCACCGAGAAGGACGGCCTGCTGGAGATCCACACCGAGCGGCTGCACCTGATCTACGACAAGGGCCCGTTCACCACGCACGGGCTGTCGGTGCAGGCCAAGGGCGGCTACCACTCCAACGACTCGGTGTGGCGCTTCGGCAAGAACACCCCGAACCTCGGCGGCACCGCTCGCACCCTCGACGACATCGACGGCGCGATCCCGCTCGAGGACGGCGTGCTCGCCTTCAACGGCGTCGCGGTCGTCGACGACTCGGACACCGTGCTGCTGGAGGACGACGGCTGGATCGCCGAGCGCCGCCCGGGCACCCTCGACCTCTACGTCTTCTCCTACGGCCGCGACTACAAGGCCGCCCTCAAGGCGCTGTACGCCCTCACCGGCCCGACGCCGCTGCTGCCCCGCTACGCGCTCGGCAACTGGTGGAGCCGCTACCACCCCTACACCGCCGACGAGTACGTCGACCTGATGGACCGGTTCCGCGCCGAGCGGGTCCCGCTCTCGGTCGCGGTCATCGACATGGACTGGCACTGGGTGGACATCGACCCCAGGTACGGCAGCGGCTGGACCGGCTACACCTGGAACACCGACCTGTTCCCGGACCCGAAGCAGTTCCTCGCCGACCTGCACGACCGGGGCCTGGCGACCTCGCTCAACGTGCACCCGGCCGAGGGTGTGCACGCGCACGAGACGGCGTACACCGCCATCGCGGAGCGGATGGGCATCGACCCGGACTCCGAGCTGCCGGTGAACTTCGACCCGACCGACCCGGACTTCATCGAGGCCTACTTCGAGGAGCTGCACCACCCGCTCGAGGACGAGGGCGTCGACTTCTGGTGGCTCGACTGGCAGCAGGGCGGCGTCACCAAGGTGGCCGGGCTCGACCCGCTGTGGCTGCTCAACCACTTCCACTACCTCGACTCCGGCCGCGACGGGAAGCGCCCGCTGACGTTCTCCCGCTACGCCGGCATCGGCAGCCACCGCTACCCGATCGGGTTCTCCGGCGACACCCACATCACCTGGGAGTCGCTGGACTTCCAGCCGTACTTCACCGCCACCGCGTCCAACGCCGGCTACGGCTGGTGGAGCCACGACATCGGCGGCCACTTCAAGGGCTACCGCGACGACGAGCTGGCCACCCGCTGGGTGCAGCTCGGTGTCTTCTCACCGGTCAACCGGCTGCACTCCGGGCTCAACCCGTTCAACACCAAGGAGCCCTGGCGGTTCTCGGCCGCGGCCGAGCAGGTGATGACCGACTTCCTGCGGCTGCGGCACCGGCTGCTGCCGTACCTCGCGACGATGAACCTCCGCGCGCACGCCGAGGGCGAGCCGATCGTGCAGCCGATGTACTACGACCACCCGGACGAGGGCGCGGCGTACGACGTACCCAACCAGTTCATGTTCGGCAGCGAGCTGCTCGTCGCGCCGATCACCTCGCCGGCCGACCGGGACACCGGCCTGGGCCGGGTCAAGGCGTGGCTGCCGGAGGGCACCTGGACGGACGTCTTCACCGGTCAGACCTACACCGGCGGACGCTCGCTGTACCTCCACCGCGACCTCACCTCGATCCCGGTGCTGGCCAAGGCCGGCGCGATCGTGCCGCACGCCGCCGAGGACGAGCTGCTCGAGGGCACCGGGGTGCCGTCGGTGGTCGAGCTGAAGGTGTACCCGGGTGCCGACGGGGAGCTCACCCTCGCCGAGGACAACGACGACGACCGGTGGGCGCTGACCCGGATCACCTACGACGACGCCACCGGCGAGGTCACGGTGCACGACACCGAGGGTCACCCGGACGCGCTGCCCGACGACCGGACCTACCGGGTCGAGGTGGTCCGCACGTCGACGACCCCCGCAGAGCGGGCGTTCGCGCTGCTCGACCGGGCGCAGATCGGGTTCGACCTCAAGGCCCGGGTCCACGACCTGGTCCGCACGAACGGGCCCGCCGAGGCCGTCCTCGCCCTGCAGGGCCTCGACCTCTCGCCGTACCTCCTCGGCGCCCTCAGCGAGATCCTCCTCGGCTGACCCCGACGCTGACTTGGCGCATCTGGCGCCCAGAACCCGCTGACTTGGCGCATCTGGCGATCCCTGTTTCGCCAGATGCGCCAAGTCAGCGTCATTTCGTCACCAGACGCGCCAAGTCAGCGTCAGAGGGAGAGGGACTCGCGGACGTAGGTCCAGAGCTGGTCGAGGTCGGCGGTGGACTCGCGGGTGGTGGGGAGGTAGTGCTCGGGGCGGGGCGCGCGGTCCATCCAGAACTGGCCACCGCCGGGGGCGGGGTCGGTCGCGGCGAGCCAGACGATGGTGTCGGCGCCGGTCGCGGGGTCACGCAGCAGCGGCCCCATGACCTTGTGGAACACCGGCAGCGAGGTGACGACGCCGGGGGTGTCCGCCCAGCCCGGGTGCATCGTGTGCAGGGCGATGCCGTCGGCCGCCCACCGCTCCTGCAGGACCGGCGCGAGCGCGACCTGCATCCGCTTGGTGCGGGCGTAGGCGACGGTGCCGGTGTACTCCCCCTCGCGGAACTCCGGGTCGGAGGCCGCGAGCCTCTGGGCGTACATCCCGCCCGACGACACCACCACGACCCGCGCGCCCTCCAGCACCGGCCGCAGCAGCTCGGTCATCAGCACCGGCCCGAGCACGTGGGTCGCGAGCGCCACCTCGTGCCCGTCCGCGGTCTCCTGCCGGGACGGCGGCATGGCACCCGCGTTGTGCACGAGTACGTCGATCCGCTCGGCCGACCCGCGCAGGGCGGAGGCGAAGGCGCGCACGGACGACAGGTCGGACACGTCGCAGCGGTGCAGCAGGATCTCCGCGCCCGGGACCTCGCCCCGGATGTCGGTGACGGCGTCGCGTCCCTTGGCGAGGTCCCGGACCACGAGGTGCACGGTCGCACCGAGCCGGGCCATCGCGGCGGCGGCCGCCTTGCCGAGGCCGGAGGAGCCGCCGGTGACCACGACGGCCTTGCCCGCGAGGGATCCGGGGCGGGGGTCGTCGCGGTCCCAGGTCGGCCGGCGCAGCCAGTACCCGATCTTGGTGTAGCCGGGCACGACGGTCCGGTCGAGGGCGGTGTCGAGCGCCCTGGCGAGCAGGTGGCTCATGCGGCGGCTCCTACGTCCTGCAGCACGGCGGTGGCCGCGCGCCTCCCGGAGACGAGGGCGCCCTGGATGCTGCTGGTGTCCCGGTGGTCGCCCGCGACGTACACCTCACCGACCCGCACCGGCTTGCGGAGCGGGTGCGGCGCGGGCATGCCGGGGAGGGCCTGCGGCAGGTCGTAGGTCGCGACGAGCTCCCACCCGCTGGTGTCGGTGCCGTGCAGCCGGGCCAGGGCGGCGCGCACGTCGTCGCCGTCCACGTCGGCGGGCAGCGTGCCGTGCACCATCGAGGTCGCGACCAGGGCGCGCCCGGGCGGGGCGTACTCCGGCGCCGCCTTCGACAGCACGATCGTGTTCGCGACCGGCGACGACGGCTCGTCGAGCAGCAGGGTCGCGGTGGCCTCGGGGAAGTCCGGCACCGCGTGGTAGACGGTGGTGACGCCGCGGGCGGGCGGTGCGGTCAGGCCACCGGGCAGCAGCCGGGCCGCTGCCCAGCCGTCCGTGGCGACCACGACGGCCCGCGCCTCGACCGTCCCGGCGGCGGTGCCGACCCGGCCGGGCGCGACCTCGCGCACGGGGGTGCCGAGCCGCACGGTGCCCGCCGGCAGCCCGGCGGCCAGCTGCTCGGGAAGGGCCTGCATCCCGCCGGCGGGGACTGTCGACTCACCGCGGACGAACATCCGCATCATCAGGTCGGTGAAGCGCCGCGTCGTCGACAGGTCCTGCTCCAGCAGCACCCCGGAGAAGAACGGCCGGAGCACGCCGTCGACCACGTCCTGCGGGATGCTCGCCCGCCGCCACGCCTCGGCGGCGGACAGGTCGTCGCGGTGCTTGATGCCGGAGACGGGCAGGGTGGCGCACAGCCCGGCGTACAGCCCGAGCGCGGCCTTGCCGCCGATCCCGCCGACCGGCAGGCCCAGGGCCGCCGCCGCTCCGCTCGGGCGGTGCAGCGGGTTCGCCAGCACCACCCGCTCGCCGTGGACGTGCACACCGGCCGCCGGGTCGAAGGGCCGCAGGTCGAGGGCGGTCAGGTCGACGACCCGCTGCACCTCGGGGTAGCCGGTGTTGAGCACCTGGAAGCCGCGGTCGAGCGTGTAGCCGTCGACGTGGTCGGTGCGGACCCGGCCGCCGACGGCGTCGCCCGCCTCGAGGACGAGGACGTCGAGCCCGCGGCTCGTCAGCACGCGGGCGCAGGCGAGCCCGGCCAGCCCGGCACCGACGATGACGACGTCGGCCTTCTCGACACTCATGGCCGACCTCCGTGGGCGTGCCGGAACAACGGCGGCAGGTAGCGCACCATCAGGGTCGACCAGGTCAGATGGGTCAGCACCGGGGCCTGGAGCCCTCCGGACGCGCGGCGCTGCAGCCCGAACAGCGTGCCCATCACGGCGGCGGCGAGCACGAGCGCCGGGTTGCGGGTCGAGACGGTGGCCAGCGTGTAGACGGCCGTGGACGTGGCCACCGCCCGCTCGCCGTCGAACGCGGCGTACATCGCGCCGCGGAAGAACACCTCCTCGCCGAGCCCGTTGGCGAGGGTGGTCGCGACGACCAGGGGCCCGCTGCCCTCCTCGGCGAACGTCAGCACCCGGCCGATCGCACCGTCGAGCACCGGGATGCTCCGGGCGACGAGCGCGCAGCCGTAGAAGAAGCCGAAGGCCGCGACCCCGGTCGCCACCGGCGTGACGACCGGTCGCCGCAGCCGCCGGTCCCGGCCCTCGATCCAGCCCAGGTGCAGCGGCCCGGACAGCAGGCCTCCGCCGGTCCAGGTGACGGCCACGGCCGAGGTCAGGCCGTAGAACCGCCGGGAGTCGGGCTTCGCGGAGAGCGAGAGCCCGAGCAGCGCGGTGCCGAGCCCCGACACCCCTGCCACGACGCGCCGGCGACGCCGTACGACGGCAGCGGGCTCCCGGTGGCTGACGGGCACGACGTGGGTGATGGGCATCGGGAGCAGCCCCTCCGCCCGGTCCCGCGCCCGGGCCCACCGGTCGGGGCGACGGGCAGCCGTCATCGAGACCTCTCCCGCTCCTCGAGCGCGACCCGCACCGCGTCGTCGTAGCCCATGGGCTCGAAGGGGACGACCTCCCGGATGGCGTCGTCCTGCACGACCACCTCGTTGGCCATCGAGTCGACCAGCGAACGGCCGGCCTGCGTGTCCACGTCGGTGACCAGGGAAAGCCACCGCGACGAGAGACCGGGCGAGAGCAGCGGCACCGGCACGATCGGGAGTGGACGGTTCTTGACCTCCGCCACCCGCTGCAGCATGTCGGAGTAGCGCAGCACTTCCGGACCGCCGATCTCGTAGACGGTGCCGGTCGCCCGCTCCTCGTCGAGCACCCCGACGAGGTAGCGGACCACGTCGGACACGGCGATCGGCTGGGTGCGGGTGCGCACCCAGCGCGGCGTGACCATGGCGGGCAGGTGGTCCACGAGCTGCCGGGTGATCTCCCAGGAGATGCCGCCGTTGCCGATGATGATGCCGGCGCGGAGCACGGTCACCGGCACGCCGGCCGCACCGAGAAGGCTCTCGACCTCCCGCCGGCTGCGCAGGTGCTTCGACAGGTCGTCGGACTCGCTGCCCAGGCCGCCGAGGTAGACGATCTGCTGGACGCCGGCCTCTGCCGCGGCTCGTCCGAAGGCGGTCGCGGCCTCGGCATCGAGGCGCTCGAAGTCCTTGGAGTCCAGCGAGTGCACGAGGTAGTAGGCCGCCCGGCAGCCCTCGAGCGCCGCCGGCAGCGTGTCCGGGTCGTGCACGTCGCCGTGCACCGGGGTGCCCGCGCCGTCGTAGGTGTCGGGGTGCCGGGTCATCGCGCGTACGTCGTGCCCGGCGGCGACGAGCGCCGGGACGAGGCGACGGCCGACGAAGCCCGAGGCACCCGCCACCAGGACGGACCCCTGCTCGGGTGATGTCACGTGCTCTCCTCGTCCTCGGTCCCGCGACGGCGTCGCTGGGGGCGCTCCGGCTGCGGCTTCTGGTGCCCGATCTCGCCGCCGACGCGACCGCCGTACGGACGGCCGTGGTCGGCGAACTCCTCGCGGAAGTAGGTCATGGTCCAGCGGCCCAGCTCGACGCGCGAGGCGGTCCGCAGCAGCGCGCGGTCGGCCGGCGCACCGTTCACCCGGGTGACCTCGGGACGGCCCTCGGCGCGGACCAGGACCAGCTCGTCGTCCTCGTCGTGCAGCACCCGGGCGTGCCGCGGCGCGAGCCCCTCGAGCACGATGTCGCAGCCTGGGTCGCTCCCGATCGTCGTCGTCTCGCTGCGCAACCGGAACACCTCCTGGCGGTCTCCCGGCCACGGGTCGTCGCGGGGAGCCATGATGAGTCGGGGGTTCCCGCCGCCGGACGGATCATGCGTGGTGGTGACCGTGCGCGGCCGCCGAAGGAACGTCGGTGCCAGCGGGAACACCGTGGCCGGCGGGGCCAGGTCCCGCGCCGGCAGCGCGCCGCCCGCGGGGGCCTGCACCCGGCCGCGCAGCAGCGACCAGAGGCCCGCCCCTCGCTCGACGCGGATGTGCCGGGAGCCGGTCACCCGGCGCTGGAGCCACGAGGTGCGGGGCGCCCCGAGGGTCACGAGCGGTCCCGTGGGTGCCACGACCGTCAGCGTGAGCCCCCGGCGGGCGAGCCCGTCGGCGACGCCGCGGATGGCGCCCGCATCGGAGCGGCCCGCGAACAGGAACGGATCGCTCACCCGCAGCTCCAGCGCCGTGCCCGACCCGGTCAGCGAACCGGTGACCGGGCGGGCGCCCGGGAGCTCGAGGGTGAGCTCGAGGTCGGCGTCGACCGTCACGTCGAGGGCCATCGGCTCAGACGCCGCCCTCGGAGCCGGACGCGTTGTCCCGGGTGGTCACCTGGAGCGTCCCGTTCAGCTTCCAGGTGGCGCGGGGCGCGTCGGGACCGGTGTCGCGCGGCACCTCCACCGCCATGTCCACGAAGCGGTAGTTGATCGCCGCCTCACGTCCGGTCAGGAAGGCCCACATCTCCCGGCCCAGATCGGTCCAGTCGACAACTTCCTGCTGCTCGATGTCGCGTGCCATGGCTGCGCCTCCTCGGGTTCCCGTCCGCCGAATCTAAACACTTTCTTGAACGGACTGTTTAGGTTTACCCTGCCATGGTGACCCCGAAACCCCCCGCCAGGCAACCCCCCGGTCCGACGCTGACCATCGGCGACCTGGCCGCGCGGACCGGCGTGGCAACCGCCACGCTGCGGATGTGGGAGTCCCGGCACGGCTTCCCCGTGCCGACCCGCCTGGAGAGCGGGCACCGGCGGTACGGCGAGCGCGACGTCGAGCAGGTCCAGGAGGTGCTGCGGCGTCGCGAGAGCGGCACCCGGCTCGAGGTCGCGATCGCCTCGGTGCGACTGCGGGAGGCGGCCGAGGACGCCGGCCCGGCAGCACCCTCGGTGTTCGCGACGCTGCGACAGCTGCACCCGCACCTGCAGCCCCGGCGACTGCGGAAGTCCACCCTGCTCGCGCTGTCCTGGGCGATCGAGGACGAGTGCCTGGCGCGGGCCGGCCGGGCCCGGGTGTTCGGCGCCTTCCAGCAGGAGCGGTTCTACCGCGCGACCGAGGACCGGT
This sequence comes from uncultured Actinomycetota bacterium, assembly GCA_963827435.1. Lineage (GTDB taxonomy): Bacteria > Actinomycetota > Actinomycetes > Propionibacteriales > Nocardioidaceae > Nocardioides_B. The sequence goes on from CAWHAU010000003.1 coordinate 70,285, forward strand.
GGCGCGAGCTCGCCCGGGTGGCCCGGTCGACGGTGGTGCTGGCCGCCCTGGGCGGCGAGCCGAACCCGGTGCCCGGCACCACGTTCGTGCACCTGCCCGAGGACGCACCCATGCGCCGGGAGTGGGCGGTGGTGTGCGACGCGGCCGACCACCCGGCCGTGCTCACCGCCTGGGAGCTGCCAGGGCAGTCCACCGTCCCCGACCGGGACCGGATGTTCGAGTCGGTGTGGACCGTCGAGCCCGGCGCCGTACGCGACGCCGCTCGGGCGTGCGCGCAGGTGACCCAGCAGCTCGGGCATCCCGAGGGCGCGTCACTGCTCTACGAGCTCGCGGACGAACCACCGGCCGCACCGGTGGAGCTGGTGCAGGCGGCGGCGCTGCTGAACCGGGTGGTGGCCTACGTGGACCAGGGGGCGGGCGCGCCGGGCACTACGGCGTCTCGGTGACGACCTGCTGGGCGAGGTACTGCTGGAGCCCGACCCGCTCGATCGCGTCGAGCTGGCTCTCGAACCAGTCCGCGTGCGTCTCCTCGTCGCGGACCATCTCCTCGAACACCGCGGCGGTGCCGTGGTCCCCGAGGTCGTGGCACTCCTGGGCGCCGGCGTTGAACTGCGTGACCGCCGCCTTCTCGCTCTCGAGCGCGAGCCGCAGCATCTCCTCGGCCGTCTCCCCGACCGTGATCGACCCCAGCTTCTGCAGGTTGGGATGACCGTCGAACATCAGGATCCGGTTGATCAGCGCGTCGGCATCCTTCATCTCGTCGATCGACAGGTCGTAGAAGACCTTGCCGAGCCGACCGAGCCCCCAGTTGTCGAGCATCCGCGCGTGCAGGAAGTACGTGTTGGTGACCGTGAGCTCGAAGGTCAGCGCCTGGTTGAGGAGCTCGACGACACGGGGGCTAGCTGGCTGCAACGTCGACCTCCGGGGACGGGGCGATCAGGGAGGCCCCATGCTCACACACCAGTCGCTTGAGGGAGAACACGCACGCGCCGCAGTCCTGCCCCGCACCGGTGGACCGGCAGACCCCGGCCAGCGACCGGGCGCCGTCCCGCACGGCGGCCGCGACGGCGCGGTCGGTGACCACGCGACAGTGGCAGACGATCACGACGGGCTCCCGGGCTCGATGAAGTAAGGCGCACCTAAATTATGTGAGGCATACCTAACTCACCGCAACCCCAGTCGTGCTCCCGTCCGAGGTGTGGGAAGGTCACGAGCGGGTAACAGAACCCCGGAAACGTTCGGCAGAGCCGGTCGGGGACGGCGCCACCACCCGCCCCCGGCCGGCTCTCCGTCCGTTCGGGCCGCGTCGACGCCGGCCGGCTCATCCGCAAGCACCCCGCCCTTGTAACGCGGGGTTATGGACGCTGAACACCGGCACACCTCGTGTGGAGCGTCCATAACCCCGCGTTACAGCTGGGGGCGGGGCGGGCTGCCCCAGATGTCCGCGCGACGTGACACCCTGGGCCTGTCATGACCCGGACCCTGCTCGCCGTCGACGGCAACTCGCTCCTGCACCGCAGCTTCCACGCGTCCGCGCGCACCGGGTTCCGCACGCCGGACGGCCGGCCGATGTGGGCGGTGCGCGGCCTGCTGCAGCACCTGGTGGCGGCGGTCGACCGGGTCTGCGCCGACGCCGTCGTGGTCGGGTTCGACGACCCGGAGGCCAGCGTGCGACGCGACCGCTGGCCGACCTACAAGGCGCACCGCGCGCCCAAGCCGCACACCCTCGAGGAGCAGCTGCTCAGCGCGGTCGAGGTGCTCCGCGAGATGGGCGTGGTGGTCGTGGTGCCGCCGGGCCTCGAGGCGGACGACGTGCTCGCGTCGGCGGCGGCCTACGCACCCACGGTCGGCGCTCGCACCGTGGTGGCGACCTCCGACCGCGACTCGTTCCAGCTGATCGACGAGCACACCAAGATGCTGCGGATCCTCAACGGCGGGGTCGACGCGTCGCCGCTGCTCGACCCGCGCCGGCTGGTGCTGGTGGCCGGGGTGCGCCCGGACCAGTACCTCGACTTCGCCGCGCTGCGCGGCGACACCTCCGACAACCTGCCGGGCGTCGCCGGCATCGGACCCAAGACCGCGGCCCGCCTGCTGGAGGAGTTCGGCTCGGCCGCCGCGGCGTTCGACGACGCGGCCGGCGACGGCGCGCGCTGCACCCGGGCGGTCGGCCGGTCGACCGCCCGCAAGCTCGCCGACCCCAAGGCGCGGGAGACCTGGCAGCACAACTGCCGGGTGATGACCATGCAGCCGACCGCGGAGCTCGGGCTCGACCTTCCGGCCGGGGTGGGCTGCCTGCCGCTGGAGGTCGAGGCGGTGCGGGCGACGTACGCCCGGATGGACCTGCACGTGCCGACCGCGGTGCGGGCGCTGACCGGCGCCGAGGTGCCGGCACCGCAGCCCCGGGACGTCGACGCGGGCTGGGTGCCGCGGTCCCGCCGGATGACGATGCGACACCCACCGCTGCCGAAACCGGTCGAGCAGGCGTCCGTGCAGGAGACGCTCTTCTAGAGCGTGCGGTCCAGCCAGTCCGACAGCGTCGTGACCGCCCGGGCGCTCAGGCCGTGCCCACCGGGGTCGAGGTGAGCGGTCAGCGCCGCCCCGGACTCCTGGTGGAGGTAGGCCCAGGTGCGGTCCAGCAGGTCCCCCGGGATCACCCGGTCCTGCTCTCCTCTGGCGAGCAGGACGGGCACGTCCGTCGAGCCGACCGGCGTCCACCGGGACGCCGGCCTCGAACGGCAACGTGCCCAGCAGCACCGCGACTCCGGCCCACCGGGCCGGGTCGGCGAGGAGCAGGCCGCCGGCGAAGGCGGCGCCGCCGCTGAACCCGACGAGCACCACCGGCCGCTCCCCCGCCTCGGTGTCGAGCCACTCCCGGAACCACGCCATGGTCTCCGCGAGCGACTCCGCGACGGGACGGCCGATGCCGCGGTTGGCGAACCAGGCGTAGCCACCGCCCTCGGCGATCGGGCGCGCGCACGGCCGCGTAGGCCAGCCGGCGCGGCAGGTGCCCGGCGAGCGTCGCGATCTGCTCCTCGTCGGAGCCGCGGCCGTGCAGCAGCACGACCAGCGGGGCGTCGGGGTCGGTCGCGCCACGGTGCGTCACGACCGGCTCCGCGAACGTCGTCACACGGTCTCCTCGACGATCCGGCCCGCCGTACGGCGGCCGCCCCAGCGACGCACCTCGCCGGCCAGGTCGAGCCGCTCGGTCGTGGCACTGTGCGCCATCTCCCCCCAGGAGTCGCGCGGCAGCATCCACATCACCTCGAACTCGTTGCCGTCCGGGTCGACGCCGTAGACGCTCTTGGTGGCGCCGTGGCTGGACTCGCCGGTGAACGCGTCGAGGTTCGCGAGCGTCAGCCGTGCCTGCTCGAGGTCCTCGATGGTGTCGACCTGCCAGGCGAGGTGGTAGAGCCCGACGGTCCCGGGGCGGCGCGGCGGGGCGTCCGCGCCGATCCCGAAGAGGCCGAGGTCGTGGTGGTTCTGCGAGCCCGGCATCCGCAGGAAGGCGGCGTTGGCGCGGGGCTCACGGGCGACCACCTCGGTGCCGAACGCGTCCCGGTAGAAGCTCAGCGCTCGCTCCAGGTCGGACACGAAGAGGACCGCGTGGTTGAGGCGTACGGCGGAGATGGTCATGGTCGCTCCTGACGGGGTGTGCTCAGGCGTTCGCCGGGACGGCGATCGCGGAGACGTCGAACTCCAGCTTGATCTTCTCGCTGACGAGCACGCCACCGGTCTCGAGCGCGGCGTTCCAGGTCAGGCCCCAGTCCCTGCGGTTGATGGTCGCGGCGCCCTCGAAACCGACCCGGAGGTTGCCGAACGGGTCGCGGGCCGAGCCGGTGGACTCGAAGTCGATCGTGACCGGGTTGGTGACGCCCTTGATGGTGAGGTCGCCGGTGACGGTCCAGGTGGCGACGTCGGCGCGGGTCACCGAGGTGGTGACGAAGCCGATCTCCGGGAAGGTCTCGACGTCGAAGAAGTCGGCCGAGCGCAGGTGCGCGTCCCGGTCGGCCTGGCCGGTGCTGATGCTGGCGGTGCGGATGCTCACCTTGGCGGAGGAGGCCGTCGGGTCGGTGGTGTCGAGGTGCGCACCGCCCTCGAACTCCCCGAACTGCCCGCGGACGGTGGTCACCATCGCGTGCCGGGCCGAGAAGCCGATCCGGGTGTGGGTGACGTCGAGCGTGTAGTCGCCGGCGATGTCGTCGATGGCGGCGGTGGGGGCGTCGAAGACCGGGGCGACAGGCGTCGCGGTCGTGGTGGCGGACTTGGCGGAACGGTTGAACAGACCCATGGCAGGCTCCCTGTTAGTTGAAGATTCAAGCGATGCTTCGAGACTACCTCGCCACAGTTGAAGTGTCAACCAATGCACCGGGGTCAAAAAGATCGGCACGGGTTGACGGGATCTCCCCACCGGAGCGCAGCGGCGGGCGCAGACTCGTGAGGTGATCCGTGTCCGCCTCATGTGCGCCTACAGCGGCTGGCCGCTGTGGGACGACGAGGGCAGCACCGCGCCCGAGGACTGGCCACAGCTCACCCGCCGGCTCGTCGCGGACCTGACGGCATGGCAGTCCTTCCACGAGCGGCACATCGCCGGACGTGACCGGTGGACCGGGCCGCACCACCTGCTGACCGGCACCCGACGGGCCGCCCGGCGGTGGTTCGACGAGGAGGGCAGCCGGCTCCACCGGCGGCGTGCAGACCGAGCTCGGCCGCGGCTACCTCGTCGACCTGAGGCTCTGACCCCGGCTCACAAGGCCTGCGGCGCCGGACGCAGCAGCCGCTCACCTCGCGGCGGCTCGCGGCGCCTGCGCAGCCTGGTCCGGACGAACCACTCGGCCACCACGAGGTTCGGCACCCAGCAGGCCCAGGCCACGACGGCGTACCCGACCTGCTCGCCGAAGGCCGCCTCCAGGAACGGGAGGTACAACCGCAGGGTGACGGCGGCGAAGATCAGCGCGTAGCTGCGCGTCATCCACTCCCGGTGGCTCTGCACGTTGCCGGTGCGGATGCGCACCAGCGCGTAGGTCGTGGTGATGAGCACGCCGAACCCCAGCAGCAGGAAGCCCACGTCGGAGACGGCGCCCGACGCGGAGAACTGCGCCATGTACAGCCCGCCCAACGCGCCCACGAGGGCACCGGTGATGTAGACGCGCCCGAGCGCCCGGTGGAACCCGAAGTGCCGCTCACGCAGCGACCTCAGGAACTGGAACGGGCCGGCCACCACGGCGAGCATCATCGCGCCGATGTGCACCAGCAGCCCGAACGTCCGGGCCTCGTAGACCGCACGCTGCCGCGGGAAGTACGCCGCCGAGCCGTACACGAAGTAGCGCAGCCCGATCAGCGCCATCAGCACGGCAAGGAACAGGAGCAGGCCCCAGCCGACCTTGGTGCGCGCTGTCCACATCGGCGGCCTCCGGGCGCCCGGGGAGACTGACCTCCCCATTGAACGGGCGCCCGGCGGCCACCGACCATGGCCCGGCCGGACGGGGTGCGTCTACGGCACCATCCAGCCCAGCACCGGCGTCGCCTGCAGCCCGACGATCACGCACATCAGCACCAGCATCACGAGGCTCCAGCCGATCACCTTGCGGAAGATGTCGCCCTCCCGGCCGGCCATGCCGACCGCGGCCGCGGCGATCGCGAGGTTCTGCGGGCTGACCATCTTGCCGAGCACGCCGCCGGAGGAGTTGGCCGCGGCCATCAGCACCGGGTCGAGACCCGCCTGGCCGGCGGTCTGCACCTGGAGCGCACCGAACAGCGCGTTCGCCGACGTGTCCGAGCCGGTCACCGCGACGCCGATCCAGCCGAGGATCGGCGAGAGCACCGCGAACAGCCCGCCGGCGCCGGCCAGCCAGGCACCGAGCGCGCCGGTCTGGCCGGACAGGTTCATCACGTAGGCCAGCGCCAGCACGGCCATCACGGTGATGATCGCGGACTTGAGCTCGACGTAGGTCTCGGCGTACGTCTTGGCCGCTCGCGCGGGCGACACCTTGAGGATCAGCGCGGTGATGATGCCGGCGATGATCATCAGCGTGCCGGCGGCCGGGAACCAGTTGAACGCGAAGGTGGTCGAGGTGACCGGTTCGCCGGCGGTGTTCAGGACCTCGAGGCCCGGCCAGGAGAAGGAGTAGGTGTACGGCTCCCCACCCAGGAACTCCTTGACAGCCGGGATGTTCACGATCGAGAAGATCGCGATGATCACGAGGTACGGCGCGTAGGCCTTGGCCACGTCCGCACCCGAGTCCTGGGTACGACGGTCGTCGGCGGCCGACGCACCAGCACCGGCACCGGCACCCGCACCGGCACCGGCACCCGCGCCCGCAGCCGCACCCGCACCCGCACCCGAGGTCACCTTGACGTCGGCCGGCTCGGCGGTCAGCACCTCGGCCGGCTTCCAGACCCGGAGCAGCACGACCACGGAGGCCGCGGAGACGAGCGAGGCGACGATGTCCGCGAGCGGGACGGAGATGAAGTTGGCGGCCACGAACTGGGCCAGACCGAAGGCCACGCCGCACACGATCGCGGGCAGCCACGCCTGCCGGGCCCCGCGCTTGCCGTCCACGATGAACACGAGCACCAGCGGGACGATCACGGCCAGGATCGGGGTCTGCCGGCCCACCATCGCGCCGAGGGTGTCGACCGTCAGCCCGGGGTCGTTGCTGGCGCCCGAGGACACGGTGGCGAGGGTGACGATCGGGGTGGCCAGCGCGCCGAACGCGACCGGGGCGGTGTTCGCGACCAGCGCGACGGTGGCCGCCTTGATCGGCTTGAAGCCGAGCGCCATCAGCATCACCACGGTGATCGCCACCGGCGTGCCGAAGCCGGCCAGCGCCTCGAGCAGCGCCCCGAAGCAGAACGCGATGATGATCGCCTGGATCCGCTGGTCGGGGCTGACCTTCTCGAAGGAGCGCCGCAGCACGTCGAAGTGACCGGACGCGACGGTCAGGTTGTAGACCCAGATCGCGTTGATCACGATCCAGAGGATCGGGAAGAACCCGAAGGCGGCACCTTCGGTTGCGGCCAGCAGGGCCTGCCCGGCCGGCATCCCGAACAGCACGATCGCGACGAGCAGCGCGACCGCGAGCGAGATCAGGCCGGCCAGCCACGCCTTGAGGCGGAGGCCGCCGAGGAGCACGAACAGGGTCAGGAGGGGTATGGCGGCGCACAACGCGCTGAGGGCGAGCGAGTCGCCTACGGGGTTCAGGTCCTGCTGGAACATCGGGGCACTCCGAGTGGTGAGGTGAGGGAACGGACGGTCAGCCGGGGAGGAACGTCGCGACGGGAGCGCCGCGGATCGAGGCGTCGAGCACCTCGACGGTGTGTGCCATCCCCATCGGGTGGCCGGACCGTTCGATGGCCGAGGTGACCTGCATGAGGCACCCCGGGTTGGCCGTGACGAGCACCTGCGCGCCGGTGGCGACGATGTTGGCCGCCTTCCGGTCGCCGAGCTCGCGCGCCGGCTCCGGGTTGAGGATGTTGTAGATGCCTGCCGAGCCGCAGCACAGCTCCGGCTCCGCGATCTCCTTGAGCTCCAGCCCGGGCACGCCGGTGAGCAGGCTCCGCGGCTGAGCGCGGACACCCTGGGCGTGCGCCAGGTGGCAGGCGTCGTGGTAGGCCACCGTCATCGGCAGCGGGTGGCGGGGTGCGACCGGGCCGAGCTCGTCGAGGATCTCCGAGACGTCGCGCACCTTCTCCGCGAAGGCGCGCGCACGGTCGGCGTACGCCGGGTCGTCGGCCAGCAGCTCGGCGTACTCCTTCATGGTGGAGCCGCAGCCGGCGGCGTTGACCACCACGCGCTCGACTCCGGTCTCCTCGAAGGTGTCCACGAGACGCCGGGCGTAGCGCTGCGCCTCGGGCTCGCGGCCGTTGTGCACCGACAGCGCGCCGCAGCAGCCCTGCCCCTGGGGCACCACGACGTCGCAGCCCTCGGCCTGCAGGACCCGCGCGGTCGCGGCGTTGACGCCCGGGAAGAACGCGCCCTGCACGCACCCGGTGAGCAGCCCGACGACGGCGCGCCGCTCGCCCGTCGCGGGGAGGTACGGCGGCAGCGGCTCGGGCTTGCCGAGGCGCGGCGCCAGGCTCTCCATGGCGGCGAGCTGCGGCGCCATCCGCTCGAGCAGGCCGGTGCGACGCATCGCCCGGTCGAGGCCGGTGCGCTGGAGGACGCGGAGCGGGCCTCGCACGAGGCGGAGCCGGTTGGGGTGCGGGAACAGCGAGAAGATCAGCGCGCGCAGCGCCTTGTCACCGCGGCTGCGCTCGTGGCGGCGCTCGACCTGCGCCCGGGTCTGCTCGATGAGCCGGTCGTACTGCACGCCGGACGGGCAGGCGGTCACACAGGACATGCAGCCGAGGCAGGCGTCCCAGTGCGACACCATCGCGTCGCTCATCGGCTCGCCCTCGAGGCCCTCCTTCATGAGGTAGATCCGCCCGCGGGGGCTGTCCATCTCCTCGCCCCACAGCACGTAGGTCGGGCAGGTGGGCAGGCAGAAGCCGCAGTGCACGCAGTCACCGATCAGCGCCGCGTCCGGCGGGTGGTGCTCGTCGAAGGCGCCCCCCGGCGCGGGCATGCCCAGGTCGACCGGCTCGACGATGCTGCCGGTGTCCCCCAGATGGGCCCCAGATGGGCCGAGTCGGTCATCTCAGATGCCTCCTACGAACCGGCCCGGCGCGAGCCGGTGGTCCGGGTCGAACTGGTCCTTGACGCGGCGCATCAGGTCGAGCCCGTGCACCGGCCCCCACACGTCCACGGCCTGCTTCACCTCGGCCGGCGCGTCCACGACGACGGCGCTGCCCTGGTGCCGGGCGCACACGTCGCGCAGCCGCGCCAGCGCCTCCGGTACGTCGTCCGGGCGACCCAGCGCGGCGTACAGGACACCGCCGCCGGTCGAGCCCCGCACGGTGGCGCCGACCTCGCGGGCGGTCGCCACCACGTCGCGCACCCCGGACAGCACGCAGGTGAGCTTGAGCCCGGTCTCGCCCGGACGCCACGGGTAGGTGCCCCAGCCGGCCGGCGGCTCGTCGGACACCGAGGCGTCCGCGCCGAGCATCGACACGGCTGCGCCGGCGCGGGCCTCGACGCCGGCGGCCTTGCCGCCGTAGAGCACGGTGAGCGTGCCCGCGCCGTCCGCCGGCCAGTCGAGCTCGAGCGCGCCGGGCACCGTCTGGCCGTGCACGACCGCCTGGGTGAGGTCGTGGACCCGACCGGCGTCGTCGACGGGCAAGGTCACCCACCGCTGCACCTCGGGGAGCGGGTGCAGCCGGAACAGCGCCTCGGTGACGACCGCGAGGGTCCCGAAGGAGCCGATCAGCAGCTTGCCGAGGTCGTAGCCGGCGACGTTCTTGACGACCCGCCCGCCGGCCTTGGCCACCACACCGTCGGCGCGGACCACCGTGATGCCGATGAGCAGGTCGCGGGCAGTGCCGGCGAGCATCCGGTGCGGGCCGGAGGCGTTGGTGGACAGGGATCCGCCGACGCTCGCGCCGGGCACGGTCTCGTCGATCACCAGCCGCTGACCGGCCTGCCCGACGACGTCCTGCAGGTCCGACAGCCGGGTGCCGGCCTGGGCCTCCACGATCAGGTCGCCGGCCGCGTGGTCGAGGACCCGGTCCATCGCGCCGAGGTCGACCAGCACGTCCGCGGACGTGGGCGGCAGGCCCCAGGAGAGCTTGGTGCCGCGCCCCCGGGGCACCACGGTGAGCCGGTGCGCGGCCGCCGCCTTGAGCACCTCGGCGACCTGGTCGGTGCTCGCCGGACGGGCCACCAGGCCGACCGGGACACCGTCGACGGCGTCATCGGGACCACCGTCGCGGACGTCCTCGCACGTGGAGGTGAGCGCCTCGCGGGCGGTGCCGGTCAGGGTCTCCATCAGAAGGCCTCCGCCAGCCCGGCCTCCTGCAAGGGGTGCACGCCCTTGCGCCGGCCGGGAACCTCGCCACAGAGGCGGGGGGTCGGGAAGATCTTGCCGGGGTTCGAGATCCCGCTCGGGTCGAAGGCGCAGCGGACCAGCTGCATGGTGTCGAGGTCGTCGGCGTCGTACATCTTCGGCATGTACTTCGCCTTGTCCATGCCGACGCCGTGCTCGCCGGTGATCGAGCCGCCGTGCTCGATGCAGAGGTCGAGGATCGCGCCGCTGACCTCCTCGGCCGCCTCGGCGGCGCCCTCGACGGCCTCGTCGAACAGCACCAACGGGTGGAGGTTGCCGTCGCCGGCGTGGAAGACGTTGGCGACCCGGACACCGGAGGTGCCGGACAGGTCGGCGATGGCCTTGAGCACCTCGGGCAGCGCGGTGCGCGGGATGACGCCGTCCTGGACGATGTAGTCGGGGCTGATCCGGCCGACCGCGGCGAACGCGGACTTGCGGCCCTTCCAGATCAGCGCCCGGTCGGCGGGGTCGGTGGCCAGCCGCTGCTCGAACGATCCGGCCTCGCGGCAGAGCCGCTCGACCTCGGCGTACTCCTCGGCCACCTCGACCGCGGCGCCGTCCAGCTCGATGACCAGGACCGCGCCCGCGCCGTCGGGGTAGTTGCAGTGCACGGCCTCCTCGGCCGCCTCGATCGCGAGCGCGTCCATCATCTCGATCGCGGCCGGCAGCACGCCGGCGGCGATGATCGCGGAGACCGCGGCGCCGGCCTGGTCGGTGGACTCGAAGCCGACGAGGATGGTGCGCACCTCCTCCGGCAGCCGGACCAGCCGGACGGTGGCGGAGGTGACCACGCCGAGGGTGCCCTCGGAGCCGACGACGGCCCCGAGCAGGTCGTAGCCCGGGGCGTCGGGGGCGGCTCCCCCGATCTCGACGAGCTCGCCCTGCGGGGTGACCAGCTCGGCGCCGAGCACGTGGTTGGTGGTGAAGCCGTACTTCAGGCAGTGCGCGCCGCCGGAGTTCTCCGCGACGTTGCCGCCGATCGAGCAGACCTGCTGGCTCGACGGGTCGGGGGCGTAGTAGTAGCCGTGCGGGGTGGCCGCCCGGGTCACGTCGAGGTTGATCACGCCGGGCTCGACGACGGCCCGCTGGTCCTCCCGGCGCACCTCGCGGATGGCCCGCATCCGGGACGTCACGACGAGCACACCGTCCGCGTGCGGGAGCGCGCCGCCGGACAGTCCGGTGCCCGACCCGCGGGCGACGTACGGGACACCGTGCTCGGCGCAGGCCTTCACCACGCCGGCGAGCTGCCGCGCGTCCTCGGGGATCACCACGAGGGCGGGGGTCACGCGGTAGTGCGCGAGTCCGTCGCACTCGTAGGTCCGCAGCCGGGCGTGGTCGGTGATGACCCCCGCCTCCGGGACCAGGTCCCGGGCGCGGGCGGTGACGGCGGCCAGCGCCCCGTCCCGACCGGTCCCGGGGGTCGCGGGGCTCAGGCCACCAGGGTCCTGGACATCGGTGGCCATGTCCGGACACCTCGCTTTCGGCAGGAGTTTCCGTATGTCAGAAAGACTTTTCCGCGATCGAGCACTAGAGATGCGTTTCATCGGACTCCTCAGTCCGGCTGGGCGGTGAGGCCGGCGCTCTCGATCCCCGCGACCGCGGCCGCCTCGTCGTTGTCGGAGGTGTCCCCCGTGACGCCGACGGCGCCGAGCAGGCCACCGTCCGCGTCGCGGACCAGCACTCCGCCGGGCACCGGCACGAGCGCGCCGCCGACCGCCGAGGTGACCGCGGCGATGAAGTACGGCTGCTGCTCCGCGCGGCCCATGATCGACCGGGAGCCCATGCCCAGCGACAGCGCGCCGTGCGCCTTGCCGAAGCCGATCTCGAAGCGCTTCGTCGACGAGCCGTCCTCGCGCTCGACGGCGACCACGTGGCCGCCGGCGTCGAGCACGACCACGGTCAGCGGCTTGAGGCCCGCCTGTGCCGCGTGCTTCCGGGCGCCCGCGACGATCGCGCGGGCGGTGTCGAGGTCGATGGTCCCCATCAGGCGGTGCTCCGTTCGGTGGACTTCTTGTGGGCACGGCGGCGGTGCAGGATCGGCTCGGTGTAGCCGCTGGGCTGCTCCAGCCCCTCGAGCACCAGCCCCCTCGCGGCAAGGAACGCGTCGCCGTCGAAGTCCGGCGCCATCGGGGTGTACGACGGGTCGCCGGCGTTCTGCTCGTCGACGACGGCCGCCATGCGGCGCAGCGTCTCCTCGACCTGCGCGGTCTCCACGACGCCGTGGTGCAGCCAGTTGGCGACGTGCTGCGCGGAGATCCGGCAGGTCGCCCGGTCCTCCATCAGCGGCTCGCCGGTGATGTCGGGGACCTTCGAGCACCCGACCCCGGCGTCGACCCAGCGGACGACGTACCCGAGGAGGCTCTGGAGGTTGTTGTCGATCTCCTGCTGCCGGTCCTCTGCCGACCACGAGGACGGGTCCGCGAGCGGCACCTCGAGCAGCTCCTCGCGCCTGCGGCGGCGGCCGCCCGCCGCCAGCTCCTCCTGGCGGGCCCGGACGTCGACCTGGTGGTAGTGCAGGGCGTGCACGGTGGCCGCGGTCGGCGACGGCACCCAGGCGCAGCTCGCGCCGGCCTTCGGGTGGCCGATCTTGGCGGCGTACATGTCGGCCAGGCTGTCCGGCGCGGCCCACATGCCCTTGCCGATCTGCGCCCGGCCGAGCAGTCCGCACTCGAGCCCGATGTCGACGTTGAGGTCCTCGTAGGCCTGGATCCAGGTCTCGCCCTTCATGTCGTTCTTGCGGACGACCGGGCCGGCCTGCATGGAGGTGTGGATCTCGTCGCCGGTGCGGTCGAGGAAGCCGGTGTTGATGAAGGCGACCCGTTCGCGGGCGGCCTCGATGCACGCCTTGAGGTTGACCGTGGTGCGGCGCTCCTCGTCCATGATGCCGACCTTGATGGTCAGCGCGCGGCAGCCCGAGGATCTCCTCGACTCGGGTGAACAGCTCGACCGCGAAGGCGACCTCCTCCGGGCCGTGCATCTTCGGCTTGACGACGTACATGGACCCGGTCAGCGAGTTGGGCCGCTGCGACTCGGTGCGCAGGTCCCGCAGGCTGCCGACCGCGGTCACCAGGGCGTCGAGGATGCCCTCGGGGACCTCGTTGCCGTCGCTGTCCAGCACCGCGTCGGTGGTCATCAGGTGGCCGACCTGCCGGATGAACAGCAGCGAGCGGCCGCGCAACGTCACCTCGTCGCCGGAGGGCGCGGTGCAGGTCCGGTCGGGGTTCATCGGCCGGGTGAAGGTCTTGCCGCCCTTGCTGACCTCGGGGGCGAGCGTGCCCTCCATCAGCTGCAGCCAGTTGCGGTAGCCGACGACCTTGTCGTCCGCGTCCACCGCGGCCACCGAGTCCTCGAGGTCCATGATCGTGGACACCGCCGACTCGAGCAGCAGGTCCTTGACCCCGGCGGCGTCGGTGGACCCGATCGCGTCGTCGTGGTCGACCTGGATCTCCACGTGCAGCCCGTGGTGCACCAGCACGACCGCCTCGGGCGCCTCGCCCGGTCCTCGGTGACCGACCAGCTGGGCCGGGTCGGCGAGCCGGACCACGTCGTCCTTGACGGTGACCGCGAGCCCGTCGCCGTCCACGGCGTACGACGTCGCGTCGGCGTGCGAGCCACCGGCGAGCGGGAAGTGCTCGTCGAGGAAGGCCCGGCCGCGCGCGATGACCTCGTCGCCGCGCACCTTGTTGTAGCGGTCGCCGGGCGCGAGGTCGCCCTCGCGGGGCACCACGTCGGTGCCGTAGAGCGCGTCGTAGAGCGACCCCCACCGGGCGTTGACCGCGTTGGCCGCGAAGCGCGCGTTGAGCAGCGGCACGACCAGCTGCGGACCGGCGATGCGGGCCACCTCGTCGTCGACGTCAGCGGTGGTGACCGCGACGTCCTCGGGCTCGTCGAGCAGGTAGCCGATCTCGCGCAGGAACGCCGCGTAGGCGTCCGGGTCCGGCACGCCGGGGTGCTCCCGGTGCCAGTCGTCGATACGACGCTGCAGCTCCTCGCGCCGGGCCAGCAGCTCCCGGTTGCGGGGGGCGAGATCGTGGAACAGCGCGTCGGCGCCCTTCCAGAACGTGTCCGGGTCGACCCCGGTGCCGGGCAGGGCCTCCTCGACGATGAAGCGGTGGAGGCTCGCGGCGACCCTGAGCCCCCCGACCTGAACGCGCTGATCCATGCCACTCCCTTGCCTGGTTTTCCGTTTGGTGAAAGTTTTGATCTGTACATCGGAAACACTAAGGAAGCCTCGCCGGCGAGGGCAAGGGCCCCGGTGAGACCCGGCTCACATCCGGTCCCCGAAACCGGCGGGGTCTAAACTTCCGCCAGTCGGAAGGTGGAGGGTCAATGAGCGACGAGGAACAGGACGCGTCCAACGGGGACGGGCGGCGGACCGGCGGGGTGCAGTCGATCGCCCGCGCGTTCGCGGTGCTCGAGCTGATCGCGGCCCACGGTGGTGCGATGGGGCTCTCCCGGCTGGCCACCGACTCCGGTCTCCCGCTGCCGACCCTGCACCGGCTGGCCCGCACGCTCGTCGACCTCGGCTACCTGCGCCAGGAGCCGTCGCGGCTCTACGCCCTCGGTCCGCGGCTGCTGCTGCTCGCCGAGAGCTCCTCGACGATGCTGAACAGCCTCGCCCTCCCGCACCTGCGCCACCTCGTGGACGAGCTCGGCGAGACCGCGAACCTCGCGATGCTCGACGGTGACCAGGTCGCCTACGTCGCGCAGGCGCCGGGCCGGCACTCGATGCGGATGTTCACCGAGGTCGGCCGTCGCGTGCACCCGCACTGCACGGCGGTCGGCAAGGTCCTGCTCGCCTCCTCCTCCGACGAGGACGTCCGGGCCCTGCTCGGCCGGACCGGCCTGCCCCGGCACACCCCGCACACGGTGACGGACCCCGACGTCTTCCTCCAGGTCCTGCAGGGCGTCCGGGAGTCCGGGTACGCCCTCGACGAGGGCGAGCAGGAGGTGGGGGTGCGCTGCGTGGCGGTGGCGGTGCCCGACACGGCGATCAGGTTGGCGGTCTCGGTCAGCGGTCCGGCGCCCCGGATGACCGACGAGCTGGTCGCGCACGCCGTACCCATCCTGCGGGCGACGACGGGACGGCTGGCCGCGGAGCTGGCGTGAGACGGGCAATCCCACGCTCGAGGGCCCCTGACACGCGAAACGCTGTCAGGGGCCCTCTGTGAGTGGTGGCAGGTGAAGGATTCGAACCTTCGAAGGCAAAGCCGACGGATTTACAGTCCGCTCCCATTGGCCGCTCGGGCAACCTGCCGTGGTGGCCCCGAATTGTCGTCCGGGCTACCGGGACGAAAGAATAGCGCAGCCCGTTTGCTCGATCGAATCCGCTCCCCGGCCACCCGGGGAACCCTTCCTGGAGGCACCGCCGTCATGGCCGACTCGTCGTTCGACATCGTCAGCAAGCTCGACCAGCAGGAGATCGACAACGCGATCAACCAGGCGCAGCGTGAGATCAGCCAGCGCTTCGACTTCAAGAACACCGGCGCCACGATCACCCGGTCCGGCGAGCACGGCGTGGAGATCTCCGCGAACGCCGACGACCGCGCGACCGCCGTCCTCGACGTGTTCAAGGACAAGCTGATCAAGCGCAGCCAGTCGCTGAAGGTCCTCGAGGCCGGTGACCCGCGGCAGTCCGGGCGCGAGTCGAAGATCGACGTCACGCTCAAGGAGGGCATCTCCCAGGAGCAGGCGAAGAAGGTCGGCAAGCTGATCCGCGACGAGGGCCCGAAGGGCGTCAAGGTCCAGGTGCAGGGCGACGAGCTGCGGGTCTCCTCGAAGAAGCGCGACGACCTCCAGGCCGTCATCGCCCTGGTCAAGGGCCAGGACTACGACTTCCCGGTGCAGTTCACCAACTACCGCTGACGCAGCGCCGCGCTGGTTGAGGTGCGAGCGGAGCGAGCCTCGAAACCAACGTTGGGTGCGGGCTCAGCCGAGGACGCCGAGCACCGGGTCGAGCAGCCACCCCGGGAACACCGAGAACACCACGCCGGCCGTGAGGGTCATCCCGATCGCGACCGCCACCCCGTTGGGTACGTCGTAGCGGGACGCCCCTTCGACGGCGGAGGGCCGGAACAGCTCACCGAGCCAGCGGGCGTAGTAGACCAGCCCGATCGCGACGTTGACGGCCATCACGACGGCCAGCCAGGTCGCGGGCCCGGCGGCCGCGTCGAACACCACGACCTTGGCCAGCAGCCCGATGATGCCCGGCGGCAGCCCGGCGAGCGCCACGAGCGCGAAGGCCAGCGCCCACCCGGCACCGGGCTCGTCACGGATGAGGCCGCGGTAGTCGGTGAGCCGCTGTGCGGGATAGCGGGTGCCGACGACGGCCGCGACGGCGAAGGCGCCGAGGTTCACGAACGCGTAGATCGCGAGGTACCCCATCGAGGCGCCCAGCGCACGTCCGCTGCCGGTGGCGGCACCGAAGGGCACCAGGATGTAGCCCGCCTGCGCCACCGACGACCAGGCCAGCAGCCTGATGGCCTGCTGCTGGCGCAGCGCGAGCACGTTGCCGACGGTCATGGTGAGCGCCGCGAGCACGCCCACGACCGGCGCCCACACGTCCGCGAACGTTGCGAGCCCGTCGGCGAGCACGAGCATCAGCCCGACGAAGCCGGCGGCCTTGGAGACCACGGAGAGGTAGGCCGCGACGGCGACCGGGGCGCCGACGTAGGTGTCCGGCACCCACATGTGGAACGGCACGGCGGCCACCTTGAAGGCGAGGCCCACGACGGTCAGCAGCGTGCCCGCGACCGCGACCTGGCGGGCCTCGACGCCGCTCGACAGGGCCGCGTCGATCCCGTCGAGGAACACCGACCCGGTCGCGCCGTACACGAGGGAGACGCCCATCAGCATCACCGCCGTGGAGATCACCGAGACCAGGAAGAACTTCACCGACGCCTCGGAGGCGCGCCGGTCGCCGCGGCGCAGGCCGGTCATCGCGAACGCCGGCAGCGACACGACCTCGAGGGCCACGACGAGGGTGATCAGGTCGCGGGCGGCGGCGATGGTGAGGGCGCCGGTGGCGGAGCTGAGCAGCAGGAAGTTCCACTCCCCGAGCGGGGTGCGCCCGTCCGCGACCGCGACCGTGCCGAGCAGCGCCACGATGGCCGTGCCGAACAGCGCGATCGCCCAGAACACCAGGGTGAACCGGTCCACGACGAAGGAGCACGGCGCCGCTCCCTCGAGTGGTCGGACCACGCAGAAGGTGCTGCGCGTCGTGTCCCAGAGCCGGGCGGCGAAGCCCGCCGCGACCGTCACCGTGGCCACGGTCAGGGTGGCCGGCACGAGGGCGGCGCGGCGGCTGCGCGGCGGCCCGGCGAACGTGTCGACGAGCAGCACCAGCAGGGCGCCGAGGGCGAGCACGGTCGGCGGCGCGAGCGCCGCCCAGTCGATGGCCTGCGTCCTCACGACAGCCCCCCGAAGAACGCCTGCGCCGCCGCGCTGACCGGGCCGAGCAGCAGCCCCGGCGCGACCCCGAGCACGAGGGTGAGCGCGGCGAGCGGCCCCCAGGTCACCCACTCCAGGACGTCGATGTCGCGGCGCAGCGCCCCGGCCTCGGGGGTGCCGGGCTCGACCTCGCGGGTGGCGAGCTCGATCGACGGCACGTCCACGTTGACCGGGCGGACCGCGGCGGGGGCGCCCTGGAGCATGCCGCGCATCAGCGCGAGGAAGTACGCCGACGTCAGGATCACGCCGAAGGCGGCGATCACCGCCAGCACCGTGTACGTCGGCGCGGGCAGCCCGGGCGACGGGTAGACGGCCGACCGGATCGCCAGCATCTCGCCCCAGAACCCGGCCAGCCCGGGGAGCCCGAGCGAGGCCATCGCGGCGAACGCGAACAGCCCGGCGAGCCGCGGCACCTTTCCGTAGAGCACGGTCAGCCGGGCCAGGTCGCCGGTGCCGTAGCGGTCCTTGATCGCGCCGGCCAGGAAGAACAGCAGGCCCGTGATCAGCCCGTGCGCGACGCTCGCGTAGACCGCCCCCTGCACGCCGCCGATCGTGAAGGTGGCGACCGCGAGGACCACGAACCCCATGTGCCCGACCGAGCTGTAGGCGATCAGCCGCTTGAGGTCGGTCTGCGCGAGACACGCGAGGGCGGCGTACACGATGCCGACGACCGCGAGGCCGGCGACGAACGGTGCGAGCAGCCGCCAGTCGGGGTCGGTGACCGGCATCCAGAACCGCACGAAGCCGTAGGTGCCGAGCTTGAGCAGCACCGCCGCCAGCACCACCGAGCCGACCGTCGGCGCCTTCGAGTGGGCGTCCGGCAGCCAGATGTGCAGCGGCCACAGCGGTGTCTTCACCGCCAGGCCGAGGCCGACAAGGAGCGCCGCGGTGACGCCGGCCGCGCCGGAGGGCCGGTAGGTGGCGGCGATCTGCTCGATGTCGAACGTGCCGGCCTGCGACCGGACGATCATGAAGCCGACCAGCATCAGCGCCGAGCCGAGCACGGTGAAGACCAGGAAGCGGGTGGCCGCGCGGCGTCGGCCGGACTCGTCGTGCGGGTCGCCCCAGCCGTTGATCACGAACCACATCGGGATCAGCGCGACCTCGAAGAACGCGAAGAACAGCACCATGTCGAGCGCCAGGAAGCTGCCGAGCACCCCCGCCTCGATGAGCAGCAGCAGCGCGGCGAGGTCGGCGCGGGCGCCGCAGCCCGGATCGTGGCGGATCAGCGAGACCAGGCAGAGCGCGACCACCAGCGTGCTCATCAGGACGAGGGGCCCGCTGATGCCGTCGAGCCCGAGGTGCCACCGCACGCCGAGCTGGGCGATCCACGGGACGTCGACGCCGTCCCCTGGCGCGAGCGCCGCGGCGACGGACCAGCCGAAGGTGACCAGGCCGCCGAGCACGGCGACGGCGACCGCCGTGCCCTCGCGGCGGCCGAGGAGCCGGGTCAGCACCGCGAAGACGAACGGGACGGCGACCAGGCCGTTCAGCAGCCAGGCGCTCATGCGAGAAGTCCCGCGGCGACGGCGATGGCGGCGGCACCGACCACCACGACCATGAGGTAGCCCTGCACGCTGCCGGTCTGGGTACGTCGGAGCAGGCCGCCGGCCCCGCGGGCGGTGGCGGCGGCACCGTCGGCGTACGCGTCGATCACGTCGCGGTCCCCGGCCCGGACCACGAGCGCCAGCCGGCGGACCGGGCGGACCAGGAAGCGGTCCCAGACCCAGTCGATGGGCGGGTGCGGCACGACGACCGCGGACCACATCTCGCGGCCGCGGCGGTTGTAGAGCACGAGCACGACGGTGGCGGTGACGATCACCAGCAGGGTCATCAGCACCGAGGTCGACCAGTGGAAGAGGTGCTCGCCGCGGTCGCCACCGAGGATCCACGGCACGGTGACGGCGAGTCCGCCGAGCGCGGTCGGGACCGCCAGCACGACCAGCGGGACCCGCATGGTGGCTGGGCTGTCGTGGACGTCCTCGGGGCCCGCGCCGAAGAAGACCAGCAGCCACGCGCGCAGCGAGTACGCGACGGTCAGCGCGGCGGTGGCGACCATCGACGCGACGAGCAGCCAGGCCACCCACGGCCAGACCAGCCGGCCGTGCACGGCCTCCTCCCAGGCGGCGTGGATGATCGCGTCCTTGCTGAAGAACCCGGCGAGGGGCGCGACGCCGGCCAGCGCCCCGAAGCCCAGGGTCATCGTCACGAACGTGTCCGGGATCTTGTCCCGCAGCCCGCCCATCACGTCCATGGACGTCGCGCCACCGACCGCGTGCACCACCGACCCGGCGGCCAGGAACAGCAGCGCCTTGAACGCGCCGTGCGCCAGCAGGTGCAGGATCGCGGCCGACCAGGCGCCGACCGCGAGCGCGCCGAACATGTAGGCCAGCTGGCTCACCGTCGACCAGGCCAGCACCCGCTTGAGGTCGTGGGTGACCATCGCGTAGACCGCCGCCAGGAACATCGTCACCGCGGCGACCAGGCCGAGCAGGGTCAGCGCCGACGGCGAGGACAGGAACAGCGGGTAGGTCCGGGCCACCAGGAACACGCCCGCGGCGACCATGGTGGCCGCGTGGATCAGCGCCGAGATCGGCGTCGGGCCGGGCATCGCGTCCGGCAGCCAGGTGTGGAACGGCACCTGGGCCGACTTGCCGATCACCGCCACCGCGACCAGCATCGCCGGCAGCCACAGCCCGTCGCGGGGCAGCGCCGCCTCCGTGATCGCCCGCATGATCGTGCTGATCCGGTAGGTGTCGAACCGGTCGCCGAGCACGAAGATCGCGAACAGCAGGCCCAGGTCGGCGGTGCGCGTGATGAGGAACGCCTTGACCGCACCCGCCCGCGCGTCGGCGAGCTCCCAGTGGTGGGCGATGAGGAAGTACGAGCAGGCGCCCATCAGCTCCCAGCCGACGAGCAGCATCCACAGGTCGTCGGCGGTCACGACGGTCAGCATCGCGCCGGTGAACAGCGAGACGAGCGCGGCGTAGGACGGGTAGCGCGGGTCGTCGGCGAGGTACCCCAGCGAGTAGACCTGCACCAGGAACGCCACCGTCGTGGCGAGCACCATCATCACGGCGCTCAGCGGGTCGACGTACGTCGCGAGCTGGATGGGCGGCCCGACGGTGCGGCTGGACGTGAACACGTGCGCGAGCGGTGCGGCGTCGCCGAGCTGGGCGAAGGCCACCACCCAGGCCAGCGCCAGCCCGAGGGCGGAGCCGCCGACCGCGATGCCCTTGGTCGCCACCTCGGACCGGTGCCCGGCGAACAGCGTCACGGCCGCCGTCACGTACGGCACCAGCAGCGCCGCGAGCAGCACCCCGTTCACGACTCGACCCCCGCCGTCGGGTGATCGAGCCTGCCGAGATCACTCTCGTCGCGGTCCGCCAGCTCCCGCAGCTCGTCGACCTCGATGTGCCCGTGCGTGCGGAACACCAGCAGCACGATCGCCAGCGCGAGGCCGACCTCGGCGGCGGCGATCACGATGGTGAACAGCGCGAACGTCTGCCCGCCGTGCAGAACGTCGCGGAGCTGGGCGTCGAACGCGACGAAGTTGATGTTCACCGCGTTGAGCATCAGCTCGACCCCCATCAGCACCAGCACCGCGTTGCGACGCGACAGGACGCCGTAGACGCCGATCGCGAAGAGCAGGCTCGCCACCAGCAGCGGCCACCACAGCGGCATCAGCGGTCCCCCCTCGCCGCCGAGTTGTCAGGCGGTGACGTCGTCCCAGCGACGTCAGCGCCTGACAACTCGGCGCGGAGGCGGGACAGCACGATCGCGCCGACGAGCGCGGCCAGCAGCAGCACGCTGAGCACCTCGAACGGCAGCACCCACAGCGTGAAGATCGCGGTGCCCATGGCCTCGGCTGACCCGACGACGGTGTTGTCGAGGTCGAGCCGGACGTCCCGGAAGCCGGCGACCACCGTGACCGCGAGCAGCACGCCGACGAGTCCCGCGACCAGGGCGGCCGGGGCGGCGCGCCGTACGGTCAGGTCGTCCTGGCGGCCGGTCGGCGCCCGGGTCAGCATCAGCGCGAAGAGCAGCAGCACCACGACCGCGCCGACGTAGATCAGCACCTGCACCCAGGCCACGAACTCCGCCGCGAGCACCAGGAAGATCCCGGCCACGGAGCCGAGCGTGACCACCAGCCACAGCGCCGCGTGCACCAGGTGCGGTGTGGTCACGACCAGCACCGCCGACCCCAGCGTCACCAGCGACAGCAGCACGAAGATCGCCTCGACCCAGCTCATGCGGGCCCTCCCCTCGCCGACTTGTCAGGCGGTGGCGCCGCCCCAGCGACGTCAGCGCCTGACAGCTCGGCGGCGGCGCGGGCCCGCTCGGCGGCCTTCTCGGCGGCGGTGATCTCCTTCGCCGGCTCCGCGTGTACGTCGAGGGCCGGCGGCGCGGGGACGGTCCACATCCACTCGCGGAGCCGGTCCTTCTCGTGGGTCAGCTCGCGGATGTCGAGCTCGGCGTACTCGAACTCCGGGCTCCAGTGCAGCGCGTCGAACGGGCAGACCTCGATGCAGATGGAGCAGTACATGCAGATGGAGAAGTCGATCGCGAAGCGGTCCAGGACGTTGCGGGTCTTGTCCTTGCCGCCCTCGGTGGTGGCCGGGATGACGTCCTTGTGGGAGTCGATGTAGATGCACCAGGCCGGGCACTCGCGGGCGCACAGCATGCAGGAGGTGCAGTTCTCCTCGATCAGCGCGATCACGCCGCGCGAGCGGGGCGGCAGCTCGGGCAGCGCGTCCGGGTAGTGCGCGGTGACGGAGCGCCGGCCCATCGTGCGCAGGGTGACGGCGAGGCCCTTGGCCAGGCCGGATCCGGGCATCCTCATGCCGTCACCACCACGCCGACCGCGGTGACCGCGAGCTGGAGCAGCGCCAGCGGGACGAGTCCCTGCCAGGCGAGCCTCTGCAGCTGGTCCTCGCGCATCCGGGGGTAGGCCACCCGCACCCAGATCACCACGAAGGCGACCGCGAACGTCTTCACCAGGGTCCACACCCAGCCGATCGTGTCGGAGGCCGGGCCGTGCCAGCCGCCGAGGAACAGCACCGCCGTCAGGACGCTGAGCACGACGATCCCGGCGTACTCGGCGAGGATGAACAACGCGAACCGGAGGCCGCCGTACTCGGTGTACGGCCCGAACACGATCTCCGCGTCGGCCACCGGCATGTCGAACGGCGGCCGCTGGAGCTCGGCGAGGCCGGCGACGAAGAACACCACGAGCGCGAGACCCTGCCAGAGCAGCCACCACGGCTGCCAGGCCTCGACGATCCCGGTCAGTGAGAGCGTGCCGGCGGCCATCGCGACGGAGGCGCCGGCCAGCACGAACGGCAGCTCGTAGGCCATCAGCTGCGCGGCGACCCGGATGCCGCCGAGCAGGCTGAACTTGTTCGCGCTCGACCAGCCGCCCATCAGGGTGCCGATCACGCCGACCCCCATCACGGCCAGCACGAAGAACAGCCCGATGTCGAGGTCCTGGCCGACCAGCCCGGGCCCGAGCGGGACGACGAGCATTGCGACGAGGTACGGCAGCAGCGCGACCGCCGGCGCCAGCTTGAACACCGTCCGGTCCGCCGCCGCGGGGACGACGTCCTCCTTCTGCACGAACTTCACGCCGTCCGCGACCAGCTGCGCCCAGCCGTGGAACATCCCGGCGTACATCGGTCCGACCCGGCTCTGCATGTGCGCCATCGCCTTGTGCTCGACCTGCCCGACCAGCAGTGGGACGACCAGGAACGCCGCGATCACGACCAGCACCCGCAGCAGCGCCTCGACCACCTCAGGCATCGTCGCCCCCCTCCGCCGAGTTGTCAGAACTGGGGTGGCTGTAGCCGCCTGAGGTTCTGACGACTCGGCGGGGCGCGGGCCCCACTCCTCGGGCGTGGGCACGCCGGGCGGGCGGGCCCGGCGACGCGACGTGGTGCCGGCCGGCGCGTGGTCGCTCTCGCCGGGCTCCTTGGCGCCGGGCCAGGGCTTGGCGACCCGCGAGGCGAGCACGAACTCCTTGCGCAGCGGGTGCCCCTCGAACTCCTCGGGCAGCAGCAGCTTCTCCAGCTCGAGCACCGCACCACCGTGCCGGAACTCGACGCCGAACATCTCGTGGGTCTCCCGCTCGTGCCACCGGGCGCCCGCGAACACGTCGGCCAGCGAGTCGACCACCGGCTCGTCGCGCGGCACCAGGGTGCGTACGACGAGGTGCTCGACGCCGCCCGGACGGTGGTCCGCGACGTGGCACACGATCCGGAAGCCGTCCTCGAGCTCGTCGACCGCGGACAGCCAGTCGAAGAACGTGCAGTCGAGGCCGTCGCGGGCCAGCAAGACCGCCTCGACCCAGCGGTCCGCCGGCACGTCGACGGTCAGCGGGCCGTACCCGCCGTCGAAGGTCGCGGCCTCGCCGAACAGCTCCGCGTAGGCGGCCCGGACCCGGCCGGGCCACAGCTCGACCGATTTCGTCACAGGAACATCCCACCCACGGGGTCCACCTCGGGCTGCTGGTCCGGGAGCACCAGCCCCCGCCGTACGGACGCGGCGTCCTCGGCGCGGTAGCGGTCCGGCAGCGACTCCCCGTCGATCTTCTCCTGCAGCTTGAGGATCCCCTGGAGCAGCGCCTCCGGGCGCGGCGGGCAGCCGGGGACGTACACGTCGACCGGGATGATCTGGTCCACGCCCTTGGTCACGCAGTAGGAGTCCCAGTAGGGGCCGCCGGAGTTGGAGCACGAGCCGAAGGAGATGACGTACTTCGGCTCGGGCATCTGCTCGTAGAGCCGCCGGATCGCGGGCGCCATCTTGTCCGTGACGGTGCCGGACACCACCATCAGGTCGGCCTGCCGCGGCCCCGGCGCGAACGGGATCACGCCGAGCCGGATGAAGTCGTGCCGGGCCATCGACGTGGCGATGAACTCGATCGCGCAGCAGGCGAGCCCGAAGTTGAACACCCACAGGGAGTACTTCCGGCCCCAGTTGAGCAGGTAGCGCGCCGGCTTCGGCGCGACCTTCTGCAGCGGCCCGATCGACGGCATCCCCAGCTCGGTGCGCTCCCGGACGGTCGAGCCGTCCTGGGTGGTCGAGCCTTCCGGGTGGTCGAGCGTGTCGGGACCACGTCGTTCACGTCCACGTCAGCACCCCCTGCCGCCACGCGTAGACCAGCCCGACCGCGAGGATCCCGATGAACACACCCATCTCGCCGACGCTCACCCAGCCCAGCGCCGCGAACACCGTCGCCCACGGGAAGAGGAACACCGCGTCGACAGCGAAGATCACGTAGAGGTAGGCGTACACGTAGTAGCGGACGTGGGTCTGCGCCCACCCCTCGCCGACCGGGTCGACGCCGCACTCGTAGGTCAGCAGCTTCTCGGGGGTGGCGTGCGACGGGCGCAGCATCCGGTTGCCGGCGAGCATCGCGCCCACCAGCAGGACCCCGACGACGATGATGGTGACCAGCGGCAGGTAGTCCGCGTAGTAGCCGTGGTTCCCGGGCACGGCCTCACTCTAGGGGGTGCGCCGCCGGACACGGCCGTTGCGAGCGTCGTCGGCACGGATGCGTGGCTAGGCGGACGAGGTGCGCGATGCGGAGCATCGTGCGCCGAGACAACGCCGCCAGGCGCCGGGCCGTCGGCGCGCAGCAGGTCGGGTCGCACCCCTTGGGGTGGCCGCGTCGCGGTCAGCCGACGAGCTCGGTGACCGGGTCGAGGTCCGCGGTCGCCAGGTGCTCGGCCAGCCGGAGCGCCTGGCGCCGGATGTCGGGGACCGCCGCGACCTCCCAGTCCACGCCGCGACGGGCGGCACCGACCGCGTACATCCCGCGCGCGCCCAGCCCGTCCGCGTCAACCAGCGCACCGTCCGCGTCGACGTCGACGCCGAGCCCGAACGGCCCCGGCCAGAGCATCCCCTTGAGGGCAAGGCTGTCGACGAGCGGGTTCCAGCCGGTCGAGCTGACCGGCGCGGGGCCGGTGCAGTTCACGACCAGGTCGTACGACGCCGGGTCCACCTGCGACGTCGGCACGACGGTCAGCCGGCCCGTGCCCAGCAGGTCGTCGACGATCTCGGCCATCGCCGGCGCCATCCGGTGCCGGGCGATCTCCCAGCGCCGGGCGACGTGCCGGGTGAACCGCTCCTTGTCCTCGAGCGAGAAGCCGGCCCACAGGTCGTTGGCGACCGCCTTCACCGACTCAACGACGCAGCGCCAGTCGGCGCCGGCGGCCAGGCAGCGGCGCACCTCGTGGAGCACCTCGCGCAGGGTGACCACGTCGGCGTCGAAGGCAGGCGCGGGGCACGGCGCCTCGACGACGTGGTGCAGCGGGAGCAGGCCGTGCCGGGAGGTGGCGGTGATGCTCACGCCGGGCCGGGCCGAGGCGAGCTGGGCGGAGACGTCGACGGTGGTCAGGCCGGTGCCGACGAGCAGCACCGAGTCGTGCGGGCCGACCCGGTCGAGCAGGTCGGGGTCCCACGGGTCGTCGGCGAACCGCGCGTCGTCGACCGGGAGACCGCGCGGCCGGCGCGGCGGCGGGTTGCCGAGGGCGAGAACCACGGAGTCGGCGGTCAGCACCGCCCCGGACGCGGTGGTGGCGAGGTAGTCGGAGCCGGCGTCGGTCACGTCGACGACCTCGTCGCGCAGGACCGTGAACCGCGATCCCGGAGGCACCTCGGCCCCCTGCACCAGGTCGCGCAGGTAGTCGCCGTAGGTCTCGCGGGACACGAACGTCTCCCCGGTCGCGGCGAGTCCCTGCGCCCGGCACCAGCGGACCAGGTGCGCCGGGTCGTCCTCGATCGCGCTCATCCGGCCGGCGTAGTTGTTGAGCAGGTGGTGCGGGTCGTGGGTGCCGTACGCCAGCCCCGGGCCCGTCTCGCCGGCACGCTCGACCAGCGTGACGTCGACCGGCGCGAGACCGTCCGCGGCCCGGCGCAGCAGCGCCACCGCGGTGACGACGCCGCCGGCGCCTCCACCGACGACGAGCACGCGTCTCGTGCGGACCGTCATGCGCGCCTCCCAGCAGAACCCACCAAAACCAACTGACTCACTACAGTAAGGACGGCGCGCTACCGGGTCAAAACGGCTCGCCGGGCGACGTACCTCCCGTCACATGAGTACCACCAGCGATACCGTGACCGGTGCGGGTGCAACCTCCGCTGCACCCCCGGCGTCTACCTGGCGAAGGCGCGCAGGGCGCCGTACGACAGGGGGAGTCCCGATGAGCATGGCCCGCAGGTTGGCGACCGCGACGACCGGCCTGGTCGCACTCGCGACGGCCGGTGGCGCGACGTACGCCGTCTACGCGCTGAGTACGTCGACCGACGCGGCGTTCCGCGACCGCGCCACTCCGTCACCTGTCGCAGCCCAGCCGTCGCCCACGGTCCTGGGCACCCAGACCGCCCGTCCGCGCGTGCGCATCGCACCGACGCCCACGGTCACCGCGAAGCCCGCACCCGAGCCGGTCCTCGCACCAGGTGACACCGGCGTCAAGGTGCGCGTGCTCCAGGGCCGGCTGTCCCAGCTCGCGTGGTACACCCCGCCGATGACCGGCCGCTACACCGCACCCACCACGCAGGGCGTGAAGGGCTTCCAGCGCAAGCGCGGCCTCGACGTCACCGGCACGGTCGATCCCGACCACCTGGCGACGGCTGGTCCGGATGACCCGGATGCCGTCCCAGGACGAGCTGTTCAACCGGTCCGGCCCGGCGTTGTTCGAGCGCGGCGACCAGGGTCGCAGCGTCCGGAGGATCCAGGCGCGACTGCGGCAGATCGCCTGGTACTTCGGCGACGTCACCGACCACTACGGCGACCAGACCGTCGCGGCCGTGAAGGGATTCCAGGCCAAGCGGCACGTCCCGGTCACCGGCAAGGTCGACCGGCGGACCCTCGACCTGCTGGTCGGCATGACCAGCGACCCGACCGCCGCCGAGCTCGCGAACAAGAAGCCCGACCCGGCGGAAGGTCGCCCCCTCGACAGCCGGTGCCGCACCGGGCGCGCGCTGTGCATCGACAAGACCAGCAGCAGCCTGCGCTGGGTCGTCGACGGCAAGGTCTCGATGACGCTCGACGTGCGCTTCGGCGCGGAGTACACCCCGACCCGCGAGGGCCTGTTCTCGGTGTACTGGAAGGACCGCGACCACGTCTCGGACCTCTACGGCTCCGCGATGCCGTTCTCGATGTTCTTCAGCCGCGGCCAGGCCGTGCACTACTCGAGCGACTTCGCCGCCCGCGGCTACGCCGGCGCCTCCCACGGCTGCGTCAACGTCCGCGACTACTCCGCCCTCGCGTCCCTGTTCAACCAGGTGCGCACCGGCGACAAGGTCGTCGTCTACCGCTCCTGACGTCGCCGACCCGGGACAAAATCACCGCCGACCCGGGACAAAGTCACCGTCGAGCCGGGCCTTGGTCACCAAGGCCCGGCTCGACCGGCACTTTGTCCCGGCTCGACGGGAACTAATCCCCGGCTCGGCGGGAGGGTCAGACGGAGGTGGCGCCGGGGTTGGGCGACAGCCAGACCTTGCTGCCGACGTCGAGGCTGAGCTCGCGCGCGTGCGACCGGGTGAGTACGACGGTCACGTCGTCGTCCTCGCCCGGGGCGGCGATCTCACCGGCGTGCGAGCCGCCGATGGACGACACGGGACGCACGGTCAGCCGGGTCTCGAAGCCGACGCGGAGCAGCCGGACGACCTCGCCCGCGACCGCGTCGGGGCGGTCGGAGGTGAACACGTCGATGTCGTGCGGCCGGATCAGCCGGCCGTCGAGGTAGCGTGACCGGGCCGAGGAAGCTCATCACGAAGTCGTTCGCCGGCGCGTCGTACAGCTCGTCGGGCGACCCGATCTGCTCGATCCGGCCGTCGTTGATGACCACGATCTCGTCGGCGACCTCGAGGGCCTCCTCCTGGTCGTGGGTCACGAAGACGGTGGTCACGTGCACCTCGTCGTGCAGCCGGCGCAGCCAGTCGCGCAGCTCCTTGCGGACCTTCGCGTCGAGCGCGCCGAACGGCTCGTCGAGGAGCAGCACGGTCGGCTCGACCGCGAGCGCACGGGCCAGCGCCATCCGCTGCCGCTGCCCGCCGGACAGCTGGGAGGGCAGCCGGTGGGAGAACTGCGACAGGTGCACCAGCTCGAGGAGCTCCGCGACCCGCCGCTGCACGTCCGCCTTGGAGCGCTTGCGGATCTCCAGGCCGAACGCGACGTTCTTGGCCACGCTCATGTGCTTGAAGGCGGCGTAGTGCTGGAACACGAAGCCCACGTTGCGCTTCTGCGGCGGCAGGTGGGTGGCCTCGTTGCCCTCGATGCTGACGGTCCCGGAGTCCGCGGACTCCAGGCCGGCGATGATCCGCAGCAGCGTCGACTTGCCGCCGCCGGACGGCCCGAGGAGGGCGGTCAGCTGCCCGGTCGGGATGCTCAGCGACACGTCCTGGAGGGCGACGAAGTCGCCGAACAGCTTGTTGACGTCCTTGATCTCGATGCTCATGACTGCTCCTTGGGGCGCAGGAGGCTCACGACCACGATGCAGATCACCGAGGCGGCGGCCAGGAGGAAGGCGGTGGCGTAGGCGGTGTCCTGGTCGAAGCCCTGGTACTTGGACTCGACCACCAGGGTCGCGGTCTGGGTCTGCTGGACGATGTTGCCGGAGACGACCTTGACGGCGCCGAACTCGCCGAGGGAGCGCGCGAGGGTCAGCACGACGCCGTACACCACCGCCCACTTGATGCTCGGCAGGGTGATCCGGCGGAACGTCTGGAGCGCGTTGGCGCCGAGGCTGCGGGACGCCTGCTCCTGCTCGTCGCCGATCTCGGAGAGCACCGGCACCACCTCGCGGATGACGAGGGGCAGGGCCACGAACGCGGTGGCCAGCACCATGCCGGGGACCGCGAAGATGACCTGGATGCCGGCCGCGTCGAGGCTGGTGCCGAACAGCCCGGTGCGCGGGTTGTACGCGAGCACCAGCGCAAGACCGACCACCACCGGTGAGACCGACAGCGGCAGGTCGATGAGCGCCGAGAGCACCCGCTTGCCGCGGAACTCGTAGCGCACCAGCAGGATCGAGATCCACACCCCGAACACCAGGTTGATGAGCACGGCCGACAGCGCCACCACGGCCGTCAGCTGCAGGGCGTGGGTCACGTCGGGGTCCGTCAGCGCCGTGGACAGCGCGGTGAAGCCGTCCGCGAAGGTGTACTTCACGACCAGCGAGACCGGCCACAGCACCAGCAGGAACACGTAGACGATCGCGAGCAGCCGCAGCCCCCAGCGCACGGGGGTGGGCTCGCGCAGGCGGGCGCTAGCCACGGCGGGCCACCCTTCTCTGGATCACGTCGAGGGCGACGATGACGGCGAGCGCGACGATGAGCATCAGCGTCGCGGCCGCGGCGGCCGAGGCCGGGTCACCGTTCTCGATGTAGGTGAGCACGCGGACCGAGACGACCTCGGTGCGGTTCGGCAGGTTGCCGGACAGCAGCACCAGCGAGCCGTACTCGCTGATCCCGCGTGCGAAGGACAGCGCCGCGCCGGCCGCGATCGACGGCACCAGGCTCGGCAGGATGATCCGCCGGAACGTCGTGAGCCGGCCGGCGCCCAGGGAGGCGGCCGCCTCCTCGACATCCGCCTCGAGCTCCTCGAGCACCGGCTGGACCGTGCGCACGATGAACGGCAGCGTCACGAACGCCAGCGCCAGGAACACCGAGGCGCGGGTGTTCGCCACGTTCACGCCGATCGGGCTCTGCGGCCCGTACAGCGACAGCAGCACGAGGCCGGCGACGATCGTCGGCAGCGCGAACGGGATGTCGATGACGACGTCGAGCACCCGCTTGCCCCAGAACCGGTCGCGGACCAGCACCCAGGCGATGACCGTGCCCATCACGATGTTGAGCAGGGTGACGAGCACGGACTGTACGACGGTCAGCTCGACGGCCGACAGGGTCTGGGGGCTCGTGATGGTGTCCCAGAACCCGGCGAGCCCGTCGGAGAGGGCCGTGGTGACGACCAGGCCGAGCGGGATCAGCACGAGCAGGCTGAACCACAGCACCGCGACGCCCAGACCGAGCGCGGTGGGCCCGGAGAGCGAGCCGGTGCCGCCCGCACGACGCCTGCGCGTCGTGCGGGCCGGGACCGTGGAGGTGGTCATGAGCCGTCCCCCCGCACCAGGGAACGGCGGTTCACGACTCCTTGCCCGTTTCCTTCTGGATCTTCGTGACGAGGCCGTCGTTCTCGTCGAAGAACTTGGTGTTCGCCTCCGACCAGCCGCCGAAGTCGCCGTCGATCGTCAGCAGCTTCTTGGACGGGGCCGGGAACGGGTCGGCCGGGTCGTTGGCGCCCTGGACCTCGACCTTGATGCTGTCGTCGAGCGGACGGAAGCCCTCCTCGGCGTAGTCGGTCTGCGCCTCCTTGCCGGTGAGGTACTCCAGGAACTTCTTCGCCGTCGGGTTCGCGTCGGTGGTGACCGCACCCGGGTTCTGGATCAGCAGGGTCTCGGCGGGACCACGTAGTCGAAGTCCGCGCCGCTCTGCCGGGCCAGGATCGCCTCGTTCTCGTAGGACAGCAGCACGTCGCCCTGGCCGCTCTGGAACGCCGTGGTGGCGTCCCGGCCGCTGCCCGGGAGGGCCTCGACGTTGTTGAAGAACTTGGTGAGGTAGGCCGACGCGTCGGCCTCGCTGCCACCGTCGGCGAGCACGTGCCCGTAGGCCGCGAGGATGTTCCACTTCGCCGAGCCGGACGAGGCGGGGTTCGGGGTGATGATCTTGACGCCCGGGCTTGACCAGGTCGTCCCAGCCCTGGATGTTCTTGGGGTTGCCCTTGCGGACCACGATCACCACGACGGACTGGGTGAGGATGCCCTTGGACGGGGTCGACTTCCAGTCGTCGGCGACCAGCTTCTCGTCGACGAGCTTCTGCACGTCGGGCTCGAGGGACAGGTGCACGACGTCGGCGTCCTGGCCGCCGATCACCGCGCGGGCCTGGTCGCCGGACGCGCCGTACGACTGCTGGAAGTCGACGCCGGAGCCGTCCCCGGTCTTGTTGAAGTCGGCGATGACCTGCTTGTTGGCCTGCTCGAGGATCGAGAAGCCGACCAGGTTCACGGTGTCCTTGCTGTCGGACGCGGAGCTGCCGCCGCCGCACCCGGCCAGGGCCAGAGCGCCCACGACGGTGCCGGCGATCGCGGCCTTCCACTTGTTGTTCATGGTGTGACTCGTCTCTGTTCCGGTCGCTCTTCTCGGGGTGAGCGACGTACTAAGTCACGTAGATTAGTTGATTTTATGTTTCTGATCGACTCATCTCACTCTGAGAGCGGCGGCGTGTCACGACTCACACCACCGGCTCACCGTCATCCGGACGACGCCGGGTATGTCCACCCAGGCGGTCGTAGCATGGCCAGGTAAGGGCACCCTGACCATGAGGCCTATCAGGGGGAAGCGTCACGAGCGCACCCTCCGGCGGAAAGAAGGCGACACAGCGTGACCAAACAGGTCAAGCAGCTCGACCGCGTGATCATCCGCTTCGCCGGTGACTCCGGCGACGGCATGCAGCTCACCGGCGACCGCTTCACCCAGGAGACCGCGTCCTTCGGCAACGACCTCTCCACCCTCCCCAACTTCCCGGCGGAGATCCGGGCCCCCCAGGGCACGCTCCCGGGTGTCTCGTCGTTCCAGGTGCACTTCGCGGACCACGACATCCTCACGCCCGGCGACTCGCCCGACGTGCTGGTGGCGATGAACCCGGCCGCACTCAAGGCCAACCTCGCGGACATCAAGAAGGGCGCGACGATCATCGTCGACTCCCACGACTTCACCGCGCGCAACCTGAGCAAGGCGGCCTACGCCGAGAACCCGCTCGAGAACGACTCCCTCTCCGAGTACGACGTGCAGGCGCTCGACCTCACCGACATGACGGTGGAGGCGGTCAAGGAGTTCGGGCTGTCCCGCAAGGACGCCAGCCGCGCGAAGAACATGTTCGCGCTCGGCCTGCTCTCGTGGATGTACGGCCGGCCCACGGAGCCGACGATCGCGTTCCTCGAGCGACGCTTCGCCAAGGCGCCCGACATCCGCGACGCCAACGTCACGGCCTTCAAGGCCGGCTGGAACTTCGGTGAGACCACCGAGGCCTTCGTGGTGCAGTACGAGATCAAGCCGGCGCCGATGGTCGCGGGCACCTACCGCAACATCACCGGCAACCTGGCCCTCGCCTACGGCCTGATCGCCGGCTCGACCCTGTCCGGGCTGCCGCTGTTCCTCGGCTCCTACCCGATCACGCCGGCCTCCGACATCCTCCACGAGCTGAGCAAGCACAAGCGGTTCGGCGTCACCACCTTCCAGGCCGAGGACGAGATCGCCGGCATCGGCGCCGCTCTCGGTGCCGCGTTCGGCGGTGCTCTGGGCGTGACGACGACCTCCGGCCCGGGCATCGCGCTGAAGTCCGAGACCATCGGCCTCGGCGTGATGATGGAGCTGCCGCTGCTCGTGGTCGACGTGCAACGCGGCGGGCCCTCGACCGGCCTGCCCACCAAGACCGAGCAGGCCGACCTGCTGCAGGCGATGTTCGGCCGCAACGGCGAGGCGCCGGTGCCGATCATCGCGCCGCAGTCGCCGGCCGACTGCTTCGACGCGGCGATCGAGGCCGCGCGGATCGCGGTCACCTACCGCACCCCGGTGATGCTGCTCTCCGACGGCTACCTCGCCAACGGCTCCGAGCCGTGGAAGATCCCCGAGGTCGTCGATCTGCCGACGATCGACCCGAAGTTCGCCACCGAGCCCAACCACACCGACGCGAAGGGGCAGGCGGAGTTCTGGCCGTACCTCCGTGACGAGGAGACGCTCGCGCGGCCGTGGGCGGTGCCCGGCACGAAGGGCCTCGAGCACCGGATCGGCGGCCTGGAGAAGGGCGAGGGGCACGGGAACATCTCCTACGACCCCGCCAACCACGACTTCATGGTGCGCACCCGCGCCGCCAAGGTGGAGCGGATCGCCCAGGACATCCCGCCGATGGAGGTCGACGACCCCTCCGGCGAGGCGAAGGTGCTGGTGCTCGGCTGGGGGTCGACGTACGGGCCGATCGGCGCCGCCGTCCGTCAGGTCCGCAACGCCGGACTGGAGGTGGCCCAGGCGCATCTGCGCCACCTGAACCCGTTCCCGTCCGACCTCGGTGACGTGCTCAAGGGGTACGACGCGGTGATGGTCCCCGAGATGAACCTCGGCCAGCTGTCGATGCTGCTGCGGGCCCGCTACCTCGTCGACGTCGTCGGCTACAACCACGTGCGCGGCCTGCCGCTGCGCGCCGCCGAGCTCGCCGACGCGATCACCGACCTGATCGGCGCGACGGACCCGTCGGCCGAACCCACCGTCGAGACCACCCAGGAGGTCGTCCGATGACCAGCACGCAGCTCCCGTTCCCCGGGCTCCGCGACGTCCCGACCGCCGACGCGCCGCAGAACCGCAAGGAGTTCACCTCCGACCAGGAGGTCCGCTGGTGCCCCGGCTGCGGCGACTACGCGGTGCTCGCAGCCGTGCAGGGCTTCCTGCCCGAGCTCGGGCTCAAGCGCGAGAACATCGTGTTCGTCTCCGGCATCGGCTGCTCGTCGCGGTTCCCCTACTACCTCGACACCTACGGCATGCACTCGATCCACGGCCGTGCGCCCGCGATCGCGACCGGCCTGGCCACGTCCCGCAAGGACCTGTCGGTGTGGGTGGTCACCGGTGACGGCGACGCGCTCTCGATCGGCGGCAACCACCTGATCCACTCGCTGCGCCGCAACGTGAACCTCAAGATCCTGCTGTTCAACAACCGGATCTACGGCCTCACGAAGGGGCAGTACTCCCCCACCTCCGAGCCCGGCAAGGTCACCAAGTCCACACCGATGGGCTCGCTGGACAACCCGTTCAACCCGGTCTCGCTGGCGCTCGGCGCCGAGGGCACCTTCGTGGCCCGCACCATCGACTCCGACCGCAAGCACCTGACCCAGGTGCTGTCCGCGGCCGCCGCCCACCGGGGTACGGCGTTCGTGGAGATCTACCAGAACTGCCCGATCTTCAACGACGGCGCGTTCGACGCGATCAAGGACAACGAGTCCAAGGCCGACGCCATCATCCCGCTGGTGCACGGCGAGCCGATCCGCTTCGGCAACGACGGCCAGCGCGGCGTGGTCCGCGACCCGGCCACCGGCGGCGTGCGGATCGTCGACGACCCGGACCCGGCCGACGTGCTCGTCCACGACGCGCACGCGAGCGACCCGACCACCGCGTTCGCGCTGTCCCGGCTCACCGACGCCGGCGTCCTGGCGCACGCGCCGATCGGGATCTTCCGGCAGGTCGAGCAGCCGACCTACGACGACCTCGCCCGCGAGCAGATCGCCACCGCCAGCCAGGGCACCGACGACCGCAACACGGCGCTGGGCGGCCTGCTGGCCTCCGGCGACACCTGGACCGTCGTCTGACCCTCCCGCTGGTGTCCGGTCAGTGGTAAACGGGTCGATGACCCCTGACACGTCGCGTAGCCTGGGGCGGTGGCCGAAACACGTCGTGGAGTGCTCCTGGGCCTGACCGCCTGGGTGATGTGGGGGTTCTTCCCGCTCTACTGGCCGCTGCTCGAGCCGTCCGGGGCCGTCGAGATCCTGGCGCACCGGATCTTCTGGTCGATGATCGTGGTGCTCGGCGTCGTGGTCGCGCTGCGCAAGCGGGACAGCCTCCGCGCGACGGTCGCCCAGCGACGTACCCGATGGCTGCTCGTGGTCGCCGCGGCCCTCATCACCGTCAACTGGGGCACCTACATCTGGGGGGTCAACAACCACCACGTCGTGGAGACGTCGCTGGGCTACTTCATCAACCCGCTGGTCTCGGTGCTGATCGGCGTGGTCGTGCTGGGCGAGCGGCTGCGCCGGCTGCAGTGGGCGGCGCTCGCACTCGCGGGGATCGCGGTGCTGGCGCTGACCCTGGAGTACGGCCGCCCGCCGTGGGTGGCGCTGATCCTCGCGTTCTCGTTCGGCAGCTACGGGCTGGCCAAGAAGAAGGCGAACGCGGGAGCGGTCGAGAGCCTGGTGGTCGAGACGCTGGTCGTCTCGCCGGTGGCGCTCGGCTACATCGTCTTCCTGACCGCGACCGGCGCCTCGACCTTCGGGGCGAACGGCGCCGGGCATGTCGCGCTGGTGGTCGGCACCGGCGTCGTGACGGTGCTGCCGCTGCTCGCGTTCGGCGGGGCAGCCACCCGGATCCCGCTGTCCACGTTGGGCCTGATGCAGTACGTCACCCCGACCGTGCAGTTCCTGCTCGGCATCCTGTTCTTCCACGAGCCGATGCCCGCGATGCGCTGGGTCGGGTTCTCGCTGATCTGGCTGGCGCTCGTGCTGTTCACCGCCGAGTCCCTGCGGCACCACAGCCGGCAGCGGCGCCTGCTGCGCACCCACCCGGCCGAGACCATCCCCGCCTGACGCCGCGGTCGCCACGCCCTGCGCGTGACCTGACCCACGTTCTCTCGTTGAGGGGGCATCGACCCGGGCCTCCAGCCGCCCGGGCCCTCCCGAGAAGGAGTACCCAGCATGCGGACATCCCGCACGAAGCAGGTACTGGCAGCAGCAACAGCAGCGGCAGCGATCGCCGCCCTGGGCCTCTCGCCCGACGCCTCTGCCGTCACGAACACATCCACCTCCGCCGGCTCGGCCGACGCCACCGCGGTCGACAGCCGGGTCGGTGCGATCACCAAGCCGACCCAGGCGCAGGCCGACGCGGTCTCCGCGATCGTCAAGGCCAGCCCCGGTGCCCGGGCGACCTGGGATCCGCGCTTCGGCACCCCGCGCACCATCACCCCGGCGCTCGGCGAGACCCTGTCGGGTCCCGCGGCCGGCAGCGCCGTCGACGTCGCCAGGGCCTGGCTGACCGAGAACAAGGCGGCGCTCGGCCTCTCCGCCGCGGACATCTCCGCGCTGCAGCTGCGTCGTGACCACGTCCTTCCCGGCACCGGCACGCACGTCGTGCAGTTCATCCAGACCTTCGACGGCGTCGCCGCCACCCGCGGCGGCTCCCTGGGCCTCGCGGTCCAGCAGGACGGCTCGGTGCTCAGCTACACCGGCGAGACCGTCCGGGCCGGCAGCCTGCTCGGGTCCTTCAAGCTGTCCTCGGCCGACGCCCTGCAGGGGGTGGCCGGCAAGCTCGCGAACGCGCTGACCTTCGTCGCGTCCAAGACCGGCACCAAGGCCGGCTACGACGTGTTCGCGAAGGGACCGTTCGCCGGCTCGTCGTACGTCAAGAAGGCCGCCTTCCCGACGGCCGGCGGAGCCCGCGCGGCGTACTCCGTGCTGTTCATCCAGAAGCTCGACGAGGCCTACCAGGTCGTCGTCGACGCGGAGACCGGCAAGCAGCTCTACAAGTCCAGCCTGGTGCAGCACGAGACCGGCGGCACGATCTACGACAACTACCCCGGCGCTCCCGAGGGTGGCCGGCCGCGGCACGTGTCCTTCGACCCGACGCCCGAGTCCCCCGACGGGTACGTCGACCCGACCGGCGTCCTGGGCACAGGCATCACGACCTTCGGCAACAACGCCAACGCGCACGCGAACTGGTCGAACTTCGAGGTCCCGGCCGACCAGGGGCCCCGCCCGATCAGCCCCACGGGGCAGTTCGACTACGTGTTCGCCGACCACTGGGGCACGTCGAAGTGCGACCCGACGTCCTACCCGCAGGACCAGGAGGCCGCGAGCACGAACCTCTTCTACCAGCACAACCGGATCCACGACGAGTACTACAAGCTCGGCTTCACCGAGTCCGCCGGCAACTTCCAGGTGAACAACCACGGCACCGACGGCATGGGCGGCGACGCGATCCAGGGCCTCGTCCAGGCCGGCGCGCTCTCCGGCGGCAGCCCGACCTACACGGGTCGCGACAACGCCTACATGCTCACGCTGCCCGACGGCATCCCGCCGTGGAGCGGCATGTTCCTGTGGGAGCCGATCGACGACGCGTTCGAGGGTCCCTGCGCCGACGGCGACCTCGACGCCGGCGTGATCCAGCACGAGTACTCCCACGGCCTGTCGAACCGCTACGTCGGCACCGAGGACAACGCGCTGGGCGCCCACCAGTCCGGCTCGATGGGTGAGGGCTGGGGCGACTGGTACGCCCTGGACCACCTGCACCGTGAGGGCTACCAGAAGGACTCGGTCCTCGGGGGCTACGTGACCGGCAACAAGTCCCGCGGCATCCGCAACTGGGCCTACGACCAGAACCCGACCACGTTCGGCGACATCGGCTACGACCTGGTCGGGCCCGAGGTGCACGCGGACGGCGAGATCTGGACCGCCACGCTGTGGCAGATGCGCAAGGCGCTGGTCGCGAGGTACGGCCAGACCGAGGGCTCGGACATCAGCGAGCACATCGTCACCGATGCGATGCCGCTGAGCCCGAACGACCCGTCGATGCTCGACGAGCGCACCGCGATCATGACCGCGCTCGACAACCGCTACCACGCCCGCGACGACTTCGACACGCTCGTCGACACCGTCTACTCGGTGTTCGCCCAGCGCGGCATGGGCCTCTCGGCACACAACACCACGTCCGAGTCCGACCCGACCGGCGGCAACGACACCGACGGCGTGCCCGGCTTCGACAACCGCAACCCCGCGCTCAACGGCACGATCACCGGCACGGTGTTCAACGCCTCCACCGGCAAGCCGGTCGAGGGCGCGCGGATCATGCTCGGCAAGTTCGAGGCCCGCGCCACCCCGGTCGCCACGACCGGCGCGGCCGGCACGTTCCGCATCACGGCCACCCAGGCGACGTACCCGATCACCGTGCAGGCGCGGGGCTTCGGCTCCAAGACCTTCGACGGGGTCGCCGTCACCAAGGGCCAGACGCTGACGAAGAACCTGTCGCTGGCGCCGAACCTCGCGTCGAAGACCTTCGGGGCCACCTCGGTCTCGGGTGACGCGGGCGCCGCGATGGACGACACCGAGGCCAGCTCGTGGAAGACCGCCAAGGGCAGCAACGCCGTGATCAAGCTGGCCAAGGAGGCCACGATCGACAAGGTGCAGGTCAGCGCCTACACCAGCAGCCGGTTCGAGGGCCTGAAGAGCTTCACCCTCCAGACCAGCACCGACGGGGTGAACTGGAAGACGCAGTCCGTGGGCGGCACCAACGCCTTCGGCTACCAGGCACCGCGCCCGGTCGTGCCGGACCTGCACTACAAGACGTTCACCCTGCCGACCCCGACCAAGGCGAGCTACATCCGCTTCTGGGCCGACCAGCCGCAGGGCAACACGAAGACGAACGTCCAGGTCGGTGACATCCAGGTGTTCAGCAGCACGGTGTCGGGCCTGACCCCGCCGCCCCCGCCGCCGCTGGACCCGCCGGTCACGGAGACGTTCACGATCGCCGCGGGCAACCCGGCCAACGTGGTCTCCCCCGGTGTCGTCGGCACGGAGCTGGAGAACGCCTGCGTGGTCCCGCCGGCCAGCCAGGACAGCGACGGCCACGTGTCGGTGCTCGAGGGTGAGGCCAACGACGGCCAGCACGCGTTCAGCATCGCCGCCGGTGCGACCGCGGTGGACGCCGACGTGTACATCTACGACGCCGACTGCGTGCAGCTCGCGTCGTACGCCACGGAGTCGGCCAACGAGGCGGGCACCATCCCGTCCGGTGCGGCCTACATCCTGACGTCGCTGTACGCCGGGGCCGCGGCCGACATCACGCTGACGATCACCGACACCAAGTAGCCGCACCCCCGGGAGGCCGAGCCTGCCGGCCACTCGGGCGAAGGGCCCCGTCGAGGAGGACGGGGCCCTTCGTCGTGCTCCCCCACGCTGGGCCATGCTGGAGCCATGTCGGACGGGATGTCGCTGGACCACCTGATCTCCTGGGCGATGCAGGGCGGCCCGGCACCGGTCGAGCTGACCGACGCGTCCGTCGAGCGGATCACGCTGGCCAGCGAGCACCTCCGGATGGCCGGCCGCTCCGGCGCGGTCTACGGCCTCACCACCGGGGTCGGCGCGCTGCGCACCGTGCCGACGGACATCACCCCGAGTGACGGGACCTCGCCCGCGCTGCGGCTGTGGCGGTCGCACGCGACCGGCTTCGGCCCCACGTACGACGACGCGACCGCCCGCGCGGCGATGGCGATCCGGCTGCACCAGATCACCTCCGGGCGCTCGGGGGTGAGCGCGGGCCTCGCCGCCTCGCTGGGCGCGGCGATCGCCGGGGGCGCCGTACCCGACCTGCACCGGTTCGGCTCCATCGGCACCGGCGACCTGGTGCCGCTCGCCGAGCTCGGGCTGACCCTGGTCGGCGAGCGGTCGTGGCGGTCCGGCGGCGCACCGGTCGCGCCGCTCGACGACGGCGACGCGCTGCCGTTCATGTCCAGCAACGCGCTGACGCTGGCGACGGCGGCCCTGGTGC
The DNA here is from genome assembly GCA_963827435.1 of uncultured Actinomycetota bacterium. Taxonomy (GTDB): domain Bacteria; phylum Actinomycetota; class Actinomycetes; order Propionibacteriales; family Nocardioidaceae; genus Nocardioides_B. The sequence goes on from CAWHAU010000003.1 coordinate 110,007, forward strand.
ACCGGCGGCTGGCCTTGCTGTCGGACGCGGCGGAGAAGGTGACCGCCCTGTCGGCGGTGGCGCTGCAGGCGTCGCTGCAGGCCTACGACCCGCGGGTGCACGCGGGCCGCCCGGACGCGTCACAGCAGGGGGTCGCCCGGCGGCTGATGCAGCTGCTCGACCCGGCGGACTGGGTGCCGGCGCGGGTGCAGGACCCGTTCGCGCTGCGGACCGTGCCGCAGGTGCATGCGCCGTTCGTGGACGCCCTGGTCACCACCGGGCAGGCGGTGCGGGTCGAGGTCGACGACTCCACCGAGAACCCGCTCGTCACCGTCGACGGCACGCCGCTGCACCACGGTGGTTTCGTGACGGCCCGGCTCTCGGCGACGCTGGACGCGCTGCGCCAGGCGACGTACCCGGTGATCGCGTTGTCCGCCGCGCGGCTCTCGGCGCTGATCAACCCGTCCCTCACCGGACTTCCGGCGTTCCTGGCGTCCGGGCCGGCGGGCAGCTCGGGCGTGATGATCCTGGAGTACCTCGCGCAGGACGCCCTGGCCCGCGCCCGCATCCTCACCTCGCCGGTCTCGACCGGCCACGCGTCGGTGTCGCTCGGGCTCGAGGAGCACGCGAGCTTCTCCACGCAGGCGGTGTGGGCGAGCGAGCAGATGGTCGAGCTGGCGCCGGTCGTGCTCGGCTGCGAGCTGATCGCCGCGGTGCGCGCGCTGCGGATGGACCCGGGCCGGCTGCCCACGACCCCCGTCCGCCAGGTGTACGACGCAGCCGCCGCCGTGCTCGACGAGGAGCGGTCCGACCGTCCGTTCACCGACGACCTCACGGCCGCCGTACGCCTGGTCGAAGCCGGCCTCCCCGGTAGTCCGTGACGAACTGGTTCGGAAACCGGCCGGAACCAGCCATTTCGTCACGGACTACCCGGACGGGGTCAGCTGAAGTCCAGGACCAGCCGGCCGCGGACGCCGCCGGCCGCCAGCTTCCGGTGCGCCTGCTCGGCCTGCTCTGCCGGCAGCAGCTGCGCGACGCGCAGCGTGTAGACGCCGTCGGCCAGCTGCTCCTCGAGCCCCTTGACCAGGTCGTCGCGGTCGACGTGCTGGTAGACGAGGACGGCCTTCGCGGTGATGCCGCGCTCCAGGTCGCCGGTCCAGCCGCGGACCGAGCCGATCACGCCGCCGTCCTTGACCGCGGCCGTCGTCAGCTCGCCCTGGACCGCGCCGTCGACCAGCCCGTCGACGCCCTCGGGCACGGCCTCACGGATCCGGGCGGCGACGTCGTCGCCGCGGCGCACCACCACGTCGGCGCCCAGCGAGCGCACGAGCTCCTCGTCCTTCTCGGCGGCGTCGGCCACGACCCGCAGCCCGTCCGCCTTCGCCATCTCCACGACGTAGCCGCCGAAGGCGCCTGCGGCACCGGTGACGGCGAGGGTCTGCCCGGCCGACAGGCCGAGCTTGTCGAGGAGCAGGCGGGCGGTCAGGGCGTTCATCAGGAAGGTCGAGCCCGCCGGGAAGTCCACCTCGTCCGGCAGCCGCAGCACCGAGGCGTCGGGGACGACGACCTGCTCGGCGTAGGCACCGCCGGCAGGTCGGTAGGGCACCACGACCGCGGCGACCCGGTCGCCGACGCTCCAGCGCGACCCCTCGCCGACCTCGTCGACGACACCGGCGGCGTCCGCGCCGGGGATGTAGGGCCCGGGCGCGGTGTGCCGGTCGGCGTAGCGGCCGGACACCACCCCCGTGTCGGTCGGGTTCACCGCGGCGGCGTGCACCCGGATCCGGACCTCACCCGGGCCGGCGTGCGGCTCCGGGAGGTCGAGGACCTGCAGCGTTCCGCCGAACTCTGTCACTCCGATAGCTCTCATACGGGGCACAACAAGACTGACCCCGGTGTCCTTCCCCGCGTGCGGACGCACGGGAGCCCCGGCGCGAGGCGCCGGGGCTCCCGAGAAGAGTCGGTTCAGTCGCTAGAACACCCGACGACGGTTGCCGCCGATCGGGACGAAGTTCAGGATCAGGCCGACGATCAGCAGGATGATTCCGATGGTGGTCAGGATCGAGATCCCGGCGACCAATCCGATGATGAGCAGGATCAGTCCGAGGACGACCATGGTGGGGTGCTCCTTGTCTTGGGTGGAACGAACGACCGTATGTACCCCTCCGGAACCCGGACAATGCGTGTTGGACCTCGCCATTTTTCGGGCGGCGATGAGTCTGGTGTTTCCCATGGGTCGACATGGACAGGACTGACGCGAGGAGGCAGCCGTGCACGACCCCGTCACCCGCCACCGGAGCGCCCGAGGAAGCGGCACCGGAAGATCGCGTACGTCGACCCGTTCCCCCTCGACCTCGTACGGCGCGCCGTGCTCCTGCTGCGCGAGCAGAGAGGGTGAAACCGCTCACCGGCAGGCCCAGCCTGTCCTAGTCTTCGAGGACCGATCGGGGGACCCATGTCACGCTCGCACCGCACCTCACCGCCGTCATCGCTGCCGCTCTCGCGCTGGGCTCCCTGACCGCACTCGGCGCGAGCACCTCCGCGGACGCGGCGACGTCCTGCACCGACGCCGACCCCGCCCCGGTGATCGAGGACATCTCGAACATCGACGCCGCGCCGGGCGCACGGAGCAGGGGCATGGACGTCCAGAGTCTCTCCGCGATGACGGACAACCGCTGCGCCCGCGGGGGCTCCTACGACTGCTCGCTGTCGACGAGCTGCACGAACGCCCGGTTCAGCCTCAGGCGCTCCTCCGCCACGACAGTCGCCGCCCGCCGGTGTGCACACACCCGCACGACGGAGGACGACGGTCAGGGTGTCGGCCCCGAGACCGAGCCGACGACGACCAGGCCGACCGTCTACAGCGTCATGCTGCACTGGACCATCGCCTACGACGACGGCCCGCAGCCCGCGATGCACAACGCCTGCGCCGGCGCGTGGGACCTGACGGCGGTGGTGACCAACACCTACGAGGTGGACGGGCAGACCAGGAGCCGGTCGAGCGAGCCCTTCACCCGCACGCGCGCCTTCTTCGTCCGTCGCGAGTCCCGGGTCACCGCCGACGCCGGACCCGAGCCGGTCCGCCGCGGCGGCACGGTGACCATCCGCGGCCGGCTCTCGCGGGCGAACTGGGACACCCACCGCTGGGGCGGCTACGCGGGACAGCGGGTGAAGCTCCAGCGTCGCCCGTCCGACAGCATCTTCTACCGGACGATCGGCACGGTGCGCACGGACCGCTACGGTCGGCTCCTCACGCGCGTCCGTGCGACGTCGGCGGACAGCTGCTACCGATGGCTCTTCGAGCAGACGACGACCGCTACCTCTGCGGTCTCGGGCGGCGACTGCGTGCGCACGCGGCGCTGAGCCCGGTCAGGCGGTGCGGGTCGCGATCAGCACGGCGAACGCGTCGAGCGCGTCCCTGACCGGGCCGTCCGGCAGCGCGGTCAGCAGCTCCTGCGCCTCGCGGGCGCGGTCGAGGACGTACTGCCGCGCCTCGTCCATCGCGGGGTGCGTGCGGAGCAGGTCGAGCGCCTCGGCGTGCAGCGCGTCGTCGGTGAGGTCACCGGCGAGCAGCTCGAGCAGCCGGGTGTCGGCCGGGTCGGTGGACCGCTGGGCCATCAGCACCGGGAGCGTGGGCACGCCCTCGCGCAGGTCGGTGCCGGGGGTCTTGCCGGACTCGTCGGACTCGCTGGCCACGTCGAGGATGTCGTCGGAGAGCTGGAAGGCCATCCCGACCTTCTCGCCGTAGGCCGTGAGCGCCTCCTCGACCGCGAGCGGTGCGCCGGAGAAGCGGGCGCCGTACCTCGCGGACGTCGCGATCAGCGAGCCGGTCTTGCCCTCGACGACCCGCAGGTAGTGGGCCAGCGCATCCTCGTCGGGCCCGGGCTCGAGCGTCTCGAGGATCTGCCCCTCGACGAGCTTGGTGAACGTCTCGGCCTGGATCCGCACCGCGTCCGCGCCGAGCGAGGCGGTCAGCTCTGAGGACTTCGAGAACAGGAAGTCGCCGGTGAGGATCGCGACGTGGTTGTCCCAGCGCGAGTTCGCGGACTCGGCACCTCGACGCAGCTCGGCCTCGTCCATCACGTCGTCGTGGTAGAGCGAGGCGAGGTGGGTCAGCTCGACCACGCAGGCCGCGGTGACCACGCCGTCGCGGGCGGAGTCACCGGTCTCGGCGGCGAGCAGCACGAGCAGCGGGCGGAACCGCTTGCCGCCGGCGTGCATCAGGTGCCGGGCGGCGTTGGTGACGAACGGCGCCTCGCTGCGGATCTCCCGCTCGAGCCGCTCCTCCACCTCGACCATCCGGGCGCGCAGCCGGGCCTCGAGGTCGGCGTCGAGCACCGGGAGGGCCAGCGACGAGTTCGCGTCGGAGGCGGTCGAGGTCATGAGTCGTCCAGTCGGCTGTGTCGAGCGAGGGTCAGCGGATGAACTGACCCGCGTTGGCGGCGAGGTCGAGGACCGGGCCCGGGAAGATGCCCAGGACCACGGTCGCGGCGAACCCGACGGCGATCACGATAGTCGTGAGGATGCTCGGCATCATCACCACGGGTCCCTCACCGACCGGCTCGGAGAAGAACATCAGCACGATCACGCGGGCGTAGAAGAACGCCGCCACCGCGCTGAGGATCACCGCGACGACGACCAGCGGCCACGCGCCACCGGCGACCGCGGACGCGAAGACCGCCCACTTGCCGGTGAAGCCGGAGGTCAGCGGGATGCCGGCCATGGCCAGCAGGAAGAAGGCGAAGACACCCGCGACGATCGGGGACTCCTTGCCGAGGCCGGCCCACCGGGACAGGTGGGTGGCCTCGCCGCCGGCGTCGCGGACCACCGTGACCACCGCGAAGGCACCGATGGTGGTGAAGCCGTAGGTCACCAGGTAGAAGAGCACCGCCTGGACCGAGGAGATCTCGTTCCCGGCGAAGCTGCTCACGGCGTGCAGGCCGACGAAGCCGGTGAGGATGAACCCGGCGTGCGCGATCGACGAGTAGGCCAGCATCCGCTTGATGTCGCTCTGGGTGATCGCCAGGATGCAGCCGACGAGCATCGTGAGCACGGCGATGATGCCGATCATGATCGACCAGTCCCAGCGCGCCGCGCCGAACGCGACGTAGAACAGCCGCAGCAGCGCACCGAAGGCGGCGACCTTGGTGCAGGCGGCCATGAAGCCGGTGACCGCGGTCGGGGCGCCCTGGTAGACGTCCGGGGTCCACGCGTGGAACGGTGCGGCGCCGACCTTGAACAGCAGGCCCACCGCGAGCAGGCCGATGCCGCCGAGCAGCAGCACCTGGCCGCCGATCCGCCCGGAGACGGACTCCGCGATGTCCGCGAAGTTCATCGAGCCGGCGTAGCCGTAGGTCAGCGCGATGCCGTACAGGAAGAAGCCGGAGGAGAACGCGCCGAGCATGAAGTACTTCAGCGCCGCCTCCTGGGAGAGCAGCCGCCGGCGGCGGGCCAGTCCGCAGAGCAGGTAGAGCGGCAGCGACAGGATCTCGAGCGCCACGAACATGGTGACCAGGTCGTTGGACGCCGGGAACAGCAGCATGCCGCCGATCGAGAACATCATCAGCGGGAAGACCTCGGTGTGCTCGAGACCCTTGGTGGACGCCTCGCGCTCCGCGGCGGTGCCGGGCAGCGCCGCGGCCTGGCCGGCGAACGCGGTGATCCCGCCCTCGAGGTGCCGCTCGGCGAACAGCAGCACGCTCAGCAGCGCGAGCGCCAGGATCGTCCCCCACAGGAAGACGGTCGGGCCGTCGACGGCCACCGCGCCCTCGACCGCGATCTGGCCGCGGCCGGCGGTGTCACCCTTGGGCGCCAGGTTGCTGGCCACGATGCCGGTGGCCACCAGGGCACCCAGCACGCCGGCGCCGGCGAGCACGGTCTGCACGACGTAGCGGCTGCGGCGCGAGACGAACGCCTCGACCACGACGCCGACCAGCGCGACGCCGAAGACGATCAGCATCGGCGACAGCAGGCCGTACTCGATGCTGGGCTTGGAGAAGTCGGCTGCGAGGTTCACTTGGCGGTCTCCTCCTGGGCACCGGCCTGAGCGGGTACGGCGGGCGCCGGGTCCTGCACGCCGACGTGCTGCAGCGTGTCGTGGACGGCGGGGTTGATGATCGACGTGAGCGGCTTCGGGTAGAAGCCGAGCAGCACGATCAGGATGAGCAGCGGGGCCACCGCGGTCACCTCACGGACGCCCAGGTCCTTGAACCCGGCGACCGCGGGCACGGTCGGACCGGTCATCGTGCGCTGCACCATCAGCAGGATGTACAGCGCGGCGAGGACGATGCCGAGCACCGCGAACGAGGCGTACCACGGGTTGTGCGTGAACGCGCCCAGCAGCACCAGGAACTCGCTGATGAACGGCGAGAGGCCGGGCAGCGACAGCGACGACAGGCCGGCGACCAGGAAGATCCCGGCCAGCACCGGCGCGACCTTCTCGACGCCGCCGAAGTCGGGGATCAGCTTCGAGCCGCGGCGGCTGATCAGGAAGCCGCTGACCAGGAACAGCGCGGCCGTGGAGAGCCCGTGGTTGAACATGTAGAGCATCGAGCCGGTCTGGCCGTAGCTGTTGAGCACGAAGATGCCGAGCACGATGAAGCCGAAGTGCGACACCGAGGTGTAGGCGATCAGCCGGGGGATGCTCTTCTGGCCGATGGCGGCGAGCGCGCCGTAGAGCACGCTGATCACCGCGAGCACCAGCACCACCGGCGTGGCCCACTGCGAGGCCTCGGGGAAGAGCTGGAGGCAGAACCGGATCATCCCGAAGGTGCCGATCTTGTCCAGGATGCTGACCAGCAGCACCGACGTGCCGGGGCTGCCTTCCTCCGCGGCGTCCGGCAGCCAGGTGTGCACCGGCACCATCGGCGCCTTGATCGCGAACGCGATGAAGAAGCCGAGGAACAGCCAGCGCCCGGTGTTCGTGGAGATGTCGATCTTGCTGAGCTCGGTGAGGAGGTACGTCGGACCGGTCGCCGAGCGCGACGACACGACGTACAGGCCGACCACCGACGCCAGCATCAGCAGGCCGCCGAGCAGCGAGAACAGCAGGAACTTCACGGCCGCGTAGGAGCGGCGCGGGCCACCGAAGCCGCCGATCAGGAAGTAGATCGGGATCAGCGTCGCCTCGAACAGCACGTAGAACAAGAAGACGTCGGTCGCCGCGAAGACTCCGATCGCGAGGCCCTCGAGCGCGAGCATCCACGCGAAGAAGGCGTTGACGCCCCACCGGCCGTTCTCGCCGTCGTTCCACGAGGCGAGGATCACGACCGGGGACAGGATCGCGGTGAGCAGCACCAGGGTGAGACCGATGCCGTCGACGCCGAGGGCGTAGTGCGCCCCGAACGCCCGGATCCACTCGTGGTCCACGCTGAACTGGAAGCCGCTCTTGCCGGTGTCGAAGCCGAAGCCGACCACCGCCACGACCGCGAGGGTCAGCAGCGAGAAGCCGAGCGCCACCTGCTTCGGCAGCGCCGCCCGTCCGCCCTTGGGCAGCACGGCCACGACCACTGCTCCGACGATCGGGAGCAGCAGAGCCGTGGTCAACAGGGGAAAGCCGTTCACTGCGACACCACCATCAGGTCACTGTTCTGGGAGACGTTCATGCCAGGTTCACCGCCAGCAGGGCCAGCACGACGAGCACCGCACCACCGAGGACGGACAACGCGTAGGACCGCACGAAGCCGGTCTGCACCCGGCGGAAGGTGCTGGACATGCCACCGAACGCGGCCGCCGGTGCCGTTGACCACCCCGTCGACGCCGTTGTCGTCGAAGCGCACCAGCCCGGTGACGAACTGGTCGCCCGGCCGCATGAGCAGGCCCTCGTTGAGCGCGTCGCCGTAGAGGTCGGCGCGGGCGGCCCGGGTGAACACCGAGACCTTGGTCGGGGCGGTGCGCGGCACCTCGTTGCGGCCGACGGTGAGCCAGGCGATGGCGACGCCGACGATCACGACGACCAGCACGATCAGCGTGAGCACGAAGGTCGGCACACCGAGCACGGCGCGGCACCTCCTCGCCGACGACCGGCGCGAGCCACTCGACGATCCAGTCGTTGAGCAGCAGCAGGCCGCCGAGCGCGGACAGGGCGGCCAGGACGATGAGCGGGAAGGTCATCACCTTGGGCGACTCGTGCGGGTGGACGCCGTCCTCCCAACGCTTCTCACCGAAGTAGGTCATCAGCATCACGCGGGTCATGTAGAACGCGGTGATCCCGGCGCCGACCAGCGTGGCCAGCCCGACCAGCAGGTTGTCGCCGAAGGCGGCCTCGATGATCTTGTCCTTGGACCAGAAGCCCGCGAACGGCGGGATCCCGATGATCGCGAGGTAGCCGAAGGTGAAGGTCAGGAAGGTCACCGGCAGCGCCTTCTGCAGCGCGCCGTAGTGCCGCATGTCGACGTCGTCGTCCATGGCGTGCATCACGGAGCCGGCGCCGAGGAACAGGTTCGCCTTGAAGAAGCCGTGCGTGAGCAGGTGGAAGATCGCGAACGCGTAGCCGGCAGGGCCGAGGCCGGCGGCCAGCATCATGTAGCCGATCTGGCTCATCGTCGACCCGGCGAGCGCCTTCTTGATGTCGTCCTTGGCGCAACCGATGATCGCACCCCAGAGCAGCGTGACCATGCCGACGATCGACCACGGCGGTCTGCGCGGTCGGGGTGTAGTCGTAGATGAAGTTCGAGCGGACCACGAGGTAGACGCCCGCGGTCACCATGGTTGCCGCGTGGATCAGGGCCGAGACCGGGGTCGGGCCCTCCATCGCGTCGAGCAGCCAGGACTGCAGCGGCACCTGGGCGGACTTGCCGCAGGCGGCGAGCAGGAACAGCAGGCCGAGGACGGTCATGCTCGTCTCGCCGGCCCGGTCCGCCGCGGCCGAGACGCCCGCGAAGGTGAGGGTGCCGAAGGTCGCGAAGACCATCATCGTGCCGAGGGCCATGCCGATGTCACCGACGCGGTTCACGACGAACGCCTTCTTGGCCGCGACGGCCGCGGACGGCTTGTGCTGCCAGAAGCCGATCAGCAGGTACGACGCGAGGCCGACGCCCTCCCAGCCGAGGAACACGCCGAGGTAGTTGTCCGCGAGCACCAGCATCAGCATCGCCGCGACGAACAGGTTCAGGTAGGCGAAGAACCGGGCCCGCCGGACGTCGTGCGCCATGTAGCCCACGGAGTAGATGTGGATCAGCGAGCCAACACCGGTGATGAGCAGCAGGAACAGCGCCGAGAGCGGGTCGTAGAGCAGCGCCATGTCGGCGTGGAAGCTGCCGGCGTCGACCCACGACCACAGCATCTGGCCGATCTCGCGGTCGTCCGCGCCCCGGCCGAGCAGGGCGACGAAGACGACCACGCTGATCACGAACGACCCGATGACCGTCGCGCAGCCCAGCAGGTGCGCCCACTTCGACGTACGCGTGTTGCCGAGGAGCAGGATCACGGTGGCGCCCAGTGCGGGCAGCGCGATGATCACCCAGAGCAGCGAGAAGACCCCGCCCGCGGAGGACGGCTCCACCACGGGCACGGACTCGTGCAGGGGAACGAACATGTACCTCTCCTCAGTACTTCAGCAGGCTCGCGTCGTCGACCGAGGCCGAGCGGCGGGTGCGGAAGATGGTCATGATGATCGCCAGCCCGACCACGACCTCCGCGGCGGCGACCACCATCACGAAGAAGGCGGCGACCTGGCCGTCGAGGTTGCCGTTCACCCGCGAGAAGGTGACGAGCGCGAGGTTCGAGGCGTTGAGCATCAGCTCGACGCACATGAACACCACGATCGCGTTGCGGCGGGTGAGCACGCCGACGCAGCCGATCGTGAACAGGATCGCGGAGAGCACCAGGAACGGTGTCGCGCTCATGCCTCGTCCTTCCCGTCGGTGGTGGTGTCGGTGTCGCTCGGGGTCGCCGTCGATGCCGCCGCGCGGGCCGGCGCCGCGCACCGGCAGGTGCGAGGTGCCGTCGCCGATGGCGCCGGTGAGCCGGTCGATGTCACGCACCGGCGCGGCCTTCACGCTGCCGTGCGACTGCAGGGTGCGGGACACGGAGATCTCCGAGGGCGTGCCGTCCGGCAGCAGGGCGGGAGTGTCCACCGCGTTGTGCCGGGCGAAGACGCCGGGCGCCGGCAGCGGACCCGGGTGCAGTCCGCGCTCGGCGTACGCCTGCATCCGCCGCGCGGCCAGGTCGCCCTGGGTGACCTTCGGGGTGAGCCGCTCGCGGTGCGCGAGGACCATCGCGCCGACGGCCGCGGTGATCAGCAGGGCGCTGGTTGCCTCGAACGCGAAGACGTACTTCGAGAACAGCAGCTGGGCGAGCCCGGGGACGTTGCCGGCGTCGTTCGCGACGGCGAGCCCCTGGACGGCGCCGACCGACAGCTGACCGAGGCCGAGCACGACGATCAGCGCCGAAGAGCAGGCCGACCACGGTCGCCATCACCCGCTGGCCCTTGATCGTCTCGACGACCGAGTCGGACGCGTCGACGCCGACCAGCATCAGCACGAACAGGAACAGCATCAGGATCGCGCCGGTGTAGACGATGATCTGCACCGAGAACAGGAACGGCGCGTCCTGGACGAGGTAGAGCACCGCGAGACCGATCATCACGACGGCGAGCAGCAGGGCGGCGTGCACCGCCTTGCGCACGAACAGGATGCCGAGCGCGGCGACGACCATGACCGGGGCCAGGATCCAGAAGGTGACCACGTCAGGCCTCGCTCTCGTCGGCTCGCCGGGTGCGCGCAGTGAACGACCCCGTGTAGTAGTCGCTCTCGTCGTCGCCGAGCTGCATCGCGTGCGGCGGCTGCTCCATGCCGGGCAGCAGCGGTGCGAGCAGGTCGGACTTCTCGTAGATGAGGTCCGCGCGGTTGTTGTCCGCGAGCTCGTACTCGTTGGTCATCGTGAGCGCCCGGGTCGGGCACGCCTCGATGCACAGGCCGCACAGGATGCAGCGCAGGTAGTTGATCTGGTAGACGCGGCCGTAGCGCTCACCGGGCGAGTAGCGCTCGTCCTCGGTGTTCGAGGCGCCCTCGACGTAGATCGCGTCCGCGGGGCAGGCCCACGCGCACAGCTCGCAGCCGATGCACTTCTCCAGGCCGTCGGGCCAGCGGTTCAGCTGGTGCCGGCCGTGGAAGCGCGGAGCCGTCGGCTTCTTCTCGAACGGGTACTGCTCCGTGACGACCTTCTTGAACATCGTCCGGAAGGTCACCCCGAAACCCGCGATCGGGTCCCAGAACTGTTCCTTGAGGGTGGGCACTACTCAACGCTCCCGTCGGAGGTGGCGGAGGTGGCGGTCGACGACACCGGCCGGCTGCTCGCGGACGCGGTCGCCTGACCGGGCATGGGCGGCACCGGGTAGCCCCCGGCGAAGGCGTCGAACGGAGCGGGCTCGCGGTCCGGCGCGCTGCCGGCCTCGGCTGCCTCCTCCTGCTTCTCGCCGACGAACATCAGCACCAGGAACAGCACCACGACGACACCGATCGCGGCGAGGAGGTACTTCCGGTCGAAACCGCCCTCGAGGCTCATCGCGCGGATCGCGGCGACCGCGACGATCCAGACCAGCGAGATCGGGATCAGCCGCTTCCAGCCGAACGCCATGAACTGGTCGTAGCGCAGCCGCGGCAGGGTGCCGCGCAGCCAGATGAAGATGAAGATGAAGATCATCACCTTGCCGATGAACCACAGGAACGGCCAGTAGCCGTGGTTGAACATGTTGTCGTTCACCGCCGACAGCGGCCACGGTGCGCGCCAGCCGCCGAGGAAGAGCGTGACCGCGAGCGCCGAGACGGTCACCATGTTGACGTACTCGGCGAGGAAGAACAGCGCGAACTTCAGCGAGGAGTACTCCGTGTGGAAGCCGCCGACCAGCTCACCCTCGGCCTCGGCGAGGTCGAACGGCGCGCGGTTGGTCTCGCCGACCATGGAGATCACGTAGATCACGAACGACGGGATCAAGATGATGCCGAACCACAGCCGCTCCTGGGCGTCGACGATCTGGCTGGTGGACATCGAGCCGGCGTAGAGGAACACGGCGACGAGCGCGAGGCCCATCGCGACCTCGTAGGAGATCATCTGGGCGCTCGAGCGCAGCGCACCCAGCAGGGAGTACGTCGACCCGCTGGACCAGCCGCCGAGCACGATGCCGTAGATGCCGATCGAGCTGACCGCCAGGATGAAGAGCACGGCGACCGGCATGTCGGTCAGCTGCATCGGCGTGACGATGTCGGTGAACGGGATCCTCACCTCGGGCCCGAACGGGATCACCGCGAAGGCCAGGAACGCCGGCACCGTGGAGAGCACGGGCGCGAGGATGAAGATCGCCTTGTCGGCGGCCGTCGGGATGATGTCCTCCTTCAGCGCCAGCTTGACGCCGTCCGCGAGGGACTGCAGGAGGCCGAAGGGGCCGTTCACGTTGGGGCCGATGCGGTGCTGCATCCGGGCCACGACGCGACGCTCGAACCAGATGTTGAACAGCGTCAGCACGACCAGGATGACGAAGATCAGCACGGCCTTGAGGATGACCACCCACGCAGGGTCGCCTCCGAAGCCCTTGACGCGATCGGTGCCGGCGCCGTCCGCGGCGGCCGAGACCAGCTGCAGGACCGGTGCGGCGAGCAGGTCACTCATCGGGGCGATCATGCCTGTGCTCCCTTCGGGGCGAGTCGTACGACGGACCCGGCCGGTGCCGACCAGCCCGACCTCGTCGGTGTCCACACCACCCCGTCCGGCAGGTCGGCCACCGCGACGGGCAGCGTGGTGGTGCCACGGTCACCGGAGACCTCGACGTGCTCCCCGGCGGTGAGGCCGAGCGCGTCGAGCGTGCCGGCGGAGACCAGCGCGACCGGTGCGCGGGCCGTCGCCTTGAGGTAGTCGTCGCCGTCGAGCATCCGGCCGTCGTCGAGCAGCAGCTTCCAGGTCGCCAGCGTCACCGTGCTGTCAGCGCCTTCCGCTGGTCGAGGTGCGAGCTCGCGAGCCTCGAAACCAGCGGCGTCGAAGGGAGCGCGGTCGCCGTCCCAGGCGCCGACCTCCTGCATCTCGGCACGGGCGCCCTCGACGGTCTTGAAGCCGAGGTCGACCCCCATCTCGTCGGCGATGCCGGCCAGCACCCGCAGGTCCGGCAGCGCGTGCGAGTCGCGCAGCACCTTCTCGAAGGGACGGACCCGGCCCTCCCAGTCCACGAACATGCCTGCCTTCTCGGCCACCGGGGCGACCGGGAAGACGACGTCCGCGGCCTGCGACACGGCACTGGCGCGCACCTCGAGGCTGACCACGAAGCCGGCGCCGTCGAGCGCGGCCTGCGCGGCGGCGGGGTCGGGCAGGTCGACCGGGTCGACGCCGGCCACCACGAGGGCGGCCAGGTCGCCGGCGGCGGCCGCGGCGACGATGGCGTCACCGTCGCGCCCGGGCTCGTGCGGGACGGTGGTGCCCCAGACGGTGCCGAGGTCGACGCGGGCGGCGGCGTCGGCGACGGGACGGCCACCGGGCAGCAGGGTCGGCAGGCAGCCGGTCTCCAGCGCACCGCGCTCACCGGCCCGCCGCGGGACCCAGGCGAGCTTCGCGCCGGTGGTGCCGGCCAGGGTGAGCGCCGCGGACAGCGCGCCCGGCACGGTGGCGAGCCGCTCGCCGACGAGGATCACGCCACCGGCGTCGAGCGCCACCTCGCCGTCGTGGGCCAGCGCCTCGAGCGCCTCGGCCTCGGCGCCGGGGGCGGTGCGGATCAGGGAGCCGTTCATCTTCTGCAGGCCGCGGGAGGTGAACGGCGCGATCGAGACGACCTTGGTGTGGCGCTTGCGGTTGGCCTTGCGCAGCCGCAGGAACACGATCGGCGACTCGTCCTCGGGCTCGAAGCCGGCGAGCACCACGACGCTGGCCTTCTCGAGGTCGGCGTAGGTGACGTCGAGCGCCTTGCGCGACGACGTGCGAGGCCAGGAAGTCGGCCTCCTCGGCGGAGTGCGCGCGGGCCCGGAAGTCGATGTCGTTGGTGCCGAGCGCGACCCGGGCGAACTTGCTGTAGGCGTAGGCGTCCTCGCCGGTGAGCCGGCCGCCGGTCAGCACACCGACCTTGCCCCCCTGGTCATCGCGGCGGCCAGGCCGCGCGCGGCGACGGCGAACGCCTCGGGCCACGACGCGGGCCGGTGCTGCCCGGTCTCCTCGTCGCGGACGAGCGGCGTGGTGAGCCGGTCCTCCTGACGGGCGTAGAGGAACGCGAAGCGGCCCTTGTCGCAGTTCCACTCCTCGTTGACCTCGGGCTCGTGGCCGGCGAGCCGGCGGGTGACCTTGCCGCGTCGGTGGTCGGTGCGCAGCCCGCAGCCGGAGGCGCAGTGCTCGCAGACCGACGGCGTCGACACCAGGTCGAAGGGCCGGGTGCGGAAGCGGTACGACGCGGAGGTCAGCGCCCCCACCGGGCAGATCTGGATCGTGTTGCCGGAGAAGTAGGACTCGAACGGCTCGTGCTCGTAGATGCCGACCTGCTGCAGGGCGCCGCGCTCGACCAGCGCGATGAACGGGTCACCGGCGATCTGCTCGGAGAAGCGGGTGCAGCGCGCGCACAGCACGCAGCGCTCGCGGTCGAGCAGCACCTGCGCGGAGATGTTGATCGGCTTGGGGAAGGTCCGCTTGGTGCCGCCGCTCTCGGCGAAGCGCGAGTCGCCGCGGCCGTTCGACATGGCCTGGTTCTGCAGCGGGCACTCGCCGCCCTTGTCGCAGACCGGGCAGTCGAGCGGGTGGTTGACGAGCAGGAACTCCATCACGCCCTGCTGCGCCTTGTCGGCCACCTTGGAGGTGGCCTGGGTGCGCACGACCATGCCGTCGGAGACCGCGAGCGTGCAGGACGCCTGCGGCTTGCCCATGGACATGAGCTCGCCGTTGCGCGGCGCCCACACCTCCACCAGGCACTGGCGGCAGGCGCCGACCGGGGCCAGGAGCGGGTGGTCGCAGAACCGCGGGATCTGGACGCCGATCTGCTCGGCGGCCCGGATCACCAGCGAGTCCTTGGGGACGGCCACCTCGACGTCGTCGATGGTGACGGTCACCAGGTCGGTCTTCTCGACGCTGGTCGAGCTGGTCGGAACCGTGGTCATGCAGTCGCTCCCGCTGTGGCGAAGAGGGTGGAGGCGGCCGGGTCGAACGGACAGCCGCCCTGCTCGAAGTGCGCGATGTACTCGTCGCGGAAGTGCTGGATCGAGGACGTGATCGGGCTGGTCGCGCCGTCCCCGAGGGCGCAGAACGACCGGCCGAGGATGTTGTCGCACTGGTCGAGCAGCGTCTCGAGGTCCTTCTCCTCCCCCTGGCCCTTCTCGAGGCGGGCGAGGGTCTGCACGAGCCACCAGGTGCCCTCGCGGCACGGCGTGCACTTGCCGCAGGACTCGTGCTTGTAGAACTCCGTCCAGCGCAGCACCGCCCGCACCACACAGGTGGTCTCGTCGAAGATCTGCAGCGCCTTGGTGCCGAGCATCGAGCCGGCCTTGCCGACGCCCTCGTAGTCGAGCGGCACGTCGAGGTGCTCGGCGGTGAGGATCGGCGTGGAGGAGCCGCCCGGGGTCCAGAACTTCAGCTCGTGGCCCTCGCGGACGCCGCCGGCGAGGTCGAGCAGCTCCCGCAGGGTGATGCCGAGGGGCGCCTCGAACTGGCCGGGCCGCTTCACGTGGCCGGACAGGGAGTAGAGCGTCATGCCCTTGCTCTTCTCGGTGCCCATCGAGCCGAACCAGGTGGCGCCGTTCTGCACGATGCAGGGCACCGAGGCGATCGACTCGACGTTGTTGATGACGGTCGGCGCGGCGTACAGGCCGGCGATGGCGGGGAACGGCGGACGCAGCCGCGGTTGGCCGCGCCGGCCCTCGAGCGAGTCGAGCAGCGCGGTCTCCTCGCCGCAGATGTAGGCGCCGGCGCCCGCGTGCACGGTGATGTCGAGGTCGAAGCCGGAGCCGTGGATGTCCTTGCCGAGGTGGCCGGCGAGGTAGGCCTCCTGGACGGCCCGCTGCAGCCGGCGTACGACGTGCAGCACCTCGCCGCGGACGTAGATGAAGGCGTGGTTCGCACGGATCGCGTAGGAGCTGATGATCACGCCCTCCACGAGGGTGTGCGGCGTCGCCATCATCAGCGGGATGTCCTTGCAGGTGCCCGGCTCGGACTCGTCGGCGTTGACCACGAGGTAGTGCGGCTTGCCGTCGCCCTGCGGGATGAAGCTCCACTTCATGCCGGTCGGGAAGCCGGCCCCTCCGCGGCCACGCAGGCCGGAGTCCTTGACCAGCGTGATGACGTCGTCCTGGGACATGCCCAGGGCGGTCTCGAGCGCGGCGTACCCGCCGGAGCCCTCGTAGGAATCGAGCGTCCAGGGCTTGTCGGTGTCCCAGGCGTTCGACAGCACCGGGGTCAGGGTGTCGACCATCAGGAGCCCTCCTTCTTCCCGCCGGCGTCCTCGCCGCGGGTCTCGGCGCCGGACTGCTCGACCGTCGTCTCGGACTCCGCGCGGGAGGTGTCGGCCTGCTCCGCGGCACCCCGCTTGCTCGCGGCCGTGGTCTTCTTCGCGGCGCTTCTTGGCCGGGCGCTGCTTCTGCTCGGACTCCGGCGCCGCCCAGTCGTTCTCGCGGGCGATCTGCAGACCGAGCAGCGAGGCGGGACCGGCGGCCGGGCCCTCGTCGGCGCGGTCGTCGGGGAAGCCGGCGAGCACCCGCTCGGCCTCGCGCCAGGTGCAGATGCGCGGGCCGCGCGTGGAGCGGACCTCCTTGCCCTCGCGGAGGTCGTCGACCAGCTGGGTCGCCGACTGCGGGGTCTGGTTGTCCATGAACTCCCAGTTGACCATCATCACCGGGGCGTAGTCGCAGGCCGCGTTGCACTCGAGGTGCTCGAGGGTGATCTTGCCGTCGGTGGTGGTCTCGTCGTTGCCGACGTCGAGGTGCTCCTTGAGCCGCTCGAAGATCAGGTCGCCGCCCATCACCGCGCACAGCGTGTTCGTGCAGACGCCGACGTGGTAGTCACCGACCGGGCGGCGCTTGTACATCGTGTAGAAGGTCGCGACGCCGGACACCTCCGCCGCGGAGATCCCGAGGATGTCGGCGCAGGCCTCGATGCCGCGGGAGGTGACGCGACCCTCGACGCTCTGCACGAGGTGCAGCATCGGCAGCAGCGCGGAGCGCGGCTGCGGGTAGCGCGTGGTGATCTCGCGCAGCTCGGCGAGGACGCTCTCGTCCAAGGGGGACCACTGGATCTCGGTCAACGGTCAACTCCACCCATCACGGGGTCGATCGAGGCGATGGCGACGATGACGTCGGCGACCATGCCGCCCTCGCTCATCACCGACGTCGCCTGCAGGTTCGTGAACGACGGGTCACGGAAGTGCGCACGGAACGGGCGGGTGCCGCCGTCGGAGACCACGTGCGCTCCGAGCTCGCCGCGGGGCGACTCGATCGGCACGTAGGCCTGGCCGGCCGGGACCCGGAAGCCCTCGGTCACCAGCTTGAAGTGGTGGATCAGGGCTTCCATCGACTCACCCATGATGTGCCGGATGTGGTCGAGGCTGTTGCCCATCCCGTCGGTGCCGACCGCGAGCTGGCTCGGCCAGGCGATCTTCTTGTCGGCGACCATGACCGGGGCGCCCTCGAGCCCGGCGAGCCGGTCGGCGGCCTGCTCGACGATCTTCAGCGACTCCCACATCTCGTCGAGACGGATCCGGAAGCGGCCGTAGGCGTCGGCGGTGTCCCAGGTGCAGACCTCGAAGTCGTAGTCCTCGTAGCCGGAGTAGGGCTCGCTCTTGCGGAGGTCCCACGGGTAGCCGGTCGAGCGGAGCACGGGGCCGCTCATGCCGAGCGCCAGGCAGCCGGACAGGTCGAGGTGGCCGACCCCTTCGAGGCGACCCTTGAAGATGGGGTTCGCGTTGCACAGCGCGGCGTACTCGGGGAGCCGCTTCTTCATCAGCGCGATGAAGTCACGGATCTGGTCGAGGGCGCCGGGCGGCAGGTCCTGGGCGACGCCGCCGGGACGGAAGAACGCGTGGTTCATCCGCAGGCCGGTGATCAGCTCGAACAGGTCCAGGCACATCTCGCGCTCGCGGAAGCCGATGGTCATGACCGTCAGCGCGCCGATCTCCATGCCGCCGGTGGCGATGCACACGAGGTGGCTGGAGATCCGGTTGAGCTCCATGAGGAGGACGCGCATGACCTGCGCCTTCTCCGGGATGTCGTCCTCGATGTCGAGGAGCCGCTCCACGCCGAGCACGTAGGTGGCCTCGTTGTAGAACGGGGAGAGGTAGTCCATCCGGGTGCAGAACGTGACGCCCTGCGTCCAGGAGCGGAACTCCATGTTCTTCTCGATGCCGGTGTGCAGGTAGCCGATGCCGCAGCGGGCCTCGGTGACCGTCTCACCCTCGAGCTCGAGGATCAGCCGCAGCACGCCGTGCGTCGACGGGTGCTGGGGACCCATGTTGACGACGACGTGGTCGTCGCCCTCGTCGGCGATGCCCTCGACGACGGAGTCCCAGTCCTGGCCGGTGACCGTGAAGACCCGGCCGGCCGAGGTGTCGGCCTCCTGGGCGTAGGGGTCGTGCGATGTCTGTGGACCTCCGCGTGTCGGGATGGTGGCGCGTGTCAGTTCGGACGCTTGGCTGCTCATCAGTTGTACGACCTCCGCGTGTCCGGCGGTGGGATGGTGGCGCCCTTGTACTCCACGGGGATGCCACCCAGGGGGTAGTCCTTGCGCTGCGGGTGCCCGGGCCAGTCGTCGGGCATCTGGATGCGCGTCAGAGCGGGGTGACCGTCGAAGATGATCCCGAAGAAGTCGTAGGTCTCACGCTCGTGCCAGTCGTTGGTCGGGTAGACCGCGACCACCGACGGGATGTGCGGGTCCGCGTCGGGGCAGGTGACCTCGAGGCGGATCCGGCGGTTGTGGGTCATCGAGAGCAGGTGGTAGACCGCGTGCAGCTCGCGGCCCCGGTCGTCGGGGTAGTGCACGCCGGAGACGCCGGAGCAGAACTCGAAGCGGAGCCGCTCGTCGTCGCGGAGCACCTGGGCGAAGGACAGCAGGTCCTCGCGACGCACGAAGAAGGTGATCTCGTTGCGGTGCACGACGACCTTCTCGACCGCTCCCCCGGCCCCGACCGCCTCCACGGCGTCGGCGACCTCGTCGAACCAGCCGCCGTAGGGACGGGCGGCGTCTCCCGGCATGGTGACCGGGCGGACCAGGCCGCCGTACCCGCTCGTGTCGCCGGACCCGCGCACGCCGAACATGCCGTGCCGGACGCCGACGACCTCGGGGCCGCCCTCGGTGTCGGGGACGGTGTTCTCGACCGCGCTGTCCGTGGCGTCCACGTCGGTGCCCGGGGTGACCTCCGGGAACTCCGCGGGCTCCTTGGGACCCTCGCTCATCGGAGCAGACCCTTCATCTGGGAGGTGGGCAGCGCGTTGAGCGCCTCGGTCTCGTTCTCCTCGATCTCGGCAACCCGGTTGGCACCGAGCTTGGTCGCCTGGATCTGCTTGTGCAGCTTGAGGATCGCGTCGATGAGCATCTCGGGCCGCGGTGGGCAGCCGGGGAGGTACATGTCGACGGGGACGACGTGGTCGACGCCCTGGACGATCGCGTAGTTGTTGAACATGCCGCCGGAGCTGGCGCACACGCCCATCGCGAGGACGTACTTCGGCTCGGCCATCTGGTCGTAGATCTGCCGCAGCACCGGCGCCATCTTCTGGCTGACCCGGCCGGCCACGATCATCAGGTCCGCCTGGCGCGGCGAGGCACGGAAGACCTCCATGCCGAAGCGCGCGAGGTCGTAGCGGGGTCCGCCGGACGTCATCATCTCGATGGCGCAGCAGGCCAGGCCGAAGGTCGCCGGCCAGAACGACGCCTTGCGCATGTAGCCCGCGACGCCCTCGACGGTCGTCAGCAGGACGCCGCTCGGGAGCTTCTCTTCCAGACCCATCGATTCTCCCTCAGTCCCAGTCCAGGCCGCCGCGGCGCCAGACGTAGGCGTACGCGACGAAGACGGTCACGATGAACAGCACCATCTCGATGAGCCCGAACATCTTCATGGAGTCGAAGTACACGGCCCACGGGTAGAGGAAGACGATCTCGATGTCGAAGACGATGAACATCATCGCGGTGATGTAGTACTTCACCGGGAACTTGCCGCCGCCGAGCGCCTGCGGGGTCGGCTCGATGCCGCACTCGTAGGAGTCGAGCTTGGCCCGGTTGTAGCGCTTGGGCCCGGTCAGCGAGCTGACCACGACCGAGAAGATCGCGAAGCCCGCGGCGAGCGCGCCGAGCGCGAGAACGGGAATGTAGAGCTCCACCCGGTTCCCTCCTGTCCTGCCGTGTCCTGCCTGCTGTGACTCTGCCTGTGACCCTGCTGTGACTCTGCCTGTGCTGTGCGTCCGTGCTGCCGGTGCTAGGCCGCGGGAGCGACCTTGCTGAGCGCGTTGATCACGCGGTCCGAGACGTCCCCGTCGCGCGGGTCGGTGAGGTTCGCCATCAGCTTCAGCGTGAACCTCATCAGGGCCGTGCGCGGCAGGCCGTACCTGGTCGCCTGCTTCATGAACGTCGGGTTCCCGATCATCTTGGCGAAGACCCGGCCGAGCGTGAAGTAGCCGCCGTACGTCGCGTCGAGTGCTGCGGCGTACCCCTCGAGCACCTTCTCGCGGCCGGCTCCCTCGGGTCGCGCCAGGGCCTGCACGATCGTGTCCGCGGCCATGTGGCCGGCCTCGAGCGCGTAGTCGATGCCCTCGCCGTTGAACGGGTTGACCATGCCGCCGGAGTCGCCGACGAGCAGCACACCGCGGGTGTAGTGCGGCTTGCGGTTGAATCCCATCGGCAGTGCCGCCGAGCCGATCCGGCCGACGAGGTTCTCGTCGCGGAAGCCCCACTCCTCGGGGGTGTGCGCGAGCCAGCGGCGCAGCACGTCCTTGTAGTCGACGTGCTGGAAGGCCGACGAGGTGTTCAGGATGCCGAGCCCGACGTTGGCGGTGCCGTCGCCGACCCCGAAGATCCAGCCGTAGCCGGGGAGCAGGTTGCTCTTCTTCGGCGCGCCGTCCCAGAGCTCGAGCCAGGACTCCATCCACTCGTCGTCGTGGCGGGGGGTCTCGTAGTACGCGCGGACCGCGACGCCCATCGGACGGTCCTCGCGGCGCACGATGCCCAGCGAGGTCGCGAGCCGGGCGCTGACCCCGTCGCAGGCCACCACGACCGGCGCGGTGTAGGTCTCGATGTCGCCGACCTTGCGGCCGTTGTCGTCGACGGGCTTGGCGGTCACGCCGAGGACGCGGCCGGTGCGCTCGTCGACGACCGGGCCGGTGACGGCGGTGCGCTCCATCAGCCGGGCGCCGGCCTTCTCGGCGTGCCGGGCGAGGATCTCGTCGAGGTCGCTGCGGGTGCGGACCATCCCGTAGGACGGGAAGGTCGCGAGGTCGGGCCAGGGCAGCTCGATGCGGTGGCCGGCGCCGACGATGCGCAGCCCCTTGTTGCGCTGCCAGCCGGGAGCGTCGAGGTCGAGCCCCATCGACACCAGCTGGCGTACGGCGCGCGGGGTGAGCCCGTCGCCGCAGATCTTGTCGCGGGGGAAGGATGCCTTCTCGAGCAGCAGCACGTCGAGGCCGGCGTTCGCGAGGTGGTAGGCGGTGCTCGCACCGGCCGGACCGGCCCCGACGACGATGACGTCGGCCTGCCGCGCGTCGGCGGTGGTCCGGGTCATGCGGGATACCTCGATCACTGAAGCTCGCGGGTGCGTCATGTGCCTGTATGTGCCTTTGTGAAAACCTTCACTAACCAGCACCAGCGAGCAGTCTAGAGGTCCCCGTCACATCGCGCGACCCGCCCCCCGCCCGGGTCCAGCCACCCGGAAACGCGTCCTGACCTGCGCATTTAGGCAACGTCCCTGTTGCGTTATTTGCCCCGGTCGCGCGGGTCGCCGACCCGGCGCATCTGGTTGTCCCGGAGCCGCTGACTCGGCGCGTCTGGCGAGGAATCAAGTCCGCCGCGTGACCTGGCGCGTCTGGCGGCTAGCGTGCCGGGCATGGCGGACCTCTGCGTGTTCTGCGAGATCGTGGCCGGCCGGATGGAGTCGAGCGTGGTGCACGACGACGACCGGGTGCTGGCGTTCATGGACCTCAACCCCATCTCTCCCGGGCACCTGCTGGTGATCCCGAAGCAGCACGGCGCCGCGTTGGCCGACGTCGACCCCGACGACGGGGCGCGGCTGTTCCGGGTCGGTCAGGCGCTGGCCGGCGCCGTACGACGGACGGGGCTGCGGGCCGAGGGGGTCAACCTGTTCCTGGCCGACGGGGAGGCCGCCGGGCAGGAGGTGTTCCACACCCACCTGCACGTGCTGCCGCGGTTCGCCGGCGACGGGTTCCGGCTGCAGGTGACGAGCGGGTCGCCGTCCCGCGGCGAGCTGGACGAGGTGGCCGGCCGGATCCGCGCCGCACTCTGACGCCGGACGCGCCAAGTCAGCGCCCCGGCGGACCACCGAGACGCGCCAGGTCAGCGCCCCGGGCGCCACCAGATGCGCCAAGTCAGCGGGGGTCAGGCGGTGGCGCGGTGCAGGGCGACGATGCCGCCGGAGAGGTTGCGCCAGGCCGGGCGCTGCCAGCCGGCCTGCGCGATCCGGGCGGCGAGCGCGGACTGGTCGGGCCAGGCCCGGATCGACTCGGCGAGGTAGACGTAGGCGTCCGGGCTCGACGAGACGGTGCGGGCGATCGGCGGGAGCGCGCGCATGAGGTACTCGACGTAGACGGTGCGGAACGGCGCCCAGGTCGGGTGGCTGAACTCGCAGACCACGAGCCGGCCGCCGGGCTTGGTGACCCGCAGCAGCTCGCGCAGCCCGGCGTCGGGGTCGACGATGTTGCGCAGCCCGAAGGAGATCGTCACCGCGTCGAAGGTGTCGTCCGCGAAGGGCAGCCGGGTGCCGTCGCCGGCGGTGAAGGCGAGGTGCGGCTTCGCCTGCTTGCCGACCGTGAGCATCCCGATCGAGAAGTCGCAGGGCACCACGGTGGCGCCGCGGTCGGCGAACGGCTGGCTCGACGTGCCGGTGCCGGCCGCGAGGTCGAGGACCTTCTCCCCCGGCCGCGGGTCGACGGCGTCGACGACGACCTTGCGCCAGCGCCGGTCCTGGCCGAGGGACAGCACGTCGTTGGTCAGGTCGTAGCGGCGCGCCACGTCGTCGAACATCGCGGCGACATCCGCGGGACGCTTGTCGAGGCGGGCACGAGTCACGGCGTCACCCTACGCACCGGCCTCCCCATGGGGTGCGGGCGGTCACAGCCGTAGGCTGGCGCACCGTGAGCGAGCCGACCACCGACCTGGGTACGCCCGACCCCGCGCGGGAGTCGGCGCCCCTGGTGGTGCGCACCGTGCTGGTCGACGACCCCGGGCCGCTGCTCGACCTGCTGCCGACGACGGACGTGACGGCCTGGGTACGACGAGGGGAGGGCCTCGTCGGCTGGGGCACCGCCGCGATCTGCCGCACCGACGGGCCCGACCGGTTCGCCCGGGCCCGGGCGTGGTGGCGCGACCTGGCCGGCAGTGCGGTGGTCCGCGACGAGGCAGGTGTGCCCGGCACCGGCCTGGTCTGCTTCGGCTCCTTCGCGTTCGCCGACGAGCCCGGGGACAGCGTGCTGGTGGTGCCCGAGGTGGTCGTCGGCCGCCGCGGTGGGACGACCTGGGTGACCACGATCGGCGTCGGCGCGATCCCCGCCCACCCCGACCTGACCCCGACCGAGCCGCCGGCGGCACCCGCCGGTGTCACCTTCGCCGACGGCGCCCTGAGCGGCACCGAGTGGGAGACGGTGGTCGCCGAGGCGGTCCGCCGGATCAACGCCGGGACGCTCGAGAAGGTGGTGCTGGCGCGCGACCTGTACGCCACCGCCCGCGAGGACGTCGACGTCCGCTGGCCGCTGGGGCGGCTGGCGGCGTCGTACCCGATGTGCTGGACGTTCCACGTCGACGGCCTGTTCGGCGCGACGCCGGAGATGCTCGTCCGCCGCGAGCGCGGGCTCGTCACCTCACGGGTGCTGGCCGGCACGATCCGACGCACCGGCGACGACGCGCGGGACCTCGCACTGGCCGCCACCCTGGCCCGGTCGTCGAAGGACCTCGAGGAGCACGAGTACGCCGTCCGGTCGGTGGCCGACGCGCTGGCGCCGCACTGCTCGTCGATGAACGTCCCGGAGGCGCCGTTCGTGCTGCACCTGCCGAACGTCATGCATCTCGCGACCGACGTCGCGGGCGTCGTCCATGACGCCTCGGACCCCGCCGCGACCTCGCTCGACCTGGCCGCGTCGCTGCACCCGTCGGCCGCGGTCGGCGGCACCCCGACCGACCGGGCGACGGACCTGATCACCGAGATCGAGGGCATGGACCGGGGGCGCTACGCCGGGCCGGTGGGCTGGATGGACGTGACGGGCGACGGCGAGTGGGGGCTGGCGCTGCGGTCGGCGGAGATCGACGGCGACCGGGTGCGGCTGTTCGCGGGCTGCGGGATCGTCGCGGACTCGGATCCGGAGGCCGAGCTCGCCGAGGGCCAGGCCAAGTTCGTTCCGGTCCGCGACTCCCTCGCAGACAATCACTGACCCGCACCCCTGCGGCGGGCCGCCGTCCTGGGCGGCGGCACCTCGGGAACACCGCCCCCCACGACGGCGATCGTGAGAGTGACGCCACCTCCCCGTGGCAGGGGCGTCCGGACCAGTGTCCCGGCCCGACCGGGGGCGCGTCTGTAGGCAAAGCGCGCCATCGACGTCGGCCGTTCGGTCAGTACGGCCACGACCGTTCGGTCAGGAGCCCAGGTCGGAGCCCGGCTCGAGCCGCCGGTAGCTGCCCTCGGGCAGCAGGGTGTCGAGGTTGCGGCCCACCACGGCCAGACCGGTGTCGTTGAGCAGGCCGTCGTGCACGGCCACCGACTGCGGGGCGCCGACCTCGCGGGCGAAGTCGATGACCTCGGAGATCCGGCTCCACGGCGCGTGGATCGGCAGGAAGAGCACGTCGACGGGTCCGCCGGGCGGGGTGAACGAGTCGCCGGGGTGGTAGACGCGGGTGTCGCCGACGTCGACGACGTAGCCGGAGTTGAAGAAGCGCGGCAGGTCCTCGTGGATGACCGCGTGCAGCTCGCCGACCGCGGTCACCGGCAGGCCGGTGTCGAACTGCTCGCCGGGCGAGACGACCGTCACCCGCTCGGCCACCGCCGGGTCGCCCGCCGCGATCTGGGTGCGGACCGCCTCGATGGTCCAGATCGGGGCGTCGGTCGCCCGGAGCCGGTCCAGGTCGAGGTGGTCGAGGTGCTCGTGCGTGATGAGTACGGCGGTCGCGCCGTCGACCGCCTCCACGTCGGTGAAGGCGCCGGGATCGACGACCACGACCTTCCCGTCGTGCTCGAGGCGGACGCACGCGTGACCGAACTTGGTGATCCTCATGGGGCCAACGTACCCAGCCGGGTCAGCCCAGTCGGCTGTCGACGAAGCACCAGCGCCACTCCTCGCCGGGCTCGGCCGACCGCATGACCGGGTGCTCGCTCTCATCGAAGTGGGCGCTGGCGTGCTTGCGCGGCGAGGAGTCGCAGCACGCCATGTGCCCGCACTCGAGGCACTTGCGCAGGTGCACCCAGGCGGTGAAGCCGTCGCGGACGCAGTCCTCGCACTCGAACTCGACGGCCGACTCGACGTCGCGGGGTGCCGACCGCAGGTGGTCGCAGGCGGCGATCGTGCCGGTCACCCCGCGGACCGCCTCGGCGCCCTCCAGCTCCGCGCTCCGGGCGTTGTGGATGTCGAGCATCGACTCCTCGACGTCCAGCGCCGCGAGCACGTCCTCGATGACCTCGTGAGGGATCTTCCCGGTGCTGCGCACGTGCAGCACCTTCTCCCGCTCGGCCTGCAGCATCTCCAGCCGGAGCCGGGCGTAGGCCTCGCTCGGCGTCTCGTCGTCGGGGTGGGTGCTGCCGAGCCGCTCCCAGGCCGCGGTGTTGCGCTGCGCCGCGCGTTCGCGCAGCGCCTCGATCGTGTTGTAGGGGTCGTCCTCGCGGGAGTGCAGGTCCAGCACCTCCACCCCGGCGGCGGTGGCCTTCTCGAACAGCGCGGCCCGGGCCAGCGCGTCCTCGCGCGGGTCCGGCGCGGGCAGCCCCAGCAGGCGGACCAGCACCGGCAGGGTCGAGCCCTGCACGATCAGGGTGCCCGCCGCGACGACAAGGGCGGTCAGGACGAGGGTCTCGCGGTAGTCGAAGCTCTCCGGGATCGCGAACGCCGCGGCCAGGGTGACCACGCCGCGCATGCCGGCCCAGCCGAGGACGGCGGTGTACTTCCACGACGGGTGCTTTCCGGTCTCGGCGTCCGGATCTGGGCGTACGAGCAGGTAGCGGGCCGGGAACACCCAGACCAGCCGCAGCACGACGACGGCGACGAAGGTGGCCACGCAGAGCTTGACCACGTCGGAGACGGGGACACCGCTGTCCGCGACGTCCCGGAGGATCCAGCGGGCCTGCAGGCCGATCAGCAGGAAGACGGTGTTCTCGAGCAGGAACTGGATGGTGCGCCAGTTGAGCCGCTCCGCGATCCGGGACGTCGCGGTCTGCAGGACCGGCGCCTTGTGGCCGAGCAGCAGGCCGGCGATCACGACCGCGAGCACGCCCGACCCGTGGATCTCCTCGGCCGCGACGTAGGCCACGAACGGCGTGACCAGCGACAGGCTCGTGTCGATGACCGGGTCGGTGACCCGGCGCCGTACCCGACCGATCAGGAGGTACATCAGCAGCCCGACCGCCACCCCGCCGGCCGCGGCCAGCAGGAAGTCGGCGCCGACGCTGAGCGCGGTCACGCTGGCGCCGACCGCGATCGCGGTGCGGAAGGCGACCAGCGCGGTGGCGTCGTTGAGCAGGGACTCGCCCTCGAGGATCGTGACGATCCGCCGCGGGATGCCGATGCGGCGGGCGATCGCGGTCGCCGAGACCGCGTCCGGCGGCGCGACCACCGCCCCCAGCGCGAAGGCCGCGGGCCAGGTGACGCCCGGGATGAGGTAGTAGGCCACGACCGCCACCCCGGCCGTGGTGAAGGCGACCAGCCCGATCGACAGCAGCAGGATGGCGCGCCGGTTGGCGTTGAAGTCCACCAGCGACGTCTGCAGCGCCGCGCCGTACAGCAGCGGCGGCAGCAGCCCGACGAGCACGACCTCGGAGGTCAGGTGCACCTCGGGCACGAACGGCAGGAACGAGCCGGCGGCCCCGAGCGCGACGAGGATGATCGGCGCGGGCAGGTCGTAGCGGCGGCAGATCGCGGCGACGGCGATGACCACGGCCGCGAGGGCCGCCAGGGAGAGCGCGAGTTGCACTCCCCCATTGAACCGGACGGGTGTTACCCCGCTGTGTCCTCGGCGACCCAGCGCATCGGGTCGCCCCAGCCGAGCTCGGAGATGCCGTGCCTGGCCAGCGCCATCACCACGAGACACCGCCGGTGGGCCGCGAACGTCAGCACGTGCGCGATCATCCCGCCGTAGGTGAACACCTCGGCCGGCTCGCACAGCGCGTCCACGAAGGTGTCGTCGAGGCGGCCCTGGTCGGCGACGTCGCGGATGTGGGAGAGGTACGTCGCACCCTCCTCGGCCAACCGGGCGCGCAACGACGCGACGGACTCGTGCTCCTCGACGGACCAGTCGTACTCCCGGTTGGCCATCGCGGCGTTCCACATGCCCATCTGCCCGACCAGCCGGGACAGCAGCGACCGGATCGTCTGGTGGTCGTCGTCGACGTTGAGCTCGATCGGCTCGTCGAGCTGGGCGTCGCTGAGCTGCTCGGAGCAGCGGATCATCTCCGACGTCAGCCAGATGTGGTGCTCGACCATCCGGGTCAGCAGGTCCATGGGGGTCACCTTCTTCTCGGCGGGGAGGCGCAGGCTCCCGGGTGGGTGGAAGTGCACGTCGCTGGGTGCCTCGACCTGGATGCTGGTCGGCCGGGCCCGCCACTGGCTGGGCCCGACGCCGTAGGCCTTGGTGAACGCCCGGGTGAACGCCTCGTGCGACCCGTAGCCCGCCTCGACGGCGACGTCGAGGATGGTGCGGCGGGTGGTGAGCAGGCGGTAGGCGGAGCGCTCCAGCAGGATCCGGCGCCGGAACCGGCTCGGCGACTCACCGGCCACCGACGCGACGATCCGGTCGAGGTGGAACCGCGACAGGTACAGCCGGGCGGCCAGGTCCTCACTCGTGACCTCGTGGTCGTCCAGCGCCTCGGCGAGGACGTCCACGAAGCTCGTGAAGTGGTCGACGGCTGTGCTCATGTCCCCCATCCTGCGCAGCGGCCCGGTGGCCGCGCTTGATCAGTCTTGCGCAACGCGCCCCGACCCGCTCAGTGGCTGCTGGAGCTCCGTCACCCACGCCTGCGGGTCGTCCATCGGGGTGTTCAGGTAGACCTCCCGGCAGATGCCGACCGGCTGGTGGCCGCTGCCCTCGACGTGCCGGACCAGCTCCTGCCACGTGTCGCCGATGGTGTCCATGCCGCCGCGGTGCACTGTCGTGGCCGCCAGCTCCACCGCGGGCAGGTCCACCACCGCGACCCCGTCGCCGAGACCGTCGGCCGGTCCGTCGTACGGGAAGGCGGAGGAGGCCTCGACCCGGCCGTCGTCGTGGCTGACGAAGTAGGCGATCGGGTGGCCCTGCGGCTCGGCGCCGGCCTTCCCGAACGCCTCGACCAGACGGTCGAAGTTCGGTCCGACCACCGTGCTGACCTGCTCGATGCCGTCGACCGTGGAGGTCACCGCGACGACGCGGACGGCCTCGATCGGCTTGGTCTCGTACTCCTGCTCGGACATGCGTCCCTCGCTCTCGATCGTCCGGAGACGCCGCTCGACCCGTGCGAGCCGCTGCCGGTCGGCGCTGATCTGCTCGACCAGCTCCGCGTGCCGCAGCCGCAGCATGCCGCGCAGCTCCTCGGCGCTGACCCGGTCCTCGACCATGCCGCTCACCTGGTCGAGGGTGAAGCCGAGGTCCTTGAGCGCGAGGATCCGGTTCAGCCGGGGCAGCTGCGCGGCGTCGTACCAGCGGTAGCCGGTCACGGGGTCGACCCGTGCCGGCTCCAGCAGCCCGATGCCGTCGTAGTGCCGCAGCATGCGGACCGACACGAGTCCGAGGCGGGCGAAGTCTCCGATGCTCAACATGACGCGTCCATCAGAGGGCCTGACACCGTGTGAGGGTCAAGGCAGGGCGAGGGCCCGGATCGCGGCGTCGAGGTCGCGGCGGTCGTCGCGGCGTACGACGGCCTCCACCACCTCGACACCGCCGGCCGGGCTGTCGAGGGCGTGCCGGAGCTCGGCGAGCGAGTCGACCCGCCAGTGCGGGGTCCGGGTCGCGGCGCACAGGCTGGCGACGTCCACGCCGTGCGGGGTGCCGAAGAGCGTGTCGTAGGACGCGGCGTGCTGCTCGCTGCCCTGCTCCAGCGAGGCGAAGATCGAGCCGCCGTCGTCGTTGACCACGACGATGGTGAGGTCGGGACGCTCCTCGCGGGGGCCGAGGACGAGGCCGTTCGCGTCGTGGAGGAACGTCACGTCGCCGAGCAGCGCGATCGACCGGGTGCTGTGCGGACGACCGAGCGCGGCGCCGACCGCGCTGCTGACCGAGCCGTCGATGCCGGCGAGACCGCGGTTGCCGACGACCATGCGGCGGTCGCCGACGGCGTACGGCGCCACCATCAGGTCGAGGTCGCGGACCGGGTTCGAGGCCCCCACGAACAGCAGGCCGTTGGGTGGCACCGCGGCGCTGACGGCGCCGGCCACCTGGTGCGGCGTGAGGCCGTCGCGCCTGCCCAGGAAGGTGTCGAGGCGCTTGGACACCTCGGCGTCGCGGGTGCGCCACTCCTCCAGCCACGGGTCCGGCTCGCGGGGCGCCTCGTCGACGCGCTCGCTGGCGAACCACTGGGCGCGCACGCCCTCCAGCTCGACCCGGTCGACCACGGCGTGCACGTGGTGGCCCGAGTCGGTCCAGCCCGACGGGCCACGGACCGCGTACAGCTCGATGTCGTCCCGCGCCAGCAGCCGGCTCACCGGCCGCGACAGGGTCGGGTGGCCGAACACCACGACCTGCTGGATGCGGCCGGCCAGCTCCGGGTCCCCGAGGAGCAGCCGGTAGGTGCGGATCACGCTGTCTCCGGTGCGCGAGCCGCTGGTCGGCTCGGCCAGCAACGGCCAGCCGGCGGCCTCGGCCAGCACCCGCGCGGGCGGGCCGGCGTCGTCTCCGGCGACGACGACGGTGCGCAGGTCGGCGCTGATCGGCTCCGGAGAGGCCAGCGGCCTCGCCCCGGGTGTCATCCACGGACCGCCGTGCGGCGCACCGTCGAGGGCACTGCCCCAGCCGTCGCCGGCGTCGGGCACCAGCGGCTCCTCGAACTGGAGGTTCAGGTGCACGGGTCCGGGCCGCGCGCCGAGGCGGCCGGTGGCGACCGCGGCACTGCGTGCCGCCAGCGAGCGCCAGCCGACGACCTGCCGCCGCTCGGCCTCGCCGGAGCCGGCGTGCGGCGCGGGTACGTCCGCGGACTCGCGCACCGCGCCGCCGAAGATGCCGGCCTGGTCGGTGGTCTGGTTGGCGTTCGTGCCGCGCAGCCGCGCCGGGCGGTCGGCGGTGAGCAGGATCAGCGGAACACCGGCGTGCGACGCCTCGAGCACGGCCGGGTGCAGGTTCGCGACCGCCGTACCGCTCGTGGTCACCACCGCCACCGGACGTCGGCTGGTGCGGGCCAGCCCGACGGCGAGGAAGCCGGCGGACCGCTCGTCGATGCGGGTGTGCAGCCGGACCCGGTCGCGGGCGGCGTAGGCCGCGAAGGCCAGCGCCGCGCTGCGCGACCCCGGCGCGAGCACGAGGTCGCGGACCCCGCAGCGGGCGAGCTCGTCGAGCAGGACGGTCGCCAGCGCGGTCGACGCGTTCGCCGGGGTCATGCCGTGGAAGATATCCCGGCCAGCCGGTCGCGCCAGTGACGCTCGCGCTCCGGCGGCGCGGCGGTGCGGGCCAGGGCGTCCGCCCCCACCTCCGGTCGTACGACGGGCAGGGCACCGTCGCGCGGCAGCAAGGGCTCGACCGCGACGTCGTCGGCGAGCAGCTGCACCGTGGCAAGGCCGCAGGCGTAGGGCAGCTCCGGAAGCGCGGCCGCCAGCGCCACACCGGCGGCGATCCCGACGCTCGTCTCCAGGGCGCTGGACACCACCACCGGCAGGCCGATGTCCTCGGCGATCCGCAGGCAGGCGCGCACGCCGCCGAGCGGCTGCACCTTGAGCACCGCGACGTCGGCGGCGTGCAGGTCACGCACCCGGTAGGGGTCCTCGGCCCGCCGGATCGACTCGTCCGCCGCGACCGGCACGTCGACGCGGCGCCGGACCAGGGCGAGGTCCTCGACGTCCATGACCGGCTGCTCGACGTACTCCAGGCCCCCGGCGGCCCGGTCCAGCAGCGGGATCCGGACGACCGCCTCGTCGACCGACCACAGGCCGTTGACGTCGATGCGGATCCGGCCCTCGGGGCCGAGCGCGTCGCGGACCGCCTCGAGCCGGGCCTGCTCGTCGGCGAGGGTCTGTCCCGGCTCGGCGACCTTGACCTTGGCGGTGCGGCACCCGCTGCTTGCCCGCACGACGGCGGCGGCCTGCTCCGGTCCGACCGCCGGCACGGTCACGTTGACCGGCACCGTGGCGCGGAGCGGGTCGGGCCAGCCGTCGTCGGCGGCCTCCCGGGCGGCGGCCAGCCAGGGCGCGGCCACCCGCGCGTCGTACTCCAGGAACGGGCTGAACTCACCCCACCCCGCGTCCCCGTGCAGCAGCACCCCCTCCCGCACCGTGATCCCCCGGAACCGCGTCCGCATCGGGATCGAGAAGACCTTCACGGAGCCCCGTTCCCGCCGACCCGGGACAAAGTTCCCGTCGACCCGGGACAAAGTCCCGCCGAGCCGGGCCTCATTCCTCACCTCCGGCTGCGATCCGCTCCACGGCGAGCCGGTCGACCTTTCCGTTGGGCAGCAGGGGCAGCGCCGCGACGGGCACCACCCGCCGGGGCGCCCACGCGCGGGGGTGCTCGGCGGCCACCCAGGTGCGCACGTCGTCGAGCGGGAGGTCGCCGACGAGCACCGCGACGACGGCCTGGCCCCACTCGGCGTCCGGCACCCCGACCACCTCGGCGTCGAGCACGCCCGGGTGGGCGCGCAGCCGCGCGGCGACGGCGGGGGCGGGGACGTTCACGCCACCGCTGATCACCATGTCGTCGACCCGGCCGGTGACCTCGAGCAGCCCGTCGTGGTCGATGCGGCCGAGGTCCTGGGTGACGAACCAGTCGCCCTCCTTGGCCGCCGCGGTCAGCTCCGGCTGCCCGTCGTACCCGGTGAAGACCACCGGCCCGCCGATCCGCACCCGCGCGTCGGCGCCGATCTTGACCGCGACCCCGTCGAGCGGGCGGCCGTCGTAGACGCAGCCGCCGCACGTCTCGCTCATCCCGTACGTCGAGACCACCCGGACCCCTGCGTCGAGGGCCCGTGCCCGCAGCGCCGGGTCGAGCCGTGCCCCACCGACCAGCACGGTGTCGAAGCCGGAGAGGGCGTCCCCGTCGAGGAGCCGCCCCAGCTGCGTCGGCACCAGCGAGACGTAGCGACGCGCCCCCGTCATCGCGGCGGCCGCGTCCTCGAACGAACCGTCCTGGACCACCGGGTCGGTGCCGGCGCGGACGGACCGGAACAGGACCTGGAGGCCGGCGACGTAGGACGGCGGGAGGTTCAGCAGCCACTGACCGGGGCCGCCGAGCCGGGCGTGCGTGGCGTCGGCGGAGGCCCGCATCGCGGCCCGCGAGAGCAGCACCCGCTTCGGGGTGCCCGTGGAGCCGGAGGTCTCGACCGAGAGCGGCGCCGGGTCGTCGGCCTCGTCCCACTCCCGCAGCAGCGCGAGGATCTCGGCGGCGGTGCCGGAGACGGGTCGGAGGCTGGCCACGAGGCCTCACGCTATGCCTGCGAGAATCCCCGATCGTGACACCCCCCGCGACCTCCCCCGGGCCCACTCCTGCGCAGTGGCTCGAAGGTGCCCGCCCGCGCACCCTGCCCGCCGCGGTCTCCCCGGTGCTGGCCGGGACCGGCGTCGCCGCGTTCGTCGACCACGCGGTCTGGTGGAAGGCGCTGCTGGCGCTGCTGGTCGCGCTCGCGCTGCAGGTCGGCGTGAACTACGCCAACGACTACTCCGACGGCATCCGCGGCACCGACGCCGACCGGGTCGGGCCGCTGCGGCTGGTCGGGTCCGGCGTCGCGTCCCCCCAGCAGGTGAAGACCGCGGCGTTCGCGTCGTTCGGGGTCGCGATGGTGCTGGGGCTGGTGCTCGCCGTGACGTCCGCGTGGTGGCTGCTGCTCGTCGGCGCGCTCTGCGTGGTGGCGGCGTGGTTCTACACCGGCGGCTCGCAGCCCTACGGCTACCACGCGCTCGGCGAGGTGATGGTGTTCGTGTTCTTCGGGCTGGTGGCGGTCCTCGGGACGACGTACGTCCAGACCGGGACGGCCCCGCTCGCGGCGTGGTTCGCGGCCGTCGGCGTCGGGTCGCTGGCCTGCGCGATCCTGGTCGCCAACAACGTCCGCGACATCCCGACCGACCGCGAGGTGGGCAAGCGCACCCTGGCGGTGGTGCTGGGTGACACCCAGAGCCGCTACCTCTACGCGCTGCTCGTCTGGGTCGCGCTGGCCACGCTGCTGGGCCTGGCGGTCGCGACCTCGGGCCTGGCGCTGCTCGGCATGCTCTTCCTGCTGCCGGCGGGGTCGGCCACCCGCCGGGTCCTCACCGGTACGACGGGCCGGGGACTGGTCCCCGTGCTGCAGCAGACCGGTCTCGCCGAGCTGCTCTACGCACTCGGGATCTTCGTCGGGCTGCTCCTCGCCGGCTGACTCGTCAGGTCAGGGCGGCGATCCGCTGGATCATCGACGTGCTCGGGAAGTTCTCGTCCTCGACCTTGGCCAGCAGGATCCGTGCGTAGGCCGGCACCTCGTCGGGCGTCAGCAGCTCCTCGATCTGGTCGAGCATGGTGGTCGACGGGAACGGGTCCTCGTGAACCTTCTGCAGCAGCTGCCTGAGCAGCTCCACCCGGACGTCGTACTCGCGCTCGGCCACGCGGCCCTCCTCGTGTCGTCGGAACCAGGGTGGTACCTCAGCCGCCGACCTTCAAACGGTGGTCCGGTCGGGCTCGACCCAGGTCCCCGTGTCGTAGAACCGCTCCAGCGTCCTGGCGTACGGCGCGATGTCGATGCCCTGCGCCGCGAGCCAGCCGTCGTCGTAGTAGGTGGAGGCGTACCGCTCCCCGCCGTCGCACAGCAGCGTCACCACGCTGCCCGCCTCGCCGGCCTCCCGCATCGCGGCGACCAGCCGCAGCGCGCCCCACATCGCGGTGCCCGTGGAGCCGCCGACCGACCGGCCGGTCACCCGGGAGCACCAGCGCATCGCGGCGATCGAGGCGGCGTCCGGCACCGACAGCATCGCGTCCACGATCGACGGCACGAACGACGGCTCGACCCGCGGCCGGCCGATGCCCTCGATGCGCGACCCGCGCCCGGTCACGTGGTTCGGGTCGCCGGTCGCCCAGCCGTCGAAGAACGCGCTGTTCTCCGGGTCCACCACGCACACGCGGGTGTCGTAGCGGCGGTAGCGGACGAACCGGCCGATGGTCGCCGACGTGCCGCCGGTGCCGGCGCCGACCACGACCCACGCCGGCACCGGGTGCCGCTCCTGGGCGAGCTGCTCGAAGATCGACTCGGCGATGTTGTTGTTGCCGCGCCAGTCCGTGGCCCGCTCCGCGTAGGTGAACTGGTCCATGTAGTGGCCGCCGGTCTCCGCCGCGAGCAGCCGGGCCTCGTCGTACATCGTGGCGGGGTCGTCGACGAGGTGGCACCGGCCGCCGTGGAACTCGATCAGGTCGATCTTGCCGCGCGACGTGGTGGCCGGCATGACCGCGACGAACGGCAGGCCGAGCAGCCGCGCGAAGTACGCCTCCGACACCGCGGTCGAGCCGGACGACGCCTCGATGACCGTGGTGCCCTCGCGGACCCAGCCGTTGCAGAGGGCGTAGAGGAACAGGGATCGGGCCAGCCGGTGCTTGAGCGAGCCGGTGGGGTGGACGGACTCGTCCTTGAGGTAGAGGTCCACGTCCCATCCGGCCGGCAGCGGGAAGACGTGCAGGTGCGTGTCGGCCGAGCGGTTGCTGTCCGCCTCGACCTTGCGGATCGCCTCGTTGACCCAGGTCCGGTCGTCCGGCCGGCGCTCCTCGCGGCAGCAGCCGCTCACTCGTCCTCCTTGGCGCGGGCCTGCTCGAACCGCCTCGACGCGGCCTGGGCGCGCGCGTCGACGCGGGCGGCGAACCGCTCGCGCTGGCCGCGCAGGAGGTAGTACGACGCGACGCCCGAGGCCAGCGCCGCGAGCACGAGAGGCCACAGCACGGAGTCGATGCCGAGCACCGCGAAGAGGCCGAAGAAGACCAGCAGCGACGCGAGGAACATCCCGATCCGGGCGAGCGTGTAGACGACGAACTCCTTCACGCACCCAGGGTAGTCGTCGCCCTTCCGGTCCCCCCGGGACGGACCCTTGAAGAGGTGCCTACTCTGAAGTCGTGGGTAAGTTCCTGCTGGTCGTGATCGTGTTCGCGGCCCTCGTCTACGCCGTGTTCTGGCTGATCGAGCGTCGTCGTGGGGGCAGTGCGGCGCGCCGCGGTCGACGTACCCCTCCGAAGCCGACGCCGCGCTCGGTGGCGCCCGACGACGACGAGGACTTCCTCCGCGGGCTCAACCGACGCCGGCGCGACCAGGACAAGCCGCCCAACGACTGACCGGGCGGACGCGGGGTCTCAGCCGCCTGCGTAGGAGTGCAGGCTGCCGCCGCCGAAGAAGAAGTTGATCCCGACGAAGTTGAACAGCAGGGACGCGAACCCGACCAGCGCGATCGCCGCGGCGGTCTTGCCCTTCCACCCGGCGGTCGCCCGGGCGTGCAGGTAGGCGGCGTAGATCACCCAGGTGATGAACGCCCACACCTCCTTGGGATCCCAGTTCCAGTAGCTGCCCCACGCGTACTCCGCCCAGATCGGCCCGGCGACCAGCGCCGCGAACGTCCAGATCGGGAAGCCGAACGCGTTGAGCCGGTAGCCCACCCGCTCGAGCGACTCCACCGACGGCAGCCGGCTCAGGTAGCCGCCGGGCCGGAGCGAGTCGCGGCGGGTGGCGCGGTCCTTGACCAGGAAGAGCCCGAGCGCCAGGGCGCCGACCGCGAAGGCGCCCGAGGCGACGACGGCGGCCAGCACGTGGATCACCAGCCAGTAGGAGTGCAGCGCGGGCACCAGCGGGCCGGCGTCCTGGTAGAGCACCAGCTGGTCGAGCATCAGCACGACCACCAGGAACCCGGTCACCACCACACCCATCCAGCGCAGGTGGTAGCGCTTCATCAGCGCGAGGTACATGACGCTGACCCCGAAGGTGCCGGCCAGCGTGAACTCGTACATGTTCCCCCACGGCACCCGGACCGGGTCGCTGGCGAGCCCGCGGCTGACCAGGCCCAGGGCGTGCAGCGCGCAGCCGAGCACCGTCAGCGCCAGCCCGATACGTCCCCACGTCTCGACCCGCAGCTCCCGCTCCCCGACCTCCGCCGAGTTGTCAGGCGGTGGCGTCGTCCCAGCGACGTCAGCGCCTGACAACTCGGTGGCGGCGCCCACGAGTGCGGGCTCCTCCACAGCGGGCGCGGACACCGGGAGCGAGCGGAGGAAGACCCACTCGACGAGATGGGCCAGGAACGCCAGGACGTAGACGATCGAGGCGAACATGATGGCGTTGTCGCTGAAGGCGGCGAACTGCGCGGTGCTCACGCGGGCGACTCCTCGTGCTCCGGTGCGGGGTCCGATGTCCTGATCGAGCGCTCGAGCTCGTCGACCTCGCCGGCGAGGTCACCCCCCGAGCTGCGGTCGAGTCCGGCCAGCTCGACCACGGTACGCCCACGACCTGTGCCGTCGTCGGCGCGGGAGACCCGGACCCAGGCCCGGCGCGGGCGGATGAACAGCGAGCCCATCAGGCCCACGATGCCGAGCAGCACCCCGCCGAGCGCGATGCCCTTGCCGGGCGAGTGGCTGACCTGGAGCTTGACCCAGCGGTCGACGCCGTCGAAGCGGATCGAGCCGAGGTTGTCGGGCAGCTGCACGGTCTGGCCGGGCGAGAGCTTGATCCGGGCGTCCGGGCCGAGCCGCTCGGGGTCGGAGCTCGGGAACGACTTCAGCTTCGACTTGTCGAGGGAGTAGACCGACTGGGACTTGCCGGAGTCGAGGTTGAGGTCGCCGTGGTACGGCGTCAGCGACAGCACCGGGTCGAGGGCGTCGGGGAACTGGGAGAACGGACCCTGCTTCATCGTGAAGCCGTACGTCGGCAGGAAGAACCCCTCGAAGCCGAGCTGCTCCGGCTGCGCGTCGAGGACCTTGATGACGCCGACCGAGCTGAACGACGCGTCCTGCGGCAGGAACACCACCGGTCCCTTGTAGGCGACGTTGCCCTGGCCGTCGCGGACCGTCACGACGGGCGCGTAGCCGTGGCCGACGAGGAACACGCTGGTGCCGTTGGTGGTCAGCGGGTGGTTGACCGCGAGGTCGTGCTTCTGCGGCTCGGCGCCGGGCTCCGCGCGGTAGGTGACGTCCGCGTCGAACGACTCCGGCTGGCCCATCTGCGGCCCGCTGGTCAGGAACCTCACGTGGAAGTCGTCGACGTGCAGGCTCACCGGGGCGAGGTCGTCGGGCGAGAACAGCCGGCCCGGCGAGAAGTCGTCGTACTGGCTCAGCGAGTTGGAGAAGCCCTGGCCGACCACGGTGACGACGCCGCCCTTGTAGCCGAACATCTGGCCGTAGGCGAAGCCGACGAGCACCACCAGCACGGACAGGTGGAACAGCAGGTTGCCGGCCTCCCGCAGGTAGCCGCGCTCCGCGGAGACGGCGGACGTCTCCTGGCTGGTCGAGCTCGTCGAGACCGCGACGCGGTAGCGCTTGCCGCGCAGGGCGGCCCTGGCCCGGGCGAGCACCGCGTCGGGCTCCTCGTCGACCTCGAACCGTCGCGACTGCGGCAGCCGGTCGAGGTGCCGCGGCACCCGCGGGGGCGCGGCCCGGAAGGCCCGCCAGTAGATCCGCAGCCGCGGCACGATGCAGCCGACCAACGACACCATCAGCAGGATGTAGACCGCCGAGAACCACACGGAGCTGTAGACGTCGAACAGCCCGAGCTTCTCGTACACCGGGGTGAGCTGCGGGTGCCGGTCCTGCCAGTTGGCCACCTTGACGGCGTCGATGTTCTCCTGCGGTACGACGGACCCGGGGACCGCCGCGAGGGCCAGCAGGAAGAGCAGCACCAGCGCCGTACGCATGGAGGTGAGCTGGCGCCACGCCCACCGGGAGAGCTCGACCGGGCTCAGCGCCGGCGGGGCCGAGGGCGGCTGCGGCGGCAACGACGCGGAGCCGCCGGCCTCGGTCTCCCGGGACGTCACGATGCTCATACAGGAACCTCGAAGCCCGTGACGACGGAGCGGAGGTCGGCGACCCACTGGTCCCAGAGGCCGGTGACCAGCAGCAGGCCGACGACGATCAGCATCATCCCGCCGATCCGGGTGACCCAGACCTGGTGGCGGCGGACCCACTTCACCGCGCCGAGGGTGCGGCGGAACGCGAGTCCGGCGACCAGGAACGGGATGCCGAGCCCGAGGGAGTAGGCGACGCTCAGCATCGCGCCCCGGGTGGCCGTGCCCTCGTGCAGCGCCAGGGCCTGCACGGCCGACAGGGTCGGGCCGATGCACGGCGTCCAGCCCAGGCCGAACAGCACACCGAGCAGCGGCGCCGCGGCCAGCCCGACGGCCGGCACCCGGTGGACCCGGACGTCACGCTGCAGCCACGGGACCAGCCCGATGAAGGCGACGCCGACCAGGATCGTGAAGAAGCCGAGGGCCACGCTGATCTGCCGCGTGTAGCGGAACAGCCACTCCCCCAGGGCGCCGGACAGCGTGCCGAGCACCACGAAGACGAACGAGAAGCCGAGGACGAAGAGCAGGCTGCCGAGCACCATCCGGCCGCGCCGGGCGTTCTCGAGGTCGACGCCGGACAGCCCGGTCGCGTAGGACAGGTAGCCGGGCAGCAGCGGCACCACGCACGGCGAGAAGAACGACACCAGCCCGGCGACGAGGGCGACCGGCAGCGCCAGCGCCATCGACCCCGACAGCACCGTGTCGCGGAACCACAGGCCGACGTCGAACGGCGTCACGCGCCACCCCCGGTCCGGGCGTCCTCGACGAGGTCGTCGAGGGTGGTCCGCGAGAGGTTGCCGAGCACGCTGCCGGCGACCCGGCCCTGGGGGTCGACCACGACGGTGCTGGGCACGGAGTTCGGGGTCAGCGTGCCGCGGAACGCCAGCAACGTCTCGCCCTGCTGGTCGTAGAGGGACGCGTAGGGGATGTCGAACCTGCGCACGAACGCCTTGGCCGCGTCCTTGCTCGGGTCGCGGCTGTCGATGCCGAGGAACACCACGCCCTTGCCCGCCAGGTCGCGCGACGCCCGCGCCAGCATCGGCGCCTCGGCCCGGCACGGCCCGCACCAGGAGCCCCAGACGTTGACCACGACGACCTTGCCGCGGAAGTCCGCGAGCGACACCTTCTCGCCGTCCAGGGTGCGACCGGACACCTCACCGGGCTGCTTGCGGTCGGCGGCCTTGACCGACGTGATGATGCCCTTGCCCGCGACGTAGCCCTGGTTCCCGGAGCTGCCCACGTCGTTGGAGCAGCCGGCCAGCGCGAGCACGCAGGCCAGACCGAGAGCGAGGGGTACGGCGCGGAGAGACGTCACGCGGGCGGAGCCTCCTCCTCGACGCCCCCGGACGAGAAGTTCTTGTGCCGGTCCTTGACGGGGATCAGGTCCGCCGCCGGCTCGGAGTAGCGCAGGGTCGTCAGCTCGTCGCCGTCGAACACCAGCGACGTGAGGCTGCACAGCGTGCACTGGCGGTTGCGCGGGTTGTGCAGGAAGGGCCGGTGCTCGACGTGCAGCCGGGTCACCCAGATCGGCAGCTGGTGGGAGACGACCAGCGCCTCGTGGCCGCGGGCCGAGTCGCGGGCGTCGTACACGGCGGCCATCATGCGGGCGACGACCGCCTTGTAGGGCTCGCCCCACGACGGCCGGAACGGGTTCCACAGGTGCCGCCAGGACGACGGCCGCTTGACGATGCCGTCGCCGACGCTGAACCGGCGTCCCTCGAAGATGTTGGTCGACTCGATGACCCGCGCGTCGGTGACGATCTCGACGCCGCGGGCGAGCGCGGTCGGCCGGGCCGTCTCCTGGGCCCGCTCCAGCGGGGAGGCGACGACGTGCGTGATGTCGCGGTCGGCGATGGTGTCGGCGATCCGCTGGGCCATCCGCCCGCCGAGCTTGGACAGGTGGTAGCCGGGCAGCCGGCCGTAGAGCACGCCGCCCGGGTTGTGCACCTCGCCGTGGCGGAGCAGGTGCACCGTGGTGCGGTCGGTCATCGGGCACCCACCTCGACGGCCGCCGCGGCACGGGCGGCGGCGGGCAGGGCCGCCATGATCCGGTCGAGCGCCCGGTCGTCGTGGGCGGCGGAGAGGAACCACACCTCGAACGCGCTCGGCGGGAGGTAGACGCCCTGGTCGAGCATCGCGTGGAAGAAGGCCTTGTAGCGCTCCGGGTGCTGAGCGCTCGCGGCCGCGAAGTCCGGCACCTCGGTGACGCCCTCGTCGGTGAAGAAGACGCTGAACATGTTGCCGACGTGCTGGACGACGTGCGGCACACCCGCCTCGGCCAGCGCGGACGCGGCGGCCTCGCGGACCACCTGCGCGGCCTTGTCGAGGTGTGCGTAGACCTCGTCGGTGGCCAGCCGCAGCGTCGCGAGCCCGGCGGTGGTGGCGACGGGGTTCCCCGACAGGGTGCCGGCCTGGTAGACCGCGCCCTCCGGGGACAGCATCGACATCACGTCGGCGCGGCCTCCGAACGCGGCGGCCGGGAAGCCACCGCCCATGACCTTGCCGTACGTCGTGAGGTCGGGCGCCCAGCCCTCGACGGCACCGTCGAGGCCCCAGTGCCCGGAGCGGGTGACCCGGAAGCCGGTCATCACCTCGTCGCTGACGAACAGCGCGCCGTGCGCCCGGCAGGTCTCGGCGAGCATCCGGTTGAAGCCCGGCGCCGGCGGGACGACGCCCATGTTGCCGGGGGCCGCCTCGGTGATCACGCAGGCGATCTCGTCGCCGTGCTCGGCGAACGCCCGCGCGACGGCGGCCGGGTCGTTGTAGGGGAGCACCAGCGTCGCGGCGGTGGACGCCGCGGGCACGCCGGGGGTGCCCGGCACGGCGAAGGTCGCGAGC
Source organism: uncultured Actinomycetota bacterium (assembly GCA_963827435.1). Classification (GTDB taxonomy): domain Bacteria; phylum Actinomycetota; class Actinomycetes; order Propionibacteriales; family Nocardioidaceae; genus Nocardioides_B. The sequence goes on from CAWHAU010000003.1 coordinate 151,274, forward strand.
CCGGAGCCGGCCTGCGCGAGCAGCGAGTCGACGTGGCCGTGGTAGCAGCCGGCGAACTTCACGACGAGCTCGCGGCCGGTGAAGCCGCGGGCCAGCCGGATCGCGGACATGGTGGCCTCGGTGCCGCTGGAGACGAACCGGACCTTCTCCGACGGGGTGCGGCCGACGATCGCCTCGGCGAGCTCCACCTCGGGGCGGGTCGGAGTGCCGTAGGACGTGCCGCGGGTGACCGCCTTCTGCACGGCGTCGATGACCTGCGGGTGCGCGTGACCGAGCAGCATCGGGCCCCAGCTGCCGACCAGGTCGACGTACTCCGTGCCGTCGACGTCGAAGAGGTACGGGCCGGTCGCCCGCTCGATGAACCGCGGGGTGCCACCGACGGCGTTGAACGCCCGGACCGGTGAGTTCACCCCACCCGGGGTGACGGCGTGCGCCCGCTCGAACAGTGCGGCGGACCGGGCCGTGGAGGCGGCAGCGTCGGGTTCGGCAGTCACCCGGGCATTCTCCCCCGCGAGCCGCCCGGACCACGAACCCGGGCCCGGCGGTCCGAGTGTGAGACGTGCTACCCGGCACGCCGTACTGTGACCGAGGTCGCACGCCGGGCGTTCGCTACCAACGCGTAACCCACGCTCCACCGCCTCGTTGAATGTGTGAGTGAGGGAGCACACGGGTATGAGCCGCGGGTCGGCTCGACCGGCGGGATGAATGGGGAGTAGGGACGGATGTCGTCGCACAAGCGCTTGACCACCTTCCAGAAGGCCACGGCCCTGGTGCCGCTGGCGCTGCTGTCCGGTGCCTGGACCACGAGCCTGACCATGACCGGCTCGGCCAGCGCGGACGGCCAGGACGGCACGCTTCCCGACGGCACCAGCGTCCCCGACCAGGCCATCAAGGCCCCCGCGAGCGTGTCCGGCCCCGGTGAGATCGCCCCCGGCGTGCCGAAGGGCGGCGCCGACCAGGTCATCGCCGACGCCTCCACCAACGGCATCCCCGCAGCAGCGCTCGCCGCCTACCAGCGTGCGGCCCAGGTCATCGACTCCGCCGACCAGGGCTGCAACATCGACTGGACCCTGGTCGCGGCGATCGGTCGCGTGGAGTCCAACCACGGCCGCTACGGCGGCAACACCCTCGACAGCAACGGCGTCAGCCGGCCCGGGCATCTACGGCATCCCGCTCGACGGCAGCAACGGCACGTCGAAGATCACCGACACCGACGCGGCTCAGTACGACAACGACCCGCAGTACGACCGCGCCGTCGGCCCGATGCAGTTCATCCCCTCGACCTGGTCGGTCGTCGGCGTGGACGGCGACAGCGACGGCAAGCGCAACCCGCAGGACATCGACGACGCGGCGCTGGCGACCGCGGTCTACCTGTGCTCCGGCAACGAGGACCTCTCGACCACCGACGGGCAGAAGTCCGCGGTCTACCGCTACAACCACAGCCAGGAGTACGTCGACCTGGTGCTGTCGATCATGCGGGCCTACGCCGAGGGCGACTTCTCGTCCGTGCCGACCAGCTCGGCCGGGACGACCACGTTCACCCCCGACTACGGCGACTCGGTGTTCGCCTCCGGGACGACCGGCTTCCACTACCCGAAGGCCAAGAGCGGCAAGCGGTCCGGTGCGCGCAGCGGCTCGACGTCGGGCGGCACGAGCACGACGGCGCCGTCCACCTCCAGGTCGACCGGATCCACCGGCGGCGCTCCCTCCGTCGGCAACCCGACGGGTGGCGGGGGCGCGACCTCCGACCCGGGCGGCACGGTCGACGACACCGTCAAGAAGGTCACCGGCGGTGGCACGCCGCCCCCGGCCCAGCCGGTCGTCGACACCATCGACTCGATCGCCGAGGCGACGTCGTTCTGCAGCGCCCAGCTCGCCGGCATCACCAGCGACGGCACCGTGATCAGCAAGTGCGCCGAGCGCGTCAACGGCAAGGCCAAGACCGACGCCGCCGCGATGATCCCCAACACGCTGTCCGCCGTGCTGTCCTGGCTCGGCCTCCCGGCGCTCCCCGGCACCGGTGGCGGCGGCCTCCTCAACTGACCCGTCGACCCGGGCCTAACTTCCCGTCGAGCCGGGGCAAAGTTCCTGCCGAGCCGGGAAATCCCGACCGACCAGGTTTCGACGCGGCTCCGCTGGCGCTCCGCCGTACCTCAACCAACGGGTGCGGTCAGGACAGGCGCGGGGCGACCTCGGCGGCCCAGTAGGTGAGGATCACGTCCGCGCCGGCGCGCCGGATCGACGTGAGCGTCTCGAGGATCGCGGCGTCGCGGTCGATCCAGCCGTGGGCGGCGGCGGCCTCGACCATGGCGTACTCGCCGGAGATGTTGTACGCCGCGACCGGTACGTCGACCGCCTCCCGGACGGCCCGCACCACGTCGAGGTAGGCCAGCGCCGGCTTCACCATCACCACGTCGGCACCCTCCTCGACGTCGAGCAGCGCCTCGCGGACGCCCTCCACGACGTTGCCGCCGTCCTGCTGGTAGGTCCGCCGGTCACCCTGGAGCGAGGAGTCGACGGCCTCACGGAACGGTCCGTAGAACGCGGAGGCGTACTTCACCGAGTAGGCCAGGATCGCCACGTCCTGGTGGCCGGCGCCGTCGAGGGCGGCCCGGATCACGCCGACCTGGCCGTCCATCATCCCGCTGGGGCCGACGAGGTCGACGCCGGCGGCGGCCTGGGCGAGCGCCATCTCGGCGTACACCTCGAGCGTCGCGTCGTTGTCGACGGCACCCGACGGCGTGAGCACGCCGCAGTGGCCGTGGTCGGTGAACTCGTCGAGGCAGAGGTCCGCCATCACGGGCAGCGCGTCCCCGACCTCGGCCACCACGTCGCGGATCGCGACGTTGAGGATGCCGTCGGGGTCGACGGCGCCGCTGCCGACGGCGTCCTTGCGGGTCGGCACGCCGAACAGCATGATCCCGCCGAGCCCGAGCTCCGCGGCCTCGGCCGCGGCCTTCCGTACCGAGTCACGGGAGTGCTGGACCACGCCCGGCATGCTGCCGATCGGCGTCGGCTCCGAGGCGCCCTCACGGACGAACACCGGCAGCACCAGCTGGCGCGCCTCCAGGGACGTCTCCGCGACGAGCCGGCGCAGCGCCGGCGTGCGACGCAGCCGCCGCGGCCGGGTCTCCGGGAAGCCCATCGGCTCAGGTGGCCTTGCGACGCGCGGACGGCCGGCGCTCGGACGGCTTGGTCACCGGCTGGCCGGCCTCGAGCATGGCGGCCCGACGCGAGGCACCGAAGTCGGCGAGCGCGTCCACGACCGCCTCGACCGACGGCTTCGGCGCGAGGACGTCGACCCGCAGGCCGTGCTCCTCGGCGGTCTTGGCCGTCGCCGGGCCGATCACCGCGATGATCGTCGAGGCGTGCGGCTTGCCGGCGATGCCGACCAGGTTGCGCACCGTCGAGGACGACGTGAACACGACCGCGTCGAACTTGCCGGTCTTGATCGCCTCGCGGGTCGGCGCCGGCGGCGGGGTGGCCCGCACGGTGCGGTACGCCGTCACGTCGTCCACCTCCCAGCCGAGGTCGAGCAGCCCGGCGACCAGGGTCTCGGTCGCGATGTCGGCCCGCGGCAGGAACACCCGGTTGATCGGGTCGAGCAGGTCGTCGTACGGCGGCCAGTCCTCGAGCAGACCGGCGGCGGACTGCTCACCGGAGGGGACGAGGTCGGCGCGCAGGCCCCATGCCTCGATCGCAGCGGCGGTCTTCTCGCCGACGGCGGCGATCTTGAGCCCGGAGAAGGCACGGGCGTCGAGGCCGTACTCGTCGAACTTCTCGCGCACCGCCTTCACCGCGTTGACCGAGGTGAACGCGATCCACTCGTAGCGGCCCTCGACGAGCCCGCGGATCGCCTTGTCCATCTGCAGCGGGTTGCGGGGCGGCTCGACCGAGATCGTCGGCACCTCCTCCGGCACCGAGCCGTAGCCGCGCAGCCGGGCGGACAGCGCGCCGGCCTGCTCCTTGGTGCGCGGCACCAGCACCCGCCAGCCGAACAGCGGCTTCGTCTCGAACCACGACAGCGCGGCGCGCAGGTCGACCACGTCCCCGACCACGGTGACCGCCGGGGGCGCCATCCGGGCCGCGCGGGCGTCCGTGCCGATCCGGCCGAGCGTGGAGACGACGGTCTCCTGCTCGGTGGTGGTGCCGACGCGGGTCATCGCGACGGGCGTCTCGGCGCTGCGGCCGGCGGCGACCAGGGCGGCCGCGACGTCGGCGATCGAGCTGACCGCGGAGAGCAGGACGAGGGTCCGGTCGTCGGCGTACTGCGTCCAGTCGATCTTGGCCTCGGAGCAGTTCACGACCGCGACCTCGCGGTGCTTCTTGTCCGTCAGCGGTACGCCGGCGTAGGCGGGCACCGCGGTGACCGACGAGACGCCGGGGACGATCTCGAAGCCGACGTTGGCCTTGACGCAGGCCTGCGCCTCCTCGGGGCCGGAGGCGTAGACGAACGGGTCGCCCGCCATCAGCCGCACGACGCGCTTGCCGGTCTTGGCCTGCTTGACGATGACCTTGGCGCGGCCGGCGTGCGTCAGCGGCTGGCCGTCCTGCCCGAAGCCGCCGTCGACGACCTCGGCGCCTGCGCAGAAGGCCTCCACCAGCGCAGCGTGCTCGGGGGTCTCGGTGACCACGACCTCGGCCTGCCGGAGCAGGTCCACGGCCCGCACGGTGAGCAGCTCCGGGTCGCCGGGGCCGCTGCCCACGAACGACACGAAGCCGACCGGCAGGGCCGACGGCACGGGGGCCTCGACCGTCGCGGCAGCGGCACTGCGCGCGGCCGACGTCTTCTTGGCGGCTGGCTTCGCCGTCGTCTTGGTGCTCTTGCTAGCGGTGTTGCTCACAGTCGCCTTCTTGCTACTCGTGGTGGGCTGTGTCTTCTTCGTCCGGGTGCTGCTGGTGGTCATGACGCCGTCTCCTCGACGAGCGTCGACGCACCGTCGTCCAACATCTCCTCGGCCAGCGTTCGGCCGACCTTCTCCGCCTCGTCCGGCAGTCCGGTCGCGGACCGTCGTACGGCGACCGCGCCGTCCGGCGAGAGCGCCACGGCCCGGAGCCAGAGCTCGTCGCCGTCGTCGCCCTCGGCGATCTCGGCGAGCGCACCGACCGGGGCCGCGCAACCCGCCTCGAGGGTGGCCAGCACCGCCCGCTCGGCGGTGACGGCCGCGCGGGTCCGTGGGTCGTCCACGGCACCGCGCACCTCGTCGCCGAGCGGGTCGCCGGCCCGGCACTCCACCGCCAGCGCGCCCTGCCCGGGGGCCGGGAGCATCTGCAGCGGGTCGAGCACCTCGGTGACCTCGTCGAGCCGGCCGAGCCGGGCGATGCCCGCCCGGGCCAGCACGACCGCGTCGACGTCGCCCGAGGCGACCTTGCCGATCCTGGTGTCCACGTTGCCACGAATTCCGACCACGTCGAAACCGAGACCGAGCGCGCGCAGCTGCGCGGCCCGGCGCGGCGAGCCGGTGCCGATGCGCGCACCGGCGGGCAGCTCGCCCAGCGTGAGGCCGTCGCGGGCGACGACGACGTCACGCGGGTCCTCCCGGAGGGGTACGGCGGCCAGGGTGATCCGAGCGTCGGGGGTGGTGGGCAGGTCCTTGAGGGAGTGCACCGCGAGGTCGACCTCGCCGCGCAGCAGCGCGTCGCGCAGGGCGCTCACGAACACGCCGGTGCCGCCGATCGAGGCCAGCGGCGCGGATGACACGTCGCCCTCGGTGGTGACCTCGACGAGCACGACGTCGCGGCCGAGCGCCGCACGCAGGGCGGCCGCGACCGTCTCGCACTGGGTGCGGGCGAGCAGCGAGCGGCGGGTGCCGACGCGGATCGGGGCGGTCGGGGTGGTCATCGCATCCCCTCCGCCCGGGTGACGGCCTCGACGGCGTCGGGGTCGAGCGCGAACAGCTCGGCCAGCGCCGCGGCGTAGGACACCGCGCCCGTCTCGTTGCTGGCCAGCTCCTTGACCCGCACGGTCGGCTGGTGCAGGAGCTTGTCGGCGACCCGGCGGACGGCCTGCTCCAGCTCCGCACGGACCTCGGGGTCGAGCCCGGGCAGCCGGCTGAGGAGGCGCTGCACCTCGGCGTCGGCGATGCCGGTGGCCATGGTGCGGAGCGCGACGACGGTCGGGGTGACGGTGGCGGAGCGCCGGGCGGCGAGGAAGGCGGCGATCTCCTGCGCGACCACGTCGCGGACCGCGGCGACGTCGGTCGCGGCGTCGCCCTCGTTGACCTCCTGGGCCAGCCGGGCCAGGCCGAACAGCGAGACGCCGGGCAGGTCGGCGACGGCAGGGTCGACGTCGTGCGGCAGGGCCAGGTCGATCACTGCGAGGGGTCGTTCGGCGTTCTCGCGCGCCGCCGCCACCACCGCCAGCGGCAGCACCACACCGGTGGCGCCGGTGCAGGACACGAGCAGGTCGCTGTCGGCCAGCGCCTCCTGCACCGCTGTGAGGGGGACCGCGCGTCCGTCGTACTGCTCGGCGAGGCGGCGGGCGTTGGCCTCGGTGCGGCTGGCGACGACCACCTCGGCGGCGCCGAGCCGGCTCACCGTGGCGACCGCGAGGCCGGCCATCGAGCCGGCGCCGACGACCAGGACACGCTTGCCGGCGACCGGGCCGATGTCGGCGGCCGCACGGTCGAGCGCGAGCGAGACCAGCGACGGCGCGGCGCGCTGCACGTCGGTCTCGGCGTGCACGCGCTTGCCGACCCTCAGCGCCTGCTGGAAGAGCACGTTGAGCGCGGGCCCCACGGTGCCGCTCTCCTGGCCGGTCCGCAGCGCGTGCCGGACCTGGCCGAGGATCTGGCTCTCGCCGATGACCATCGAGTCGAGGCCGGCGGCCACCCCGAAGACGTGGGAGACGGCGCCGTCGTCGTAGTGGACGTAGAGGTGCGGGACGACGTCCTCGGGCGCCTCGTCGGCGATCTCGCAGAGCAGCCGCGAGACCGACTCGACGCTGCCGTGGAAGCGGTCGACCTCGGCGTACACCTCGACCCGGTTGCAGGTCGTCAGCGCAGTCGCCTCGAGGACGTGCTCGCAGGCCATCACGTCCTGCACCAGCTTGTCGACGCCGCCGGCGTCGAGCGCGAGCCGCTCGAGCACCGCGACCGGTGCGGTCTTGTGGGACACGCCCACCACGAGGACGCTCATACGGCGCCCCCGGTGAGAGCGGAGCGAAGCGAGCATTTCGTCGGGGTGCTCATGCGCCGACCACCCCGTCGAGCTCGATGCCGTCGACGCCGTGCTCGGCGAGGGCCTTGCGCTGCTCGTGGTAGGCGAGGATCTGCAGCTCGATGGACAGGTCCACCTTGCGTACGTCGACCCCGTCGGGCACCGACAGCACGGCCGGCGCGAAGTTCAGGATGCTGGTGACGCCCGCCGCGACGAGCCGGTCGCACACGCCCTGCGCGGCGGCCGCCGGGGTGGCGATCACACCGATGGCGACGCCGTCCCGCTCGACCAGGGACTCGATCTCGTCGAAGTCGCGGATGCCGAGCCCGCCGACGTCCTCGCCCTGGCGCTCCGGGTCGGCGTCGAGCAGCGCGACGATCCGGAAGCCGCGTGAGGAGAAGCCGCTGTAGTTGGCGAGGGCGTGGCCCAGGTTTCCGATGCCGACGATGACGACCGGCCAGTCCTGGGTGACGCCGATCTCGCGAGCGATCTGGTAGCGGAGGTACTCCACGTCGTACCCGACGCCGCGGGTGCCGTAGGAGCCGAGGTAGGAGAGGTCCTTGCGGAGCTTGGCGCTGTTCACGCCGGCGGCGGTGGCCAGCTCCTCGCTGGAGCAGGTGGCGGTGCCTCGCTCGGAGAGCCCGGTGAGGGCGCGGAGGTAGACCGGCAGCCGGGCGACGGTGGCCTCGGGGATACCGCGCTCGGGGGCCTTCGCAGGCGTCGGCCGGGCGACCCCGTCGGCGGGGGTTCCGTTCCGAGGACTACGTGGCACGGTCACGCTTCTCCTGACAGTCGAAGAGCCAGCGGTCGGCTGCCGGCACACGCAGGAGGAACCGTTCGAGGCTCGGCCCTGTCACGTCCCCCGCGACCCGTCCTGGGCCGGCAGCGACCTCACTCTAGGAGTTTGTGAACGTGAGAACAAACTGAGCGGTAGCGGGCACTAGCACATGTGATCTGGCCCACCGTCATCGGCCCCGGCGGCGACCCGGCGGCGACCCGCGGCGACCCGCGGACGCGGCCGGGTCAGGCCAGCGCGGCTGCGGAGCCGGTCGGCGTCCACGCGCCAGAAGTCGTGCTGGCGGCCGTCGACGAACGTCACCGGGATCTCCTCGCCGTAGGTCTGCATCAGCTCCGCGGCCTCGGGCCCTCGGGTGATGTCGATCTCGACGAAGGTCTCGCCCAGCTCACGGCACACGGCGGCGATCACCGCCCGGGCGTCGTCACACAGGTGGCAGCCGGGCTTGGAGTAGAGCTGCACGCGCGCGGTCATTCGAGGAGCCCCTGGGTGCGACGCTGCCGGCGCTCGCGCAGCCGCCCCTTGGCGACCTTGCCGGTGCCCGTGTGCGGCAGCTCGTCGACGACGTGCACCTCGGTCGGCTGCTTGAAGCGGGCCAGCCGGACCGCGCAGTGCTCGCGGACCCGCTCCTCCAGCTCCTCGGCCGTGTACGACGTCCCGGACGGCTTCACGTAGGCGACGACCGCCTCGCCGGTCCGCGGGTCCGGCGTGCCGATCACCGCCGCCTCCGCGACCCCGTCGACCTCGGCCACGACCTCTTCGACCTCGACCGGGTAGACGTTGAACCCGGACACGATGACCAGCTCCTTGAGCCGGTCGACGAGGAACAGGTCGCCGTCGCCGTCGAGGAAGCCGACGTCGCCGGTGGCGTACCAGCCGTCCGCGTCCGGACCGTCCTCGCCGCGGGGCCAGTAGCCGCTGAACAGGTTCGCGCCCCGGATCCAGATCTCGCCGGGGTCCTCACCCTCGGGGGCGTGCCCCGAGTCGTCGACCAGCCGGATCTCGATGCCGTCGAGCGCGACCCCGACGGAGCCGCGCTTGGGCCGCGCGCTGCGCAGCGTCGAGGTGACGACCGGCGCCGCCTCGGTGAGGCCGTAGCCCTGGTGCACGGCGATCCCGGTGCGCCTCTCGAAGAAGTCCACCAGCTCCCCGGACAGGGGCGCCGACCCCGACAGCACCAGCCGGACGCCGGAGAGCCGCTCCTTGAGGTCGTGGACCGCCTGCCAGTAGGCGAACACCGGCGGGGCGACCGGGAGGACCGTCACCGCCTCGTCCTCGATGACCGCGAGCGAGTCCTCCACGTCGAAGCCGTTGACCAGCACCAGCCGCGCCCGCTGGCGCAGCACCTGGCCGAGCACGGCGTTCAGCCCGTAGACGTGGAACAGCGGGAGCACCCCGAAGACCACGTCGTCGCCGCGCAGCATGGGCGGGTCGATCCGGGCGGTCTGCTCGATGTTGGCGAGCAGCGCCCGGTGGCTGAGCATCGCGGCGCGCGGGCGTCCCGACGTGCCGCTGGTGTAGAGCAGCACCGCCAGCCGCTCGGGGTCGCGCACGACCGGCGCCTCCGTGCCGGCGGCGTCGAGCAGCGCGGCGTACGTCGTCTCGCCGGGGACCGCGGGGATGCCGGCGACCACGATCCGGGGCACGACGGTCGACCGCACGAGCTCCTCGTCGGCGCCCACGAGCGCGTCCTGCAGCCCGGAGACGGCCTGCCGGACCGTCGTGACGGTGTCGCCGTCGGCCACCACGACCCGGGCGCCGCAGTCGGCGACCAGGCGCACCAGCTCACCCGTCGCCGAGCGCGGGTTGACCGGCACCGCCACCAGACCGGCGCGCAGCGTGCCGAGGTAGCTCGTCACGAACTCGACGCGGTTGCTCATCGCGATGACCACGCGATAGCCGGCGACCAGGCCGAGTGCGTTGAGGCCGCGCGCGACCCGGTCGGTCTCGGCGTCCAGCTCCGCCCAGGTCACCCGGCGTCCGGAGGCGGCGTCGACGAGCGCGACCTGCTCGGGAGCCTCGGAGGCCGCGAGGGTCAGCAGCTCAGCGAGATGGGCGCTCACAGGCGTGAGTCTGGCACAGCGGCCGAGAGCCGCCGGGGGCCCTCCGGGCCCACTAGGGTTGCGCCTGTGAACGCCCCTCCGCCTCCGCCCCCGGGGCGACGGCCCGCGCGCCGTACGACGCCGCGACCCGACCTGCGCAGCCGCTCCACCCTCGCCGGCGAGGCGTCCGCCGCGGCCGCCGAGGTGGAGACGTCGCTGGCCACCCCGCCCGACCCGACGGCCGCGGCGTTCTTCGACGTCGACAACACGATCATGCAGGGCGCCTCGATCTTCCACCTGGCCCGTGGGCTGCACCGCCGCGAGTTCTTCACGACCCGCGAGATCCTGGGAGCCGCCTGGAAGCAGGCGTACTTCCGGCTGGTCGGCGTCGAGGACCCCGAGCACGTGGCAGACGCCCGAGCCTCGGCCCTCGCGTTCATCAAGGGGCACCCGGTCAGCGAGCTCGAGGATCTCAGCGAGGAGATCTTCGACGAGGCGATGGCGCACCGGATCTGGCCGGGCACGCGCGCGCTCGCCCAGATGCACCTCGACCAGGGGCAGCGGGTGTGGCTGGTGACCGCCGCCCCCGTCGAGATCGCCCGGATCATCGCCCGCCGGCTCGGCCTCACCGGCGCCCTCGGCACCGTCTCGGAACACGTGGACGGCGTCTACACGGGTCAGCTGGTCGGCGACATGCTGCACGGGCCGGCCAAGGCCGAGGCGGTCAAGGCCATCGCCGAGCGGGAGGGGCTGGACCTGTCGCGGTGCTCGGCGTACTCCGACTCCTACAACGACCTGCCGATGCTGTCCCTGGTCGGCGACCCGTGCGTGATCAACCCGGACACCAAGCTGCGCGACCACGCCCGGGCCGAGGGCTGGCGGATCCGCGACTACCGCACCGGACGCAAGGCGGCCCGCGCCGGGCTGGTCACCGCGGGCCTGGCCGGCGCGGCCACCGGGAGCATCGCGGCGGCCGTGGCCATCCGTCGCAAGGTGCGGTAGGCCCCGGACTTCCGAGTTCTGCCCTTCCGGGGGTTTCATTCCCTGGAGGACGTGGAATCATCGCTGTGACCTGGCCCACAGCGGGGACTGTGAATCGAAGTTACTCTTCGGTTCACAATCGGACGTCTCCACCGCGGTGGGGACGGGTCACGAGGGGGATGGGAGCCCGGCGACGCGTGGCGATCGCCGGGGAGGGAGTTCGATGTTCACGCGCGACGACGAGTTCCGTCGTGGCTTCAACGAGCTGCGGCTGGCCCTCTGGCATGCCCTGGACCCCAGGCCGGCACTGGTCCCCGCTCCGGCCCTCGGCGCCACCGCTCCGCTCACCGGCCCGCACTCCGCGGCACCGGCCGCCTGGCTGCTCACCGAGGCCGTCGAGTACGACGCCCGGGTCACGCCGGCCGGCGGCGGATCCGGCGCGGGCCGCGACCCGGGCAGCGACGCCGACCTGGCCGTCTCCTCGGAGGAGGACGAGGCCGAGGGCAGCCGCCTGATCGCCCTCGTCGAGCTCGCCCGCGGCGGCGACTGCGACGCCTTCGGGATGCTCTACGACCACTACCACGTGGCGGTCTACCGCTTCGTCTACTACCGGGTGGGGTCGGTCGCCCTGGCCGAGGACCTCACGTCGGAGACGTTCTTCCGGGCGCTGCGCGGCATGCCGTCCTTCCGCTGGCAGGGCAAGGACTTCGGCGCCTGGCTGATGACCATCGCCCGCAACCTGACCATGGACCACTTCAAGGCGGGCCGGACGCGGCTGGAGTTCGCGACCGAGGACATGAGCCCGCACGACGCGGCCACCGAGGGCCCCGAGACCTCGGTCCTCGCGTCCCTGACCAACACCGCCCTGCTCGAGGCGCTCAAGGAGCTGCCGCACGAGCAGCAGGAGTGCCTGATCATGCGCTTCCTCCAGGGGCTGTCCATCGCCGAGACCGCGCAGGTCCTCGGGCGCAGCGACGGCGCGGTGAAGCAGCTCCAGCTGCGCGGCGTCCGGAACCTCGCCAAGCTCCTTCCCGAGGGCCTTCGATGACCACCTGGCGGACGCCTCGACGCAGGCTCCGGTCCAGACCGGCGGGAGCCCGTAACCTCTGCGTCCCCTCGGTCGTTGCAGGGGATGACAGACGCACCCGCCCACCGAGGACCACGATGACCCCGCTCTTCCGCTCCCGACAGCGCGCCGAGGACTTCGCCGCGCTCGTCGACGGGGCGTCCCCGCTCCGCGAGGCGACCAGCCCCGCGACGGAGCGGCTCGTCGGGGTGGCACAGCTGCTGCGGGACCACGGCGCGGCCGACGAGCGCGCGATCCCCCGCGACGCCTTCGCCGCCGACCTGCGCGAGCGGCTGATGGCCGAGGCGGCCACGGTCCTCACCCCGCAGAACGCCGGCCTGGCCCTCCCGGTGCGCACGCGCGGCAAGCGCGAGCGCCGCCTGGTGGCCGTCGCCTCCGCCGCGGTCCTGATCGGTGGCACCGCCGGTATGGCGACCGCCGCCCAGGACTCGCTGCCCGGCGAGGCGCTCTACCCGATCAAGCGTGGCATCGAGAAGGCCGAGCTCGGGTTGTCGATGAGCTCGGCCGGACGTGGCCACGACCTGCTGCGCCAGGCCTCCGACCGCCTCGACGAGGCCCAGGGCCTGGTCGACCAGGGATCCGCGACCGGGACCCCGCAGGTGCCGGACACCGTCGCCGCGTTCACCACGTCCGCGCGCAGCGGCTCGGACATGCTGCTGGCGTCGTACGCCGAGAGCCGCGACCCGAAGACGGTCGCCGCCGTGCGCGAGTTCACCGCCGCTGCCCTGGCCCAGGTCAGGGCGCTCAACTCGAGTGCTCCGGCCGAGGCGCAGCCGGGCCTGCGCGACGCCGCGATCGCGCTGCGCGACATCGACGCGCAGGCGAGCCGGCTGTGCGACACCTGCAGCGACCTGCCGGCGTTGAGGGTGCCCCCGATGTTCCTTGCCTCGGTCGAGGTCGACCGGGCCATGCAGCGCTTCCAGGCTGCCCGGCCGGACAACAGCCACCCGGTCGTGGCCGCCAAGCAGGACGTGCGCAAGGCGCAGGCACAGCGACGCGGCACCGCCAGCGGCGGGTCGAGGCCGGCGACCGGCGGTCGCGTGTCGGTGACCCCGGTGGTCCCGGACGCACCCGAGGCGTCAGCCGCTCCCACGCCGAAGTCCCCGCTGCCCGGGCTCCCGGGGGCGACCTCGACGCCCAAGGTGCAGGTCACCGCCGACGTCGACATCACGAAGATCACCGACGGTCTCGGCGACACGGTGGAGACGATCCTTCCCGACCCCGGCACGGGCGGGCTGCTGCCCTGACGCGGGCTGCGAGAGCGGCCGCCCTTCGAGACGCCTCGTCCCTCGGCAGCGGCTCGACCAGCCCTGCGGCTCAGTAGAAGACCGAGCGGCGCTGCATGAGCAGGGTGTACAGCGTCTGCTGGATGGTCTCGCGGACCTGGTCGGTCACGTTGAACACCAGCATCGGGTCGTCGGCCGCACCCCCGTCGTACGCGTCGGTGCGGATCGGCTCGCCGAACTCGATCAGCCACTTCGAGGGGAGCGGGACCATGCCCAGCGGCCCGAGCAGCGGGAAGAACGGCGTGATCGGGATGTACGGCACGCCCAGCAGCCGCGCGAGCGACGGCAGGTTGCCGACCAGGGGGTAGATCTCCTCGGCGCCGACCACCGAGCACGGGATGATCGGGACGCCGGTGCGAATCGCGGCCGACACGAAGCCGCCGCGGCCGAAGCGCTGGAGCTTGTAGCGGTCGGAGTAGGGCTTGCCGATGCCCTTGAACCCCTCGGGCCAGACGCCGACGAGCTCGCCGCCGGCCAGCATCCGCTGGGCGTCCTCGTTGCAGGCCAGGGTGGCGCCGCCCTTGCGGGCCAGCTCACCCACGACCGGCATCCGGAAGACCAGGTCGGCGCCGAGCGGGCGGAGGTTGCGGCCGGTGCTGTCGTGGATGGAGACCATCGTGACCAGGCCGTCGAGCGGGATGGTGCCGGAGTGGTTGGAGACCACCAGGGCGCCGCCGTCGGTGGGGATGTTCTCGGCTCCGCGCACCTCGACCCGGAACCACTTCTGGGCGAGCGGGCGGACGGTGGCGAGCAGGAAGCGCTCGGTGACCTCGGCGTCGAAGCCGTACTCGTCGACCTCGAACTCACCGGTGACCCGGCGGCGCAGGAACGCCAGGAACTCGGCGAGCCGCTGCTCCCAGCGGTCGCCGAAGACCTCCACGGCCGCACCGGTCAGTGCCTGCAGCCAGTCGCCCACGGGGATGCCCCCGGTGGGCTCGCGGTCCCGGACCTCGGGCCGTGGCTCTTCAGCAGGGGCCTGCTCGGTGGCGTCGGCGGCGGCCGGCTCGGGCGCCGGGGGCGCCGGGGGCGCCTCGGGGCCGCTCTGCGCCGGGATGTGCAGGTCGGCCGACTCGTCATGCGGCTCGACGGGCTCGGTGGGGGCGGGCGGCGTGGGACGCGGCGCAGCCTTCTTGCGGGCCGGTGTCGACCCGGCGAGCGACCGGGCGGCCGACGACGGCTTGCCGCTGCCGGTGCCGCGGCCGGGCTTGCCGCGGGTGCCCAGCGGGATCACCTCGGCGTCACCCACGGGGGCCTCCCGCACTCACGGCACGGTCCACGTCCACGCGGAGCGACCTGGACGGGCGGGGCAGCAGGCCCGGCGCGACCGAGCGGCCGAAGTCCGCGAACGCCTCCGCGGTGGTGTACGACGGGCGGAACCCGAGCACCGCACGCATCCGGGAGGTGTCGACGCCCCGGCCGAAGGTGAGGTAGCCGGCCAGCTCGGTCTGGAGACCCTTGATGCCGGCCTGCCGAGACACCGACCCGAGCGAGCTCAGCGCGAACGTCGGCACCGGCACGGTGGGCCGGCCCAGCCGGCGCAGCGCCTGGGACAGCATCAGCACCCCGTCGCCGGCGACGTTGAAGGTGCCGTGAACCCCGCCGAGCGTGGCCTGCCGGAGCACCCCGAGCAGGTCGTCCTCGTGCAGGAACTGGAGCCGGGCGTCGTACCCGAGCACGGTGGGCACGACCGGCAGCCGGAAGTAGCGGGTGAGCGGCGAGGAGACCGTCGGACCCACGGTGTTCGCGGCGCGCAGCATCGTCACGGCGACGTCGGGGCGTCGGCGCGCGAAGCCGCGCACGTAGCCCTCGACCTCGAGGACGTCCTTGGCGTAGCCGGTGCGCGGCATCCGCTTCGCACTCATGTCCTCGGTGAACATCGCGGGGTCACGGCTCGACGAGCCGTAGACCGCCGACGACGACCTGACCACCAGCCGCTCGAGCCCCGCAGCCTTCTGGCAGGCGGCAAGCAGCTGCATGGTGCCGATGACGTTGTGCTCCTTCATCGACGTCCGCCCACCCGCCTCGTGCGGGGCGGACTGCACGCTCATGTGCACGACCGTGTCGACGTCCTGCCCGGTGATGACCTTGGCGATCACCGGGTTGCGGATGTCGGCGCGCACGAACGCGACGCTGCCGAGGTCGTCACGCGGCGGGACCACGTCGACGCCGATGACCCGCTCGACGGCGGGGTCGGCGGCGATCCGGCGCGCGAACCGTCCCCCGAAGTCCCGCGAGACTCCGGTGACGAGGACGACGCGGCCCATGCGAGCGCTCCCGGCCCGTGCGCCCTGGGCTACTTGCCCTGGCGACGACGCTGGATGCGCGTCTTCTTCAGCAGCTTGCGGTGCTTCTTCTTGGCCATCCGCTTGCGACGCTTCTTGACTACCGAACCCACTCGATGGACCTTCCGGACTTCGACGACGACCGGGGGCCGACGTGCTGGCTAGGGACTCGCGCGAGCCAGGGGCTCCCCCCGAGCGCCGGCGCGAAGTGCCCAGCCTAACCGGCGGGAGCGAGGCGGCGAAACGGCGCCCACCCGACGGTCCGCTGGAGGCGCGCCGGGGAGGTTTGGTAAAAATCAGACAGAAGTTTCGATCCGCCCTCAAGTGACGTCTCCGGCGAGCCGACATTTCTGTCGTAAGCCGGTGTTTACCGAGCGAACTGTGCGGTAACACCTCGAGGAGCCAAATCGAAGCAACTCGTACCGGACACGAAAGAGTCCACCTGGAGGGGTGGGACCCGGTGCGCCCTGAGGCCTTGGGAGGGGCCTTAGCCATGAACCTGAACCGTGTGCTGCGCCCTGCGCTGAAGATCCTGACCACCACGCTCGTCACCGTCGTGACCGTCGCCGGAGTCACCTCCGGCCCCTCGACCTCGACCGCGGCCCCCGCGAAGGCCTCGTCGGTCAAGCTGGTCGCCGCCCAGTCCGTGTTCCCGGCCTACTCCGACGCCTACTACGAGCAGGGCGTGCAGTACTGGGTCAACGTGCAGCGAAAGCGCCACGGCCTGCGGGCGCTGAAGTTCGCGAGCTGCACCGACGCCGTCGCGGAGAGGTGGAGCAGCACGCTCGCCCGCAGCGGTGGCTTCTACCACCAGTCGATGACCACGCTGCTCAACCGGTGCCACGCCTACTACGCCGGCGAGACCCTGGGCCGCGGCGCGGTCACCCCGAAGACCCTGGTGACCATGTGGATGCACTCCGCCCCGCACCGTCACGTGCTGATGAGCAAGAGCCCCACCCGCATCGGCATCGGCGCCACGCCGAACGCCAGCGGCGAGTGGGTCGTCGCCGCGAACTTCATGCGGTTCTGACCCCCTGACTGTCCGGTCGGCGCCAGCTCCGCGGTCCAGCACACGACCGGGGGACCGGACCTCCCGCTCGGCCGGACACCCACGAAGAAGCCACCCGCCTCTGGCGGGTGGCTTCTCGGGTTTCTGACCTAGGGACGCGAAGAAGCCACCCGCCTGGGGCGGGTGGCTTCTCGACTTCTGCTCCGGGACGCTCTCGCGAGCGGGCGGCACGGGATGACCCCTCGGTGTCCGCCGCGCCCGGCGGGACCGGTCAGCCGGTCTGGAAGAAGCTCTTGCGGAGGTACTCGTTGACCGCGTCCTCGGGCACCCGGAAGGACCGGCCCACCCGGACGGCCGGAAGCTCACCGGAGTGGACCAGCCGGTAGACCGTCATCTTGGACACGCGCATCACCGTGGCCACTTCGGCGACGGTCAGGAACTTCACCTCAGAGATGTCCCCCGAGTTGCCGGCAGGACCATTGGTCGAGGCCATCATGCACCGCACTTTCGCGCACAAGCGCCCTCCGGCTTCCCCACCGGAGACCCTTCGCCATGTGCTTCCGTGAGAGTAGAGCCTAGTGTGACTATTGGGGAAGAGGGGGCAAAGGTCCGACTTTTTGCTTTTGCCCCAGCGTGTCGGGTGGACGCGTCCGGTTCGGACGGTTTTGGCCGATCGAGACCGCGCTCAGAATTTTCCTCCTAGGGCGTCGGGTCCAGACCGTTCAGCGGGAACACCGCGTCGCGGGTGGCGTTGATGGCCCGATCCAGCCACACCGAAGGGTCGTAGCCCTGGGACCAGTCACGGTACGCCGGACTTCGCCCGTCCGTCATCCGGAACGGTCCGGTCCGACCGAGCAGCTGCTGCACGTGCGCCCGCCACCCCTCGGGGGTCTCCGTCGCCGGGTCCAGCGGGGCACCGCCGACGATCGCCAGCAGATGGGTCCAGGCCCGGGGCACGACGTCGACCACCGCGTAGCCGCCGCCCCCGGTGACCACCCAGCGGCCGTCGCACACCTCGTGGGCCAGGTCGTGCAGGGCG
Source organism: uncultured Actinomycetota bacterium (assembly GCA_963827435.1). Lineage (GTDB taxonomy): Bacteria > Actinomycetota > Actinomycetes > Propionibacteriales > Nocardioidaceae > Nocardioides_B. Next base: position 168,954 of record CAWHAU010000003.1, read on the forward strand.
AGGTAGGCGGCGCGCTGGCCGTCGACGGTCAGCATCAGGTGCGCCAGCGGGTCCTCGATGTGCGAGTCGCAGCCGTGCTGGGTGACCAGGACGTCCGGCGCGAACTCCCGCACCAGCGGCGGGACCACCGCGTGGAACGCGCGCAGCCAGCCGGCGTCGGACGTGCCCGGCGGCAGCGCGACGTTGACCGCACTTCCCTCGGCGCCCGGCCCGCCGGTGTCCGACGGGAAGCCGGTCCCCGGAAAGAGCATCTGTCCGGTCTCGTGCAGGCTGATCGTGAGCACCCGCGGGTCGTCGTAGAACACCGCCTCGACGCCGTCGCCGTGGTGCACGTCGACATCGACGTACGCCACCCGCTCCGCGCCCTGCTCGAGCAGCCATCGGATGCCGACGGCGACGTCGTTGTAGACGCAGAAGCCGCTGGCCTTCTCGGGCATCGCGTGGTGCAGTCCGCCGGAGATGTTCGCGGCGTGCAGGACGTCCCCGGTCCAGACCCGACGGGCGGCCTCCACGGTGGCGCCGACGATGTGCGCCGACGCCTCGTGCATGCCCTCGAAGGTCGGGTTGTCGGGCGTGCCGAGCCCCCGCTCCTCGATCACGCGGTGCGGGTCCTTGCCGGCGAGCTTCACGGCGTCGATGTACGCCGGGTCGTGGACCGTCGCGACCAGGTCGTCGTCGGCCATCGGTGCCGGCACGGTCGGCAGACCCGGCCCGGCGGTCCCCTCGTCGGCGAGCACACCCAGCTCGCGGGCGAGGCGCACGGTGAGGTCCACCCGCAGCGGGGACATCGGGTGCGAGATCCCGAAGTCGTAGGCGGTGAGCGTCGGGTCGAACACGACGCAGGCGGGACCGGACATGCTCGGACCCTACCCGCGTTGACGTGGGTCAACCGAGAGGTCCAGCAGGCGTCGTACGACGGATCCGGTGGTGTTTGCACCGCTCCGCACCGGTATCGCCGCGTGGAAGCGACCATCAGCCACTGGATCAGCTCTGGGGTTTCCGCGCACTCGCTGAGTGGGTCGCTGCGCCGGCCTCGCGACGCCGGGCGCTGCGGCGGCGCGTCCGGCCGCCGGCTGCCCTGCGTCGGTGCGGCCCCTCCGGCGACCTCCGCCGCGGCCAAGCCGCTTGAGGCGCTCCGGGGCCGACGACTGCGGCCGTCCCGCTCTCTGTTCATCGCGAGCGCGGGCTGGTGGGTAAGGTGAGGTCATGCGCAGCACCGTCGTACTGAACGGCTGGTGGGCCGCCGACTAGGCGGACCACCTCGCTGCGCACACCTCGCACACGACGGCCGCCTCCGGGCGGCCGTCTCGCATGTGCGGAGGACTCCTGGAGGCTCGACACCCAGGAGAACCCGATGAGCTCGCAGCACCCGCTCGACCGACGCCTCAGCCTGCTCACGCCGAGCGGGAGGCTCACGCTCGGCAACCTGCTGGGCGCGCTGCGCGGGATGGCCGCCGCGCAGCACGCCGCCACCTGCTTCTACGGGCTGTCCGACCTGCACGCGATGACGGTCGCCCACGACCCGGCGACGCTGGCGGCCCGCACCCGGGAGATGCAGACCCTGCTGCTCGCGTGCGGGCTCGACCCGGAGCGGGCCACGCTGTTCCGGCAGAGCCTGGTGCCGGCGCACACCGAGCTGGCGTACCTGCTCGAGTGCACGGCATACGTCGGCGAGCTGGGCCGGATGATCCAGTACAAGGAGAAGGGCCAGGTCGACGGCGTTGCCCGGCCGCAGACGCGGACGTCGCTGCTGACCTACCCGGTGCTGATGGCCGCGGACATCCTGCTCTACCGGCCGAGCCACGTGCCGGTCGGCGACGACCAGCGCCAGCACGTCGAGCTGACGCGGGACCTGGCGATGCGGTTCAACCGGGAGTACGGCGCGGTGTTCACGGTCCCGGAGATCACGGTGCCGCCGGCCGCCGCGCGGGTCCGGGACCTGCAGGACCCGACCCGGAAGATGAGCAAGTCGGACCCGGTCGGGGCGGGGGTGGTGTTCCTGCTCGACCCGCCCGACGCGGTGGCCCGCAAGGTGGCGCGCGCCGTCACCGACAGCGACACCGGGCCGGACGCCGTCCGGCACGACCCGGACGCGAAGCCGGGCGTGGGCAACCTGCTGGAGATCCTCGCGGCGTGCACGGGCGTCCCGCTCGCCCGGGCCGGCGCGGGTGTCTCGACGTACGGGCAGCTGAAGAAGGTGGTCACGGAGGCGGTGCTGAGCGTGCTCGAGCCGCTGCAGGCGAGGTACGCCGAGCTCGCCGACGACCCCGGGTACGTCGACGGGGTGTTCGCCGCGGGGTCGGAGCGGTGCCGCGTGGAGACGGCTCCGGTGCTCGCGGCCGCCCGGGCCGCGATGGGGTTGGGCTAGGGGGTCTCGACGGCGACGCCGGCGACCCGCGCGAGCAGGGCGTTGAGGGTGGCCGCGTCGTCGGGCCCGAGCCGCTCGTCCCACAGCCGCTGGACGCGGCCGAGCATGGTCCGGCCGAACTCGGCGGCCTCGCGGCCGCGGTCGGTGAGGGTGACGAGCTTGGCGCGGCGGTCGGTGGGGTCGGTCTCGACGGTGACGTACCCGCCCTCGGCGAGGTCGGCGACGAACTCCCCCATCGCCTGCTTGGTCATGTCGGCGACGGTCGCCAGGTCGGTGAGGCGCCGGCCGCCCTCGGCCGGGACCATGCCCAGGACGCGGTAGCGGGAGCCGCGCAGCGGGGGCACCGGGTCGGCGCCCACGGCGTCGCCGAAGCTGCGGAACACCTCGCGCTGGGCCAGGTCGATCAGCTGGACCAGACCGGGATCCCCGTCGACGGGAAGCCCGTTGACCATGAACATAAGGCAACCTTACTATCTGCGGCATGATCAGGCTACCTGACCAGTTGGACCTGCCGGAGCTCGGCGTCGCCGCACCGCCGTACGCGCTGCTCACCGACGTCGCCCGGGCCGCGCTCCGCGACGACGGGGCCGAGGTCGTGACGGCCACCGGCTCCGTCGTCGCCTACCCGTTCACGAGCATCGCCACCGGCGGGCTCTGGCGGGTCACCGGCACCGCGACCACCGCGACCGGGGTGCGGCCGTGGCGGGCGTTCGTGAAGCTGCTCCAGCACCCGCGGCACTGGCCGCTCCACCACCTGGTCCCACCGGCGGCCTTCGAGGATCTGTGCCGGCTGTTCCCCTGGCGCGACGAGCTGGACATCCGCGCGCAGGTGCACGACGTGCTGCCCGACGGGCTCCGCGTCCCCGACGTGTACGCCCTGGCCGACCTGGGTGAGGACCGGGTCGCCGTCTGGATGGAGGACATCGATGAGCGCGACGACCGCTGGACCGACACCACGCACGCGACTGCTGCTCGTCTGCTCGCCCGGCTCGCGTCCCGGCGCACTCCCGACCGCCCCGCCGGCGCCTGCTCCGTCCCGCCCGGCTTCGCGGTCCGCAAGGTCGTGGACAGCCGCGCTCCGATGCTCGCAGGCGCTCTGGCCGATGATGCCCTGTGGCGGCGTCCCCTGGTGGCCGCTGCCTTCGACGGCACCTACCGCACGGACCTGAGCCGGGCCCTCGACCGGATACCGGCGCTGCTCGCCGAGAGCGAGGCGCTCCCGACCGCGCTGCCGCACGGCGACGCGGCGCCGGTGAACCTGCTCCGCCCGCGCGACGAGCCCGACACGTTCGTGGCCATCGACTGGGCGTTCGGCTGCCAGCTGCCGCTCGGCTTCGACCTCGGCCAGCTGCTGTGCGGGGAGATCGAGCAGGGCCGCGGCGACGCCGACGGGCTGCCCGGTCTGCTCGACGCGATCGAGACGGGGTACGTCGCCGGGCTGGCCGACGAGGGGCTCGCCACCGACCGGGACGTCGTACGACGGGGGCTGGTGCTGGCGCTGGCCACCCGCAACGTCCCGGGGATGATCCCGTGGGAGGTCACGGAAGGGGACGGCGCCGATCCGGACACGTCGGCGTTCCTGGGGCGCCGCGCAGCCCTCGGCCGGTTCGTGCTCGACCTCGTGCTGTCCCGTTGACCCGGGTCGACGTGCGGGAGGGTCAGTCCATGCCCTCGGCGAGGGCGCGGGAGCGGTCGCGGGCGGCCTCGATGGCGGTCAGGAACGCCGCGCGGACCTTGTGGTCCTCGAGCTCGCGGAGCGCCGCGGCGGTGGTGCCGCCGGGCGAGGTCACCCGCTCGCGGAGCACGACCGGGTGCTCGCCGGTGTCGCGCAGCAGCTTCGCCGACCCGACCACGGTCTGCACGACCAGCTCGGAGGCGACGCTGCGCGGCAGCCCGAGGTGCACGCCGGCCTCGATCATCGACTCGACGACGAAGAAGATGTAGCCCGGGCCGGAGCCGGAGATCGCGGTCACCGCGTCCTGCTGGCGCTCGGGGACCCGGATCACCTTGCCGGTCGAGGCCATCAGCGCCTCGGCCTCCGCGAGGTGCGACTCGTCGCAGTGCGACCCGCGGGAGATGGCGGCCATCCCCTCGTCGACGAGCGCCGGCGTGTTCGGCATGACCCGGACCACCGCGACCTCGTCGGGCAGCCGCGCCTCGATGAAGGCGGTCGTGATGCCGGCGGCCAGCGAGACGACCAGCTGCCCCGGGCGTACGACGGGCGCCAGCTCGTCGAGCACGTCGGCCATGTCCTGCGGCTTGACGACGAGCGCGAGGGTGTCGGCCTTCTGGGCGGCGTCGACGTTCGACACCACCTCGACGCCGTACCGCTCCTGCAGCTCGTGCGCGCGCTCCCGCCTCTTCTCACCGACCAGGAGGTCCCCAGGGCGGCGGCCGGCCCGCAGCAGGCCGGAGAGCAGGGTCTCCCCCATCACACCGGCACCGATGATCGCGACCGTCATGGCGACTCCTACTTCTTGGACACCAGGGAGTGCAGGAAGAACGTCAGGTTCGACGGTCGCTCGGCGAGCCGCCGCATCAGGTAGCCGTACCACTCCTGGCCGTAGGGCAGGTAGACCCGCACCTTCTCGCCGGCCTCGGCCAGCCGCTTCTGCTCGTCGGGGCGGATGCCGAAGAGCATCTGGTACTCGTAGGTGCCCTGCGCGCGGCCGTTGCGGGTCGCGAGGGCGCCGGCGATGTCGACCATCCGCGGGTCGTGGCTGGCGATCATCGGGTAGCCCTGGCCGGCCATCAGCACCTTGAGGCAGCGGACGTAGGACTTGTCGACGTCGTGCTTGTCCTGGAAGGCGACCGACTCGGGCTCGTGGTAGGCGCCCTTGCACAGCCGGACCCGGGAGCCCTCGTAGGCGAGGTCCCTGCAGTCGGCCTCGGTGCGGTGGAGGTAGGCCTGCAGCACGGCACCGGTCTCCGGGAAGTCCTTGCGGAGCTCGCGCAGGATGCCCAAGCGTCGAGTCGGTGGTGGTGTGGTCCTCCATGTCGAGGGTGACCGTGGTGCCGGCGTTGCGGGCCGCGTGGCAGATGGTGCGGGCGTTCTCGAGCGCCACCTTCTCGCCGACGTCGGGCAGCGCCTGGCCGACCGCGGAGAGCTTCACCGAGACCTCGGCGTTGCGGGACAGGCCCTTCGCGGACAGCGCGTCGAGGAGGTCGAGGTAGGCCGTGACGGTGGCGTCGGCCTGCTCGCGGTCGAGGGTGTCCTCGCCCAGGAAGTCCAGCGTCACGTGCAGCCCGGACTGGATGAGCGCGTCGGTCGCCTCGACGGCGTCGTCGGTGGCCTCACCGGGCACGTAGCGCGAGACGATGCCGCTCGACACCGGCATGGCGGTGACGAAGCGCTTGACCTTGTCGCTGCGGGCGAGCATGAGCAGGGGCTGCCGGAGCACGGATCTCCTCCAGGTGTCGACGGGGGCTGCGACGGTGCAGCCGAGGCCAGGCTACGCGGTGGGCGGCTCCTGCCATGCCCGGGCCCGGTCCCGCGCGCAGGCGGCGAACGCCCGGCTCCCCGGCTTGTCCGGGCGGCGGTGCGTCGTCCGGGTCGAAGCCCCGCGCACGCTCCTCGACCACCCGGTGCAGCAGCCCTCGCCAGCGCGGGTCGAGCTCCTCGGCGGCCCGAGCGATGCCCCGCTCCCGCAGCGACCAGCGGGCCACCTGGGTGTTGCAGTGCGTCGACCAGGTCACGGCACGCCGGCCGAACGGTCCTCCCGTCCGGATAGTCCGTGACGTTCTGGCTGGTTCAGGCTGGGAAACCAGCCACTTCGTCACGGACTACCGGCGTCAGGCCGTACGGCGCCGCAGCGTCGCCGCACCGAGGGCGAGGCCGGCCACTGCGAAGCCGACCACGACGGCGAGGTCGGACCACACCGAGGAGTCGACGCCGCCGAAGCCGGTGCCGGTGGTGCGGGAGACGGTGGTCATCGCGTCGACGGCGTAGGACAGCGGCAGCAGGTCGGAGATCGCCTCGAGCACCCGCGGCATCGCGTCGCGCGCCACGAACAGTCCGCACAGCAGCAGCTGCGGGAACACGATCGCCGGCATGAACTGCACGGCCTGGAACTCCGTGCGTGCGAAGGCCGAGACGAACAGGCCCAGCGCGGTGCCGAGCACCGCGTCGGCCACCGCGACCACGACGAGCATCCAGACCGGGCCCGCCACCTGCAGGTCCAGCACGACGTAGGACAGCAGCACCGCGAGCACGGACTGCACGGCCGCGACGAGCCCGAAGGCCAGGGCGTACCCGACGAGCAGGTCGCCCTTGCCGGTCGGCATCGCGAGCAGCCGCTCGAGGGTGCCGGAGGAGCGCTCACGCAGGGTGGTCACCGACGTCACGAGGAACATCACGATGAACGGGATCAGCGCCAGCAGCGGCGGCCCGAGGGTGCTGAAGCCGACACCCTGCGCCGGACCCCCGTCGAACATCCACCACAGCAGCGCGAGGATCACGCACGGCATCACCAGCAGCAACGCCAGCGTGCGGTGGTCCCGCCGGAGCTGGGTCAGCACGCGGGCCGCCACGGCCAGCGTGATCCGGGCGTTCATGCCGCCACCCCTTCGACGAGGCTGAGGAAGGCGTTCTCGATGTCGGTCGTCCGGGTCCGGTCGAGCAGCGCCTGCGGGGTGTCCTGGGCGATCAGCTCGCCGTCGCGCATCAGCAGCAGCCGGTCGCAGCGCTCGGCCTCGTCCATCACGTGGCTGGAGACCAGCACCGCCGTGCCGGCGTCGGCCAGCCGGTGGAACATCGCCCACAGGTCGCGGCGCAGCACCGGGTCGAGGCCGACGGTCGGCTCGTCGAGCACCAGCAGCTCCGGGCTGCCGAGCAGGGCGGCTGCCAGCGACACCCGGGACCGCTCCCCGCCGGACAGCCGGTTCACCACCTGGTCGCGTCGGGACCCGAGGTCGACCGCCTCGACGCACCGGTCGATCTCCGTGCGCGGGACGCCGAGCACCCGGGCGAAGAACCGGAGGTTCTCTGCGACGGTCAGGTCGTCGTACACGCTGGGTGCCTGGGTGACGTACCCGACGCGGTCCCGCAGCCGCCTGTCCCCCGCCGGCAGCCCGAGCACCTCGACCTCCCCGCTCTGCACGACCTGCACCCCGACGACCGCACGCATCAGCGTGGACTTGCCGCACCCGGACGGCCCGAGCAGGCCCGTCACCTCGCCCGGACGGGTCTCGAAGCTGATCCCACGGAGGGCCCGGACCCGCCCGCGCTGCACCACGAGATCCCGTACGTCGATCACCGTCGCGTTTTTCATCATGTGTTGAATTGTGGTCCGGGGTGGATGCATCGTCAAGGGCCGAATTCCCGCAATTCCGGCCCTCAGGGCAGCGGACCGTCGAGGTAGCGCTGCAACGTCGGCGCCACCCAGGCCACGACGTCCTCGGACGGCATCGAGGCGAGCGGCTCGAGGGCCAGGACGTACCTCGTCATCACCAGCCCGATCAGCTGGCTGGCCACCAGCTGCACCCGCCGGTCGGCCTCGGCGGAGGGCAGCGCGGCGCGTAGTGGCGTGAGCACCATCCGGAGGATCCCCTGCTGCAACAGGGTCTCCGGAGCCTCTTCGGTGAAGCTGCTGCGCACCAGCGCGATCAGCGGCAGCCGTGCCGCGGGGTCGTCCCACACGGAGAGGAACAGCCGGAGCAGCCGCTCGCCGGCGCCGTCGACTCCCGGCTCGAACACGGTCGGCACGAGGGCGCGCGGGTCGACGGGGATCTCGAGCGCGGCGAGGAACAGGTCGTCCTTGGACCCGAAGTAGTGGTGCACGAGCGCCGGGTCGACCTCCGCCTCCGCAGCGACGGCCCGGATCGTCGTACCCGCGAATCCCTTGTCGGCGAAGGACCTCCGTGCCGACGCGAGGATCTGTCCCCGGGTGTCGGGACCTCCGGGGCGCCGGCCACGGCCACGGGTGCCGGCCGCGCGCGGGCTCACGTGGACTCCGGTGCGGCCGCGAAGTTGAACCGGGTGAACGCGAGCGCCTCCATCAGGTCGAGCTCGCGGGCCTCGCGGTCGGCGGCCTTGCGGGTGTTGATCTCCAGAACGACGTGCCCGCCGAAGTTGACGCCCGCGAGGTGCTCGAGGAGCTCGACGACCGGCTGCGTGCCTCTGCCCGGCACGAGGTGCTCGTCCTTGGCCGAGCCGGTGCCGTCGGTCATGTGGATGTGCCGGAGCCGGTCACCGAGCCGCCGGGCCATCGCGACCGGGTCCTGGCGCGCGACGGCCGAGTGGGACAGGTCGATGGTGGCGTTGGAGTAGGAGTGCTCGGAGGGGTCCCACCCCGGCACGTAGACCTGCATCTCGCGGCGCGAGGCCCGCCAGGGGTACATGTTCTCCACCGCGAACGCGACCCCGGTGCGGTCCTCGAGCGCCGCGATCCCGTCGACGAACCCGCGGGCGTAGTCGCGCTGCCACCGGAACGGCGGATGCACGACGACCACGTCGGCGCCCACGGCCTGGGCCATCTCGGCGCTCTTCTCCAGCTTGCCCCAGGGCTCGACGCCCCAGACGCGCTGGGTGATCAGCAGGCACGGCGCGTGCACGGCACAGACCGGCATCTGGTGGTACTCCGAGAGGTGCCGCACCGCGTCGGTCTCCTGGCTGATCGGGTCGATCCCGACCATCACCTCGACCGCGTCGTAACCGAGCCGGGAGGCCAGCTCGAACCCGTTCGCCGTGGTCTCCGGGTAGACCGAGGCGGTGGACAGGGCGATCACGACCTGAGCCTAGGGCGTGTCCCTCACATCCGCCTCGGACGCCGCGGCCGACATGACGGTCACGGCCTGGTTGGCGGAGGACCCTAGAGTCGGTCGCATGCCCGAAGAGCAGACCATCGACATCGAGGTCGTCGACCACCCCGAGGCGCACCGCTACGAGGCCCGCGACCGTGAGGGGACCGTGCTCGGCTTCTCGCAGTACCGGGTCTCCGGCGACGTCGTGGTGTTCACGCACACCGAGGTCGACGACGCCCAGGAGGGCCAGGGCCTCGGCTCGCGGCTGGTGCGCGGAGCTCTCGACGACGTCCGTGCCGGCGGGCGGCGGATCCGTCCGCTGTGCCCGTTCGTGAAGGAGTACGTCGACCGGCACCCGGAGTACGCCGACCTCGTGGTCGACGACTGAGCCGGGTCTCAGTCGGCCAGCAGGTCCAGCCGCTCGAGGATGATCCCCTCGCGCAGCGCCCACGGGCAGATCTCCAGCTCCGCGAGGTCGAACAGGTCCAGCACGGCATCGGCCACCAGGGCCCCGGCCACGATCTGGTGCGCCCGGCTCGGCGAGACGCCCGGCAGCTCGGCCACCTCGTCGGCCGACATGTGCAGCAGCTTGGGGATCGTGTCCCGCAGCGCCTCGGCGTCCAGCACGCGACGTACCAGCGGGCCGTCGCCCGACGGCGCCGCACCACAGATCCGCGCCAGCGAGCGGAACGTCTTCGACGTCGCCACCGCGTGGTCGGGCGCCTGCCGCAGCACCGAGCCGGCGTCGCGCGCGATGTCGGCCCGGATCCGCCTGCGCAGCTCGCGTACGACGTCGGGATCGAGACCCTCCGCGAGGTGCTCACGGGTCAGCCGTGCCGGCGCCGAGCGGCAGCGACTGGGCCACGTCGGGCGCCTCGTCGGAGCCCACCGCGATCTCCAGCGACCCGCCGCCGATGTCGAAGACCGCCAGCCGGCCGGACGACCAGCCGAACCACCGACGCACCGCCAGGAACGTCAGCCGCGCCTCGTCCTCGCCGGGCAGCACCTGGATGTCCACCCCGGTCTGCTCGCGCACGTGCGCCAGCACCTCGTCGGAGTTGGTCGCGTCGCGCACCGCCGACGTCGCGAACCCGAGCATGTCCTCGCAGCCCTTGTCCTCGGCCACCATCACCGACGACGCCACGAAGGACGCGAGCGCCTCCACGCCGGTGTCGGTCACCGCGCCCGACGCGTCGAGGTGCTCGGCGAGCCGCAGCGGCTCCTTGTGCTTGTACGCCGGGCTCGGCGCGGCACCGCGCGCCGCGTCCACCACGAGCAGGTGCCCGGTGTTGGAGCCGATGTCGAGCACGCCCAGACGCATGACGGAAACACTAGCGACGTAAGGTTCGTGCGTGGCTGAGACCGATCTGGTGATCCCCCGCGTGTACGTCGAGTTCGCCGACCCCGCGGACGAGTCGCAGGTGTTCAAGTGCGACCTGACCTGGCTGACGTCGCAGTACATGTGCATCTTCGGTCAGGGCTGCTGCGGCATCTACGCCGACCGCCCCGACGACGGCTGCTGCACCCTCGGCGCGCACTTCTCCGACAAGGACGACGAGAAGCGCACCCGGAAGTTCATGAAGCAGCTCACGCCGGAGACCTGGCAGTTCCATGCGGAGGGCACCCGACGCAAGGACGCCTGGGTGGACACCGACGACGACGGCGACCGCAAGACCGCCGTGCACGAGGGCGCCTGCATCTTCTTGAACCGGCCGGGCTTCGAGGGCGGCTACGGCTGCGCGCTGCACAACCTGGCGCTGGGCCAGGGCAAGAACCCGCTCGAGACCAAGCCGGACGTGTGCTGGCAGCTGCCGATCCGACGTACCTTCCGCGACGTCGCGCTCCCCGACGGCACGGAGTACACCGAGGTCACCATCGGGGAGTACGACCGCCGCGGCTGGGGCCCGGGCGGCCACGACCTGGACTGGTACTGCACCGGCAACCCGGACGCGCACGTCGCCCCGGAGCCGCTCTACGTCACCAACGAGCCGGAGCTCACCGAGCTGATGGGCAAGGCGGCCTACGACGAGCTGGTCGACCACTGCGAGGCGCACCTCGCGTCGCGGTCCCGGCTGGCGCTGCACCCCGCCGACCCGCACTGACGTCGCGGCCGCGTCCCCGCAGCTGGTCAGCCGGCCTTGGCGGTGTGCTTGGCCGCCACGTTGTCCGGCATCGGCTCGTAGCGCGCGAACGACCGCGTGAACGACGCGGCGCCGTGCGAGGACGCGCGGAGGTCGATCGAGTAGCGGGTGATCTCCACCTGCGGCACCTCGGCACGCACCAGGGTCCGGTCGTCGCCGACGGGCTCGCTGCCCAGCACCCGGCCACGCCGGCCGGACAGGTCGCTCATCACAGTGCCGACCAGGTCGTCGGGCACCAGCACGGCGACCTCGTCGACGGGCTCGAGCAGGCAGGTGCGGGTCGCGGCGGCGGCCTCCCGCAGCGCGAGCGCACCGGCGGTCTGGAACGCCATGTCGGAGGAGTCGACGCTGTGCGACTTGCCGTCGCGGAGCGTGACCCGGATGTCGACGACGGGGTAGCCCGCGGCGACACCGCGCTCCATCTGCGCCCGCACCCCCTTCTCGACCGAGGGGATGTACTGGCGGGGTACGGCGCCGCCGACGACCTTGTCGACGAACTCGAACCCGCTGCCGCCGGGCAGCGGCTCGACGTCGATCGTGCAGACCGCGAACTGGCCGTGCCCGCCGGACTGCTTGACGTGCCGGCCCAGGCCGGTTGCCGAGCCGGCGAACGTCTCGCGCAGCGGCACCCGCAGGTCGACCTGCTCGACCCCGACACCGTGCCGGTTCTCGAGCCGGTCCAGGACGACGTCGGCGTGCGCCTCGCCCATCGTCCACAGCACGATCTGGTGGGTCTCCGCGTTGTGCTCGATGCGCAGCGTCGGGTCCTCGGCGGCCAGCCGGGCCAGCCCCTGGCCGAGCTTGTCCTCGTCGGCCTTCGCCCGGGCCTCGATCGCGACGGGCAGCAGCGGCTCGGGCATGCTCCACGGCTTCAGCACCAGCGGCGTCTCCTTGTCGGAGAGGGTGTCGCCGGTCTCGGCGCGGCTGAGCCTTCCGATCGCGCAGATGTCACCGGCCACCGCGAAGTCGGCCGGTCGTTGCGTCTTGCCGAGCGGCATCGACAGGGCGCCGATCCGCTCGTCCTCGTCGTGGTCCTCGTGGCCCTCGTGACTGCCGTAGAACTCCGTGAAGTGCCCCGAGACGTGCACGGTGGCGTCGGGCCGGACGGTGCCGGAGAAGACGCGCACGAGGCTGACCCGTCCGACGTACGCGTCGCTGGTCGTCTTCACCACCTCGGCCACCAGGGGGCCGGCGGGGTCGCAGGTCAGGTCGGGGCCGCGCTGGCCGGCAGGCGTGAACACCTCGGGCATCGGCGTGCTCGAGCGGTGAGGGGAAGCCGCTGACCACCAGGTCGAGCAGCTCGCCGGCACCGGCGCCGGAGGCGGAGTCGACAGGGATGACCGGGTGGAACGACCCGCGCGCGACGGCCCGCTCGAGGTCCTGCACGAGCAGCTTCGCGTCGACCTCCTCGCCGCCGAGGAAGCGCTCCATCAGCGTCTCGTCCTCGGACTCCTCGATGACGCCCTCGATGAGCGCGCCGCGCTGGTCCTCGTGACCGTGCAAGGACCCGGGGTCGCCGGAGAGCAGGCCGACCAGGGTGCCGTCCGGCTCGCGGAGGTACACCGGCAGCACCGTGTCGCCGAACGCCTCCCGGGCCTGCCGCACCACCCCGTCGTAGTCGGCGCGGGCATGGTCGAGCTTGGTGATGACCACGACGCGCGGCATCCCGACGTCGGCACACTCGCGCCACAGGGACCGGGTCGGCTCGTCGACGCCCTCGTTGGCGGCGATCACGAACATCGCGCAGTCCGCCGCCCGCAGCCCCGCCCGCAGCTCGCCGACGAAGTCGGCGTAGCCCGGGGTGTCGAGCAGGTTGATCTTCACCCCCTCGTGCACCAGGGGCGCGAGCGCCAGGCCCACCGACCGCTGCTGCCGCACCTCCGCCTCGTCGAAGTCGCAGACGGTGCTGCCCTCCGTCGTGCTGCCCGACCGGTTAAGCACACCGGCCGAGACCAGAAGGGTCTCGACCAGGGTCGTCTTGCCAGATCCGGCGGGGCCGACGAGGGCCACGTTGCGGACCGCGTCCGGCCGGTCCGCAACCGGGGCGGCCTCCTTCCCGCCGGAGCCCGAAGCCTGCTTTCCTGCCACGTCCCGCCTCCTCGCCGTCGCACCTGCTGAGCCCACTGTTCACCCGAGCGCCGCACCGCACAAGAGCCCTGCAGCGGTACCCCCGGTGTCAGCGCAAGGGACCGCCGTGGTGAGAATGCTTGCTATGCGCCTGGACCACGTCTCGTACGCTGCCGGCCCCGACGGCCTCAAGGGCACGGCTGCCCGCATCGGCGCGCTGCTCGGCGAGGAGTTCCGGGACGGCGGCATCCACCCGCGCTTCGGCACCCGCAACATGGTGCTGCCGCTGACCGCCGGCACCTACGTCGAGGTCGTCGAGGTGCTCGACCACCCGGCCTCCGACAAGGCGCCCTTCGGGCAGGCGGTGCGCGCCCGCTCCGCGCTCGGCGGCGGCTGGCTGGGCTGGGTCGTCGCCGTCGACGACATCGCCAAGGTCGAGGCCCGGCTCGGTCGCGAGTCCGTGCAGGGCAACCGGCACCGTCCCGACGGCTTCGAGCTGCGCTGGCGCCAGATCGGCGTCAAGGGCCTCCAGTCCGACCCGCAGCTGCCGTTCTTCATCCAGTGGGAGTCCCCCGACGAGCAGCACCCGTCCGCCGGTGCGACCGGCGAGGTGCGGCTCGGCGCCCTGGAGATCGCCGGCGACCCGAACCGCGTCAGCGACTGGCTGGGCAACTCGGTCGAGGGCCCCCTCGAGGACGTGGACGTGCAGTGGGTCGCCCCGCACGGCACCCCCGGCGTGGTCGCCGCACAGTTCCTCACCCCGAACGGCGCCGTCCGCATCTAGGGATGTCTCTGAGGGTGCAGCCGCTGGACGGGGCCGTCCCGAGCCCCAACATCTGGCACCACCCCGAGACCTACGAGCTCGAGAACCGCTCGGTCGACCCCGACCGGCACATCGAGGCCGCGATGGCCGACGTCCTGGGCGACGCCGGCTGGGCCGGGCGCGACGTCCTCGACCTCGGCTGCGGCACCGGCTTCCACCTCCCTCGCTGGGCCCGCGAGGCCCGGCACGTGTACGGCGTCGAGCCGCACCCCGCCCTCGCCGCGGTCGCCGCCCGTCGTACGTCGAGACTGGGGAACGTCACGGTGCTGCCCGGCACCGCCCAACGGGTGCCCCTGGCGCCGGCGACGGTCGACGTCATGCAGGCGCGCTGGGCGTACTTCTTCGGGCCGGGCTGCGAGCCGGGGCTGCGCGAGCTCGACCGGGTGATGCGCCGCGGAGGCACCGCCTTCGTGGTCGACAACGACGCGTCGCGGAGCACGTTCGGGTCGTGGTTCCGGATCGGGTACCCGTCGGTGCGCCCGGACGAGGTGGAGCGGTTCTGGTCCACGCACGGCTGGCAGCGGCGCGAGCTCGACGTGGTGTGGCGGTTCGGGACGCGCGAGGAGCTCGAGTCCGTCGTCCGCATCGAGTTCAGCCCGGAGGTGGCGAACGAGGTGCTCGCCGGCCACGACGGGACCGAGGTGGACTACGCGGTCAACCTGTGGTGGCGGAGGTACTGAGCCGGCCGATCAGCTCGACGCACGCACGACCAGGCTGGGGGCGAGCACCCGGCCCGGCTCGGGGATGGGTCGGTGCGCGAGGAGCTCGCCGAGGTAGCGGACCACCTCCACCGCCACCTCCTCCAGCGGCTGCCGCACGGAGGTGAGCGCCGGCGTGCAGACCTGGGCGGCGATCGAGTCGTCGAAGCCGACGACGGCGGCGTCGCGACCGGCGCGCAGGCCGAGCTCGTCGAGGGTCCGCAGCACCCCCATGGCCAGGGTGTCGCTGGCGCAGGCGAACCCGGTCGGCCGGTCCTCGTCGGTGACGTCGAGCAACGCCTGGGCGGCCCGGGCCCCGAACTCCAGGGTGTCGTCGCCCCGCGCGGACAGCCGGCTGGTGGACAGGCCGTGCTCGTGCATCCGGTCGACCCAGCCGCCGCGGCGGTCCTCGCCGATGAACGAGCCCTTCTGCCAGCCGACCCAGGCGATCCGCCGGTGGCCCCGCGCGACGAGGTGGTCGACGGCGAGCATCACCCCGGCGCGGCCGTCCACGTCGACCCAGGGGTGCCGGGCGGGGGCCTCCCCCCAGGGCCGGCCGAACGCCACGAACGGCACCCCGCGCGTGGCGAGCCAGGCGGCGTGCGGGTTGCCGCGGTAGGTGTCGGTGACCACGAAGGCGTCGACGGCGGCGGAGCGGAGAAGCTCGTCGTACCCGTTGGTGGCCTCCTCCTCACCGTCCGCGCTGAACAGCAGCACGTGGTAGCCCGCCTCCTTCGTGCTCTCGACCAGCGAGTGCACGAAGCGGTCCATCAGGGCGTTGGCGCTGTCCTCGACCGCCGGGTCGACCCGCAGCCCGACGAGGTGAGAGGCACGGGTGCGCAGGTTGCGGGCGGCCCGGTTCGGCGAGTAGCCGAGCTTCTCGATCGCCGCCTGGACCCGGGCCAAGGTGTCCGGGCGCAGCAGCTCGGGGCTGTTGAGGGCGTTGGAGACCGTCTGGCGGGAGACGCCTGCCTCGTCCGCGACCGTCGCCAACGTCGGCGCATTGCCGCCGTTGTCGGCGGGACGGGCCTGGCGGGACATCGGACGGGACCCCCGGTGTACGTCGAATGGAACGATCAAATGATCTCACGCATGATCGGCGAACCGGCGTCGGCACGTCAACCGGTGAATGTCGGCGGGCTCGCCTACGGTCGCGCCATGAGCTCAGCCAAGTCCCGCGCCGCGCGGCCCGCCTACCGCTGCTCCGAGTGCGGCTGGGAGACCGCCAAGTGGGTCGGCCGCTGCGGCGAGTGCCAGGCGTGGGGCAGCGTCGCCGAGGCGGCCGCCCCCACGGGCCGGACCGCCGCCGGGCCGGTGAGCGCCCCCGCCGTCCCGATCGGCCAGGTGTCCGTCGAGGACTCCCGCTCCCGCACCAGCGGCATCCCCGAGCTCGACCGGGTGCTCGGCGGCGGCATCGTGCCGGGCGCGGCGGTCCTGCTGGCCGGGGAGCCCGGCGTCGGCAAGTCCACGCTGCTGCTGGAGGTGGCCGCCCAGACCGCCCGCTCCGGGCTGCGCACCCTCTACGTCACCGGCGAGGAGTCCGCCTCCCAGGTCCGGCTGCGCGCCGACCGCACCGGCGGCATCCACGACGAGCTGTTCCTCGCCGCCGAGACCGACCTCGGCGCCGTCCT
Source organism: uncultured Actinomycetota bacterium (assembly GCA_963827435.1). GTDB lineage: Bacteria > Actinomycetota > Actinomycetes > Propionibacteriales > Nocardioidaceae > Nocardioides_B. Next base: position 185,423 of record CAWHAU010000003.1, read on the forward strand.
CGGCCACGTGCAGGCGGTCCGGCCGCAGCTGCTCGTCGTCGACTCCGTGCAGACCATCGGCGCCGCCGACGTCGACGGCGTCCCCGGCGGGGTCACCCAGGTCAAGGAGGTCGCCGCCGCGCTGGTCCGGGTGGCCAAGACCCAGAACATCGCCACCGTGATGGTCGGTCACGTCACCAAGGACGGCAGCATCGCGGGCCCCCGGGTGCTGGAGCACCTCGTCGACGTGGTGCTGCACTTCGAGGGCGAGCGCTCCTCCCGGCTGCGGATGGTCCGGGCCGTCAAGAACCGCTTCGGCCCGGTCGACGAGGTCGGCTGCTTCGACCTCTCCGGCGAGGGCATCGTCGCGGTGACCGACCCGACCGGCCTGTTCGTCGCCCGCCACCACGAGCCGGTCCCCGGCACCTGCGTCAGCGTGGTCCTCGAGGGGCGCCGGCCGATCCTGGCCGAGGTGCAGGCCCTCGTCACCCCGGCCACGGCGGAGCGCCCGCGCCGTACGACGTCCGGGCTGGACTCCTCACGGATCGCGATGCTGGTGGCCGTGCTCCAGCAGCGCGCCCGGATCCGCCTGCACAGCCACGACGTGTTCGCCTCCACGGTCGGAGGCGTCCGGATCGCCGAGCCCGCTGCCGACCTCGCCTCGGCCATCGCGGTGGCGTCGGCGTGGAAGCAGCGCGACATCCCGACCGACCTGGTCGCGATCGGCGAGCTGGGCCTGGCCGGCGAGCTGCGCCGGGTGCGCGACATCCCTCAGCGGCTGGCCGAGGCCGCGCGGCTGGGGTTCCGCGGCGCGATCGTGCCGGCCGAGTCGCAGCGCGAGTCCGGGACGGTGCGGATGGTCGACGGCATGAAGGTCATCGGCGTCCCGGACATCGACGCCGCGCTGCGGGTTCTCGACCTCGGCGTGCAGGACTCCACGCCCGTGTTCGCGGTGCACCGCACCGAGCCGGGGCGGCCCGCGCTGCGTGGCGTCTGAGCAGGGCGGACCTGGCGGTCCTGCCCCGGGAACTCACCGGTTCCGCCTAGACTGGCGTGCGCCAGACGGGCAGACAGACGGCAGGACCGGGGAGCAGGGTGGCAGTGAACGACCGCACGGACGAGGTGCTCCGGCTGCGGGCGACGCTCGCCAGCATCGCGCCGGGGACCAACCTCCGCGACGGCCTGGAGCGGATCCTGCGGGGCCGCACCGGCGCGCTCCTCGTGCTCGGCAGCGACAAGGTCGTCGACTCGATCTCGACCGGTGGCTTCTTCCTCGACGTCCCGTTCACCGCGACCGGACTGCGCGAGCTCGCGAAGATGGACGGCGCGATGGTGCTCGACCGTGACGCGTCGCGGATCCTGCACGCCGCGGTGCACCTGATGCCGGACCCGGCCATCCACTCCGACGAGACCGGCACCCGGCACCGCACCGCCGACCGGGTCGCCCGGCAGACCGGCTTCCCGGTCATCTCGGTCTCGCAGTCGATGCAGATCATCGCGGTCTACGTCGGCGAGATCCGCTACGTCCTCGAGGACTCCGGCCAGATCCTGTCCCGCGCCAACCAGGCGCTGGCGACGCTGGAGCGCTACAAGCTCCGCCTCGACGAGGTGTCCAGCACCCTGTCGGCCCTGGAGATCGAGGACCTGGTCACCACCCGCGACGTCGCGGTGGTCGCCCAGCGGCTGGAGATGGTCACCCGGATCGCGCGGGAGATCGAGGACTACGTGCTCGAGCTCGGCAGCGACGGCCGGCTGCTCTCGCTCCAGCTCGACGAGCTGGTCACCGGCGTGGACATGGAGCGCGAGCTGGTGATCCGCGACTACCTGCCGGCCGGCCGCCGCAAGCGCACCCCGACCGATGTGCTGTCCGATCTCGAGTCGCTCAGCCCCGCGGACCTCGTCGACGTGGCGGCGGTCGCGCGGGCGCTGGGCCTGGGCGCCAGCGAGCACCTCGACGGGGCGGTCACCCCGCGTGGGTACCGCCTGCTGGCCAAGGTGCCGCGGCTGCCGGGCACGGTCGTGGACCGGCTCGTCGACCACTTCGGCACGCTGCAGAAGCTGCTCTCCGCGAGCATCGACGACCTGCAGGCGGTGGACGGCGTCGGGGAGCTGCGGGCTCGCAGCGTCCGCGAGGGACTGTCCCGGCTGGCCGAGTCCAGCATCCTCGAGCGCTACGTCTGAGCCTCAGCGCGGCTTCTTCGTCGGCGACGCCGACGGGCTGCTGCTCCCCGTGGCCTTCGTGGGGTCCTTGGTCGGCGTCGGCGTGGCGGTGATCGTCCGCGGCACCGGCGACTTGAGCTCGAACTGCACGTCGACGGGCTCGGCCCCGAACGACGCCGCGACCACGTGGTAGTAGCCGGGCTCGGCCCACGCCGTCGACCGGGTGCAGTCGCTGTCGGAGCGCTGGCCGTTCCAGGCGACGGAGACGTCGACGGGGTGGTCCTTGCGCACCACCACCGACTGCTTCGGGACCGCGCCGGAGCACTCCTGGGTCGACCAGATCCGGTCGCTGCCCGAGGTCACCTTCACCGCCATCACCTTCGAGGAGACGTCCCAGGTGCAGGCGGGTGAGGACAGGGTCGTCAGCGTCATCGTGAACACGACCGAGTGGCCGGCGTACGCCGTCCCCTTGACCGAGGGGGTGGCGACGACATCGCTGTCGGCGCAGGCCCCGGTCGGGCTGGCCAGCGGGGCTGGGCGAGGGGGTCCTCGTCTTCGCGCCCCTGCCGGTGCTCAGGGAGGTGGCGTCCGGGGTGGCCTGCGGGGTCAGCGAGGCGCTGTCGGGCGTGCTGCTGGACGCCGCGGCACCCACGGGTCGGGCCTCGGGAGCCCCCGAGCCGCTGCTGCCCAGGAGGCGGGCGATCCCGAAGACCAGGGCGAAGGCGACCGCGACCAGGAGCAGGCGACGCGTCCAGTACACGCGGGCCGGGAGCGGCCCCCGAGGGCGGGTCACGGCGGTCATGCCGCCACGTTAACCGCGCACGGCGCTCCTGCCGGGGTGCCACACCGGCGGGCGGCGGACCATCCTGCACATCTAGGGTTGGCGCACCGTGTCCGCACCCTCCGCCCTGCTCGCGCCGCTGCTCGCGTGGTACGACGAGCACGCCCGCGACCTGCCCTGGCGGGAGCCGTCGGCCTCGCCGTGGGCGGTGATGGTCAGCGAGTTCATGCTCCAGCAGACCCCGGTCGCCCGCGTGCTGCCGGTGTGGGCGGAGTGGATGTCACGCTGGCCGGAGCCCGCCGACCTGGCGGCGGAGCCGGCCGGTGCCGCGGTGCGCGCGTGGGGACGGCTCGGGTACCCGCGCCGGGCGTTGCGCCTGCACGCGGCGGCGACCGCCATCGTCGACGCGCACGGCGGCACGGTGCCGTCGTCGTACGACGCCCTGCTCGCCCTGCCGGGTATCGGTGACTACACGGCGGCCGCGGTGGCGTCGTTCGCCTACCGCCGCCGCCACGTGGTGCTCGACACGAACGTCCGCCGGGTGCTGGCGCGTGCGGTCTCGGGCGTCGAGTTCCCGTCCACGTCCGTCACCCGGGCCGAGCGGGATCTGGCCCTGGGCCTGCTGCCCGACGACGGGCCGACCGCCGCGACCTGGGCGGTGGCCACCATGGAGCTGGGCGCGACGGTCTGCGTCGCCGCCGGGCCGCGATGTGCCGACTGCCCGGTCACCGAGCTGTGCGCGTGGCGGGCGAAGGGGTACCCCGCCTACGACGGCCCGCCGCGACGCGGCCAGACCTACGACGGCACCGACCGCCAGTGCCGGGGCCGGCTGCTGGCCGTGCTCCGAGAGAGCGACGGCCCGGTGCACCGGAGCCGCCTCGACCAGGCGTGGCCGGCCCCGGTCCAGCGCGAGCGGTGCCTCGCCTCGCTGCTCGACGACGGCCTGGTGGCCCAGGTCGCCGACGACGCCTTCGCGCTGCCCTGAGTCAGCCGGCCGCTGCGATCGCGGCGACCGCATCGGCGAGGTCCTCGACGGCCTGCGCCTGCACCGGGTCGCCGGCGTCCAGCGGCAGGTCCAGCTGCAACCCCATCAGCGCCGCGTCCAGCAGGGCCACGACCCGCCGGGCCCGGCTGCGCGGTGTCCCGGACGCCGCGAGGTGGTCGGCGACGGCCGAGACCCACACCTCGTTGGCCTCGCGCACCGCGGTGGCGTAGGGCTCGCGGCCGAACAGCCCCAGGGCAGCCGCCTCGACGTACAGCCGCTGGCAGCGGTCCAGCGGTGCGGACCTGACCACCGCCCAGAGGTCGAGAACCGCGCTGCGCACGTCGGCCGACGGCCCCAGGGCGCGGATGACGGCAACCGAGCGGTCGTTGGACGTCCGCAGCACGGTGGCGACCAGGTCGTCCTTGCTGTCGAAGTGGTAGAGCAGCATCCTGTCGCTGGTGCCGAGCTCGGCGGCCAGCGGCCGCAGGCTCAGGCCCGACGAGACCGTGCTCGAGCACGTAGTCGGTGGCGGCCTGCGCGACCTCGTCCCGGCGGGCGGTCTCCCGCGGCATCGGCTCCCCCTCGTGGTTTCGACGATCGTGTAGCAAGTGCTACAGTAGCCGATGTAGCAAGTGCTACATAGATTGAGAGGTGAGAGTCATGGTCGGCGCATGGGTGCTGCTGTTGGGGGCGATCGGCGTCGAGGTGGCCTCGACGGCCGCGCTGCCGCGCACGCACGGCTTCCGGGAGCCGCTGTGGACCGCGCTGGTGCTGGGCGGCTACGCCGCCTCGATCTGGCTGCTCGCCGTCGTCATCCGGCACATCCCCGTGTCGATCACCTACGCGGTCTGGTCCGGTCTCGGCACGGCCGGCATCGCCCTGGTCGGCGTGCTGCTGCTCGGCGAGCGGATGGACCTGGTCAAGGCCGCCGCCCTGATGCTGATCATCGGCGGGGTCCTGGTGCTGAACCTGCACGGCGCGCACTGAGCCGGCCCCTCAGGCCGCCAGTTTCCCTGGGGACCCGGTTAAACGTGCACACCCCCGACGTTGCAACGTCGGGGGTGTGCCGGTTTCCCTGGGGCCCCAGGGAATCTGCGCTCCGGGCCGCTACTCGGCCTCGCCGGTGCCGGCCGGCTCCTCGATCGGCGGGAGGTCGGGCAGCTCGCTCTTCGGCTCGCCCTTGAACGTGAACGTCGCCTCGACGCCCTCGCCCTCGACGTCGACCAGGATGATCTGGCCGGGCCGGACCTCGCCGTACAGCATCTTCTCGGCGAGCGTGTCCTCGATCTCCCGCTGGACCGTACGGCGGAGCGGGCGCGCGCCGAGGACCGGGTCGAAGCCGCGCGTCGCGAGGAGGTCCTTCGCGGCCTGCGTCAGCTCGATGGACATGTCGCGGTCGTGGAGACGCTTCTCCACGCCGGCGATCATGTTGTCGACCATCGAGATGATCTGCTCCTTGCTCAGCGGCGGGAACACCACGATCTCGTCGACACGGTTGAGGAACTCCGGGCGGAAGTGCTGCTTGAGCTCCTCCGACACCTTCGCCTTCATCCGCTCGTAGTTGCCCTGGACGTCCGAGGCCTGCTGGAAGCCCAGGCTGGTGCCCTTCGAGATGTCCCGGGTGCCGAGGTTCGTGGTCATGATGATCACGGTGTTCTTGAAGTCGACCACCCGGCCCTGCGAGTCGGTCAGGCGACCTTCCTCGAGGATCTGCAGCAGCGAGTTGAAGATGTCCGGGTGCGCCTTCTCGACCTCGTCGAACAGCACGACCGAGAACGGCTTGCGGCGCACCTTCTCGGTGAGCTGGCCGCCCTCTTCGTAGCCGACGTAGCCGGGAGGCGAGCCGAACAGCCGCGAGACGGTGTGCTTCTCGCTGAACTCCGACATGTCGAGCTGGATCAGCGCGTCCTCGTCGCCGAAGAGGAACTCGGCGAGCGTCTTGGACAGCCAGGTCTTACCGACGCCGGACGGGCCGGCGAAGATGAACGACCCACCGGGACGCTTCGGGTCCTTGAGGCCGGCGCGGGTGCGTCGGATCGCCCGGGACAGCGCCCGGACGGCCTCCTCCTGGCCGATGACGCGCTTGTGCAGCTCGTCCTCCATCTTGAGCAGCCGGGTCGACTCCTCCTCGGAGAGCTTCACGATCGGGATGCCGGTGGCGACCGCGAGGACCTCGGCGATGAGCTCCTCGTCGACCTCGGCGACGACGTCCATGTCGCCGGCCTTCCACTGCTTCTCCCGCTCGCCCTTGGCCAGGATCAGCTTCTTCTCCTCGTCGCGCAGGGACGCGGCGAGCTCGAAGTCCTGGCTGTCGATCGCGCCCTCCTTGCGGCGGCGCACGTCGGCGATCTTGTCGTCGAACTCGCGCAGGTCCGGCGGCGCGGTCATCCGGCGGATCCGCAGCCGCGACCCGGCCTCGTCGATCAGGTCGATGGCCTTGTCGGGCAGGAACCGGTCGGAGACGTAGCGGTCGGCCAGGGTCGCGGCCGAGACCAGCGCCTCGTCGGTGATGGTCACCCGGTGGTGGGCCTCGTAGCGGTCGCGCAGGCCCTTGAGGATCTCGATGGTGTGCGCGATCGACGGCTCCTGCACCTGGATCGGCTGGAAGCGGCGCTCGAGGGCGGCGTCCTTCTCGAGGTGCTTGCGGTACTCGTCGAGCGTGGTCGCACCGATGGTCTGCAGCTCACCGCGGGCCAGCATCGGCTTGAGGATCGAGGCCGCGTCGATCGCGCCCTCGGCCGCGCCGGCGCCGACCAGGGTGTGCAGCTCGTCGATGAACAGCACGATGTCGCCGCGGGTCTTGATCTCCTTGAGCACCTTCTTCAGGCGCTCCTCGAAGTCACCGCGGTAGCGGGAGCCCGCCACCAGGGAGCCGAGGTCGAGCGAGTAGATCTGCTTGTCCTTGAGCGTCTCCGGCACGTCGCCGCGGACGATCGCCTGGGCAAGACCCTCCACGCAGGCGGTCTTGCCCACGCCCGGCTCTCCGATGAGCACCGGGTTGTTCTTGGTGCGGCGCGAGAGCACCTGCATCACGCGCTCGATCTCCTTCTCGCGCCCGATCACCGGGTCGAGCTTCCCCTCACGCGCGGCCTGCGTGTAGTTGCGGCCGAACTGGTCGAGGACCAGGGACGAGGAGGGCGCGCCCTCCTGCGGAGCCCCCGCGGCGGCGGTCTCCTTGCCCTGGAAGCCGGAGAGCAGCTGGATGACCTGCTGGCGGACCCGGTTGAGGTCGGCGCCGAGCTTGACCAGCACCTGGGCGGCGACGCCCTCGCCCTCGCGGATCAGGCCGAGCAGGATGTGCTCGGTGCCGATGTAGTTGTGGCCGAGCTGCAGCGCCTCGCGCAGCGACAGCTCGAGGACCTTCTTGGCGCGCGGGGTGAACGGGATGTGACCGCTCGGCGCCTGCTGGCCCTGGCCGATGATCTCCTCGACCTGGGCACGCACGGCCTCCAGGGAGATACCGAGGCTCTCGAGGGCCTTGGCTGCGACGCCCTCGCCCTCGTGGATGAGCCCGAGGAGGATGTGCTCGGTGCCGATGTAGTTGTGGCTGAGCATCCTGGCTTCTTCCTGCGCCAGGACGACCACCCTGCGGGCCCGGTCTGTGAACCTCTCGAACATATGCCTCATCGCTCCTTGCCGTGCCGCACCGTCTCGCACCCGGCAGGGGCCAGGAGCGGTGGGCTTCGTCAGACGAACACAGTAGTCCCGCCTCGTTGCAGGACCCCTGTGCCCCGGTCCGTGATCCGGACCGGTCGTGACTGGTCAACCTCTGTGATCAGCGTACGTGTTCCCCTGTCGGCCCGTTAAAGCATTCGCCGACAGCGAACAGGGGTGTTCCCCGCTCACTGCCGGCGCATGCAGTGGTCTCGACAGGCTCGACCGTCCGAAATATCCGGCGGTGCGTCAGTTGGCGGCGGCGTACGCCTCGCGGACCTCGGCACTCACCCGGCCGCGCTCGGGCACCTCGTAGCCGTTCTCCCGCGCCCAGGCGCGGATGTCGGCGGCGGAGGGTCCGCCGTCGGCGGCCGTCGCCGCGGGGGCCGAGGACCTGCGGCCGCTCCGGCGGCGTCCCCCGGTACGTCGACCGTGGCCGATGTAGAGGGCGAGCGCGTCGCGGAGCTCGCCGGCGTGCTGGTCGGACAGGTCGATCTCGTAGTCGACGCCGTCGAGGGCGAAGCTGACGGTCTCCGAGGCGTCGTTGCCGTCGATGTCGTCGACGAGGACGACGTTCACGCGCTGTGCCATGTGAGGTGCCTTTCGAATTCCCAAGGAAATCCCTATTCAGGGGCGAAGGCACTTTATGGAACGGCGATTATGTTTGGCAAACCTGCTTGGACCGCCGAAATGCCGAGGATTAGTAAAGGAAAACCAAAGAGGGTGGCTTTCGGGTGGCTGCGCGCGGCAATTCCCGCGGGATATTTGCCTTATTCGGGACGCAGCAACGGGAAGAGGATCGTCTCGCGCACGCTGGCTCCGGTCAGCAGCATGATCAGCCGGTCGACACCGATACCGATCCCGCCGGCCGGCGGCATGCCGTACTCCATGGCCTTGAGGAACACCTCGTCGAGCTCCATGGCCTCGGGGTCACCGCCCGCGGCGAGCCGCGACTGCTCCTCGAGGCGCTCGCGCTGGATCACCGGGTCGTTGAGCTCGGAGTAGGCCGCGCCCAGCTCGACACCGTTGATGATCAGGTCCCAGGCCTCGTTCAGGCCGGCGGTCGTGCGGTGCGGCTTGGCCAGCGGCTTCACGGACTCGGGGTAGTCCATGACGAAGGTCGGCTGGATCAGGGTGTCCTCGACGAGCTGCTCGAACAGCTCGACGACGATCTCCGCGGCGCCCCACTGGTCCTGCAGCTCGACGCCGTGCTTGTCGGCGTAGCCGCGAAGCGTCTCCGCGTCCGTGTCCACGTCGACCGTCGCCCCCACCGCCTCGGAGACCAGCTCCAGGATCGGCGCCTCGCGCCACTCGCCGTGCAGGTCGATCTCCGAGCCGTCCCGGCCGATCACGGTGGGGCTGCCGATGGCGCGGTGCGCGTCCTGCACCAGCGCCTTGGCCAGCGCGATCATCGTGTGCTGGTCGCCGTAGGCCTCGTAGGCCTCGAGCATGGAGAACTCCGCCGCGTGCGTGGAGTCGAGCCCCTCGTTGCGGAACGTACGACCGATCTCGTAGACCCGGTCCACGCCGCCGATCATCGCCCGCTTGAGATCGAGCTCCAGCGCGATGCGCAGCAGCATCTCCTGGTCCAGGGCGTTGAGGTGGGTGCGGAACGGGCGGGCCGCGGCACCGCCGTTCGTGAGCTGCAGGATCGGCGTCTCGACCTCGACGAAGCTGCGCTCGTCGAGCGTGGTGCGCAGGCTCTTCAGCACCGCCGCCTTCGTGCGCACCATCGCGCGCGGCTCGGGACGGACCAGCATGTCGACGTACCGCAGCCGGATCCGGGCCTCGTCGGAGAGCGGCTTGTGCTCGTTGGGCAGCGGCCGCAGCGTCTTGGCGGCGATCGACCAGTCGGCTCGCCTGCACGGACAGCTCACCGCGCCGGCTGGTGACCACCTCGCCGCGCACCGCGAGCAGGTCGCCGAGGTCCACCAGCGCCTTGAACCGGGCCAGCGACTCCTCGCCGACGTCGGCCAGCGACAGCATCACCTGGAGCTCGGTGCCGTCGCCCTCGCGCAGGCGGACGAAGCAGAGCTTGCCGGTGTTGCGCAGGAACATCACGCGCCCGGTCACCGCGACCTGCTCGCCGGTCCGGGTGTCGGGCTCGAGCTCCTGGGCGTCGTACGTCGCCCGGATCTCGGCCAGGGTATGGGTCCGCTCGACGGTCACGGGGTAGGCCGCGCCGCCTTCCTCCAGCAGCCGTTCCCGCTTGCTCCGGCGCACCCGCATCTGCTCGGGGAGGTCGTCCTCCACGGGCTCGGGCGTCGCGTTCTGCGGTCGGTCGCTCATGCGCGAAGCCTAGGCGAGAGCGGTCCGCGGCTCCGCACCGGTTTCCCGGGGCCGGAGGTTCAGACCAGCGGGACGAGCACCGCCAGCACGCTCACCGCTCCCAGGCCGAGCAGGGCGCGTCCGCCGAACCGGTGCCGGGCCGCGACCACCGCGAGGACGGCTGCCGCGGCCGGGAGCAGGCTCAGGCCGTAGCGCGGGGGGATCGGCACGTAGGCGTGTGCACCGACGTAGACCAGGAGCACGAACCCCGGGCCCCCGAGGAGCATCCCGCCCAGCGTCCCCCGGGCCACGTCGTCCGCGGGGCGACGACCGCTGCCGAACCACGCGGCACCGGCGACCGCCGCGATGAGCAGCAGGTCGAGGGCCACCGCGAGGAGCGAGACCGTCGACGTGCTCAGGAAGGCCGGCGTGTAGGCACCCTTGACCGCGGTGAGGGTGGCCGTCGCGTTCGAGGAGACCTGGCCCCAGGTCAGGCCGGCGACGTGGAACCGCTCGTCCATCGGGTTCTCGCCGGCCTGCGGGGTCGCGGCCGTCGCGGAGACCGACGGTCCACAGCAGGGTCGGCAGCACCGCACCGACGACCAGCGCCAGCATCGCGCGCACCAGCCGGCCCCGCGCCGGACGCGCCTCACCTCGCCTCCCGAACGCCATCAGCACGACGAGGAACACGGCGCCGACGGCCACCACGTCGGAGACCTTGACGACGGCGGCGAGGACGGCGGCGGCGAAGAGCCACCACGACGAGGTGCCTCTCTCGAGCACCGCCAGCACGGCGAGGAACAGCACCGCTCCGACGAGCAGGGCGGGCGCGTCGCTGGTGACCGTCGCGCTCGCGTGCAGGACCACCGGCGTCGTCGCGAGCAGCGCCACGGCCCCGAAGGCCGCATCAGCACGCGGCACCGAGGCGTCGCGCGAGCGTGTAGGCGCCGACGAGCCCGAGTCCCAGCCACAAGCCGCCCACCAGGCGCCCGCCCGTCACCAGGCTGTCCACGCCGGGCAGGTGGACCAGGGCGCGCGCCGCCAGGCCGGTGAGCACGTAGTAGGTGGGCGGGTCAGCCGAGGCGGTGTTGAAGCCGCCCTCCTGGAACTGGACCGGCTTCAGGTCCTTGGCCTTGCACGGCGGTGAGACGAAGCCCGGCGAGTCGACCGTCCGGCAGGCCTGCTCGCGCATCGCGAGCTGCCCGACCCTCTCGCCGTTGTGCACGAAGTCGAAGCGGGACGCCTGGTCGAGGTAGTCGACGTGCTGGAGCTCGTCGAGCGGTGACAGCGCGGTGTAGGCGCGCACGTGCAGGACGACGAGCACCGCAGCGAGCGCCATCAGGGCGACGGCGGCGGCCAGCGACCCTGGCGACGGCCTCGAGATCCGTGCGCGCATGCCTCAGCTGCCGGCGTTCTTGGCGAACTGCCGGTTGAGCGGTTGGTCCGTCCCGACGAAGACGCGGCCATAGAAGGGGACGTAGGGGTCGTGCTCCGGCGTGAGCCACCGCCCCTTGATCAGCTTGTGCTCCCAGGGGTGCGTGACCGCGACCCGGGTCTGCGACTCGAAGTGGTACGCCGTCGCGTTCACGACCCACACCCGGCTGTAGCCGGACCACGCCATCTTGAAGCGAGAAGTCGACGTCGTTGTAGTTGACCGGCAGCGTCTCCGTGAACCCGCCGACCTCGTCGTACGTCGACCGCCGGAAGGCCACACAGGCACCGGTCAGCCCGGAGCACTCGCGGCTCACGGCGAGCACGTTCGCGGCGCCGTTCCTGGTCCTCGGGTGCTGGTAGAACATGTGCGAGAAGTGGTTGTGCCAGAAGGCCAGCCCGGCGTGCTGGATCGTGTCGTCGGAGTAGAGCAGCCGCGCCCCCGTCACGCCGACCCCGTCGTCGAGCAACGGCCCGCAGAGCCGGCCGATGAAGTTCTCCGACTCGATCTCGATGTCGTCGTTGAGCAGCACCACGATCTCGCCGTACGACGCGACCACGCCGAGGTTGCACTTCTCGGAGAAGTTGAACGGCTTCGCGTAGGGCACGAGGTCGAGCTTGCCGCCGGCCACCGCGCGCAGCTCGTCGAGGACGGACTCGGGGGTGTCGAGGTCGTAGACGACCACGACCTCGAGGTTGTCGTGCCCGCCGCGCTCGAGCAGCGAGCGGACCGCGTCGACGACGAAGACGCGTCGCTCGCCCCAGGCGAGCCCCTCGCCGCCGCGGGTGGGGATCACCACGCTGACCCGGGTGCGCGGGTCGAGGTCGGCGGTCCAGGTCGGTAGGTCCCCGGCACGGGGCCGAGCTCGACGGTCGCGTTGATCCCGACCCGGTCCACGTGCGCCTGGACGGCGCGCTGGCCGGCGGTCCAGGCGTAGGGCTTCGCCTCGGGGTCCTGCGCGGCCGAGCCCGGGGTGGCCCGCCAGTGGTAGAGGACCTCGCGGGACGTGCACGACCTTGCGGGCCCGCTCGGTCACCCGGAGCACCAGGTCGTGGTCCTGGGACCCGTCGAAGCCCTCGTGGAACCCGCCCACCTCGCGGACCAGCGCGGTGCGCAGGACGGAGAGGTGGCTGGTGTACATCTGGCCCCGCAGCCGTTCCGGCGACCACGGCGGCTTGCGGAACGGGTCGTACTTCTTGCCCTGCTCGTCGACCTTGTCCTCGTCGGAGTAGAGGTAGTCCGCCTCGGGCTCGGCCTCGATCGCGGCCTTCATGGCGCGCAGCGCACGGGGCACCAGCAGGTCGTCGTGGTCCAGCAGCGCCACGAACTCACCGCGTGCGGCGTCGATCCCGTCGTTGGACGCAGCGACGATGTGGCCGTTGGTCTCCCGCTCGATCACCCGGATCCGCGGGTCCGCGGCAGCGGCCTCGCGCAGCACCTCGCGGACGCGCTCGTCCCGTGAGCAGTCGTCGACCAGGATCAGCTCCCAGTCGCGCAGCTTCTGCTCGGTGACCGAACGGATCGTCTGCCGGAGCAGGTCCACGTCCGGGTCGTACACCGGGGTGACGACCGAGAAGAACGGTGCCGGTGAGGTCATGGAGTGCGCCGGAACGGGCGGGTGAGCAGCCGGCCCACGCGCCAGGTGGCGGACCCCTGCATCTCCCGCACCTGCTTCTGGAGCCGGTTCGCCCGGGCCCGCGAACGCCGCAGCCGACCCTCGACCCAGCGGAGCCGGTCGTCGGCCGCCGAGGCACGGGCCTCGAGCCCGATCACGTGGTCGCGCGTGGTGAGCAGCCGGTGCCGGGTCTCCTGCTCGGCACGCATCTGGTCGGTCCACCGGTCGTCGACCCGGGCCACGTCGTGGGCGACCGCCGGGTGCAGCACCGCCGGCAGGACGCTCCTCTCCGGCCGACGCACGGCCGGCGCTGACGACGAACTGGTAGTCGAGGGCGTCTCGCTGGTGCCGGACCCACTCGATGATCGTGGCCGGGCAGTCGCTCGCCGTCGACGTCGACCTCCACCGCCATCGGGTCCGCGACCGTGGAGCGCAGCTCCTCGACGCCGAGACCCGACCTCGTCGAGGAGACCGAGCAGGCTCGTCGCGGGTGAAGAAGTGCAGGTGGGTCGCGTCCAGCAGCCCGGTCTCGGTGTAGCGCCAGCTGCCCTGCAGCAGGGCGAGCCGCACGGAGCCGTGCGCGACGTTGGGCACCGACAGCACGACCCGGCCGCCGTCCGCGAGCAGGGTGACAGCCTCCTCGAGCGCGCGGCGGGGGTCGCGCAGGTGCTCCAGGACGTCGGCCAGGACGACGACGTCGAAGCTCTTGGCGTCGAAGTGCTCGCTGAGCGAGATCGCGTCGATGTCGGCGACCACCAGCCGCTCGAGGTGCTCCCGGGCGTCCTCGGCGAGCTTCTCGTCCGCCTCGACCCCGCTCACCGTGCAGCCACGGTCGGTGAGCACCCGGGCCAGAGCCCCATCCGCGCACCCGAGGTCGAGGACCGTGCGGTCCCGGCCGACGAGGTCGACGACCTGGGTGTGACTGAGGTTCGGGTCGTCCAGGTCGAAGTCCACGGCGTACCGCGTCACGCAACACCTCTCTCCCGTCGGCCCCGTCGCGATGCTGGCCGGGGTCGGATGCCGAGCACCCTACCGGGCCTCTCAGGAACCTCTCAGGGCTGGTTGCGCCCGAACACGATCTCGAGGCCGATCAGCGTCAGCCACGGCTGGTGCTCGTTGAACACCGAGCACTCCTCGACCACGAGCGGCGCGAGACCGCCGGTGGCGATCACGGTGAGGTCGGCGGGCTGCAGCCGGAGCTCCTCGATCATCCGGCCGACGATCCCGTCGACCTGGGACGCGAAGCCGTAGAGGATGCCGCTCTGCAGGGCCTCGACGGTGTTCTTGGCGATCACCGACCGCGGCCGTAGCAGCTCGACCTTGCGCAGCTGCGCACCGCGCCGGCCGAGCGCCTCGAGGGAGATGTCGATCCCCGGGGCGATCGCCCCGCCGACGTACTCGCCGCGCGCGCTCACCACGTCGAAGGTGGTGGCGGTGCCGAAGTCCACGACGATCGCCGGTCCGCCGAACAGCTGGGAGGCGGCGAGGGCGTTGATGATCCGGTCGGTGCCGACCTCGCGCGGGTTGTCCATGAGGACCGGTACGCCGGTGCGCACACCCGGCTCGACGATCACCTGGGGGACGTCGCCGTGGTACATCCGCAGCATGTCGCGCCACTCGTGCAGCACCGCCGGGACCGTCGCGCACACGGAGACACCCCGCAGATCGCTCGGTCACCGGAGAGTCGTGGAGCAGGTTCTTGAGCAGCACCCCCCACTCGTCGGCGGTGCGGCGCTCGTCGGTGGCGACCCGCCAGTGGTCGACGACGTCGCCGTCGTCGAGCAGCCCGATCGTGGTGTGGCTGTTGCCGATGTCGGCGCACAGGAGCGGGGTCACGGCCGCAGGTCCATGGCGATGTCGAGGACGGGCGCGGAGTGGGTGAGCGCGCCGACGGCGATGTAGTCGACACCGGTCCCGGCCACCTCGCGGGCCCGGGCCAGGGTCAGCCCGCCCGACGCCTCGAGCCGGGCGCGGCCGCCGGCGATCTGCACGGCCTCGGCCATCTGGGCGGTGGTCATGTTGTCCAGCAGGATCTCCGGCGCGCCGGCGTCGAGCAGCTCGCGCAGCTGGTCGAGCGTGGTCACCTCGACCTGCACCGGGAGCCCCGGGTAGCGGGCCCGCACCGCGTCGTACGCCGGCACCACCCCGCCCGCGGCGAGGACGTGGTTGTCCTTGACCAGGGCCATGTCGGAGAGCGTGGCGCGGTGGTTGACCCCGCCGCCGCAGCGGACGGCGTACTTCTCCAGCGCCCGGAAGCCCGGCGTCGTCTTGCGGGTGTCGCGGACCCGGGCGCCGGTGCCGGCCAGGGCGTCGACCCACCGGGCAGTGGCGGTCGCGACGCCGGACAGGTGGCAGAGGAAGTTCAGTGCCGTGCGCTCGGCAGTGAGGAGGGCGGGGACCGGGCCGCGCACCGACAGGAGTACGTCGTCCCGGGTGACCCGGTCGCCGTCGGCGGCCTGGCGCTTCACCTCGACCTGGGGCCCGACCACGTGCCGGAACACCACCTCGGCGACGGCCAAGCCCGGCCACGACGCCGTCACCGCGCGCGACGAGGTCGGCCCACGCCTGCTGGGACGGGTCGAGCGTCGCGGCGCTCGTGACGTCCTCGCCGGGCAGGTCCTCGGTCACCGCGTCCACGACGGCGGCGAGCACCCGCTGCGGGTCGAGGCCGGCGGCCTCGAGCTCGGCGTGCAGGGCGGGGGGCAGTGCAGACGGCAGGGTCGTGGTCATGCGAGGACTCCGGTGAGGACGGGCTGGACGGCGAGGCTCGGGGTGCCCTGCTCGAGCGTGACGTCGACGTGCCGGGCCCAGTGCTCGTCGTCGCGGTCCGGGAAGTCCTCGCGCCAGTGCGAGCCGCGGGTCTCCTCACGCGCGGCGGCAGCGGCGACGAGGGCGGTGGACACCGTGAGCAGGTTGGTCGTCTCCCACGCGGAGACGTCGGCGTCGTCGGTCGTGCGGGTGGCCAGGTCGGTCAGGGCGCGGGCACCGGCGGCGAGACCGTCGCGGGAGCGCAGCACCCCGGCGCGCTCGGTCATCGCGTGCTGCAGCACGGGGCGGACGTCCCCGTCGACCAGGCCGGCGGGCCGGTCGTCGGCGGCCGGCTCCTGCCGCGCGGGCAGCTCGGCGGTCAGCTGCTCGGCGATCCGCCGGGAGAACACCAGGCCCTCCAGCAGGGAGTTGGACGCGAGCCGGTTGGCGCCGTGCACACCCGAGCAGGCGACCTCGCCGCAGGCGAACAGCCCCGGGACGGACGACCGGCCGTGCAGGTCGGTGGCGACACCCCCGGACGCGTAGTGGCAGGCCGGCCCGACCGGGATCAGGTCGGTCACCGGGTCCACGCCGTGCGAGCGGCAGGTCGCGAGGATGGTCGGGAAGCGGCGCTGCCACTTCTCGGCCCCGAACGCGCGCGCGTCGAGCCACACGTGCTCCGCGCCGGTCTCGCGCATCCGCCGCATGATCGCCTTGGCGACGACGTCGCGCGGGGCCAGGTCGGCCAGCTCGTGCACGCCCTGCATGAACGGCACGCCCGCGTCGTCGACGAGGAACGCGCCCTCGCCGCGGACCGCCTCGGAGATCAGCGGCTGCTGCCCCTTCGAGTCCGCACCGAGCCACATCACGGTCGGGTGGAACTGCACGAACTCCAGGTCCCGCAGCACCGCACCCGCGCGCAGCGCGAGCGCCATCCCGTCGCCGGTGGCGACCGACGGGTTCGTGGTCGCGGAGAACACCTGCCCGAGGCCGCCGCTGGCCAGCACCACGGCCCGGCAGAGCACCGCGCCGACACCGTCGCGCTGCCCCTCGCCCATCACGTGCAGGGTCACGCCCGCGATCCCGCCGTCCTGTCCCGGGATCAGGTCGAGGACGAGCGCGTGCTCGGTGACGTCGATGTCGGGTGCAGCGCGAACGGCCGCGACGAGCGCCCGCTGGATCTCGGCGCCGGTGGCGTCGCCGCCGGCGTGGGCGATGCGGTCACGGTGATGGCCGCCCTCGCGGGTCAGTGAGAGCTCGCCGGCCTCGCTGTGGTCGAAGACCGCGCCGAGCTCGATCAGGTCGCGTACGGCGTCCGGGCCCTCCGTGACGAGCACGCGGACGGCCTCCTCGTCGCAGACGCCGGCCCCGGCGACCAGGGTGTCGCGCAGGTGCTGGTCGGGGGTGTCGCCCGGTCCGAGGGCGGCGGCGATGCCGCCCTGCGCCCATTGCGTGGAGCCCGCGCTGAGGATGTCCTTGGTGACGACCATGACCGACCCGACCGACGGCGAGGCGTGCAGCTGCAGCGCCGCGGTGAGGCCGGCGATGCCGGACCCGATGACCACGACGTCGGCGTACGTCGACCAGCCGGGTGTCGGAGCAGCGAGGCGCTGCGGGAGGTTCACCCGAGCAACCTAGTGCCTCGCCAGGGTGGGCAGTCCCGCCGACCGTGCACTAGCGGGCGAGCGCGTCACCACGGACCAGTCCCGTGCCGGGGAGTGCCTCGGCGGGGTCGTGGCCGGTGCCGACGACCTTGTTGTGGGCGTCGACGAACACCACGGACGGCTGGAGCTCGCGCGCCTCGGCGGTCTCCATCTGTGCGTAGGCGATCAGGATCACGATGTCGCCGGGCTGCACGAGCCGGGCGGCGGCGCCGTTGATCCCGATCACGCCGGAGCCCCGCTCGCCCTTGATCGTGTAGGTCTCCAGGCGCGCACCGTTGGTGACGTCGACGATGTGCACCAGCTCGCCAGGGAGCAGGTCGGCCGCGTCGAGCAGGTCCTCGTCGACGGTGACCGAGCCGACGTAGTGCAGGTCGGCCTGCGTCACGGTCGCCCGGTGGATCTTGCTCTTCATCATGGTCCGCAGCATCAGCGGCCTCCCAGGTGGATCTCGATGTTGTCGATGAGGCGGGTCGAGCCGACCCGGGCAGCGACCAGCAGGCGGGCCTCCCCGGCCGCCGGCGGATCGCCGAGTCCGGGGTCGGTGAGCGCGAGGTAGTCGACGTCGACGCCCTCGGCTGCGTCGAGCACGGCGGTGGCGTCGGCGAGCACCCGCTCGGCGCCCTCCGGGCCGGCGTCGGCGCCGGCCCGCAGCGCCCGCGACAGAGCGAGCGCGAGGCGCTTCTGGTCGGCGTCGAGGTAGGCGTTGCGCGAGGACAGGGCCAGCCCGGAGTCCTCGCGGACCGTGGCCGCGCCCACCACGTCGACGCCCAGGCACAGGTCGGCCGCCATCCGGCGGATCAGCACGAGCTGCTGGTAGTCCTTCTGCCCGAAGACCGCGAGGTCGGGGCGGACCAGCCCGAAGAGCTTGGCGACCACGGTGAGCACGCCCCGGTAGTGGCCGGGCCGGGTGGCACCCTCCAGCACCGAGCCCAGCGGCCCCGGTTCGACCGTCACCTGCGGGTCGCCGCCGGGGTACACCTCGTCGACCGACGGCGCGAACACCACGTCCGCACCGTGCGCGCGGCAGACCTCGAGGTCCGCGTCGAAGGTGCGCGGGTAGCGGTCGAGGTCCTCCCCCGGACCGAACTGCATCGGGTTGACGAAGATCGACACCACCACGGCGTCGTCGGGCGCGACCCGCGACCGGGCCTCGTCCACGAGCGCGGCGTGGCCGGCGTGCAGGGCGCCCATCGTGGGCACCAGGGCGACCCGGCCGCCGCGTGCCCGGGTCCGGTCGAGGGCGGCGACCAGCTCGGCGCGGGTGTGCGCGACCAGCGGACGCCGGACGGAGGTCGTGGTCACCGGCGGCGGGTGGCGGGCTCGCCCACCCGGGGAGCGAGCGCGTCGTTGAGGATGCCCACGAGCTTGGCGGCCCGGATCGGCAGCAGCCGCCCGTCGGCCACGGCCCGGTTGGCGGTGGCCCGGGCCATCGCGACGTACGACTCGAGGGTGGCGGGCGCGGTGACCGCGATGTCCGCGAGGTGGGCGCGGACCGTCTCGACGTCGCCGCGGACGATCGGTCCGGTGAGCGCGGCGTCGCCGTAGGACAGGGCGTTGTCCAGGGCCGCGGTGAGCAGCGGGCGGAGCGTGGCGGCCGGGTCGTCGGAGCCGGACGCACGGAGCAGGTCCATCGCCTGGGAGACCAGGGTGACCAGGTGGTTGGCGCCGTGCGCGAGGCCGGCGTGGTAGAGCACGCGGCGGTCCTCGTCGACCCAGAAGACGGTGCCGCCGAGGTCGCCGACGAGGCGCTCGGCCAGGCCGCGGGTCGCGGGGGTGGCGGTGACGCCGAACATGCAGCCGCCGAGCCGGCCGAGGTCGACGTCGGTGCCGGTGAAGGTCATCGCCGGGTGCATCGCCAGCACCTCGGCTCCCACCGCGGCCGCCGGCGCGAGGACCGCGAGGCCGTGCTTGCCGGAGGTGTGCACCACGAGCTGGCCCGGACGGATCGCGCCGGAGGCGGCCAGCATGGTGACGACGTTGGCGAGCATGTCGTCGGGGACGGTCAGGAGCAGCAGGTCGCACGCGCGGGAGACGGCGGTCGGCTTGTCCACGTGGACACCCGGGAGCAGGGTCTCGATGCGGGTGCGGGAGGCGGCGGACTCGCCGGCGACGGCGACGATCTCGTGGTCCGCGGCACGGAGTGCGGCCGCGAGGACTGCGCCGACCCGGCCGGCGCCGACAACCCCGATACGGGTCATGACTCATCACCTTTCGTTCCAGTCCTCGAAGAGGTACCGGACGGTGTGCTGATGCGTACGTCAACGAGCGTACGCGTGGCGTAACGGCGGGGTAACCCGGTGTCCCGGTGGGGTGCGTCACACACACTCTCCCGTCGCCGGCCTCGGTCACCGAGGTGGCTCTGCGACGCTCGCGAGCTCGCTCCTCACCGAGTCGGGGCCCTCGCCTAGCGGCTCGGGGTCCTCGACCAGCGACATGGGCTGCTGGCTAGCCTGGCGCGATGACGTCGTTGGGGATCCCGGCCGTGCCGCCGCCGACGTCGCAGCCGACGTGGAAGCAGGCGTGGGACGCGGCCTTGTACGGCGCGGAGGGGTTCTTCCGGCGGGAGGCGCCGGCGGCGCACTTCCGGACGTCGGTGCACGCGTCGCCGCTGTTCGCGCGGGCGCTGGTCCGGATGACGCGGGAGGCGGGGCTCGACACGGTCGTGGACATCGGGGCCGGGCGGGGCGAGCTGCTCGCGGCGATGCACGCGCTGGACCCGGGGCTGGACCTGCTGGGGGTGGAGGTCGCGGCGCGGCCGGCCGACCTGCCCGCAGGGATCGCGTGGACCACGGCGCTGCCGGAGTCGGTCGAGGGGCTCGTGGTCGCCAACGAGTGGCTGGACAACATCCCGTGCCACGTCGTGGAGGTCGACGAGGCGGGCGCGATGCGGGTGGTGCACGTCGACCCGGCGACCGGCGAGGAGAGCCTCGGCCGGCCGGTCGACCACTCGCAGGTGCCGACGTCGCTGGGCGGCTGGCTCGACCGGTGGTGGCCGCTCGACGAGCGGGAGCCCGGCACCCGCGCCGAGGTGGGCACGTCCCGCGACACGGCCTGGGCCGACGTGGTCGGACGGGTCACCAGGGGCATCGCGGTGGCGGTGGACTACGGGCACACCCGCGACGACCGCCCGCCGTTCGGGTCGCTGCGGTCCTACCGCGACGGGCGCGAGGTCGACGTGCTCCCGGACGGGTCGCGCGACGTCACCGCGCACGTCGCGGTCGACGCGGTCGCGGCGGCCACGGGCGGCGAGCTGCGCCGGCAGCGGGACGCGCTGCGGGAGCTCGGCGTCGACGGCAGCCGGCCCGAGCTGGAGCGGGCGACGAGCGACCCGGCCGGGTACGTGCGGGCGCTGGCCGGGGCGACCGAGGCGGCCGAGCTGACCGCGGCCGGCGGGCTCGGCGACTTCTGGTGGGTCGTCACCGTCAAGGACTGACGGACAGGAACAGGAACGCCGCGAACAGCGTCAGGTGTACGGCGCCCTGCAGGCGGGTCGCACGTCCGGGCACCACGGTCAGGATGCTCACCACGACGGTGAGCACGAGCAGCGCGATCTGCACCGGCCCGAGCCCGAGCAGGAGCGAGCCGTCGAGCCAGATCGAGGCGACCGCGATGGCCGGGATGGTGAGCCCGATGCTGGCCATCGCCGAGCCGTAGGACAGGTTCAGGCTGATCTGCACCCGGTCGCGGGTGGCCGCCCGGAACGCCGCCAGCGTCTCCGGCAGCAGCACGAGCAGCGCGATCACGACGCCGACGAACGACGGCGGGAAGCCGACCGCCTTGACCCCGGCCTCGATCGACGGCGACTCGACCTTGGCCAGCCCGACCACGGCGACGAGGGCGAGGAGCAGCAGCCCCAGGCTCGTCCAGGCGACGCGCGCCGTCGGCGGCTCCGCGTGCACCTCCTCGGGCGCCACCTCGCCGGTCGGCGTGACCGGCAGGAAGAAGTCCCGGTGCCGGACGGTCTGGGTGAGCACGAAGAGCCCGTAGAGCAGCAGCGAGGCGGTGGCCGCGAACGCCAGCTGCGGAGGCGAGAACCGCGGACCCTGGGCGCTGGAGGTGAACGTCGGCAGCACCAGGCTCAACGTGGACAGGGACACCACCGTGGCCAGGGCGGCACCGGTGCCCTCCGGGTTGAAGTGGGCAACGTGGAAGCGGCGGGCGCCGGCGAGCAGGGCCAGCCCGACGATCCCGTTGGTGGTGATCATCACCGCCGCGAAGACGGTGTCGCGAGCCAGCGACTCGGCCTTCGGCCCGCCCGACGCCATCAGCGTCACGATCAGCGCGACCTCGATGACGGTGACCGCGACCGCGAGGACCAGGGAGCCGTAGGGCTCGCCCAGCCGGTGCGCGATCAGCTCGGCGTGCTGCACCGCGGCGAGCACGGCCCCGGCGAGCACCAGCGCCACCAGCGCGACGACGACGGGGCCGACGTGATGGCCCCAGGTGAGGGCCAGGACGACGACGGCCAGCACCGGTACGACGACGGGCCAGCCGGTCGCCAGCCGGGTCCGGACGTCGGTGCGAGGCATGCGGTCAGCCTGTCAGACCGGCCCCAGGGCTCCGGGTCGCGCGAGCCCGGCGGGCGGCCTCGTTCTCCCGCTCCAGCAGGGCCCGCGACTCCCCGGCGTCCCGGTGCCGGGCCCGCACCTTGACCGGGCCGGGCGGGCTGTCCACCTGGAGGTCGGCCAGCCCGAGCCGCCGCTGCCACGGGCCCTGGTGGAGCTGCAGCGACTGCACCCGTGCATGGGGTACGACGTGGGTGCGCCGGTTCAGCAGGCCCTCGCGGCTCACGACCAGCCCGTCGCCGTCGCCCGAGGACATGAAGCGGCGACGTACGGGAGCGACCCAGCGGGACCGCTCGGGCGGCGGGGTCAGCACCACGTCGTCCGGGTCGGGCGAGCCGGCCTCGGCGAGCAGCCGGCGGGCCAGCGCGATCACGAGCGGCCGCGGCGCCACCGGCATCACGGTCGAGGCGGACGGCTTGCCGTCGGAGTCCGAGGACGAGGCGTAGCCGGCCAGTGCGACGTCGAGCTTCGCCCAGCCGAACCGGCGCCACAGCACCGGCTCGCCGATCACCACGCCCTGGACCCGGGCGAGCGTGATCGTCGTCGCGTCCCTCTCGAACAGCCCGCGCCGGACCTGGAGGCCGGCGGGCGTCTCCGAGACGGTGAACCCGTAGTAGGCGGACAGCCGGCGGAACTGGGTGATCGCGAAGCCGCCGAGCACCGGCACCACGGCGACGCCGCCGAGGTTGCCGACGACGGCGAACAGGGCGGCGAAGAACAGGGCGGCGACCAGGAACGCGAACGACTCCGGCGACAGCAGCAGGGACACGACCAGGGTCCCGAGGTCCAGCGTGGCGACGTGGCGCTCCGGCGCGGGCGGGGCGGCGACGCTCCGGTCGACGTCGTCGGCACCCTCGCCCGCCTCACCGGCCCGGACGGCGTCCCGTCGCTGCAGCAGCGTGGCCCGCAGGTCCTGCGCCTCCCGGAGCGGGAGGAACGCCAGCGAGCCCTCGCGGGCGCCACCGCCGGCCACGTCCATCTTCAGCTCGGCCAGCCCGAACAGGCGGGCCACGAACGGCTGGCTGATGTCGATGCCCTGCAGCCGGTCGACCCGGATCCGGCGCGACTGCCGGGAGACCACGCCCGTGTCGACGCGCAGCTCGTCGGCCTCGATCCAGTACTTCGTGCGCAGCCACGAGGCCGTGCCGTAGACCCCGCCCGCGACCAGCAGCCCCAGCAGCATCCAGGCGATGGGCCCGAGGTCCCCGCGCAGGATGTCGTCCCACGTGGAGACCAGCACGGCCACCACCACGATGAAGCTGCGGACCACCGGGGTCAGCGGGGACAGCCGCTTGAAGGGCCGCTCGGGCTCGCTCACAGGCCCGCTGCCTGGGCCTCGCCCAGCGACGTCAGCCGGTCGCGCAGCCGGGCCGCCTCCTCGGCCGGCAGGCCCGGGATCCGGGCGCTCGTGCCCGGGCTGGCGGTGTGCAGGTGCACGCTGGCGATCCGGAACACCTGCTCGAGCGGGCCGGACTGCACGTCGACGTACTGCATCCGGCCGTAGGGCACCACGACCAGCCGACGGAACATCACGCCGTGCCGGACGTAGAGGTCCTCGTCGCGCTCGGCGTAGGCCCACCAGCGCGCGTTGCGACCCACCTGCACCCAGCCCACCGCGGCCAGTGCGACCGCGACCACGCCGACAGGCACCCAGACCGCGACGGGCAGGGACAGCAGCCACGTGAGCAGCGCCAGCACCACGAGGACGACGATCGTGACGATGGCGACGACCACGCGGCGCATCCGGGCCAGCGCCGGGGACACCGGCTGCCAGGCGTTGCCGGGCGGTGCGAAGAGGTCGTCCACGGGCGTGAGCCTACGTCGGCACGTGTCCCGGTGCCGGGCGTGCGAGGATGCCGTCGTGACTCCCGGACGCGAGCAGGTCACCGTCGGCATCGGTGCCGGTGCGGCCGGCCTCGCGGGGCACGAGCGCGGCGGCGCCGGCGGCGAGCTGGCCACCCAGGACATGATCCTGAACATCGGCCCCCAGCACCCCGCCACCCACGGGGTCCTGCGGCTGCGGCTCACGCTCGACGGCGAGCGGATCGTGGCCTGCGAGCCGGTGGTCGGCTACATGCACCGCGGCGTGGAGAAGCTGTTCGAGGTCCGCGACTACCGGCAGATCATCGTGCTCGCCAACCGGCACGACTGGCTCTCGGCGTTCTCGTCCGAGCTGGGCGTGGTGCTGGCCGTCGAGCGGATGCTGGGCATGGAGGTGCCGGAGCGGGCCACGTGGACGCGCATGCTGCTGGCCGAGCTCAACCGGGTGCTGAACCACCTGATGTTCCTCGGCTCGTACCCGATCGAGCTGGGTGCGATCACGCCGATCTTCTACGCGTTCCGCGAGCGCGAGACCATCCAGGCGGTCATGGAGGAGGTCTCCGGCGGCCGCATGCACTACATGTTCAACCGGGTCGGCGGCCTCAAGGAGGACCTCCCGGCCGGCTGGCTCGACCGGGTGGCGACCGCCGTCGACGCGGTGGGCCGTCGGCTCTCGCAGATCGAGGACCTGATCTTCGGCAACGAGATCTTCCGGGCCCGCACCCGCGGCGTCGGCGTGCTGTCCCGCGAGCTCGTCGACGCGTACGGCGTCAGCGGGCCGATCGCGCGGGCGGCCGGCGTCGACTTCGACCTGCGCCGCGACGATCCCTACCTCGCCTACGACGAGCTGACCCGCGACGGGGTCCTCCAGGTCGCGGTCCGCGACGAGGGCGACTGCCACGCCCGCTTCGGGCTGCTGCTCGACCAGGTCAAGGTCTCCCTGGACCTCGCGGAGGCCTGCATCGACCGGCTGCGGTCCCTGTCCACCGGTCCTGTGAACGTGCGGCTGCCCAAGATCCTGAAGGTGCCCGAGGGCGCGACGTACTGCTGGACGGAGAACCCGCTCGGCATCAACGGCTACTACCTCGTCTCCCGCGGCGAGAAGACCCCGTGGCGGATGAAGCTGCGCAGCGCGTCGTTCAACAACATCGCGGTGCTGCCCGAGGTGCTCGAGGGGTGCCTGGTGGCCGACATGGTCGCGATCCTCGGCTCGATGTTCTTCGTGGTCGGCGACATCGACAAGTGAGTGGTCTCGACGGGTCCGACCGGCCGGCTGGTCCCGTCCCGCCCGCCCGATAGGGTCTGGCGCGTGTCCTCGCGCGAGCTGCCAACGGGTCGGTACCTCAACTGCCCCATCGACCTGAGCCCGGACGCCGGTGGGCAGACCCGCGCCATGTTGATGCGCAACCGGATCTTCGTGACCGAGGGCGGCATCGCGCCGGTGGTGGCCACCTTCAACGCGCGCACCGACATCGACGAGCGCCGCCGGGTGCTGCTCGAGCGCGGCATGCTGCTCCCCGAGATCAGCACCCCGAACATCTACGAGCACTACCGCACGCACGGTTGGGAGGAGGAGTCCGCTCGCCCCGACGAGGGCACCGACGACGACACCGACCCCGTCGAGACGCGGGACCCCGAGCCGCTCACGGACCTGTCGGCCTACAAGACGTCCGAGGAGTTCTACCCCGACGGCACGCCGTTCCGGATCACCTACCGCTCCGACGCCTTGCCCCGGGCCGTCCACGACTACCAGCGCGCCGACGGGTCGACGTACCTCCGGATCCCG
The DNA here is from genome assembly GCA_963827435.1 of uncultured Actinomycetota bacterium. Lineage (GTDB taxonomy): Bacteria > Actinomycetota > Actinomycetes > Propionibacteriales > Nocardioidaceae > Nocardioides_B. The sequence continues at coordinate 210,881 of CAWHAU010000003.1, forward strand.
CAGTTCGTGTTCAAGGAGCCGTCCACCTGGCCCACCTCGTTGCAGCGGGTGGCGCCCGACGGCACCGTCGCCGGCGAGTTCCGCTCCGTCGCCCAGTGGTTCAAGCGTTTCGTCCGGCACCTCGCCGGCGACGAGCGGAGCTTCCTGTTCATCGACAGCCGCTTCAGCGCCCAGCACCTGGTGCCGATGCGGGCCCGCAACATCCACATCGTCTACGTCCTGCACAACATCCACGTGGCCCCGCCCCGGCTGTGGAGCTCCGACATGGGCGACATCTACAGCCGGTTGATGGACAAGGTCGGCGGCACCGACGCGTTCGTCACGCTGACCTCGAGGCAGCAGGACGACATCGCCCAGCGGCGCGGCCGCACCTCGAACCTGTTCGTGATCCCCAACCCGGTCGACATGCCCGAGCGCAACCCGGAGCTGCCGCCGCGGGACCCGCACCGGGTGACCGTGGTGGCCCGGCTCGAGAAGCAGAAGCGGCTCGGGCACGCGATCCGGGCGTTCGCGCGCGCCCACGAGCAGGTGCCGGAGGCCAGGCTCGACATCTACGGCGCCGGCAGCCAGATGCCGATGCTGCAGGAGCTGGCCGCCAAGCAGGGCGTGACGGACTCGGTGACGCTGCACGGCCACGACCCGCGCGCACGCGACGCCCTGTGGCAGTCCAGCGCGTTCCTGATGACCAGCCTGTTCGAGGGCTACCCGCTGTCGACCCTCGAGAGCCTCAGCCACGGCTGCCCGGTGATCAGCTACGACATCAAGTACGGCCCCCGCGAGCAGATCACCGAGGGCGTCGACGGCTTCCTCGTGCCCGCGGGTGGCATCAAGCCGATGGCCGAGCGGATCGTCACCATGCTGACCTCACCCGAGCTGGTCGAGAAGATGAGCGAGGCGGCCCTGGAGAAGGCCCGCCAGCACGGGCACGGGCGGTTCCTCGACGAGTGGCGCCAGGTGCTCGAGAAGACCGTCGAGCTCAAGCCCCTGCGCACCCAGATCGACGCCATCCGCTTCGAGCTCGCCACGCTGACCGCGGTCAAGAAGGGCAGTGGTCGACGGCGCTCCCGACGCTCCCTCCCCGTGCGCGTACGGCGCGACGCGGCGCTGCGGCTGGAGGGGACGCTGCACGTGCGCGGGCACAGCCGCCGCTCCTCGCTCGACGAGGCCGAGGTGACGCTGACCGCCATGCACAGCCCGACCGGTCGGTTCACCGACCTGCCGCTCAAGGTGAAGCGGGTCAGCGAGGGCTTCCGGGTGTCGACCACCGTGCCGCTGGCCGACGTGCTGGGCGAGGCGGAGACCCTGGACGGCGTACGCCTGCGGCTGCGGCTGGTCTGGCAGAACAGCTCGTGGGACACCTTCGTGGGGCGGCCGGCCGGCCCGGTCCGCCCCGAGTCCGGCGTCGAGGCCGCCTACGCCCCGGACGACGCGGTGGAGCTCAACTTCCGCTGACGTCGCCCGACGGGTCGGCGTCGTCGCGGCGCACCCGCTGCAGACCGGCCCGTACCACCCGGCCCGCCTTGCCACGGACCCGCTGGGCCGTGGACGGGGGTGCCGCCGCGGCGCGCAGGGCTACGCGCAGCTCCCGGGACTGCTGCCGGTTGAGCTTGCGGGCCTCGACGTTGAGCCTGAACAGGTCGCCGATGCGCTCCGCGCGCTCGACGAGCCGACCGACCTCGGCGAGCTGCTCGGGGGAGTACTCCTCGGAGCGGGCCAGCGCCTCGGGCACCACGTCGTCGTAGCCGAACTGGTCGAAGTCGGCTTCGTAGTGGTGCTTGATGGTGGCGGCCACCTCGGGCGAGAACAGCGACGGCACCGGCAGCAGCGGTGTCTCGTTGCTGCGCCGCAGCCGCGGCATCTCCCCCAGCCCGAACGGCCGCAGGTGGGCCTCGAGGTCGCGAAGGAGCTGGCCGAACTCCGCCGTCTGGTAGACCCGCGAGTAGGGCACCCGGTCCGTGCGCAGCAGCCGGCTCTGGGAGCGGAAGTGCCGGTCGTGGAAGATCGGCTGCGCCGGCTCACGCTCGAGGGTGCGCACGAAGGTGTGGAAGTCCTCGACCACGTCCGCCGTGGTCACCGGCACCCGCGGCCAGGGGGCCTCCGGGTAGTGCGACACGAAGTGCGGCTCCCGGAGCAGGAACTTCGACTGCCAGCCCGACCAGAGCCGCGCGGACGGGTGCCGGACCACCGCGAAGACGAACCAGCCGTTGTCCGGGCGGATCTCCTCGAGCTCCTCGTCGCTGAGCTCGTTGAGCATCGGGGTGTGCTGCCACCGGGCCCGGTGGTGGATCGTCATCTGACGGCCGGTCTCGCGGCTCATCGCCCGGTAGAAGTGCTCCGGGTCCTCCTCCTGGAGGTCGGCGACCAGCCACTTCAGGCTGGTGCACGCGGCCTTCGGCACCGAGACGTAGACAGTCTTCCACCGCTTCATCACGTAGGTGGCGGTCTTGTTCGGCGGCAGTGCCGTGCGGTTCATCGTCGTCCTCCGACCGGTCGGCGGGACCGAAGCCGGCGCACTGCGGAGCGCACGGCGGTCTTGGCGCCGTCGACCACCGACGACGGCGCCGGCTCGGCGGCGGCCGCGGCCTCACGGGCCTGGCGCTGGTCCTGGCGGCGCTGCTTGGCCATCCGGCGGTCGCGAGCCGCGATCTGCTCGTCGAGCGTCGTCTTCGAGTAGCCCCCGGCCAGGTCGACGAAGGCGTGCTCCCCGGCGGGGACCTTCTGCAGCACGAACTGCTTGTGCGGCAGGGCGTAGATCCTCGCCCCGACGGCCTCGGCGAAGTACACCGCGTAGGGGAACACCAGCGTCGGCTCGAAGCCGGACTTGTGCTGGAAGATGTTGCGGCAGAAGTCGTCGCCGGCCACGAAGCCGCCGACCTTCACCTTCGGGAACAGCCTGGACAGGTCGACGGTGATGCCCCGCAGCGTGTGGTCGCCGTCGATGTAGACGAGGTCGAGGTCACCGTCCGGGATCTGGTCGACCACCTCGACGGTCCGGCCCCGGAGCACGACGCGCTTGTCGGCGTACGCCTCGGTCTTGTCCATCACCTCGGAGAAGAACCCCTCGAAGATGTCGTCGGGCTGGTTGGCCGGCTTGTTCCAGTCGTCGAGGTGCCGCCACGGGTCGATCATGTAGTAGCGCTCGATGCCCGGCGTCTCCGTGAGCATGCGTGCCGCGTAGTCGCCGCGGTAGACGCCCACCTCGGCCATCGAGGTGACGCCGAACGTCTGGAGGAACGAGGTCCAGAGCTCCATGCGGTCCGCCGCGGACGCCGCGATCTCCCGCAGTCGCGTCTCGTCGAGCTCCTGCATGTGTCTCTCCACTTCGTCGTTCTCGGTCGCCGCACACCCCCGGCGACCACCGGTCAACGGTACGGGTGCACCGACAAGATGGCGTCGACCACCCTGGCGGCTGCCTTGCCGTCGTCGTGCGGGGTGAACTCGGCGCGGAACTCCTCGCGCCGGGCTGCGAAGGTGTCCGGGCCGCGCAGCGTGTCGACGACCTCGGCCGTGGTCAGGCACACCGGGCCGGGGACGGTCTCGTGGTAGTCGAGGTAGAAGCCGCGGTTGTCGTCGCGGTACTCCGCCAGGTCCGGCGCGAGGAACACCATCGGCTTGTCGGTGAGCACGAAGTCGAAGAACACCGAGGAGTAGTCCGTCACCAGCGCGTCGGCGGCCACGTAGAGGTCCGCGATGTCGGGGTAGCGGGTCACGTCGATGACCCGGTGGTCCGGGTCGACGTTCTCGGCGGCCCGGACCGAGTTGTAGTGCCCGCGCACCAGGACGACGGCGTCGTCGAGCTGCTCGACGACCTCGTGCGGGTCGAGGTAGAGCACCTTGTCGAAGACCCGGCCCACCCGCAGGTTGTCCCGCCAGGTGGGGGCGTAGAGCACGACCCGCTGGTGGTCCTCGATGCCGAGGGCCCGGCGGACCCGGCCACGCACCTCGTCGGCGTCGTCGGCCAGCATCAGGTCGTTGCGCGGGTAGCCGAGCTCCATCACGGGCCCGTCGTAGCGGAACGCGCTGGACAGCGACCGCGAGCAGAACTCGCTCTGGCTGAGCAGGTAGTCCCATCCGTCGCGGGCGATGAGCAGCTGCCGACGGTGGTGCCAGTTGAAGAAGTCGAGGTGCGGCCGGTCGTGGGCGATCCGCTTGAGCGGGCTGCCGTGCCAGGTCTGGAAGTAGAGCTGACCCTCGCGCTTGCGGAAGAAGTACGGCAGGGACGCGTTCACCAGCAGGTAGCGGGCCCGGCCCAGCAGCTCGAAGTACTCGCGGGAGAACCGGATCACCGGTCGCGCCCCCTCGGGCACCTCGACCGAGTAGTCCATGACGCTGAAGACCAGCTCCAGGTCCTCGTTGCGGCTCGCGAGCTCCTTGCAGAGCGCGCCCGGGTTGTCGCCGGCGGCCTTGCCGGCGAACGTCTCGAACAGGACCACGTCGAGCAGCGGCTGGGTGCGGGCCTCGGGGTAGACCTCGTCGCGCAGGCGGCGCCGCATGTACGGCGGCCGGCTGGTCCGCCAGGCTGCCGGCACGACCCGCATCAGCAGGGTGTCGTCGGCGGCGACGTGCGGGACGAACTGCAGCCCGGAGTCCTCCTCGTGCCGCGGCAGGGTCCGCCACAGCGAGCGGGACGGCACCGCGTCGAAGGTGCGCCCGTCGCCGGTGCGGACGGACACGGAGTAGCGGTCGGCGGGCAGGGACGTGCGGCCCACGCCCCACTCGTCGGAGAACACGTCGATGTCGACGGTGAACGTGCCCCCGTCGCGGACGGCGGGCGTCCACGCGCTGCGGGAACGCGGACCGACCAGCGCCACCTCGAGGTCCTCGTCGGCCTTGCCGGCGAGGTGGAGACGTCCGTCGGCGCCGCCGAAGTCGGTGATCCGCACCGGGCCGAGGCGACGCGGGGGCCGCAGGTCGGCCCGCGTCGGCGTGCGCCGCTCCAGCGCGAGGCCGGCGTGCGGGGTCCACACCGGCTCCGTGGCGACCCCGTCGGCCACGGACGTCTCGAGCAGCCCGGCGCTCGCGTTGCCGGCGCGGCTGTGGAAGCCGTCGACCCGCTCGTAGCTGCCGATGTGCAGCTCGACGAGCACGTCCACCTCGACGGCCCCGCGGCCCTCGGGACGACCGAGCGCGGACACGTCGACGTCGCAGGAGAAGGCGCCGCCGCTGTGGTCCTCGCTGGCGCGCTGCGACCACTGGTTGACGGTGGGCTCGGGCGTCGGCGTCGTCGGCACGCGTGTGGTGCGGCCCGTCTCCCGGTCGCGCAGCAGCAGGGTGACCGTGCTGTCGGCGTACGCGTCGTCGAGGTACTCCACGAACGCCGCACCCTCCAGGTGCAGCACCGTCGGCGAGGTCCAGCGGGCCTTGAGCAGCCGGCTCCGGTAGCGCAGCTCGACGTCGGCGACGGACGTGATCCGGCCGGAGGCGGCCGACAGGGCGTCGATCATCGGCAGCTGGATGTGCGGACGGTCGCCTTCCATGCGGTGCGGGTAGCCGTTCTGGTTGTCGAAGGCGTACTCCAGGAAGCTCTCGGCCGCCTCGCGCTCGTCCTGTGCGCACAGCCACGCCACGATCCGGTCCTCGACGGGCACGTCCGGGAAGGTCTCCGAGGACACCAGCTCGAGCAGCCGGCGCAGCTCGGCGCCGAGGGTCTCCCAGAAGCCGTCGTCGCGGGTCACCCCGGCCCGCACCAGGTCGGGCACCGTGGTGTGCAGGATCTCGCTGTAGAACGCCTTCTGCACGGGCTCGCTGGCCGAGGAGGAGACCAGCTCGCCGGCGACGCAGATCTGGGCGACCCGGTCTGCGGCCCGGCGGCGGTCGAGCAGGCCCTGCTGCCACAGCGAGCCGCCGTCCTCGCGCCAGCGCCAGCGGTAGACCACCGAGGGGATGATGTCGACGAGCTTGGCCCGCAGCATCGCCTCGACGATCGTCACGATGTCGGAGTGGTCGCCCTCGGTGGCGAAGGCGAGGTCGTGCTGGTCCCAGAAGGCGCGACGGAACACCCGGGTGCCCGGCATCAGGTTCGCCATGATCTCGGGGTGCTCGTCGAGGGTGATGCCGATCCGGCGGTGCCCGTTGGAGCGCTTGGCCCAGAGGGGCTCGTGGTGCTGGCCCTGCTGCTGGATGGTCACGGACCCGATCGCGATGTCCGAGCCGCTCGCGTGCAACGCGCCGGCAAGCCGTTCGTAGCCCTGCGCGAGCACGGTGTCGTCGGCGTCGCAGAACGCGAGGTAGCGGCCCTTGGCGTGCGCAACGCCGGCGTTGCGGGCCGCGCCGACGCCGCGGTGCGGCTGGCTGACCAGCCGGACGTTGCGGTGCTCACGGGCCAGCCGCTCGGCCACCTCGGCCGAGCCGTCCACGGAGCCGTCGTCGACCAGGACGATCTCCAGGTTGGGGTGGGTCTGCGCCAGCAGGCTGTCGACACACGTCTCGAGCTGGCCGACCGCGGCGTGGAACGGCACCACGACGCTGAGCCGGGGCAGCATCGGGCCGCCACGGCGCAGCACCGCCCGCTTGACGAACTGGGCGCCGCGGGTGCGCTTGAGACGCCCCACCGACAGTTCCATCCGCGTCATGATCTCCTGACTCAGCCCCTCACCCCGTCCGCGGCAAGGCTACGCAATGTCGGCCGGGACCGGCTTCCTGGTGTGTCGCTGCCAGCGGTCCTGCTCGGGCGCGAAGTCGTGGTCCCACGGTCGGGCACCGCTCCAGCGGACCAGCAGCGGGTCACCCACGGCGTCCTCGGTCGGCTCGTGCTGCCAGCGGTCGGGGATCTCCGCGCGGTCCGGCCCGGCGACGTACAGCAGCACCTCGTCGGGGCGCAGGCCATAGTGCTGCATCAGCCCGATCGCGGTCGACGCCGGCACCTGCTCGGCGAGCCGCGGCAGGTCCACCACGAGCAGGTCCGTCGAGAACGCGTCGAAGTCGAAGGCGTGCAGCGAGTGCGCCGTACGTCGCAGCTCGGCGGAGCGGTCCGTGGCCCGGCCCAACCGCGCCGCGGCACCGTGCAGCCGGTGGAAGCCGCTGGTCGTGTCCTCGCGCGACCGGGCGGCTGCGAAGGCGTGGCCACCGAGGTCGAGCCCGGCCAGCTCCGCGACGTCGCCCTCGACCACCGCGGCCGCGGGCAGCACGACCACCCGGTCGACCTCGGGCAGCAGCTCGCGCAGCAGCACCCGCGCGGCCGTGTTGGGGACGCGGTAGGGCGTCGGGAACGCCCGGTCGAGCCCGCCGGTCCGGACCCAGCTGAACGTGACGTCGGGGAACGTCTTGGCGAGCCTGGCCCGGGCCTGGTCGCCCTTGGGCCGGCCGAGGATCCACAGGTGCAGCGGCCGGGACGAGTGCTCGCGCAACGAGGACACCAGCGGCACCAGGCGGCCGACCTCGGCCTTGGTGACGAAGACGGCGACGTGCACGGGCTCCCCGTCGGGGCCACCCGACCCGGCGACGGTCTCGGTGCCGGACACGGCGCGGGCGACCCGCTCGGCCAGCTGCTCCGGCATGGCCGGAAGCGGGGCCGCCGCCGCGTGCAGCCGCTGCTCGGCGGCGGCCACCCGGTCCGCGGTCAGCTCGCGCCAGCGCGCGTAGACCTCGTCCTGGCTCGCGCCGGCCAGGATCAGCGTGAAGACGCCCTCCAGGATGTCGATGATGCCGGTGCGGATGTCCTCGAACGCGGCGTCGGTGATGCCCTGCAGGCCGTCGAAGCGGATGTCGGAGAGGTTGCCCGGCCGGAAGTCCACCGGGACCCCGAGCGAGCGCAGCGGCAGGTAGGCGTGCAGCCGGCTCGTGACGACCGCCGACAGCTCGCGGCGGTAGGTCTCGAGCAGCTCGACCGCCCGGTCGCAGTTCTCGAGGAACGACTTCGTGCGGACCGCCCGGTCGGAGTGGGCGTAGGTCGGGGCACCCGGCTCGCTGTTCGGTACGTCGACGTAGCCGACCGGCGCGGTGCGGGGCGGCCGCTCGTCGAGCTCGGGGAAGACCGTGCTCACCGTCGTGGTCATGCAGCCGGAGAAGAAGGCCGGCACCCCGGCCGACAGGAGCAGGTAGACCGTCGTCCAGTCGCGGCAGCCGACCGGGCCGTAGCGCTTGAGGTAGGCGATCGCGTCGTCGGTGAGCAGGTCGCGCTTGTTGCAGTGGAACGACACGAACAGCGGGCGCAGCGCGTCGTGCAGCGGGAAGCCGTAGCTCTCCTTGAACAGCTGGTGCATGAACCACCCGAAGCAGAGCGTCCAGGTGCCCTCGGGGATCTCCTGGTACATCGACGCGTCGCGGTGGATGGTCAGCACGTCGAGGTCGGCGTCGACCCCGTCGAGCCGCAGCTCGGGCCGGGTGCGCGACGCGAGCCGCTCGAGCAGCGAGACGAGGTCGTCCTCGCCGTGGAAGCGGACGCCCTGGTGACGCACCAGGTGGCCCAGCGAGGCGATGCTCTGCACGTGGTCGCCGATGTTGGCCGAGCCGCGGGACGGCTGCGGGTGGCCGTAGTCCATCACCGCGAAGACGGGCCGCTCGTGGCGCGGCGCGGTGCGCCCGACCTCGGCCTGCAGCCACGGCCGCAGCCACTCGCGGCGGCGGTCGATGCCGGCCGGGCGGTCCGGCGTCTGGTCCGCGGTCTTGTCGACGAGCACGAGGATCTCGTCGGCCAGGTCGTGCTCCCCGGCGCCGAAGGCGACACCGGCCAGGGTGATCCAGTCGCCCAGGTGGACCAGGTCCGGCTCCTCGGCGATCAGGCGACGGACCTCGGTGACCACCCGGTCGCGGTCGTGCCGCAGGCCGCAGCGGAGGTACTCCTCGGGCGCGTAGGGCGCCCAGACCCGCGCGCCCAGCCCCTGCAGCCGCGCCCAGGCCAGCTCGACGAACCCGCGGTGGAAGGCCGCGACACCACTGGCCAGGTCGCCCAGGTCGCGCGTCGCCTGTCGGGTCCGCAGCGACTCGCCGAGGCTGACCGCGGCCTGGGGCCGCCCGTCGGCCACCCAGGTGCGCACCTGGCCCAGCACCGCGGCGGGCAGGTCGCCGTCGTGCAGCAGCCGGTCGACCAGCGGCAGGGCCGGGTCTGCGGGCTGCGGCACGGGCACGGGGGCGGGCGCCGCGGGCGTGCGGGCAGCACCGGCCGCCTGGACCGCCGACTCGACGCGGGCGGTGGCCGGACGGGCCTGTTCCTTGGTGCGGCGCAGGGTGCGCGCGGCCTTGTCGGACACGCGCTCGCGCAGCCGCCTCGGGGACGGGCTTGGCATGTGGTTCCTCCTCAGGACCCGGTCACGGGCACGTTGCGGTGCCACGACTCGGTCACGTACTTCGTCTTCCAGCCCATCGAGACGTAGAGCTGGTCGGCCCCCGTCGGGGAGTCGGCGTCGACCTCGAGGCCGACCCGGTCGCGCGAGCGCTCGGCGGCGTCCGCGATGACGGTGTTGAGCAGGGACTTGGCGACCCCGCGGCCGCGGGCGTTCTGGAGCACGCCGATGTACTCGACGTAGCTGCCGTCCGGCTCGCCGTCGTCGCCCACGGTCACGGCCGCGACCAGCGCACCGGCGGGCTCGGGCTCGTCGCCGTCGACGAGCTCGGCGATCCACCAGTGGTCCCAGCGGTGCCCGGGGTCCTCGCGGAGCCTCGACACGAACTCCTGGAACGTCTCCTCGTGGGAGTTGAAGTGGTCGGCGAACGCGCTCTCGAGGATGTCGTGGACGGTGCGCAGGTCGTCCTCGTCGGGCATCCCGGTGCCCTGCCGCTCCACGGGCCGGATCCGGACGCCCTCCTTGGCCTCCGCGTCGCGGGCGGCCTCCTCCGGCTCGACCGGACGGGACATCTGCCACCAGGTCCGGACCTTGGTGAAGCCGGCTCGCTCCAGCCAGCCGTGCTGCCGCGAGTCCTCCGCGAACGCACCGCTGTCGATCTGCTGCACGTCGAGGTCGCGTCGGTCGCCGATCACCCGGGCGACGGCGTCGGCCCACCGGAACAGCAGCTCCGCCACCCGGTCCGCGGTCTCGGCCTCGAGCGCGTGGTCCACGATCATCACCAGCAGCATCCGGCCGGCGGCCCGGTCGTGCGCGCTGCTCCAGCCGAGGACGGCGCCGTCCTCGCCCCGGATCACGACGTTCTCGCGGGTCTCGCCGTCCTTCGGGGAGATGTCGACGAGCAGGTCGGCCTCCGTCGCCCCGGGCCAGCCCCGCCCCGCCTCCTCGTGCCGCCGCAGCAGGGCGGTCAGCTCGGGGGCATCTGCCTCCCCAGGCGTGTCTGCCGACCAGCCTGCGGGCAGGGCAGCCGTCAGGTCACGCAGGGGTGCGGCCTCGTCAGTCGTGGGGGTCACCCGGCCATCCTCTCGCAGGCGCGGTCCTCGGGGCGACACGGGTCAGCGGCCGACACCCGGTGCCGTGAGCAGCGTCACCGGCGCGCGGCCTGCTCGGCACGGACCTCGAGCGCGACCTCGAGCAGCCGCTGGGCTCGGTGCAGGAACGAGTGCTCGCGACGTACACGTTCGGCGACGGCGCGGCGCTCCTCCCGGGTGCCGAACACCCGGTCGAGGTCCTGGGAGCGGACCAGCGCGGCCAGCTCGCCCGCGTCGTGCACCACCTGCACCGAGGCCCCGAAGAGGCCGTCGAGACCGGCGACGTCGTCGGTGACGACCCGGGCCCCGCTGGCGGCGGCGTCGAACAGCCGGTTCGAGACGAAGCCGTCGGCCCGCATGTCGTCCCAGTGGTCGTTGAGGACCACCCCGGCGGCGGCGTACATCGCCCCGAGCTGGTCGTTGGGCACGAACTGTCCCTCGATGAACCGCGGCGGGATGAAGTCCTCCCACTGCTTGCCGTAGACGGCGAGCGGCAGACCGACCTCCAGGGCGTCGCGGACCATCGGCCGGAGCTCGCCGCGGGATCCGCCGACGAACAGCACGGCGTGGCCGGTGTCCGGCTCGGCGCGGTCCGGGTGGAACAGCTCCGGCTCGGTGGCCTGCAGCAGCGGCTCCACGGGGAAGCCCCACAGCCGGGACATCCGCGCGGACCAGGAGATGCTCGCGGCCAGGAGGCGGTCGTAGGCCGTGGCCTCGCCGCGGGACACCATCTCGGGGTGGGAGATCACCCACGCGATGCTGACCTGGCCGTACGACGGGCGGAACTCCGAGCGGCCACGCAGGGTGAGGACGACGTCGTCGAGATGGCCGCTGCGCCGGTAGAACTCGTCGCGACGGTCGATGACCACCTCCTGCCCGAGCGAGCGCAGGGACGCCGCCAGGCAGTTCGCGAAGTGCGTGTCGCCCCACCAGTCGCCCCACTCGCCGGGCGTCGCGGGGTTCTTGATGGCCCAGCGCAGCCGCGGCGCGCCCTCCACCACCGAGGCGCGGGCGGCCGGCGAGCGGACCAGCACCGGCTCGGGGGTGCACAGCCGCCGGTCCTCGTCGACCACCGTGCGGATCTCGTGGCCGACCACGTCGAAGCCGCGGTCCGCCCAGAGCCGGATGTCGTCATGGGGCGTGTCGTCACCCCACCGGTCGAGGAACAGCCGGCGGTTGCGGACCACCTTGGCGAACCGGCCGGGAGTGCGCGGCTCGAGGTGGGTCACCACCGAGTCCGGCTCGACGACGCAGCGCCCGGGGCGCAGCGCGGCCAGCCGCAGGCACAGGTCGACGTCCTCCAGGCCGTTGCGGAACAACGGGTCGAACCCGCGCAGCGCGATGACGTCGTCGATGCGCACCGCCAGTGCCGCGCCGCTCAGCGCCGCGAACTCCAGCCGGTCGACGCCGGCAGCGTCCTCGACGGGGAAGCCGTCCAGGAAGGGGTAGGGCAGCCCGCCAGTGCCCGGGAACGCGATGCCCGCGCCCTGAACGGCACCGGACGGGTGGAGCAGCAGGGACTGCGCAGCCAGCACCTCGGGGTCCTCGAGACGGCGCACGAGCGGTCCCAGCCAGCCCGCGTGCACCACGGTGTCGTTGTCGAGGAACACCACGGTCGCACCGCGCGCCTGCTGGACGGCCATGTTGGTGCCGAGCGCGTGACCCAGGTTGGCCGGCTGGTGCAGGACCCGGACGCCGGCGTGCTGGCTCTCCAGCGAGTCCAGCACCTGCGAGACGAGCGCACTCGACCCGTTGTCGAGCACGATGCACTCGACGACCAGCCCGTCGGGGGCGCCGGCGGCCATCACGCTGGCCACGCTGCCACGGGTCATCCGGAAGTCCTCGTGCGTGTGGATCACCACCGACACCAGGTCGGCCCGGCGCTCGGCGGTGGCGAGGGCCTCCCAGTCGACGGCGTGCCGGTTGAACGCCACGTCGGTCCAGGTCGGCACGGTCGCGTGGTCGGGGACCGGTCGCACGGCCGGGTCGAGCTCCCGGGCCCGCTGGGCGAGGGTCTGGTCGCGCGTCGTGCCCACGACCGGCACCGGCCGCGCGGCGCGATGGCGCAGCAGCCGGAACGACAGGTCCGCCTCCCAGCCGCCGGACAGCGTCGTGTCGAACCCGCCCACGTCCGCCAACGCCGTACGACGGACCAGGAGACGTCCCAGGTCGACGGCGACGAGGCTCGACGGACGGGCGGGCGAGGGCGGCACCGCGGCCGCGAAGACGTCGGGCTTGCCCTCGCGGCGCACCCGCATCGTGTCGAGCACGACGTCGGCCTCGTGCTCCCGGGCGGTGGCCGCGAGCAGCCGGATCCGGCCCGGCTCCCAGGTGTCCCCGGGCACCAGCCACGCGAGGAAGTCGCCGGTCGCCCGCGCCAGCGCGAGGTCGAGCCCCACGGAGGCCCGGGTGCCCTCGTGCGGCACGAAGGTCAGGGGCAGGTCCGGCACGGCCGCGGAGAGCCGGTCCTCGAGGTCCGCGACGGCACCGTCGGTGACGACGAGGACCTCGACGTCCCGCAGCCCCTGGGCGGCCACCGACCGCAACGACGCGGCGAGCACCTCGGGGTCGCGCCGCGCCTCGGTGACCACCGTGACCGTGGGGTCCGGGACCGCGGGATCCGGACGCACGTGGGGCTCCAGCAGGGCCGAGCCGGTGTCACCGACCGAGCCGACCCGCTCGCGCGGCATCCGCCGCCTGCGGTCGTCCCACGCGTGCCAGCGGGCCGCCGCCCAGTCGGCCAGACCGCGGGGCTCGTCGGGGTGCGGGGTGTACCACCGGTTCGGCGCGAAGCCCGCGGCGGCGCCGTGCTCGACGTAGTGCCCCAGCGGGCCGCTGCGGTGCTCGGCCGCCTCCGGGTGCTCGCGCAGGTAGGCGCCCACCTCGAACAGCGGGTGCGGCGACACGTCGAACAGCCGCTCCCGGAGGTAGGCGACGAGGGGGTCCGCGTCGCCGACGGCGTCCGCGGCCCGGGCACCGACCCGCTCGGGGACGAACAGCGGGTGCGGCCAGAGCCCACGGCGGGCGCCGTGCCGGAGGTAGTGGCGGGCGGCGCGCTCCGGGTCGGTGCTGCAGCCGGCGACCCCGGCGTACCAGTCGGCATCGAAGAGCGGGGTGTCGAGCAGCAGGCGCACGTCGTCGGTGTCCGGGGTCCTCCTCGGGCTCGTGCTCGGGACCGGTGTCGGCGCCGCGGACCTTGCCGGCGGCGCGCCGCAGGGCACGCCGCGACCTCGCGAGTGCCTGCTCCTTCACCATCTGCCGACCTTCCCGATCTCCGGTGCGGGCGTCGCGCCGGGACCGGACGCGGGGGTCCGCACGGCCCGCTCGAGCCCGCCTCAGGGTATCCAGCGGCGCCGGTCCGCACGCGAGCGGCAGGTCGGGTCCTCGGGAGGTTCTTTAACGTTTCCGGGTCACATCCGTCCCAGACCCTTTAACCTTTGGGCCATGAACCGCACCCGTTCCTGGCTCGCGTCTGCCTCCGCCGTCGTGGTGACGGCCGCCGGGCTGACACTGGCGACGCCGGCCCAGCCGGCCCTCGCGAGCACCTCGCTCTCCGTCACCCCGACCTCCCCGGTCATCGGCGAGTCCTTCGCCGCAACCGGCCGGGTCTCGACGCGACTCGCCCGGCCCGTCTCGTTGGTGGGGTACTCCGCCGGCGCGTGGCGGACGGTGAAGACCGGCTGGACGACCAAGTACGGCACCTACCGGCTGAGCGCCCCGGGCGTGAGCGCGCCGACCGCCTACAAGGTGGTGGCCAGGGCTTACAAGGGCAAGGGCCAGACCGCCAGCGGCACCCGGACCGTGCGTCCGGTCACGCAGAGCAGCTCGATCTACGTCCTGCCCCAGATCGCGCAGCGTGGCCGGTCGGTGGCCAGCGCGGCCTCAGCCGCCAACTCGGTGGTCGCGAAGTTCAGCCCCGTGCGGGCCGGTCGCTCCGTGACGTTCCAACGCAACGTCGGAGGCCGGTGGGTCAACATCGCGCACGACCAAGCAGCGGTCGGACGGCACGGCGCTCTACCGCGGGAACATCGGCACTGCGCCGGTGCGTGCTGTTGCCGCCGCCCGGTACGGCGCGCCCTCCATCATGACCTCGGAGTCCGCGAACACCTGGGGGCTGCGGTTCAGCGACGAGTTCGGCGGGTCCTCGCTGAGCTCGTGGTGGAACATCCGCAACCAGGGCCTCTACACCGCGGGCCGCACACGGTCGAAGAGCGACCCTCGTGCCGTCACGGTCGGCGGCGGCAACGTCGCCCTGAAGGTGCTGAAGTACGGCTCGACCAAGTACCTCAACGGCCAGATCTCGACCGTCAACACGTTCCGGTTCACCCACGGCGTCGCGGCGGCCCGCGTCAAGTTCCAGCAGGGACGCGGCCAGCACGGGTCGTTCTGGCTGCAGTCGCTGAACTACAACTCGTTCCCCGGCAGCCCCGCGAGGAGCGGCGCCGAGATCGACGTCGCCGAGTTCTTCGGCCAGGGCTACCCGGGCGGGGGGCTGGCGAACTTCCTCTACTACAAGAGCGCGACACGCAAGGACGTCAGGAACGGCGGCGTGTGGCCGGCGGCGGCCAAGCTCAAGCCCTCCTACGACTCGTGGTGGAACAGCTACCACGTGTTCGCGGTGGACTGGACGACCGGCGGCTACACGTTCTACATCGACGGCCAGAGGATCTACTCGACCACGCGGGCGCTCTCGCACACCGACGAGTACCTCATCCTCAGCCTGCTGAGCTCGGACTGGGAGCTGAAGTACCTCGACCGGGCGCACATGGCGACGAAGTCGGTCATGCGTGTCGACTGGGCCCGGGTCTGGCAGCGCTAGGACACGTCCGGCTCCTCGCACCCCTCAGCGGCTGCTCTCCCCGAACACCAGGGGGAGCAGCCGCTGTGTTGCGTGGCCGTCCTCCAGGGCGCCGTAGGTCTCGCGCACCCGGCGCCGGGCGTCGGCCCAGGCGTCGGGGACGGCCGGGTCGGCCAGCGTGTCGAGGACGTCGAGCAGCTGAGCGGTCGTGCGCACCAGCGGGCCGGGCGGGTCACCGGCCAGGTCGACGTACAGGCCACGGTTGCCGAGCTGGTACTCCTCGAGGTCGGGCGCGAGCAGCACGATCGGCTTGTCGGTGAGCGCGAAGTCGAAGACCGCCGAGGAGTAGTCGCTGACCAGCACGTCGGCGGCCAGGTAGAGCTCCGCGGCGTCGGGGTACGTCGTGACGTCCACGACCCGCTCGCCGCGCACGGTCGGCGCCGCGGCGGTGTTGGCGTGACCACGGACGAGGAGCACGACGTCGCTGCGCGCGGCCGTCAGGGTCTCGGCGTCCAGGAAGAGCACCTTCTCGTGGTGGCCGCCCACCCGCGCGTTCTCGCGCCAGGTCGGGGCGTAGAGCACCACGCGCTGGTCGGGTGTCACGCCCAGCCGCCGTCGCACGTCGGCGCGGACCCCGTCCGCCCGGCCGTTCATCAGCACGTCGTTGCGCGGGGAGCCCACGTCGACCGCGCGACCGGTGACACCGAGCGCGGACCCCAGCGTGCTGCTGCAGAAGGAGCTCGGTGACGCGAGCAGCCTCCACTGCGCGGCCTGCCGGGCGAGCACGTCGTCGTCCTCGTCGAGCGCCCGCGGGTCGTTGACGTCGGGACCCAGCCGGCGCAGCGGCTGGCCCCGCCAGGTCTGCACGAGCACCTGGTCCTCGGCCGTGTCGAACCAGACCGGCAGCAGCCCGTTGGTCACCACGAAGCGGGCGGCGCCGAGTGCCTCGAACCACGCGGCCGACCCCTGGAGCAGGGGCCGGGTGCCGGCGGGGACCGGGAGCGCGGCGTCGCTCACGCTCCACAGCAGGTCCAGTCCGGCCGACTGGTCGAGCAGCGCCCGGCAGAGGGCCCCGGGACTGTCGCCGGTGCTGGTGCCGGCGAAGCTCTCGAAGACCACGGCGTCACGGCGCGGTGCGTGCCGGGCCGCGGCGTAGACGGTGCGCCGCAGCACCTGGCGTCCGTACTGACTCGCGTGGCCCGGGTCGAGGTCCTTGACCCGCCGGAAGGCCAGCACCCGGGACGCGGAGATCCGGACCCGCCAGCCTCGCGTCTGCGCGGGTGCGTCCTGCTGCAGCCCACGGGTGGCGCGGACGGCGACCTCGGTCCCGTCGGTCTCGGCGCTCAGGCGGTAGACGTCGCGCCACAGCGTGGTGCGGCCGCCGTCCCAGAAGGTGAAGGTGGTCGGGACGGCAGCCTCGAACGACCCGTCCGCCCGGACGTCCACCGTGCAACGCTCCCCGTCGACGCGGTCGCCGGTGAGCCGGAGGCTGAACCGTGGGACGTCGTGCGCGGTGCCGTGCACCGTGATCGTCTCGTCGCCGAACGAGACCGAGTCGAGCAGCAGGTGCGGACCCCGCGGCACGACCTCGAGCCCCCGGTCGCCGGCGGTGACCAGCGCGACCGCGGCCCCGTCGCCGGGGTGCACCCAGTCGAGGTCGCCCACGACCACCAGCGGCAGGCCTCTGACTGCCTCGACGTCCCCCTGGCCGGGGTCCGTGCTGGTCACCCGCAGCGCACCGGGCAGCCGGTTCTCCAGCTCGCGGACGGCAACCCGCAGCAGCAGGGTGTCGGCGGCATCCGGGTCAGGCCGTACGTCGACCGGGACCGGCTCCTCCGCCAGGGTCAGCCCGCTGACGGTCTGCCCTGGTCCCACCCGGGTCCGGATGTCGAGGTGACCGTCGTCGATCCGGGCGTCGAGCACGGCGGCGTGCCGGCGGTGCACGGTCACGCCCCAGCCGCGGCGACGGTCCCAGGAGTCGATGACCAGGGCGTCCTCCACCAGGGCGGCGTGCCGGCCACGGGCGGTACCGACGTCGTTGCGCTGGACGAACCACCCCGAGCGCCGCACCCCGGCCGCCTCGAGCAGCACGGCGGCACGCCACGACGTGGGGCGGTCGAGTTCGGAGGCCGCGACCACGTCCGCGAGGTCGAAGGACGCGGTGAAGCCGGAACCGGCGTGGTCCTCGTAGACCCGTCGGGCGAAGCGGTTGGCCTCGACGGTCGTCCGCTGCTCCGCGGCGACCGGCAGCGGCGCGCTCGTCGACCAGCCGGGCGGCCGGAGCTCGAGACGGGTGCGGACGTCGTACCGCTCGGGCGAGAGGTGCCGGATCAGCGCCGAGCCGCGCAGCTCGACCCGTCCGGACGGGCTCCAGCCGACCTCGTCGAGCTGCGCGGTGCTGGGCAGGTCGACGTCCTGCAGGCGCAGCAGGTCCTCGTCGTCCGCGCCGTCCTCGCCCAGCGGGCCGATGTCGGCGACCAGCGCGCCGTCGTGGTTGCGGACGTCGAAGTTCGACGTCTCGAGCTGCGGCACACCGAGGAACCGCCGCAGCCCCTCACGGTCGCGCCGGGCGACCAGGCGCGCGGTGACCCGGAACCGCAGCTCGAGCAGGTCCCAGGTGCGCTCGGGCGCGTGCTCCACCAGCCAGGCCGTCGCGGTGGTCAGCACCGCCCAGTAGGACTCGTCGCTCGACAGCGCGGCGCGGTAGTAGGGCGGCAGGTCCAGCCGGAACACCTTGGTGAACCACTGGCTGACCACGCGCGGGGAGGCGCCCTGGTCGAGCAGGTCGGCGACCTGCTGCTTGGCGGCCAGCCGGTCCCGCAGGTCCTGGGCGTGGTGCTTCTGCTGGGTGATCGAGGTGCCCTCCGCGCGGGTGCGCCAGAGGTACACCGAGTCGGTGATCACGTCGAACGAGCGGGCCTCGAGGTAGGCCCGGGTGATCGGCACCTGGTCCTCGTAGCGGACCCCCACCGGGAACTCCAGGCCGATGCGCTGGAGGAAGTCGCGCCGGAACACCTTGGTGACCGCCCAGATGTTGCCGAGCATGTCGGGCGCGTCGTCGATGGTGATCGCCAGCCGCTGCTCGGCGTGCAGGCGGCGCAGCCAGTGCCGCTCGAGGTAGCGCCCGCGCACCTGGCGACGCAGCGAGCCGACGACGAAGTCCGAACCCGTCTGGCGGAGGATCCGGACCATCTTGGCGTAGCCGTTGGGGGTGACCGTGTCGTCGGAGTCGACGAAGGTGACCAGGTCGCCGGTGGCCTCCTGGATGCCCCGGTTGCGGGCGGCGCCGAGCCCCGCGTTCTCCTGGCGTACGACGCGGACCCGGTCGTCCTGCGCCCGGTAGCGCTCGACGATCGCGGCGCTGCCGTCGGTGGACCCGTCGTCGACGACGATGATCTCGACGTTGCGGTAGCGCATCGAGGTCAGCGAGTCGAGGCACTCCGCGAGGTAGGCCTCGACCTGGTAGACGGGGACGACGACGCTGAGCAGCGGCTCCTCGGGGAGGTAGCCGGGGGCGCCCGGCCGGAGCGCCGCACGGGTCCCTGCGACGAGGCCGCGGAGCGCTCGGCCCCACCGGCCGCCGCTGCTACCGGTCCCCGTCTTCACGACTCGACAACATACCGAGAGGCAGGTCGGACGCCGTGCCCGGGAGGGGCAGCGGCAGGGCACCGAGGGGTGCCGTCACGCGGGCGCCGGGAGGTGGGCCGAGCGGGCACCCTCCCCGACCGGTCACCGCAGGTCAGGCGTGCTTCTTGGCCTCGGACTCGGGGGCGCGGGCGCCGACGGCGACCCGCTCCTCCCACGCGATCAGGTCCACGACCGCGTCGATGTCGAGGTTCAGGCCGTCTCCGGTGACCGGCAGCGGCACGTCGAGGTCGGAGTGCCAGGTGGCCAGCTCGTCGTCCTCCTCGGCCTTGCGGATCTCCAGCTCCTGGACCCGCTCGGACAGCTCGGCGACCTTGTCCTGGGCGTCGTTGGCCCGCCGGGCCTCACGCTGCACCCGGGCCTCGGCCTCGATGGCGCGCTTCTCGGCGGCGACGACGGTCGTCTCCAGCTCGGCGATCTCCGCGTCGCGGCGCACGATCCGGTCGGTCATCGCGGTGGTGAACTCGGCGTGCTCGGTGGCCCGCTCGGAGAACATGCTGCGGTAGGCGATGGCCTGCGCGGCCCGGTCGGCCGCGGCCTCGCGCCGGCTCTGGGCGAGCTCGGTGTAGACGATCCGGGCGGCTGCCCAGCCGCTGGCCAGCGCCACCACGGACGCCACGCTGAGCCACACCGGGGACTGCGTCGGCAGCGCCACCAGCACGAGAGCCGTGGCGACACCGAGGAGCGCCACGGCGACGGTCACGCGGACGCTGCGCTGACGGCGGCGACCCGGACGCGGGCCGGCGGCGGGACTGGTGAGCGGAGTGACGGAAGAGGCAGCAGGGACAGAAGGGGAAGCACTGGCCATGAGGTCAGGGTAGGGCCATCAGTCGTCGCGACTGACCCGACACGCTCGTTCGAGGAGCAGGGAGGAAGCGACGAGCGCCACACCCGCGACCCCGCCGACCCCGGCGTGCAGCATCCGCTGGTGCGCCAGCTCGGCGTCGCTCAGGTTGACCCAGGCCAGCGCATAGCCGAAGTAGGCCCCGGCGAACACCGCGCCGGCGAGCGCACAGGACTTGGCCAGCACCAGCCGGTTCACGGCGTGGTGCGGCTGGAGCCGCTCGTGGCGGCGGTGCAGCGAGCGGTGCGTCGACCAGGCGACGGACCCGACGACGAGCGCGACGAACGCGAGTGCCAGCACGGGCACCCACCCCACGGTCGGGGCGGCGCCGTTGAGGCGGATGCTGACCGGGCGCACGGCCCAGCCCAGCACGAGACCGGCGAGGGCCGAGCCGGTGATGGCACCCGGGCTGGTGGTGCGGATGTGGCCGCCGGACGGGGGCGGCTCGCTCCCGTCGCCCCGGTCGGCGCTCACCCGCGGTTCACTGCAGGTTGAGGCTGAGGTCGTCGCGCCGCGTGATCCTCTGGTCGCCGGTCTTGGCGAGCAGCTCCACCACCGGGCCCTGGTCCAGGAGCTCGGCGTCCGGCTCGACGTCGTTCCAGGGAGCGAGCACGAACGCGCGCTCGTGGGCCTTGGGGTGCGGCAGCACCAGGTCGTCGTCGTTGGCCCGGCGGTCGCCCACGACGATGAGGTCCACGTCGAGGGTGCGCGGGGCGTGCTTCTCCGTCGTACGCTCCCGGCCGTAGGCGTCCTCGACGGCCAGCGCACGCTCGAGCAGGGTGCGGGCGGACAGCGTGGTGTCGGCGAGGACGACCGCGTTGAGGTAGTCCTTGGAGTCCTCGGGGGCGTCGACCGGCGCGGTCTCGTAGACCGGGGACACCGCGGTGACCCAGACCTCGGGGGTGTCCGCGAGCGAGTTGACCGCTCCTTGCAGGTTGTTGAGGCGTTCCCCCAGGTTGGACCCGACTGCGATCACGCAGCGTCGGATCGGGTGCATCTCCCCCGTCAGGGTGTCGGCGTCGACGATGTGCGGGTTGGGGGTCTCAGTCACGGTCGGGCTCCGGATCTTGTTCGGGTGATCGTCAAGGTGACGTCCGAGAACGTCGCTTCGACGGGGGCGTCCGGCTTGTGCACGGTCACCTCGGTCCACTGCACCCGCGGATCCGCGAGGCAGACGTCGGCGATGCGCTGGGCCAGCGTCTCGATGAGGTCGACAGGGTCGGTCTCGATGGCACTCTTTACCTTCGACACGAGGCTTCCGTAGTCGACGGTCTGCTGCAAGTCGTCACTGCGTGCTGCGTCCCGGGTGTCGATCCCCAGCACCAGATCGGCCACGAAGCGTTGACCCTCGCGTCGTTCGAACTCGAAGACACCGTGGTGCCCGAGTGCCTCGATGCCGCGCACGGCGAGCCGGTCGGCCCCGAGCCCGGGCGAGTGGTCATGCGTCGTCATGGTTGTCCACCGACAGTACCGGGGAGGCGTGATGGATCCACAACCGCCAGCCTCCCGGTGTGCGCACGAACACGTTGGTGGCCACCGCCTTCGCACCACCGAACGCGTCCGGCCCGGTGGTCTCGTCGCCGGTCAGGACGTTCTCGGTGCAGGTCACCGAGGCCACGTCCTCGATGACACTGACCTCCACGTCGGTGAGGAAGAACTGGATGTACGGCGTGTTCGCCATGATCAACGCCCACGACCGGTTGATGGCTCCGGTGCCGCGGACCGGCAGCGCCCCCGGGTGGACGCAGAGCGTCTCGGGGTCGTCGAGCCACAGGTCCTGCATGGCGTCGAGGTCGGCGCTCTCGAACGCCTGGTAGAACGCCGTGTTGACCGCCTCGACCTCGGCGTGCACCGCTGACCGGTCAGCCACGCACGACCCCCGAGACCCGGGCGCCCGTGGCCCAGCGCTGCGCGACCTTCACCGCGTCGAGCGTCGCGCGCACGGTGTGGGTGCGGATGCACCAGGCCCCTGCCGCGGCGGCGAGCGTCGACGTGGCCGTCGTGCCGTCCTCGCGGAGCTCGGTGGGCCGCAGCTCACCGGCGGCGTCGGCCAGCAGCGCACCCAGGAAGCGCTTGCGACTGGTGGCGATCAGCACCGGGTGGCCCAGGTCGTGGAGCCGCTCCATGCCGGCCAGCACGTCCCAGTTCTGGTCGGCGGTCTTGGAGAAGCCGATGCCGGGGTCGACCGCGACCCGCTCCGGACGGACCCCCGCCTGCGCCGCCGCGTCGAGCCGCTCGCGGAGCTCGGCCGAGACGTCGGCGACCACGTCGCCGTAGTCGGTGAACCGCTGCATCTGCGTCGAGTGCGCCCGCCAGTGCATCAGCACGTAGGCCACGTCGAGCGCGGCGACCGTGGACAGCATCGCCTCGTCGGCCAGCCCTCCGGAGACGTCGTTGACCAGCACCGCCCCGGCCTCGACCGCGGCGGACGCCACCGAGGCGCGCATCGTGTCCACCGAGACGAGTACGCCGTCCCCGGCCAGCGCCCGCACGACGGGCAGCACCCGGTCCAGCTCCTCCTCGGGCGAGGGACGCGTCGCGCCCGGGCGGGTGGACTCGCCGCCGACGTCGACGAGGTCGGCGCCCTCCGCCACCAGCGCGCGGCCGTGGTCGACCGCCACGGCAGGGTCGAGGTAGCGCCCGCCGTCGGAGAACGAGTCGGGTGTCACGTTGAGCACACCCATCACCAGCGTGCGGCCCGGACGGGGCAGCCCGTCGACGTACCGCGGCGGCTCGGCGTGCATGCGCCGACCCTATCCCCGGCCCGCGGGCCGGGGCCGGTCAGGGAACGGTGATGCCGGCCTTCACCATGTGGTGGTCGGACGGGATGGTGCCCACGATCTGTCCGGTCCGCTCGTCGAGGTCGGCGACCACCTCCGCGTCGCTGACGTGGACGCCGCGGGTCCAGATCCAGTCGACCCCGTTGCCGGTCTTCGCGCGGTCGTCCCAGTAGGAGTACTTCGTCACGTCGCGGCGCCACCCGTTGAACGAGTTGATGAACGCGTGCGTGGTGCTGCTCCGCCCTGATGGGGCTGGGGTTCGTCCGGTAGCGCTGGTTCAGCACGTCGTCGTACCCGCTCTGGTGCATCGCCGACATGACGCCACCCGCCCAGTCGGAGTACTTCGTGGTGTTGAGGTCACCGGTGACGACGACCGGGCGGCCGTGCGCCAGACCGTTCACCTTGCGGATCAGGTCGTGCCACTGGGCGACCCGCACCGAGCGGCTGTAGGGGTCGAGGTGCGTGGTCACGAAGAGCACCTCGCGCTGGGTCGCATTGACCCGGAACACCGCCCAGCCGAGGTACCGCGCGGTCTTGCTGCGGACCTGGTGGGGGTACTTGTAGGCACCCTTGTGCAGCAGCGTCATCGTGCGGGTGTTGTAGAGGATCCGGTTGTCCCCGGAGGCGGCGCGGTTGCGGTAGTGGCAGTTGCGCGAGCTCCACGCCTTGTAGCAGTTGTACGGGTAGACGCTGGTGACCTGGTAGGCGGCGCCGGCCTTGTTCAGCCCGGCGCGCAGGTCGAGGTACTGGTTGCGCTTGTCGTCGACCAGCCGGCTGCCGTAGATCGAGCTCTGGTTGGCCTCCTGCACGCCCACGACGTCGAGGCCCTGGCGCAGGATCTGACTGATCACGGTGCCGCGTCGCTGGCTCCACACCTTGCGCTCGCCCGACGCGTTGCCGTCGGCGCTGACCGTGACGATGTTGAAGGTGCCGACGCGGATGTCGTTCGCGGTGGCCGCGCTCGCGGGCGAGGCGGGCGCGAGGCCGAGGGTGGCCAGGCCGGCCGCGAAGACCGAGACGAGAGCGGTGCCGACGACGGTGAGACGGGGGTGCATGGGGTGCTGCTCCAAGGGACGTGGGTGCGACGTCTTTACTTTCGTCCATTGCACCACGTGACTTGAGGCCGCGGGCCGAAAACGGCGGAGCCGTCAGATGCGCACGATCTGCACCTTGGCCCGGCGCTCGACGTGCAGTTCCGGCTTGTCGGCGGTGTAGTCGTCGACGGCGGCCCGGCAGCCCGACCAGGCCCAGTAGTCGTCGAGCACGATCCTGCCGCCCGGGACCAGCAGCGGCGCGATCCGCTCGAGGCAGACCATCGTCGACTCGTACCAGTCGCCGTCGAGGTGGGCGAGTGCCACCGGCTCGTCGAGGTGGATGGTGTCCTGGAACAGGCCCTTGACCAGGTCGACGCTGTTCTCGCCGACGGGGACGCCGAGGCGGGCGAACGACTCGGTGACCTCGGTGTAGAGGTCGTCGCGGTAGCCGTAGTACTCGCCGCCGCCGACCCCCTTGGACTCGCCGGAGACGATCTTCTCGTAGCGCTTGTGCACGTCGGCGCCGTCACGCTCGCTGGGCTCGGGGATCATCCCGAACACGTCGTAGACCTTCATCGGCCGCTCGGGCGACTTCGCGGCGGCCATCACGATGGCCGACCCACCGAGCGCCGTACCCGCCTCGATGACGAGCCCGGGGCGACCCGCGCGGTCCGCCTCCGCGACCATCACCGCGAGCGCCTCGAGGTTCTTCTCGGACAGGTAGGTGAGCTTCTCGTCGCGCACCTGGTCGATCACGGCGTGCACGCGCTCGTCGACCTGGAAGCCCGGGAACGGGTGCCGCAGCGAGTCGCGGGTGGCCCGGAGCTCGGTCTTGAGCGACGCGACCTCGTCCTGGGAGGCCTTGAGCCGGGCCCGGGCCCGGCGCAGACGGGCCCGCACCTGCTGGACGTCGTTGCCGCCCTCTTCTCCGCCGCGGCCGGGGACCTTGCGGGCGAGCCGGCCGGCGAGACGTCGCGCATCCTGGATCGAGCGGTGGGTCACGGCGGGCTCCTCGGGATCGACTGGGCGGCCGGGAGAACCCTAGGCCGTGTCACGAAAGGATGCCGCATCAGCGTGCGTGGCATCCGCGCCCGGTCCGGCCAGGACACGGCCTACCGAGAGCCCGACATGATCAGGCTCATGGCCTCCGAGCGGGTGGCCGCGTTGTGCATGCTGCCACGCACCGCGGAGGTCACGGTCTTCGAGCCAGGCTTGCGCACCCCGCGCATGGTCATGCAGAGGTGCTCGGCCTCGATCACCACGATCGCGCCGCGGGCCTCGAGGATCTCCATCATCGCGTCCGCGATCTGGGTGGTGAGCCGCTCCTGGACCTGCGGTCGCTTGGCGTACATGTCGACCAGCCGGGCCAGCTTGGACAGGCCGGTGATCCGGCCGTTGTCGTTGGGGATGTAGCCGACGTGCGCCTTGCCGGTGAACGGCACGAGGTGGTGCTCGCACATGGACCACAGCTCGATGTCCTTGACCAGGATCATCTCGTCGTGACCGAGGTCGAAGGTCGTCGTGAGCACCTCCTCGGCCGACATGCGCATGCCGGAGAGCAGCTCGCGGTAGGCCCGGGACACCCGCGCAGGGGTGTCCCGCAGCCCCTCGCGGTCGGGGTCCTCCCCCACCGCGACGAGAAGCTCGCGCACGGCCCGCTCGGCGCGCTCCTGGTCGAAGTCAGGGATCTGCGGGCGCGGCTCCTGGCTGATCGGGTCGATCGCCATGGGCGCCTCAGTCGCTCCCCGGCCCGGCCGTGTCCCGCACGTTCGGGTCGCCGTGCACGTCGCCACCGCTGCCGGGCGGGGTGAGGATCACCGCCGACTCGGACTCCGGGACACCGTTCGCCGCCGACTTGGGTACGTCGACCGGCGGGATGTCCGACGGCTCGCGGGTCGGGGACCCGGTCCACGCGGGACGGATCGGCCGGCGGATCAGCGGGACGAAGACCTCCGCGATCTCGGCCTTGTCCAGCGTCTCCTTCTCGAGCAGCTGGCGGACCAGCGCGTCGAGGACGTGGCGGTTCTCGACCAGGATGTCGAAGGCCTCCTGGTGCGCGTTGGCGAGCAGCGCCTTGGTCTCCTCGTCGACGATCGCGGCGACGTCCTCGGAGTAGTTGCGGGAGTGCCCGAGGTCGCGGCCGAGGAACGGCTCGGAGTTGTTGTCGCCGAGCTTGATCGCACCGAGCCGCTCGGTCATGCCGTACTCGGTGACCATCGCCCGGGCCAGCGACGTGGCCTTGTCGATGTCGTTGCCGGCGCCGGTGGTCGGGTCGTGGAAGACCATCTCCTCGGCCGCCCGGCCGCCCAGCATGTAGGCGAGCTTGTCGAGCATCTCCGAGCGGGTCTGGGAGTACTTGTCCTCGTCGGGCAGCACCATCGTGTAGCCCAGCGCCCGGCCGCGCGGCAGGATCGTCACCTTGTGCACGGGGTCGGTGCCCGGCAGCGCCGCGGCCACCAGGGCGTGCCCGCCCTCGTGGTAGGCGGTGATGAGCTTCTCCTTCTCGCTCATCAGCCGGGTGCGCTTCTGCGGGCCGGCGATCACGCGGTCGATGGCCTCGTCCAGCGCCTCGTTGTCGATGGTCTTCTGGTTCGACCGGGCGGTGAGCAGCGCCGCCTCGTTGAGCACGTTGGCCAGGTCAGCACCGGTGAAGCCGGGAGTGCGGCGGGCCACGCTCATCAGGTCGACGTGCGGCGCCATCGGCTTGCCGCGCGAGTGCACCTGGAGGATCTGGTTGCGGCCGACCAGGTCGGGCGCCTCGACGCCGATCTGCCGGTCGAAGCGGCCCGGGCGCAGCAGCGCCGGGTCGAGGATGTCGGGGCGGTTCGTCGCGGCGATGAGGATGACGCCGCCGCGCACGTCGAAGCCGTCCATCTCGACGAGCAGCTGGTTGAGGGTCTGCTCGCGCTCGTCGTGGCCGCCGCCCATGCCGGCGCCGCGGTGCCGGCCGACGGCGTCGATCTCGTCGATGAAGACGATGGCCGGGGCGTTCTCCTTGGCCTGCTCGAACAGGTCGCGCACCCGGGAGGCGCCGACACCGACGAACATCTCGACGAAGTCGGAGCCGGAGATCGAGTAGAACGGGACCCCCGCCTCACCCGCGACCGCGCGGGCGAGCAGCGTCTTGCCGGTGCCGGGCTGGCCGTAGAGCAGCACGCCCTTGGGGATCTTGGCGCCGACGGCCTGGAACTTCGCCGGCTCCTGGAGGAACTCCTTGATCTCGCCGAGCTCCTCGATGGCCTCCTGGCAGCCGGCGACGTCCGCGAACGTCGTCTTCGGCATGTCCTTGGAGATCAGCTTGGCCTTGGACTTGGCGAACTGCATGACCCGGCCGCCGCCGCCCTGCACCTGGTTCATCAGGAACAGGAACAGCACGATGATGATCACGAAGGGCAGGAAGGTCGCGAGGATCTGGCCGAGCAGGCTCGGCTTGGCG
This sequence comes from uncultured Actinomycetota bacterium, assembly GCA_963827435.1. Lineage (GTDB taxonomy): Bacteria > Actinomycetota > Actinomycetes > Propionibacteriales > Nocardioidaceae > Nocardioides_B. The sequence goes on from CAWHAU010000003.1 coordinate 237,730, forward strand.
ACCTTGGTCTGGTAGTCCTCGATCGAGCCGTTCTGGACGCCCTTCTCGGCAGCCCGGATCAGGTCCCGCTGCTGGCCGGCGACCCACGAGGAGGTGACCTTGTCACCGTTGTCGAGCTCGGCCTGGATGGTCTGGTCCCGGTCGATGAAGGTGACCGTCTTGACGGTGCCGTCGGAGATGTACCCGCTCATCTTGGAGGTGTCGATCTCGTCGTAGCCGCCGTTGGGCGCGAGGTACTGGAGCGCGATGAGCACACCCACCACAGCGATGACGATCCACAGCCAGGGACCGCGGAAAATGCGCTTAACGTCCATGTCTCAGGGCTTGCGCCCCGACCTCCTACCAGTTCATTCGTGCGACGAATCGACCGTACACGCGAGGGTCAACGAAGCAGACCCGGTCACGCGTTCCGTCCATTGTCCCCGGAATCGCTGTGATCCGCCTCTCGGGGCGAGAGTGTTCCCCGGCCGGATCAGCTGTACACGTGCGGGGCGAGGGTGCCGATGCACCGCAGGTTGCGGTAGCGCTCGGCGTAGTCGAGGCCGTAGCCCACGACGAACTCGTTGGGGATGTCGTGGCCGACGTACTTCACGTCCACGGCCATCTGCAGCGCCTCCGGCTTGCGCAGCAGCGTGCAGATCTCGACGGACGCCGGGCCGCGCGAGGTCAGGTTGGACACCAGCCAGGACAGGGTGAGACCGGTGTCGATGATGTCCTCGACGACCAGCACGTGCCGGTTGGTGATGTCGGTGTCGAGGTCCTTGAGGATCCGCACGACGCCCGAGGACTTCGTGCCGGAGCCGTAGGACGAGATCGCCATCCAGTCCATCTCGACGTGCCGGCCGAACGAGCGCGCCAGGTCGGCCATCACCATCACGGCGCCGCGCAGGACGCCGACGAGCAGGATGTCCTTGCCGTCGTAGTCCTTCTCGATCTGCTCGGCCAGCTCACGCAGCCGGGTGTGGATCTGCTCCTCGGTGAAGAGGATTTCGACCAGGTCGCCCTCGACGTGCGATTCGTCCATGGCGTCAGCCTGACACAGCCGTTCGGCGGAACTTCAGGAGGTTCCCCTCGCGGTACGCCGTGACGTGGCCGGGCAGCTGCACCTGCTTGCCGCGGACCGGTCCGGGCGGCCCGGGCACCAGCTCGGACAGGGCGACGACGTGGGTGCGGAACAGCTCCGAGGCCGGGCTGCCGGCGGTCAGCGCCGCCAGCCGGAGCACGCGCAGCCGGACCGCCGACGGGTGCCGCTCGAGCGCCGCGCACACGACCGCTCCGTCGATGCACACCTCGTCACGCACGGCGGCCGCCACCTCGTCGAGGGCGGCGCTGTCCTCGCGGAGCTGGTCGGCGGTGCGGGCCAGCGTGGCAGCGACGCCGGGGCCCAGCTCCTCCTCCAGCACCGGCAGCACGCGGTGCCGCACCCGGGACCGGGTGAACCGCGGGTCCTCGTTGTGCGGGTCGGTCCAGAAGTCGAGGCCCTGCGCGCGGCAGGCCGCCTCGGTCTGGGCGCGGGTGACGTCCAGGAGCGGGCGCCGGTAGCAGTCGAAGCCCCTCCGCATCCCGGACAGCGAGCGGGCGCCCGAGCCGCGGGCGAGCCCGAGCAGCACGGTCTCCGCCTGGTCGTCGAGCGTGTGCCCGAGCAGGACGTCGGCGTCCTCCCAGCGCTGAGACACCTCGGCCAGCACGGCGTACCTCGCCTCCCGCGCCGCCGCCTCGGGTCCCTGGCCGCCCCCGGCGACCTCGACGCGCACGGCGACGGTCTCGTCGACCCCGAGCAGTGCCATCTGCTCGATCACCCGGCGGGCCTGCTCGGCCGACCCGTCCTGCAGCCCGTGGTCGACGGTGACGCCGACGACCCGGCGGCCGAGCTTGTGACCCTCGAACACGGAGGCCGACAGGAGAGCGAGGGAGTCGGCGCCCCCGGAGCAGGCGACGAGCACCGTCGCGGTCCCGTCCGCCAGCACGCGGCGTACGGCGTTGCGCACCGCCGCGACGGACGGGTCGAGCGACATGGTCAGCCGTGCACGCGGCGCACCCACACGGCGGGGTCGCCGATCTCGGCCTTGGTCGGGAGGTTCTCCGGCCCGGCCCAGACGGCGTTGAAGCCGTCCATGCCCACGGCGTCGACGGTGGCGCGCACGAAGGCCGCGCCGTCGCGGTACTGCGCCATCTTCGCGTCGAGACCGAGGAGCCGGCGCAGCACCCGGTCGAGGTAGCTGGTGCCCTTGCGGCGCTGGTTGAACTTGCGGCGGATCTCGTCGACGCTCGGGATCACCTTCGGCCCGACGCCGTCCATGACCACGTCGGCGTGACCCTCGAGCAGGGACATCACCCCGGTGAGCCGGTCCATCACGACCCGCTGCTCAGGGGTGGAGAACAGGTCCATCAGGCTGACGTCGTCGTCGCCGCGGAAGACGTCGCCGACCCGCTTGAGGGCCTCACCCAGCATCCCGGCCACCTTCGCGGGGTCGAGATCCACCGCGCCGACCAGCCGGCCGATCTCGCCGTGGATGTGCTCCCTCATCCAGGGCACCGCGGTGAACTGGACGCGGTGGGTCTCCTCGTGCAGGCAGACCCAGAGCCGGAAGTCCGTGGGGTCGACGCCCAGCTCGTTCTCGACGTGCACGATGTTGGGGGCGACCAGGAGCAGCCGACCGGCGGCCGGGGCGCCGCCGTCGAGACCGGGGCCGGAGTAGAACGGGTCGAACTGGCCGAGCACCTTCGACGACATGAAGCCGAGCAGCCCGCCCACCTCGAGGCCGGTGACCTTGGAGCCGACGGCCTCGGCGACGGCGTTCGGGGCACCGCGCCGGGACTGCAGCTTCTCGATGAGCGGCCCGATGACGTCCTCGAACCCGTCGGCGTTCGCCTGGATCCAGCCGGTGCGGTCCACGACCAGGACCGGCGCGGTGCGCTCGGTGGCCTCGAGCCCGGTGAACTCCCGCACCAGGCCCGTCGACCGGTCGGCGTCGGCGCGCAGCTCGGTCACCACCGCCTCGGCCTCGGGGCGGGTGATCATCGGACCCGGCCCCGCGAGCCGCGCTGCGGCGGAGACCGCGAGGTCCCAGTCGACCATGGTGCGTCCAGGCATGCCGCGAGCCTACGCGCGCACTCCTACTGCACCTGCGTCGCGGCGCAGGTGCAGCCCGCCAGCGCGGCCGCGACCTGGTCCAGGAGGGACCGGGCAGCCAGCGTGTTCGGCAGCTTCACCCGGTCCGCGATCGCGACGAAGCTCATCACCGCGCCGTCGACCGAGGTCACCGTGCCGGTCAGGCCGTGCACGCCGGTGAGCGTGCCGGTCTTGGCACGCACCGTGCCCAGACCCGCCTTGTCCCCGCTCTGGAAGCGGTAGGCCAGCGATCCGGTGAAGCCGGCCACCGGCAGGTCGGCGACGGCGCTGCGCAGCCCCGGCTTGTCCGGGCTGGAGGCCACCCGGATCACGGAGAGCAGCGTCTCGGGCGTGAGCAGGTCGTGGCGGGAGAGCCCGCTGCCGTCGTAGATCCGGTCGCCCGCGAGGTCGACGCCGAGGCCGGTCAGCACCTCGCGGACCGCGGCCGCGCCGCCCGCGAAGGACGCGGGCTGCTGCCGGGCGATCGCCACCTGGCGCGCCAGCACCTCCGCTCCCTCGTTGTCGCTGACCTCGAGGACGTGCTGCACGACCTGGGCGAGCGGAGCGCTCTGCACCGACGCGATGTCCTGCGCGTCGGCGGGCGCCGGGGCGGCCTGCGGCGTGCCCGCCACCGCGATCCCCCGCTTGCGCAGCGCCTGCGCGAACGCCTGGGCGGCGGCTGCCGCCGGGTCCGGGCTGCGGAAGCCGAAGCCGCGGCGGTCGCGCCCCTCGTCGACCCACAGCGCGGAGATCGGGCTCACCACGTTGTCGGGGACGTACGACGGCTCCCAGCGCGGGTTGACCGACGGTCCGGTGAACAGCGAGGCGTCGTACGCCAGCCGCACGCGCGCGCGACCGAGCCCGTTCAGCGCCTTCGCCGTGGCTCGGGCCAGCGTGTCCAGGTCGGCCCGCGCCGGGTAGGTGCCGTCGGGGTCGGAGGCGTCCCGGCCGAGCAGCGGGTCGCCGCCGCCGACCAGGGTGATCCGGGGCGAGGACGGGGTCGCCACGACCTTGGTGACGAACCGGTGGTCCGGGCCGAGCGCCTCCAGCGCCGCGGTCGCGGTGAGCATCTTCAAGGTGGACGCCGGTGTGACCGTGGGCGCGCCGTGCCGGTAGACCACGGACCCGTCCGAGAGCTGGGCGACGTCGACGGCGACGTGCGTGCCGAGCCGTTTCGCCGTCACGAGACGGGCCAGCGCCCGTCGTACGGCCTCGGGGTCGACCGCGGCCTCGTCGGAGGCGGCGGCGACCGACGCGGCCGGCGGGACCTTCGGCAGCGTCAGCCCGGGCGGCGGCGCCACCTTGGCCGGCTCGGTGACCGGCGACGGGTAGTCGAAGCCGAACCAGCGGTTGCCCAGGTCGAACTGGTACGTCGCACCGGCCGCGAGCAGCACCAGCACGACCAGGCCGGCCGTGACGCGGCGCAGCCACCGGCCGCCTGGACGGCGGGGGGCGGTGTCCGGCGTCGCGACGTGGCTTGCGTCACCTTCCGGCACCCCGCGCCCCTCTCGACTCCACGTTTTCGACGTTCGTGCGGGACACTATCCGGGTTCTGGGAGCGGGACGGCCACGACCGTCCGCCGCAGCGATGACGACGACCGGAGGAAGTGCAGTGGAGTTCGACGTCCTGGTAGAGATCCCCAAGGGACAGCGCAACAAGTACGAGGTCGACCACGAGTCCGGCCGCATCCGTCTCGACCGGACGCTCTTCACCTCGACGCAGTACCCGGCCGACTACGGCTACATCGAGGACACCCTGGGCCTCGACGGGGACCCGCTCGACGCGCTGGTCATCCTCCAGGAGCCGACGTTCCCCGGCTGCCTCATCAAGTGCCGCGCGATCGGCATGTTCCGGATGACCGACGAGGCCGGCGGCGACGACAAGGTCCTCTGCGTGCCGGCCACCGACCCGCGCCTGGAGCACCTGCGCGACGTCAGCCACGTGTCGAAGTTCGACCGCCTGGAGATCCAGCACTTCTTCGAGGTCTACAAGGACCTCGAGCCCGGCAAGTCCGTCGAGGGCGCCGAGTGGGTCGGCCGCACCGAGGCCGAGGCCGAGGTCAACGCGTCCTTCGCCCGCTACAAGGAGACCCCGCACAAGCACTGAGGGCAGGGGGCCTCGCCGCTGCCAGTTTCCCTGGGGCCCCTGGGAAACTCGCACACCCCCAGCGTTGCAACGTCGGGGGTGTACCGGATTCCCTGGGTCCCCTGGGAATCTGTCAGCTGCCGGAGAACTCCAGCAGCTCGGAGCGCAGCATCTCGCGCGGGACGCCGAAGGCGTCGACGAGCTGCTGGGCGATCGGACGGATCCGCCGGCCGAGCTCGTTGACCTGGGCGGTGACCGCCTTGGCCCGGGCGTTGGAGAGCCGGCCGTGCTCGAGGAACCAGGCCCGGTCGCTCTCGATGCACGACAGCGCGTAGAGGTCGCACAGCAGCTTGAGGGCGTCGGTGTTCGGGCCCGGCTCCTGGTCGGCGAGCTTGTCGAGGAACGCCTCGAGCACGATCCGCTCGACGTGCGCGTGCGCGGCGCCGATGACGTGGTCCTGGCAGAGGCTGAAGACCTGGGCGGGGTCGATGCCCTTGTCGATGCCGCTCTTGAGCCGACGGGCCACCGAGGACAGCATGTGCTCCTCGCGCCAGGTGAGCATCTCGAGCTGGTAGCGCTGGTCGAGCAGGTCCGGGTCGTCGTCGCCCTTGCCGCCCTTGCCGACGGGCATCACGTCGCGCATCCGCTCGAGGATCGAGCGGGCGTTGGTCCGCTCCAGCACGGTCTCGACCGCGGTGGAGGCGACGAACCGGACCATGCCGATCTGGTCGAGGTCCTCGAAGGAGTCCTTGTAGTCGGTGAGCAGGCCCTTCGCGACCAGCTGCATCAGGATCGTGTTGTCGCCCTCGAAGGTGGTGAACACGTCGGTGTCGGCCCTCAGCGCGTCGAACCGGTTGACCGACAGGTAGCCGGCGCCGCCGCAGGCCTCGCGGCACTCCTGGATCGTGCGGGACGCGTGCCAGGTGCCGAGCGCCTTCGTGCCGGCGGCTCGTGACTCGAGCGAGCGGCGGGCGAGCTCCGCGGCCCCCTCGTCCTCGATGTTGCTGAACACCTCGTGCAGGTCGGCCGCGACGCGCTCCTGCGCGAAGTGCAGGGCGTAGGTCCGGGCCAGCAGCGGGAACAGCCGACGCTGGTGCATGCCGTAGTCGAGCAGCACCTCCTCGGTCCCGGAGCCCGGGTTGCCGAACTGGCGGCGGTGGTGGGCGTACTCGATCGCGAGGGCCAGCGCGACCTTCGAGGCGTTGATGCCGGCGCCACCCACGCACACCCGGCCCTGGACCAGCGTGCCGAGCATGGTGAAGAAGCGTCGGTTGGCGTTCTCGATGTCGGAGAAGTAGCGGCCGTCGTCGGTCACCACGGCGTAGCGGTCGAGCAGGTCGGTGCGCGCGATCCGCACCCCGTCGAACCAGATCCGGCCGTTGTCGACGCCGTTGAGGCCGATCTTGGGGCCGCAGTCCTCGATCCGCACGCCCGGCATCGGCCGGCCCTTCTCGTCGCGGATGCGTACGACGAACGCGTGCACGCCGTGCGTGTCACCGCCGAGCACCAGCTGGGCGAAGACCACCGCATGGCTGGCGTGCTGGGCGGCGTTGCCGATGTAGTCCTTGCGGGCCCGGTCGTCGGGGGTGTCGATGACGAACTCGCGGGCCTCGACGTCGTAGGTCGCGGTGGTGCCGAGCGCCTGCACGTTGGAGCCGTGGCCCGACTCGGTCATCGCGAAGCAGCCGAGCAGCCGGCCGTGGATCAGGTCCTCGAGGTAGGCGTCGTGGTGCGGCTTGGTGCCGAGCTGGAGGATCGCACCGCCGAACAGCCCGAACTGGACACCGACCTTCACCACCACCGACAGGTCGCCGAACGCCAGTGTCTCGAACGCCGCCACCGAGGCGCCGATGTCGGCCCCGCCGCCGTACTCCTTCGGGAAGCCGAAGCCGGTCTGTCCGGTCCCGGCCATCATCTGCACCACGTCGAGGACCCGTTGCCGGAACTCGTCGCGGGTCATCGTGAGCTGGTCGTCGAGGATCGACGCGTGCTCGGCGAGGTTGGTGCGCACGAGCTGCCGGACCTCGGCGTACTTCCCGTCGAGCAGCGCGGTCAGGGCGGGGACATCGAGGACAGCGTCGTCGGCCATGGCCTCATGCTTCCACTCATTGCGCCGGCCCATGCCGTGGAACCTGTCACAGTCAGTTACAGGTCCAGGCCGCGGCTCAGAGCCGTACGGCGAAGTCCGGGTACCACGCGTAGATCGAGTTGTAGCGGACGTCCGCGCCGGTGTGCGGGGCCTCGATGAAGTCGCCGTCGCCGAGGTAGAGCGCGACGTGGTGGATCCCGCTCGGCCGGCCGTTCGAGGTCCAGAACAGCAGATCTCCGGCCTTCGCCTCACCCACCGGGATCGGGGTGCCCGCGTCGTACTGCGCGACCGAGTAGTGCGGGAGGTACTTCCCGGCCGACTCCCACGCCCGCATGGTCAGCCCGGAGCAGTCCCACGAGGTCGGGCCGGTGGCACCCCAGCGGTAGGGCTCGCCGAGCTGCCCTCTCGCGTAGGCGATCGCGGCGCCCACCCCACCACTCGGTGCGGGCGGCGCCGGCGGGTCCGGGGTCGGGGGCGGCGTGGGCGGCGTGGGGTCGGACGGCGGGTCGTCGCTGCCCGAGCCGCCGCCGCTCCCGCCGGCGCTTCCGGTGCCGTTCCCGCCGCCTGACTTGCTCTTGTCCCGTGCCTTCTCCTGGGCTGCCTTCTCCTCGGCGGCCTTCTTGCGCGCGGCCTCCTCGGCCACCTTCTGCTTCTCTTCCGCCTCGGCGCGGGCCTTGGCCTCGGCGGCGGCCTTGGCCTTCGCCTCGGCGATCGCAGCCAGCCGCGCACGCTCCTCGGCGCGCTTGCGGGCGATCTCCTCGAGCGCGGCCTGCCGCTTGCGGGCCAGGTCGACCGAGATGTTCTGGGCCGCGGCGAGCTGGGTGATCAGCTTCTCCTTCTCCGCGGCGATGTCGGTGGCCTCCGCCTGGGCGGCGTCGGCGCTCGCGACAGCGGCGTCGCGGGCCCGGGCGGCCTTGGCCGCGAGCCGGACCTGCTCGGCCTTGGCGTGCCGGGCCTTGCCCTCGAAGACCTGGGCCAGCGCGTCCGCGGCGGCGAAACGCTTGTAGTCGGCCTGCAGCGAGGACGACGCGCCCTGGAAGGCGACGTACTGGTCCATGACGCCCTGCGGGCCGTCGGCGCTCATCATCGCGTTGAGCGCGGTGAGGTCGCCGCCGTTCTGGTAGGACTGCGCGACCAGCGCGCCGATGCGGTTCCGCTGGGAAGCGACGGTACGACGGGCGTGCTCGGCGTCGGCCCGGGCCTGACGGTAGGCCTGCTTGGCCTGCTCGAGGCGCCACATCGCACCGTTGTAGGCCTCGGAGGCCTGCTCGGCACGGACGTTGGCGGCGTCGAGGCGCTGGTTGGCCAGCAGCAGCCGCGCCTTGATCGCGCCGACGTCGTGGGCCTTCTGCTCCGCACGAGCCTTGGCCCGGTCGACCTGCTCCTGGCTGGGGAACGCTCCCCCGGTGCTGCCGCCGTTGCCGTCACCCGGGTCGCCGCTGGCGACGGGGACCCCCACGAGGCCGAGGCCCAGGGCGGTGGTCAGACCGAGGATGACCAGCCGCCCCGAGAGCGGGTGGGCCAGGCGCCGTACTCGTCGCACGCGTCGAACCTTTCGTCTGCCCATCGAGCCGCTTCCCTTCGGCTCGAGGAGCTCAGCCGGCCGGCGGCGAGCCGGGCGCTGGACCTCCCACTTCCAGCGACCGACCCCCGTCGGGCGAGGCCACCCGAGTGGGACCTGCCGAGGGAACGCTAGTGCTCACGAGTCACAAAGGAAACACTTTCCCCAATAAAAACTTCAGGCCCCACGGCGTGTCGGGTTGACAAACTACAAGCATGTAATTCCAGGAACGGCGGATTTTTCGGCATGAATGAGCCTGGATCGGCGCGGATCGCGAGCTGTTCCGGGAGCCTCGACCGCGGTCTCGACGACGGCGGGAGGTGGGTTAAATGAAACGGTCCCGCCCCATTGGGAGGTTGGGGCGGGACCGGTGATCCTGCCCTATTGGGAGGTTAGGACAGGGTCACTCTCGCAAGACTCGTGGAGGGTCCCCCCGGACCCCAGTTCTTGCCCCTCTAGCGTACGTCAGTTCGAGGCGCCAACCCAGCGGGTCGGGTGACTATCCTTTCTAGCCCAAATGGACTAGGCGGGGTCGCGAAGACGCCTCAGTCGTCCGGGTCGTCCGCGTCGTCACCGACCGGCACGCTGGCCGTCGAGGTCGTCGGATGGGAGCCGCGGCCGTGCCGGTCGAACCGTTGGCCGGTGGCCAGCGCGCCGAGCCACACCGCGATACCGGCGATCGTGGCGCCGGCGATGTCGTCGGAGACGTAGTGCCAGCCGAAGTAGAGCGTGGACAGCACGGTCAGGGCGAAGAACACCCACATCCCCACCCGGATCCAGAGGTGCCGGACGGTGTACTGCGTGACCAGGGCCAGGGTCAGGATGATCCCGACGTGCAGGGAGGCGAAGCCGGCCACGCTCTGGATGGAGTCGGTGTTCAGCGGCGACTTGAGCACGTCGTAGCGGCCCCAGTACAGCGAGTCCTGCAACGACGAGACGCCGGTCGAGTCCAGGTCGGCGTAGATGAAGGGGAAGGCGAAGTTGGGGCCGAGGGTCGGCAGCGCGTAGTAGCTGACCGTGCCGAGGGCCCAGGCGAGGCACTGCGCCGTGGCGTACCAGTAGCCGTAGCTGATGTTGCGTGACCAGACCAGGAAGACGATCAGCGAGAACGGCGAGATCGGCAGGAACAGCAGGTAGACGAAGGCCAGCACGTGGGCGGCGACGTCACCCCCGAGGGCCTGGTGGAGCACGACGGCCGGCTCGTTGCCGAAGAAGAAGAACCGGTCGATGTGGTGCAGCAGGGTGTCGTGGGTCTGCTTGCCGTAGACCAGCGGCAGGAAGTTCTTGAGGTTCCGGTAGCTGACGTAGGTGACGTAGAAGCTGACCAGACCGATGACGACCAGGCCGATGCGCTCACGGGTCCAGTGCTCGTCGATGATGCTCTTGGCGTGAGTCCGGAAGGACCGCATCCGGCGCCGCGAGCGCCACAGCGACCGGGGCACGACGTCGACCACGAAGGCACCCAGGACCATCATCGGCAGCCGGAACCACGAGGGGCCGAGCGAGCCGTCGGGGTCCTTGAGCCCCTCACCCAGCGACAGGCTGGCGACGACGGCGACCGCACCCATCATCAGTGCGACTCCCACAAGGAGTGCATACGCCCGTCGTCTCACGAGGCGACAGTTTAGGTGCTGGGCAGCACGACCCCTGCACCGCCGACGGGGGCGGTCCGGGTGAGATCGACCACCAGCAGGACCTCCTGGCCGACGGCGACGGCCGCACCGCCGCCGGTTGGCAGGTCGGCCACGGCCGGCAGCACCCCGGCGCCGTCGACGGCCACGGTGAGGCGCACCTGGTCCGGAGTGGCCCGCGCCGACTCGACCCGGCCGTGCAGCGAGCCCGCCGCGTCGACCCGCAGCGCCGAGCGACGCAGCGCCACCGGCCCGCCGGCCCGCTCGCCGACGACCACCCGGGCCGCGTCGCCCTGCAGCACGGTCGCGTAGCCGAGGAACCGGGCCGCCTCGGCGTCGACGGGTGCCCGCCAGACCTCGTCGAGGGTGCCGGCCTGGACCACCCGGCCGGCTCGCATCAGCGCCATCCGGTCCGCGACGGCGAACGCCTCCTCCTGGTCGTGGGTGACGAGCAGGGCCGTCGTACCGGCGGCGACGAGGATGCCGCGCAGGTCGTGGGCCAGCCGCTCGCGCAGGCCGCGGTCGAGGGCGGACAGCGGCTCGTCGAGCAGCAGCAGCCGGGGCTCCACCGCGAGGGCCCGGGCGAGCGCGACGCGCTGGCGCTCCCCGCCGGACAGGTGGGTCGTGCTGCGGTCCTCGGTGCCGGGCAGGCCGACCAGCTCGAGCAGCTCGGCGACCCGCCGGGCGACCACGGTCCGTGGGGCGTGCCGCAGCCGGAGCGGGTAGCCGACGTTGCCGGCCACGCTCTGGTGCGGGAAGAGCTGGCCGTCCTGGAACATCAGCGCGAAGCCGCGCTTGTGGGTGGGCGTGCCGGCGAGGTCGCGGCCGTCGTACGACACCGAGCCGGCGTCGGGGGCCTCGAGACCGGCGACGGCGCGCAGCAGCGTGGACTTGCCGCAGCCGGACGGGCCGAGCACGGCGAGCACCTCGCCGGTGGGCAGGTCGAGGCTCACGTCGTCGACGGCGGGCCGGCCGGGGCCGAAGCGCACGGTGAGGTCACGGACGGTGAGCACGTCAGAACGCTCCCACGGATCCGAGCCGGAGCCGCTCGACGGCGGCCATCACGGCCACGGTCAGCAGCCCGAGTACGACGGACGCGGCGAGCGCCATGCCCAGGTTGGCCTCGCCGGGCCGGGAGATCAGCTGGTAGATCACGACCGGGAGGGTGGGCCGGTCGGGACGGGCCAGGAAGCTCGTCGCGCCGAACTCGCCGAGCGACACCGCGAACGCGAAGCCGGTGGCGGCGAGCAGCGGCCGCCACACCACCGGCAGGTCGACCGTGAGCAGGACGCGCACCGGGGAGGCGCCGAGGGACGCAGCGGCCTGGCGCTGCCGGGGCTCGATGGAGCGGAGCACGGGCGCGAGCGTCCGCACGACCAGGGGCAGGGCCACCATCGCCTGCGCGATCGGCACGAGCACCGCCGAGCTGCGCAGGTCGAGCGGCGGCCGGTCGAGGGTGACCAGGAAGCCGAAGCCGATCGTCACCGCGGAGACGCCGAGCGGCAGCATGAAGACGGAGTCGAGCACGGCGACGGCCCGGCGCTGGCCGCCGGCGCGGGGCCGGCGGGAGACGACGGCCGAGACGAGGCCACCGAGCAGGAGCGCGAGCAGGGTGGCGTCGACGGCCACCCGCCAGGAGTTCGCGAGCGCCGTCGAGGCCGGCACCAGCAGCGCGCCGCCGGCTCCGGTGGTCGCGAGGTCGCGGTAGTGGCCGAGGCCCCAGCCGTCGCCGACCCGCAGCGACCGGAGCACCAGCGTCGCCAGCGGTGCCGCCAGGAACGCCAGCACCAGCGCGGTGACCGCGACCGCGGGGAGGTCCCCGCGGCGCGGTCGGCGAGTGGCGTCGCGTTCGGCGGTGCGGGCGAGAGCGTGCTCGCGGCCGGCGCGGGTCCGCTGGGCGCCGTACAGCAGCAGCGTGACCACGACGAGCTGGAGGACCGACAGCGCGGCCGCGCCCTTCAGGTCGAGCAGCTGGGTGGTGAGCAGGTAGATCTCGGTCTCGACGGTCGCGTAGCGCAGACCGCCGAGGGTGAGCACGACACCGAACGCGGTGGCACAGAAGAGGAAGACCACGCTGGCGGCCGACACGACACCGGGCAGCAGCGCCGGCAGGGTGACCGTGCGGAGCACCTGGAGCGGGGTGGCGCCCAGCGCGGCCGCGGCCTCCTCGCGCCGTCGGTCGAGACCGGCCCACAGCGACCCGACCGTGCGCACCACCACCGCGAGGTTGAAGAACACCATGGCCGCCACGATGGCCACCGGCGAGCCGTCCAGCCCCAGCCCGCCCAGCGGTCCCGAGGAGGCCAGCAGCGTGCGGAAGGCGACCCCGACCACGACCGTCGGCATCACGAACGGCATCAGCACGAAGGCCCGGAGCAGGCCGCGCCCGGGGAAGCGCAGCCGGTGGAGCGCGTAGGCCACCGGGAGGCCGAGGAGCACGGTGCAGACGGTCGCCGCGGCCGCGGACCAGAGCGTGAACCAGAGCACCCGGTGCACGCGCGGGCGGGCCAGCACCTCGAGCACACCGGCGACGTCGAGGTGGCCGTCGGTCACGAACCCCCGGCCGACCATGCCGGCCAGGGGCAGCACGAAGAACACCGCGAGCGCAGCCAGCGGGAGCGCCGCGAGCGCGGCGATCCCGGCCCCGGAGCGTGCCCGGCCCGTCATGGCGTGCCCATCGGCTGCGGCATCACCGGGTGGTGATGTCGCTCCACTGCGACAGCCAGGTGCTGCGGTTCTCGGCCACGTCGGCCGGCGGCACCGTGAACGGCTTCGGCGCGGTCTTCGCGTACTTCGCCCAGTCCGCGGGAAGCGCCACCTCGCGGTCGACCGGGTAGACGTACATGTTCTCCGGGAGCGCCTGCTGGAAGGACTTGTGCGTCATGAAGTCGATGAACGCCCGGGCACCTTCGGGGTTCTTCGCGTCCTTCAGCACCCCGGCGTACTCGACCTGGCGGAAGCAGGTGTCGAGCAGCGCGCTGGTGGTCGGCTTCGTCTCGCCCTCAGGGATGGTGAACGGCGGGGACGACGAGTAGGACAGCACGATCGGCCGGTCGCCCTTGCCGCCGCCCGCGGTGAAGTCCACCTCGTAGGCGTCGGACCACCCGGAGGTCACCTTGGCGCCGTTGGCCATCAGCTTCGTCCAGTAGTCCTGCCAGCCCTCGCCGTACTTCGCGATGGTGGCGAGCAGGAAGGCCAGCCCGGGCGAGGAGCTCGTCGCGCCGGGGGTCACGAACAGGCTCTTGTAGTCGGGGTCGGTGAGGTCGTCGAGGGTGCGCGGCGGCGTGACCTCGTGCCGGCGGAACCAGGTGTCGTCGACGTTCACGCAGACGTCGCCGTAGTCGACGGGCGTGAGCTGCCGGGCGTCGGCCCGGTCGTCGAGTGCGTACGAAGTGGCCGAGGCCGGCAGGTCCTTCGGGGTGTAGTCGGCGAGCACCCCCTCGTCGACCGCCCGAGACGCGAAGGTGTTGTCGATGCCGTAGGCCATGTCGGCGATCGGCGACCCCTTGGTCAGCACCAGCTTGTTGGTGAGCTGGCCGGCGTCGCCGTTCGGCTCGATCCTGACCTGGTAGCCGGTCTGGTCCGTGAACTCCTCGAGCACCTTCTTCGACATCGCCCACGAGTCGTGCGTGGCGACGACGACCGTCTTCGATCCGGTGCCGGCCGACTCGTCCGTCGTACCTCCGACGGAGCAGGCCGCGGTGCCCAGCGCGAGGGTCACGGCGGCCGCGGTCAGGGCCTTGCTGGTGGTGAGCGCGCGCAACGCGTGCATGTGTCGTCTCCCGTTCGTCCTGGGAGGGGACCGCAATGCGGTCGAGACTCGACTTCCTTCGCCGGTGCTAACCGAATCAGGTTCGAGGGTCTGCGGGTGGTCCGCACTCTCAGCGCCCCTTGCGGCGCTCCCCTGTCGTTCCCCTGAAGGCTACAACCGCGCCCGCGGTCGGTAACCTCCCCGGGTGCCCAGCTTCCGCCACCAGGTCCTGACCTGGGTGATCCCGAGGCTGCGGGGCAGCGGGGAGGTGCACGGCGCCGAGGCCGTCGAGCGGCTGCGCCGGGACCTGCTGGCCGCCCAGGCGAAGGCGGACGCGTCCCCGCCGCGAGGGGTGGCGAGGGCGTTCGACGTCCGGCGCTCCGAGGTCGCCGGCATGCCGGTCTTCGACCTGCGGGTGCCGGGGACCGCGCCGGTCCGGACGGTGCTCTACGTGCACGGCGGCGGATTCGTCTCCGGGCCGGACCGGTTCCACTGGAGGTACGCCGCCCGCCTGGCCCGCCGGCTGGGTGCGCGTGTCGTGCTGCCGGTGTACCCGCTCGCACCGGAGCACACCTGGAAGGACGCGACCCCGCCGCTCGTCGAGCTGTTCGAGCAGGTCGCCGTCGAGTCCGCGCAGGGCGTCGTCCTGATGGGTGACTCGGCGGGCGGCGGACTGGCCACCCTGCTGGCGCAGCAGGTCGCCCGGCGGCCCGGACCGCAGCCGACGCACCTGGTGGTGTTCGCGCCCTGGCTCGACCTGACCGGCGAGACCCCGGGGACGGAGGAGGCCGCGGAGCGCGACCCGTGGCTGAACCTCAGCAAGCTCCGGATCTACGGCGGCTGGTGGGGCGGCGGACGGCCGCCGGCCCCGGAGGCCAGCCCGCTCGCGAACGACCTGTCGGGGCTGCCGCCGACCCTGATGTTCTGCGGCACCCGCGACCTCCTGCACCCGCAGGCGGTGGCGATGGTGGCCGCCGCCGAGAGGGCGGGCGTGCCGATGACCTACGTCGAGGGGCCGGGCCTGCTGCACGTCTACCCGATCCTGCCGATCCCCGAGTCCCGTGCCGCCTTCGAGCGGGTGGAGGCCTTCCTCTGATGCTGTCGCGTGTCTGGGACGCGCTGCGCACGCCGTTCTGGGTCGGGCGGATCGTGTTCCTCGTCGGCGCGGTGACGCTGGCCAGCGCCGTACTGCCGTCGTTCCGCGACCGCACCGAGCTGATCAACCAGCTGGTGCCCGCGGTCTTCCCCGCGGCCGCCACCACCGGCGCGGCAGCCGTCGGGCTGATCCTCATCGTGATCTCGCGGGCGCTGCGTCGCGGCAAGTACCGCGCCTGGCTGCTGGCCACGCTGCTGGCCGCGCTCGCGGCGGCCCTGCACGTGCTCAAGGGACTCGACGTCGAGGAGGCGGTGCTCTCGCTCGCCCTGTTCGTCCTGCTGGTGGCGTCGCGCCGCAACTTCACCGCCAAGCCCGACCCGCGCTCCACCCCGCGCGTGCTCGCCGTGGTGGTCCTCGGGACGGTCTTCGCGACGGTGCTCGGCTGGTTGTGGCTGGAGATCGACGCCGACGGCCAGGCCCCGGGTACGTCGACCCTCGACCGTTTCACCCAGGCGTTCCTCGGGCTGGTCGGGATCAGCGGGCCGGTCGAGTTCGTGGACGGCGCGGACGGCGACCGGGCGGCGATCGCGCTGGTGGTGCTCGGGGCGGCGGTGCTGCTCGTCGCGTTCCTGGTCGCGCTCGCTCCGGCAGACGGGCCACACGGCCTCGACGCGGACGAGGAGTCGCAGCTGCGGACCATGCTCGACCGGTGGGGCGGCATCGACTCGCTGTCCTACTTCTCGCTGCGCGACGACCGGTCGGTGATCTTCTCGAGCACCGGCAAGGCGGCCGTGACCTACCGCGTCATGGGCACCGTCTCGCTCGCCGCGGGCGACCCGCTCGGCGACCCCGAGGCCTGGCCCGGCGCGATCGCGGCCTGGCTCGCCGAGGCCAGGTCGTTCGGCTGGGTGCCGGCGGTGCTGGCCGCGAGCGAGCGCGGCGCCGAGGCGTTCCACCGGGTCGGCATGGACGCCCTCGAGCTCGGCGACGAGGCGATCCTGCACGTCTGCGACTTCTCGCTGGAGGGACGCAGCATGCGCGGGGTCCGGCAGGCCGTCTCCCGCTGCGTCCGGGCCGGGCTCACGGTGTCCTGCCACCGGGTCGCCGACCTCGACGACGAGACCCTCGCCACCGTGCGGACCCGGGCCGACCAGTGGCGGGACGGCGAGGTCGAGCGCGGCTTCTCGATGGCGCTGGGCCGCTTCGGGGAGCGCCGCGACGACCGTGCGGTCGTGGTGCTGTGCCGCGACGCCGAGGGCGAGCTGCGCGGGCTGCTGCACTTCGTCCCCTGGGGCGAGGACGGGCTCTCCCTCGACCTGATGCGCCGCGACCGGACTGCCGAGAACGGCATCGTCGAGCAGATGGTCGCCGCACTGATGGCCGCCACCCAGGAGCTCGGCGTCACGCGGGTCTCGCTGAACTTCGCGGTGTTCCGAAGCGTCTTCGCCCGCGGGGAGCGGCTCGGCGCCGGCCCGGTGCTGCGGGTCTGGCGCGCGACCCTGCTCTGGGCGTCGCGCTTCTGGCAGATCGAGTCGCTCTACCGCGCCAACGCGAAGTACCAGCCCGAGTGGGTCCCCCGCTTCGTCTGCTTCCGCTCCTCCGCGGACCTGCCGCGGGTCAGCGTCGCCGCGCTGCGCGCCGAGGCGTTCCTCGTCGCGCCGACGTGGGTGCAGCGGTTCGTCCGCTCCTGACCCCTCGCTGGCTGAGGCGCAGGCTCGCGAGGCCTCGACCGGAACGCGCCGAGGCTCGAGCTCCGGCTCGCACCTCAACCGACGTGGTCGGGCGCGAGGCGGGTGGCCGCGGAGGCGGCGCCGAGCCAGGTGTGCGGGTTGCCGGCCCAGCACCAGCCGAGCCGCGGGGCGCCCTTGCTCACCCAGAAGCTCGGCACCCGCTTCGTGTACGGCGCGACGGGGCTGCGGGTCGCGAGCGCCTGGAAGGCGTTGTGGTCGCGGAACACCGAGGGGAAGTGCCGCACGACCGCGACGCCCTCGTCGAGGGTGAGCGGCGTGCGACCGGCGGCCCGGACCATCGGCAGGGCGTCGTCGGGACGGACGTTCAGCGTCTCGGGCCCCGTGCCGACGTCGGCCAGCAGGTACACCGGTCCGGGCACGTCGAGAGCGTCGCGGTAGGTCGGCAGCTCGTCGTGCATGTCGGTCCAGCCGTCCTTGCCGCGGACCGAGATGCGGCCCACCTCGTCGAGGGTGGGCAGCAGGGCCGAGGTCGCGACCAGCACGAACGGGTAGCGGCCCTCTCGCCCGACGGACACGTGGTCGGGCAGGCCGTCGAGCAGG
This sequence comes from uncultured Actinomycetota bacterium, assembly GCA_963827435.1. Classification (GTDB taxonomy): domain Bacteria; phylum Actinomycetota; class Actinomycetes; order Propionibacteriales; family Nocardioidaceae; genus Nocardioides_B. The sequence goes on from CAWHAU010000003.1 coordinate 255,347, forward strand.
TCGTGCAGCGGGTCGACGTACGCCTGGAGGGCGGCGCCGACGAAGGGGAGGTAGGTGCGGATCTGACGCTCGAGCTCGTCGTGCATGCACGCTCCGGGTCCGGGGAACACAAGGCGCAGGCTCAACGGCGCACGGCCCTCCGGAGTTCCCTCCAGGGGTTCACAGAAAGTGTAACTGTGAGTTACATTTTCGAGCCAGGCGAACCCAGGAGGAAGCACCGGATGACCGACAGCGACGTCCGCCCGACCCCGCGGCTGGACTGGCAGCGGGTCCGTGGCCTCGCCGGCCGGCTGACCACACCGCTGCACCCCGACGACTACCTGTCCCTCATCAACCCGCTCTGGTCCGCCCGCGAGCTCCGCGGGCGCATCGAGAAGGTGGTGCCGGAGACCGAGGACTCGGCGACGCTGGCGATCCGGCCCGGGTGGGGGTGGTCGTTCGACCACCAGGCGGGGCAGTACATCGGCATCGGCGTGGAGATCGACGGCCGCTTCCACTGGCGGTCCTACTCCCTGAGCTCGGTGCCCACGCGCAGCCGCGGCCTGATCACGATCACCGTGCGCGCGATGCCGGAGGGGTTCCTCTCCGACCACCTGGTGCGCGGTCTCGCACCCGGCACGATCGTGCGGCTGGCCGCCCCGGCCGGCGAGTTCACGCTGCCGGACCCGCCACCGGCCAAGACGCTGTTCCTCGTCGGCGGCAGCGGCATCACGCCGGTCATCTCGATGCTGCGCACCCTCGACCGGCGCGGCACGATGCCCGACGCCGTACTGATCTACTCCTCGCCGACCGAGGACCGGATGATCTTCCGCGACGAGCTGCGGGCGCTGCACGACACGCACCCCGGGCTGCGCGTCATCGAGCGGTTCACCGACCGTCAGGGCATGTTCGCCCTCCGCGAGCTCGACACCGTCTGCCCCGACTGGCGCGAGCGCGGCACCTGGGCGTGCGGCCCGGCACCGATGCTCGACGCCGCCGAGGAGCACTGGCGCGAGGCGGGCCTCGAGGACCAGCTGCACCTCGAGCGGTTCTCCCTCGAGCTCGGCGGCAGCGACGCTGCGGGTCAGGGGGGCGGCACCATCACCTTCGCCAACTCGGGCAAGCAGGTCGAGGTCGACGGCGCGACCACGCTGCTCGAGGCCGGCGAGAAGGCCGGCGTCGGCATGCCCTACGGCTGCCGCATCGGCATCTGCCACACCTGCACGCTCGTGCTGGCGAAGGGCCGGATCAAGGACCTGCGCAACGGCGAGGAGCACGCCGACCCCAACGAGGCCGTCCAGACGTGCGTCACTGCCGCCTGTGGCGACGTCACGCTCAACATCTAGACCGACATCGAGTCCCGCTACCTACAGAGACGAGGCGACATGGCCATCTCGGACGTCAAGGAGTACACCCATCTCACCGAGGAGCAGGTCGAGGAGCTCGGCCGCGAGCTCGACGCGATCCGTGAGGAGATCGAGGCCTCCCGCGGTGCCGACGACGCGGCGTACATCAACCGGATGATCACCATCCAGCGTCGGCTCGCGGCGGCCGGCCGGATCACCCTGTTCGCCAGCAGGTGGAAGCCGGCGTTCTTCGCCGGTGCCGCCATGCTCGGGGTCGCGAAGATCCTGGAGAACATGGAGATCGGCCACAACGTCATGCACGGCCAGTGGGACTGGATGAACGACCCCGAGATCCACTCCAGCAACTGGGAGTGGGACACCGCGCAGCCGGCCGAGCAGTGGAAGCACTCGCACAACTACGTGCACCACCAGTTCACCAACGTGCTCGGCCACGACAACGACATCGGGTACGGCATCCTGCGGATGGCCCGCGAGCAGAAGTGGCACCCGGTCAACATCGGGCAGCCGGTCTACAACACCCTGCTCGCGCTGCTGTTCCAGTGGGGCGTCGCGCTGCACGACCTCGACCTCGAGGCCATCCGCAAGGGCCGCAAGGACCCCAAGGAGATGAAGCGCCAGCTCAAGCAGATCCGGCGCAAGATCAGCCGGCAGATCAGCAAGGACTACGTGGTCTACCCGCTGCTGTCCGGCCCCAACGCGCTGTCGACGATGAAGGCCAACGCGCTGGCGAACCTGATGCGCAACCTGTGGTCCTACACGATCATCTTCTGCGGCCACTTCCCCGACGGCGCGATGCACTTCACCGAGGAGGAGCTGGAGGACGAGACCCGCGCGGAGTGGTACCTCCGGCAGATGCTCGGGTCGGCGAACTTCGAGGGCGGCCCGCTGCTGCACATCATGTCCGGCAACCTCGGCTTCCAGATCGAGCACCACCTCTACCCCGACCTGCCGAGCAACCGGTACGCCGAGATCAGCGTCAAGGTCAAGGACATCTGCCGGCGCTACGGCATCCCCTACACGGTCGGCCCGCTGCACAAGCAGTACGGCCAGGCGCTGCGCACGATCATCAAGCTGTCGCTGCCCAACGGGATGACCACCGACGACCAACCTTCACCTCCGGACCGCGTCCGCCAGCGCCGGCTCACCGACGCCGAGCGGCCGATCCGGCGCACGGAGACGGGCACCTGGTCGACCCGGCGGACCGCGTGAGGGACGGTACGACGGCCCGGCTGCGCGTCGACCTCTCGGAGCGGCGGCACGACCTGCGTCACGACGTGCCCGTGCCGTTCGCCAGTGACCCGTTCGCGGGCTACGGCACCGACCACCGGCAGCCGCCGACCGGGCCGACCGACCTCGGCGGCGTGGTGAAGGCGCGGGCGATCCAGTGCGCGCTGTCGCGGGTCTGCGGGCTGTGCGGCCTGTCGCTGGCGACCGGCCCCGCGACGGCGACGACGTTCGTCGGGTCGGTCGCCGAGGCCGACGCCAACACGTTCGCGTTCCCACCGATGCACATGGACTGCGCGGAGCTCGCGCTCGACACCTACCCCGCGCTGCGCGTACCGGTGCTCGGGCAGCGGCTCGTGCTCGCGGAGTGGGCCGTCGTGGTCACCGGCGGCTTCGAGCTGGAGCGGCCCGCGGAGCGCGGCGCCCCGGTGCTGTTCCACCCGAACTCCGTCTCGAGCCGAGCGACCGTCACGCCCGGGTGAGGTCCCGCGCCTCCGCGAGGTGCCCGAGCTTGTCGGGGTTGCGGACCAGGTAGACCGCCTGCACCTTGCCCTCCGCGACCGTGAAGGTGGCGAAGGCGTCGAGCACGCCGTCGACGTGCAGGAGGACTCCCGGTCGGCCGTTGGCACTGGTCCAGGCCACGGTGAAGCCGCCGGCCTTCGGTCGGATCCCGTGCAGCCACCGCGCCACCTTGTCCGCGCCGTGGATCGGGCGCAACGCGGCCTGCGTCTTGCCGCCCCCGTCGGTCAGCAGCACCACGTCGGGGGACATCACGTCGAGCAGCTGCTGGACGTCGCCAGTGGCCGCCGCGGCCAGGAACCGCTCCGCCACCGTGACCGCGTCCGCGGGCGGCTCGACGCGGGGCCGCCGGGCCTGCACGTGCTTGCGGGCCCGGCTCGCCACCTGCCGCACGGCCTCGGTCGACCTCTCCGTTGCGGTCGCGATCTCGTCGTACTCGAAGCCGAAGACCTCGCGCAGCACGAACACCGCCCGCTCCAGGGGCGTCAGCGTCTCCAGCACGACGAGCATCGCGATCGACACCGAGTCGGCCAGCTCGACGTCGTCGGCCACGTCAGGCGTGGTCGCCAGCGGCTCGGGCAGCCACGGTCCGACGTACGCCTCGCGCCGGCGCTTGAGCGTGCGCAGCCGGTTGAGCGCCTGCCGCGTGACCAGCCGCACGAGGTAGGCGCGCGGGTCACGGACGGTGGCACGGTCGACGTCGGACCAGCGCAGCCACGAGTCCTGGAGGACGTCCTCGGTGTCGTCGACGCTGCCGAGCATCTCGTAGGCGACCGTGAACAGCAGGCCGCGATGCTCCTCGAAGGCGTCGGACGCGTCCGGTCCGTCGGGGCTCACGACAGCTCGCACCGGTCCGCGAACCCCTGGCTGGTCAGGCCGAGGGCGCTGTTGAACCGGGACCGCTCGTTCTCCACGGCCACCATCATGGTCAGTTCGAGGAACCCGTCCACCCCGAGGTCGGTCCGCAGCGCGTCGGCCATCGCGTCCGTGACGGTCGGCGGCGTGGCGGTCATCGCCTCGGCGTACTCCAGCACCCGGCGCTCGACCGGCGTGAACACCTCGGAGTCGCGCCACTGCGGCACCTCCTTGAGCTTGTCGACGCGCAGGCCCTTGCTGTGGGCGGCGAAGTAGCCGAAGTCCAGGCACCACGAGCAGCCGATCGCGGCGGCGCTGCCCATCTGGGCGAGCACCTTGAGGTCCGGGTCGAGCCGGTCCCACGTGTCGACGCGACGCTCGAAGCCGAGCACCGCCCTGAGCACGGGCTTGTGGTGCAGCAGGGCGAGCCCGTTGTCGGGCACGTCGCCGTAGGTGCGCTGGGCGTACCACGCCAGCAGGCGTCCCAGCACGCCTCGCGGCTCGTCGAGCGGGACCCGGGCGAGGGCGCGGCGCTCCTCGACGCTGACGGCGGTGCTGATGGTCATGTCTCCTCCTCGAGGCTTCTCGCACTGTCGGGATGGAGACACCGGCCGGCCCGGATCTGTGACATGCGGGCGGTCGTAGGCTCCCGGTCGTGACGGAGTACGACGTGCGGGTGGCCGGGTTCGCGGAGCTCGACGCGCTCACGGCCTACCGGCTGTGGCAGCTGCGCGAGTCGGTGTTCGTGGTGGAGCAGGAGTGCGCCTACCAGGAGCTCGACGGGCGCGACGTCGAGCCCGGCACCCGGCACCTGTGGATCGAGGCCGACGCGCCGGCCGACGGACCGGTCGGCTACCTGCGGCTGCTCGACGAGGGCGACCATGCGCGGATCGGCCGGGTGCTGGTCGCGCCGTCGCACCGTGGTCGCGGGGTGTCCGGTGCGCTGATGCGCGCCGCGCTCGACGTCATCGGCGACCGCGCCTCGGTGCTGTCCGCGCAGACCCCACTGGCCGACTGGTACGCCACCTTCGGCTACGTCCCCGACGGTGACCCCTTCGTCGAGGACGGCATCCCGCACACCCCCATGCGCCGGGACCCTCCCCGTCGCTGACTTGGCGCATCTGGCGACGCTCCGGACGCTGACTTGGCGCGTTCGGTTGGACGGTAAAACCAGATGCGCCAAGTCAGCGTCGTTGTGGCAACCAGATGCGCCGGGTCAGCGTGGGAGCGCGTAGACGTCGACCCCGTCGGTCTCGGTGCACGTGAGCTCGCCGCGGGCGGCGAGCAGCTGCAGGTGCGCATGCGTCTCCATCGTGGCGAGGGCCGCGTTGAACACGTCGAGGTCGTCGAGCCGCTTCGCGTGCCGGGTCCACGGCAGCTCGCCCGCCACGTCGTACGCCGTCGTCCGGCCGGCCCGGACGGCGGCGAGGCACAGGGCCAGACGTTCGTCATGGTGGGCGACCAGCTCGTCGACGCGGGCGTGCGAGGACGTGGTGACCGGGCCGTGCGCCGGCAGCAGCCGCAGGTCGGGCATCGCCCGCACCTTGGCCAGGGAGGCCAGGAAGTCACCGAGCGGCTGGGGTGCGAAGGCCGGCTCGAACCCGATCGACGGGGTGATCGTCGGCAGCACGTGGTCGCCCGCGAACAACAGCCCCGCGCCACGGTCCGCGAACACGTAGTGGCCCTGCGTGTGGCCCGGTGTGGAGACCGCGTCGAGGGTGCGGGTGCCGACCTCGAGCGTGTGGTCGCCGTCCAGCCAGGAGTCGGGGTACTCCCACGAAGTGGGGTCGGGTCGGTCCCCCTCGAACGCCTCCTGCCAGCCCCGGGCCAGCCGCTCCGCCCCGCAGCGCGACAGCTGCCGGATCGTCGGGTCGTCCCCCAGCCCGCCGCGGACCAGGTCGAGAGTGCCCTTGTCGCCGAGGCCGAGACTGACGTGCGACCCGACCTCGCGACGTACGGCCACCGCCTGCGTGTAGTGGTCGCGGTGCACGTGGGTGACCAGGAACCGCGTGATGTCGGTGACCTTGGCACCCATCGACGCGAGTGCGTCGTCCAGCCGGGCGCGGGCCGCCTCGACGGCCCACCCGCCGTCGACGAGGGTCAACCCCTCCTCGGTCTCGAGCGCGTACACGTTGACCGCCCGCAACCCGTCCATCGGCAACGGCAGCGGGATCCGGTGCACGCCGGCGGCCACCTCGAAGGCCCCCGGCTCGGTCCAGTGCGGGTCGCTCGTCGGGTTGCTCGGCACGGTCCGAGTCTGTCAGCGGGGCCCGCGGCTCAGGCCTCCGCCTCACCCTCGTCGGAGTTCGGGTCGTTGAACGGACCGATGTCCGGGTCGTCCTCCGAGTCGGTGAACTGGCCCTTCACCACGTCGAAGTCGCGGTCGGTGTTGTCGATCTCCGCGTTGTCCGGGCGGTTGTCCGGGTCGAGCCGCTTCTCGCGTTCCTCCTCGATGGCCTCCAGGTCGGGTTCCTGCTCTGTCGACTCGTCGGTCTCCGTGGCCTCGTCGGACGCCGGCTCGCTCAATGTCTCTCCCGAGATGTGGGGTCTGTGGCCACCCACGAAACCCGGCGGTCCCGTGGGTGTCAACAGGTGCGCCACGCGTCGGTCGAGGTGCGAGAGAGCTGGCGCCTCGGAGCACCACTCTGCGCGGGTGCGGTGGTTTCGAGGCTCCTCCGCTAGCGCTCCGGAGCACCTCAACCAGCGACCGGGCTGGGCTCACTTCTCCTCGAAGTCACCCTCGATGGCGACGAGCTTGTAGCTCCCGGTCAGGCGTACGTCGACCGTCTGGCCGTTCGTGCGGGTCACCTCGACCTCCCACGTGGCGCCGTTCTCGGAGTCACGCTCGACGGAGTGCGGCGTCGCGCCGGGCGTGTACTTGAGGGCGGCGGCAGTGGCGCGGTCGGCCTCGACCCCGGTGACGTTGGCGTCGCCGCCGTTGCCGTTGCCCGACGCGAACGCGACGCCGCCCACGGTGACCGCAGCCACGAGCCCGGAGCCGGCGGCCAGTGCTGCTGTGCGCTTCTTCATCAGTGCATCCTCTCTGTGGACGACGCGGTCAGCGCCGGGTCATCCGGACCAGCTCGTTGCGGTCCTTCTCGTGCAGGGCGTTCTCGAGCACGACGCCGACGCCCTTCGCGTAGTACTTGACCTCGTCGGCGCCCGGCTCGAGGCGGGTGAAGTCCCTGGTCTTGAGCAGGCCTCGCAGGGAGCCGTACGGCACGTCGGCGGCGCCGGCTCGCGACAGCACGCGGGCCTGGTCCTCGGCGACGCCCTTGCGGTACTCCTGCCGGTAGGCGTCGCCGACCCGCGGGTGCGCCTTCATCACGATGCCCGCGCGCGCGCCGTGGCGGCCGGCCTCCCACGACCCTGCGCGCGAGACGGTGCCGCCGTCGTACGCCTTGGTGTTCTCGCCGAAGTACCAGACGTTGCCGCGCCGGTCCTGGGCGAACCAGTCGTAGGTGTTCTCGAGCAGCTTGCCGTTGCCACGGCGGGTCACGTCGTGCACGACGACCGTGCGGACCCCGTCGACGACCTTCGTGCTCTGCAGCACCGTGACCACTGTGTGCTCGGTGCCGCCGGCGGTGTGCCCGACGAAGCGCCAGCGCGTGCCTGGCCGCAGCGGCATCCACGGGTTGTCGACCGTCGTGGAGAACTGCGAGGCGGGCGGGTGCCGGAGGACGGGCGGGTCGGCCTGCCGCGCGACCGCGGACGGTGCCGCGAGCGTGGTGGCCGCCAGGCCGAGGGCGAGCGGGACGGTGAGCTTCCGGGGGGTCATGGCGACCACCTTGCCCGCGGCTCGCTGAAGTCCCGCTGAATGCCGACGGCGAGGGCGGTTCAGCGCCCCTTCAGCGCGACGGTGGGACGCTGGAGGGCATGCGGATCCTCGTGGTCGACGACGACGCGCACGTCGCGGGGTCGGTACGTCGTGGCCTCGAGGGCGAGGGGTACGCCGTGGACGTGGCCTTCGACGGGACCGAGGGCCACTGGCTGGCCAGCGAGAACCCCTACGACGCGATGGTGCTCGACTCGATGCTGCCGGGCATGAGCGGCGACGAGCTGTGCGCGCGGTTGCGCGAGGCGGGCGTGTGGACCCCGATCCTGATGCTCACGGCGCGCAGCGGCGAGTCCGACGAGGCGCACGCGCTCGACGCCGGCGCGGACGACTTCCTCTCCAAGCCGTTCTCGTACGTCGTCCTGCTGGCCCGCCTGCGCGCGCTCCTGCGTCGGGGCGGCGCGGAGCGACCGGCGGTGCTCGTCGCCGGGGACCTCACGCTCGACCCGGCCACGCATCGCGTCGCCCGCGGCGACGTCGAGGTACCGCTGAGCCCACGGCAGTTCTCGCTGCTGGAGTACTTCCTCCGGCACGCGGGCGAGGTTCTCCCGAAGAGCCGGATCCTCGAGCACGTCTGGGACTTCGCGTTCGAGGGCGACCCCAACATCGTCGAGGTCTACGTGCGCCAGCTGCGGCTGCGGGTCGACGAGCCGTTCGGCCGGTCGGCGCTGCAGACCGTGCGCGGCGCCGGCTACCGTCTGGACCCCGACGGTGGCTGACCGACGGGCATGGCCGCGCTCGGTCCGGGCGCGCACGACGCTGCTGGCAACGCTGGTGTCCGCGGTCGCGCTGGTGCTCGGCTCCGTGCTGCTGCTGCTCACCCTCGACCGGTCGCTGTACAACGCCGGCGACGACCTGGCCCGCAGCCGGGTGGCCGACCTGGCGGCGGCGGCCGTGGCCGGACGGCTGCCGCACCCGCCGAGCGTCGGCGACAACGGGGTCGCCCAGGTGTTCTCCGGCGACGGGCGGGTGCTCACCGCCTCCTCGAACATCACCGGCTCCCCGCCGATCACCCGCCCGGCCAGGACGGCGACGCCCACCATGCGGGTGCTGCACGGCGCCGCGGACGACAAGGAGAAGGAGAACTACCGGGTCTGGGTCGCCCGCGCCGACAGCCAGGACGGACCGGTCACGGTGGTCGCCGGGGCGAGCATCGAGTCGGTCGGCGAGGCGTCACGCACCCTTCGACGTGACCTGCTCGTCGGTGTGCCGCTGCTGGTCCTCCTGGTCGCTGCCGGCACCTGGCTGGTCGTCGGCCGGACGCTCCGCCCGGTCGAGGACATCCGCGCCGAGGTGGCCGGGATCGGCGACGCCGACCTCGAGCCGGCGGGTGCCGGTGCCCGCCACCGGCGACGAGGTCGGCCGGCTCGCACTCACCATGAACGAGATGCTCGCAAGGCTCGAGGACGCCAGCCGCCGGCAGCGGGAGTTCGTCGCCGACGCCTCGCACGAGCTGCAGAGCCCGGTCACCGCCCTGCGCACCCAGCTCGAGGTGAGCCTGGCGACCGGCGGGGACGACTGGCCCGCGGCCGCGCGACGGATGCTCGGCGACACCGACCAGATGGAGCGGCTGGTGCGTGACCTCCTCTTCCTGGCGCGTACGACGGGCGACCCGGCGCCGCACAAGCGGTCCCTGCTCGACCTCGACGACGTGACGCTCGAGGAGGCCGCACGGGCCAGGTCCCGGTCCGACGTCCGCGTCGACACGTCGCGGGTCTCGGCCGCCCCGGTCCGCGGGGACGCCGACGAGCTGCGCCGGCTGGTGCGCAACCTGTTGGAGAACGCGGTCCGGCACGCCAGGTCCGTCGTACACCTGGACCTGCGGGCCGTGGACGGCCTCGCGGTCCTGGACGTCACCGACGACGGGCCGGGCATCGCGCCCGAGGTCCGCGACCGGGTGTTCGACCGGTTCTTCACCGCGGACGGCGCGCGCCGCCGCGGGTCCGGCAGCGGGCTCGGGCTGGCCATCGCCCGCTCGGTGGCGGCGCGGCACGCGGGCACGCTCGAGCTGGTCGGCGACGACGGGTCCGGCGCGCACTTCCGGCTGACCCTTCCGGTCACCGGACCCCTGGGATGATCGGTGGGTGCTGAGCGATGAGCAGATCGCGGCCCTGACGCCGCACGAGCGCCGCGACCTGATCAAACGGCTGGCCCGGCCGGTCGACGACATCGTCCCGTCGCACCGGTGGCTGCGCCGCACCCGCGAGCTGCGCATCCTGCTCGTCGTGGGCAGCGCGGTCCTGCTCGTCCCGTGGATCGCCTACCTGGCGGTGACGCTGCCGCCGCAGTACGTCGCCGACAACTGGGACGTCACCTGGGTCGGCTTCGACGTGCTGCTGCTGGCGATGATGGTGGCGACCGCCGTGCTCGGCTACCTGCGTCGGCAGCTGCTGGTGGTCACCGCGTTCGCGACCGGGGTGCTGCTGGTCTGCGACGCGTGGTTCGACGTGCTCACCGCGCACGGCGACGACCAGCTGTGGTCGGTCGTCGCGGCCGTCGTCGTCGAGCTGCCGCTCGCGGCGGTGCTGATCACCGGGTCGCTGCAGATCCTCCGGCTGGTCGCGGCACGGCTGTGGGCGCTCGACCCGGGCCAGCACGCCTGGCAGGTGCGGATCCCGTTGCCGAGCGAGGCCGACACCGCGGTGCGCCGGCGGATCCGCGTCAGATGAGACACATCTCGTTGTCGCACACGGTCCGCCGCTCGTAGCGTCGGTGGCGATGACGACGACGAGCACCTCCCCGGGACTCACCTCGGGAAGCCGCGAGCTCCGTCGTCTCAACGTCGCGATGCTGTTCGCCGCGCTGGCGGCGTTCGGGCTGCTCTACTCCACGCAGGCGCTGCTGCCCGCGATCGGCGCCGACTTCGGTGTCGGCCCCACCGCCGCGAGCCTCACGGTGTCGGCGGCGACCGGCGCCCTGGCACTCGCGATCCTGCCGCTGTCGTCGGTGGCCGAGTCGGTGGGCCGGGTCCCGGTGATGCGGGCCGGACTGCTGGTCGGCTGCCTGTGCACGTTCGCGGCCGCGGCCGCGCCGGTCTTCTGGGTGCTGGTGCTGGCCCGCGGGTTGGTGGGTGTCTCGCTCGCCGCCGTCGTGGCGGTCGCCGTCGCCCACCTGGGCGACGAGGTGCACCCGGCGGAGCTCGGCACCGCGATCGGGGTGTACGTCGCCGGCAACACGCTCGGCGGCATCTCCGGCCGGTTGATCCCCGGCCTGGTCGAGGAGAGCAGCTCCTGGCGCGCGGCGGTCGCCCTGCTCGGCGTGGTCGCGCTGGTCGCCGCCCTGACCTTCACCAGGCTGCTCCCCGCCGCCCGTCGTACGTCGTCCCGGGCGGCCGGCGCACGCGAGCACGTCGGCGCGGTGCGTGACCTGGTCCGCGACGGCAGCGTCGTGCGGCTGTGCCTGCTGGCGTTCCTGCTGATGGGCGGGTTCGTCGCGACGTACAACTACCTGACGTTCCGGCTCGAGGCCGCCCCGCTCGGCCTGTCCACGACCGTGACGTCGCTGCTGTTCCTGGCCTACCTCGCCGGCACCGTGAGCTCGCCGCTGGCGGGCCGGCTGTCGGACCGCTACGGGCGCCGGCCGCTGGCGCTGACCGGGATCGGGGTGTCCTTCGCGGGGATGGCGCTGATGCTGCCGGACAACATCGCCACCATCACGGTCGGGCTGCTGGTGTTCACGGCCGGCTTCTTCGCGACGCACTCGGTGGCCAGCTCGTGGGTGTCTGCGCTGGCGGCGGGGCGACGGGGACAGGCGGCGGCGATGTACCTGCTGGCCTACTACCTCGGGTCCAGCGCGTTCGGCGCGCTGGTCGGGCTGGCCTACCAGGCGTGGGGCTGGCCCGGCGTGGCCGGATCGGTGGCCTGCCTGTTCGGTCTCGGCGTGGTCGCCGTGCTCGGGGTCAGACCGCCCCCGCGGTCCTGAGGTCCGGGCGGCACTTGGTCAGGCCGACGACGCCGACCGGCTGTTGCGGGCCCGGTCCTCGATCTCGTGGCGACGCATCAGCGGCACCCCGCTCTCGTGCCGCACGTGCGGGAGTCGCCCGCCGTCGACCAGCTGCTTGACGACCACGGGCGACTGCCGCAGGATCCGGGCGGCCTGCCCGACCGTGACCCAGTAGGAGTGCGGGTCGCGCAGGTGCTCGCGCCAGTCGTAGTAGATGGACGCCAGGGCCTCGACCTCACCGGGCGTCACGCGGCGGCCTTCGAGCAGGCGCGCCGCGGCGTCGGGGGTCGTGCCAAGGACATGGACAGGGTCGAACGAGGGATGACTCATGAGAACCGCTCCAGCACCGGCGCTGCGCAGACCCTTTCTCGAGCCGAGAGCCCACAGGGTAGGCACAACCGCCGAGCAGGGTAAAGGACGTAACCGCCCGATCTACGCCGGATCTACGCTGCCGCCGTCGCGGCCGTCCTGCCGGACTCGAGCGCCCCGGCGACCACGTCCAGCACGTCGCCGACCACGTGCACGGTGAGGGCGTCCAGCACCTCCGCCGGCACGTCGTCGAGGTCGGGCTCGTTGCGCTGCGGCAGGAAGACCTCGGTCAGACCGGCCCGCTGGGCGGCGAGCAGCTTCTGCTTCACACCGCCGATCGGGAGCACCCGGCCGTTCAGGGTCACCTCGCCGGTCATGCCCACCTCCGACCGGACCGGACGCCCGGTGGCCAGGGACACCAGCGCGGTGACCATGGTGACGCCCGCGCTGGGGCCGTCCTTGGGGACGGCACCGGCCGGCACGTGCACGTGGATGTTTCGGTCCAGGACGGCCGGGTCCACGCCGAGCTGCTCGGCGTGCGACCGGACGAACGACAGCGCGATCTGCGCGGACTCCTTCATCACGTCACCCAGCTGGCCCGTGAGCGTGAGCCGGGGCTCGCCCTCGCTGGCACTGGCCTCGATGTAGAGCACGTCGCCGCCCATCCCGGTCACGGCCAGACCGGTCGCGACACCCGGGACCGAGGTGCGCTCGGCCGACTCCGGGGTGAACCGCGGCCGTCCGAGCAGGTCCTTGAGGTCGGGCTCGTCGACGCTCACGGTCGTGACGTCGCCGGTCGCGATCCGGGTCGCCGCCTTGCGGAGCGCCTTGGCGATCAGCCGCTCCATCTGCCGCACGCCCGCCTCGCGGGTGTAGTTGGCGGCGAGCTCGCGCAGCGCGGCGTCGGTGACGGTCACCTCGTCCTCGGTCAGCGCGGCCCGCTCCAGCTGCCGGGGCAGCAGGAAGTCGCGGGCGATGGCGACCTTGTCGTCCTCGGTGTAGCCGTCGAGCGTCACCAGCTCCATGCGGTCCAGCAGCGCCGACGGGATCTGCTCGACCACGTTGGCGGTGGCGATGAACAGCACGTCGGACAGGTCCAGGTCGAGCTCGAGGTAGTGGTCGCGGAACGTGTGGTTCTGCGCCGGGTCGAGCACCTCCAGCAGGGCGGCCGCCGGGTCGCCGCGGTAGTCCGCGCCGACCTTGTCGACCTCGTCGAGCAGGACGACCGGGTTCATCGATCCGGCCTCCTTGACGGCCCGCACGATGCGGCCCGGCAGCGCTCCGACGTACGTCCGCCGGTGGCCGCGGATCTCCGCCTCGTCGCGGACGCCGCCGAGGGCGACGCGGACGAACTTGCGGCCCAGGGCCCGGGCGACGCTCTCACCCAGGGACGTCTTGCCGACGCCGGGAGGACCGGCGAGCAGCACCACGGCACCGGAGCCGCGTCCGCCGATGACCTGGAGGCCACGCTCGGCGCGGCGGGCGCGCACGGCGAGGTACTCCACGATCCGCTCCTTGACCTCGTCGAGGCCGTGGTGGTCGGCGTCCAGGACCGCCCGTGCGGCCTTGACGTCGTCGTTGTCCTCGGTCGTCACGTTCCACGGCAGCTCCAGGACGGTGTCCAGCCAGGTGCGGATCCAGGCGGTCTCGGGGCTCTGGTCGCTGGAGCGCTCGAGCTTGCCGACCTCGCGCAGCAGCGCCTCGCGGACGGCGTCCGGGACGTCGGCCGCCTCGACGCGGGCGCGGTAGTCGTCGGCACCCTCGGGCTCGCCCTCGCCGAGCTCCTTGCGGATGGCGTTCAGCTGCTGACGCAGCAGGAACTCGCGCTGGCTCTTCTCCATGCCCTCGCGGACGTCCTCACCGATCTTGTCGGTGATCTCCTGCTCCGCGAGGTGCTCGCGGGTCCAGTCGATGAGGCTGGACAGCCGCTGCTCGACGTCGGGCGTCTCGAGCAGCTCGCGCTTGCGGTCCACGGAGAGGTACGGCGCGTAGCCGGCCGCGTCCGCGATGGAGCTCGGGTCGGTCATCTGGTTGACGGAGTCGATGACCTGCCACGCCTCGCGGCGCTGGAGGACGGCGACGACGAGCCGCTTGTACTCCTCCGCGAGCTCGCGGGCGTGGTCGGTGACGTGCTCGTCGACGGTGTCCACCTCGACCCAGAGCGCGGCCCCGGGTCCGGTCACCCCGGAGCCGATCCGGCCGCGCTCCTCGGCCTTGAGCACGGCGGCGGGAGCACCGCCGCTGAACCGGCCGACACGCTCGACGCTGGCGATGACGCCGTACGACGCGTAGCGGTCCTCGAGCCGGGGGGCGACCAGCAGCCGGCCGTCGCTGCTGGCGCGGGCCGCGTCGATCGCGGCCTGCGCGGGCTCGTCGAGCTCGATGGGCACGACCATGCCCGGCAGCACGACGAGGTCGGGGACGAAGAGGACGGGAAGACTGGTGGTGGTCACGAGCGGCACCTTTCGGGACTTGAGCGTTGACGACTCAACTTCCGTGGCCGGCCGGCTGTTCCGCCGTTCTCCCAGGGCGAACACGCCCGTCGACCCGGGTCAAAATCCCCGCCGAGCCGGGTCAAGAGTCCGGGCTCGAGCCGGGGCAATTGTCACCAGATGCGCCAAGTCAGCGGCTCCGCGAGCAGCCGGAGCACCAGCGCGAGCGGCGGCCAGGCGGTCCGGCCGCGGCGGACGACGGCGTAGGCGCGCAGCGCCACCTGCGGGTCGCGCAGCGGCAGCAGCCGCACGCCGTCGGCCGGCGGCCGGCTCTCCGGGAGCAGCCCGACCCCGAGGCCGGCCACGATGAGGTCCTCGACGAGCTCGAGGCTGTCGGCGCGGTGCTTGACCCGCGGCACGAACCCGGCCTGCGAGGCGACCCGGCGGACCGCCTCGAGGTCGGAGTCGTTGCGGGAGTTCACGATCCAGTCGCGGTCCCGGTAGCCGTCGAGGACCTCGGCCGCGGTCCCGCGGATCGCCGGGTCGGTCGCCGGGACGCCGAGACCCCAGCCGGCGTCCCAGAGCGCGAAGGCCTCCAGGCTCGCGTCGAAGCTCGTGGGCGCCAGGTCGAAGTCGTAGGTCAGTGCCAGGTCGATGTCGTCGGCGGCCAGCAGGTCGAGACACTCGGCCGGCTCGTGCTCGAGGATCTGCAGGTGCACGTCGGGGTGCTCGGCCGCGAGGACGCGCAGGACGGGCAGCAGCGACCGGCGTACGGCGGTCGCGAACGCCGCGACCCGGACGGTACCGGCGGGGTCGGCCGTGGGGTCGAGGTCGAGCCGCGCGGCCTCCAGCGCCGCCAGCACCGTCACGGCGTGGTCGGCCAGCCGGCGCCCCGCGGGGGTGAGCCGGACCCGCCGTCCCTCGGGCTCGACGAGCGCAGTGCCCGCCTCGCGGGCCAGCACCGCGAGCTGCTGCGAGACGGTCGAGGTGGTCGTGTGCATGGCCTCGGCGACCGCGCGCATCGAGCCGAGCCGCGACAGCTCCAGGAGCAGCTCCAGGCGACGGGGGTCCACCCTCAGATCATCCAGGTTCGTCGAACGATGTGTCCAGGAATTTCACGTGGACGCGAACGGTGTTGCCGGTCTGTACTGGATCCATGGCCACGCTCCACACACCCCGCCCTCCGGTCGCACCGCCGCCCGGGCCGGCACGCTGATGGCCGTCGCCTCGATGACCTGCGTGCAGCTGGGTCTGGCGCTCGCGGTCGGGCTGTTCGACCGGATCGGTCCCGAGGGCGCCGCCTGGCTGCGGCTGGCGTGGGCCGGCGTGATCGTCCTGGTGCTGGTGCGCCCGCGGCCGCGCGACCTGAGCCGGCGCGGGCTGCTGGCCGGGATCGCGCTCGGCGTGGTCACCGCCGGCGTGACGATGCTCTTCATGGCCGCCGTCGCGCGGCTGCCCCTCGGGCACCGCGAGCGCGCTGGAGTTCCTGGGGCCGCTCGGCGTGGCGGTGGCCCGCAGCCGCGGCGCCCGGACGCTGGCCTGGCCGGTGCTGGCCGGGGTGGGCGTGCTGCTGCTCACCGAGCCGTGGCACGGCTCGGTCGACCTGGTCGGGGTCGCCCTCGCCCTCGGCGCGGCGGCCTGCTGGGCGGCGTACATCCTGCTCACCCAGGCGGTCGGCGACGAGCTCACCGGGCTGGACGGGCTCGCCGTGTCGCTGCCGGTGGCGGGAGTGGTCGCGACGGCCGTGGCGGGACCCGGCGCGTTCCCTTCGATGACCTGGGAGCTCGCAGCCGTGGGCCTCGGCCTCGCGATCCTGCTGCCGGTCGTGCCGTTCAGCCTGGAGATGCTGGCGCTGCGGCGGCTCACGACGTCGGCCTTCGGAACCCTGATGAGCCTCGAGCCCGCGATCGCCCTGGTGATGGGCCTGGTGCTGCTGCACCAGGTGCCGGGTCTCTGGCCGGTGCTCGGCGTGGGCTTCGTCGTCGCGGCCGGCATCGGCGCCGAGCGGACCGGCGCACGCGACAAGGGGGCAGACGCCACCGTCGTGGAGTCCCCCTCCGCTCTTGCCACGTGAGGGGACGATCCTGCGCAAAGAGGCAAGCGGTCGTGAGCCTAGACTCTTGCCCATGTCAAGGTTCGGGCGACAGGGGACGGGGCATCCGTGACCTGGGGAAGCGGCCGGCTCGGGACGCTGCTGGAGCCCGTGCAGGACATCACCGTCGCACTCACACCGAGCGTGGAGTTCGGCGATCTGCCGCCGTCTCTCCGCGCGCCGCGAGTGACGCACGTCCGGCTGACCGAGCTGGCGACCGCCGATGCTGAGCGCGGTGCGGTCCTCCTCGTGGCACGTGACCGCGTCGAGCTCCGCCGTGTCGTGGCCGCCTGCGACACGCTCCCGGCCAGCGCCCGCATCGGCTGCGTCCTGCTCGAAGGATCCGCTCCGCCGCTGACGTTGGGCCGGCCCAGCTGGCCACGTCTCACGTCGGTCGTGGCGCAGTCCGCGCCCGTGTGCTTCGTTCTCCTGGAGTTCGACTCGCCCCTCCCGGCGGGCGCGGTCGTCGCCGACCTGGCCCGGCGCCTGACGCCGAATCACCTGATGTCGGGGCGATGGCCGTCGCTGGGGCTCGACCGATCGGTGCCGGACACCTGGGTGCCCGGCGACGCCCTGTCGATCGTCACCACCCGGGAGCAGCTCGACGACACGTCGGGCGACTACCCGCCCGACGCCGTCATCGCGGCCGAGCCGCTGGGCGAGCCCGCTGCGCCACTGGCCCGCGGAGGGACCTCCCACCACGTCCTCGGACGGCTCTCGCACGAGCTGCCCGTGAGCAGCCCGATGACCTGGGCCGATCTCGAGAGTGGCGGGGGTGAGGCGCTCCGGCGACTGCAGCAGGACGGGCCGCTGGGACTAGGACCGGTCGACGAGACCCTGGTCAACCCCCAAGGCTTTCTCCGCACGACGCACGACCCGGTGTCCCTGCTCGAACCGACCACGGACGGCTCCGACCTCCTGCTCGTCGCCACGCCTGGACGGGACGTCAAGATCCGGGCGGCCGGCGGGGTCGGCGACGAAGCCGTGGGGCGCCTGCGGAGCCTCACCGGCGTGCACGTCCCGTGGCGGGGCGCGTCCGGCCCCCAGGCCTACTGCCGGGTGGTCGCCGGCCTGTCGCTGGCCGGGATCCCGCTCACCTGCGACCCGCCCCCGGGCTGGGCCACGGCGCTGCTCCACCCGGCCCTCGTCGAGGCCATGAGCTCGGAGGTCGACCTCCACGACCCGCTCTCGCGGGAGGTGCACAGCATCCGGCTCCGCCGTGCCGCACACGCACAGCACGGGACCCAGGCGTTCCGGCGCGGTGTCGCTCTCCGCACGGGGACCCAGCTGAGCGCGCCTCCCCTGGTGAGCGTGCTCTTGCCGACCCGACGGCCCGAGATGCTCGAGTTCGCCCTGCGCCAGGTCGGCCGGCAGCGTGGCGTCGAGGTGGAGCTGGTGCTCGCGACCCACGGGTACGAGCCGGACGCCGCGGTCCTCGACGAGGCCACCGACAGGTTCGGCGTCCTGGTGAGGAACGTTGCCGCTCCGCCCGACCGACCCTTCGGCGAGCTGCTCAACGACGCGGCACGTCTCGCACGCGGCGACGTGCTGCTGAAGATGGACGACGACGACTGGTATGGACGCGACTTCGTCGCCGACCTGCTGATGGCCCGCTCCTTCAGTGGCGCGGACGTCATCGGCACACCGCCGGAGTTCAACTACATCGAGCCGCTGGACGTGACGGTGCGGCGCAAGGACGTCTCGGAGAAGTTCCGCAACGTCGTGGCGGGGGGAACCATGATGATCTCTCGGGAAGCTTTCACGTCGGTCGGGGGGTTCCGCAGGATGAACCGCTACGTCGACGCCGGTCTCCTGCGAGCTGTCCTGGCCGCAGGGGGCAGCATCTACCGCACCCACGGACACGGATACCTGCTACGCCGCACCGGGTCCGGCCACACCTGGGACCCCGGACTCGGGTACTTCGTCAGTCGCGCCCGGACCATGCAGCAGTGGCGTGGCTTCGCCCCGAGCCCGCTCCTCGGACCCGACGATGTCGACACGCCGTCCGCGACGCGACAGGCTGGTGCCTGAGATGACCGACCAGAGGAACGCGTTCACCAAGCAGCCACGGGTCCGTGGAAACGACTGGCACAAGCTGATGCCGGCCGTCCTCGGTGCGTGGCACCCGACGCAGACGGTGAGTGTCGTCATCCCGGCCTACCAGGCCCATCTGACCCTGCCCTTCACCCTGGCGGCCCTCGCCGCGCAGACGTACCCGTCGCACCTGCTCGAGGTCGTGGTGGTCGACGACGGCAGCACCCCTCGACTGGAGCTCCCGGAGCTGCGCCCGGAGAACACCCGGATCGTGTCGACCCGGGACACCTGGGGTCGGGCCCACGCCTGCCACACGGGCGCCATGAGCAGCGACGGAGAGGTCCTGCACTGGCTGGACTCCGACATGCTGCCGTACGTCGACCAGATCGAGGCCCAGCTGCGCTGGCACCACCTCATCGACCACGCGGTCGTGCTGGGCGACAAGCTGTTCGTCGACGTCGAGGACGGCTACCCGGACCTCGAGGACACTTTGGACAAGCTCCGCGAGGGCAAGGGTGACGACCTGTTCCCCGACCGCTGGACCTCCAGCCACGACTGGGTCGACGAGTACATCGACCGCACTGACGGACTGGTGCTGAACCCGACCAAGAGCTACCTCGTCCACGTCGGCGCCAGCGCGTCGGTGCGTCGCGAGGTCTACCTCGACGCAGGCGGCATGGACACCTCCCTCAAGCTGGGCGAGGACGTCGAGCTGGGGTACCGGCTCGCACAACAGGGTGCGGTCTTCATCCCCGACTACGAGGCCAGGTCCTGGCACCTCGGTCGCTCCACGCTCATGCAGCAGTCGGATGACGTGAACCGCTACAACCGGCCGTACGTCACCGACCGCATCTCCGACCTCCGGCACTGGCGCACCCGCGCCCGCAGCTACACGGTGCCCTGGGTCGAGATCGTCGTCGACGCTCGTGGCCGCGGCTATGACGAGGTCAGGCACTCCGTGAACGGCGCACTGCGCAGCGGGGCCGCCGATGTCGTGGTCAGCCTCCTCGGCGAGTGGTCCCTGGTCGACGATGACCGTCGAGCCACGCTGTCCCACCCGGACCGGAACCTCAAGGCCCTCCGCGCGGAGTTCCAGGGCGAGCCGCGGATCCACTTCGTCGAGGAGATCGCCGCGAGCGCCTTCCCGGCCGCCAACCGGCTCCGGCTTCCGGTCGGCTGGAGCCCCGGACGCGGCACCATTCGGCGCCTGGCGGTGGAGATGGCACGCCGGGACCGCGGCCTTGTGTCGCTGCTCCTCCCGGACGGTCAGGTCGCCCGGCTCGAGCGCACGTCCGCGTTCCGCCGTGCCGCGAGGCTGGCCGGCCCCTCCGAGAATCTCGACGACGTGGTCGACCACGTCTCGGGCACGTGGTGGTACGACGCCCCCGAAGAGGGGTTCAACCACGTCTCGTCCGTGCCGGACCGCGACTTCTCGGCCACACCCCGTGCCGGCTGGGTGCGTGGGGACCCGCGCACCCGGTCGCTGGGCGCCAAGACCCGGCGAGCCGTCGCGCACAACCACGTGGGGCACCCCGCGGAGCCCGCCGCCGACGCGGCTGAGCCGCGCGACGCGTCGCCTCTGCGCGCTCGACTGAGGTCCACGCTGGGGCGGTTCCGGCAGCGACAGGGATGAGCGCGCGCTTCGAGGAGCTGGCCTGGCGGGAGACGCCGATGGGCGAGATCAGCCTCCGGCGGCGCCGGGAGCCGGCGCTCGACGTGGACGTCTTCGAGGTGAAGCTGGGCGACGAGTACCTCATGTCCAGCCTCTTCACCGTCGCCGAGATCGCGCTGTCCCGGCTCGGCCTGGCCGCGCACCCGGGCGCCGACCTCGATGTGCTGGTCGGCGGGCTGGGGCTCGGGTACACCGCCGTCGCCGCGCTCGACGACCCACGGGTGCGCTCGTTGGCCGTGGTCGAGGCGCTCCAGGACGTCGTCGACTGGCACGAGCGCGGCCTGCTCCCGGAGGCCGCCCGACTCACGTCGGACCCGCGCACCTCCCTGGTGACGGCCGACTTCTTCGCCACCGTGGGCGCCGGGCTGCCGGTCTCGGATGACCGGCCGGATGCGACGTACGACGTGCTGCTGGTCGACATCGACCACAGCCCGCGGCACGTCCTGCACGTCAGCCATGCGGTCTTCTACAGCGCGGCCGGGTTGGCGCGGATGCGGCGGCGCATGAACGACGGCGGCGTCTTCGCGCTCTGGTCCGACGACCCGCCGGACCCCGACTTCACCGCGCTGCTGGCCGGCGTGTTCGAGGACGTCGACGCGCACGTCGTGGAGTTCGACAACTTCCTCACCGGCGGCACCTCGGCCAACACGGTGTACGTCGCGCGCTGACTCACGCCCGCGAAGTCAGCTCCGTTGCGCGCCCACCGGCTTGGGGGCGTCGATCTCGCCCTTGCGCAGCCGGTAGACCTGCAGCCGCAGGTCGTAGTACTTCTCGGTCTCGCCGACCCACTCCATGCCGACCCGCTGGGCGGTCGCGGCGCCACGACCGTTCTGGGTCCGGACGACCGCGAAGACCTCCTCGACCCCGTAGGTGAAGGCGTGGTGGGCGACCGCGTGCCCGGCCTCCGCGGCGTAGCCGTGGCCCCAGGCGTGCGGCGCGAGCTGCCAGGCCACCTCGAGGTCCTCGCCGTGCGGGGGCAGCGGCAGGACGGCGACGCCGCCGACGACGTCACCGGTCTCGGTGACGGTCACGGCCCACCGTCCCTGCGGCAGCTCGAGATCCTCGCCCTGCCAACGCTCGATGAGCGCGCGCATGGCGTCCGCGTCGGGCACCCGGTCCATCGCCGGCGACAACCAGCGCGCGACGTCGTCGGCGCCGTACACCGCGAGCGCCGCCTCCGCGTCCTCGACCCGCCACGGTCGCAGGGTCAGCCGGGGCGAGCGGACCACGCCCTCGGCCGCCGCGACCGCGTGGTCACGCGGCACGGTGCACCTCGATGCTGTCGACCTTGTCGGGGTAGAACGCGACGTGGTCCTTGATCGGCGCGACCGCGTCGTGCGGCGCGGGATAGAACCACCCCGCGGCCGGGACGAGGTCGTCGCCGACCTGCAGGGCGTGGTAGGACGCGTCACCCTTGAACGGGCAGTACGTCGCGTGGTCGCTCGGCGCGCAGCACGTCGGGGTCGACATCGGCGAGCGGGATGTACTGCACGGGCGGGTACGACGCCTCGCGCAGGGTGATCGCCTCCGTGGAGTCGGCGATGACGCGGCCTCCGAGCGTGACCGTGACCCGGGCCCGCGTGGGCTCGAGGGTGATCGGGTGGTCCGGCCCGGGAACGAGAACCTTCTTCTCCGTCATGACCGTCCCCAACGCCGTGCCGCGCCGCCGACATTCCGGACGACCCGTTGGTCTGAGGCGCGAGCTCGCGAGCGTCTCGAAGACAACCTCCCCGCGACAGCCCAGAGGTTTCGAGGCCCTCGCCTAGCGGCTCGGGCACCTCAACCAGCGGCAGCGCACCTCAACCAGCGGAGGCGCGGGCGCGCGCAAGGTGCTCGCGGATCCGGGCGACGGCGTCGCGCGGCTCGTCCACGAAGAAGCTCACGGCCGCCACGGTGACCGGGCCGGCCGGAGTCCGCACCGTGACCGGCGTCCGCGTCCGGACGGACACGTTGACCTGGCCGGACACCGCGACCTGCAGGTCGGTGCCGGCCTCGGTCTCCCGCGGCTGGATCGAGCGGACCGAGGTCGGGAGGTCCCGCCGGTCGACGCGGACCTCGGCGACGTCCGCCCACCTCACGTGTACGTCGACACGGGGCCCGTTGCGCACCCGCAGCCCGTCGGCGTCGAGCACGTGCGGACGGACCCGGTAGCTCGCCAGCAGGCCGAGCATCCACACCAGCCCCCAGGCGCCGAGCACGATCGAGACGACCCGGGCGGCGTGCCACGGCAGCAGGACGTGCAGCAACGGGATCTCGGCGGCCGATGCGAAGATCCAGAGGCACAGCACCGGCGTGACGGCCTTCGCGTAGCCGACCGGCTCCTCCCCCGACCGCACCGCCGGCCGGCGCAGCACCCACCGCACCAGGCAGGCGTAGATCGCGACCTCGAGCAGCAGGGCGCGCTTCAGGTGACCACCCATGTCACTGCCCCTCCGTCGCGGCGCGGAGCCGGTCGCGCACCTCGCCGAGCCCGCCGACGAGGGCGTCGAGCCGACGGGCGGAGAGGTCGCCGAAGAGCAGGTGCGCGAACTCCTGCTGCTCCCGGCGCAGCCGGGCGACCGTGGCGGCTCCGTGGTCGGTGAACGACACCAGCGCCGCCCGGCGGTCGGTCGGGTGCGGCTCCCGCGTGACGAACCCGGTCTCCGCCAGCGCGTCCACCAGGCCGGTGACGTTGCGGGCGCTCACGCCGAGCGTCTCGGCCAGGGCCCGCTGCGTCGATGGTCCCTGCTGCCCGAGCACCCAGAGCAGGTGCGTGCGCGACGGGGTCAGGCCGTCCCGCGCGAGCGAGGTGGTCATGTCCTCGTTGACCAGCATCGCCACCTCCAGCAGGAGGTCGAGCGCGCGGATCTGCTTGTCGGTCATATCGTGATGATACTTCACTGTGTCGTTGCCTCACGACTCGAACGGGGTGCAGACTGGCGGTGTGCGGCCCTCCCTCTACGACCACGCCGGCGGCGACCCGGCCTTCCTCGCGCTCGCGACGGCGTTCCACGCCCGCTGCCTGGCCGACCCGGTCCTCGAGCACCCGTTCTCCCACGCCGACGGCAACCCGCGGCACGTCCCGAACCTCGCGGCCTACTGGGCCGAGGTCCTCGGCGGCCCGCCCCGCTACTCCGACGCGATCGCCGACCAGTCGTTCCTCCTGCGCCTGCACGCCGGCAACGGACCCATGGACGACCTGGGCCGGCGGTTCGTCCAGGCTTTCGTGGCCGCCGCGGACGATGCCGGGCTGCCGGACGACGAGGAGTTCCGGACGGCGCTGCGGGACTACATGGAGTGGGCCGTGGCCGACGTGCTCGTCTACGCGCCCGAGGGGTCGGAGGTGCCGTCCGACGTACCCGTGCCGCAGTGGTCCTGGGACGGCCTCGTCACGGACGACGCCTGACCCGATGACGAGCACGACGGAGCGTGTCCGCGCGATCTGCCTGGCCCTGCCCGGGGCGGCCGAACGCCCGAGCCACGGGTCGCCGGCCTTCTTCGTCCGCAAGCAGTTCGTGATGCTCTGGCCCGACGGCCATCACGAGCACGACTTCCCGCACCTGTGGTGCGCGGCGCCGCTGGGCGCGCAGGACGAGAGCGTCGCGACCGACCCGGGACGGTACTTCGTGCCGCCGTACGTCGGAGCGCGCGGCTGGCTCGGCATGCGCCTCGACGGAGACGTGGACTGGGACGAGGTGGCCGAACGGTGCGAGGACGCCTACCGCACCGTGGCACCGGCCCGGCTCGTCGCGCGGCTCGACGGGTCCGACTGACTCCGGCGGCGACGCTCGTCCTCAGCTCGGCAGGCGCGGCGCCGGGGAGGCGGGTCCCCTGCCCCGCCACCCCGGCTCATCCCCGCGGCCAAGCCCATCCGGGGGAGCAGGCGGACTGATCCACGCCCAGACGGACTTTCCCCCGTGAGGTTCTGGAGTCACACCCCAGCTCGACGACAGTGCGGCGACGATGCCCAGGCCGCGCCCGCCCTCTGCCAGGGCCACGGCGTCGACCATGGACGCTCGGTCGCTCGGCAGGCCGTCGACCAAACCCAGGCCGCCGTCCAGGCCCATGCCGTCGGCCGGGGACACGTCGGCGGCGAACGGGGGGCCGACGGCGAGGGCCGGCCAGGTCGAGGTGGGGTCGGTCACGGTCAGCAGCAGGGAGCCGTCCTGGATGAGCACGGTGAGGGTGAACCTGGTGCCGGCGTGGCGGACGGCGTTGGTGACCAGCTCGCTGACCACCAGGCGGGCGTCGGGTACGACGGAATCGAGACCGTTCTCCGCCAGGCACAGGGCGACGAAGTCCCGGGCACCGGCGACGTTCGCCGCCACGGCCTTCCAGGTGTGGGTGTGTGACCAGCCCGCCGTCACTTCGCCGCCCTTCCGATTCGACTGCTCTCGCGGTCGCGGGGTCCGGGCGGCGCTGTGGCCACCCTAGACCCGGTCACACCGAAGGGACACCCCGAGTCCGGGACCGGTATGTTTCTCAGAAGACGTAGTCGCGACCCCGGACCACCGGTCGTCCTACACGACCTCGAGACGACAGGTGGCGATGTGAGCGCGACCGACGGGGACACGTCCTCGGTCGGGACTGCGGCCCGGCGAAGGGTGGAGCGGCTCTGCCGGACAACGGTGCAGGAGGCGGGGGTCGACGGATGCGGCCTCTCCGCCCTGACAGGAGCCGGCACACCCCTCGCCCTCTACGCGACCAACCGGGTGGCTGCCGTCATCGAGGAGCTCCAGTTCACCCTCGGCGAGGGTCCCTGCATGGACGCCGCCGCGTCGGGCGTCCCCGTGCTGGTCTCCGACCTGCGCGATCCCTCGGAGGGAATCGCGGGCCGGTGGCCGGCCTTCCTCGACGAGGCCGACCAGGCCGGCGTCCGCGCCGTGTTCGCCTTCCCGGTGCGGATCGGCGCCATCGCGCTGGGGGTGATGGACCTCTATCGGTCGAAGCCAGGCGGTCTGAGCCAGGATCAAATCTCCACCACATTTTCGACGGTCGACGCGATGAGCAGGAGCATGCTGGACTGGGAGCGGACTCCTCCCGACGAGCCGGACGAGTCCTACCCACTCACCGTCCACCAGGCGGCGGGGATCGCGATGGTCCAGCTCGACACCAGCATCGAGGAGGCACTCGTGAGGTTGCGAGCCACGGCCTATCGGGCCGGGCGTCCGGTGAGTGAGCTCGCCGCGGACGTCGTGGCCGGTCGCTACACGTTCGCAGAGGAGCAGACATGACCGAAAGTGACCGGGCACCAGACGAGCTGGTGCGCGCGCAAGGGCGGGACGCGCGTCTCTCCGAGACGTTCGTGTCCCTGGCGGACACGCTGGTCGACGACTACGACATCGTCGACTTCCTCGACTTCCTGGTGGCGTCCTGTGTCGACCTGTTCGACGTCAGCGCCGCGGGCATCCTGCTCCGGGACCCCCGTGGCAGTCTCAGCCCGGTCGCCTCCTCCAACGAGGAGACCCGGCTCCTGGAGCTCTTCCAGCTGCAGAACGACGAGGGACCGTGCCTCGAGAGCGTGCGCTCGGGCACTGAGGTCGGCTCGGCCGACCTCGCCCAGGAGCACGACCGCTGGCCACGCTTCGCCCCGGCCGCGCTCGAGGTCGGCTTCCGCTCCGTGCAGGCGCTGCCGATGCGGCTGCGGCAGGACACCATCGGCGGGCTGAACCTCTTCAGCGCCGGGCAGCCGCCGCTGACCAGCGCCGAGCGGGGGGTGGCCCAGGCCCTCGCCGACGTCGCCACCGTCGGCATCCTCCAGCAACGGTCGCTGCACCGGGCCTCGCTGCTCGCCGAGCAGCTGCAGGCGGCCCTGGACTCCCGCATCGTGATCGAGCAGGCCAAGGGCGTCCTCGCTGCGAGAGGCGGCGTGGACATGGCGACCGCCTTCGAGTCACTGCGCGGCTACGCCCGCAGCTCCAACCTGAAGCTCAGCGTGGTCGCGGACGACCTGGTGCACCGACGGCTGGACGCCCGTGTCGTCCTCGCTCCCGCGCGGAGTCGGCGCGACCAGCAGTCCTCGTAGGGCGGCACGCCTCCCGCGCGTGCTCTACTGGGACGGTCGCTTCACCAGGACCCCGTGAGACGGCGCCGGACGCAGAGGCACGGCGGCGCCGGGGTCGTGGGCGGCGTCGAGCGCGGACCACCTCGTCCCCGTCCCAGGAGGCGGCGCCATGGCCCTCTGGCCCCGGACGCGGATCCGCCGCGTCGACGCCGGCCGGGAGCAGTCGCGGACCCGTCGTCGCGAGCTCATCGCCCAGCTGTCCGCTCCGCTGCGGTCGTTCCTCCTCACCGAGTCCGGCAGCGCCGGGTTGCTGCTGGGCGCGACGGTCCTCGCCCTGGTGGCCGCGAACTCGGCCGCTGGGCGCGCCGTACGACCGGCTGTGGAGCACCGAGCTCGCGATCCGGCTCGGTGACGGCACGCTGTCGATGGACCTGCGGCACTGGGTCAACGACGCGGTCATGGCCCTGTTCTTCTTCGTCATCGGTCTCGAGGTGCGGCGCGAGGTCTCGGTCGGAGAGCTGCGGGACCCGCGCCGCGCCACGATCCCGCTGGTCGCGGGGGTGGCCGGCATGGTCGTGCCCGCGGCGATCTTCCTCGTCCTCAACCCGGACGGTCCCGCGCGCGACGCCTGGGGCGTGGTGATCGGCACCGACACGGCGTTCCTGCTCGGCGCGCTGGCCCTGGTCGGTCCTCGGTTCTCCACGCAGCTGCGGATCTTCCTGCTGACCCTCTCGGTGATCGACGACATCGTGGCGGTCACCGTCATCGGCGTCTTCTACAGCGGCCACCTGCGCTGGCTTCCGCTCCTGGGCGCCGCGGTGTGCCTGCTGGTGATCTGGCAGATGAGCCGGCGTGGGGTGTGGCGATCCTCCCCGTTCGTCGTCGTCGGGCTGCTGCTGTGGTTCACCACCGTGCAAGGCGGGATGCACGCGTCCATCGCCGGCATGGTCGCCGGCCTGCTGGTGGCCGCCCGTTCACCCGACCGCGGCGCGGTCGAGGGGGCGGCGTCCGGGTTCACGGCGTTCCGGCAGTCCCCGCTGCCCGACGTCGGCCGGGTCGCGCGCCGTCGCCTGGACCGGGCGATCTCGGTCAACGAGCGGCTGCAGGAGGTCCTGCACCCCTGGACCAGCTACGTGGTCGTCCCGCTCTTCGCGTTCGCGAACGCCGGGGTCGACCTGCGCGGGGGTGTCCTGGGAGACGCGCTGACCTCGCGTCTGTCCTGGGGCGTGTGCGTGGCGCTGGTCCTCGGCAAGCCGCTCGGCATCGCGGGGGCCACCGCGCTGGGCGTGCGGGGCGGGCTGGGCCGGCTGCCCCGGGGCGTCGCGGGCGGACACGTGCTCGGCGGCGCCGCCCTCTCCGGCATCGGCTTCACCGTCTCGCTGCTCATCGCGGACCTCGCCTTCGACGACGAGCGGCTCCGTGAGGAGGCGACGGTGGGTGTGCTGCTGGCCCTGGTGCTCGCGACGGCGGCCGGCTCCCTGGCGTTCTGGGTGGGCGCCCGCTTCCGGCACGAGGGGGACGCCGACCTGCCCCGCTACCTCGACCGCCCGGTGGACCCGGAGCGTGGACCACATCCGCGGCCCCGTTGACGCCCCCCTCACGCTGGTGGAGTACGGCGACTTCGAGTGTCCCTTCTGTGCCCGCGCCACCGGGGCGGCCCGCGAGCTGCGCGCCCGGCTCGGGGACGAGCTCCGCTACGTGTTCCGGCACCTGCCGCTGTGTGACGTGCACCCACGGGCAGAGATCGCCGCGCACGCGGCCGTCGCCGCGGACCGGCAGGGCCGGTTCTGGGAGATGCACGACGTGCTCTTCGCGCACCAGGACCGGCTCGACGTCGAGGACCTCATCGGCTACGCCGGCCGGCTCGACCTCGACGTCGACGTCTTCCTCGACGACCTGCACTCGCGCGAGGTCGACGACCGGGTCCGCTCCGACGTCGCGAGCGCGGAGGCCAGCGGGGCGCGCGGCACCCCGACGTTCTTCGTCGGCGAGCGCCGGCACAGCGGGCCGTACGACGCCGAGACCCTGGCGGCCGAGCTGACCGGTAACGGCCGGGCCGCGGACGCCGGGGACCGCTGACGCCGGACGAGGGCTCAGCCGTGGTCCAGCAGGCCCCCGGTCTCGACCTGGTGCACGAGCACGGCCAGACGAGCCTCGACCCGCGCCAGCCGCACCTTGCTCCAGGCGTGCAGCAGGCGTCGTGAGCAGGTCGCACGTCTCCCACAGCAGCACCCGGTCACGCGACACCGCGGAGTGCTCCTGGTACTCCGCGAGGAACCCCTCGCAGAGCCCGTCGACGAGCCTGAGGTTCTCCTCGACCACGTCGACGGGATGGTAGGTCCCGTCGAGGCCGAGCGCGGAGATGCCGATGTCCCTCAGCTTCGCCCGGAACCTTCCGAGGTCCAGGGCCGGCTCGGCCATGCACGCACCGTCGAAGTCGATGAACCCGACACCCTCGCCGTGGAGGAGCACCTGCGCCGGCCGGAAGTCGTGGTGCGACGAGACGGCGGGATCGGGAATGGTCTCCTGCGCCAGCTCGGTGAGCCGGGACAGCAGCGGCCGAGCCGCCGGGGCCAGGGCGGGCACACTGCCCGCGAGGCGGTCGACGACCTCGCGGACCTCGTCCAGCTCCTCCCCGAGCGTGGCGGTCCGCCCGTACGACGTACCGGAGCCGTGCACCGCGGCGAGGGCGCGAGCGGTCGTCGACAGGGCTGCCCGCAGCTTCTCGAGCAGGTTCGGGTCCCGCTCGGCGATCGCCCGCCGGGCCAGGTCCTTGAGCGTGCAGTCCTCCGGCACCGGTCCCTGCACCAGGATCCGCTCGTCCGGCAGGTAACCGAGCGGCTCGGCCAGCCGCACGGCGTGCGCCCACGCACCTGGGTGCTGCCAGAGCACGTTCATGGCCTCCCACGCCGACTCGCCCTTCTCCCCCTGGTGGGTCTTCAGCACCACCCGGTCCGGCGGCACCCGGTCGACGGGTCGACCGTCGTAGCCGAGGCCTACGACGACGGTGCAGCGGCTGCCCGGCTTGTAGCGCACCACGACGGGCTCGCAGGACGTGATCGTGACGTCGCCGTAGCCCGCCTCCTCCAGGACCTGTTCGAGCAGCCGGGCCGCCTCCGCCGGATCGACCAGCCGAGGCAGGGCCGGGAGCGCGTCGTCGGCGGTCTGTACCCGCAGGTCCAGGCTCGGGTCGGCCGTGGCGCACCGCCACCCCGGCTCACCGAAGTCGATGTCCGCTTCGGAGGCCGGCGACGACGACTGCCGGCCGGGTGGCCACAGGTTCCCGACGAGCACGATCTCGCGCGGCACGCCGTCCGGCTCCTCGACGGTGAGGGTGTAGCGCGCCAGCCACTCGTCTCCCTTCGCGCGGAGCCGGTCGGGCGTGCACCCCAGCAGCCGGATCCGCCCGTCGCGCAGCTCGGGGACGTGCCGCTCCAGCGCAGCATGGACCCGGCGTGGGTCCATGCCCGCGGCCAGCCAGTCCGGCAGCTCCCGGAAGGCGGCCAGTGAGGTGACGATCGTCGTCGGGTCGTAGGTCGTGGTCACGGTCAACCCCTCGCGTAGGTGTTCTCCAGCAGGGACAGGGCGAGCTCGAGGCGCTGGGTCTTCAGCTGCCGGCAGGAGTTGAGCGCGGACCGGGCGAGCGTCGTGCCCATGTAGTACGCGATGCGGTCGGGGGCGGGCACCGGGGTCGGACGGGCGGTGGCTTCGACGTACCCGCCGACCAGCTCCTCGGCCAGATGCTCCAGCGTGTCCCCGGGGGACGGGTCCCCGGCCTTGGCGGCCAGCAGCGCGACGTGGGCGAGGTAGCGCCCGAGGTCCTCGGCGGGGTCGGCCCAGCGGAGCGTGTCGAGGTCGAGGACGGCCGGCGCGTGCCCTTCAAGTCCCAGCACCTGCGACGGCGTGAAGTCACCGTGGGACAGCACCAGCCGACGCACGTTCGGGACGATCCGCGACGGCGGGTCGAGGGCGCGGGCCACCCGGGCGGCCACGTCGGGCCACACCTCCTCCACGGCGGCAAGGTCGCGCCGCAGGGACGCCACCTCGTCGGCGGGGCGATGGACCGGGGCCTCGGCCACGTCACCGGAGTGCAGGGCTGCGAGGGCGCGCCCGGCGTTCCTGACGGCGACCCGCAGCTCGGCTGCGGCGGCCGCAGCGGCGCCGTTCGACCCCAGGGTCGCCTTCAGCAGGTGCGGGACCCGCGCCTCACCCACCAGCTCCGACGGTCACCAGGAGCCGTGTGTCCGGGAGGTAGGCCACCGACGTGGGGAACCGCGCGGCACGAAGTGAGTGGCGGGCAAGCCTGTCGCGCTCGAGCGAGCGTAGATATCCGTCGACCCGCTGCCCCCGGTCGTCCGCGTAGACCTTGCCGTACAGGACACGCCGGGGCCGACCGTTGGGCGGGCCGTCCTGCCGGAAGAAGAGGTAGCGCAGCACACAGGCGCCCTCGCGCGGGCGGTGGGCGACCTCGACCGCGGGTTGCACATCGCCTCGCCCGCTGTAGGCCAGGCCGCGCAGCGCGTCCGGGTTCATGGCCTGGGGCAGCGTGGGCAGGTCGGGGTCGACGGGGAACGCCGCCAACGCGAGCCGTGCCTCCCCGAGCACGGCGGTCGACCGTCGCCAGGGGCCCGTCCGGCACGCTTCGAGGGCCGACAGTGAAGCCTCCGCGGAGTCGCTCTCCCGGTGCACACGACCACTCACCTGGAGGTCACCGAGGTCGTCGCCGTCGACGCTCGCCCGCAGCTGGTACCTGAGCGCGAACGTCCCGTCGCCGCTCATCCAGTGCTTGGCCGTGGCGATGCGGGTGATCAGTGCGCTCCGGACGCAGGAGCTGGCGTTGGATGCGCTCGCC
Source organism: uncultured Actinomycetota bacterium (assembly GCA_963827435.1). Lineage (GTDB taxonomy): Bacteria > Actinomycetota > Actinomycetes > Propionibacteriales > Nocardioidaceae > Nocardioides_B. Next base: position 286,442 of record CAWHAU010000003.1, read on the forward strand.
GACGACGTCGACGTCGAGCGCGCACGCGAGCCCGGGCAGCCGGTCGAGGAGCGGTCGGAGCAGCACCTTGCGCGCCTCCGCCTCCCGCTCACGCTCCTCCGGCGTCGGCTCGCGCGACGACGCGCAAGCGTTCGCCACCGCAGGCGATCGTCCGTCCTCCGGGGTTGCCGCCCGCTCGGCGGTGACGACGGGAGTACGCGCATGTGCCGGCGTACGACGACGCACCTGCGGCTCCTCCTCGATGATGCTGCCGTCGGAGATCACCATGACCCGGTCGGCACACCGGACCAGGGCGGGGTCGTGGGAGATGACGATCGTCGTGGTCCCGTCGATGAGGCTGCGGAGCGCGCTGACGACGACGTCGGCAGACTCCCGGTCGAGGCCCGTGGTGGGCTCGTCCAGGATCAGGATCGGTGCCTGCCGGATGAACGCCCGCGCGATGGCCAGCCGCTGACGCTGCCCGCCGGACAGGGTGGATCCGCGCTCACCGAGCTGCGTCGCGTAACCGTCGGGCATCGCCATGATGAAGTCGTGGGCGTTCGCCATCCGTGCCGCCGCCTCGATGTCCTCGGGAGCGGCGTCGGCGATCCCGTAGCCGATGTTCTCGGCCACGGTTCCGCTCAGGAGCACGGTGTCCTGCAGGACCACGCTCACCTGTTCCCGCAGCGAGGCGAGGGTGAGCGTGCGGACGGCCAGCCCGTCCACGAGCACCTCACCCTCGTCGGCGTCGTAGAGCCGCGGCACGAGCTGGGCGATGGTGCTCTTCCCGGCGCCGCTCGGGCCGACCAGGGCGACCACCTCACCGGGCGAGACCTCGAAGTCGATGTCCTTCAGCACCGGAGCGCGACTCTCCCCTCTGGTGCCGTCCTCGTGCTCGACGGGGTAGGTGAAGCCGACATGGCGGAAGGCGAGCCGGCCCTCCAGCGGCGGGGCGGGCACGGCGTCCGGCGCATCGCTGACGACGACCTCCCGGTCGAGCAGGTCGTCGATCCGCTCGACGCTGGCGAACACCTTGCCGACCTTGTACCACTCGCTCACGATCTTGCGCGCGGGCTTGAACATGTTCTGCAGCAGCAGGACGAACAGCACCAGCGTCCCGACCGTGATTGCCTGCCGGTCCAGCAGCCACACACCCAGCCAGATCACGGCGGAGATGGCGAACGCCTCGAGCAGGGCGATGGCGAAGCTGAACCGTGCCTGGATGTTCGCGGCCACCAGCGAGGCCTGCATGCTGCTCTCCGTCTGGCCCGAGAACCGCGCGAGGTCCACCACGCCGCGTCCGTAGCTCTGCACCAGGCGGATCGAGGTGAGCATCTCCTGGGTCGTCGACGCGAGGTCGCCCTCCCGGTCGCGCTGAGTCTTGGACGCCGTCTTGATCCGTCGGGAGTAGTGGTTCGAGACCACCGCCAGCAGGGGGACCACGACGAGGGCGACCAGGGCCACGTTCCACGACCGGTAGAGCAGGAAGAGGAAGCTGCCGACGAGCACCATCAGGCTGCCCACGATGTTGCTGACCGACTTCACCACGAAGTCCTCGACGACCAGCACGTCGCCCGTCACCCGGGTCAGCACGTCCCCGGTCCGTCGTTTGTCGTGGTAGGCCAGCGAGAGCCGCTGGAGGTGGGAGTACATCGCGACCCGGATGCTGTAGCCCAGCGACCGGCCGGCCCGGGCCATGGAGACCTCGGTCAGCGAGTCCGCCGCGCTGTTGGCCGCGGCAAGCACGATGATCGCCACCGTGAGGACGAGGATGGTCGTCGTCCGCGCCGACGGGAGGAGCCCGAGACCCTGCAGGTCGGGCCTCGCCCCCTGCAGGTAGTCGACCAGGTAGGCGATGGGCCACGGCTCGAGGACCGCGGTGCCGGCCTCGACCATCAGCAGCAGGGCCCCAGCCACGTAGGGCTTCCGGCTGCCGGTGAACCGGCGGAAGAGCCGGAACGTACGGCGCAGGTCACTCACCGGCTCACGGCCGGGACGGGGTGTCGACTCGTCTTGGGTCATGGTGTCTCCGTCAGCCTGTCCAGGCATGTGTTCGCCTCCCTCACCAGGCCACCAACCAGAGTGGACCCCGGCGCACGCGCCCACGCGCGCAGGGCCTTGCGCTCCAGCGCCACCGCCTCCTGCCACCTGATCCGCGGCAGGCTGGTGTCGTCCTCCCGCGCCTCCAGGTAGGACCGCAGGAAGCACGTCGCGAGTGCGGACAGCGCCCCGATCCGGGCCGAACGGCCTCGCCCTCCGTAGCGCGAGCTGCCGCAGCGACGCCAGGAAGGTCCCCACGTCGGCGGCCTGGTCCGAGACGCCCAGGTGGTCGAGGTCCAGCAGCAGCGTGTGCCGGCCGTCGAGCAGGAGCTGGCTCGGCTTGAAGTCGCCGTGCACCGTGCCGGCGACGGCTTCCGGGAGCGGTGCCTGGGTGTCCCGCAGCCGGTCGCAGAGCCGCGCGAGGGCGTCACCGAGCCGCGGGTCGCACGTGGCCACCCCGGCCGCGCGCACGCCGAAGCGGGCGAGCTCGTCGTCGACCGGCCGTCGGCGGGCGGTCGCCGGCGGCATGTCGTGCAGCTCGGCCAGGGCACGACCGGCCTGCGCCATCGCGTCTGTCGCGAGGCGGACCCCGTGGGGCGACGACAGGGACCGGCCCAGGAACGCCTCGAGGGGCACGCCCTGCACCGCCCGCTGGACCACCACGCCGTGCTCGCGAAGATGCGCCACCGTCGCCGGGATGCGGAGCGTGGCGCACCGCTCGACGTGACCGGCCAGGGCGGGCGCCTCCCCTGCTACCGCAGCCGCCTTCCGCGGGTCGTGATAGGCCTTGGCCACATAGACGTCGGTGCCGCCGGCGAACGTGACCCGGAGGGTGGCCCGCTTCCCGGGCCGGTAGCGCAGCAGGCTCGTGCGGCACCGGGACCCGCGCAGAGACGTGTCCGGCGGCGCCGTGCTGCGCAGGGCGTCCGCGAGCACCGGCCCCAGACGGGCCGGGTCCACCACCCACGGCAGGGACGGCAGGTCCGGGTCGTGCGGGAAGCCGGCGATCCGGACTCCCGGCGCCACCACGACACCGCCCTGCCGGTCGCCGGGGTCCGGCACCGGCAGCAGGTCGCCGCGGAAGAGTCGGCCGGTGTACTCGTAGAGCAACGTGGCCCGGACGCCGGGCTCGTACTTCGCGTCGAGCACGTGACACGTCCTGCTGGAGCCGCCCACGGCGTCTGCCAGCCGAGGGCCCATGTCCCGCGCGCGCAGCGCCTCGGCGAACCGGTCCAGCTCCGGCACGCGTCGGGCGCCCGGCGACGTACGACGGGTGGTCGGGGTGCCGGACGTCGGTGCTCATCGGACCGGCTCCATCTCCGCGGGGGTCCGCGGGACCAGCACGCCCTCGAGGCGTCGGGCCGCGTCGTCGATGTCGTAGCCGGTCTCCACCGTCCGCCGGGCTGCCGTCCCGAGCCGGGTGCAGGACGCGGCGTCGGTCAGGAGGCGGGCGAGCGCGTCGGCGATGCCGGCCACGTCGCCGGGGGCGGCGAGCAGCCCGTTCACGTCGTGCCGGACGAGCTCGGTGATGCCGCCGGCGGTCGTGGCCACGACGGGGAGGCCGCACGCCATCGCCTCCACGAGCACGTTCGGGATCCCGTCCCGGTCTCCCCCGGGCAGCTCGTACGGGGTGAGGGCGAAGACCGTCGCACGGTGCAGCGCCGCGACGACGGCGTCGCTGTCCTCGGCCCCGCGCAGCTCCACGTCGGCCGCGAGCCCGAGAGTGTCGCGCAGCCGGGCGAGCTCGGCGTACAACGGTCCGGCACCGGAGATCCGTGCGTGGAAACGCACGCCTCGGTTCTTCACCTCGCGCAGCGCGCGGAGGAGGTCGGGGAAGCCCTTCTTCTCCACCAGCCGTCCGACCGACACCAGCAGTGGCGGTGTCGCGGTGACCTGGCCCGCCGGGGAGAACCGGTGCAGGTCGACGCCGTGGTGCACCACGACGATCGGAGGGCGGTCCTGGTGAGGGACGACCGACTCGAGGTAGCGCGCGTTGACGTCGCAGCAGGTCACCACCGCGGTGGCCTCCCGCGCCCGGGCGGTCAGGCCGGCGACGGGGAGCTCGTAGAGGTCGCGGGCGTGCGCAGTGAAGCTGAACGGCAGGCCGGTGAGCCGAGCCACCAGCATCCCCACGAGCGCGGGGTCGTGGGCGAAGTGGGCGTGCACGCGGACCGGCTCGTCACCGGCGGCGCGCAGGTCCCGGACGGCGGCGGCGATACGCAACGCGTGACCGAGGCACTGGCGCGTGGAGCACTGGCCGTAGCCGGCGGCCATCCGCGGGTGGAGGAGGCAGTACACCAGCACGAGGAACGTGCGCAGCGGCGCGACGACGCACCACGACAGCAGCCGGTGTACGTCGGTCCCGCCGCGTGTTCCGTCGAGGTAGTGCACCGGAGCACGCACGTCGGCCACCTGGGGCTGGACCACGTCCTCGCCGGACCGCACGAGGCTGAAGACGACCAGCTCCAGCCCGCGCCGTTCGAGGGCGAGCACCTCGTTCACGATGAAGGTCTGCGAGAGCCGGGGCCAGCTCCGCACGATGTAGATCACCCGGTCAGGCATCGCTCCCCCTCGGCCAGGGCGCGTGCTGCTTCCACGAGGCGGCGGTCGGCCGGGACCGCGCGGCACGGCCCGGTCCCGAGCGCGCACTGCTTGGCGATCTTCAGCCACGCGTAGGCGCGGAACGAGCGGTAGGTGCCCGGGTCCGTCCAGCCGGTCGCGTCGGCGTACTCCTCGAGGAAGGCGGCAGCGGCCCCCGTCGCGTCCGGCGACATCAGGTGCAGGTAGCTGAGGAAGTGGGCGACGTCGAAGGTGGGGTCGCCGTTGCGGGCCTCGTCCAGGTCGATGACGCAGACGTCGTCACCGACGAGGACGTGCCCGGGATGGAGGTCCTTGTGGATCGGCACCGCGGGCACGGGCCGCGCCGCGCGGGCACCGGCTGCCCAGGCGTCGGCGAGCACGTGGGCGCGGCCGGCCAGGACGGGGTGCCGTTCGGCGATGAGCGCCGCCCACTCGCGGGTGCTCCGCTCCTCCTGGTCGAGGGAGAGCGTGCGGGGCAGGCGGACGCCGGAGGTGTGCAGGCGTGCCAGCCACTGCGCCGCGAGGCGGGCGCCGCTCGTGATGTCCTCGGGCGACGGGCTCTGGTGCAGCGGCGTGCCCTCGCCACGCCGGTAGACGACCGTCCCGAGTCGCGGGGAGGAACGCCACCACGGCGGGGACCCGGAGACGGCCGGAGGCGAACGGTCCGGAGCCGAGCAGGTCCAGGTGGTCGTGGAGCAGCCGCGCCCGGCGCTGCTCGTCGAACCGCTTGGCGACGAGGTACGTCGACCGGGGTCCGTCGAGCCCGCGGACCGTGTACCCCACCACGCTCCGTCCGCCGTGCGCGGCCTCGAGCTCGACCGCCGTCTCGACCTCGACGGGGTGGGTGCCCCCAGTGCGTGCGGCCAGGGCAGGTCGGAGCACACGCGTCATCTGCCGGACGTCGAGCAGGTCGGTGGGCACGGGCTCCGCCGCCGGCGGCGTGCTCGGCGACGTGCTCGGCGGCGGGCAGGCCAGCAGGTCGCTGGCGGCCCCGACGAGCTCGGGCACCAGCTTCCACTGCGAGACCTCCAGCCGGCGGTAGCGCCGCAGCGCGACCTGCAGCAGGCCGGCGGCACGCCACCACGTGAGCGTCTCGCGGTCCGTGACCTCGAGTGCGATCGACGTACCCAGCCAGCAGCGCCTGCTCCGCCCGGCGGAGCACTGGTCGCTGACCGGGCCGGCGGATCGCCTGCCAGCGCAGGTGCGCCAGCGCGCTGCCCAGGTCACGGCCCTGGTCGCAGCGGCGGGCGCCGTCGGTGTCGAGGAGCACCACCCCGCGGTGCGGGGACCAGATGACCTGACCGGCCCGGAACCCTCCGTGCCCGAGCACCTCGGTCGAGGTGACCGGTGCCCGGGATGCGAGCAGGTCCAGCAACCCGGCGACCCGGTCGGCCGTGACGGGGTCGCACAGGCGGGCCGCCGGCAGCAGCGCGGTGAGCGAGGCGAGCTGGTCGATGGAGGACCATCCGCGCGCGGTCACGTCCTGCCCGTGGAAGCGCGCCAGCAGCCCACCGAGGTCGTGCGCCAGGCGCAGCCGCCGGGTCACCGGTTCGGCCGGTGCGACGAGCAGGGACGAGACCGTCCTGCCGGGGATCGCCTCCCCGACCAGGGTCTGCTGCTCCGACCACACCGAGACGAGGGCTGGGACCAGTGCCGGCCCGTCCTCGCCCGGACCGGCGAGCGCCCGCTGGATCCGCGCCGCCTCCCGGAAGCGCTCGGGGGTCAGGACCTTGGCGTAGACGCTCGTCCAGGCCGTGCTCGTCCTGGCGTCGTAGCGGAGCACGCAACGCGAGCCGGAGCGGTAGCGCACCGCCTCGACCCGGCACCGACGCACCGGCCCGTCGAGCCGATCGGCGAGCAGGCTGGCCACCTCGCCCGGGTCGGCTGCGCGGGCGAGTCCCGGCAGCCCGGGATCCTCCCGGTAGTCGCGCCGGGACCAGCCGTCCGCTGAGACGTCGACGGCCACGAACCGGGACGGCCCGTCCGCGGGCCGGAGCCGGACCACGAGCCGACATCCCTCCCCCGGCGTCCAGACGAGGTCATGGAGCTCCCACGGCAGCTCGGTCCAGCCCGGCGGCAACGCCCGCGGCAACAGCCGCAGCACCGGGTCGACATCAGCGAGGACGACCGACGGTGCGTCGAGGATGGCCGAGCCGGACATCAGGCACCTCGCGCCACACGCAGCATCTCGACGGCGTCGCCGACCCCGGCACGGACCTGCGCGCCCCACCGGGAGTCGTGGACCGGACAGCGCCGCGCGGTCAGCTTCAGCTGGAACAGCGCGGCGAACAGGCGCGCCCGCACCCACCGGGCCTCGTCGCAGGGTCCGTAGCCGGCGCGGAACGCGACGGCGAGGGCCGCAGGCGGGGCCGCCCCCGGGCACCACCACCGCAGGTCGACCAGGAACTTCCCGAGGTCCTTGGCCGGGTCGGCCCAGGCCGCTCGGTCCAGGTCGAGGACGGTGAGCCGGTTCCCGTGGACGACGAGGTTGTCGGACTTGAAGTCGCCGTGGCTGAGGGCCGCGGCCTCACCCGGCACCCGGTGCAGCTCCTCGACCACGTCGGACGCGGCGTGCTCGAACGTGCTGCCCACGTCGGGGAGCAGCGCCGCCACGTGCTCACCGGCCCTCAGCGTCTCCTCCACCTCCGCCCGGACGTCGTCGGCGCCGCCCCGGCCCAGCAGGGACGTCGGCCCGGTGGCACTGTCGTGGAGCACCCTGAGCAACCGCCCGGTGTGTACGACGGTCCGCAGCGCCCCGCGCGGGTGGGACGACAGCTGCCGGGACAACGGCACGCCCGGGATGTTCGACCACACCGCGGCCGCGTCCTCGGCGACGTACCCGAGCGGCAGCGCCACGGTGGCGTCGGGCACCTCCCCGGCCACGCGGTCACGCAGGAAGTCCGCGGTGGCGACCGCACGCGCGCCGGAGTGGTCCCGGTCCGTCTTGACGTACACCCACGGCGTTCCCGGCCAGCCGGACCCGTTGGACGTGCCGTTGCCCCGGCCGGTAGCGGATCGTGTCGACGGTGAGCTGCCGGGCGGCGACCCGCCGCCCCGACAGGTCGCCGAGCAGGGTGGCGAGATGACCCGTGTCGTTCAGCCGAGCCAGCTGTGGCATCGCGGGGTCGTCGGGACACACCCGGACGAGGATCCGGCCGTCCTCCGACGCGGAGGCCAGCTGGGTGAACGGAGGCGTGGCGGGACCGGCGGCCGGCGGCACCGACGAGCCCGGCTGCCGTTCGGCGAACCAGGTGACGGCCACGTGCCGGCCCGCGTGAGGCAGGGCATCGTCGCCGGACGTCGGCCGTGGTGTGATGCGGTAGTACGCCGTGAGCTTGCGCGCAGGCTTGAGCTTCGACCGGAGCAGCTCGAACGTCCACGACGGCGCGTCCGGCAGGCAGGCACCGAGCACCTCAGCCACTCCGTGACCGAGGGGGTCCGCGCAGATGCGCCGCACCGGGCCGTGGCCGAGCTGCCCGCTCAGCGTCGGCTCGAGGGTGGCCGGAGTGGGGGTCCGGGAGCGTGCGACCAGCACCACGTCAGACCTCGCCGAAGATCGGCGGACCCGCGCCCACGAGGTCGTCCGAGCCGGTCGGGAAGAAGATCTCGTCGTCCGCGACCCTCCGGAATCCCGCGTCGAGAAGGTGCCGCGCGGCACGCTGGCGGCCGAGCAGGTCCGGCGGCCGGCTCGCGGGGTCGACGGGGCTGTCCAGTGCGTCGAGGACCGCGGCCGTCAGGTTCTCCGTCGACAGCGACGCCGGCGGTAGCCAGGCGACCCAGCCGCGTTCGGCGAAGCGGCGAGCTCTCATCTGCTGCTCCGCACTCGGCCCCCTGCGCGGCACCAGCAGCGCCCGCGTCCCCAGGCTCAGGATCTCCGAGGTGGTGTTGTAGCCGGCCATGGCGATGACGAGGTCCGCGGCGCGCTGGTAGCTCAGCGAGTCGTCCACGTGCGAGACGAGGTGGACCGGCAGGCCGGCGGAGAGCTGCTGCAGACTCCTGCGTTCCGCCTCCGGGAGGAAGGGACCGGTGACGACCACGAGCACGCACGGACGGTCGGCGGTCAGCGACGGGAATGACCGCAGCAGCGTCTCGAACAGCTCGTAACCGTCCGCACCTCCACCCGCCATCGCCACGATCAGCCGGCTGTCCGGGTGCTCCGCGAGGTAGGCCGTCCGGACCGTGTCGGCCGCGGGGGTCCGTGACGGGGCGCAGACATAGCCGCAGTAGCGGAGCCGGTCACGGATGCTGGCGGGCCAGGCGTACTCGTGCCCTACGTCGAAGACGTCCTGCTCGCCGTACACGAGCACGTCCTCGAAGTAGCTCTCGACCGCCTCGAGCGCGCCCTCCAGCCGCCAGCGTCGCCGCACCGTCGCCGGGGCGTCGATGATGTCGCGGATGCCGAGCACCAGGCGCGCGGGCGTGTCGGCCAGGGCCTCCAGGGTCGGGAGCAGCTCGCCCATCGCTCCGTGCGGCATGTGGTCCACGAGCACGACGTCCGGCTCGAAGTGCAGGGCGACGCTGCGGATGGTCTCCTTGCGGAGGGTCAGCACGTCCGGGAACGGCGCGGACAAGGAGACGGGAGACCAGTTGCCCGGGCCGACCTTCCGGATCGACGGCAGCTTGAGGTAGTCGTGGCCTGCGGCAGCGGAGAAGAACTGGCCGAGGGGCGAGTCGGAGATCGTCAGCACGCTGCCGCCCGGCCGTGCGGCCAGGAACTCCCCCGCCAGCAGGGTCGTCCTCCGCAGGTGCCCGAGTCCGAGCCCGTCCTGCGAGTAGATGAGCAGGCGCGGCTCGACTCGATCGGTGCGCATGCCTAGCCACCTTCCTCGGGGACGTGGCGAGCGCCGGCCGCCGGGGTGCTGATGTGGGTTCGATCCATGAGGTGGTCCCCCGATCTGGAACGAGGAGTGAACGACGAGTGAATGCCGGTGGCGACACCCGCGAACAGCTCGGCACGACTCTGTGAATTTTCCGCCCTCTTCTTAACCTTTACTCACGGGTCTGCTAGACGCCCATGGCTCGATGGGATAGTCCTCGCCGACCCCTCCGAGCCCCTTGATGAACGCCTCCTGGGTCTGGTTCTCCGGTTCTGAGTGGCGGTACCTTCGCGTCACGCCCGCAGCCGACTCACGGTCCGTGACTCCGTTCCGCCCTCCTGGAATCGAGGAACGAGGTGGAACAGATGGGTGCAATCCGTGTCGCAATCGTGGGAGTCGGCAACTGCGCGAGCTCCCTGGTCCAGGGCGTGGAGTACTACCGCGGCGCCGACCCGGCCGGGTCGGTGCCCGGGCTGATGCACGTCAAGTTCGGCGACTACCACGTCTCCGACGTGCAGTTCGTGGCCGCCTTCGACGTGGACGCCAAGAAGGTCGGCTTCGACCTGTCCGAGGCGATCAACAGCTCCGAGAACAACACCATCAAGATCACCGACGTCCCCCCGCTCGGCGTCACCGTGCAACGCGGCCCCACCCACGACGGGCTCGGCAAGTACTACCGCGAGACCATCGAGGAGTCCGACGCCGACCCCGTCGACGTGGTCGCCGCCCTCAAGGCCGCCCACGTCGACGTGCTGGTCTCCTACCTGCCGGTCGGCTCCGAGACCGCCGACAAGTTCTACGCCCAGTGCGCCATCGACGCCGGCGTCGGCTTCGTCAACGCCCTGCCGGTGTTCATCGCCTCCGACCCCGCCTGGGCCCAGAAGTTCACCGACGCCGGCGTCCCGATCGTCGGCGACGACATCAAGTCCCAGGTCGGCGCCACCATCACCCACCGGGTGATGGCCAAGCTGTTCGAGGACCGCGGCGTGGTCCTGGACCGCACCTACCAGCTCAACGTCGGCGGCAACATGGACTTCAAGAACATGCTCGAACGCGAACGCCTGGAGTCCAAGAAGATCTCCAAGACCCAGGCCGTCACCTCCAACATCGACCACGACCTCGGCGCCCGCAACGTCCACATCGGCCCCTCCGACTACGTCGCCTGGCTCGACGACCGCAAATGGGCCTACGTCCGCCTCGAGGGCCGCGCCTTCGGCGACGTCCCCCTCAACCTCGAGTACAAGCTCGAGGTCTGGGACTCCCCCAACAGCGCCGGCATCATCATCGACGCCGTCCGCGCCGCCAAGATCGCCCTCGACCGCGGCATCGGCGGCCCCATCCACTCCGCCTCCACCTACCTGATGAAATCCCCACCCATCCAGATGCCCGACGACCAAGGCCGCACCCAGCTCGAAGCCTTCATCCGCGGCGACCTCGAACGCTGACCCCACCACCCACACCCACCACAGCGCCCACACAGGCGCCCACGCAGGCGCCAGATTCCCAGGGCCCCCAGGGAAACCGGCACACCCCCGACACCACAACGTCGGGGGTGTACCCGTTAAGACAGGGGTGCCGCCGTACGCAGGAGTCGGGGGTCGCCCGGCGCCTCCGACTGCTCGCAGTCCGCGAGCGGAAGACGGACGGTCAGCCGCGCACCTCCCGACGGCGACTCCGACACGTCCACGGAGCCCGAGTGCACGCGCACGATCTCGGCGACGATGGCGAGCCCGAGGCCCACGCCGCCTTGCTTCCGGTCGCGTGAGTCGTCGAGCCGCACGAAGCGCTGGAACACCTCGGCCCGTTCCGACTCGGGGATGCCGGGGCCGTCGTCGTCGACGGTGAGCACCGCGTCGTCCCCGTCGGACGACAACGACACGTCGACCGTGCTGACGGCATGGCGCACCGCGTTCTCGACGAGGTTGCGCAGCACCTGCTCGAGCAGAGCCGCGTCTCCGGTCACCTGCACCGGCTCCACCCTCCGTGTGCGCAGGTCGACGCCGCCGGCCTGGGTCGAGGACAGCACGTCCCCGATCACGTCGTCCAGGTCGACCGGACGGGCATGGGCCTGCAGCGTCCCGGAGTCACTGCGCGCCAGCAGCAGCAGGTGGTCGACCAGCGACGCCCAGGCGCACCGTCTCGCCCCACAGCTCCTGCAGCAGCTGCGACCCGGCCTCGTCGTCGCCACGCAGGAGGGCCGTCTCGAGCCGTGTGCGCAGGGTCGCCAGGGGCGTCCTCAGCTCGTGCGCGGCATCGGCGACGAAGCGCTCCTGTCGCTTGGCGCTCCCCTCCAGGCGGGCCAGCATGTCGTTGAGCGTCCGGGCCAGCCGGTAGATCTCGTCCCGCGTCGGCGGCTCAGGGACGCGTTGGTTCAAGTGCTGCGCGGTGATGACCTCCGCACGTCTCCGGATGGCCTCCACCGACCTCATGGTCCGCCCGACCACCAGCCACAGGACGATTGCGAAGATCGCCAGGAGCACACTCAGGCCGAGGACGCCCTTGCTGGCAAGGGCTGGCCAGCACCTCGTCGACGTCCCCGACGTCGACGGCCACGAGGACCGTGACATTCCCGTGCGGCGTACGCGCCCCCAGCGCCGTCACCCGGAACGGGCCGTCGTCGTCGATGGGCAGATGGCCGAGGCCGTACACCTTGTCGACCCCGGGTCGTTGCGTCGGCAGGTCGAAGAACGCCGGGTCGGACGCGTTCGACGTCGAGCTGAGCACCATCCCGCGCTGGACGACCTGGACGGCGGCCTCGAGGTCGTCGGCCCGGTCGATCTCCCTCGGCAGGATGCCGCGTTGCGCCAGGTCCGCGACCTGCTCCGCCCGTACCTCGCCCACCTCGTCGGCGTTGTCGATCATCTCCGAACGGATGGCCAGCCCGATGAACACCGAGGTGACGGCGGCTGCCGACACCACGGCCACGGCACCGCTCAGCACCATCCGCGTCCGGAGCGACATGTGTCGGGCGGCCGCGTCCACCCTTCTCACGTGGGGACCTCGAGCCGGTAGCCCTGCCCCCGCTTGGTGCGCAGGAGGTGGGTGCCGAAAGGCAGGTCGAGCTTCTTGCGCAGGTAGCCGACGTACACCTCGACAAGGTTCGTCCCGGGATCCGCCACGTCGCCCCAGACGTTCTCCAGGATCGCGTTCTTCGACTGCACCTCACCCGCCGAGCGCATCAGGTACTCCAGCAGCGCGGACTCGCGGCGGCTCAGATGGATGGGCGACGCCACGGTGCCGGGCCACGCGCTGGGCGGGATCGAGCACCAGGTCACCCACGACCAGCTCGGCCCAGCCGTCACGGCCGCCTCGCCTTCGCAGGGCCCGGCACCGAGCGACCAGCACCTGGAAGGAGAAGGGCTTGCGCAGGTAGTCGTCGGCGCCCGAGTCCAGCGAGTCCGTCTCGTCGGAGTCGGCACCGCGCGCGGTGAGCATCAGGATGGGCGTGCTGACGTCCTCGGTCCGCAATCGACGACACACCTCGACCCCGGACATCCGCGGCAGCATGATGTCGAGCACCACGACGTCGAACCTGGGCAGCTTCGCCTGCTGGTAACCCTCGAAGCCGTCGTGTGCCAGGCGTACGTCGAAGCCCTGGTCCTCCAGACCGGCCGCGAGCGTCCGGGCGAACGCCACCTCGTCGTCGACCAGGAGCAGATTGGTCATGACTCGATCGTGCGCCGGGGCGAGCGCCGCCGGTAGGGCTCGAACGGGCTAGTTGGGTCAGGCGTTCGGCGTAGGGAGTCGCCCGTGCGGAGCGGCGTCGATACCCTGGCCGACCTGCCGCCCCCGGACCCGAGGAGACCGATGGCCGAGGCAACCACCGCCGGGCCGCTGGCCGATCTCGGTGTCTCCGTGCCGGTGCTGGCCGCCCCCATGGCCGGCGGGGCCTCCACCCCCGACCTGGTCCTGGCGGCCGCCCGCTCCGGTGGGCTCGGCTTCCTCGCCGCCGGCTACCAGAGCCCGCACGCGCTCGGCGAGCAGATCGAGACGGTGCGGCGGCAGACCCCGACGTTCGGCGTCAATCTGTTCGCCCCTCCGGCGGTGCCGGTCGACCGCGCGGCGTACGCGCGCTACCGGGACCTGCTGCTCCCCGAGGCCGACCGGCTCGGCGTCGTACTCCCGGAGGTGCCGGTGGAGGACGACGACAACTGGCGTGACAAGGTCGACCTGCTGGTCGACGCCCAGGTGCCGCTGGTGTCGTTCACCTTCGGCATCCCGGACCGGTCGGTCGTCTCGGCTCTGCACGCCGCGGGCAGCGTCCTGGCACAGACCGTCACCTCCGCCGAGGAAGCGGTGCGCGCCGCCGCCGCGGGCCTCGACGTCCTGGTCCTGCAGGGGTCGGGCGCGGGCGGGCACTCCGCCACCCTCACCCCGGAGCGCATCCCGGTGGCCGAGCCGCTGCCTGGCCTGGTGGCCGAGGTCCGCAGCGCCGTCGGGCTGCCGCTCGTCGCCACCGGCGGACTGGCCTCGGCGGACGACGTCGCCGGGACGCTGCGCGCCGGCGCGGACGCCGCGATGGTCGGCACCGTCCTGCTGCTGGCGCCGGAGAGCGGTACGTCGGCCGTGCACCGCGCGGCCCTGGGGGACCCGACCCGTGGCGACACCGTGGTCACGCGAGCGTTCACCGGCCGGCCGGCGCGGGCGCTGCCCAACGCCTTCATCGCGGCCTACGACCACGAGGCGCCGGCCGGCTACCCGGCGCTGCACCACCTGACCAGTCCCCTCCGCCGGGCGTCCGCCGCAGCCGGCGACCCGGAGCGCGTGCACCTGTGGGCCGGCACCGGCTACCGCGAAGCCGCGGACCAGCCTGCCGAGACGATCCTGCGGGGGCTCGCGGCGGCACTCTGACCCGGGCGGGCGTCGTACGGCGGTCGGGTTCAGGCGCCGTCGCCGTCGGTGCCGCTCTCGCCGGGTCCACCGTCGTCACCGAAGCCGAACCCGTGCCCCGGACCGCCGTCGCGGTCACCGTGGTCGTCCCACTGGGGAGCCTGTCCCGGCGCGTCACCGTGACGCGCTCCGCCGGTCTCGTCGTCTACCGCGTTGGCGACGGCGAAGCCCCCGAGCCCGCCCACGAGCAGCGCTGCCGCCGCCACCAGGACCGCCAGGCCGCGGGTGCCGCGCACCCGGCCTCGCGCCGACGCCATCCGGTCGCGCCAGCCGCGCTGGGGCGGCTGGTTCTCCGTCGGCGTCACGGCCTCGTGGCGCCGCCGTCGGGTTCTCGGTCTGGCGCGGGCGCGGCGATCGGAGCGGTCTGGTCGTGGGCGCCGGGCTCCCAGCGGTTGCCACTGGTCGGCTTGTCGGGGGCCATGGCCGCTCCTTCGGTCGGATGGGGGACGCCCAGCGTGACCGGTCAACCTGAGGACGACCTGTCCCGACACTGTGCGGTGGCCGCGAGCATCCCCGAGCCGCTACGTCAGCGCGGCTGGTACTCCTCGTCGGTGACGTGGTCGCCCCACTCGGACTCGGGCTCGCCGTCGGGCTCCGGTCCCTCCCAGATGGCGGTGTGCACCATGAAGTGGTCGGGAGCGGCGCCGTGCCAGTGCCACTCGTCCGGCGGGGTGTAGATGACGTCGCCGGGGCGGATGACGGTCACGTCGCCGCCGCGGGACTGGATGAGACCGATGCCGTCGGTGACGTGCAGGGTCTGCCCGACCGCGTGCTTGTGCCAGGCGGTGCGGGCGCAGGGGGCGAACCGCACGGTGTTCACCCGGACCCGCGAAGGCTCCTCGCCCCGGATGACGACGTCGAACCAGACGTCGCCGGTGAACATCTCGGCGGGCCCCTTGGTGCTGGGGGCCTTGGTCAGGATCTCCACGTCACTCCTTGTCTCTGGTGGCCACGGACTCGTCGGCCACCTCGTCGCTGTCGGTCTGGTCCTGGGTCGCGGCCCAGCTGGCGAGCAGCCGGAGCGCGTCCGCGGTCGGGGTACCTGCGGCCGCCGTGTAGACGAGCAGGGTGAGGCCGGGGTCGGAGGGGAACTCCATCGCCTCGAAGTCGAGGTCGAGGTCACCGACGACCGGGTGGTGCAGCTTCTTGAAGCCCGTGCGGTGGAACCGGACGTTGTGGGCGGCCCAGCGGGTGCGGAAGATCTCGCTGCGGGTCGAGAGCTCACCGATCAGCTCGGTGAGCGCCTTGTCGTGCGGGTTCTTGCCCGCGGCCAGGCGGAGGATGGCGGCGATGTCGTCGGCGGCGCGTTCCCAGTCGACGAAGAAGTCCTTCGACGCCGGGTCGAGGTAGACGAAACGAGCGGTGTTCGCGGGCCGACGCGGGTCGGCGAGCATCGGTGCGTACAGCGCCCGGGCCAGCTGGTTCGCGGCCAGCAGGTCGTGCCGGTCGTTGCGCACCCAGGCCGGGGCGTCGGTGATCGCGTCCAGCACCTGCTGGATCGACGGGCGCACGCCCTTGCTCGCGGAGCGACGCCGCGGGGCCGGCGCTGCGCCGGACTTGCGGGCGAGCGAGAACAGGTGGTCGCGCTCGGCCTCGTCGAGGTGGAGTGCCCGGGCGAGCGAGTCGAGGACCGCGTCGGAGGCGCCGGAGAGGTTGCCGCGCTCCAGGCGCACGTAGTAGTCCACCGAGACACCGGCGAGCATCGCCACCTCCTCGCGGCGCAGCCCCTTCACCCGGCGGTTGCGGCCGTACGCCGGCAGGCCGGCCTGCTCCGGCGTGATGCGGGCGCGCCGGGAGCTGAGGAACTCGCGGATCTCGGCTCGATGGTCCATGTCCGCCACGCTACGGACCCGCGCGGTGACGAGGGAGGCCCTGGCATTACCTGGAACGACAGGGACTCCCGCACGGGTATGAGGCCCGGTTCTCTTGGAGGTGCACCCGAACGAACGTCAGAGGGAAGGACCTCATGCGAGCAACACTGATCCACGGCGCCGGCGACATCCGGATCGAGGACGTGCCGGACCCGATCATCAAGCAGCCCACCGACGCGGTCGTCCGGGTGGTGCGGTCCTGCATCTGCGGCAGCGACCTGCACCCCTACGGCTCGATGCCGGCCTCGGACGCACCGCGGCGCATCGGCCACGAGTTCATCGGCGTCATCGAGGACACCGGCACGGACGTCTCCACGGTGAGCAAGGGTGACCTGGTCGTCGCACCGTTCGCCTACTCCGACGGCACCTGCGAGTTCTGCCGCGAGGGACTGCAGACCTCCTGCCTGCACGGCGGCTTCTGGGCCACCGGCGACGTCGACGGCGGCCAGGGCGAGGCGGTCCGGGTGCCACTCGCGGACGGCACCCTGGTCAAGCTCCCCGTCGGCGAGGACTCGGCTCTCCTCCCCTCGCTGCTGACCCTGTCCGACGTACTCGGCACGGGGTACCACGCCGCCGTCAAGGGCGGCGTGAACGAGCGCACCACCGTCACCGTGATCGGTGACGGCGCGGTCGGGCTGCTCGCCGTCCTGTCGGCCAAGCGGCTCGGTGCTGAGCAGATCGTCCTGATGGGCCGGCACAAGCAGCGCACCGACCTCGGCCGCGAGTTCGGCGCCACCGACGTCGTGGCCGAGCGCGGCGCCGAGGGCGTCGAGAAGGTCCGTGAGCTCACCGGCGGCCGAGGCACGCACGTGGTGCTGGAGGCGGTCGGGCACATGCCCGCCTACGAGCAGGCCTTCGGCGTCGTCCGGCCCGGCGGCGTGATCAGCCGGGTCGGCGTCCCGCAGTACGAGGAGGCGCCCATCGGCTTCGGCAGCCTGTTCGGCGGCAACATCACCCTGACCGGCGGCCCCGCTCCGGCCCGGGCCTACATCGAGGAGCTCCTGCCCGACGTGCTCGACGGCACGATCGAGCCGGGCAAGGTCTTCGACCACACCGTCGACCTCGACGGCGTTCCCGACGGCTACCGCGCGATGGCCGACCGCGAGGCCCTCAAGGTGCTGGTCCGGCCGTGACGACCGCGGCGCCGGCGACCCCCGCCCGGTCGCACCCGACCGCGATCCTGGCGATCATCCTGGCCGGCTACTTCATGATCCTGCTGGACAACTCGGTGATCTTCACCGGTCTGCCGAGCATCCGCACCGACCTCGCCCTGTCCACGACGGGACTGTCGTGGGTGCAGGACGCGTACACCCTGGTCTTCGGAGGGCTGCTGCTGCTCGGGGCGCGGGCCGGTGACATCGTCGGGCGCCGGCGCCTGTTCGTCGTCGGCCTGACGGTGTTCGGCGTCGCGTCGTTCCTGGTCGGCGCCGCACCCACCGGGTGGTGGCTCGTCGCCGCACGGGCGTTGCAGGGGGTGGGGGCGGCGGTCGTCGCCCCCACCTCGCTGTCCCTGCTGACGGCGAGCTTTCCCGAAGGCCGGGAGCGCACCCGGGCGGTGGCCTGGTACGGCGCCACCGCGGGCATCGGCGCGAGCCTCGGCCTCGTCGTCGGAGGTGCGCTGGCCGACTGGGTGTCCTGGCGGGCCGGCTTCTTCGTCAACGTCCCCCTCGGTGCGGCGATGATCGTCGCCGCGCGCCGCTACCTCGGCGAGACCGAACGCCGTACCGGACGTTTCGACGCCGTCGGTGCCGCCTGCGCCACCTTGGGCATGGGCTCCCTGGTGTTCGGGATCGTCAACTCCGCCGACGCGGGTTGGGACGCGACCGGCACCGTGGTGGCACTCGTGCTGGGCGTGCTGCTGCTCGCGGCACTCGTCGCCAACGAACGACGGGCCGAGCAGCCGATCATGCCGTTGCGGCTGTTCCGCAGCCGGGAGCGTAGTGGCGCCTACATCGCGCGGATGCTGTTCCTCGGCGCCATGATCGGGTTCTTCTACTTCACCACGCAGTACCTCCAGGGCGTCCTCGGTTTCACCCCGCTGCAGGCGGGCCTCGGCTTCTTCCCGATGACCGTCGTCAACTTCGTGGTGGCCCTGTGGGTCCCCCGCCTCACGCGAGGCATCGGCAACGGCACACTGCTCGCCGCCGGCTTCGTGGTCACCTTCCTGGGTATGGCGTGGCTCAGCCGGCTGGGCCTCGGTGACTCCTACCTCTCCGGGGTCGCGCTGCCGATGGTCCTGATCGGCGCCGGCCAGGGCCTGGCGTTCGCGCCGCTGACCGCTGCGGGCATCGCAGGGGTGGACGCCACCGACGCCGGAGCCGCCTCCGGCCTGGTCAACACCGCCCACCAGCTCGGCAGCGCGCTCGGCCTCGGGCTCCTCGTGGCCGTCTCGACCGACGCCGGCGCCGGCGCCCCGACACCCGCGGCCGTCCTCGCTGCCCACGTGGGCGCCGCGCTGACCGGCAGCGCGGCACTGCTGGCACTCGCGCTCGGTGTCGTCGTCATCCTGATCGTGCCCTCCGGGGCCCACCGCCGGGCTCGACGCAGGGTCACCGCATGCGCCAGCAGTCCGGTGGCGAGGAGCACGAGCAGCACAGCAGGAGCGCCGGCCGTGGCCACCGCGACGGCCAGGTCCACTCGGGTCTCGGCGGGAGGATAGGCACACTCAGTCGACGCCACCGTCACGGAAGAGGCACCACATGGTCGAACCACTCCCTAGACCGGTGATCCACCACGAGATGGAGCAGGCGAGGACAGAGTTCCACCGGCTGGTGCGGCTGGCGTCCGCGAGTGACCTTCGGCGAGCCACCGCCGGGACCCGCTGGACCAACCAGCAGCTCCTGTTCCACATGCTGTTCGGCTACCTCATCGTGCGTGCGTTGCTCCCGCTGGTGCGCTTCTTGGGTCGGCTCCCTGACGGGGTGAGCCGTGTCTTCGCCGCCGGTCTCAACGCATGCCGGAAGCCGTTCCACGTCGTCAACTACCTGGGTTCGTGCGGAGGAGCCCTGGTGTTCCGGGGTCCGCGCCTGACCCGGAAGCTCGACCGGACCATCGACTCGCTGCATCGGGCCTTGGACGCCGAGCCTGATGCAGCACTCGGGCGCGGGATGCACTTCCCGGTCGACTGGGATCCGTACTTCCTCGACGTGATGACGCTGGCGGAGGTGTACCACTACGGAACCCAGCACTTCGAACACCATCGCGCGCAGCTGACTCTCGGCGCCCGATAGGCCGACCTTCCGGGCCGCCGGACGCCTCGGGTGCCGCTAGCTCCGCTGTCGGCTGGTGCTGCGGCGCGCCGTGATCAGCCAGGCGGCACACCCGAACGCCACCCCGTCGCCGGTCTCGTGCTCGCCGAGCAGGACCCGCATCCGATCGAGGGCCTGGTGGGCCGCCGCGGGCTCCAGGTCGCGCACCATCCAGCCGAGCAGGTCCCGCAGGATCGGGAACCCCTCCTCGGCGTCGCGGCCGAAGTACATCGGGACATCGAGAGGCTCGAGGCTGACGGCCTCGAAGCCCGCGGCACCGAGGATGGCCGCGGTGCGGTCAGGGTCGGCGTGCCGGAACGGCGTGGGGGCGTCCTCAGGTGGCGCCGGAGGGGGGCCGCCCGGCCGGAGCGCCTGGCTCAGGGAGCTGATCCACTCGTTCTCGGCGGGACCTCGCCAGGACACCACGGCAAGACGACCACCCGGACGCAGTGCCCGGGCGATGTTGGTGAAGGCGGCCACCTGGTCGGCGAAGAACATCGCGCCGGTCCGGCTCAGCGCGACGTCGAAGCCCGCCGGCGGGAACGGGTAGATCTGGGCGTCCCCCACGACGAAGGCCGCGTTGGCGAGACCTTCCCGGAGGGCGACCGCCTCCGCCACCCGGATCATCGAATGCGACAGGTCGATCCCCAGCGCGGTCCCGTCGATGGCGCGGCGGGCGGCCTCGCGTGTGCACTGGCCGTTGCCGCATCCGACGTCGAGCACATGGTCGTCAGGCCTGATCCCGGCGGCTTCCATGAGCGGCTGCTGCAGGTTTCGGACCGATGCGTCGTAGAACTCGGGGTGCGCGGCCCACTGCTCCCCCTCGTCACCGTTCCAGGCGGCGTACTGCTCCTCGTTGCCGGCTGCGACCTCGATCTGGTGGGAGGTGGTGGTCATCGCAGGGCTCCCGTGGATAGTCTCGATGGGACTATTTGGGAATACTCTCAAGGAGACTATGTGTCAAGGGTTGACCAGACCCCTGCCCTCACCACCACCTCCTTCGCGATCCTCGGGCTGCTGGCGATCCAGCCCTGGACCACCTACGAGCTGGCGGTGCAGATGGAGCGCACCCTGAACCGCAGCTGGCCCCGGGCCCGGAGCCGGCTGTACGAGGAGCCCAAGAAGCTCGTCGCGCACGGGCTGGCGGTCGCGACCAAGGACGCAGTCGGCCGTCGACCGCGCACGGTGTACACGATCACCGACGAGGGGCGTACGGCGCTGGCCGAGTGGCTCAAGACGCCGGGTCAGGGACCCAGCCTGGAGTTCGAGCAGCACATCAAGCTCTTCTTCGCCGACTTCGGCACGCGCGAGGACGCATTGGCCACCCTCGCGGCGTCGCGGGCCTGGGCAGCGGCCCAGCTCGACGTCTTCGTCGAAGCGGCACAGGACTACTCGGCCGGCCAGGGGCCGTTCCCCGAACGGCTGGCGGTGACCTCCATCGGCGCCCGGTTCCTGGTCGACTTCTACGACCTGGTGGACCGCTGGGCGGCGTGGGCCACCGAGGTGGTCGAGGACTGGCCCGACGATCCCGGTGACGCCGAGCCCACCCTCGAGCTCGACCGCTACATCCTCGAACGAGCGCGGCTGCGCGAACGGGAGTCTCGCACCGACTCGTGACGGCCAGGGGCGCCAGTCACCCGCCGGCGCCGGCCAACAACGCTCATCCGCTCACGGGCTGGCCGAAGACCTCGATCTCCACTGCGCGGAAGACGTCATCCGTGTGCTTGATCTCGCAGGCGAGGTCGGACATCGATGCGTCGACCTCCTCTGCCTGCAGCTTCTTCAGCGCGGCAAGCTTCTCGCCGGTGAGGTGTCTGGGGTCATCGCCGTCGAGCAGCGCGTCGAGCCGCTCGCCCAGCTCCTCCATGATCTCGTCCTGGTCTTCGTAGCCGTCATAGCCGGCTGCACGCATGCACTCGGTCCAGCCGGCAACAGCCTTCACGATGCGCGGGTCGGACTCCACCAGCACGTCCTTGGGATTCACGAACGTCCCCAGGAGCTGAGCCTTGGTGAATGCTGCGGCGACGCCCTTGCGGGTACATCCACCTGTCTCCGAGAAGTCCTCCTCGTCCAGCGTCCACACGAAGGTCTTGTCGGGGTCCTCCCCGAACAGCGTGTGGTTGTAGGCCACCTGGTCGGCCGGGGACAGGTTGTTGAAGATGCGGCGGTTGTCCGGCCCGAGCCCGATGCTTCGGACCGGGTCGTCGAAGCGCGTGGTCTCCCCGTAGCCCCAGCGTGCGTGGTAGTCCCGACGGCTGACGTTCGGGTCTGCGCGCACGTACAGCTGTGCCCGCTCCACCGTCTTCACGTCGACCGGGACGTACTCGAAGCCCGCCCGGGCCATGCACCTCCCGATGGTGGCTTCCACCTTCCCGACGTGCGCGGCGAACTCCTCCTCGGTGAGGCCGAACTCCTTGATGCCCGGCAGCTTCTTGTCGGCAGCGGACGGAGTGCTCTTCGCGCAACCCGCAAAGACGATGGCGCACGCGAGCACACCAGCGGTGGCCTGGAGCGCTTTCGCCACTGGGGTGGACACGGTTCGCATCACACCACCCGGCGCCTGAACATGACCTGAACCCGGGAGCCCGACGCAACGGAACGTGGTGACGCGGACCTGGTCATATCGCCCTGAATCAGGGACGGACGGCGACCTTGAGGCTTCCCTGGCGGCCATGGCGCGAGCACCTTGTCGGGGACGCCGTCGAGACGGCAGTTGCGGGCCGGCTCGGGGACCTTCGTCTCTACGCCGGGTCCGTTGGCGGTAGCACCGTGGTCGACATGGGTGCAGTGGTCAAGACGGTGCATGGCATGTTGCAGGGTCGTGACGCCGAGGGCGTGCACGCGTTCTTGGGAGTCCCGTACGCGGCACCGCCGTTCGATGCCAACCGGCTCCGTCCGCCACAGCCCGTCGAGGCGTGGAACGGTGTGCGCGAGGCCACGCGTCTGGGCCCGGAACCCCCGCAGGTCGCCCCGCCGACCACAGGCGGCCCGCGTGCGGGAGCGAGTGAGGACTGGCAGGACGTCTCGGAGGCCTTCGCTGCGGTTGACCGCGCAGCGCCCTCCGAGGGCTGCCTGAACCTCAATCTCTGGACGCCTGACCCCGGGGCGAAGGGTCTGCCGGTGATGGTCTGGGTCCAGGGTGGCATGTTCGAGCTCAGCTCGACGGCGGCATACGACGGCGGGCACTTCGCCAGGGATGGCGTTGTGTGCGTCGTCATCAACTGGCGCCCCGGCGCCGAGGGGTTCCTCTACCTCGCGGACGGCATCGCGAACCTCGGACTGCTCGACCAGGTCGCGGCGCTCGAGTGGGTGCGGGACAACATCGCAGCGTTCGGCGGCGACCCCGGCAACGTCACCGTATTCGGCGAGTCCGCGGGCGCGATGAGCATCGGCACCTTGCTCGCCATGCCCCGCGCCGAAGGACTGTTCCAGAGGGCCATCTTGCAGAGCGGCGCGGCTCACCAGGTGACCCGGCCCGACGACGCGCTACGCATCGCCCGGCACTTGGCCGACAAGCTGGGCGTGGCTCCGACGCGTGAGGCGATCGCGGCTGCTGGGGTACCGCGCTTGCTGACGGCGCAGGCCGAGCTGAAGGCAGACCTGCTCACCGATCCGGACCCGGAGCGGTGGGGCCAGTCCGTGGTGACCAGCACGATGCCGTGGCAGCCGGTCATCGACGGCCAGATCGTGCCCGGTCCCCCGATCGAGCGGATCGCAGCAGGCTCGGGTAGGCAGGTCGACGTCATCGTGGGCACGAACACCGACGACTGGAGGTTGTGGCTCGTGGTGAGCGGCGCAATCGGCCAGATCACCGACGAGATCCTGACCGGGCCGGTTCGCACTCACGGGTACCAGTCCTTGGCCGCCTACGGGCTCGCCCCCGAGACAGCGCTCGCCGCCTACCGGGAGAGGTATCCGCAGGCGAGCCCTGGCGACCTGCTCGCCTCGGTCCAGACCGACTGGTGGATGCGGATACCGGCCATTCGCCTCGCGGACGCGCACGCCGGCACCGTCCCGACATCGGGGACGTACATGTACGAGTTCGCCTGGGCCGCCCCGGGCCTTGGCGCGGTCCACGCCCTGGAGGTTCCCTTCGTCTTCGACACCGCCAGCACGGACGCACCCCTCTTCGGACCGCTGCTCGGTCATGACCCGCCGCAGGAACTCGCGCGCGCCATGCACGCCGCCTGGATCGCCTTCGCCAGCACCGGTGACCCCGGCTGGCCCGAGTACGACCTCGCCCACCGGGCCACGATGCGGTTCGACACGACCCCTGAGGTGTCGAACGATCCCCGGTCCTGGGAGCGGACCCTGTGGGAAGGCGTCCGCTGACTGGGGAGAGCTGTGTGGTTGATGAGCGTGACTAGGCGGCCCGGGCCATGGTCGGTCGCCGCGTGCCGGGTCTAGCGTCATACGAAACGCAAGAACCCCCGCCGCGTAGCGCGGCGCCCTGTGACGCCACTCCGCGACGCCCCTGGTCGGGCTACGCACGGGACTCCACATGAGGAGGGAACCCATGGACAACGCCGCAGTCACCGCCTTGCGTGAGGGGATCAGGGGGACCGTGACGACCGCGGACGACGCTGGGTACGACGAGGCTCGCAAGGTCCGTAACGGCATGATCGACAAGAGGCCGGCGGTGATCGTTCAGCCGGCCAACGCCGGAGACGTGATGACGGCCGTCCGCTTCGCTGCCGACAACAACCTGACCGTCGCCGTGCGTGGCGGCGGCCACAGCGTCCCGGGCTTCGGCACCTGCGACGACGGCGTCGTGATCGACCTGTCATCGATGCGCGGGGTCCGGGTCGACCCGATGACCCACACCGCTCGAGTGTCGGGGGGTGCGACGTGGGGCGACCTGAACGCTGCGACGTACCCGTTCGGACTGGCCACGACGGGCGGGATCATCTCGACCACGGGTGTCGGTGGACTCACCCTGGGCGGCGGGATCGGCTACCTCGCCAGGGGACTCGGCCTCGCGCTCGACAACCTGCTCGCGGCGGACGTGGTCACCGGTGACGGGAGCTTCCACGTGGCCAGCGAGAAGGACGACGCCGACCTCTTCTGGGCGATCCGCGGCGGCGGCGGCAACTTCGGCGTCGTGACGTCCTTCGAGTTCCGACTCAGCCCGGTGAAGGACATCTACGGCGGGCCCATGTTCTACGAGCTCGACAGCGCCGGGGACCTGTTCACGTTCTACCGCGAGTTCATCGCCACCGCGCCCGAGCAGTTCGGCGGCTTCCCGGCGTACCAGATCGCGCCCCCGCTGCCGTTCATCCCGGAGGAGCGGCACGGCAAGACCCATGCGCTCATGGTCGCCTGCTGGGCGGGCGACCTGGACCAGGGCGAGAGGGTGCTCCAGCCGTTCCACGACCTGGCACCCGTCGTCGCGGAGATGGTGGGCCCGATGCCGTACCCCGCCCTCAACAGCGCCTTCGACGCGTTGTACCCACCCGGACTGCGGCACTACTGGAAGGCGAACTTCGTCACGGAGCTCACCGACGACGCGATCAGGGCGCACATCGAGCACGGCTCGAAGGTGCCGGAGCTGACGTCGACCATGCACATCTACCCGATCAACGGAGCCTGCCACCGGGTGCAGCCCGACTCGACGGCCTTCGCCTACCGCGACGCCAACTTCGCGACCGTCATCGCAGGCATGTGGCCCGACGCGAAGGACGACGCGGCGAACATCGCCTGGGTCCGTGACTACTACGAGGCCACGGCGCCCCACTCGGAGGAGGGCGGCTACATCAACTTCATGGCCGAGGACGACCAGGACAGGATCCGGGCCAACTACAAGGGCAACTACGACAGGTTGGCCGAGATCAAACGCCGCTACGACCCAGGCAACCTGTTCCGTCACAACCAGAACATCGCGCCATCCGGCGCCGCCTGAGCACAGGTCGGCGACCGCGCCCGGAGCCACGGCGCCGCGGGGGCCCAAGGCCAGCCGGCCTCGAATGACGCCAGCCTCCCTTGAGGATGGCTAGGCGAGTCACGGCGTACGGTCAACCTCGGCCGCTGCTGACTCGGGTGAGGCTTGTCGGCCGCGGACGGCCGAACGGCGCCTGCGTCGACTTCGCAGGAGCAGGTGAAAGATCCAGACGTTGGCGATGGCGATGCCCGCGAACATGAGCGTGTACACCAGCGTCACGGGCCACATCGGTCCGCCACTGTCGGCGCCGGTGAGGTTCCAGCTGAGCGCGCCCACGAAGTAGACCACCGGCAGTGCCAGCACCAGAGCAGGGAGGGTCAGCAGCGTCGCGAGGCCTTCCCGGCTCCACGTGAAGCTGGCCTGCGGGTCGGAGAAGGCGCGAGCTGCCAGCACTGCCACCGTGCCGACGTAGCAGCCGGCAAGAACATGCCATCGCCCAATGGCCATACCCAGACCGTAGTCCTGCTGCGGGTGCGTGAACCTGGCGTGGCGCAGAAGGTGATGAGGCACGAGTTCGCCACTGCCGGCCATCGGTCCGTAGCTCATCTCTCCGACTCGCTCGCTGTGCCGACACTCGGAATCCCGCGCGTTCGTGGAGTCGGAGGCTGACGGCGTTCTCCGGGAAGACGCCGGACTGGATGGTCAGGTCCCTGCTGCTTCTGTGGACTCGACAAGGGCCAGCAGCAAGTGGAGTCCAATGCCCCGACCGGTCGCGGCCGGGTCCACGTACACCGAGTGCTCGACGACTCCGGCGTACACGCACCGATCTGACACTGCCGAGGCGGCCACCCATCCGAGAACCGACCCGTCCGGGTCGAGGGCGACCCATCGGTGCCCGTCGAGCTTGCCGCCCTGGAACGCCTCCCACGTCGGTGGTTCGCTCTCGAAGGTCGCGTGGCCGGTCGCGATGCCGGCGCGGTAGATGCGCTCGACGGCCGGCCAGTGCTCGGCCGTCAACGGCGCGATCGTGGGTTCGGGGCCAGTCGTGGCGAGGTCGAGGAGGCTGCGCTCACGAGGCAGATCCTGCCTTCACCCGGGTGAGGATGTCGGCGGCGGTGTCACGCGCTGTGCGACCGACGCCGATCAGGGTCGCGGATGCGGGCCCGGTCCAGTCGCCGTAGCCGACGAGGAACAGGCCGGGGGCGTCGACGGCCTCGGTGCCTGCCGCGCCGTCTCGAGGGACCGTGGCGATGTGTCCGTGCGTGTTCCGCAGGCGTAGCCCTGCCAGGTGACGGAGGGCCGGGCGGAACCCTGTGCACCAGATGACCGCGTCCGCTTCGGCCTTGCTGCCGTCGGCCCAGGCGACACCGGTGCGCGTGAACCGCGTGAACATCGGCTGCGCCTTCAGGGCTCCGCGGTCGCGGGCCTCGCGGACACTGGGGACCATCACGATGTCGCCCAGACCGCCGACACCGTCATGGGGGCGCCCGTCCCGCAGCGCCTGGACTCGCTGCGTGGCGGCCGCGAACAGGTCACGGCCGTCGATGTCGTCGGGAAGGAAGCGTGGCGGCCGAGTGGTCACCCACACCGTGTCGGCCACGGTGCTGTCGGCCGACATCTCCGCCAGGATCTGGGCTGCAGAGTTCCCGCCTCCGACGATGACCACCCGCTGGCCCGCGAAGTCGGCCGGGCTGCGATACGCCGCGGCGTGCAGCTGTCGGCCGGCGAACTCCGCGGCCCCCGGGTAGACCGGCCAGAACGGGCGCGACCAGGTGCCGGTCGCTGACACGACGGCGTCGGCGTGCATCGTGCCGGCTGTGGTCTCGACGATGAAGGCTTCCGCGTCGCGTCCCCGTGCGCGCAACCGCATGTGACCCGGACGCCGTGGCGAACGGCGAGGTCGTAGCGGTCCTCATAGGCGGTGAGGTAGTCGACCACGTGCGAACGTGGCGGGTAGCCGAGCTTCGCGTCATCCCAGGCAGGCATCATCCAGCCGGGCAGGCTTGAGTACGTCGCAGGCGAGAAAAGTCTCAGCCCCGGCCACATGTGCCGCCACGACCCGCCGGGCGCCTTGTCGGCGTCGAGAATGACGAAGTCCTCACCGGGGACGAGCCCCGCGCGCCGCAGATAGAACCCCGTCGCCAGCCCGGCCTGGCCGCCACCGACGATGACGACCGGTGCGTCGGTGCGGCCGGCGCTGCTCAGGAGGGCGCTCCGGTCACCGCCAACGCCGCCGACCCGGCCGGGGCGATGACGTTCGCCAGACTGGTCAGGGCGTCGGGCGCGACCCGGTAGTACGTCCACGAGCCCTGCCTGCGGTGGGCGAAGACCAGGCCGGCGTCGCTGAGCTTCTTGAGGTGGTGGCTGACCGTCGGCTGGCTCAGGTGGAGGGCCTCGGTCAGGTCACAGGTGCACGCCTCGAGGTTGTCGTTCGCCATCATCAGCGACAGCAACCGGAGCCGCGCCGGATCCGCCAGTGCCTTCAGCTGGCCGGCCAGCGACTCTCGCGTCGTCGACAGACAGCGGGGCGGACGCGAGCGGGGCGCAGCAGACCGCTGCGGCGGGTTGGTCGAGAACGGGCAGCTGCTTCGGCATGGCTCCATGGTGCCACGACATCGGCAACCGTCAATAAAGCCAGGTCAGAGTATCGCGATTCGTGGACGGCGTCGGAAGATCTCTGCCGAGACCCCCTTGCATCGACGCCCATCGATGTGCAAGATAGCCGCAGACATCGACATTCGTCGATATGAAGGAGACCGACATGCAGGACCTGCAGCAGCCCCCCGAGTCGCGTGGGCTCGCACCCTCGACGTACTCCAGACCCGACTGGCAGCCGCCCGGCCGGCGATCGAGCGTGCCCTACGCCACCGTGCGGTCGCCTCGCAGACGAGCACCACCGCCGCCTGCTGCGCCTGACTCACCCCCAGCAAACCCCACCCATCCGGCCACTCCCGGCCAACAACACGAAGGAGCCTCACCATGTCCCGCCTGCAGCTGGCCCTGAACGTCGACGACATCGACGCCGCGGTCGACTTCTACTCCACGATGTTCAACACCACGCCGGTCAAGCGCCGCCCCGGCTACGCGAACTTCGCCGTCGCGAACCCGCCGCTCAAGCTCGTCCTGTTCGAGAACCCCGAGCAGACCGGCACCCTGAACCACCTCGGCGTCGAGCGCGAGTCGATGGACGAGGTCGAGGCCGAGGCGAACCGGCTCGAGGCCGCCGGGCTCACCCTCGACGTCGAGGGGGACGTCGTCTGCTGCTACGCCCGCCAGGACAAGCACTGGGTCACCGGACCCGACGGCCAGAAGTGGGAGAACTACGTCGTGCTCGCCGACGCGCACCCCGAGCTCGAGGGCCAGACGGCCGGCGACCTGTCGGTCCGCGACGACTCGAGCCCGGTCAACGGCGGCTGCTGCGGCACCGACACCCAGGCCGACGCTCAAGCCGACAGTCAGCCCGCGAGCACCTGCTGCGCCAGCTGAACACACCCACCACCCCCACCGCGCCCCGCCGACTCAGCCAGCGGGGCGCGGTCATGCCCGACGCCCCCAGCGCAACCTGACTGTTCCCCGTCTTGCACAGGCCTGGGCCGGCGATACCGGGGTGAGCAGGCCAGCGCTCGTGGTCACGGCGGCGCGCAGGCCCCCGGCAACCTTGCTTCGGGTGCTGAGCACGTCGGGACCTCCTCATTGAGTGGTCTGGTCGCGCGGGTCGCCGTTCACTGGCCCATCATCCCGGGCCCCATCTGGCCCGACGGACCGTCCGGGGTGGTGTTGTCCCACCCGCGGTACAGGTGCCCGCTCCGCCAGTGGCCGGGCCAGGGCTGGTGGTACCAGGTGCGCAGCCAACGCATCATCTGGAAGATCTCCGCGTGCTGGTCGTTGCGGATGGTCAGCGCCAGCCGATTCACCTCGGGGTGTTCGGCGAGGCCGCGGACGAGCAGCTGCTGCGACATCATCACCGCGGCCATGTGGTGGCCGATCATGTCCTGGAGGAACGTGCGGTCCAGTTGGTTGCCGGACAGGTGGGTGAGGTCGCGCATCATCGGTTCGTAGCCGCGGTCGGGGCTCCGCTGGGGGTACCACTGGCGCAGCCAGCGGTTCATCTGCTCGATCTGCGCGGACTGGGTCTTCACGATGGCGGCGCCGAAGGCGCGCATCTGCGGCCGGTCGGAGCGTTGCAGCTGGGTGGCCGCGGTGACCGCCTCCTGGTGGTGGGCGACCATCGTGGTGAGGTAGTCGGCCTCGTTGCGGAGCGTTCCTCCGTGCATCCAGCCCCAACCGGGCATCCTGGCCGAGCCGTGCGGTGCGTGGCCGGGTGTCGAGGCGTACGACGACTGCTGGCCGGCTCCCTCGGACCCGCTGGTCCGGTTGTTGAAGAGAGTAGTGGCCACGGCCGTGCCGACGATGATGACGAGTGCCGCCACTACCCCGACCAAGACGATGAGCCAACGCTTCATGATGTCTCCCGGACTGCTTCCGGCCTACCTCGCCCATGATGCCGCGCTACCGAGGTCCGAGGTGAGGGCCGTTGGGCCGGGATTGTGGGCCGGAAGACCCGGCCGAGCACGGTGCGCGGCCGTGAGCTGCCGCGGGAGGGATCCGCGTACCAACGCGGGTGCTTCGGCCGATCGTGAGGTGCGGGCTTTGGCCCGTCGCGAAACTAGGCGTGGGTCTCGTGTTCGCGCGCTCGGACCGTGCCCCTTGTCGCGGAACTGGTGCCTCTCGTCGACGCCTGGGCCAAGGACAAGACCGGTTCGGACTGGCATTCGAAGCACCGCGGGGCGGTCCGCTTGGTGAGTCGAACTGGAGGCGTTCGGTCCGGCTGGACGAGGGCGATGGCGGCCATCGGGCGGCCGACTTCCCGGGTGCACGACCTGCGGCACACCTGCGCCTCGCTGTGGCTAGGTGCCGGCGCCGATCCGAAGGTCGTGCAGCGGATCCTGGGGCACGCATCGGCGGCGATGACGATGGACCTCTACGGCCACCCGATCGACCAGAACCTCTGGGACGCTGCCGCGAAGTTCGGGGGCACCACGGGGGCACGGAGGCCGGGTTCGTCCGGGAACGAGGAAGCCCCAGGAGCGACATCTGTCGTCTGACCTGGGGCTTTGCGGAGAGCCGCCTGTCGGAATCGAACCGACGACCTATTCATTACGAGGGGTCCCAGGCGGAAACCGGGGTGCGATTAGCGGCGCTCCCCCGCGTCAACCGTGCGATTCCAGCGCGTACGCGGCGGCCGGTTCGCGACGGATGGTGCCCAAATTGTGCCCGCGTCGGCCAGGAGAGAGCCACCGACCCGATAACCAGCCCCCTTGCTCGTCGGTGCCCGGGGGCAAGGGTGGCCGGAGGCCATCGCGGAGCGACGCGCAGCGCCCTTGCGGCCGGGCGACGTCGTGCAAATTCTCGGCCATCGGGTCGGCGGCTCGGAGGCAGCCTCGGTGGGTGGGGTCCCCGCTGGTCACTGGCGAGAGAGTCGAATGCCGGTGGCGACGCCGGCAGCCAGGACGGCCACCAGGCCGAACGCGGCCAGTCCCCAGGAGAACGCGAGGGTCAACTCCGGGTCGTTGCTGTACCGGAGGCCTCCGCGGATGAACCCGGCGACGACGAAGGCGAAGACGCCGACGAGGGCGTACACGGTCGAGCGCATGCGGCGGAGTGTGTCACGGGGCTGAGGGCCAGGTCCCGGGTTCAGGCGGGTAGGGCGTTCCCTGTTGATCAGGGGGCGCCCTTCTTGTTGCGCGCGCAGGCGGTGGGGTGCGCGTAGGGACCGGCCGAAGGCCGCAGCCCGGAGCGCGGGGCCCCGCCGACCGGAGCGCGCCGCGCCGAAGGCGCGCTTGAGCCAGTAAAGAAACTCGTAACCCCGTCACGCTCAGCACGCGCGGAATGCGGCCGATCCGGGCGCCTCCACGTGTGCAAGTTGATCACTGAGCTGGGGCCCGTCTGGGGGCAGAGTACTTGCACGACCACCGTGACACGGCGTCCGGCAGTGTCCCGTACAGGGCGCGCAGCGCGAGCGTGCACACGCGGTCTGCGGCTCCCGCACATGTAGAACGGCTCGGCCGAGGGCTGCGGGTCGCTCCTCGGCGGCGGTTGCCTCTGGGCTCACGAGGCGATGATGACGTCGATGCCGGCAGTTTCTAGGGCGTTGCGCAGCCGCTCTGGGGGCTCCTGGTCGGTCACGAGCACGTCGACGAGGTCGAGCGGGCCCAGGACCATGGCCACGTTCCGGTCGAACTTGCTGTGATCGGCGGCGAGCACCACCCGGTCCGCGAGCCCGGTGAGCATGCGGCGGACCTCTACTTCAGCGGGGTCGAAGTAGGTGATTCCTCTGTCGGCCGACACACCACCGCAGCCGAGCACCAGCAGGTCAAGGTGGACCTGGGGCGGAACCTGGACGCTACCGGAACTGACCAGGGTGAACTCGGGGGTGAGGAGGCCGCCGAGCACGATCACCCGGCTTCCGCCTTGGCGCACCGCGATGGCGGCGTAGACGGCGTTGGTGACTACGGTGAGGTCACTGCGGGGGGCCAGCTCCGCGGCCACGGCGTGGCAGGTGGTTCCGCTGTCGATGCCGATGGCGGAGCCGGGGGCGACAAGGTCGGCGACGGCTCGGGCGATGGTGCTCTTCTCGGCTGCTCTGGTGGAGGAGCGGGAGCCGTAGGCGGGGGCGCGCCGGATGACCGCGCCGCCGTGCACGCGGTGCAGGTGACCGGCCTCGTCGAGTTCGGCGAGGTCGCGGCGGATGGTCATACCGGACACGCCGAACCGTTGGGCCAGCTCGGCGACGTCGACCTGCCGGGTCTGTTGCAGCGTCCGCAGGATGTCGTCTTGGCGGGCGCTTCGTGCGTCTCCGGCGCCGTTGTCCCGCAACACAGCGGCAACGCTACTCGATGCCGTGACCGCTCTGGTCCTCATGAGGCGCCACCGTCGTACGGCCTGATGAGGCAGTCGGCGGCCGCGGAAACGGCAAGCCCACTCGCGCGCTGGTGTCGCATCGGCTTGACGTCCTCTCGTGAGGGCGCTGCGGTCACGTGAGACAAAGGTATGTGCACTTGAACACCGTACAACGTGCGCGGGACCCTGAGCCGCCTGCCGGTCGATGCCATCCTTTTAGCCGTTGTGCGGCTAGACCAGGCGACCCTGCGTGGTTGACGAGTGTGAGCGGCGTCGCATAGCGTCCGGGCACCCAATGTTCATATGAACATTCCGAATCTGGAGGTCATGGTGACGGTTCGCATCAAAGCGGGGATGGAGAAGGTGCCGGGCGGGTTGATGCTGATCCCGCTCCTTGTTGGGGCGGTGATCCACACCCTGGCGCCAGACGCCGGACTGTTCTTCGGCTCCTTCACCGGGGCACTCTTCACCGGGCTGGCGCCGATCCTGGGCGTGTTCTACGTGTGCCTGGGGGCGACGCTGGACGTAAGGGCCACGGCGTACATCGCCAAGAAGGGCGGGACGTTGCTCGGCAGCAAGATCGCCTTCGCCGCGATCGTGGGCGTCGTCCTGGGTCGCTTCATGAGCGAGGCTCCGATCACCGGCGGGCTGTTGAGCGGCCTGTCGGTGCTGGCGGTGGTGGCCGCACTCAGTGACACCAACGGCGGCCTCTACATGTCGTTGATGGGCCAGTTCGGACGCAACCGGGATGTGGGCGCCTACAGCGTCATGAGCCTGGAGTCCGGCCCCTTCATCACGATGCTGATTCTCGGGATCGCCGGGCTGTCCGCGTTCCCGTGGCAGGCGCTGGTCGGGGCGATCCTGCCGCTCGCGTTGGGGATGCTGCTGGGCAACCTCGACCCCTCGATGCGCAAGTTCCTTGCGCCCGCAGTTCCCGCACTGATTCCGTTCCTTGGGCTCACCCTCGGCCTGACCATCAACCTGACCGCGGTGTGGCAGGCGGGGCTGCTCGGCCTGGCGCTGGGGCTGTTCGTCGTGCTCGCCGGTGGGGCAGTGCTGTTGGCGGCCGACAAGCTGAGCGGTGGCGACGGCATCGCCGGTCTGGCAGCGGCCACCACCGCCGGCAACGCCGCGGTCGTGCCGGTGATCGTCGCGCAAGCGAACCCGGCCTACGCCGCGGCCGCGCCGAGCGCCACCGTGCTCGTCGCCGCCTCGGTGGTCGTCACCGCGATCCTGTGCCCCCTGGTCACCGTCTTCTGGGCACGCGTGGTCCTCAAGCAACCCTCCGGTGGCAGCCGGGAGGCCGAGGCCGCCTTTGCGCCGGATCTGCACCCGCACTTCGAACATCTGCCGGCCGACACCGGTGAGACCGCTTTGGAGGCTGCGCACATCTCGGTGAACGACGACACCGCTTCCGACCGGTCGACGGACGACGACCGAACCACGACCACCAGCAGCCGCAGCAGCACGATGTCGACCAGCGACCCGACAAGCCGCCGGCCCAAGCGAAGCGTCCGCCACGACCGGAAGAAGCGAGACGCAGATGCGTGATCAACGAGTGGTGCGCTGCACCTACTACCTCGAGTCGGACATCGAGCCGAGCCGTGCCGCGGCGATCCTGGCCGGTGAGCAGTCCAGTGGGACCTTCGTGTCGGTGCCCGGTGAGTCACCGGAGCTGCACGAACGACACGGCGCACAGGTCGTGGACCTGCAGCACCTGGGCCGCCGGCTCCCGTCGCTGCCCTCGCGCACCCAACCGGATAAGGTCCACGCGGCCCGGGTCGTCATCGAGTGGCCGATGGAGAACATCGGCACCGACTTGGCGACCCTGCAGACCACCATCGCCGGGAACCTCTTCGAGCTGCAGGAGCTCTTCGCCTGCCGGGTCGTGGACCTCCAGCTGCCCGCGGACTTCATCGCAGCCCATGCGGGACCGGCCTTCGGGATCGCCGGCACGCGTCATCTGATCAGCGACATCACGGGCGTGATGGTCGGCACCATCGTGAAACCCAACGTGGGGTTGTCCGAGGAGCAGTTCCGGTCCGTCGTGCGTGAGTTGTCTCGTGCCTCGATCGACCTAATCAAGGACGACGAGCTGATGACCGACCCCGGTTACCTCCCCCTGCACCGCCGGGTCGCCGTAGCCACCGAGGAGATCCGTGCTGCCGAGCAGGTCACGGGCCACCGCACCATGTACGCGTTCAACATCACCGGTGACCTCGCGGGACTGCGTCGGCGACACGACCTCGTCGTCGAGGCCGGCGGGCGGTGTGTGATGCTCAATGTCCCGGTGATGGGGATCCCCGCCCTGGCATGGCTCCGCGAGTTCGCCGAGGTGCCGATCCACGGTCATCGGGCCGGCCTGGCAGGTTCGATGCGGTCGCCCGCACTCGGGATGTCCTACCAGGTCTGGCAGCAGCTGGCACGCCTCGCCGGCGCCGACCACCTCCACGTCAGCGGACTGGGAAGCAAGTTCTACGAGACCGACGAAGAGGTCGCGGACAACGTCCGGAGCCTGCTGCAACCGCTCGGCGACACCCTCGGCCCGGTGCCCACCCTCTCCTCGGGGCAGAACGTCACGACCGCGGCGCCCACCTATGCGGCCGTCCGCTCGACCGACCTGCTCATGCTGGCCGGCGGCGGTGTCGCCGCCCACCCCGACGGGCCGGCGGCCGGCGTGGTGAGCTTGCGGCAGGCCTGGAGCGCCGCCATCGACGGTGTCCCGCTGCAGCGTGCCGCCGAAGCCGCTGCCCGGACCGGGGAGCCGGCCCTGCTCAACGCGGTGCGCAGATTCGGCCACCAAGCCTCGGAAGGATGACCTCGCATGCCTGCAGTCAGCTTCGTCGCCGACGACCTCACCGGTGCCGCCGACGTCCTCGCCCAAGCCCACCGCTACGGGCTTGACGCCGTCCTCGCGCTCGGTGCCGGCAGTGAGATCCGAATGCCGACCGACGCCGACGTTGTGGGGGTCGCCGGCCCGGCGCGCTCATTGGGTGGGGCGGCCTTCGACGAGGTGGTCCGCGCCCAGTTGACCCAGATCGCGCGGAGCGGCGCGGAGGTCCTGCTCTACAAGGTCTGCTCGACGTTCGACAGCTCGCCCACGCTGGGCAGCATCGGCAGGGGTATCGAGCTGCTGCACGAGCAGTTCAGCGAGTTGGGTCCTGTCGCCGTTGCGCCCGCCCAACCGCAGTTCGGTCGCTACACCGCCTTCAGCAACCACTTCGGGGTCTTCGCCGGTCAGGTACACCGCCTAGACCGGCACCCGGTGATGTCGCGGCATCCGTCGACCCCGATGCGGGAGGCCGACCTGCGTCAGGTGCTGGCAGAGCAGTTCATCGACCGCCAGGTCCCCTGCGCCCTGCACCTGCCGGCCTATGCCGACGGCTCGTTCATCCAGCAGTGGAAGGCCTGTCAGTCCGAATCGGTGCCGGCCTTCGTCGTCGACGCGGTCACCGATGACCACCTCGACGAGGTCGCGCGCGCGCTCCGTGACGCCGGACAACCCTCCGGGCGCCGACCGAGCGTGGTGGTCGGATCCGGAGGGATCATGGCCGCGCTCGCTCGCACCGCCACCGGCCGCCCGGCCCGCCAGCCCGGCCAGCAGCGTGCCTCTGGCCCAGTGCTCGCCGTCAGCGCGTCAGCCTCGAGCACGACGGCCGCCCAGATCGGTGACGCCGTGACACAGGGCTGGGGCGACGTCCCAGTGCCGGCGGCGCTGCTCAAGGGTGACGACCCAACCCTGGTCGCCGACGTCGAGGAGCGCACCGCAGCAGCACTATCCGCCGGGCGCGACGTCGTGGTGCACACCACCCGTGGCAGCGACGACCCGAGGTTCGCGGCCAGTGGTCCGATTGACCCCCGACACGTCGGTGCGCTGCTCGGGGCGCTCGCCGGGCGCATGGCCGTCGAAGGACTCACGCGCGACATTGCGGTCCTCGGAGGCGACACCTCCAGCCACGCCCTGCTGGCCATGAACGTGCGGGAGCTGCGCGTCTCGGACCAGTTCGTGACCGCCGGACCGATCTGCCGCACCGACGACGACGCCACCGTGGCCGACTGCCGGCTGCTGCTAAAAGGCGGCCAAGTCGGCCCACCCGACATCCTCCGCCGGTTCGCCGGCCAAGCGCCGCGCTAGTTGACCCCAACCGACAAGACCCTGTGAACGAAGAACGGAGCAACCGATGAAGGCTGTAGTCAAGAACGCTACCGAGCCCGGCTTCACCTATCTGACCGACTACGCGGACCCCAAGCCCGCCGACGGCCAGGTGGTCATCGAAGTGGCCGCGGCCTCGCTGTGCGGCACCGACCGAGAGGTGTATGAGTGGACCCCCTCGGCTCAAGCGTTCGACCTCCACCTCCCCGTCGTCACCGGCCACGAGGGGTCCGGCACCGTCGTCGAGGTCGGGCACGGCGTGACCGGGCTCCAGGTCGGGGACCGCGTCGCGCTGGAGAGCCACCTCGTCTGTGGTCAGTGCTTCCCCTGCCGAACCGGCAACGCACACACATGCGAACGCACCGGCATCATCGGCATGCATATCGACGGGGTCTTCGCCCAGTTCATGGCGGCACCGCAAGAGATCTGCGTCAAACTGCCCGAACACGCCTCCCTCGAAGTCGGTGCCCTCCTCGAGGCCGCAGGCGTCGCTGTCCACGCAGTCCAGCGGGCCAGCTATGAAGTGGCAGGTCGCGCGGTGCTCGTCAGCGGGGGTGGGCCGGTCGGGCTCGTCGTTGCCTACCTCGCGAAACTGATGGGTGCCGCCCACGTCATCGTCATCGAGCCGAACCCCTACCGACGCGCTCAGGCCGAGAAGATCGGTGTCCTGGCCATGGCCCCCGGAGACGAGGTCGTCGAGCGGTGCCGCGAGCTCACCGGTCGTCGCGGCGGGTTCGACGTCGCCTTCGAGTGCTCGGGCGCCCACAGTGCTCTCCCGACGCTGTTCGACGCCCTGCGTCGCGAGTCGACCCTCGTGACTGTCGGACACCCGAGCCGGCCAGCTGAGATCAACATCGCCGCGCACATCAACAAGAAGGGCATCACCCTGCGCGGCATCTTCGGTCGACGACTCTGGGAGACCTGGGAGCAAACGATGCTCCTCGTGGACTCCGGTCGACTCGACCTCGAGTGGCTCATCACCCACCGGATGCCGCTCGGGGAGGTCGACGCCGCCGTCGACCTACTCACCGGAGAAGCCTGCAAGGTCCTGCTCGTGCCCGGCCTTC
This sequence comes from uncultured Actinomycetota bacterium, assembly GCA_963827435.1. Lineage (GTDB taxonomy): Bacteria > Actinomycetota > Actinomycetes > Propionibacteriales > Nocardioidaceae > Nocardioides_B. The sequence goes on from CAWHAU010000003.1 coordinate 323,865, forward strand.
GCTGACACATCGCGGTTGGGTTCGGCGATCCGTCGAACCCAGTCGGGCGGCGAGCGCTGGTACGGCGCGGACGATGGCTGCGCTCGTCTGGTGGGTGGTCTGGGTCCCGGACCTCACCAACCACATCGACAACAGCCTAGCGTCAGACGCGGTATGAGCAACGTCCGCACATCGGCTAGATCCGTGCGTTCTTCTCGGCGCTTGAAGGCGGTGTCACCCCGCGTGTCGCTCACCTTCACGATGTTGTCGGAGGCATGTGTCATGCTCGATCGAGCGGACAACAAAACACACAAATTCACGGGTAGATATCCCAGGGGGTCGGCTCCCCACCCCGGCCAGAGGCCACACAAAACGAGCGCCGCACCAAACACACAAACACGCGTAGGACCGTCCGCAAAGACCTTGGTTCGTCGTGTCTTGGTGGCGCTCGTGATCCCCGTCGTCGAGACATTCGCATCTGCAGCGAGATCACGGTTCACCCAGGCTGGGTGTGCCGCGCGGAGGGATCACACTTAGCCGCGCGGCACACCCTTCTCGGGGAGTGAAGCCGGTGAGCAGCAGCAGCCGTCACGCACTCCACGACACTCTGCCCGGACTGGTCCCGCAGGCGTTCCCGGGGTACTCCGAGAACGCGCCCCTGGACCTCCCGCCGCTGACCAAGCGCACCGAGACCCAGCTGCGCGACCTGCTGCTGTCCCGAGACTTCGATGCCTGGTCCGAGGCCCTCGCGCGGGTCGGGAACTGCGCCCACCCGATCCGGCTCGTCGGCCAATCCCAGAAGGTCGACGCCACCAGCGGCAAGGTCCTCTCCACCTACTCGTCCCGCCAGGAGCCGCTCGGGGTCACCTACGTGCGCTGCGGGAACCGTCGCGCCGATCAGTGCTCGTCCTGCTCCCGACTGCACGCCGGGGACACCTACCACCTGATCCACGCCGGCATCGCCGGCGGCAAGACCGTGCCGGAGACCGTGGCCGACAACCCCCTGGTGTTCGCCACCGTCACCGCACCCTCGTTCGGTCCGGTGCACGGCCGCCGCGACAATACCGGCCGCTGCCACCCCCACGTCGCAGGCCCGGTCCGCTGCCAGCACGGCCGCCCCCGGACCTGCCAGGCACGGCACACCGAGGACGACCCGGCTCTCGGGCAGCCGCTGTGCGGGGACTGCTACGACTACGGCTCGCACCTGGTGTGGCAGTGGTGGTCCACCGAGCTGTGGAAGCGGTTCACGATCAGCTCCGCCGCCTGGTCGCCCAGAACCTCGGCGTCCCGGAGAACCGGCTCGCCAAGGTCGCCACCGTGCAGTACGCCAAGGTCGCGGAGTACCAGCTGCGCGGACTCGTTCACTTCCACGCTCTGTTCCGCCTCGACGGACCCAAGACCTCCGACGGGTTCGCCCCCGCGCCGTCCGCGATCGACGCCGCCGTCATGGCCGACTCGTGCGCCAGGCGGCCGCCACGGTCCGGCTCACCGTGCCCGGCGTCGACGCCGACGACCGCAACCGGGTGCTCGCCTTCGGGCGACAGCTCGACGCCCGTCCGGTCCGGTTCAGCCGCCGCACCGACGACCCCGAACGTGCCCTGACTCCGGAGCAGGTGTCCGGCTACCTGGCCAAGTACGTCACCAAGTCCGTCACCGACAGCGGCAACACCGACGACCCCCACCACGCCCGGATCCGCGCGGTTGCCCGCGGCCTCCACTCCCGCGCCATCAGCGCCAAGCAGCCGAGCGAGGAAGGCCCCTACGACTTGCTCGGCAAGTGGGTGCACATGCTGGGGTTCCGCGGCCACTTCGCCACCAAGTCCCGCCGCTACTCGATCACCATGCGCGCCTTGCGCAGGGCCCGCCGTCGCGCACAAGCGTTGATTGCCGAATCTCGCGCCAGCGGCCGCCCCCTGGACCTGGCCGCGCTCGAGGCCGACCTTCTCGCCGACGACGAAGACGAGACCACCCTGGTTATCGGCGAATGGACCTACGCCGGCAACGGATGGCCCAGCGAAGCCCAACGGGTCCTCGCCAACGCGGCGGCCGCCAGGGCACGGGAGTACGACCAGTGGAAGGCAGAGCACAAAGCGCGACCAACTCGGGAGAAAGGAAATGGTGATGGATGAGCAGGTGGTGTTCCCGCGGCTTCTGACCGTCCGGGACGTAGCGGAGATTCTCTGTGTGCCGATCTCCACGGTGCAGCACTGGGCGGTGCGAGGTGAGGGTCCACCGTCGTTCAAGGTGGGCAAGCACCGTCGTTTCGATGCCGCGATGGTGCGCGAGTGGCTCGATAATGCCAAGGCGGGGGCGGCGTGATCGAGAGGCGGCTCGCGGCGTCCGGGCGAGTGCGTTGGCGGGTGCGCTACCGGACCCCGGACTACCGGCAGCGTTCGCGCACATTCGATCGTCGAGCTGATGCCGAGGACTTCGAAGCCGAGATGCGGGGCAGGCTTCGACGGGGCGACTTCGTCGACCCTCAGCGCGGCCGCATGACCCTCAAAGCACTGTGGGCTGAGTACGAACGGTCCGGCATGACACACCTGCGGCAGACCACGCAGCAGAACTACCGGGCAGCGTTCCGGCACGTCCTGGCGGAGTTCGCGCGTTGGCCCGTCGCGAAGATCGAGCACGGTGACGTGGCCGAGTGGGTGGCGAGGCTCGCTGGGCAGAAGGGTCCAGAGACGGTCCGCTACGCCCACCGGGTGCTGTGCCTGGTCCTCGACTACGGGATGAGGACGCGGCGGCTCTCCCGCAACGTCGCCCGCGGGGTTCGGCTGCCATCTCGTCCGCCGGCTCGTGAGCGCATCCTGTCGGCTGCGCAGGTCGACGCTCTGGCCGAACGTCTTGGCGAGCATGGGGACCTGGTGCTGGCGATGGGGTACCTCGGGCTGCGCTGGTCGGAGTTGGCCGCTCTGCGCGTGTCGGACGTCGATCTCGTCCGGAACCGTGTACGGATCGTGGAGCGTGCGACGGAGGTCGGCGGTCGGATGGACGTGTCGGCGCCCAAGAGCCGAGCCTCGGCCCGCCAGGTCGCGATCCCGGCCTTCCTGCGGCCTGTGCTCATCTCGCGTGTGGACGGCAAGCAGGTCGACGATCTCGTGTTCCCGGCGCCTGGCGGGGGCTACCTCCGAAACGGAAACTGGCGCAATCGCTCGGGTTGGCGTGCAGCTGTGACGGAACTCGGCTTGACCGACGTGACTCCGCACGACCTGCGCCGCACGTTCGGCAGTCTCGCGAGGTCCGCGGGGGCTGATCTGCGCTGGATCCAGAAGGCGATGGGGCACGAGTCGATCACCACCACCGCGCGGATCTACGCCCACCTGTACGACGACGAGCTCGACCGGGTGGCGGCGGCTCTCAACGGCCTGCGGGGTGACCGGTGAGCGTGGCACCGCGGGGGCACGGGAGCACGCTTTGTGCCCAAAGTGTGCCCACGACAGGGGTTTGGACCATGAAGGAAGCCCAGGCCGTGATCGCCTTTGTCGCGCTGACCTGGGCTTTTGTCTGGAGCCGCCTGTCGGAATCGAACCGACGACCTATTCATTACGAGTGAATCGCTCTACCGACTGAGCTAAGGCGGCGCAGCGCCCGGCCGGTCAGCCGGGCACGCCGGACGAGTATACGGATGGCGGGGCGTCGCCAGAAATCGACGCCCAGCCACGCGGTACTTCCCATGGAGAACTACCGCTTCCCCTGGAAGGCATCCCGTGGGAAGGGGAAGATTTCCTGCATCCCCTGGTAAACGGACGGACGCCATCGGCCCTCGGTCAGCAGTCGACCTCCGCCTTCGGGACCACACCGGAGACGAGGTAGGACTCGACGGTCTTGTCCACGCAGGCGTTGCCGGCGCGGTAGCCGGTGTGGCCGTCGCCGTCGCGGGTCACCAGCACGCCCTTGTCGAGCTGGTCGGCCAGCGAGCGCGCCCAGGCCAGCGGGGTGGCCGGGTCGCGGGAGGTGCCGACGACCATGATCGGCGGCGAGCCGGGGGCGTGGATCGGGGCGGGGGTGCGGCCGGAGTGCACCGGCCAGCTCGCGCAGGCCGACAGGGTGTAGGCGAACACCGCGCCGAAGGTCGGGGAGACCTTCTCGAACTGGGGGACGTACGGCCCCACCTTCGAGCTCGGGATGCCGTCGTCGTGGTCGAGGCAGTTGACGGCGTAGAGCGCCTCGAGCGAGTTGTCCTCGTAGCCGTCGGAGCCCCGTCCGACGTACGCGTCGGCCAGCGCCAGCAGCACCGACCCGTTGCCGGCGAACGCCTGCCGCAGCGCCTGGTCGAGCACGCCCCAGTAGCGCTTGCTGTAGAGCGGGAACCAGATGCCCAGCAGCGCGTTGCCGGCCTCGAGCTGCCGGGCGCCGTCGCCGCGGATGGGCCGCTTCTCGACGCTGTCCAGGAACGCCCGGATGCGCTGGGTGCCGGCGTCGACCGAGTCGCCCAGGAAGCAGTTGCCCCGGGCGACGCAGGCGCCGACGTACGCGCGCAGCGCCGTCTCGAACGCCTTCGCCTGCACCTTGCCCTGCTCGACCGTGGACAGCGACGGGTCCAGCGCGCCGTCGAGCACCATCCGGCCGACGCGCTGCGGGAAGAGCCCGGCGTACGTCGATCCGATCGACGTGCCGTAGGAGGCGCCGAAGTAGCTCAGCTTGCGGTCCCCGAGCGCCGCACGCAGCACGTCGAGGTCCTGGGCCACCTCTTCGGTGGACATGTGCCGCGCCAGGTCGCCGCTCCTGTCCAGACAGCCCTTGCCGATCTTGCGCAGCAGGCCGTCGGAGTAGCGGGTCTCCGCCGGGGTGTCCGGGTCGGGGTCGGAGGAGTTGAGCGCGTCCAGCGTCTTGGTGTCCGCGCAGCGCAGCGGGGTGCTGCGGCCGACCCCGCGCGGGTCGAACCCGACGATGTCGAAGGCCTGGAGCAGCTCGGGACCGAACGACGACTGGCCAGCCGGCGGCGTAGTCGACGCCCGACGCGCCCGGGCCGCCCGGGTCGACCACCAGCGAGCCGAGCCGGCGCGACGGCGAGGCGGCGGGGACCTTGAGCAGGGCCACCGAGATCACCTTGCCCTCGGGGTCGGCGTAGTCCAGCGGCACCTTCAGCGTGGCGCAGCGGAACACCTTGCGGCACGGCTTCCAGGTGAGCTTCTGCTCGTAGAACCGGTCCAGCTGCGGCTTCGCGGTGACCGTGGCGCCCGCGCCGGTCGAGCCGAGCGGGCTCGGGGTCAGTGTCGCCTTCGGGAGGGTCTTGCGGTCGTCGCCGGAGGTGAAGACGCCGCAGCCGGACAGCAGCAGGGCGAGGACCACGAGCAGGGCGAGGCCGCTGCGGGGGGCACGGGGCACGCGCCCACTGTAGGAGGTCACCCCTCAGGTCATCCGATCCGGAGCTCGACCATCATCGACTCCAGCGCCAGCAGCGGCGTGGTGTTGAACTCCATCATCTGCTCGCGGGCGGTGAAGATCGCGTCGATGCGGCGGATGTTCTGCTCCGGGGTGGAGCGCCGTGCGAGGTCGGCCACCTCGTCGCGGATCTCCTCGTTCACCAGGTCGCCCTCGGCGCCCGTCTGCAGCGCGATCGCGTCGCGGTAGACCGACATGATGTCCATCAGCCCGCGGTCGACGACGTCCATGATCCGGCGCTTCTCCCGCTGCTTCTGGCTGTGCTGCAGCTCCTTGAGCCCGGCGCGGTAGGCCCGCGACGACTTCGACTTGCGGTCGTCGCCGTAGAGCCCCTCGAGCTCCTTGAGCTCCCGGGCGTTGCTGCGCTCGGTGATCGCCGATGTCTCGTCCTTGGCGATGTCGACGAGGTTGGCGGCGGCGTTCATGCAGGCGCCCAGCGACGTGAGGCCGCGGGGCAGCGCGACCACCTCGCGCCGGCGGTTGCGGGTCTTCTCGTCGGAGGCCAGCGCGCGGGCCCGGCCGATGTGGCCCTGGCTGGCGCGCGCGGCGAACGCCGCGACCGACTCGCCGATGCCGTGCTCCTCGACCAGGAAGCGGGCGACCTGCTGCGCGGTCGGGGTGGCCAGGGTGACGTTGCGGCACCGCGACCGGATGGTCGGGAGGACGTCCTCGACGGTCGGCGCGCACAGCAGCCAGACGGTCTTGGGGGTCGGCTCCTCGATGGCCTTGAGCAGCGTGTTGCCGGTGCGGCCGCTCGCGTCACCGAGCCGGTCGGCGTCCTCGATGACCATGATCTGGTAGCGCTTCTCGACCGGCGACAGCGCCGAGCGGTGCACCAGCTCCCGCATGTCCTTGATGTAGAGCATCGACGTCTCGGAGCGGGTGATGCTCACGTCCGGGTGCGACCCGGCCAACGCGGTCCGGCAGGCGTGGCACTCGCCGCAGCCGGTGCCGGCGCTCGCACTGCAGCGCCGCCGCGAACGCCAGGGCGGCGTTGGACCGGCCCGAGCCGGGCGGGCCGGTGAACAGCCAGGCGTGCGTCATCCCGTGCCCCTCGACGGCCCGCTTGAGGGGCGCGACCGCGTGCTGCTGGCCGACCAGGGTGGACCAGACGTCGCCGGTGCTCGTGCCGGTGCCTGTGGTCATGCCTGCCCTCCGCGCGCGGACGGGGTGGTCTGGGTCGGCTGCGTGTCGGCCTCGTCGAGCCGGGTGGGCGCCGGATCGCGGTGCTCGCGCGCGGCCTGGCCGAGCAGCGGCAGCAGCCGGCCCCGGATCTCGGCGGCGATCTCGTCGACCGGCCGGCGGGCGTCGACGACGAGGTAGTGCTCGGGCGAGAGCCCGGCGAGGTGCAGGAAGCCCTCCCTGACCCGCTCGTGGAAGTCCACCGACTCGCCCTCGATCCGGTCGCGCTCCTCGAAGCGGGACATGCCCTGCTGGGGCGGCAGGTCGAGCAGCACGGTCAGGTGCGGCCGCAGGTCGGCGGTCGCCCAGCGCGCCACCCGCTCCACCTCACGGTCGGCGAGCGCACGCCCGGCGCCCTGGTAGGCCAGCGTGGAGTCGACGTAGCGGTCGGTGACCACCACGCTGCCGCGGGCCAGCGCCGGCGCCACCACCCGGTCGACGTGCTCGGCCTTGTCGGCGGCGTAGAGCAGCGCCTCGGTGCGGTGCGAGATCTCGCCGGTGGCCGGGTCGAGCACGATCCGTCGCAGCTTCTGCCCGACCTCGGTGTCCCCCGGCTCGTGGGTCAGCAGGACGTCGTACCCCTCGGTCTCGAGCCACTCCCGCAGCAGCCGCGACTGGGTGGACTTGCCGGCGCCCTCGCCGCCCTCGAACGCGACGAAGCAGCCGGTGGCGGCGTACACGCCGGGCGTGCCGGTGAAGGCGTGCTTGAGGTCGGTCATCAACGAGGTCCCCGTCCGGTCGTCCATCTGACGATAGGACGCGACACCGACAGCGGTCATCAGCACCGCGGCGATGAGGAAGGTGAACGCGGCACCGTTGTAGACGAGATAGGGGTTGCCGTTCTCGTCGAGCGGGCCGAGGTCGTGGGTGCCGATGAGGCCGGCGAGCAGCGGCGCGACGGCGAGCACCAGCGCGAGCGCGAGCCGGATCATCGAGCCGACGAACGCGAAGGTGCGTCCGCGGACCTCGTCGGGCACCTCGAGGCCGAGCATGGTGTTGCCGGTGATCCAGCCGACGCCTGCGAAGAAGCCGAGCACCGCGGTCAGCCCGACCACGACGGGCAGCTGCTGGACCAGGGCCAGCGGGAACAGCAGCAGGCCGGTCAGGGTGAGCGAGATCCCGAACAGCCGGCGCCGGGACAGGCCCTGCAGCAGCCGCGGCCCGCGCCACATGCCGAGCCCGAGGCCGGCGAACACGGTGCCGAAGAGCAGGCCGTAGCCGGAGTCGCCGCCGCCGAGGTCGGAGACGTACGTGCGGGCCAGGCCGACCACCACGCCGCCGGCGGCGAAGGCCCCGATGATGCCCACCACGAGGCCGCGTACGACGGGCGTGGTGCCGACGTACCTCCAGCCGTCGACGATCACCCGGAGCGCGTTCGTCTCGCCACCGACCGAGGCCGGGCCGCTCGGGATGTTCCTCAGCCGGGAGATGACGATCCCGGAGACCACGAACGAGATCGCGTTGAAGTAGAGCGCGAGGTCGATCGGGCCGCCGATGAACCCGTCGAACACGTGCCGGTAGAACTTGTCGAGCAGCGTGATGCCGGCGAAGATCGCGGCCGCCGGCAGGGCCGAGCCGTAGGTGGTGGCCAGGCTGATCTGGTTGGCTGCCTCGAGCCGGTGCCGCGGGACGAGGTTCGGCACGGTGGCGTCCTTGGCCGGCCCCCACACCAGGCTGATCGCCTCGACGAGCACCGTGACCAGGAAGATCCACCACAGCGTGCCGACCCGGGGCCCGACGATCGGGATCGTGAGGAACAGCGCGCCCCGCAGGTAGTCCCCCCACACCAGCGTGCGGCGGCGGTCGAGCTTGTCCGCGACGTACCCCGCGAAGGGGCCGATCACCAGCGCCGGCAGCACCCGCAGGAAGAGCACGGTGGCGATCGCGTAGTTCTTGCCGGCGTAGGAGTCGGCGCTCGCGTTGGCCATCGCGGTGAGCGCGAGCAGGCCCATCCAGTCGCCGAGGCTGGAGAGCCCCAGGCCGATCCAGAGGTTCCGGAAGTCGTGGATCTTCAGCACCGCGGCCAGGGAGTGCGTCGGCGCGTGCCGGAGGTCCTCGACCCCTGCCTGCTCGCTCACGGGATCACCCTACGGGGGCCCGTCCCGCCGCGGCGTACGGCGGTCAGCGGCCGTCCTTGGCCTCGATCCAGGCGGCGACCAGCCCGCGGAGGGCGTCCGTCTTGGCCGAAAGGTCGGCCTCGTCGAGGAACCGCGCCACCCGGGAGGTCTGCCCCTCCCCCTCCAGGAGCCCGGTCGGGTCGGGGAGCGAGGCGCCGGTGTGGAACATCAGGGACACGTGCTCCTTCGACTTCGGGTAGAAGGACGCGATGTTCCCGCGGTACATGAAGGTCGGCGCCTGCCACTTGATCGTCTCCGTGACCCGCTCGTCGGCGTCGAGGATGGTGCGGCGGACGGCCTCCACCAGCGGCTTCTGCGGGTTGGCGTAGCCCTCGAACCAGGCGTCGACCTCGGGGCTGCGGTTGTCGCTCACGCGGTCAGTATGCCGCCGTCACGACTTCTTGGCGGCCGCCTTCTTCGTCGTCTTCTTGGCGGTCTTCTTCGCCGCGGTCTTCGTCGCCGCCGACTTCTTCGCGGTCTTCTTGGCGCCCTTCTTCGCGGCCTTCTTGGCCGGCCCCTTCGCCCGCCGCTCGGCGAGCAGCTCGGCCGCCCGCTCGATCGTGATGGTCTTCTCGTCGTCGCCCTGGCGCAGGGTGGCGTTGTACTCGCCGTCGGTGACGTAGGTGCCGAAGCGGCCGCTCTTGATCCGCACGGTCTGCCCGCTCGCCGGGTCGGTGCCGACCTCGCGGCCCGGGTCGGCCGCGGCGCGGCCCCGCTGCTTGGGCTGGGCGTAGATCTTGAGCGCCTCGTCGAGCGAGATCGACAGCAGCTTCTCCTCGGAGTCGATCGACCGGGAGTCGGTGCCCTTCTTGAGGTACGGCCCGTAGCGGCCGTTCTGCGCGGTGATCTCGTCGCCCGAGTCGGGGTCGACGCCCACCACCCGCGGCAGCGTGAGCAGCGTCAGCGCCTGCTCCAGGGTGATCGTGTCGAGGTTCATCGACTTGAACAGCGAGCCGGTGCGCGGCTTCGTGCCCTTGGGCGCGTCGTCCGGGAGCAGCTCGGTGACGTAGGGGCCGTAGCGGCCGTTCTTCGCCACGACGGTCAGGCCGGTCTCGGGGTCCTCGCCGAGCCGGGTCTCCTCGCCGGCGGGGTTGGCCAGCAGCTCCTTGGCCTTCGCGGCGGTCAGCTCGTCCGGCGGCAGGTCCTCGGGGACGTTCGCGCGCACCGGGCTGCCGTCGCCGTCCTCCGGCGTGGTCTCGATGTAGGGGCCGTAGCGGCCGACCCGCAGGTCGACCCCGTCGGCGACCCGGAACGTCGCGAGCTCGCGGGCGTCGATGTCGCCGAGCTCGCTGACCAGCTTCTGCAGGCCGTCGACGTCCCCGCTGCCGAAGTAGAACTCGGCCAGCTCGGTGTTGCGGTCGCGGCGGCCGCCCGCGATCTCGTCGAGGACGTCCTCCATGCTGGCGGTGAACTCGTAGGACACCAGCCGGGCGAAGTGCTCCTCCAGCAGCCGGATCACCGAGAACGCCAGCCACGCCGGGACCAGCGCGGTGCCCTTCTTGTACACGTAGCCGCGGTTGAGGATCGTGCCGATGATCGAGGCGTACGTCGACGGCCGGCCGATCTCCCGCTCCTCCAGCTCACGGATCAGCGTGGCCTCGGTGTAGCGGGCCGGCGGCTTGGTCTGGTGCCCGGACGCCTCGATGTTCGACGCCGAGACACGGTCGCCCTCGGCCACGTCGGGCAGCCGGGTCTCCCGGTCGTCGGACTCGGTGTCCGGGTCGTCGGAGCCCTCCACGTAGGCCTTGAGGAAGCCGTAGAACGTGATCACCCGGCCGGAGGCGGAGAACACCACGTCCTCGCCGGACGCGGCGGCGCCACCGAGCCGGATGGTGACGCTGCGGCCCTCGGCGTCCTTCATCTGGGAGGCGACCGTGCGCATCCAGATCAGCTCGTAGAGCCGGAACGCGTCACCGGTCAGACCGGTCTGGGCCGGGGTCCGGAAGTTCTCGCCGGCGGGCCGGATCGCCTCGTGCGCCTCCTGGGCGTTCTTCACCTTCGACGCGTAGACCCGCGGCCGGTCCGGGACGTACTCGGCGCCGTACAGCTCCCGCGCCTGCGCCCGGGCCGCGTTGATCGCGGTGTCCGAGAGCGTCGTGGAGTCGGTGCGCATGTAGGTGATGAAGCCGTTCTCGTAGAGCCGCTGCGCGATCGACATGGTGCGGGACGCGCCGTACCCGAGCTTGCGGGAGGCCTCCTGCTGCAGCGTGGTCGTCCGGAACGGCGCGTAGGGCTGGCGCCGGTAGGGCTTGGACTCGACCGAACGGATCTCGAAGGTGCTGTCCTGCAGACCGGCGGCCAGCGCCTCGGCGCGGGACCGGTCGAGGTGGACGACGTCCGCACCGGACTTCAGCACGCCCTGCGCGGTGAAGTCGGAGCCGCGGGCGACCCGCTTCGCGTCGACGCTGTGCAGCTTGGCCGGGAAGATCCGCTCGGCGTGCTTCTCACCGGCGTCGAAGGTGCCCTCGAGGTCCCAGTAGGACGCGGTGCGGAACGCCATCCGCTCCCGCTCCCGGTCGACCACCAGCCGGGTGGCCACGGACTGGACGCGCCCGGCGGACAGGCCGGACATGACCTTCTTCCACAGCACCGGGGAGACCTCGTAGCCGTAGAGCCGGTCGAGGATGCGGCGGGCCTCCTGGGCCTCGACGAGGTCCATGTCGATGTCGCGGGGGTTCTCGACCGCGGCGCTGATCGCCTGGGGGGTGATCTCGTGGAACACCATCCGGCGCACCGGCACCTTGGGCTTCAGCTCGTCGAGGAGATGCCAGGCGATCGCCTCGCCCTCGCGGTCCTCGTCCGTCGCGAGGTAGAGCTCGGAGGCGTCCTTGAGCAGGCCCTTGAGCTTGGTCATGTGGGACTTCTTGTCCCGCGAGACCACGTAGTAGGGGGTGAAGTCGTTCTCGACGTCCACGCCGAGGCGGGCCCAGGGCTCGCCCTTGATCTTGGCGGGCACGTCCGCGGCGCTCTGCGGCAGGTCGCGGATGTGACCGATGGAGGACTCGACCACGTAGTCGCGCCCCAGGTAGCCGGCGATCGTCTTCGCCTTGGCAGGCGACTCGACGATGACCAGCTTGTGACCGGCGCCGTTGGCGGCGCCTGCGTTCTTCGCCAAAAGTGTGATGCTCCCTCGATGCTCGTTCGCGTGGACACGGTAGCGCCTGGCGTCAACCGGACTGCCCGGCGACCCGGGCGGCGGACTGTTCACCGTGCCCACGCGCGACGAGCTCAGGTGCCGCGCGAGGCGCTGCCGAGATAGCCCGAGGCACCCACGAGGCTGGGGCCCGTCTTGAGCAGGTCGTGGCGGCGGAGCAGCTGCTCACGGCCCGAGAGCGCGGAGCGGGGGCGGTGCGGCTTCTGGGTGCTGAACATCGTGCGCATGGCTGGTCCTCCTGGTCCTGTCGGCCGGCCGGTGCCGGGCTGATCGGGTAGGAGAACCGTGCCGCGGGGGCCTTGCAGGCCACTTGCGGCTGACTTGGGGCCCGACTTGAGCCGCTCAGGACCCCGGCAGCAGGAACCCGTCCGCCACGAGCTCCCGGACGGCCGTCAGCCGCTCCCGGCACAGCGGCTCGGGGTCCTGGCCGAGGAGGGACGCGAGCGCGTGCAGCAGCTGCCGGACGGTCAGGTCGCCGTCGCTGGCGCCCACGAGCCCGGCCTCGACGGTGTCGGCCTGCCGGGCTCGGCGCATGCCGCGCTGCTGGCGCAGCACGATCGTCTCCGGGTCACCGACGCCGACCTCGCCCACGGTCTCCTGGCGCACGTCGACCCGCACGGTGAGCCGGCTGTCCAGGAGCGCCTCGTCGTCGGTGTCCGCCAGGAACTGGGTACGGCGCGCCCGGTCGGCCACCTCGGGTCCGAGCGGCTGCTCGACCTCGAACGGCCACTCCTCCAGGTGCGCGACCGGCTCCCGGTCCACGCGGTGCAGGTGCAGCCACCCGAACCCGACACCCTCGACGCCCTGCTCGTCGAACCACGCCAGCCAGGCGTCGTACCGCTGGGCGTAGTCGGGGCGGCCGTGCACGCCCGCGTCCTTGAGCCAGAGCTCGACGTACTCCGCCGGGTCGGCGACCTCCCGCTGCACCACCCAGGCGTCGCAGCCGGTGCCGTCCAGCCAGCCGGCCACCCGGTCCTGCCACGGCTCGCCGCGCCGGTGCACCCAGTTGGCGAGCACCTGGGCCCAGCCGCCGGGGTTCAGGTGCGCCGGGGCGCCGGTGACGACGCGGCGGACCATCTCGTCGCCGGGCAGCCCGGAGTCGCGGTAGACCAGCCGCTCGCCGGTGGCCGGCGAGACCACGAACGGCGGGTTGGTGACGACCAGGTCGAAGCGCTCGCCGGTGACCGGCTCGTAGAGGCTGCCCGCGCGGACGTCGACGGTCACGCCGTTGAGCCGGGCGTTCAGCCGGGTCATCGCGAGGGCCCGCTCGTTGACGTCGGTGGCGACGATGTCGCGGACGTGCTCGGCGAGGTGCAGCGCCTGGACGCCGCAACCGGTGCCGAGGTCCAGCGCCCGACCGAACGGCTCCCGCACGGTCAGCTGGGCCAGGGACGACGACGCGGAGCTGATGCCGAGCACGTGGTCGGGCCCGACCGCGATCGGCGCCCCGTCGAGCCCGGGGGTGAGGTCGCTGACCACCCACCAGTCGCGGCCCTCGTCGGCGTAGGGACGCACGTCCACCAGGGCGCGGACCTCGCCACCGGACCGCTCGAGGAACCCGGCCGCGACCAGCGGCTCGACCAGGCCCGGCAGCGCGGTCTCGGCGCGGTCGGCGGCGACGGTCGCCTGGAGCGGCCAGAGCCGGACCAGCGTCTCCAGCGGTGAGCCGCCCCGGGTGGCCCGCAGCCCTGGCGTCGTCTCGTTGCGCCCGAGGGCCGCGTGCGCGGTCGGCCCGAGCAGGCCGGCCACCGCGTCGTACCCGAAGCCGGCACGGGACAGCGCTTCGCGCAGGCGGTCGACGAGGTCGGGAGTGAGGAGGTCCACGCGCCCACCCTAGGGAGACAGCCCGGCGTCCCCCTCCCCGGACGACGAGAGGGCCCGCCGGTGCTGACCGGCGGGCCCTCTGACGTCGTGCTGGTGCCGGCTACACGACGGCCGGCACCTCCTCCTCGGCGATGACGACCGAGCGGCGCTTCGAGTTGTAGACCGCGCCGGCGATGACCAGGACGGCCACGACCGCGATGGCGATCCGCAGCGGGGTGTTCGCGTCCGCGCCGTAGGTCATCTTCACCACGGCCGCAGCGATCAGCAGCGACACGAGGTTCATCACCTTGAGCAGCGGGTTGATGGCCGGGCCGGCGGTGTCCTTGAACGGGTCACCGACGGTGTCACCGATGACGGTGGCCGAGTGCGCCTCGGAGCCCTTGCCGCCGTGGTGGCCGTCCTCGACGAGCTTCTTCGCGTTGTCCCAGGCGCCACCGGAGTTGGCCAGGAACACCGCCATCAGGGTGCCGGTGCCGATCGCGCCGGCCAGGTAGCAGCCGAGCGGGCCGGGACCGAGGCCGAAGCCCACGGCGATCGGCGCCAGGATCGCGAGCAGGCCGGGGGTGGCCAGCTCACGCAGCGAGTCGCGGGTGCAGATGTCCACGACCTTGCCGTACTCCGGGCGGCCGGTGCCCTCCATGATCCCGGGGATCTCCCGGAACTGGCGGCGCACCTCGAACACGACCGCACCCGCGGCGCGGCCGACGGCGTTGATCGCGAGGCCGGCGAACAGGAACACCACGGCCGCACCGATGAGCAGGCCGACCAGGTTGGCCGGGTCGGCGATGTTCAGCACGCCGAGCAGTCCGAGCGTGTCGTGGATCGACATGCCGGAGGTCAGGCCCTTGAGCTCCTGCGAGGCCGTCGTGATGCCGTCGGTGAACGCTCCGAACAGCGCGGTCGCAGCGAGCACGGCGGTCGCGATCGCGATGCCCTTGGTGATCGCCTTGGTGGTGTTGCCGACCGCGTCGAGCTCGGTGAGGATCGCCGCACCCTCGCCGTCGACATCGCCGGACATCTCCGCGATGCCCTGCGCGTTGTCGGAGACCGGGCCGAAGGTGTCCATCGCGACGATGACGCCGACGGTGGTCAGCAGACCGGTGCCGGCGAGCGCGACCGCGAACAGCGAGACGGTGACGCTGGCGCCGCCGAGCAGGAAGGCGCCGAAGACCGCGGCGCCGATCACCAGTGCGGTGTAGACCGCGGACTCGAAGCCGACCGAGAGGCCGGACAGGATGACCGTCGCGGCGCCGGTCAGCGACGTCTTGCCGACGTCCTGGACCGGGCGGTGCTCGGTGCCGGTGAAGTAGCCGGTGAGGGCCAGGATCACCGCGGCCAGCACGATGCCGATCAGCACCGCACCGAACGCGATCAGGGCCGGGCTGCCCTCGGGCGTGGCGACCTGACCGTTCTGGAAGACCCGCTCGATCAGCGAGCCGCTGTTGCGGGCGTTGGTGAGCCCGCTGAAGCTGCTCGGCAGGTAGAGGAACGCCGCGATCGCGCAGAGCACGGCCGAGACGCCGGCGGAGATGTAGAACGCCCGGTTGATGGTGGTCAGACCCGACTCGGTGGGCTTCGGGCGGCACAGGTAGATGCCGAGGATCGCGGTGAGCGCACCGATGGCCGGGATGATCAGCGGGAACACGAGGCCCTCGGCGCCGAACGCGACCTTGCCGAGGATCAGCGCGGCGACCAGCGTCACGGCGTACGACTCGAACAGGTCGGCCGCCATGCCGGCGCAGTCACCGACGTTGTCGCCCACGTTGTCGGCGATCGTCGCCGCGTTGCGCGGGTCGTCCTCGGGGATGTTGTTCTCCACCTTGCCGACGAGGTCGGCGCCGACGTCGGCGGCCTTGGTGAAGATGCCTCCGCCGACACGCATGAACATCGCCAGCAGGGCGGCGCCGAAGCCGAAGCCCTCCAGCACGGTCGGGGCGTCGGACTTGTAGATCAGCACGACCACGGACGCGCCCAGCAGGCCGAGGCCGACCGTCCCCATGCCGACGACACCGCCGGTGCGGAACGCGATCCTCATGGCCGGGTCGCGGCCCTCGCTGCGGGCCGCGGCTGCGACGCGGACGTTGGCGCGGACCGCGAGGGACATGCCCAGGTAGCCGATCGCTGCCGAGAACCCAGCCCCGACCAGGAAGAAGACGGAGCGTCCGATCCGCAGACCCGTCGACTCCGCGGGGAGGAGCAGCAGCAGCAGGAACGCCGCCACCGCGAACACCGCCAGCGTCTTGAACATGCGGCCCAGGTAGGCGGAAGCGCCCTCCTGCACCGCCTGCGCGATGTTCTTCATGTTCTCCGTGCCTTCGCCCGCAGCGAGTACCTGACCTCGGAACACCACGGCCATCACCAGCGCGACGAGCGCGATGACGCCGACGATGACCACGAAGGTCAGGTTGCCGCCGGACAGGTCCACGGTCGCAGCCTCACCACCGGTTGCGGCGGCAAAGATGTGCCCGGACATACGTCCTCCTCCGGTCGGGGCCCGCGGCCCCATGACGTTGGTGATCGAACCTCCGCGCGGTCTGTTCCACGCGAACGCGGGCAGGCTGTGACCTGCCTCTCACACACGAATGTGCCGGAGTCTACTTACGGACGGCGGTCCCGGGAGGCCGGGGCCTGTGGGATGTCCCACATTTCTAAAGCGTGTTTCGCGCCGCGGCGTCGCGGGACCCGTCGGAGGGACGGTCAGCTCAACGGCCAGGACATCGACAGGACGGTGCTGCCGGCGTCCTGGGAGATCTCGAAGTCGTCGATGAGACCGCGCAGCAGGGCCCACGGCTCGACACCGTCGATGTCACTGGTGGGGGCGTCCTGGGCGGCGACGGAGCCGGCCGCGACGACCGAGACGCGGAGCCGGTCCTCGACCCGCATCCGCACCTCGACCGGGCTGGGCGACGGACCGGGCAGGACGTCCTGCCCGACGAGCAGGGCGCACGCCTCACCGACGGCGAGCCGGACCTCCTCGACGAACTCCTCGTCCTGGGAGGTACGACGGGCAACGGCGGCGGCCACGAGGCGCACGGTCCGGACCAGGGCAGGGTCCCGCGCGATGGCGACGGTGATCCCGGTAGCGGTCCGAGCCGCTCCCGACGGCACGGTTCTACCGCTCAGCGAGGGCGTCGGCCTGCGACCCGTGGATGGCGAACACCTTCGCCAGACCCGTGATGCGGAAGATCTTGAGCAGGCGCTCCTGGTTGCAGATGAGGCGCATGGAGCCGTCGTGGGCGCGGACCTTCTTGAGCCCGCCGACGAGCACACCGAGTCCGGTGGAGTCGAGGAAGTCGACCTTCTCCATGTCGATCACGAGGTTGTAGTCGCCGTTGCCGACGAGCTCGGTGATCTTGTCGCGCAGCTTGGGGGCGGTGTACACGTCGATCTCGCCGCCCACCTCGATGATCGTGTGACCATCCTCGTGGCGGGTCTCGAGTGACAGATCCACGTGTGAACTCCTCACCGGTGTCGTGGTGCGCGTGCACGGAACGGCTTGGGCCGAAACCCGCGCACTGGGCTACCTGTTCATTCAACCATGCACCGCCACGGCGCACCGGGCACTCCCGAGAATTGGCCGGTCCGACGCCCGGAGGCCCCGCACCTGCCGGGGGTGCTGTTTGCGAGACTCCCGGAGTGGACCATGACGTGTCAACTTCACCCCCGGGGAACCTGGTCCACCGCCTCACTCGCGCCGCCGGTCGCGACGAGCGGCTCCGGCACCTCGAGGTGCTGCCGGCCCGGGCCGGGACCCGTGTGCCGTGGCCGGCCTGGGCGACCCCCGAGCTGGTCGACGCGCTGCGGGCGCGCGGGATCGACGAACCCTGGCAGCACCAGGCCGATGCGGCCGCTGCGGCACACGCCCACGAGCACGTCGTGCTCGCGACGGGCACGGCGTCCGGCAAGTCGCTGGGCTACCTGCTGCCCGCGCTCACCGAGATCCAGGAGTCCCGCAGCCGTCAGGGTCTGCGCGGCGCCACGGCGTTGTACCTCTCGCCCACCAAGGCGCTCGCCCAGGACCAGCTCGAGTCGGTGCTCGGTCTCGGCCTGCCCGGTCTCGCGGCCACCACGCACGACGGCGACTCGTCCCGCGAGCAGCGTGCCTGGGCCCGCGACCACGGGGAGTACGTCCTCACCAACCCCGACATGCTCCACCACTCGCTGCTGCCCGGGCACGAGCACTGGTCCCGCTTCTTCCGGCTGCTGCGCTACGTCGTGATCGACGAGTGTCACCACTACCGCGGCGTCTTCGGCGCGCACGTCGCGCAGATCGTCCGCAGGCTGCGACGGGTGTGCGCGTCGTACGGCGCGTTCCCGACGTTCGTGCTGGCGTCCGCAACGGTCGCGGAGCCGGAGGTGTCCGCGTCGCGCCTGACCGGCCTCGGGGTGCGGGCGGTGACCGAGGACGCGTCCCGGCGTGGCGAGGTGTCTCTCGCGCTGTGGGAGCCGCCGTTCACGGCGATGCTGGGTGAGCACGGCGCTCCGGTCCGGCGGTCCGCGATGGCGGAGTCGGCCGACCTGCTCACCGACCTGGTCGTCGAAGGCGTGCGCACGCTGGCGTTCATCCGGTCCCGACGCGGGGCCGAGTCCGTCGCT
This sequence comes from uncultured Actinomycetota bacterium, assembly GCA_963827435.1. Classification (GTDB taxonomy): domain Bacteria; phylum Actinomycetota; class Actinomycetes; order Propionibacteriales; family Nocardioidaceae; genus Nocardioides_B. Next base: position 342,105 of record CAWHAU010000003.1, read on the forward strand.
CTCACCGCCCGCCGGCAGCTGGGCGAGGTGGCGCCCGAGCTGACCGGACGCGTGGCGGCCTACCGCGGTGGTTACCTGCCCGAGGACCGACGCGCGTTGGAGCGGGCGCTCCGCTCCGGCGACCTGGTCGGGCTCGCGGCCACCAACGCGCTGGAGCTGGGCATCGACGTGGCCGGCCTCGACGCCGTCGTGATGGCCGGCTTCCCCGGCACCCGGGCCGCACTGTGGCAGCAGGTCGGCCGCGCCGGTCGCGGCGGCGAGGACGCGCTGGGCGTCCTGGTCGCCCGCGACGACCCGCTGGACACCTACCTGGTCGAGCACCCGGAGGCGCTCGTCGGGGCCCCCGTGGAAGCCAACGTGTTCGACCCCGACAACCCCTACGTCCTCGGCCCGCACCTGTGCGCGGCCGCCGCCGAGAAGCCGTTGACCGAGGATGACCTCGTGCTCTTCGGTCCGCGTGCGCGCGACGGGGTCGACGCCCTCACCGAGGCCGGGCTGCTGCGGCGCCGCGCGCACGGCTGGTACTGGACCGACCGGCGCCGCGCCAGCGACCTGGCCGACATCCGTTCCAGCGGCGGCCACCCGGTGCGGCTGGTCGAGGAGGGCACCGGCCGGCTGCTCGGCACCGTCGACGCCGGGGCCGCCCACAGCACGGCCCACGACGGCGCGGTGTACCTGCACCAGGGCGAGACCTACCTCGTCCGCTCGCTCGACCTCGACGAGCACGTCGCGACGGTGGTCGCCGAGGACCCCGGCTACAGCACCTCGGCCCGCGACATCACGGACATCGCCATCACCACAGAGCGCCAGCACATGCCCTGGGGGCTGGCCCGGGTCAGCCTGGGCGACGTACGCGTCACCCACCAGGTCGTGTCCTACCTCAAGCGCCGGGTGCCGTCAGGCGAGCTGCTCGGCGAGGAGCCGCTCGACCTGCCGGAGCGGGTCCTGGACACCACCGCGGTCTGGTGGACCGTGCCGGGCGTCCTGCTCGAGGACTGCGGGATCGCCACCCGCGACCTCCCGGGGTCGGCGCACGCCGCCGAGCACGCGTCGATCGGGCTGCTGCCGTTGTTCGCCACCTGCGACCGCTGGGACATCGGCGGTGTCTCGACCGCGCTCCACCCGGACACCGGGATGCTCACCGTCTTCGTGTACGACGGGCATCCGGGCGGGGCAGGCTTCGCCGAGCGCGGGTTCCACGCCGCCCGGGCCTGGCTCACCGCGACGCGGGACGCGATCGACAGCTGCCGCTGCGAGGACGGCTGCCCGTCGTGCGTGCAGTCACCCAAATGCGGCAACCAGAACAACCCGCTCGACAAGCGCGGCGCTGTGACATTGCTCGACGTGCTCCTCGGGTTTGCCGCACCGGTCCCTGGGCAGAACCCGGACTGACCGCTTCGGAAGGATCCCCTCATGCTCGTGCTCGGCCTCGTCCTCATCCTGTTCGCAGCGGGGAGCTTCGTCGCGGTGCTCGCCAGCGGCACGGACGACACGGCGGCGCTCTACGGCGGCAGTGTCGAGATGCCCACGCTGGTGGTGTTCCTGGCCGGGGCGCTGGCCCTGCTGATCGTGGTCCTCGGCGTCGAGCTGGTGCGCTCCGGCATCCGGCGGGCCAACCAGAACCGGCAGACCAAGAAGAGGCTCCGCAAGCTCGAGCAGCGCGAGCAGCTGCGTCGCGAGGACGAGACCTCCGAGGGCCGGGCCGCCGGCCCTGCGGGCACCACCAGCTCCGACGCCACCGAGGACACCCGACCGGACACGGACACCGGGACGCACACCGGGACGGACACCGGGACGGACACCGGGACGGACACGGCGCCCGGCGCCGCGGGCGACGGCGGCAGCCACACCCGGACCGACGGGCCGTACCAGGCTCCGCCGCCGCCCAGCCGCTGAACCACCCGGTCACCCAGCCGCTGGCCCGGGCCGCGCTGACCGGACTCACGGCACCGGGCCCGCCCGGGCCCGACCGACGAGCGCGAGACGCCGGCCCAGCACGACTGGGCTGTCGCGGCCGACCTCGACCGTGACGACGTCGCCGTCGACCGCACATCGCTCGAGGTCGCCGCCGTTGCGGCGCGCCGTGTCGCGGGCTGCTGCGCAGCCGTCACGACCCACTTGCAGGGCACCGGCTCCGGCGAGGGCCGCCAGGTCCGCGGCCGCCTCGACCCGGCGCTGGTCGGCGACGACCCCGCCGAGCACGGCGACCAGCAGCGTGACGGTCACCAGCACGCCGGTGAGCCCGACGACCAGGACAGCCGCACTGCCGCGCTGGTCGGTGCCGCGCCGACCTCGCCGAGGTCGCGTGCCGGCGCCGGTCATCGCGGCTCCTTGGCGGCCACGGCCTCGGCATCGACGTCGACGCCGGGCAGGAACCCGAACAGCCCTCGCGGGCCCTGCACCGTGGACCTGACCCGGACCACGACCGACGCTCCGTCGTCGCTGATGCTGATCCGCGCGCCGTCCGGGGCGACCCGCCGGCCGAGGGCCACGGCCGCCCCGGCGCCGTCGTCACGGGCTGCAGCCCGGGCGGTCTCCCGCGCGGCGTCGACGACCCGGACCTGGGTGGCGGCCAACGAGAGCACCCACGCGAGCCCCAGGGTCAACGCGACGAGCACCGGGAGCACCATCACGGTCTCCGCGGTGACCGCACCGCGTTCGCCTCGCCGGGCGGCGGGGGTGCCCAGGTGTCTGCGCACCCGCGCCGCCCGGTGACCTCGGTCGATCACGGTCAGAGCCCGACGACCTTCATGACCATCTCGAAGAGGGTCTTGAGCAGCTGCTGCCCGAAGTCGCTGGTCAGCAGCTTGATCAGGATCGTCGCGAAGCCGCAGCCGGCGGCCGTGACGACGGCGTACTCCGCGCTGGTCACGCCGCGCTGGGTGCGGAGCCTGGCGTTGGGGGACATGGTCATGAGTACCTCCAGGGACGGCCCACCGGGGTGGGCGGTTGGTTTCGACGGTTCGGACTCTCGTCCGGTCCGGCGGCACTCACGAGACCGATCTGAGCAGCTGGGGAGACGGCCCGCGGAGGGGCGGTTGTGGAGCGGATCTGGCTCGGCTGCGGACGCCGGACACCTTGGTCAGCGACCGGCGAGCACACCGACGGCACCGGCGACCAGCGGCACCACACCGACGAGCACGAACGCGGGCAGCAAGCAGACCCCGAGCGGCACAGCGGCCTTGACGCCCACCGCCCGGGCGCGGCTCTCGACGTCGGAGCGGGCCGTGCGGCGCAGGTCCTCGGACAGTCGTTGCATCGCGTCGGCCACCGACGCGCCACTCTCCACGGCCCGGGCCAGGGCGCGGCCGAGCCCGCCCAGCTGAGGGTGGCCGGCGAGGTCGCGCCACACGGTGGCCGGGTCGACCCCGAGCCGGAGCCGGGCGCAGACGGCGGCGAGCTCGTCGGCGGCGGGTGGACCGACCGCAGCGGCGACGTGCTCGAGCGCGGCCGACGGGGACAGGCCGGCGCCCAGGCAGGCGGCCATCAGGTCGACGACCTGCGGCACCGCGGCGGCCAGCCGCTCCCGCCGTCGCCGCACCGCCGGCGGCTCCATGCGTCCGGTGACCCACCAGCAGACGCCGCCGGCCACGGGCCCCAGCACGACGCCCAGCGAGACCACCGACCAGCACCCAGCCGCCGAGGGCGACCGCCACCGAAGCGAGGACCCGGAGCAACGGAGGCCCGCCGGCCTCGGGCGCGGTGGAGGGAGGAGGGCCCGCGGCCACCGGCACCGGCGCTCGGGAAGGGACGGCCGCACGCGGCGGCGACAGCGGCCGCCAGCACGGCGATGACGGCGAGGACACCGTGCGCACCGGGGCTCATGAGCGGAGCACCTCGGCCGCGATCCGGTCGATCCACAGCAGGCCGGCGAACGCGAACGCCACGCCGCCGGCCAGGCAGGCCACCCCGACAGGGGTGCCGAGCAGGAAGTGCCAGGGGTGCCCGCCGATGCCGGCCGACATCGCGAGCGAGGCGACGGGCAGCCCTGCCACCAGTCGCGCGGTCGCCTGGGCGGACGCGAGCTCGCCCTGGACGAGCAGGCGGGTCGCCTGCCGGGCCCGGGCGGTGCGCGCCACCTGTGCGAGCGCGCGGGCCAGCCCCGCGCCGGACCGCTCCGACACCTGCCAGGCGGCGGCGACGTCGGTGAGTCCCTCGGCCCCCGGCGACCTTGCCAGCCGCCGGAGCGCGGCGGGGACGTCGGCGCCCAGTCGGGCCGCTGCGGCGACGGGCTCGAGGTCGGGCCACAGGTCGAGGCAGTGCTCGAGTGCGGCGACGAACGGCTGCCCGGCACGGAGCTCACCGGCCAGCGCCTCGCAGACCTCGACGACCGCCGCCCGTCGTGCGGTCGCGCGGCGGGCCGCGCGGGCTCGCCGGACGAGCGCGGCTGCCGCGGCGGCTCCCGCCAGAAGCACGAGTCCGAGGGCCAGCCGCGTCCCGTCCAGCACCACGAGGAGGCCGGCTGTGACCGCGGTCAACGCAACGAGCGACCCCGGCCCCGGGCGGAGCACGGCCCCGAAGCGCGACGAGCGGATGCCCCCGCCTCGCCCGGTCACCGGCGGAGGAAGCGCAAGCCAGCAGGCCAACCCGGCCGCGGCCGCCGCGACCGCCAGGGTGGGCCCGGGCGTGAGGCTCATCGGCGCAGCCGCTCGACGAGCTCCTCGGCCGCCGGGTGCTCCCGGGTGGTGCCGTCGGCGGGGAACGTGAGGGCGGGCTCCGCGCGGACGCGGCCGTCGGGCCCGCGCCGCAGCACCGCCACCTCGGCGACCCGGCGTCGCCCGTCGGGTCCGCGGGCCAGGTGGACCACCGCGTCGACGGCGGAGGCCAGCTGGCTGTGGGCGGCGTCCTGGGTCATCGCCGCGGCCATCGCCAGGGCCTCGACGCGCGCCGGCACGTCCGCGGCCGAGTTGGCGTGCAGGGTGCCGCAGCCACCCTCGTGGCCGGTGTTCATGGCGGCGAGGAGGTCCGTGACCTCGTCGCCGCGCACCTCTCCGACGACCAGCCGGTCCGGCCGCATCCGCAGGGCCTGCCGGACCAGCACCCGCATCGGCACCTCGCCGGCGCCCTCGACGTTGGCGGGCCGGGACTCGAGCCCGATGACGTGCGGGTGGTCGGGCCGCAGCTCGCTGGCGTCCTCGACGACGACCATCCGGTGGCCGGGGTCGACGAGGGACAGCAGGGCGGAGAGCAGGGTCGTCTTCCCCGAGCCGGTGCCCCCGCTGACCAGGAAGGCGAGCCGCGCGCTCACCAGCCGTCGCAGCAGGGAGGCGGCGTCGGCGTTGACGGTGCCGTGGTCCTGGAGCTCGGCGACGGTGAACACCCGGCCGCGCGGCACGCGCAGCGAGATCACGGTGCCCGGCCGGGAGAGCGGGGACAGCACGGCGTGGAAGCGGGTGCCGTCGGGGAGGCGCAGGTCGACGTAGGGGGTCGCGTCGTCGAGCCGCCGCCCCACGGACCCGGCGAGCCGCTGGGCCAGCCGGCGGACCGCGGCGTCGTCGGCGAACCGGGTGCCCGTGAGCTCCAGCCCCTCGCCGCGGTCGACGTAGACGGCGTCGGCGCCGTTGACGAGCACGTCGGTGACGCCCGGCAGCCGCAGCAGCGGCTCGAGCGGGCCGGCGCCGAGGACGTCCTGGCGGAGCAGGTCGTGGACGGCCAGCACCGTCGCGTCGCCCACCGGCCGGCCCTGGTCGCGCAGCGCCCGGGCGACGACGTCGGGGGTCAGCGGTGCCCCGGTGCGTGCCAGCTGCTCCCGGACGGCGTCCAGCACGTCCGGTGTCGCCACCCCGCCGATGGCGCCGGCTGTCGGGCCGGCTGCGGGGCCGGCCGCCGCGCTCACGCGACCGCCCCAGCACCCGAGTGGCGGCGGGCCAGGTCGTCGAGGGCCGCCCGCGCCGCCCGGGCAAGCGGGGACCGGCGCGCGTGGACGGGTCCGAGACCCAGGTCGAGGTGCTCGTCGAGCCGGCGTTGGGCCGCCAGCTCGGCGACCAGCGGCAGCTCCAGGATGTCGGCGATGTGCCCGGCCGCGACCGCCGCTCCCCCGACGCGCACGACCACCCCCAGGTCGTCGTTGACCGGTCGCAACCCGGCGGCCACCTTGCCGGCCGAGGCGACCCCGGCGACGGACGGCTCGGCCACCAGCAGCACCCGGTCGCACCGGGAGGCGACCTCGAGGCTGACCGGGTCGAGGTGACGGGGCAGGTCGGCGACCACGACGTCGTGGCCGCGCTGGGCCGCGGACAGCACCTCGCGGGCCGTGGTGGGGTCGAGGTCGACCGGCGGACCCACCGGCCAGGTGAGCACGGCCAGGCCGTCGCGGTGCGGCAGGGCGGCTCGCAGGGACCGCGAGCCGAGCCGGCCGTGCGAACCGACCAGGGCGTCCCACCGGACGCCGCCCCTCCCCGCACCTCGGTCTCGACCGTCGTGGCCGCTGTCGGCGTCCAGGCCGACCACCCGGTCGACACCGGGACCGAGCGGGTCCAGGTCGAGCAGCACGGCCGGCCCGCCGGCCGCGGCGGTCAGCGCGAGGGCGCTCGCGAAGGTGGTCGCACCGGCTCCGCCGGACCCGCCCACCACGCCGACGGTGCGGGCCGGGTGAGCGCCGCCGTCGGCCGCGTCCGTGAGCAGCTCGACCAGCCAGGCGTCCGCGGCCGGGAGCTCGACGACGTCGAGGGCGCCGGTGGCCAGCGCCGCGCGGAAGAGCCCGTCGGGGACCGGGCCGTGCGCGACGACGTGCACCTGGTCGCGGCGCGGCGGACGCTGTGCGGCGACAGGGTCGGCGAGGTCCGCCCCGAGGAGTACGACGGACGCGGCACCCCAGCCGCGCAGGGCAGCGGTCGTGTCGTGGGCGACGTCGAGGGTGGTGCCCGCCGCGGCCGCGAGCCGGAGCAGGTCGTCGAGCAGCAGGTCGTCTCGCGTGATCAGCAGCGCCGGGGACGTCATGGTCAGAGCCTCGACCGCGGGCTGCGACGGCACCATGCCCGTCGTACCCGCTGTGGACGGCGGGAGGCCCGGACCGGCCTGTGTACGAGATCGGGCCGGACAAGGGCGGCCCCCGGTCCGGGGGGCGGAACCGGGGGCCGCAGGGTCCGGGCTCCTTGGGGGGTCGAGCCGGGACCGCGCCGGCGGCTTAGGGGGGTGTGCCGCCGGGGATGGGGGATTTGTCAGATGATGCACAGAACCGAGAGCAGACTGACGCTTTGTCGATGGTAGCGCGTTCTTTACCCGGTGTCGCCACCACTATGCTCGGGCCGAGAGGCACCCGCAGGGGTGCCGCGCGCGGACGGGCGGACGATCGCGCAGACCGGCACGTCGGGGGTTGGAGGATCGGGACCGTGGGGCGACCGGCCGCGTTCTTCGACCTGGACAAGACGATCATCGCGAAGTCCAGCACGCTCGCCTTCAGCAAGCCGTTCCAGGCCGGCGGACTGATCTCGCGGCGCGCGGTCCTGCGCAGCGCCTACGCCCAGTTCGTCTACCTCGTCGGCGGCGCGGACCACGACCAGATGGAGAAGATGCGGGAGTTCCTGTCCCGCCTCTGCGCGGGCTGGGACGTGCAGACCGTGCGCGACATCGTCGCCGACACGCTGCACAACGTCGTCGACCCCCTGGTCTACGACGAGGCGGTCTCGCTCATCGAGGAGCACCACCTCGCCGGGCGTGACGTGATCATCGTGTCCGCGTCCGGCAGTGAGGTCGTGGAGCCGATCGGCGAGCTGCTCGGCGCCGACGGTGTCGTCGCGACCCAGATGCGCGTGGTCGACGGCCGCTACACCGGCGAGATCGACTACTACGCCTACGCCGAGAACAAGGCGGCCGCGATGCGGCGGCTGGCCGAGGAGCACGAGTACGACCTGGCCCGCAGCTATGCCTACAGCGACTCGATCACCGACCTGCACATGCTCGAGGCGGTCGGGAACCCCTACGTGGTCAACCCGGACCGCGAGCTGCGCCGCCAGGCGAACGCCCGCGGCTGGCCGGTTCTGGTGTTCACCAAGCCGGTCGCGCTGCGCAGCCGGATGCGGCTCCCGCAGAGCAAGCCGACGCTGGCCGCCCTGGCCCTCGGCACGGCCGCCGCGGTCGGCGGAGCGGTGTACGTCGCTGCGCGTCGCCGGGTCACCCGCGGCGACGCCTGAATCGCCCCGACATATCCGTTCATGCGACACGCCGGACGACACGCCGGACGACACGCCTGGCTGGCCCTAGACCATCGGGTGCCACCCCTTGTTCCCCTGTGAGCAGGGGCGTACAAAGGGAAAACCACAACTCAAGACCCGCACATGAGCCAGGTACCCACGCGGCGAACCACCCTTCCTATTGGGCGTTGTCCCCGGGTTCACCCGGAGCAACATTTGAGATGCACGCTTGGTAGCCCTTGGTCTCATGTGTCAGCAGCGGCACCTCAGTCTTCGGGCAGGGGTGCCGCTTGCATTTCCCGTGAGGCCAGGCCCGGCAGCAGGTCAGCGGGCGGCGTTCAGCGGGCTGGCCTCGGCCCCCGCGGCGTACGCCTCGGCGGCGTACAGCAGCCACGCGTGCACCCCCGCCGCGCCTCCCTCGCGGTAGCCGCGCAGGTTGGACACGTACTCCCGCTGCAGCGCCAGATGGCCGGCCTCCGGCACGGTCAGCGACTTCGCGTCGACTCCGCGGGCCACCAGCACGAGCCGCTCGGCGGCCCGGGCGACCAGGCCGTTGTGGGAGACGAACGGCGCCGCGGTCGCGAGCTCCGCGTGCACGACGGCGGCCACGACGAGGGCCGGCGCGTCGGTGGGCTCGGACAGCGTGCGGCCGAGGTCGCGCAGCCGCGCCGCACTCTCGCCGTCGCGCGGGCGTCCAAGGTCGTCGTCGTCCGCGACACCCTTGGCGGCCAGCGTGTGCATCCGGGCCAGCGCCTGCAGCGGCGACGAGCCGAGCGTGGGCGCCAGGCCGAGCAGCTCCGTGCTCAGGCGTACGGCGGCCCGCGCCATCGGATCGCCGCCGTCGGCCCGCACCAGGTCGAGGGAGGACTCGCCCCCCTCCAGCACGGCGCTCGCGTGCGCGCCGCGCAGCAGCGAGTCGGCGGTCAGGTCCGGCGTCGTACGGCGCAGCCCGCGGTCGCGCAGCAGGGCGTCGATCCCGTCGCGGGTGGCGGCCATCGCCGAGGCGACCCCCTCGAGTGCGGTGAGCCGGGAGAGGGGATCAGTCACGCGGGGCAGCGTAGTGGCTCAGGCCTGGGGGCCTTTCGCGCGCACGTCGGCCACCGACGACATCGCGTCCCGCAGCTCGCCGAGCCAGTCGTCCTCGTGCTGCTCGACGAGCCGGACGCACCAGGCGAGCGCCTCGGACCGGGACCGGGCGACGCCGGCGTCGACGAGGGTGTCGAGCACCTGCCGCTGCGGCTGCCGCAGGCGGGTCATCACCGGCGCGGCCACGTGCGTGAACAGCTCGGTGCGGTCTCCCACCCGGACCTGCCAGGACACCTTCCGCTCGAACCGGCGCTCGGCCTCCTGGGCGATGGAGATCCGCTTGCCGCGGGTGTCCTCCCGGAACGCCTTGGCGCGTCCCGCGCGTGCCTCGTCGTGCTCGGCCGCGCTCGCCTTCTCCGGCAGGTCCACGTCCGGGAGGGTCAGCAGCACGCTGATCTCCTCGCGGTCCACGGACACCTCGACCGGCTGCTCCTGCCACTCGTCCGGGACCCGGCCGGTGAACCAGCCACGCACCCGCTCCAGCGCTTCATTCGTAATCATGTAATCATCATTACACGCTCACGCAAGACCGGTCTGGACGCGTTGATAGCCTCACCGCGATGGACGGACCCCTGCCCCCCGCGCGCCCGGACCGGCCCGTCCCCGCCCTCTCGTTCGGCGGGGTGGCCGACGCCTACGACCGCGCCCGCCCGTCGTACCCCGCCGAGGCCGCCGCCTGGCTCGCCGGCCTCGACCACGCGCACGTCCTCGAGCTCGGCGCCGGCACCGGCAAGCTCACCGAGCAGCTCGTCGCCCAGGGGCACAAGGTGGTCGCCACCGACCCCCTCGACGCGATGCTGCGCAAGCTCGTCGCGCGGCTCCCAGGCACCCCCGCGGCGATCGCGGCGGCCGAGCGGATCCCGCTGCGCGCCCGTTCCGTCGACACCGTGATCGGGGCGCAGACCTTCCACTGGTGGGACCTCGAGCGCACCCTCCCCGAGATCGCCCGGGTGCTGCGGCCCGGCGGCCACCTGGCCCTGGTGTGGAACCTCCGCGACGAGCGGATTCCGTGGGTGCGCCGGCTCGGCGAGCTGATCGGCAACCAGGAGCAGCAGAACAACGACCCGACGCACGCGCTGCTCGCCTCGAACCTCTTCGGCTTCGTGGAGAGTGCGAGCTTCCGCTTCTGGCAGCCGCTCGACCGGCCGCGGCTGCGCGACCTCGTGCTGTCCCGGTCCAACATCGCGCTGCTCGGCGACGTCGAGCGGGAGCGGGTGCTGCGCAAGGTCGACGAGCTGTACGACGCCTACGGCCGTGGCGCCGACGGCATGCTGCTGCCCTACGTCACCCGCTGCTACAAGGCCGTGGTCCGCCCGCCGGCGGTCAGCGAGCCCGGACACCCCGACGGCCCGACCGATATCAGTGACGACGGCGGCGACGCCGACGCGTTGCTGATCGACTTCCAGTAGGCCGGTCGGGCCATGGGGTCGCGCGGAGGCTGGCTGGGCCGGCGGCATCTCGGCACCGGGGCCGACCGCACCACGTTCCGCACCCTGCACACCGCGTCGCTCACCACCCCGGCGCTGCGGGCCGGGCTGACCACGGCGTCGGCCGAGAAGGCGGTCCGGCACCTGCGCAGCCTGCTCGGGGCGCCGGCGATCGCGCTCACCGACACCACCGACCTGCTCGCCTGGGACGGCCGGTTCGCCCACCACGGACCGCAGACCGGCGCCCTGGCCCGGCAGGTGGTCGCGGACGGTGCCACCGTGGTGCGCAACCGGTCCGCGATCCCGTGCGCGGACCCGGCCTGCGGGCTGCGCCAGGTCGTGGTCACGCCGCTGACCGTCGATGAGCGGGTGGTCGGCACCCTGCAGGTGTTCGCCGGATCCACCTCGGCAGGGCTCGTGCGCGCGGCCGACGAGGTGGCCCGCTGGGTGTCCGGCCAGCTCGAGCTGGCCGAGCTCGACGCGTCCCGCACCCGGCTGATGGAGGCCGAGGTGCGCGCGCTGCGGGCGCAGATCAGCCCGCACTTCGTCTACAACTCGCTGACCGCGATCGCGTCGTTCGTGCGCACCGACCCCGAGCGGGCCCGCGAGCTGCTGCTGGAGTTCGCCGACTTCACGCGCTACTCCTTCCGCCGGCACGGCGAGTACACGACGCTCGCCGAGGAGCTCGGCTCCATCGAGCAGTACCTCGTGCTGGAGAAGGCCCGCTTCGGCGACCGCCTCAACGTCACGCTCCGCGTCGCCCCCGAGGTGCTGCCGGTCGTCGTACCCTTCCTGTCCCTGCAGCCCCTGGTCGAGAACGCCGTCCGGCACGGTCTCGAGGGCAAGGAGGGCGCGGGCCGGATCTCCATCACCGCCGAGGACAACGACTACGAGGCGGTCATCTCGGTCGAGGACGACGGTGTGGGCGAGGACCCCGAGCGGGTACGGCGCGCCCTGGCCGGTGACACCTCGCTCGACTCGGTCGGCCTCGGCAACGTCGACGAGCGGCTCCGGTCGTCGTTCGGTGACGACTACGGCCTGGTGGTGGAGACTGCTCCTGGGGCGGGCACGAAGGTGACCGTCCGCGTGCCGAAGTACGCGCCGGGAGTGCACACATGAGCCTGACCGTGCTTGTCATCGACGACGAGAGACCCGCGCTCGACGAGCTGGCGTTCCTGCTCGGCCGCGACCACCGGGTTGCCCGGGTGCTCACCGCCGACGCGGCCACCGCGGCGCTGCGGCTGCTCCAGGAGGAGCAGGTCGACGCGGTGTTCACCGACATCGCGATGCCCGGGTTGACCGGCCTCGACCTGGCCAGGGTGCTGTCCCGTTTCCGGGTGCCGCCGCCCGTCGTGTTCGTGACCGCGCACGACGAGCACGCCGTCGACGCGTTCGACCTCGACGCCGTCGACTACGTGCTCAAGCCGGTGCGCGACGACCGGCTGGCCGAGGCGGTCCGCCGTGTGTGCGACGCCGTCACCGGCGGCCGCGGCGGCGACGAGGAGAACATCCCGGTCGAGCTGGGCGGGGTGACCCGGTTCGTGGCGCGCAGCGAGGTGCTCTACGCCGAGGCCCAGGGCGACTACGCCCGGCTGCACACGGCCGACGGCGCCCACCTGATCCGCACGCCGCTCACCACGCTCGAGGAGGACTGGCGCGACGCCGGCTTCGTCCGGGTGCACCGCTCGCTGCTGGTCGCGCTGGCGCACGTGGACGAGGTGCGCGTCGACGGCGGGCGCTGCACCGTCGTGGTCGCCGGCACCGAGCTGACCGTGAGCCGGCGGCACACCCGCGAGCTGCGCGACGTGCTGGTGCGCCGGGCCCGGCCGGGCGGGACGGCCAGGACGTGAGCGAGCCTCCGCTCCCCCGGGTCCGGGTCACCAGCCCGCGGACCACGGCCACCCGTCGGCGCCGGGTGACCGGGGCGTCGGAGATCGACGCGCAGACCGACCTCGGCGAGGTGTACATGTCCTCGCTGCTCCGGTCCCAGCTCCGCCTGGCCCTGCTCGTGCTGGCCGCCCTCGCGGTCCTGGTGGCGGGCCTGCCGCTGCTGTTCACCGTGGCGCCGGCTCTGGTCGACGTACACGTGGTGGGGGTGCCGCTGCCGTGGCTGCTGCTCGCCGGCGGCGTCTACCCGTTCCTGCTGCTGCTCGGCTGGCTCTACGTGCGCGCCGCCGAGCGCAACGAACGCGACTTCGCCGAGGTGGTGGAGCGGCGGTGAGCCCGACGTACGGCGTGGTCGCGGTGCTGCTGGTCTCGGTCGCCACCTTGGCGATCGGCGCCTACGGCTGGCGGTTCTCGCGCACCACCAGTGACTTCTTCGTGGCCTCGCGGTCGGTCCGGCCGGCACTGAACGCCTCGGCGATCGGCGGGGAGTACCTCTCCGCGGCATCCTTCCTCGGCGTCGCCGGCCTCGTGCTCGCGTTCGGCACCGACATGCTGTGGTACCCGGTCGGCTGGACCGCCGGCTACCTGCTGCTGCTCGTGCTGGTGGCCGCGCCGCTGCGCCGCTCGGGTGCCTACACGCTGCCGGACTTCGCCGAGGCCAGGCTGGAGTCGCGGTCGGTGCGCGGCATCTCGTCGCTGCTCGTGGTCGGCGTCGGCTGGCTCTACCTGATGCCGCAGTTCCAGGGCGCCGGCCTCTCGCTGCGCACGGTCGCCGGCACGCCGCCGTGGCTCGGCGGCCTGCTGGTCGGCGCCGTCGTGCTGGTCAACGTGTTCTTCGGCGGGATGCGCAGCATCACGTTCGTGCAGGCCTTCCAGTACTGGCTCAAGCTCACCGCACTCCTCGTGCCGGTGATGTTCCTGCTGGCGGTGTGGAACGGCGACGGAGCGCCCTCGCCGCTCGGCGGCGCCTGGGTGTCCCCGCTCGACTCCGCGGACGCGCACCCGCTGTACACGACGTACTCCGTCATCGTCGCGACCTTCCTCGGCACCATGGGCCTGCCGCACGTCGTGGTGCGCTTCTACACCAACCCCGACGGCCGCACCGCCCGGCGCACGACGCTGGTGGTGCTCGCGCTGCTCGGGCTCTTCTACCTCCTGCCGCCCGTGTACGGCGCCCTCGGTCGCATCTACGCACCGGACCTCGTCGCGACCGGCGCAACCGACACCGTCGTGCTCGAGCTGCCCGCGCGGATGGTCGGCGGTGTCGGCGGCGAGCTGCTCTCGGCGCTGACAGCGGCCGGTGCCTTCGCGGCGTTCCTGTCCACGTCGTCGGGACTGACCATCGCGGTCGCGGGGGTGATCAGCCAGGACGTGATGGGCCGGCGCTTCCGGGGCGTGCGGGCCTTCCAGGCAGCGGCGGTCGTCGCGGTCGTCGTCCCGCTGGTGCTCGCGGTCTCCGCCGAGGGCGTCGGGGTCGCCCGGGCGGTAGGCCTGGCCTTCGCGGTCGCCGCCTCGACGTTCTGCCCGCTGCTGGTGCTCGGGATCTGGTGGCGACGGCTGACCGACGCCGGCGCGATCGCGGGGATGCTGGCCGGTGGGAGCCTGTCCGGGGCGGCGGTGGTGCTCACCCTGGTCGGCGACCCGCGTCCCGGCTGGATCGGCGCCCTGCTCGCCCAGCCGGCCGCGTGGACGGTCCCGCTGGCCTTCGCCACCATGGTCGTCGTCTCGCTGCTCACGCCGTCCCGGCTGCCGGTGCACGTCTCCCGCACCATGGTCCGGCTGCACACCCCCGAGGCCGTCGCGCTCGACCGTGGGCCGCAGTCGCTGTGACCGCTCTCCGCTGGTTGAGGTGCGCCGGAGCGCTGGGGTAGGCGCCAACCGCGACCGCTCGTCGCGCGTTTCCTGCCGCACGGCGACGCCGCCGGGCCGCTCGGCGCAGCACCGGGTCGACGTACTCCCGGACCGCCTGGGGCGCTGCCTACGGTGACGACCATCACAGCTCGGCGCCTCCCTGTGCGCGTCGGGCCGGACCGGTGAGGTGACACCCGTGAGCGAACTCAGTGACGAAGCCCGGCGCACGACCCACCAGCGCTCGGGCCATGCGGTCTACGAGCAGCTGCACAAGACCGAGGAGTTCGCGACGCTGCGGCGGAGGTACCGCGCGTTCGCGATCCCGTGGACCATCGCGTTCCTCGCGTGGTACCTGCTGTACGTCGTGATGTGCAACTGGGCCACGGAGTTCATGGACACCCGGATCGTCGGCAACATCAACGTGGCACTCGTCTTCGGGCTGCTGCAGTTCCTGTCGACGTTCCTGATCGCGTTCCTCTACTCCAAGCACGCGAACCGCAACCTCGACCCGCTCGCGCGCGACCTCGAGCAGCGCTACAACCAGGAGGTCGGCCGATGAGCTCGCAGGCCCTCACCACCGTTCTCTTCCTCGCGGTCGTCCTGCTCACCGTCGGCATCACGTTCTGGGCCAGCCGGCAGACGTCCGGCACCACCGACTACTACGCCGGCGGCCGCTCGTTCAGCGGCTTCCAGAACGGCATGGCGATCTCAGGCGACTACATGTCGGCCGCGTCGTTCCTCGGCATCTCCGGCGCGATCGCGCTGTCCGGCTACGACGGGTTCCTCTACTCGATCGGCTTCCTGGTCGCCTGGCTCGTCGCGCTGCTGCTGGTCGCGGAGCTGCTCCGCAACAGCGGCCGCTACACGCTGGCCGACCAGCTGGCCTACCGGATGAAGCAACGTCCGGTGCGGACCGCGGCCGCGACCTCGACCGTCGTGGTGTCGATCTTCTACCTGCTCGCGCAGATGGTCGGCGCGGGCTCGCTGGTCGCGCTGCTGCTCGGCGTCGACAGCCCGGCGCTGAAGAACCTGACGATCGTCGGCGTCGGCCTGCTGATGATCTTCTACGTCACCGTCGGCGGCATGAAGGGCACGACCTGGGTGCAGATCGTCAAGGCCGTGCTGCTGATGACCGGCACGATCCTGATCACCGTGCTGGTGCTGGCGAAGTTCGGCTTCAACCTGTCCGACCTGCTCGGCGCGGCGGCGGACAAGACCGGCAAGGGCGAGGCGTTCCTCAACCCGGGCCTGAAGTACGGCGTCTCGCTGACCAGCAAGATCGACTTCCTGTCGCTCGGCATCGCGCTCGTGCTCGGCACGGCCGGCCTGCCGCACATCCTGATCCGCTTCTACACCGTGCCGACCGCACGGGACGCCCGCACGTCGGTGCAGTGGGCGATCGGCCTGATCGGGGCGTTCTACCTGATGACGCTGGTGCTCGGGTTCGGCGCGGCCGCGCTGCTCGACACCGGGCCGGAGAGCGAGGTCGCGCTGAGCGGCGGCAACCTCGCGTCCCCGTTGCTGGCCGAGGCGGTCGGCGGCGGTGCGGGGTCGACCGGGGGCGCCGTACTCCTGGCGCTGATCTCGGCGGTCGCGTTCGCGACAATCCTGGCGGTGGTCGCGGGCCTGACGCTCACGTCGGCCTCCTCGGTGGCGCACGACCTGTACGCGAGCGTCTTCAAGGGCGGCCGGGCCAGCGAGAAGGACGAGATCAAGGTGGCCCGGATCGCGGCGTTCGTGATCGGCGGCATCGCGATCGCGCTGGCCATCCCCGCGCAGAAGGTGAACATCGCGTTCCTGGTGGCGCTGGCCTTCGCGGTCGCGGCGTCGGCGAACCTGCCGTCGATCATCTACAACCTGTTCTGGCGGGGGTTCAACACGCGCGGTGCGACGTGGAGCATCTACGGCGGCCTGATCTCCTGCGTCGTGCTGGTGCTGTTCTCGCCGGTCGTGTCCGGCACGGAGACGTCGCTGTTCGTGAACCACGACTTCGCGTGGTTCCCGCTCAGCAACCCGGGCATCGTGTCGATCCCGCTGGGCTTCCTGTTCGGGTACCTCGGGTCGGTCACCTCCCGTGAGCCGGAGGCGGAGGCGGCGTACGACGAGCTCGAGGTCCGCGCGCTGACGGGGGCGGGAGCCGAGGGCGCGGTCAGCCACTGACCGCCGCCCCGGCATGCGAGCCTGTCGGGACCACTCCGGTGGTCTCGACAGGCTCGACCGCCCGGGGGCCGCGTCGCCCGAACGAGAAGCTGCTCGACCGACCGGAGTGGGCCACGCTGCCCGCTCGGAGGGTTCTGCCCCTCCCCGACGCGTGACTAGGGTGGCGATGACGTCACCCCTGAGCTGAAGGAGCCGATGTGAGCGACCAGGCGCTGTCCAACCTGATGCACGAGGAGCGGCACTTCGACCCGCCGGAGGAGCTCGCGAAGAACGCCAACGCCAAGGCCGACGCCTACGACGAGGCGGACGCCGACCGGCTCGCGTTCTGGGGGAAGCAGGCCGAGCGGATCTCGTGGGCCACCCCGTTCGACGAGGTGCTCGACTGGAGCAACCCGCCGTTCGCGAAGTGGTTCGTGGGCGGCAAGCTCAACGCGTCGTACAACTGCGTCGACCGGCACGTCGAGAACGGCCTGGGCGACAAGGTCGCCTACCACTGGGTCGGCGAGCCCGAGGGCGACACCCGCGACATCACCTACGCCGAGCTCAAGGACCAGGTCTGCCAGGCCGCCAACGCGCTGACCGAGCTCGGGGTGAAGGCCGGCGACCGGGTCGCGATCTACATGCCGATGATCCCGGAGACCGTCGTCGCGATGCTCGCGTGCGCCCGCCTCGGCGCCCCGCACACCGTGGTCTTCGGCGGCTTCTCCTCCCAGGCCCTGGTCGACCGGATCCAGGACTGCGACGCCCGGGTCGTGATCACCGCCGACGGCGGCTACCGGCGCGGCTCGGCCGCGGGCCTGAAGCCCGCCGTCGACGAGGCGCTCGCGAAGTGCCCGGACGTCCGCAACGTGCTCGTCGTCAAGCGCACCGGCCAGGACATCGACTGGACCGAGGGCCGCGACCTGTGGTGGGACGACGCGGTCGGCAAGCAGAGCACCGAGCACACCCCCGAGGCGTTCGACGCCGAGCACCCGCTCTACGTCATGTACACCTCCGGCACCACCGGCAAGCCCAAGGGCATCCTGCACACCACGGGCGGCTACCTGGTCGGCACGGCGTACACGCACTGGGCGGTCTTCGACCTCAAGCGCGACACCGACGTCTTCTGGACCGCCGCCGACATCGGCTGGGTCACCGGCCACTCCTACATCGTCTACGGGCCGCTGGCCAACGGCACCACGTCGGTGATGTACGAAGGCACCCCGGACACCCCGCACAAGGGCCGTTGGTGGGACATCGTCGAGCAGTACGGCGTGACGATCCTCTACTGCGCGCCCACCGCGATCCGGACCTTCATGAAGTGGGGGTCGGAGATCCCGGAGAAGGCCGACCTCTCGTCGCTGCGGCTGCTCGGCTCGGTGGGTGAGCCGATCAACCCCGAGGCGTACATGTGGTACCGCGAGACCATCGGCGGCGGCCGCTGCCCGATCGTGGACACCTGGTGGCAGACCGAGACCGGCATGCTGATGATCAGCCCGCTGCCGGGCGTCACCTCCGGCAAGCCCGGCTCGGCGATGAAGGCGCTGCCGGGCGTCTCGGCGGCCGTGGTCGACGACGACGGCAACTCGGTCGAGAAGGGCTCCGGCGGCTACCTCGTGCTCACCGAGCCGTGGCCGGCGATGCTCCGCACGATCTGGGGCGACGACGAGCGGTTCAAGGACACGTACTGGTCGCGCTACCAGGAGAAGGGCTACTACTTCGCCGGCGACGGGGCGAAGCTCGACGAGGACGGCGACATCTGGCTGCTCGGCCGGGTCGACGACGTGATGAACGTGTCCGGCCACCGGCTGTCCACCACCGAGATCGAGTCCGCGCTCGTGTCGCACCCCAAGGTCGCCGAGGCCGCGGTCGTCGGCGCCAAGGACGCGGACACCGGCCAGGCGGTCTGCGCGTTCGTGATCCTGCGCGAGTCCGCGGGTGACGGCGGCGAGGACATCGTGGCCGAGCTCCGCGCGCACGTCGCCAAGGAGATCGGCAAGATCGCCCGCCCGCGGCAGATCATGGTCGTCCCCGAGCTGCCCAAGACCCGCTCCGGCAAGATCATGCGGCGCCTGCTCCGCGACGTCGCCGAGGACCGCGAGGTCGGCGACGTCACCACCCTCGCCGACTCCACCGTCATGGACCTGATCTCCGACAACCTCAAGGACTCCTCCTCCGACGACGAGTGACCCCCTTGCGCTGACTTGGCGCGTTTGGTTGCGCCAGCACCGCTGACTTGGCGCGTCCGGTTGGCGCGTTCCAACCGAACGCGCCAAGTCAGCGTGCTTTCGGCCGCCAGATGCGCCAAGTCAGCGTCAGGAGACGAGGGCGCCGAGCTGCTCGGCGAGAGCGACGGCGCCGGCGATGTCGAGACGGGTGGAGCCGAGGCGCGCGGCGCGCAGGTCCGTGCCGTCCAGGGTGGCGCCGCGCAGGTCGGCGTCGCGGAGGTCGGCGTCCCGCAGCACGGCACGCGAGAGGTCGCAGCCGACCAGCCTGCTGCCGGAGAGGTTCGCGTCGGCGAGGTCGGCCTCGACGAGGGTGACGCCGGACAGGTCCAGCTTGGAGAGGTTGGCGCCGCGCATGGTGACGCCGCGCCACTGGCCGCCTGCCACCGTGATCGGCCGGAGCGTGCAGTCGACGAAGACCGAGCCGGCCAGCTTGCTCCCGCGCAGGGTCGCCCCGAAGAACGAGGTACGACGGACGTCGCAGCCGACGAACGCGGCGGACTCGAGCTCGCACGCGTTGAACCGGCAGCCCTCGAAGGTGCAGGACTCGAAGGCCACGCCGCGGGCGGTGGCCTCGGTGAGGTCGACGTCGCGGAAGGTGCAGTCGACGTAGCGCCGGCCGGTGAGGTCCTCGGCGTACCAGTCCTCGTCGCGGTACACCACGTCCTGGACGTGCGTCGTCTCGGTCACCGGGCCAGCGTAGGGTGGTCCGCGTTGCATCGGGTGTGCCGGGAAGTCTGGTCGGCGGTCCCTGTCCCCTGCCCGTGAGGACCCGATGATCTCGCCGCGCCGCCCCAGGTTCCTGCCCGACCCCGAGCGGGGCGAGTCCACGTTCGTCGGCGACCTGCTGCGCCAGGAGACCGCCGGCGGCGCGATCGTGCTGGCCGCCGCGCTGGTCGCCGTGGTCTGGGCGAACTCACCGTTCGCCGACGCCTACACCGCGCTGCGGCACTTGACCGTCGGCCCGCTCGACCTCGAGCAGTGGGCGGCGGACGGCGCGCTCGCGCTGTTCTTCTTCCTCGCCGGGCTCGAGCTCAAGCGGGAGATGCTGGTCGGGTCGCTACGGCGGCCGGCGGACGCGGCCGTCCCGATCGTCGCCGCGCTCGCCGGCGTCGCCACCCCGGCGCTCGTCTACGCCGCGGTCAACCTCGCCGACGACGGCCGGCTCCGCGGCTGGGCGATCCCTGCCGCCACGGACATCGCGTTCGCGCTCGCCGTGCTCGCGGTGGCGGGCGCGTGGCTGCCGACGTCGTTGCGGGCCTTCCTGCTCACCCTGGCCGTGGTCGACGACCTCGTGGTGATCATCGTGATCGCGGTGTTCTACACCTCGACGTTGCACCTCGCGCCGCTCGCTGCTGGCGGCGGTGCTGCTCGCGACGTACGCGTGGATGCAGCACCTGCGGGTCATCGTCCTTCCTGGTCTACGTGCCGCTCGCGGTCGCCACCTGGTGGTGCGTGCACGAGAGCGGCGTGCACGCGACAGTCGCCGGGGTCGCGCTGGGGCTGCTGACCCGGGTGCTGCCGGACGACGACGAGGCGCGCTCTCCGGCGGAGCGGCTCGAGCACCGGCTGACCCCGCTGTCCGCGGGGGTGGCCGTGCCGTTCTTCGCCCTGCTCGCGGCCGGGGTGGTGCTGCACGTCGACGGGTCGTTCGTCACCGACCCGGTCGTGGTCGGCGTCGTGCTGGGGCTGGTGGTCGGCAAGCCGCTCGGGGTGCTCGGCGGCGCCTGGGCGGTCACCCGGGTGACCCGCGCCGAGCTCGACTCCGACCTGTCGTGGCGCGACGTCGCAGGCGTGGCCGTGCTCGCCGGCGTGGGCTTCACCGTCGCGCTGCTGGTCAGCGACCTGTCCTTCGGACCGGCGGAGGCGGAGGCTGCGAAGACCGCGGTGCTCGCCGGGTCCGTGGTGGCTGGGCTGCTGGCGGCCGTGGTGCTGGGCCGCCGGAGCCGGACACACCGCGCGCAGAAGGGCTCCGGTCCGCCACGCTGACCGTGCACGATCCGCCGGTTTGGTGCCGGTACGCTCAGGGCACGAAGGAGGGACCATGACCCAGGCGAGCAACGCACCCGTGACCCGGCCGCACTCGGACGTCCCCAGCAAGGACGACCCCACCCTCGGCCGCCTCTTCGCCGACGCCAGCCGGGACATGTCGACCCTGGTCCGGCAGGAGATCGCGCTCGCGAAGTCCGAGCTGAAGATCAGCGTCAAGGCCGGCGGGTTCGGCATCGGGCTGTTCGCGGGCGCCGCGTTCCTCGGCGTGCTCGCGGTGATCATGCTGTCGGTGGCCATCGCCTACTTCGTGCACATGACCGGGCTCGACCTGGCGTGGTGCTTCCTCATCGTCTTCCTGCTCTACGTGCTGATCGCGGCCCTGCTCGCCTTCATCGGCGTGAAGAAGGTGAAGCAGGTCCGCGCCCCCGAGCGGGCGATCCACCAGGCGCAGGAGACGAAGAACATCCTCAAGCGTGGCTGAGGTCCCGCCCTCCACCGACCCGATCGAGATACCGGGCCCCTGGCAGCACCGACACGTCGCCGCCAACGGGGCCCGGTTCCACGTCGCGGAGGCGGGACCGGCCGACGGTCCCCTGGTGCTCCTCCTGCACGGCTTCCCGGAGTTCTGGTGGGCCTGGCGGGACCAGCTGCCCGAACTGGCTGCCGCCGGCTACCGCGCCGTGGCGATGGACCTGCGCGGCTACGGCGGGTCCGACAAGACCCCGGACGGGTACGACCCCGTCACCCTCGCCCAGGACGTCTCCGGCGTGGTCAAGGCGCTCGGGGCCCGCAGCGCGGTCGTCGTGGGGCACGGCTGGGGCGGGTACGTCGGATGGGCGACCGCCGTGCTGCACGCCCGCGAGGTGTCCGCGCTGTGCGCGATCTCGGCGCCGCACCCGGCCGCGATGCTGAAGGCCCTCCGGCCCGGCAGCGTCGCCGTGCGGCACGTGCTGGCGATGCAGCCGCCCTGGCGACCCGAGCGACGTCTCGCGGACCCGTCGACGGGGTTCCTGCGCGACCACCTGCGGGCCTGGAGCGGTCCCGGGTCCGCCTTCCCGGACGAGCGGGCGGTCTCGACGTACCAGCGGGCGATCTCGTTGTGGCCGGCCTCGCACTGTGCGCTGGAGTACCACCGCTGGCTGTTCCGCTCGCGGCTGCGGTCCGACGGGCGGCGGTTCGGCCGGCTGATGCGTCCGCCCGTGGCGCAGCCGGTGCTGGCGGTGTCCGGGGGCGACGACCCGGCGGTGCCGACCGAGGGGCTGGCCCGCTCGCGGGACCACGTCGTCGGCGAGCTCACCGAGCACGTGCTGCCCGGCGTCGGGCACTTCCCGCACGAGGAGCGGCCCGCGGAGCTCACCCGGCTGCTGCTCGACTGGTTGCGCGGGCTCTGAGGCGCAGATTCCCAGGGGACCCTGGGAAACCCGCACACCCCCAGCGTTGCAACGTCGGGTGTGTGCCAGATTCCCAGGGGACCCAGGGAATCTGGCGGCCCGGCGACGCTACGCGCAGTCGCCGGTGCTGACGGTGTTGCTGCGGGTCAGGCCCTGGGCCGCGGCGTCGGACACCTGCTCGGCGGTCAGCGCGTAACCCGTGTCTCCGTCGGAGACCGAGGCCGCGAAGATCACGCCGAGCACGCGACCGGCGGAGGAGACGAGCGGACCGCCGGAGTTGCCGGGACGCACCAGCGCCCGCAGCGAGAAGACCTCGCGGATGACGGTGCCGTTGCCGTAGATGTCGGGGCTGCGCAGCCGCTGCTCGCCCCGGATCCGGGCGGCCTGCACGTTGTAGGGGCCGTCCTGCGGGTAGCCGAGCACCGCCCCGGCCTGCCGGGGCCTGCCGTCGCGGTCGAAGCGGAGGAAGGGCCCGCGGACCCCGTCGACCGCGAGCACGGCGACGTCGGTCTTGGAGTTGTAGTAGACGACCCGGGCGGGCTTCTCGCTCTCGCCGGCGAGCACGACCGGCTTGTCGACGCCGGCCACGACGTGGGCGTTGGTCATCACCCGGTCGGGGGCGTAGAGGAAGCCGCTGCCCTCCACGCCGCGGTCGCAGGAGTTCTCGCCGCGGATCTTGAAGACGCTCTGCTGCGCACGCTGCACGTCGGGGTCGCGGGCCACCCGGCCCGGCGGCGGCCCGACGTTGATGATCTGCTCGCGTGCGAACGGCTCGAGGTAGCGCGGGAAGAAGCTCGACCCGACCACGTCGTTGAAGGAGTTCAGCGCCTCGACGGCGTCGGGGGGCATCACGCCGTTGACCCGCTGCAGCACCGCGGAGTCGCGCACCTCGCGGCTGGCCCAGGGCAGCTTCGACCCGGACACCGCGACGCCGAGCGCCCAGGCCACGACCAGCACAGCGGCCATGCTCAACGCGGCTCCGCCGACGGCGTCGAGGGCCCGGGCCGGCTGCCACGTGATCCGCGACCTGATCTTGGCGCCGGCGTACTGGAGGATCGCCTGCCCGAAGGACGCGCACACCAGCACCACGAACAGTGCCGCGAGGGACACCCAGAGGGCGGGGTCGGCGTCGCCGAGCAGCCTGGGGGCCAGCCAGATGCCGAAGAGACCGCCGAGCAGCAGGCCACCGGTGGCGAACGCACCCGCGATGAAGCCCTGCCAGTAGCCGGAGACGGCGTAGGCGA
Source organism: uncultured Actinomycetota bacterium (assembly GCA_963827435.1). Lineage (GTDB taxonomy): Bacteria > Actinomycetota > Actinomycetes > Propionibacteriales > Nocardioidaceae > Nocardioides_B. The sequence goes on from CAWHAU010000003.1 coordinate 365,479, forward strand.
GCACGAGCACGACGAGGAACCAGTCGAGGACGTTCACGTCGTGGACCTCACCGCTCGCGGAAGTTCGTGTTCGGCTTCGGCGGCTGGGCGACCACCTCGTGCCGAGCGGCCAGCATATGGGCGGGCAGGTCGCGCAGGACGTCGACATCCCACGGCCGGGTCCAGCCGAGGAAGTCGAAGAGCCGGGCGATGATCCCGGCGGTGAAGCCCCACAGCACCAGGTCCTTGTCGTCGCCGATCAGGAAGCCGGGGCCGGTCCACCCGGAGGGGTGCCGCACCGAGACGCGGTGCTCCGGGTCGAGCAGCTCGTCGATCGGGACTCGCAGCACGGCGTGCACCTCGCCGGGGTCGACGACGCCCACCGGGCTCTCCTCGTGCCACCAGCCGAGCACCGGTGTGACTGCGAAGTTGCTCGGCGGCAGCCACAGCTCGGGCAGCGTCGCGAACACGTGCACGCCCGACGGGTCGAGCCCGGTCTCCTCCTGCGCCTCCCGCAGCGCGGTCATGGCCGGCGAGCCGTCCTCGGGGTCGGTGGAGCCGCCCGGGAACGACACCTGACCGGGGTGCGAGCGCATGTCGTGGGCCCGCTCGGTGAGCAGCAGGTCGGGACCCGAAGGGCCCTCGCCGAACAGCATCAGCACGGCGCCCTGGCGGGTGTCGGCGTCGTCCGGCGGCACGAAGCGGGTCAGCTCGTCGGCCGTGATCGCCTCGGCCCCGCGACGTACGGGCTCGAGCCAGGACGGCAGGACCGGCTCGTTGGTGGTCTGCGGGTCGGGCACGAGGGGGAGCCTACCGAGGAGTACCCACCGGCTCCCGACGGCTCAGACCACGCAGAACTCGTTGCCCTCCGGGTCGGCCATCACCACGTGGTCGTGCCCGTGCGTGTGTACGACGGACCCGCCGGCCGTCACGAGCCGCTCGACGGTGGCCGTGATCCGGGGCCAGCGGACGTCGTCGGGCAACGCCCGCCCGCCGGCGACCTGGAGGTCGACGTGCAGCCGGTTCTTGGCCGTCTTGGGCTCGGGCACCTTGAGGAACGACAGGCGCGGCAGCACCCCGGCGGGGTCGACCAGGCTGGCGCCGTCGTCCCGCTCGTCCTCGGGCACGTCGCAGGCGACGAACCAGTCCTCCCAGCTCGCGAAGCCGTCGGGCGGCGGGGCGTCGACGTAACCGAGCGCGGTCTTCCAGAACGCCGCCAGCACCACCGGGTCGGCACAGTCGAACGTCATCGTCCAGGCGGTCATGCGGGCAGCTTCACGGCGAGGTGCTTCTCGGTCATCGCCCGCAGCTCGGCGTAGGAGTCGACGACGCCGAACTCCACCTGCACCGAGCCGTCGGCGGCCACGAAGACCACCCCGGGCAGACCTCGGATCCGCAGGTCGGCCCGCAGCTGGCCGCCCGGGTCCGCGAGCAGCGGGTAGGTGACGCCGGTGTCACGCACCAGCTCGAGCGCCTTGTCGGGACGGGTGTCGAGGTAGTCGACGCCGACGACCTCGACGGTGCCGCGGGCCTTCTGGTGCAGCTCCTCGTAGTAGGGCATCTCGCTGCGGCAGGGGCCGCACCACTGGGCGAACAGGTTCACGACCATCGGGCCGCGCAGCGAGTCGAGCCGGACGGACGGCCCGCCGCCGAGGCAGGGCAGGGTCACCTCGGGCAGGTCGGTGGCGGCGTCGCCGGCCCGGCAGGGGCGCACCTTCGCCTGCGCCTTGAGCGTGCGCAGCTGCGGGGTGTCCACGTCGACGTGCACGGCACCGGCCTGCGAGGCGGACCCATCCCCGCCCGACGACGACCCGGACGATCCGCCGGTGCAGGAGGCCAGCAGCAGGCAGGCCAGGACGGTCGCCAGGATCTTGGGGCTGCGGGTCACGCCCGCCCCTCGGTCTTGACCAGCTTGGCGGCCTTCTCCGGGTCGGTCGGCCCCTCGCCGTACGCCGGGCACCACTTCGCGACCGTGCACGCGCCGCAGGCGGGGTTGCGCGCGTGGCAGACGCGACGGCCGTGCCAGATGAGGTGGTGGGACAGCATCGTCCAGTCCTTCTTGGGGAACAGCGCGCCGACCTCGTGCTCGGCCTTGACCGGGTCGGTCTCCTCGGTGAACCCGAAACGGCGGGCGAGCCGCCCGAAGTGCGTGTCGACGGTGATGCCCGGGATGCCGAACGCGTTGCCCAGCACCACGTTGGCGGTCTTGCGCCCCACGCCGGGGAGCTTGACCAGGTCCTCCAGCCGCGGCGGCACCTCGCCGTCGTGCCGCTCGACGAGGGCCTGCGACAGCTTGAGCAGCGACTCGGTCTTGGCCCGGAAGAAGCCGGTCGGCTGGATGATCTGCTCGAGCTTCTCCCGCTCGGCGCCGGCCATCGCGTGCGCGTCCGGGTAGGCCGCGAAGAGCGCCGGCCGGACCGCGTTGACCCGGCGGTCGGTGGTCTGGGCCGACAGCACCGTCACGACGAGCAGCTCGAAGGGGTTGTCGAAGTCGAGCTCGCAGCGGGCGTCCGGGTAGGTCTCGGCGAGCACCCGGTCGATCTTGCGGGCACGTCGTACGAGGGAGGTGTCGGGCACGCGAGCCAGCGTAATCCCCGCCTGGGCGGGGTGCTCTTGGCGCATCCGTGGGGACATACGACACACTGTGACCTGACGCACCGACGGCGATCCTGACCGGCGGGCCGATGAGGAGGACAACTCGTGGACAACGACGTACTTCGCCAGTCACCGCTGTTCAGTGCGCTCGACGACGAGGCGGCGACGGCGCTGCGGGCCTCGATGACCGAGACCCGGCTGCGGCGCGGCGAGGTGCTGTTCCACGAGGGCGACGAGGGCGACAAGCTCTACATCGTCACCGAGGGCAAGGTGAAGCTCGGCCGCACCTCCTCCGACGGCCGCGAGAACCTCCTCGCGATCCAGGGCCCCGGCCAGATGTTCGGCGAGCTCTCGCTGTTCGACCCCGGCCCGCGCTCCGCGACCGTCACCGCGGTCACCGACGCGGTGTTCTCGTCGCTGTCCCACGAGGACCTGCTCCGCTGGCTCGACGGCCGTCCGGCCGTCGCCCGCGGCCTGCTCGCCCAGCTCGCCGGCCGGCTCCGCCGGGCCAACGACGTGGTGGCCGACCTGGTCTTCTCCGACGTCCCGGGCCGCGTGGCCAAGGCCCTGCTCGACCTGGCCGACCGCTTCGGCCGCACCGCCGACGACGGCGTGCACGTGCACCACGACCTCACCCAGGAGGAGCTCGCCCAGCTGGTCGGAGCCTCCCGCGAGACGGTCAACAAGGCGCTCGCCGACTTCGTGTCCCGCGGCTGGCTGCGGCTCGAGCCGCGCTCCGTCGTGATCATGGACATCGAGCGGTTGTCGCGTCGCGCCCGCTGACCGGCTGCCTGTTTACCAGGGGATGCAGGCTTTCTGGCGCTCTCCCATGGTGAGTTTGCCGTGGGAGGTGCAGGTCTTCCTGCATCCCCTGGTAATCCTCACCCCCGCAGGTACTCGATCTGCGCCCGCACGCTGAGCTCCGCCGCACCCCAGAGCACCGGGTCGACGTCGGCGTAGACGGTCTCGACCACCTGCCGCGCCAGGTCGTCGGCCGCGGGGTCGAGGGTGCGCAACGCCTCCCGGACCTGCTCGAGACGCTCCCGGCGGTGCGCGAGGTAGAAGTCCAGCGCCGCGAGGGCGTCGTCGATGACCGGGCCGTGTCCGGGCCAGACGACGGTCACGTCCTGCGCCTCGGCGAGCGCGTGCAGCCGGTGCAGCGAGTCGAGGTACGCCCCGAGCTGCCCGTCCGGGTGCGCCACCACCGTCGTACCCCGGCCGAGCACCGTGTCGCCGGTCAGCACCGCACGCTCCTGCGGCAGCACGAACGACAACGAGTCCGACGTGTGCCCCGGGGTCGCGACCACGTGCACCTCGAGCCCGTCGACCTCGACGACGTCACCGTCCACCAGGCCCTCGGACCCGAGCCGGTGCTGCGGGTCGAGGGCGCGTACGCCGCAGCCGACCCGCTCCGCGAAGGTCCGGGCCGCCTCGGAGTGGTCCACGTGTCCGTGGGTCAGCAGCACGACGGCCACGTCACCGGCGTGGGAGGCGACCTCGTCGAGGTGGGACACGATCTCGGGGCCCGGGTCGACGACGACGGAGCGGCCGCCGTCCGGTTCCCGGAGCACCCAGGTGTTGGTGCCGTCGAGCGTCATCACGTCCGGGTTCGGGGCGAGCACGCAGCGTGCCCGCTCCCCGAACGTCCCCCCGGACCAGCTCATGGCCGCATCCTCGCCGCGACGTCCTCGCCGAGCGCGATCAGGTGGTCAGGGATGGACAGGTAGGCACCCTCCTCGTCGACCACGGCCTCCGGCTCGACCGACGTGCGGTCGCGGCTGTCGGCGGCGTCGAGCGCGTCGTGCGGGTGCGCGAAGTCGTACATCTCCAGGCACGTGCAGTACGTCGGCGGCAGCATCAGCATCTCGTGGGCGTCGACCGCCCGGATCGCGTCCCGGACCGGCAGCCAGACGACGTGGTCGGACTCGGTGGACACGTCGCGGGTGACCTGGCCGGCCGGCAGCTCGGCCACGAAGAACCGCGCGTTGAACCGCCGCGGCTCGAACACGGGCGTCACCCAGGACCCCCACAGCCGCAGCAGGTCCGTGCGCAGCTTGAGGCCGCGGCGCTCCAGGAACGAGGTGAAGGACACCTCACGGCCTTCGAGGGCGCGGCGGTCCTCCTCCCAGTCGGCACCGGTGGTGTCGCCGACGACCGACTCCTCGGTGGGCCCGGCCAGCAGGACGCCGGACTCCTCGAAGGTCTCGCGTACGGCGGCGCACACCAGCGCCCGCGCGAACGCCTCGTCGCAGCCGAGCAGCGACGCCCACTCCGCGGCGGACGGTCCGACCCAGCCGATGTCGGCGTCGAAGTCACGCTTGTCGACGCCGCCACCGGGGAACACGCACATACCCGCGGCGAACGCCATGTCGACGTGCCGGCGGAGCAGGTACACCTCCAGCCCGCCCGGCTCGCCGTCCCCGTTGCGCAGCAGCACGACGGTCGAGGCGTGCTTGGGCTCGACGGGCTCGCGGGTCCCGTCGGTGAACGCGCGCGCGTGCTCGACGAGGTCGGCCGGCAGCCGGCGGGTGGGGTCCATCGGGGCCGCTAGATCTCGACGACGAGCTCGACCTCGACGGGTGCGTCGAGGGGAAGCACGGGGACGCCGACGGCGCTGCGGGCGTGCTGACCGACCTCGCCGAAGACCTCCCCGAACAGCTCGGAGGCACCGTTCGCGACGCCGGGCTGGCCGGTGAAGTCGGGGGTCGAGGCGACGAACGCGACGACCTTCACGATCCGCTTGATGTTCGACAGCTCGCCGATCTCCGCACGAACGGCCGCGATCGCGTTGAGCGCGCACTGGCGGGCGCACTCGACGGCCTCCTCGGCAGTGACCTCGCCGCCGACCTTGCCGGTGGTGATCAGCTGGCCCTCACGCATCGGCAGCTGGCCGGAGGTGAAGACGTGGTTGCCGCTGCGCACCGCGGGGACGTAGGCCGCGACCGGCTTGGCGACCTCGGGGACCGCGAGGCCGAGCTCGGACAGCCGCTCCTCGGGCGTGCTCATGCGAGGGGACGCTTGAAGTAGGCGACGACGTTCTCGTTGCCGGTCGGGCCCGGCACGACCTGGACCAGCTCCCAGCCGTCCTGACCGAAGTTGTCGAGGATCTGCTTGGTGGCGTGCACCAGCACCGGCGCCGTCAGGTATTCCCATTTCGTCATGCCCGCGACTCTAGCGCCGACCATTACCGTGGCCTCCGTGCCTCCCGACGACGTGCTGACGCGGACCTCCGACGCCCCGGACGCGGTGCTCCGGTACGCCGCTCACGACGACGGGCTGATCGACGTACACCTGCCGGCGGACGTCAGCCGGCCGGTCCCGCTGGTCGTCTACGTGCACGGCGGGTTCTGGCGCGAGGCGTTCGACCGCACCCACGCCCGGCCGCTGGCGAACGCGCTCGCATCGGACGGGGTCGCGGTCGCGTCGGTGGAGTACCGCCGGGGCCCCGACGCCTGGTCGCGTACGTCGTCCGACCTCGACGCCGCGCTCACGGCCCTGCCCGGGCTGCTCGACGGTCTCGGCGTGCGCACCACCACGACGACCTTCGTCGGACACTCGGCCGGCGGGCACCTGGTGCTCTGGCTGGCCAACGAGCCGCACCCGGCCGACCGGGTGGTCGCGCTCGCCCCGGTCGGCGACCTGCGCTTCGCCGCCGAGACCGGCATGGGGTCGGGGGCGACGGTCGACTTCCTCGGCGGCACCCCCGCCGCGGTCCCCGAGGTGTACGACGCCGCCGACCCGGCCACGCGGATGACCACCCGGCCCGTCTGCGAGGTGGTCGTCGTGCACGGCGACCGCGACGACGTCGTACCGGTCGAGACCAGCCGCCGGCTCGCCGCCCGGCATCCCTGGCTGGACCTCCGCGAGCTCCCCGGCGCCGACCACTTCGACGTGATCGACCCGGTGTCCCCGGCCTGGCCGGCGGTCCGGTCCGCCGTCACCGACTCCCCGAGCCGCCGGATCGGGTCGGGTCGGTGAGACGCTTGACCGCATGACGTCGCCCCGTCGGATCGCCGTGGTCGGAGCCGGCCCCGCCGGTACGGCGCTCGCGCTCGGCCTCGCCCGCGCCGGGCACGACGTGACCCTGGTGTCGGACCGGACGGCAGAGGAGATCGGCGCCGGCGCGGTGATGTCGAGCCAGATCACCTTCGAGTCCGCTCTCGACGCCGAGCACGCCCTGGGCATCGCCGACCTGCTGCCCCCCGCGCCGCCGATCGAACGGCTGTCCTACGACACGGTCCGGCTCGACGGCTCCACCGCAGCGTTCGACACCCGTCTGTCGACACCGGCCCGCTCGCTCGACCAGCGGGTGCGGCTGCCGCTGCTGATGCACGAGATCGAGCGGCTCGGCGGCAAGGTGGTGATCCGCTCCGCCGCGGTCGACGACCTCGAGGACCTGGCCCGAAGCCACGACCTGGTGGTCGTGTCCACCGGCCGCGGCGGGCTCGCCTCGCTGTTCCCGGTGGACACCGACCGGTCGCCGTACCCGGCGGCGCAGCGGGTCGCCTCCCTCACCTACCTTCGCGGCGGCCGCCCGTCGTCCGCGCTGCGCTACCACTCGGTCGAGGGCGTCGGCGAGTGCTTCACCTGCCCCGCGCTCACCGTCGACGGATCCTGCGACATCGTCGTGGTGGAGGGCGTGCCCGGCGGCCCGCTCGACGCCTGGGACGACGTGACCACCCCCGCGCAGCACCTGGCCCGGCTCCGGGACCTGCTCGCCGCGCACTTCCCGTCGGAGCACGAGCGCCTCCGCGACGCCGACGCTGGTCGACGACCGGTCGGTCCTGCACGGCCGGATCACGCCCGTCGTACGCCAGCCGGTCGGCACCCTCCCCAGCGGCGCACCCGTGCTGGGGATGGCCGACGTGGTCGTGCTCAACGACCCGCTGACCAGCCAGGGCTCGAACAACGCGACCAAGTCGGCCTCGTTCTACCTGGAGGCGATCAACGCGCACGAGGGTGCCTTCGACGCACCCTGGATGCAGCGCACGTTCGACAACTTCTGGCGCGGCTGGGCGCACTGGGCGACGCAGTGGACGAACTCCTGGCTGCAGCCGGCCACCCCGCACCAACGGGCGGTGATCGACGCCGCCGCCGCGCACGCGAGCGTCGCCGAGACGGTGGCGGCCGGCTTCGACGACGCGCGGCTGTTCAGCCCGTGGTGGTACGACCCGGACGCCGCTGCCGTCTTCCTCGCCGCCCAGACCGAGCCGTCCCGCTTCGACGCCCGGGACCTGCGACGGGCGTTGGGCCAGTACGCCACCGGCGTCACCGTCGTCACCACCGTCGACGAGAGCGGCGAGCCTTATGCGATGACGGCCAACTCGTTCACCTCGGTCTCGCTCAACCCGCCCCTCGTCGCCTGGGCTGCCGCAAAGTCGTCGGCGTCGCTGCCGGCGTTCGAGGCCGCTTCGCACTTCGCGGTGAACGTCCTGGCCTCCGACCAGCACCACCTGTCGCGCCAGTTCTCGACGCCCGGCGCCGAGAAGTTCGAGGGCGTCCGGCTCGTCTCCGGTCCTCTCCCCCTGCTCGAGGGCACCGTCGCGTCCTTCGTCTGCCGCCGGACCCAGCGCGTCGATGCCGGCGACCACGTGCTGTTCCTCGGCGAGGTGGAGTCCTACGACGCCCCCGGTGGCGAACCCCTCGTCTTCCACTCGGGGTTCTACCGGCTCGCCACCAAGCACCCGGACCTGTAGCCGGGCTGTTTACCAGGGGATGCAGGAAATCTGACCCTTCCCATGGGTGCTCTGCCGTGGGCAGGTGCAGTTCTCCATGGGAAGTACGTCGCCAGCTTGCGTCCCCAGGGCGATCCGACCGCGCCCTGTCCCCCGGTCGACCGATGGCCCCGCGACGTACCGGCGACCGCGGCCGACCATCGCGGGATGGACAGACTCCGCGCCCTCAACGAGCAGGACGGCTTCTTCTCCCGCGCCGACGCGCTGGCAGAGGGGTACGACGACCGCACCATCCAACGCACGATCAGGAGCGGCACCTGGCGTCGCGTGCGGACCGGCGCGTACTCGTTCACCGACCTCTGGCCGGCAACCGACGAGGAGCTGCACCGCATCCGGGGGCGCGCGGCCGCGCGCAAGCTCAGCGGACATGTCGCGCTCAGCCACACATCGGCAGCGCACGAGCATGGCTTGCGGACCTGGGGAGTCGCCCTGTCGGACGTGCACGTGACGCGGCTCGACGGCGGAGCGGGGCGAACCGAGTCCGGGGTCGTCCACCACGAGGGCCTGCTGCTGCCCCAGGATCTCGTGCGCAAGGACGGACTCTGGGTGACCAACCCGGCCCGCGCCGCGATCGAGACCGCCTCACTGACGTCGACCGAGTCCGCGCTGGTGGTCCTGGACTCGGCCCTGCAGCTCGGGCTCTGCTCGCGGGAGGAGCTGTTCGAGGCCTACCGCACCTTGCAGGCCTGGCCGGGCATGCAGCGCGTCGGCGTCGCGGTCCGACTGGCCGATGCCGGCGGTCAGTCGGTGGGCGAGTCGCGCACGCGGTACCTCTGCTACGCCCAGGGCATTCCCGCGCCCGAGACCCAGTTCGAGGTGCGTGACCGCGACGGGCGGCTCGTGGCCGCCGCCGACCTGGCCTGGCCCGAGCACCGCCTGCTCGGCGAGTTCGACGGCCGGGTGAAGTACGGCCGCCTGCTGCGACCCGGCGAGGAGCCCGGGGATGCGGTGTTCCGAGAGAAGCGCCGGGAGGACCTGATCCGTGAGCTGCTGCCCGGGTGGTCGGTGATCCGGTTCGTCTGGTCGGACCTGTACGCCGCTCGCGAGACCGCGCAACGCATCCGCCGGATGCTCAACCTGGCGGCCTGAGCGCCGTACTCACCATGGAGAACTTCACCTCCCCATGGGAGGCAACCCATGGGAAGGTGCAGATTTCCTGCATCCCCTGGTAAACAACAGCCCCCTCAGCGCAACGGAGGCTCAGTCTTCTCCCGCACCTCGTCCTCGGTGACGCCGGGGGCGAGCTCGACGAGCCGGAGACCGTCGGGGGTGACGTCGATGACGGCGAGGTCGGTGATGATGCGCTGGACGACACCGAGGCCGGTGTAGGGCAGCGAGCACTCGTCGACGATCTTGTAGGTGCCGTCCTTGGCGACGTGCTCCATCAGCACGATGACCCGCTTGGCGCCGTGGACGAGGTCCATCGCGCCGCCCATGCCCTTGACCATCTTGCCGGGGATCATCCAGTTGGCGATGTCGCCGGACTTCGAGACCTGCATCGCGCCGAGGATGGCGGCGTCGATCTTGCCGCCGCGGATCATCCCGAACGACGTGGCCGAGTCGAAGAACGACGCACCCTTGCGCAGGGTCACGGTCTCCTTGCCGGCGTTGATGAGGTCGGGGTCCTCCTCGCCCTCGAGCGGGTAGGCCCCGACGCCGAGGATGCCGTTCTCGGACTGCAGCACGAGCTCGACGTCGTCGTCGACGTAGTTCGGGACCAGCGTCGGCAGCCCGATCCCGAGGTTCACGTAGGAACCGTCGGTCAGCTCCGAGGCCGCCCGCGCGGCCATCTCCTCACGACTCCACGCCATCTCAGGCCTCCGTCCGCGGACGCACGGTCCGCTTCTCGATCCGCTTGTCGGCCACCTGCTCCTCGGTCAGCGGCACGACCCGCTGCACGTAGACGCCAGGCGTGTGTACGTCGTCCGCGCCGATCTCGCCGGGCTCGACGAGCTGCTCGACCTCGGCGATGGTCACCCGGCCGCACATCGCCGCGAGCGGGTTGAAGTTGCGGGCGGACTGCCGGAAGACCAGGTTGCCGTGCCGGTCGCCCTTCCAGGCGCGCACCAGGCCGTAGTCGGCGACGATCGCGTTCTCCAGCACGAAGTCCTTGGGGCCGTCGGCGGTCTCGAACGTGCGGACCTCCTTGGCGGGGGAGGCGACGGTCACGTTGCCCTCGGTGTCGTACCTCCACGGCAGCCCACCCTCGGCCACCTGGGTGCCGACGCCGGTCGCGGTGAAGAAGGCCGGGATGCCCGAGCCGCCGGCCCGCATCCGCTCGGCCAGCGTGCCCTGGGGCGTCAGCTCGACCTCGAGCTCGCCGTGGAGGTACTGCCGCGCGAACTCCTTGTTCTCCCCCACGTACGACGAGATCATCCGGCGGATCCGGTGGTTGAACAGCAGCCGCCCGAGACCCCACTCGTCGACGCCACAGTTGTTCGACACCGCCTCCAGCTCGTCGGCGCCCTGCTCGAGCAGCGCGTCGATGAGCACCGACGGGATGCCGCACAACCCGAAGCCGCCCACCGCGATGGTCGACCCGCTGGCGACGTCCGCGACGGCCTCGGCGGCACTCGCGACCACCTTGTCCACGTCTGACCTCCCTCTCCGGTGCACCCGGAACCGGCGGACCGGATCGCCCGCCAGGCCACCCTAGCCAGCGGCGTGTGCGCGGCGTCACGGGCGGTCGGCACACACCTGGCCCGCTTCGGTGAGCCCCCACCACATGAGCACCCGGTTTGTCGGTACGTCGATCCGGCTACCCTCCGAGTCATGAGCTCCGCCGCCCCCGACGAGCGCTGGGACGACGTGCGCCTGCACGTCGTGACCGGCAAGGGCGGCACCGGCAAGTCCACGGTCGCGGCGGCGCTCGCGCTGGCCCTCGCGTCGCGCGGCAAGACCGTGCTCCTGTGCGAGGTCGAGGGACGGCAGGGCATCGCGCAGCTGTTCGACGTGCCGCCGCTGCCCTACGAGGAGCGCCGGGTCGTCCAGGGCCCGCACGACGGCGGCGACCTCTACGCGCTGGCGATCGACCCGGAGTCCGCGCTGCTGGAGTACCTCGCGATGTACTACCGCCTCGGTCGCGCCGGCAAGGCGCTCGACCGCTTCGGCGTCGTCGACTTCGCGACCACGATCGCGCCCGGCGTCCGCGACGTCCTGCTCACCGGCAAGGTCTACGAGGCGGTCAACCGCAACAGGCGGGGCAAGAACCACCGGCAGTACGACGCGGTGGTGCTCGACGCGCCGCCGACCGGCCGCATCTCGCAGTTCCTCAACGTCAACAGCGAGCTGGCCGGGCTCGCCAAGGTCGGCCCGATCCGGAGCCAGGCCGACACCGTGATGACGCTGCTGCGGTCCAAGCGCACGGCGGTGCACCTGGTGACGGTCCTGGAGGACATGCCGGTGCAGGAGACCGCCGACGGCGTCGACGAGCTGCGGGCCGCCCGCCTGCCGGTCGGCGGGATCGTGGTGAACATGACCCGCCGCGCCGAGCTCGACGGCGACGAGCGCGACGCCGCGATGTCGGGTGAGCTCGACCGGGACGCGGTGGCCGCGGACCTCGAGAAGGCCGGGGTCAAGCCCAACGAGACGCTGCTCGACGGGCTGCTCGCCGAGGCCCGCGAGCACGCCGAGCGGCGCGAGCTCGAGGACGAGCAGCGCAAGCGGATCACCGCGATCGACGTACCCGCCTACGAGCTGCCGCGGCTCCCCGACGGCATCGACCTCGGCGCGCTCTACGAGCTCGCCGCCGACCTGTGCAAGCAGGGCCTCGCATGACGCCCGCGTCCCACGGCCGCGTCGGCCCCCTGGTCGCCCGCGCCGACGGCACCCCCGCCCTCGACGTGGACGCGCTGCTCGCCGACCGCTCGATCGACATCGTGGTCTGCTGCGGCTCCGGCGGTGTCGGCAAGACGACCACCTCGGCCGCCCTGGCGCTGCGCGCCGCCGAGCAGGGCCGCAAGGTCGTGGTGCTCACGATCGACCCGGCCCGGCGACTCGCGCAGTCGATGGGCATCGAGAAGCTCGACAACGTCCCCCGCCCCGTCCCCGGCGTCACGGGCACCAGCGGCGGCTCGCTCGACGCGATGATGCTGGACATGAAGCGCACCTTCGACGAGGTGGTCGAGAGCCAGGCCAGCCCCGAGAAGGCCGCGCAGATCCTGGCCAACCCCTTCTACGTCGCGCTCTCCAGCTCGTTCGCGGGCACCCAGGAGTACATGGCGATGGAGAAGCTCGGCCAGCTGCACGCCGACCGCGCCGGCGGCTGGGACCTGATCGTGGTGGACACACCCCCGTCGCGCTCGGCGCTGGACTTCCTCGACGCCCCCGAGCGGCTCTCCAGCTTCCTCGACGGCCGGTTCATCCGGCTGCTGCTGGCCCCGGCCCGCGGGCCGGCCAAGCTGATGAGCGCGGGCCTCGGCGTGGTGACCAACGCGCTGACGAAGGTGCTGGGGACCCAGGTGCTGCGGGACATGCAGACCTTCGTGGCTGCCTTCGACACGCTGTTCGGCGGGTTCCGGCAGCGGGCGCAGAAGACCTACCGGCTGCTCCAGGCCGACGGTACGGCGTTCCTGGTGGTCGCCGCGCCGGAGCCGGACGCGCTGCGCGAGGCGGCGTACTTCGTGGAGCGGCTCAACGAGGAGCGGATGCCGCTGGCCGGGCTGGTGGTCAACCGCGCCGCGCACGCACCGGGCGGACGGCTCTCGGTGGAGCGGGCGCTGGCCGCGGCCGAGCGTCTCGAGGAGGACGGCGCGGAGGGTCCCACGGCAGGGCTGCTGCGGCTGCACGCCGACCGCAGCCGCATCGTGGCCCGCGAGTCACGGCTGCGGGCGCGGTTCACGACGGCGCACCCGGACGTGCCGACGGCCGTCGTGCCGGCACTGTCCACGGACGTGCACGACCTCGACGGCCTTCGGGTGGTCGGTGACCTTCTCTCCCAGAGGTCCTGACCGGTTGTGCCCGGGCCCGAGGACCCGGTGGAGCGCTACGCCTGAGGGCAGCTGCGAAACCTCAGGCCGGCACGAGCTCCGGCGTGGCGGCGGCCGACACCGTGGCCGCGTGGTCGATCATCGCCGTCTCGAGGAGACGACGCCACGAGTTGACGTTCGGGCGACGACGCAGCAGCGCCCGGCGCTCCCGCTCCGTCATCCCGCCCCAGACACCCCACTCGATCTGGTTGTCGAGCGCCTCGGCGAGGCACTCGGTGCGCACCGGGCAACCGGCGCACATCTGCTTGGCACGGTTCTGCGCAGCGCCTCGCACGAACAGCTCGTCCGGTCGCGTCTGGTTGCACAGAGCCTTGACTGCCCAGTCTTCGTTCCACATCGGCCTTGTCCCTTCCGAGAAGGGCCCACCTCCCAGCGGGCCATCCGAGTCAATCCCCGGGTAAAAAGGTAAAGACGAGGAACTGCGCGAAACAGACACAGAGGGAGCAACTTGTGATAGTCCGATCTGACTACGAGGTTCAACCGAACAGACCTCAAGGCGGCCCCGAACGCACTTCCTGAGCGGTGGAGATGCGGGTGTGACGATCTCGACCCACCCACCTGGACGGCCGGTAGTCCGAAATGACTAGGCGGACACCACCCGTGCCGCCACGCCGGATGGTCGCGGTGCGTGACTCCCGTCGCACGGTGCGCTAGCCGGGGCGTCGGATCCGGTTCACGTACCCTGGGGGCCATGCCCTCGCGCCGTACCGATCGCCTTCGGCCTGCCAGCATCGTGTCCCACCTCGGCGTCATGGTCGCCGTGGCCGCCGTCATGGGCGTGCTGGTGGCCGGCCTGGCCATCCCGTTCGCGGCCGTCACCGGGCTGTCGACGCGCACGGTCGCGGACAGCATGGACAAGATCCCCGCGGACCTCACCGCCGAGCCGCTGGCCCAGCGCACCCGCCTGCTGGGTCGCGACGGCGCGGTCCTGGCCACCCTCTACGACCAGAACCGCGTGAACGTCCCGCTGGCCAGGGTCGCGCCGATCATGCGCAAGGCGATCATCGCCATCGAGGACTACCGCTTCTACCAGCACGGTGCCCTCGACCTCCGCGGCACGCTGCGCGCCTTCGTCACCAACCAGGCCAACGCCGGTACGACGCAGGGCGGCTCGTCGATCACCCAGCAGATGGTGAAGATGACCCTGGTCAACCAGGCCAAGACCAAGGCCGAGCAGCAGGCCGCCACGGCCGACACCTACCAGCGCAAGATCAACGAGCTGCGCTACGCCATCGCGTTCGAGGAGAAGTACTCCAAGGACTGGATCCTCGAGCGCTACCTCAACATCGCCTACTTCGGTGACGGCGCCTACGGCATCGAGGCCGCCTCCCGCCACTACTTCTCCAAGTCGTCGGCCGACCTGACCCTCCGTGAGGCAGCGCTGCTGGCCGGCATGGTGAAGAACCCGACCGGCTACGACCCGACCAACAACCCGGACCGCGCCAAGGAGCGCCGCGACACGGTGCTCGCGCGGATGGCCGACCTCAACGTCGTCTCCCAGTCGGAGGCCCGCACCGCGGAGGCGCAGCGCCTCGGCCTCAAGGTGACCGCCACCAACAACGGCTGCGTGTCCTCCCCGGCACCCTTCTTCTGCGACTACGCCGTCCAGTACCTCCTGGCCGACCCGAGCCTCGGCAAGACCGTCGACGAGCGGCGCCGGCTGCTCTTCAGCGGCGGCCTGACCATCAAGACCACCGTCGACCTGCGCTACCAGCGCGCCGCCGACAACTCGGTGCGCAACCACGTGCACCCGACCGACCAGGCCATCGGCGGCCTGGCGATGGTCGAGCCGGGCAGCGGCGAGGTGCGGGCCCTCTCCCAGTCCCGCCCGATGGGCAGCGACAAGAAGAAGGGCGAGACCTACCTCAACTACGTCGTCCCCAAGAAGTACGGCGACGCCAACGGCTTCCAGGCCGGCTCGACGTTCAAGGCGTTCGTGCTGTCGGCCGCGATCACCCAGGGCATCCCCCTGTCGACCCAGATCTCGTCGCCCCAGACGATCTCGATCCCGGAGAACCGCTACCGCGTCTGCAACGGCAACCACCTCCTCAGCACCGATGTGTGGAGCCCGGAGAACTCCACCGGCAGCGGCACCTTCGACCTCTACAAGGGCACCCAGCTCTCGGTGAACACGTTCTTCGCCCAGCTCGAGGAGCGCACGGGTCTCTGCGCCCCGACCACGCTGGCCAAGAAGATGGGGGTCACCGTCCCCGACCGCGACATCGTCGGGCCGTTCACCCTCGGCGTCACCGACGTCGACCCGCTGACCATGGCCGGCGTCTACGCGACCTTCGGCGCGCGCGGCAAGTTCTGCGAGCCGCGCCCGGTCACGACGGTGCTCAACGCCAACGGCAAGACCATCGAGGACTACCCGGCCAAGTGCCAGCAGCTGCTGCGCACCGACGTCGCCGACGCGGTCAACGACATCCTCCGCGGCGTGCAGGAGCCCGGCGGCTTCGGGTACGACGCCGGTCTCGGCCTCGCCCAGCCATCCGCCGGCAAGACCGGCACGACGAGCGGCAACAAGGCGGTCTGGTTCGACGGCTACACCCCGAACCTCGCCACCGCCGCGATGATCGCCGGCGCGAACTCCAAGGGGCACCCGCTGTCGCTGAACGGTCAGACGGTCGGCGGCGTCTACATCCAGGGCGCGCACGGATCGACGACGGCCGGCCCGATGTGGGGCGACGCGATGAAGGTGATCCAGGACTACCTGCCGGACCGCGAGTTCTCCTCGCCGAACCCGCAGACCATCGCCGGCCAGTCCGCGATCGTCCCGTCGGTGGGCGGGCTGGGCACGGACGCGGCTGCAGCGGTCCTCCGCAAGGCGGGCTTCACGCCGGTGGTCGGCCCGACGGTCGACAGCGGCTACCCGGCCGGCACGGCGGCGTACCTCAGCCCCGGCTCGGGCGCGACCGCGCCGACCGGCACGACCGTGACGATCTACGTCTCCGACGGCTCGCCGTACATCCCACCGCAGCCCGAGCCCAAGCAGGGCGGCGGCGACAAGAAGGGCAACGGCAAGGGCAAGGGGCGCGGCGGCCGCTGAGCCACGCCCTGAGCGGGGTCAGCCGAGCTGGCGCCGCACCTCGGCGGCGACGGCGCCGCCGTCGGCCCGCCCCTTGACCTGCGGCTGGAGCGCGCCCATCACCTTGCCCATGGCGCGCATACCGTCCTCGGCCACGCCGAGCGACGCGATCGTGGCCGCCACGAGCCCGCTGATCTCGTCCTCGCTGAGCTGGGCGGGGAGGTACTCCGTGATGACCTCGGCCTCGGAGCGCTCCTTGGCGGCACTGTCGGCGCGGCCGGCCTCCTCGAAGGCGTCGGCGGCCTCGCGCCGCTTCTTGGCCTCCGTGCTCAGCACGCCCACCACGTCGTCGTCGCTGAGCTCCCGCTGCTCCTTGCCGGCCACCTCGGCGTTGGTGATCGCGGAGAGCACCATGCGCAGGGTCGAGGAGCGCAGGCTGTCGCGCGCCTTGATGGCGGAGGTCAGGTCGGTCCGGAGGCGGTCCTTGAGGTCACTCACCTCCTCATTGTCGCAGCCGGCCACCACCGGTTTGCCGTCGCCGGCCCGTCGTGAGGACTGTGGCAACCTGGGGCCATGACCCGCCGGTCCCCCCGCCATCCCCGTCTGCGCACCGCCACCCGTCTCGCCGGAGGAGCCGCGCTGGCCGGCGCCGGCGCGCTGGCCTACGCCGCCGGGGTCGAGGTCCGTTGGTTCGCGCTGCGCCGGGCCACCGTCCCCGTGCTGCCCCCGGGACACGGGCCGCTGCGGGTGCTGCACCTCTCCGACCTGCACCTCACCCCGGGGCAGGCCCGCAAGCGCGCCTGGGTGCAGTCACTGGCCGAGCTCGAGCCCGACCTGGTCGTCGACACCGGCGACAACCTGGCCCACATGGAGGCGGTCCCGGCGGTCCTCGACGCGTTCCGCGACCTCCTCGACGTGCCGGGGGTCTTCGTGTTCGGCTCGAACGACTACTTCGCGCCGTCCGTGCGCAACCCGGTGCGCTACCTCCTGCCCGACGACGGCCAGCGCAACACCCACACCCCGAAGCTGCCGTACGGCGACCTCCGCGACGGCTTCGAGCAGCGCGGCTGGGTGGACCTGACGAACCGGCGCACCACGCTCACGGTCAAGGGCACCCGCTTCGCCTTCGTCGGGGTCGACGACCCGCACCTCGAGTACGACGACCTGGCCGCCGTCGCGGGTCCGGCGGACGCCGACGCCGACGTGCGCATGGGCGTCACGCACGCGCCGTACCTCCGGGTGCTCGACCAGTTCGCCGCGGACGGCTACGAGACCGTGCTTGCCGGGCACACGCACGGCGGACAGCTCTGCCTGCCCGGCGCAGGCGCCCTGGTGACCAACTGCGACCTGGACCCGAAGCGCGCGAAGGGGCTGCACCGGCACCCGGCCGACGCCCCGGAGGGTGCCCCGGGAAGCTCCTGGCTGCACGTCTCGGCGGGGCTCGGGACCTCGCCGTTCGCCCCGGTGCGGTTCTGCTGCCGGCCCGAGGCCACGCTCCTCACGTTCACCGCCCGCCCCGGATTCGTGGGCGCGGCGAGCGTCGGTTAGAGTTGCTCCGCCCTCGGGCTGTGGCGCAGCTTGGTAGCGCGCCTCGTTCGGGACGAGGAGGCCGCAGGTTCAAATCCTGTCAGCCCGACCGAGTGGTATCCACGCAGGCCCTCGCACTACACCGTGCGGGGGCCTGCGCCGTTCTCGGCGCGCCGCGAGCCCCGCTTCGGCCGGATCTGTCTAGACCGCGGTCTTTACCGTCCCTTTGCCCTGACTGGCCGATTCTTACTGACTGTGTAAGGGTTCGAGAGGCGCTGAAGGCATCGCACTGCGACCCCCAGGGGATGGGTCTGACCTGCAACTTTTTCCGGACAAGAGTGAACCTTTACTCGTAAAAACATCCGCCGAACGGTCAGAATCCCTACACTCAACCTTACTAATTTGTAAGTTTTCTTTACCTGGGAGATAGAAATGCGCGTTGCCAAGCGTCTCGCCGTTGCCGGAGTCGTCGCCATCCTCGCGGTCGGCATGAGCCCCGCGAACCCCGCCAGCACCGCCGGCGGCAAGGTCTCGAGCAACGTCACCCTCTGCTGCAAGGGCTGACCCGCGCTGATCGCCCAAAACGGACATTTGGGCGAAACTGTTCTTACTGAGCGGTAAAGGCTCCTACGATGTGTGCCCATGAGCACCATCGGCACCCGCATCCGCGACCTGCGCGTCTCCAAGGGCATGACCCAGACCGCACTGTCGGGGAACGGCATCAGCTCCGGCTACGTCTCGCTGATCGAGTCGGGCAAGCGCACTCCCTCGGACCGCATGGTCCGGGAGATCGCTGACCGGCTGGGGGTCTCCGTCGAGGAGATCCTGCGATCCGACGAGACCCCGCGTGTCGACCCCCGGCTGAGCGACCACGCCCGCCTGGACGTCAACTTCGCGAAGATGGCGCTGGCCAACGGCAACCCTGCGGAGGCCGCGCGGATCATCTCGCGCCTCGAGCTCGACACGCTGGACAACACCACGGCCAACGACGCCGCGAGCATGCTCTCGCAGAGCCCTCGAGCAGTCCGGCGACATGGTCGGTGCCGTCCGCGTGCTGCGCGACCTCGTCGAGCGCAACCGCCGCGACGAGGCCTGGGTCGCCCTCGCGCGCGCCGCCACCACGCTGACGACCATGCTCTTCGAGTCCGGCGACATCAACGCCGCCGTCGACTTCGGCCGCGACTGCATGGCCGAGATCGAGAAGGCCGGCCTGGCCGGCTCCGACGAGCACCTGCGCCTCGGCGCCATCTACATGTTCGCGCTGTTCGGCCGCGGCGACACGCTCAGCGCGACCGAGGTGGTGGAGAGCCTCATCAAGGTCGCCGACCGGGTCGGCACCTCCCGCGCCCGCGGCTCCGTCTACTGGAACGCCGCCATCGTCGCGCACCGTCGGGGCGCCGTCGACGAGGCGCTGCGGCTCACCGACCGCGCGGTCGCGCTGCTGGGCGAGGAGGAGGACAGCCGCGACCTCCCCCGGCTGCGGATGAACTACGCCTGGCTGCTGCTGCACCAGGAGAGCTCCCGACGCCATCCGCGCGCTCGCCGAGCTCGACCGGGCCGAGCGTGCGCTGCGCGGCTCCAAGCTGGAGATGGGCGTCATCCACACCACCCGCGGGCGCGCCTTCCTCTGCCTCGGTCAGCACGACGACGCCGCCGAGCACGCCGCCACCGCGCTGCAGATGCTCGGCCCCTCCGAGCACATCGACCGCACCGAGGCGCTGATCCTGCTCGGCGACGTCGGCGCGGCCCGCTTCGAGGAGGACCTGGCCTACGAGTCCTACCGCGAGGCGCACAAGGTGCTCTCGGGCATGGAGCCGTCCCGCGAGGTGGCCCGCCTCTGGCGCCAGCTCGGCGACAGCCTGCGTCGCTACGGCGACCAGCCGGGCGCGCTCACGGCGTACGACGCCGCGCTCGCGATGACCGGCATGCGCACGCACGCCGCAGACCAGCCGCGTCCGCCTCGCCGTCGCCTGACCCGGTGAGTCTCGGGGTCGGTGCACCGCCCTCGCTCTGGCACACTGCGACGCATGGCTGACACGCCGCCGGACGACGGCGCCGCCCGATCCGACGACACCGCCAAGCTGGAGCTGCCGTCGCTCAACCCGTTCAGGCGCCGGCGTGCGCGGCGGGAGCCCGAGCCGGTCGAGCCGCTCGATGCGCCGCGAGCCGGCCGAGCCGACCTGAGGCCGTCGCCGAGCCCGTCACCGAGCCGGTGCGTCCGCCGCACCCGAGCCCGCACCCGAGCCGGCTCTTACCCCGGACGAGGACACCGAGGAGACCCGCCCGTTCGTCCCGGTCCCGGAGCCGACCGCCACGAACGGCGCCTACGCCGAAGAACCGGCCGGCGAGCCCGAGCCCGCGAGCGAGCCGGGGCAGCGCAAGGCGGCTCGACCGCGGCGGGGCCTGCCGACACTCCCCGCACCCCTGGCGGCGCTGCTGGGCGGCCTGGTGGTGGGTGCTGTCGGCGCCGGGCTCACGTGGGTCTCCCTCACCGGCTGCGACGCGATCCGCGGCACCGAGTCGTGCGGCGGCGCGGGCGTGCTGGTGATCTTGGTGATCCTGGTGCTGATGGTGCTGCTCGGCGGGCTGGTGCTCGCGCTGCTGCACCTGAACGACGCCAAGGCCACGAGCTTCCTCGCCGTCGGCGTGCTGTTCGTCGTGGTGCTGCTGACCCCGCAGGACGCGCTGTTCTCCCCGTGGATGTTCCTCGTGGTCCCGCTCGTCAGCGGCGCGGCGTTCGTGCTCGCGCACTGGGTGACCGCGACGTTCGTGGAGCCGCAGCCCGAGAAGGGGCCCGCGCACGACGTGCGCTGACCCGTGGGCTGACGAGGGCGCTGGTCAGCCGAGGCCGGCGGCCACCAGCTCGGCGATCTGCACCGTGTTGAGCGCGGCGCCCTTCCGCAGGTTGTCGCCGGAGATGAACAGCGCCAGGCCCCGCTCGCCGTCCACGCCCGGGTCCTGCCGGATCCGGCCGACGTAGCTCGGGTCCTGCCCGGCGGCCTGCAGCGGCGTGGGCACGTCGGTGAGCACGACGCCGGCGGCGTCCGCGAGGATCTCCGCCGCCCGCTTGGCCGGCAGGGCGGAGGCGAACTCGGCGTTGATCGACAGCGAGTGGCCCGTGAAGACCGGCACCCGCACACAGGTGCCCGAGACCCGCAGGTCGGGGATGCCGAGGATCTTGCGGCTCTCGTTGCGGAGCTTCTGCTCCTCGTCGGTCTCGTCGGTGCCGTCTTCGACCACCGAGCCGGCCATCGGCAGCACGTTGAACGCGATCGGGGCGACGTACTTGCTCGGCGCCGGCATCGGCACGGCGGACCCGTCGTGGGTGAGCTCGGCGGCGCGACCGCCGACCGCGGCCACCTGGCCGGCGAGCTCGTCCACACCGGCAAGCCCGCTGCCGGACACCGCCTGGTAGGTGCTGGCGACCAGGCGAACCAAGCCGGCCTCGTCGTGCAGCGGCTTGAGCACCGGCATCGCGGCCATCGTGGTGCAGTTCGGGTTGGCGATGATGCCCTTGCGGGCCTCACGTACGGCGGCCGGGTTGACCTCGCTCACCACGAGCGGGACGTCGGGATCCATCCGCCAGGCCGAGGAGTTGTCGACGACCACGGCGCCGGCGCCGGCGAACACCGGGGCGAGCACCTTCGAGGTGCCGCCGCCGGCGGAGAACAGCGCGATGTCGAGCCCGGAGGGGTCGGCGGTGGCGGCGTCCTCGACCACGACCTCCCGGTCACCCCACGCGAGGGTCGTGCCGGCCGAGCGCGCGGATGCGAAGAACCGGATGTCCGAGACCGGGAAGCCGCGCTCCAGCAGGATCCGGCGCATCACCTCACCGACCTGGCCGGTGGCGCCGACGATGCCCAGCCGGACCGGGCGGGCGGCGGTCATCGACCTGTCCCGCCGTAGACCACGGCCTCGACCTCGTCGGAGTCGAGGTCGAACGCGGTGTGCGTCGCGGCCACCGCGTCGTCGACCTGGCCCTCGTCGACGATCACGGAGATCCGGATCTCGGAGGTGGAGATCATCTCGATGTTGACGCCGGCGGCGGCCAGCGCGGCGAAGAACTTCGCGGTGACACCCGGGTGCGACCGCATCCCGGCGCCGATCAGCGAGACCTTGCCGATCTGGTCGTCGTACAGCAGCGAGTCGTAGCCGACCTCGTCCTTGATCCGGGCCAGCGCGGACATCGCCGTCTGGCCGTCGTCGCGCGGCAGCGTGAACGAGATGTCGGTGAGGTTGGTGGAGGCCGCCGAGACGTTCTGCACCACCATGTCGAGGTTGATCTGCGCCTCGGCGAGCGCCTCGAAGATCCGGGCCGCCTCGCCGACCTTGTCCGGCACGCCGACCACGGTGATCTTGGCCTCGCTGCGGTCGTGCGCGACGCCGGCGATGATCGCCTGCTCCATCTCGTCAACTCCTCGGTCGGTGATCCAGGTGCCGGTCATCTGGCTGAACGACGACCGCACGTGGATCGGCATCTCGTAGCGGCGGGCGTACTCCACGCACCGCAGGTGCAGGATCTTCGCGCCGCACGCGGCCATCTCGAGCATCTCCTCGTAGGAGATCCGGTCGCGCTTGCGGGCGTTCGGCACGATCCGCGGGTCGGCGGTGAAGACCCCGTCGACGTCGCTGTAGATCTCGCAGACGTCCGCGTTGAGGGCGGCGGCCAGCGCCACCGCCGTCGTGTCCGAGCCGCCCCGGCCCAGCGTGGTGATGTCCTTGGTGTCCTGGCTGACGCCCTGGAACCCGGCCACGATCGCCACCGCGCCCAGCTCCAGCGCCTTCTCGATGCGGCCCGGCGTGACGTCGATGATCTTGGCCTTGCCGTGCGAGCTGTCGGTGATCACGCCGGCCTGGCTGCCGGTGAAGGAGCGGGCCTCCTGGCCGAGGTTCCCGATCGCCATCGCGAGCAGCGCCATCGAGATGCGCTCGCCGGCGGTCAGCAGCATGTCGAGCTCGCGCCCCGCGGGCAGCGGGGACACCTGCTCGGCGAGGTCGATCAGCTCGTCGGTGGTGTCCCCCATCGCCGAGACCACCACGACCACGTCGTTGCCGGCCCGCTTGGCGTCGAGGATCCGCTGGGCGACGCGCTTGATGCCGTTGGCGTCGGCGACCGACGAGCCGCCGTACTTCTGCACGACAATGCCCACGACAGATTTCCTCGGGTTTCTCCAGGCGAACGGGTCGTCGCGAGTCTACCGACGCGGGTCGCTCGGGCCGGCGTCGGTGACGCATGGCAAGACACCAACGACAACGGAAGATCTCCGGTCTGGGCGCCTGGACAGATCGATCGGACCGGAAGATCTACGGCGTGAGCAGCTCGTCTGCCGCGGCGACCTGGTCCTGCTCGCTCTCGAACTCCGCGTCGAGCCGGTCGTGCGCGACCACCGACTGGAGCGCCCGCAGCACGCCGCTGGCCTCGTTGCCCCAGGTGGAGACGTAGGAGAACTGCCACCACCACAGCGCCTCGCTGGTGCGGCCCGCCCGGTAGTGCTGCAGCCCATGGGCCAGGGCGCCGGCAATGCTGGTCAGGTCGTCCGACAGCAGCGAGGAGACCATCTCCGGCGGGTCGACGTAGGGGTCGAAGACCTCGCTGTAGGCGTCCACGCTCTCCAGCAGCACCGCCAGGCGCAGCCGCATGGCGTCGAGATCGGGGTCGGGGCCGGCGTCCGGTTCGTACTCGTCGGCCGGCGTGAAGTCCGAGTGCACCCCCAGCCGCCCCCCGGCGAGCAGCACCTGGCTCACCTCGAGCAGCAGCAGCGAGACGGCGCTGCCCCCGGTGGCCTCGCCACGCGAGATCGCCCGCAGCGCCAGCAGGAAGCTCTCCACCTGGTCGGCGATCTGCTGCGCGAAGTCCTCGAGGTCGCTGTGCAGGTCCGTCGCCTCGTCGAGCGGGGCGTCCTGTGTCGTCACGTCGCTCATTCGACCGATCGTCTCCCTTCGAAGGCCCGCCCGAGAGTCACCTCGTCGGCGTACTCCAGGTCTCCGCCTACCGGCAGTCCACTCGCCAGGCGCGTCACGCGCAAGCCCATCGGGCGTAGCAACCGCGTGAGATAGGTCGCGGTGGCCTCGCCTTCGAGGTTCGGGTCGGTGGCCAAGATGACCTCGGTAACCGCCCCGTCGGCGAGCCGGGTCATCAGCTCGCGGATGCGCAGGTCGTCGGGACCGATGCCGTCGATCGGCGAGATCGCGCCGCCGAGCACGTGGTAGCGGCCGCGGAACTCCCGGGTGCGCTCGACCGCGACGACGTCCTTGGACTCCTCCACCACACAGATCAGCGAGCCGTCGCGGCGCGGGTCGCGGCAGATCCGGCAGGTGTCCTCCTCGGCGACGTTGCCGCAGATCGAGCAGAACTTCACCCGCTCCTTGACCTCGACGAGCACCTGCGCCAGCCGGCGTACGTCGACCGGGTCGGCCTGGAGCAGGTGGAACGCGATGCGCTGAGCGCTCTTGGGACCCACACCCGGCAGCCTGCCGAGCTCGTCGATGAGGTCCTGGACGACACCTTCGTACATCGGGCTCGCGCGGTCCTAGAACCCGAGCGGCAGGCCGGAGCCGCCGCCCGCGCCCGGCTCGCCACCCAGCGCACCGGTGATCGGGCCGAGCTTCTGCGAGGCCATCTCCTGCGCCCGGGCCGCGGCATCGCGGTAGGCGGCGACGATGAGGTCCTCGAGGTCCTCCGGCTCGGACGGGTCGAACGAGTCCCGACGGATCTTCACGCCGACGAGCTCACCGGTGCCGTTGACCGTCACCGTGACGAGGCCGTCGCCGACGGTGCCGTCGACCGTGGCCTCGGCGAGCTCCTGCTGCGCCGACGCGACCTGCTCCTGCATCTGCTGGGCCTGCTGGAGGAGGGCGTTGAAGTCGAAGCCGCCCTCGCCGAACGGGTTCTGTTCCTGGCTCATGGTGTTTCTCTCCGGTTCGTGGCGGGTGGTGGCGGGTCAGTCGTGGGGGATCTCTTCGATGATGCTCGCACCGAGCTCGCGCTCGAGGAGCTGCGCCCCGCCGAGCGTGTGGTCGTCCGCGTCGGGGTCGTCGCGGTCGACGTCCTCGTCGGAGACGGCCGGCGGTCCCTGGCGCGGGTCGCCTGCGGGGCGGGTGTCCTGGATCGCGCCGCGGGCGGCCGCCATCGACTCCGGGTCGACCGGGCGTGCGCGGCGCCTCCGGCTCCGGCGCGGCGGCTCGCGGCTCGGGCGCCGGGGCGGCGGACTGTTCCTGGACGGCCGCCCGGTTGACCTGGATCGGCGGCTCCGCGCCGGGCTGGGCCGACGGGTCGACGATCGCCTCGATCCGCCAGTCGTGCCCGATCACGTCGATGGCGGCTTGGCGCAGGATCTCCTCGCTGCCGCCGCTGCTGAAGGAGTTGCGGGCCCCGGCGTTGACCAGCGCGATCGTCAGCGTCTTGTCGTCGACGGCAGCGATCTGGCCGTTCTGGCTGAGCAGGATCCAGGTGTAGCGGCGCTTGAGCTTCACCGCCTCGAGGAGGTCGGGCCACAGCCGGCGTACGTCGACCAGGCCGAGGCCGGACGACGTACCGCCGCCGGCGGGCGGCGCCGGGGTCTCGACTCGTGCGGGCTCAGGCTCCGACTGAGTCTCCGGCTGATCGAGCTTGTCGAGATCACTCCTCGGCGCCGCGGTCTCGACAGGCTCGACCGCCCGAGGCTGGGGCTCGACTCGCTCCGGCTGATCGAGCTTGTCGACGATCACTCGCTCGCGCCGCGGTCTCGACAGGCTCGACCGCCCGAGGCTGGGGCGCCGCCTGCTGCGTGTGGCGACGCGGTCGGCGCCGCGGCGCTGGGGGTGCCCTCGATCGACATCCGCTTCTCGATCCGGTCGAGGCGGGCCATCACACCCTCGGTGCCGTGGTCGGCGCCCGGCAGCAGCACCCGCGCACAGATCAGCTCGAGCAGCAGCCGCGGGGCGGTCGCGCCCTTGAGCTCGGTGAGGCCGTCGGCCACCAGCTCGGCGGAACGGCTCAGGTCGGCGCGCCCGAAGCGGGCCGCCTGGGCGGTGAGACGCTCCCCCTGGTCCTGGGGTACGTCGATCAGGCCGGTCGCCGGTGCGTCCGGGACGGCGGCGATGATCACCAGGTCCCGGAGCCGGCGGAGCAGGTCCTCGGTGAACCGGCGCGGGTCCTGCCCGGTCTCGATGACCTTGTCGACGACCCCGAAGACGGTGCGCCCGTCACCCGCTGCGAACGCGTCGACGACCTCGTCGAGCAGCGTGTCCGGCGTGAAGCCGAGGAGCCCGGTGGCCAGGTCGTAGGTGACCCCCTCGGACCCGGCGCCGCCCATCAGCTGGTCGAGCACGGAGAGGGTGTCCCGGGCCGAACCGCCGCCGGCCCGGACCACGAGCGGCAGCGCCGCCGGGTCGACCGTGACGCCCTCCTGCTCGCACAGCGTCCGCAGGTAGTCCGACAGCGTGCGCGGCGGGATCAGCCGGAACGGGTAGTGGTGGGTGCGGGACCGGATGGTGCCGATCACCTTCTCGGGCTCCGTCGTCGCGAACACGAACTTGAGATGCTCCGGCGGCTCCTCGACGAGCTTGAGCAGGGCGTTGAAGCCCTGCGGCGTCACCATGTGCGCCTCGTCGATGATGTAGACCTTGTAGCGGCTGTTGACCGGGGCGAAGAACGCCCGCTCGCGCAGGTCACGGGCGTCGTCGACGCCGCCGTGGCTGGCCGCGTCGATCTCGATCACGTCGATGGAGCCGGGGCCGCCGCGGGCCAGGTCGGTGCACGAGCGGCAGACTCCGCACGGCTCGTCGGTCGGCCCCTTCTCGCAGTTGAGGCAGCGCGCCAGGATCCGGGCGCTCGTCGTCTTGCCACAGCCCCGCGGGCCGGAGAAGAGGTAGGCGTGGTTGACCCGGTTGTTGTTCAGCGCCGCCCGCAGCGGGGTCGTGACGTGGTCCTGGCCGATGACCTCGGCGAACGTCTCCGGCCGGTAGCGGCGGTAGAGGGCGAGGGGTGCTTCCACGCCTGAACCCTAACGATCGGGTCCGACAGCCGGTAGGTCGCGGTCGGCGCCGTACCGGACTGGCGACCACATGCGGGGCAGGGTCCGGGGTAGGTCACCGGGTCCGGACATGAAAAGGCCCCCCGCGCACCCGAAAGAGCTCACTGACCCTTGCTGCCTTCCGGCCCTGGGGGAGTTGGGCGAGTTATCGCCGCACGGGGGGTTGCCCCGAAGTCTAGGTGAGAGGGTCGCGCTGCCCCAAGTCGGGCTGATTTCGTCGGCGACGCGTGCGACCGGTAGCCTCTCCGGCGGAGGATTCGCCTAGTGGCCTATGGCGCTCGCTTGGAAAGCGGGTTGGGTTAACGCCCTCAGGGGTTCGAATCCCCTATCCTCCGCCACGCTGACCAGCGGAAACGCCGGGACGGGCTCATCAGAGTCCGACCCGGCGTCTGGTCTTTGGTCTCGGTTCTGGTCTCGATCAGGCCGCCGCCGCCCCAGGCACCTCGGTGACAGCGGACGCAGCTGAGGCAGCTGAGGCAGCTGAGCGCACTGGTCGGCCAAGGCCGCCGACGCAAGCGCGAACCCATCTCGACCGTCCGGGGGTTGCCGGATCCAGCCGCGATCCGAGCGCGGTGACCAGGACTGGTCTGGGGTGCGTATCAGTTCTGGACGGTGAACCTGAACGCGAACAGGGTGCCCTTGGCATTGCGCGCGTGCAGGTGCATCACGCCCCGGGCACGGGAGTAGCTTCCCGTGCCGCCTGTGATGGCGAGCACCGAGTCTCGGGTGTCGTAGAACGGACCCTCGACGACCAGTGACCCCTTGGCGAGCCAAGTCGTGAAGGAACACTGCCAGGCCTTCCCGACGACCGTCCGGACGCAGGATCCCTGATCGCGACCTACCTTGGTCGAGTTGGTCCTGTTGTACACCGGATTGGCGAAGGTGAGCTGGTCGCCTCGGCTGTCGCCCTTCGGCCCGAGGTCGACAAAAGTGTCTGTGACAGCACGCTCAACCACTGTGATGTGGGGTGCCGCCTGGTTGGTCTGCGCCTTTGCACGGTCTTGGGCGCGCGGGCCTTGGTTTGCCTGGGCCGCAGTGACAGCGAGCCCGGCCGCAGCGATGACGGCCACCAAGCTGCTCGCGAACAGGACTCTTCCGCGCATCTCACTCTCCCGCCTGTTGTGCGGACACGCTGGCCCCGCTCTGCGAGCAGCCACCCGGTTGCCGACCCTGAGTCGCCGGCAGGGAGAAGTTCAGCTCTTCCCTGTCATCCGCTCCCGAGCTGCGTCTGGGCTCAATCGTCATCTCCCGGATGTCCACGGCAGCGCGGCGTTCGTGGCCCGCCGCGACCCCCTCGCCACACCGGCATAGCTGCTCTGTCGCGTGGCTGCCTTCACGCTAGCGCCAGTAGCGGTGGTCGAACAGCGCTACAAGACAGCGTGAATCGGGCCTTTCCGCACCGAGGGCACGAGCCGCTCCACCGGTTGGCGACGCCTCCTTGTCGGAGGCGGCGGGCCGCTCCAGGACGCTGGGGCGGTGTCCCTCGTGGGCTCGGCGAGCCTGCGATGGTGTGCGCGGCGGTGGGGCGAAGACGCCGACGCGCGACGCGTGTCCGGCATGGTCGGCAGTCTCTTCACTACCGGCGCCGTCGCCATCGCGCTTGCTGCGTGCTTGAGGGCCTGGCACTCACCATCGGCGAATCGGCTCTGGAGTCGCGTATTCGCCGTCCTGGTTGCGTTGGCTGCGTTCGTGGCAGCGGTGAATCTTCCCATCCTGGTGGGTTGGCAGATCTTCGGCAGGACGTGGTTCGCCGAGGAGGTCGGCGTCCTGGTCACTGCGCTACTGGCGATGCTGCTTGGCCAACGGTGGCTGCGTTTCGGCTTCCGTGCGCCACAAGGAGCGTGATGATTCCCCGGGCACTCCCGAAGCCGCTCGTCGAACGTCGTCAGCCGCGATCCGGGTGTCCCTGACCTAGCCGATGAATCGAAGTCGGCGAGACGGCTCCTGCGGCGGAGCTGGCGGAACCGCGTCCAGGTCTTCGAGGTGGTCGGTGCACCTGTGAAGCGAGCCGTGCATGCCGAGCCGGTTCACGGCCTGATGGTGCGCTCGACACTTCGATGAGGAATGAGGCTGGAACCTACGCACAGCTTGCGAGCGGTCGTGCTGGATTCAGAGCGAGGCACGGATCCGCCGTCGGGTCTGGCTAGGTAGGAATCCTCAGCAGGACGCGTTCGCGGGTTCCCCGGTCGACGCTGTCGTGAGCCTGCGCTGCATGCGCGAGGTCGAATGGTTCGCCGACAGGGATGGAGAGCTTGCCCTGCGTGGCCGCGGTGGTGAGGTCTGTTGCTGCCTGCCGCTTCGCGGCGGCCGGGAAGTCGTCGCTGCCGAGGAGGCGGATGGTGACGTTGTCGAACAGCATCGGCCAGAACGGGAAGTCGGGGCGGTCCTCGCGAGTCGCGTACGCCGCGATGACCGTGTGGTTCTTGGCAACCGCAGCATCAAGGTCGACATTGTCGGAGAAGGCAACCTCGATGATGCGGTCGATGCCCTTCGGCGCGCGTTGCGCGATGGCCGCTGCGGGGTCGGGGCTGTCGAGGGCGACCGCCTCGGCATCAAGGGTCGTGTGGAGCCTGTCGAGATCTGTGCTGCGTCGCACGGTTCCCACGACGTCGGCGCCTCCCCAAAGTGCGAGCTGCATCGCCAACGCTCCGACGCTGCCCAGGGCTCCGTGCACGAGCACGGTCTGGCCCGTCACGGGCCCGTCTGCGAACACAGCCCGGTGCGCGGTGACACCCGGAATGCCGAGGCAGGCACCGATCTCGTCACTGACCTCGTCCGGCAGGTCCACGGCATGATCCGAGGGAAGGACCGTGAACTCGGCAGCGGTGCCGAACGGTCGGTAGGACTGCGCTCCGTACACCCACACGCGCCGACCCGTCCGACTGGGGTCGACGCCTGGTCCCACCGCGTCGACAATCCCCGCACCGTCGCTGTGCGGGATGACGCGCGGGTAGGGCATCTGCGAGCCCAGCCAGCCTCGTCGCTTCTTGGTGTCGCCCGGGTTCACGCCCGAGAACCGCACTCGTACGCGCACGTCTCCCGGACCAGGCTCGGGCACTGGCAGGTCGCCGACCTGGAGAACCTCGTCGGCAGGACCCTGCTTCTCGTACCAGACAGCGCGCACAAGGCTCCTCAGCTCGGTGGACCAAGCCCGTGGCTAGGGGACCAACCGCGAACATACGCGAACACCCGCCCCGCACGATGTGAACGTGTTGCCGCCTGGCGCGCGACTCGAGGTGCTGGTTCCGAGACTCCGGCGCCAGCCGGGGCCGACGGGTCGGAACCGTCAAGCGAGAGAGAGGAACAGCCTCTCCATCTTCTTCGCGTCGATGCTGTCGATGCCGTCACCGGTCGCCAGGCAGGTCTGGAGCCCGGACGCGACGATGGCGAAGCCGGCCCGGTCCAGGGCCTTGGAGACCGCAGCGAGCTGTGTGACGACGTCCTCGCACTCGCGACCCTCCTCGAGCATGCGTAGGACGCCGGCCAGCTGGCCCTGGGCGCGCTTGATGCGGTTGATGACCGGGGTCATGTCCTGCGGGTTCAGCTCGACCATTGGTCGGTTCTCCTTGCTCGGCTGTCCGGGGCTCACATGATCGCCCTCATGGCGGCCATGCGCTGATGGGCCTCCCCGCACTTGGACCTATACCCCCGGGGGTGTTATCGTCGACTCATCATATATACCCCCCCAGGTATCCACAAAGCCGGGCGAACGAACAGGAAGGCCTCCTGATGAGCGACAACACCTCCGAGATCACTGTCGACGAGCTGGCGGCCGCCGTGAAGCGGGGTGCCACGGTCGTCGACGTCCGCGAGCCCAGCGAGTACGTGCTCGGTCACGTCCCCGGCGCCGTGCTGATGCCGATGGGCCAGCTGCCGAGCCGGGTTGACGAGCTGGACATCAACAACCCGGTCTACGTGGTGTGCGCCTCGGGAAACCGCAGTGCCTCGATGACCGATTTCCTCGCCAGCACCGGCTTCGACGCCTACTCCGTGGCTGGCGGCACGTCTGGGTGGGCCCGGTCCGGACGCGACGTCGTCACCGGAACCGCCCCCACCGCCTGATCCCCCGACTCGCGCTGCTCGCCCTCGACCGCCCCGGGAGAACCCCCATGACTGACACCAGCACCGACACTGGCAGCTTCGTGACCGCGGGGGGCATCACCGTGCTCCCGCTCGAGACCCCCACCCTCGGTGACCGCTCCTACCTCGTGCATGACGGCGAGGTCGCCTTCGTCGTCGACCCGCAGCGCGACATCGACCGGGTCCTGAGCCTGCTCGACGCGCAGGGCGTGCGCCTCACGCACGTCTTCGAGACGCACATCCACAACGACTACGTCACCGGCGGCCACGCGCTCGCCGCGAAGACCGGAGCCGCGTACCTGCTCAACGCCGCCGACGACGTCAGCTTCGAGCGGACCTCGGTCACCGACGGCCAGGTCATCGCGGTCGGGGACCGGATGCGCGTCACCGCGGTCGCGACGCCCGGTCACACGTTCACCCACCTGTCCTACGCGCTCGAGGACGCCGCCGGCGACGAGAGGGTCGCGGTGTTCTCCGGAGGCTCGCTGCTGTTCGGCGCCACCGGTCGCCCGGACCTGCTCGGCGAGGAGCACACCCACGACCTCGTCCGGCTCCAGCACGCCTCCGCGCACAAGCTCGCCGACGTGTTGCCCGACGACGCCGAGGTCTTCCCGACCCACGGGTTCGGGTCGTTCTGCTCGGCCACCCAGTCCGAGGCGACCTCCTCGACCATCGGCCAGGAGAAGCAGTCCAACCCGGTCCTGGCGCAGGACGAGGAGACCTACGTCCGCGAGCTGCTGGCGGGCTTGGGTGCGTATCCGGCGTACTACGCGCACATGGCGCCGGCGAACGCCGCCGGTCCGAGTGAGCCGGACCTCTCTGCACCGTCGCAGGCCGACCCGGCCGAGCTGCGCCGCCGCATCGAGGCGGGCGAGTGGGTCGTCGACCTCCGAAACCGGACCGTCTTCGCGGCGGGCCACGTCCCGGGTTCGCTCAACTTCGGCCTCGACGGCGGGTTCGCCACCTACCTCGGCTGGCTCATCGACTGGGGCACCCCCCTGACCCTGCTCGGCGAGACCCCGGAAGCCGTGGCCGAGGCCCAGCGCGAGCTGGTCCGCATCGGCATCGACCGACCCGCCGCCGCGGCCACCGGCACCCCCGAGCAGTGGGTTGCCGGCACCGGCCGCGATCTCGCAGCGTTCCGGACCGCGACGTTCGCCGACCTCGCGCAGGTCCGTCACCACCGCCGAGTGACCGTCCTCGACGTGCGCCGGACCGACGAGTACGAGAACGCCCGCATCGAGGGCGCGGTGAACATCCCGCTGCACGAGCTCCCCAAGCAGCTGGGCAACGTGCCCGGCGGCGAGGTGTGGGTGCACTGTGCCGGCGGCTACCGCGCCTCGGTCGCCGCGTCCCTGCTCGACACGGCCGGAGTCGACCTTGTCGCCGTCGACGACTCGTTCGACAACGCCGCCGAGGTCGGCCTGCACCTGGTCGGGCCGCTCGCCGCGCCGGACGCCGGATGAGCCTGGCCATCGCCGTCGTGGCAGGACTGCTCATCGGTCTCTCACTGGGTGCGCTCGGCGGCGGCGGGTCCGTGCTCGCGGTGCCGGTCCTCGTCTACGCGCTGGGCCAGTCCGCGGGCCAGGCGACCACCGGGTCCCTGGTCGTGGTCGGGGTCACCTCCCTGGTCGGCGCGGTCACTGCGCAGCGGGCGGGGAACGTCCTGCTCGGGCGTGGTGTCGCATTCGGCGCGGTGGCCGTCGGCGGAGCGGCCGGCGGGGCGAGGCTTTCCGGGCTCGTCGCCGAGCCGGTCCTGCTGGCGGCGTTCGCCGGGCTCCTGCGTCGTCGTCGCGGTCGTGATGGCCGTACGGCAGGTCCGCGCCCACCGGGCCGACCGCACCCAGGGATGCCACGGCGGCGGTCCTGGTGGACGCAGGCGACCGCAGCTGGACGACCCGATCATCAGCTTCAGCCCGACGTTCGCGTGCCAGTGCCCGCGGGCGCTGAAGGTGCTGGTGACCGCGACCGTCGTCGGGCTGCTGACCGGGTTCCTCGGCGTCGGCGGAGGCTTCCTCGTCGTACCTGCCCTGGTGCTCGCGCTGGGACTGCCGATGGAGTTCGCCGCGGGCACCTCCCTCGTCGTCATCACCATCGCCTCGGCCGCCGCGCTCGCAGTCCGGGCCGGCACCGGGACGCATCCAGACTGGGCGTGGTCGCTCTGCTGACGGTCGCCGCGATGGTCGGTGGCTACGCCGGCGGCCGGGCCGCGACCCGTGTCGACACCCGCCGGCTGCAGGCGGCCTTCACGGTCCTGCTGCTCCTTGTCGCCGCCTACACCGCGGTCCAGGCCATCCCCGCGCTCGCCTGAGCCGCCGACCGTCGTGACCGCATCTCGTCGGCGTGGCCACTGAAACCGACCAGCAACACCCTGCCGGCAACACCGGCCCGCCATGACCCAGCAAGGACACGACGAAGGAGAAGCACCATGTGTCGGCCAGTGAAGTGCAAGACCTGCGCCAAGACGACCTGGGCCGGCTGCGGCCAGCACGTCGCCCAGGTCAAGGCATCCGTCCCTGCCGGCGACTGGTGCGCCGGCCACCCCAAGGACCAGCGCACGGGCGGCGGCTGGTTCAGCCGGCTGCTCGGCCGCCGCTGACCATCCAGCCGGATTCCCGGCAGCCGACACCCCTGACGGGGCCTGCCCGCCCCGCCTGCGAGACGGCTGCGGGGACGGCCGCCAGCAGGAGAGCGCGCGCTACGCCCCCCTCGCTGCAGGTGTCGCGGGACGTCGGACCGGCGGGCGGCGGGATCAGGCGCTGCGGTCGCCCAGACGCCGGGTGTACGTCGGAGTGGGCCCGACCTCGAGCCCCCGGAGCACCGGCTCGATCTCCCGCGCGGAGGGCCGGTCGGCCGGGTCGAACGCGGTCATCCGGCTCAGCAGGGCCGGCCACCCGGTCGGCAGGCTGGTCGGGATCAGCGGCGCCTCGTGCAGGCGGGCCAGGGCGGCCTCCATCGGGCCGCCGGTGTAGGCGCGGGTGCCGGTGAGCGCCTCCAGCAGCACCAGCCCGAGGGAGTAGACGTCGCTGGCCGCCGTGACCGGCTCGCCGCGCACCTGCTCGGGGGCGATGTAGGCCGCGGTGCCGATGGTCTGGCCGGTGGCGGTGTGGCTGTGGGGGTCGGCGACGAGCCGGGCGATCCCGAAGTCCGCGAGCCGGACCACGCCGTCGCGGCCGATCAGGATGTTGCTGGGCTTGACGTCGCGGTGCACGATGCCGCCCTCGTGGACGTAGGCGAGCACCGCGGCGAGCTCGGCACCGACGTACGCGACCCGGTGCGGTGCGACCTGCTTGCCCCGGCAGAACGTCGCGAGACTGGTGCCCTCCACGAGGTCCATCACCAGGTAGGGCACGCCGTCGTCGACGCCGGCGTCGAGCACCGTGACCAGGCCGGGGTGGTCGAGCGCGGCGACGATCTGCGCCTCCTCGCGGAAGCGGTGCCGGTCGGGGTCCGCCTCGTCGGCCGCGTCGGCGCGCAGCACCTTGACCGCGACCTCGCGCTCGAGCACCTGGTCGGTGGCCCGGTAGACGTCGGCCATCCCGCCGCGGCCGATCACCTCGTCGAGGGCGTACCGGCCGGCCACCACCCCCGTGCCCTGCGTCAGCATGCTGGTTCGGGTCCTCTCGATCCGGCTGACTCCGCCGTCAGGAGGTGTACCCGGTCGCAGCCGGAGAATGCATCCGGTTCGGACAAGACCTGGCAAAAGGAGCGGCGCCCCGGCCGGGGGGACCGGGGCGCCGCGGGCGGTGCCCGCCCCCTCCCCGGGGCGGGCACCTTCTGCTCGGTCGGAGGCAGGGGGACTGACCGTGGACCAGCGCAGAACAGACCCGGCCTTGAGGGGGATGGGGCACGGGTCCGGGGCCGTTCGGCCCGGTCACCCAGGATGACAAACCAGCGGTTCCCAGAGGCACCGTCGGTGGGACAAACTTGAGCGTCCGGGACTGTCCCGGTGCACAAGGAGCCTCGGGTGAATCCACGACTGCCGCAGGTCGGGGTGGACCTGCTGGAAGAGTTCCCCGTCGAGACGGTGGTCGACGAGGCGCTGGCCGAGGTACGCGCGGAGATCCCCGCCTTTCACGCGATCGATCCCGACCGGCTGCGCGAGGACGTCACCGGCGCGCTCGCGCTGGCCCGCGAGGTGATGGTCAAAGGCGTCGACGAGGGCGGGCTGGAGAGCGACGCCCTGAGGACCATCGGGGCCATGCGCGCCGAGCAGGGCGTGGAGCTCGACGCGGTCCTGAACGGCTTCCGGATCGTGGCGCGCACCGCCGTCGATGCCGTGCTCGACCTGGCCCGCGAGCGCGAGGTCGACTCGCAGGCGACCCTCGAGCTGACCCGGGCGGTCTGGGTGCACTGCGATGCCGCCGCCGCCGAGCTCTCCGCGGGACACCGCGCCTTCACCGAGGCCCCCGACCGCGAGCCGCTCGCCGCCGGCCCCGCCGCGTTGCGCCGGCTGGTGCACGGCGACCTCGGCGAGGAGGGTGTGGCCGCCGCCTGCGCCGACCTGGGCATCGACCCCGCCGACACCTTCGTGGTCGTGGTCGCCGGCGGCGACGGTGCCGTGGACGGCCGGCTGGTCGCGTCGTACCCCGACCCGACGGTGGACCGCGTGGTCGGACTGGCCACCCTGCCACCCCTGGAGGCGTGGGGCGTGCCGGTCGGGTACGGCGACCGGGCCAAGCCTGGCGACCTGCCCCTGTCGTTCCGGGGCGCCGTCGACGCCTGGGAGATGGCCGCCGTGTTCGGGGTCGCGGAGCCGCAGCACGCCGACGACGTGCAGCTGCTGCGGGCGGTGCACGACCTGCCCGCGCTCGGCGACCGGTTCGTCGAGCGCTGCCTGGGGCACCTCGACGAGGCCCGTCGTACGTCGACCCGGGAGACGCTCCGCGCCTGGTTCGCCGCCCAGGGCAGCGCCGACGCGGCCGCGGACGCCTTGTTCGTGCACCGGAACACGCTGCGCTACCGGCTGCGGACGTTCTCCGAGGCGACCGGGCTCTCGCTCGACCGGCCCGAGGACGCGTTCCTGGTGTGGTGGGCGATGCGGTACCTCGACGCGCTTGACCGGAGCGGCTGACAGGCGCCGGGCACCGGACCCATCCGGCTCCCCTCGGGCCGCGAACCGCCTGTGGCGCAGATCACAAGGTCTGCCGTTCACTCCATTCGCTCGAAGGGACCAGCCACATGAGCGAGACCTCCCGACGCCGTTTCATCGGCGTCACCGGCGCTGGGGCCGCGGCCGTCGGCGCCACCGCCTTCGTACCCGGCACCGCCTGGGCCGGACAGGCCCACCTCCGCGAGGACAGCGCGAAGTCGCCGGTCGTCGCGTACGTCAGCGACATCACCTCGGACGAGGTGACCCTCCTGGTCGACGAGCGCGAGGTGGTCGTGCGCGACCGCGACCTCGTGACCCGCCTCCTCAACGCGGCGCGGGGCTGAGCCGATGTCCTCCCACCGCGAAGCACCGGAGATCTCCAAGGACCCGGTCGCCGACAACACCGACGTCTACGCCTTCGTCAGCCCGAAGCACCCGACGTACGTCACACTGATCGCCAACTTCATCCCGCTGCAGAAGCCCGACGGCGGCCCGAACTTCTACGAGTTCGGCAACGACGTGCTCTACGAGATCAAGGTCGCCAACTCGGGCACCGGCAAGGCCGACGTGGTCTACCAGTTCCGGTTCCACACCAAGATCCGGAACCCGAAGACGTTCCTCTACAACACGGGCCGGATCGACAGCCTGCGTGACAGCCAGTGGAACCGTCCGCAGTTCTACTCCGTGACCCGGGTGCGGAACGGCCGCAGCACGGTGCTCGCCACGGACCTGCGCTGCCCGCCCGTGAACATCGGGCCGCGCAGCACGCCGAACTACGCGTCGCTGGCGAGCGCGGCCGTGCACCGCGTCGGTCTGCGCTCGGTCTTCGCCGGGCAACGGGCGGAGGGCTTCCACGTCGACCTCGGCAGCGTCTTCGACCTGGGCACGCTGCGCCCCTTCCAGCACCTGCACCTGATCCCGACGGCGGACGCGATGGGGGTCGACGCGACGAGGACCTACAACGTGCACAGCATCGCGCTCCAGGTGCCGATCAGGGAGATCACCCGGCACGGCAACACGCCGACCGACGTGATGGACCCGGGGTCTGTGATCGGCGTCTGGGCGACGGCCAGCCGCCGCAAGTCGCGGATCCTCGACCCGAAGACGGGGCAGACCCACGGCCACGGGCCCTGGCAGCAGGTGTCGCGGCTGGGGAACCCGCTGTTCAACGAGGTCATCGTCCCGATGGCGTCGAAGGACGCGTGGAACGTGCGGTACCCGAAGGACGACAAGCAGTACGCGAAGTACGTCAACCACCCGGAGCTGGCCAAGCTGCTACCGGTGCTCTACCCGGGGGTGTTCCCGAACCTGGCGAAGTACACGAAGGCCCGGGCGGACCTCAACGCGATCCTGCTGACCGGCATCCCGAAGGGGGTCGTGCCCGGCTTCCAGAACTACACCGGGCCCGTCGAGTCGGACATGCTGCGGCTGAATGTCGCCGTACCCCCGACGACCACCAACCCCAACCCGCTGGGCCTGGTGGCCGGCGACCCGGCCGGCTTCCCGAACGGGCGGCGGGTCATCGACGACACCACGACCGTGGAGCTGCGGGCCATCGCCGGTCTCACGATCCCGCTGGTCGACAAGACCTACACCGTCGACGGTGCGGCCAAGGGCATCGAGGACGGCACCAAGAACGACAACCAGCCCTACCTGACGTCGTTCCCGTACCTCGGCATCCCCAACGGGGGCTACCAGACGACGCCCGGGACGTCGTCGGCGTCATGAGTGCGCACGCCGCCGCCCACCCGCACTCCGCACGCGGAGAACCCGTGGGCCGGGCAGGGGGCCGTGCTGCTCGACATCGGCGACGAGGTCGGGGCCCTCGTCGTCGAGATGCCGCCGTCGATGGTGGGTGAGGAGGTCGAGGTACGCCGCGTCGGCGGGCCGTCCCTCGACCACCTCCCCCACGTCGCGGTGGTCGCCCGGCCCGCCGGGGACACCACCGTCCCGTCGCTCGTGTTCGGGGCGCTCGACGAGGGGACCTACGAGCTGGTCCCGAAGGGAGGCGGGCCGGTACGGCTCACCGCGGACGTCCGCGGTGGCGCCGTCACCCAGGTCACCTGGGCGTAGCTCGTGGACTCGGCGAGCGCCCAGAGCGGCCCGGGCAGATGAGCACCCAGGGCGTGCGGTGAAGCCCCCAACCCGCACGCCCTGCGGTCGCACCGGACCGTGCCAGTTCACGTGTTCGGCACAGAACGACCGCAAGATTTCTTCTGGCCGTCACACGAGGTAACGGGCTCGTCGCATCGTTCGGAGACGCTGAGCGGGACATCTTCCGACCCGCACCCAGGGGGACGCCATGACCGCCGCCTACGCCGAGCCGTCCTACGCCACGGACCTGACCGCCGCGCCGACCTCGCCGTCGGTTGCCCTGGTGGGGCAGGTCCAGCCCGTTGCCGACGCGGAGGAGGCCCGCAGCGACCGGCTCGCCGCCGCGGCGCAGCGCCGGGCCGCCGCCCGCACCCGTGACCTCAGCGCGCTGCTGCGCGAGCGCCCGGACCTCGCCGGCGTGCACGCCCCGGCGGACTTCGCCGTCGACGCCGTGCAGTGGTGCGCCTGACCCGTCGGGCAGACTGCGGCGGGTGGACTCCCGCCCGTCCGGCCCGATGGCCGTCCTGCTCGCGCTCCGGTTCGTCGCGGAGCTGGCCCTGCTCGCCGCCCTGGCCTGGGGTGGTTGGCACCTGAGCGACAGCACCCCGATCAGCCTGCTCGCAGCGGTCCTGCTGCCGGTGCTCGCCGCACTCGCCTGGGGCCGCTGGGTCGCCCCGAAGGCCGGTCACCGGCTCCGCGACCCCGCCCGCGCCGCCGTCGAGATCGTGCTGTTCATGGTCGCGTTCGTGCTGCTGACCCGGTCCGACCCGCAGCCGGAGACCATCGGCTGGGCGCTCGCGATGCTGCTGCTCTACCTCATCAGCATGCCCGCGCGACGAGTCGACGTTGACTGACCGGTCCCGTGGCTGGCCCGCGGCTCCGCGGGACAGTCGCGGCGAGACACCCATCCCCCCGCGACGTCGCGCGCCCGGCACGCCGGGCGCAGCCGGGGCGGCGGCGGCGAGGCTGTGGCCCGGGCATGGCGGGCGAGCGAGGAACGAGCGAGCGGGTGTCCTCGCCGCCGCCGTCCCGGCGGAGCCCGACGAGCCCGAGATGACATCAGCGTCGGCGCCCCACCCCGAACACCCCCCGCACGATCTCGCGGGCCGCGGTCCGCATCAGGTCGCGGGCCGCGGGTGACTTCATGATGTCCTCCACCACGCTGGTGTCCTTCTTCGTCGACCTGCGCACGGTGCCCTTCGGGTAGCCGATGTGCTCGTCGTCCGGCGCGGGTGTCTTCTTCGCCGCGGCCTGCTCCTGCTTCGCTGCCTCCGCGCCTGCCTCCAGCTTGGCGGCGAGCTTCTCGCGGGCCGACTGACGGTCGACGGCCTCGGCGTACTTCGGCTTGAGCGACGAACCGTCGACGCTCGCCGTCATCGCGGCCGGGTCCGCCGGCCCCATCAGGGACTCGGGCGCCCGCAGCCGGGTCCAGGCGACCGGCGTGGGCGCGCCGCGCTCGTTCATGACCGTCACGACGGCCTCGCCGATGCCCAGCGAGAGGATGACCTTGCCGAGGTCGTCGTACTCCGACGTCGGGTAGGTGTTCACGGTCGCCTTGAGCGCCTTGGCGTCGTTGGGTGTGGCGGCCCGGAGCTGGTGCTGGACCCGGGAGCCGAGCTGGGCCAGCACGTCGTCGGGTACGTCGGTCGGGCTCTGCGTCACGAAGAAGACGCCGACGCCCTTGGACCGGATCAGCCGCACGGTCTGGGTGATGGCCTGGAGGAAGTCCTTCGACGCGTCGGCGAACAGCAGGTGCGCCTCGTCGAAGAAGAACACCAGGCTCGGCTTCTCCGGGTCGCCGAGCTCGGGCAGGTCGTGGAACAGGTCCGCGAGCAGCCACATGAGGAAGGTGGAGAAGACCGCCGGCCGGTCCTGGAGGTTCGGCAGCTCGACGAGGGAGATCAGTCCCTTGCCGTCGGCGGTCGTGCGGAGCAGGTCCCTGGTGTCGAACTCCGGCTCGCCGAAGAACGCGTCAGCGCCCTGGTCCTCGAACGCGATCAGCTCGCGCAGGATCACGCCGGCCGTCGCTGACGAGAGCCCGCCGAGGTTCTTCAGGTCCGCCTTGCCCTCGTCGGAGGTGAGGAAGGAGACGACGGCGCGCAGGTCGGCGAGGTCGAGGAGCGGCAGCCCGGCCCGGTCGGCGTAGTGGAACACCAGCCCGAGCGACGACTCCTGGGTGTCGTTGAGACCGAGCACCTTCGACAGCAGCGTCGGGCCGAAGGACGTCATCGTGGCCCGCAGCGGGATGCCGGTGCCCTCGCCGCCGAGGGCGAAGAACTCCACCGGGAAACCCGTCGCCTGCCACTGCTGCCCGACGGAGGCAGCCCGGGAGGTGATCTTCGGGCTGTCGGTGCCGGGAGTGGAGAGGCCGGACAGGTCGCCCTTGATGTCGGCGGCGAACACCGGGACGCCGTTGGCGGACAGCTGTTCGGCGAGCAGCTGCAGGGTCTTGGTCTTGCCGGTGCCGGTGGCGCCGGCGACCAGGCCGTGCCGGTTGAGCATCCCGAGCGGGATCCGGACGTGCACGTCGGAGAGCCGTTCCGCGTCGAGCATCAGCCCGCCGAGCTCGAGCGCCGGCCCCTCGAACGCGTAGCCGGCCGCCACGGTGGCCTCGATGGGGTCCGGTGCGGGCTCCGCCGGGGGCGATGGCTCGGTCATGGCTCGCACCCTACCGAGCGTGCGAGGGCGGCACCCTATGCTTGCGGGCGTGATCTTCAAGCGCGTCGGCGACGGCCGGCCCTACCCCGACCACGGGCTCAGCCCGCGGGACTGGGCTGCGCTGCCACCGCGTCAGGTGCGTCTCGACGAGCTGATCACCACCAAGGACACCCTGCAGCTCGCGGCGCTGCTCGACGAGGACTCGACATTCTTCGGCGACCTGTTCGCGCACGTCGTGGAGTGGCACGGCGATCTCTACCTCGAGGACGGCCTGCACCGCGCGCTGCGTGCGGCCCTGCAGCAGCGTCAGGTGCTGCACGCCCGGGTGCACACGGTCGAGGCCTGACGCCGTGGCCCGCCGACACCTCACGACCGCGGTGACCCTCCTGGTGCTCGTCTCCATCCTGGTGCTGGGGGTCGTGCTGGGCGTGAAGACGCTCTTCGCCCCGCTGCCGGGCAGCGACAAGGCGACGGCCACGCCGTCCCCGTCCTGCTCGCCGAAGACGGTGAGGAAGGGGCAGCGGATCCGGTCCACGCAGGTGCAGGTCAGCGTCTTCAACGGCGGCACCCGCTCCGGCCTCGCCGACGAGACGATGCGGCTGCTCGCCCGGCGCGGGTTCACCCAGGGCGACGTCGGCAACGCCCCGAGCGACGCGAAGGTCAGCAGGGTGCGGGTGCTGACGACCGAGAAGAACGACATGGCGGCCACCCTGGTGGCGCGTCAGTTCGGCCGTACGACGCGGGTGATCGTCACCGAGACCGACCTGGGGCCCGGCATCGACGTGATCGTCGGCAACAAGTTCGGCAAGCTCGCCAAGGCCAAGCGGGTGCTGGTCGCGCAGTCCTCGTCGTCGGTGTGCGTGCCGCTCCCGAGCGCCTCCACCGCCACCGGCTCCGACGCGGGCTGACCTACTCGCCGCCCAGCCAGTCGGCCAGCCGACCTCGCATCGACACCGCGCGCAGCCGGTCCTCGGTCGCCTCGCGCAGCTTGCGGGGGGTCACCACCAGCATGTCGTCCCCTCGACGCAGCACGGTCCGCTGGTCCGGCACGAGCGTATGGCCCTCGCGCACGAGCAGCGAGACGGAGACGCCGACCGGCAGCCGCAGCTCGCCCACCTCGACGCCGTGCAGCCGTGACCTCTTGGTGATGCTCACCTGCAGCAGGTCGGCCGCGATCCGCTCGAGGGGCGCGGCCTCCACGTCGAGGTCGCGCGGCTCACCCTGCTGGGCGACCCCGAGCCGTGCCGCCACCCACGGAAGGGTCGGCCCGGTGAGCAGCGTGTAGATCACGACCATCACGAAGACGATGTCGAACAGCTCCTCACCCCCCGGCACGGCCTCGGCGAGCGGGATGGTGGTGAGCACGATGGGTACGGCGCCGCGCAGCCCGGCCCACGACACGAACACCTGCTCACGCAGGGAGAGCTTCTGGGCCCACGCGCAGGCGAGCACCGACAGCGGCCGGGCGACGAACGTGAGCAGCAGGCCGGCCAGCGTGGCCACGACGACGTGCTCCAGCGAGATGCGGGCCGGGGAGACGAGCAGGCCGAGCATCACGAACAGCCCGATCTGCGCGAGCCAGGCGACCCCTTCCGAGAAGGACCGGGTCGCGGCGCGGTGCGGCAGCTCGCTGTTGCCGAGCACGAGCGCGGAGGTGTAGACGGCGGCGAACCCCGACGCGTGCAGGGCCGCCGTACCGGCGTACGCGAGGATCGTCAGCGTCAGCACGGCGATCGGGTACAGGCCCGACGACGGCAGCGCGACCCGCCGCATCACCCACGCGCCGCCGAAGCCGAGGGCCAGCCCGCACACGACACCCATCACCAGCTCGTAGAGCACGATGCCGCCGAAGCCGAGCACCCCGTGGTCGAGGGCGGCGCCGGTGCTGACCAGGGTCACCAGCAGCACCGTCGGTGCGTCGTTGAGACCGGACTCCGCCTCGAGGGCACCGGTGATCCGGCGCGGCAGGGGCACCCGGCGGAGCACCGAGAACACCGCGGCCGCGTCCGTCGGGGAGGTGACCGCGCCGAGCAGCACGGCGAGCTGCCAGTCCAGGCCGAACAGGTAGTGCGACCC
The DNA here is from genome assembly GCA_963827435.1 of uncultured Actinomycetota bacterium. Taxonomy (GTDB): domain Bacteria; phylum Actinomycetota; class Actinomycetes; order Propionibacteriales; family Nocardioidaceae; genus Nocardioides_B. The sequence goes on from CAWHAU010000003.1 coordinate 408,345, forward strand.
GAGGGCGACGACGGCCACGCTGATCCCGACGCCCAGCGTGGCCAGCGCGACGCCGAGCCGCATCGCCGGCCGGATCTCCTGCCAGTGGGTCGTGAGACCACCTTCGGCCAGGATCAGCACGAGCGCGGCGAAGCCCAGTGCGTGCGCGACGTTGGCGTCCTCGAACTGGATGCCGACCCCGGACTCGCCGAGCAGCACACCCATCAGCAGGTAGATCAACAGGCTGGGGAGCCCGGCTCGGACCGAGACCCGCACGGCGAGGATCGCCACGAGCATCACGACGGCGCCGATCAGCAGGACCATGTCCATCTGATGCGCGTCGAAGCTCACGCTCACCTCGGCGTCGTCAGGGGGCGGGACAACATCCTAGTGGGCGGGGAACCGCCGGCCCTGCGTTCAGGCGGCGCGCGGACGGTACAAGCGGCCGCCCTCGCCGGGGGATGGACAAGGACGGCCGCGTTCGTGGCGGACGCCTGCCCGCACACCACTACCGTGACGCTCCCCGCTAGAGAGACGCCATAGTCCGTGTGGGCGGTCGTGGTCGCGCGAGACGACGGCGGGCCGCGAGGTTCGCCCGGTTAGCGTGGGTGCGTGCCGTCGCCGACCGAGCTGTTCACCGTCGCGAGCCGCGCCAACGTCCCGCCGTTCCACGTCATGGACCTGCTGGCCGCGGCGGCCGAGCGACGCCGTACGCACGGGGACCTGCTCGACCTCGTCGCCGGGCAGCCGTCCACCCCCGCGCCGAGGCCGGTGCGGGAGGCGGCGAAGAGGGCGCTCGACGAGGAGGTGCTCGGCTACACCGTCGCGCTCGGCATCCCCTCGCTGCGGGAGGCGATCTGCGCACACCACCAGCGGATGCACGGGCTGGACGTCACCCCCGACGACGTGGTGGTGACGACCGGCTCGTCGGGCGGCTTCCTGCTGGCGTTCCTCGCCGCCTTCGAGGCCGGCGACCGGGTGGCGATCGCGCGGCCGGGCTATCCCTGCTACCGCAACGTGCTCACCGCGCTCGGCTGCGAGGTCGTCGAGCTGCCGACCGGCCCCGAGTCCCGGTTCCAGCCGACCGTCGCGATGCTCGAGCAGCTCGACCGACCGGTGCAGGGCCTGGTCGTCGCGAGCCCCGCCAACCCGACCGGCACGATGCTGTTCCCGTCCGAGCTGGCGGCTCTCACGCGCTGGTGCGAGGAGCACGGCGTCCGGCTCATCAGCGACGAGATCTACCACGGCATCGAGTACGCCTCCCCGGCGCAGCACGCATCCGCGTGGGAGACCTCCCGCGAGGCGGTGGTGTTCAACTCGTTCTCGAAGTACTTCTCGATGACCGGCTGGCGGATCGGCTGGATGCTGGTGCCCGAGCAGCTGCGCCGCCCGGTCGACGTGCTCACCGGGAACTTCACGATCTGCCCGCCGGCGCTCGCGCAGCACGCGGCGGTCGAGGCGTTCAGCGACGCGTCGTACGCCGAGTGCGACGGCCACGTGGAGCGCTACGCCGCCAACCGGGCGCTGCTGCTCGACGGGCTGCCCCGGCTGGGCATCGAGCGACTGGCCCCGGCCGACGGGGCGTTCTACGTGTACGCCGACGTGGGGCACCTGACCGACGACACGATGGCGTGGTGCCACCGGCTGCTGGCCGAGACGGGCATCGCGACGGCACCGGGCGTCGACTTCGACACCGCGGTGGGCAACCGGTTCGTCCGGCTGTCGTTCGCCGGCGCCACCGCCGACATGGAGACGGCGCTGGAGCGCCTGGCGACCTGGCTGTAGGCCGCGGGCCGGCTCGAGCTGATGCCGCGCGCCAGCGGACGCGGCGGCGTTGAGAGGCAGGCTCCTACTTGTGTGTCATGCGGACGGTCTCGCGCCAGAGGTCGTCGGCCATCGGCCGCGGCTCGTGGCGGAACCAACCGCGGCAGAGCACGATCGTGCGCTCCACCAGGTCGACCAGGATGTCGTCGGAGTTCGGCACGGCCGCGGCCGCGATGCCGGACACCGCCGAGTGCACGATCGCCGGGGCACTGCGTTTGGCGAAGCTGTTGGTGCTCCCCCAGCCCAACGCGGAGAACCCGCGCGCCCAGTCGCGTGCCTGGGGCACCTCGTCGAGCTTGGCGGCAGTCCGCGGGTCGACGTGGTGCTTGGACCGGCCCTCCAGGTGGTTGAGCATCCGCTCACAGCGCAGCAGCCCGACGGCCGCGACACCCTGCCGCTCGGCGGCGGTCACCGGCAGGGCGGCCAGCGCGGCCTCGCGGGCGATCCACGCGTCGACCCGTGGGTCGGTGCCTTTGAGCCCGATCACCTCGGGGATCAGCGGCGCGAGACGCGAGCGCGCGTAGTCGTCGACGTGGTCGTTGACGTCGCGCGCCAGCGAGGCGAGCAGCGGATGGGTGCAGGACGGATGGTCGGACCAGGGCTCGCCGGCAAGGAACGAGGCCAGCTCCATGAAGCAGGCGCCCTTCTTGGGCGAGCGGTGCTTCCCTCGGGAGAGCACCGGCATCATGTCCGGCGCGTGGACGACGGGGTTCGGGTGAGTCCTCTGGATCATGGTGACCAGCTCCGTGGGCGCAGACTTTTTCTCAGTCTGCTCCCGATGACGTCGACCCGACAAGACCCGAGTGGTGACGACCGGATGAAGGTCGTGTTGCGCGACCGCATCTGTCCACCTTCACGCCCCTTGCCCGCCGATGCGGGACGAGGCGGTGGCGTCTCCCTGGGAGGCGCACCGGAGCCCTTCACGCCGAGGCGGCGCGTTCGGTGATGTTCTTCCCTGCCCGCGCCACCAGTGGCGCCCCGGCCCGAGGATCAGAGGCCGACCGTGAGGTTGTCCTGGGTCTCCGGGTCGAACAGGTGCATCTTGCGGGCGTCGACGAAGATCTCGGCCTCCTCGCCCTCCCCGATCCGGCTGGCGGCGTCGAGCGAGACGACCAGCTGCGGCCGCAGCGCCTCCATGTCGAGCTCGCGCTCCAGGTCGGTCAGCTGGGTCTGGATCTCCGCCGGCAGGTCGATGGGGATGTAGGCGTAGGCCTCGTTGCCCAGCCACTCGGTGACGTCGACCTTGGCGCGGAAGGTCGAGCCGTGCTCGAGACGGTGCGGCTCGACCACCGAGGCGTCGTCGAAGTGCTCGGGGCGGATGCCGGCGATCAGCAGGCCCTTGCCCTGCGCCCGCTGGGCCTTCTCCGGCGGGATCCGCACCGTGCCGAACGGGAGGGTGACCGTGTCCCCCTCGACGCTCGCCGGCAGGAAGTTCATCGGCGGGGAGCCGATGAACCCGGCGACGAACAGGTTGTTGGGCTGGTCGTAGAGCTCGCGCGGGGTCGCGAGCTGCTGGAGGATGCCCCGCTTGAGCACCGCGACCCGGTCGCCGAGGGTCATCGCCTCGGTCTGGTCGTGCGTGACGTAGACGGTGGTGATGCCGAGCCGGCGCTGGAGCCGGGCGATCTCGGTGCGCATCTGGCCGCGCAGCTTGGCGTCGAGGTTCGACAGCGGCTCGTCGAACAGGAACGCCTGCGCCTCGCGGACGATCGCCCGACCCATCGCGACGCGCTGCCTCTGACCACCGGAGAGGTTCGCAGGACGGCGCTCGAGATGCTCGTCGAGCTCGAGGAGCCGGCTGGCCTGGTGCACCTTCTCCTCGATCTCCTTCTCGCTGAACTGCTTGGACAGCCGCAACGGGAAGGCGATGTTCTCGAAGACGGTCAGGTGCGGGTAGAGCGCATAGTTCTGGAAGACCATCGCGAGGTTGCGCTCGCGCGGCGCCTTGTCGTTGACCCGGTCACCGCCGATCACCATGTCCCCGGAGGTGATGTCCTCGAGGCCGACGACCATCCGCAGCAGGGTGGACTTCCCGCAGCCGGAGGGGCCCACCAGGATCATGAACTCGCCGTCCTTGACGTCGATGCTGACGTCGTTCACGGCCGGGAAGCCGTCGCCGTACTTCTTGACGATGTTCTTCATCTCGATGGCAGCCACTCGGGTCTCACCCCTTCACTGCGCCGGAGGTGAGCCCGGCGACGATACGGCGTTGGAAGAGCAGGACGATCACGACCACAGGGATGGTCACCACGACAGAGGCGGTCGCCAGCTGGGAGTACGGCGGGTTGAACGGATCCGGCCCGACGAAGTACGACAGCTGTGCCGGCACCGTGCGCGCGGCCGTCGTCGACGTCAGCGAGATCGCGAGCACGAACTCGTTCCAGGCGAAGAAGAAGGTGAGGATCGCGGCCGTGAACACCCCCGGCGCCGCGAGCGGGACGATCACCTTCCGGAATGCCTGCCAGGAGGTGGCGCCGTCGACCTGGGCGGCCTGCTCCATCTCCCACGGGATCTCCCGGAAGAACGCCGACAGCGTCCAGATCGCCAGCGGCAGCGTGAACGACATGTACGGGATGATCAGACCTGGCCAGGTGTTGAACAGGCCGATGGCCCGCCACATGTCGAACAACGGGCCGACGAGCGACACCACCGGGAACATCGCGATCGCCAGCGCGAGCGAGAGCACCAGCTTCTTGCCGCGGAACTCCAGCCGCGCGATGGCGTAGGCCGCAAAGGTGGCGAAGATGACCGCCAGCCCCGTCGAGATCAGCGCAATGCCGAAGGAGTTGAGCAGCGCGCGGGTGAAGTCGGGATTGGCGATGATGTCCTTGTAGTTCTGGATCGTCCACGTGCCCGGGAGGAAGTGCGGGCTGCCCACCGTGGTCTCGCTGACCGGCTTGAACGACAGCGACAGGATCCACACCACGGGGAGCAGGCACCACACCAGGATCAGCACGAAGCCGGCCCAGATCCCGGCAGCGCTCCGGCCCCTCATCACCCCTCACCCCTCGCCTGCGCCAGGTCGACCCGGAAGAGCCGCACGATCAGGAAGGCCAGCAGCAGCACCGCGAGGAACAGCAGCACCGACAGTGCCGAGCCCATGCCGAGCTGGAACTGTTCGATCACCTGGCGGTAGGTCAGGAACGAGCTCGACTCGGTCCCCTGTGCGCCCTTGGTCATCACGAAGATGTTGTCGAAGATCCGGAACGCGTCGAGCGCCCGGAACAGCACGGCCACCATGATCGCCGCCCGCATGTTCGGCAGGATCACCTTGTAGAGGCGCTGCCACCACGTCGCCCCGTCGACCTGGGCGGCCTCGAGCATGTCGTCGGACACCTGGGACAGCCCGGCGAGCAGGAGCAGCGCCATGAACGGGGTGGTCTTCCAGATCTCGGAGACGATGATGGCGAACATCGCCGGCCAGTGGGCGCCGAACCAGTTGGTGTCCGAGCTGATCCACGGCAGCCACTGGAACCAGCCGTTGATGAAGCCGTTGTTGAGGCTGAAGGCGAACTGCCAGGCGAACGCCGAGACCACCGTGATGATGCCGTAGGGAATCAGGATCGAGGTCCGCATGAGGCCGCGGGCGACGATGATCCGGTGCATCACCATCGCGAACGCGAAGCCGATGACGAGCTCCACCGCAACGCTCACGACCATGATCACCACGGTGTTGAACAGGTCCTGCCAGAACAGCGAGTCGGTCAGCGCGGTGAAGTAGTTGCCAAGTCCGACGAACTGCTTCTCGCCCGGAGTGGTGAGCCGGTAGCGGAACAGCGAGAGGTACAGCGCCTGCAGCATCGGGTAGGCGGTGACCAGCAGCATCAGGGCCACCGCCGGGGCTACGAGCTTCAACCCGAGCCGGTTCTCAGCGGCCGCCCGGTCGCTGGTGCGCGGCCGGGTCGTGGCCGCCGTGGGGGTGGAGACTGTCGTCGTCACAGAAGCGCCTTTCCCTGCAGGACCTGCTCGATGAAGGCTGCCGACTCCTGCGGAGTCCGGTCGTTCACGCTCGTCGGCGAGTGCCAGGTGCTCTGGATCGCGCTGGAGATGTCGCTCCAGTACGGCGTCACCGACCGGGGCGCGGCCAGCACCAAGCTCTTCTGGAACAGCACCAGGAGGTTCGCGGGGTAGATCTTCCTCAGTGGCGGGTAGTCGTAGCCCGCCGCACTGGACGGCATGTTGCCGGTGATCTTGGCGTTCACGCCCTGGCTCGTGGGAGAGGTCAGGCAGGCCAGCGCCCGGGTGGCCAGGTCGACGTGCTGGGAGAACCTGCTCACGCCGATGCCGATCCCGCCGTACGGCGGCCGGGCCGGGCGACCGGGCACCGTCCGGGGATACGTCGTGTAGCCGATGTCCTTGGCCACCTGCGGGGCATCGGTGTCGTAGTTGTGGAAGATGTAGGTCCAGTTGACCATGAAGGCGCCCTTGGGGCCGCCGAAGGTGGTGCCGGCCGTGCCCTCGGTGGACACCGAGAGGTCCGCCGGGGCGGCCTTGGAGTGGGCCAGGTCCTCGATGACCGCGGCGGCGTCGTGGCCGGCGGGCGAGCTGATGCTGATCGTCGCCTCGGCGCCCTTGGCGGCGTCCTTCACGAGGGACCCCCCGGCCCCCGACACGAGGGCGTTGATCCACACGACGTAGCCCTCGTACTTGTTCGCCTGCACCGCAACGGTGCCGCCGTTCTCCGAGGCCGCCGTGATGATCTGGTTCCAGGTCACCGGCTTGCTCATGTCGATGCCGGCCTTCTGCACGAAGGACTTCCGGTACCACAGCACCTGGGTGTTGGACCAGAACGGCGCCACGACGAGCTTGCCCTTCCAGCTCGCCGCGGCGAGGGCGCTCCGGAAGGACTGCCTGCGCAGCGTCGAGGCCAGGTCGGCGGGGATCGGTGCCAGGTAGCCCGCGTTGGCGAACTCCGCGGTGTACGGCGGGTCGATGCTCATCAGGTCGATGCTCGAGTCGCCGGCCGCCAGGCGGCGCGCCAGCTGGATCCGCTGCTGGCCGGCGTCCGTGGGGAGCACCTGGGTCGCGACGGTGTACTCGCTGGTGCTGCACCTCTTGGCCACAGCGTCCTGGCCACCGATGTCGGGATTGATGTACCAGGTGAGCACGGGCTTCGCCGAGGCCGAGGAGCACGCGGCGAGCAACCCGGCCGCGAGCACCAGGGCGACCACCAGGGACATGCTCCGACGACCGGCCCCGACGCCGTTCCTCTGCACCGCGGAACACTTCATGTGCGGCTCCCTGCAACGTCTCTGGATCACATCCTGCGCTAGTTTCCGGCGAGCGCAAGGCCCGAGGATCGCTACGTCCGCTAGGTCGTGATCTGTCCCGGGCGGGTAGCGAAGTGACGGTTGCGCACGAGTCGGACAGACCGGGATCTAGGGCCCATCCCCAGGGGCGACTGCCTTCGCGAGCCGTGCGACCGCGGACGCCACGAGCGGCCCGAACATGACCTCGTCGTTGTGGTCGGCCCCGCGGATCACCACTCGTTCGACCAGGGTCGTCGCCTCGTCGGCCACCCGGGCGCTCAGCCCGCTCGGGACGATGGAGTCCCGGTCCCCGTAGATCACGGTCACCGGCACCTCGCTGTCGGACAGGTGCTCGGTGACCCGGAACCTGTCCTTCAACAGCAGCCGCACGGGCAGCCATGGATAGTGGTGCGCGCCCACATCGGCCAGCTCGGTGAACGGCGACCGCAGCACCACGCCCGCCGGCGTACGTCGTGCCTGCAAGGCCGTCACCACGCCCGTGCCCAGCGACTCACCGAAGTAGATCGTCCGCTCCGCCGGGTAGCCCAGCGCGTCGAGCGCCAGTGCGGCTGCCATGGCGTCCTTGGCGAGCCCGTCCTCGCTCGGGCTGCCCGGGTTCCCTCCGTAGCCGCGGTAGTCCATCAGCAGCACGGCGAGGCCACGCCGGCTCAGCTCGGTCGCCAGACCCGCCCGACCCGACCGGTTGCCACCGTTGCCGGGTGCGACGAGCACGGCCATGCGCATGTCCGAGTCCGCGTTCGCCGGCACGAACCACGCACCCAGCGCGAGTCCGTCCGAGGTGTGCAGCGTGATGTCGCGAGCCCCCTCGATCACGTCGCCGGCCGGCGGGACCCTCGTCGAGTCCGGGAAGTAGATCAGCTGTCGCTGCAGCGCCGTCAACATGCCGACCACCACCCCCACGAGGAGCACGAACACGAGCCCGAGCACGATCCCGCGCCGGGACCGCGTTGGCGTGACCATTCCTCATGGTCCGCTCGGGACGTCGTGACCCGCAGGGCCGGTCGGGTCGGGCCCGGGGCGGCTCCGTCAGGTCTGCTCGGCCTACTGCCGGTGGCGCGACGGCTCGAAGTGCGGCTCCCAGCGCAGCCGCTCAGCTCCGAAGCCGGCGGCGTGGACGCCCTCATGTCCGAGCGGTCGACGGCACACGTAGTGCGGCGAGTAGAGGTCTCGACAGGAGTCGCGGTAGCTGGTGTACGCGAACTCGAGGTCGAGTCGGTCGTCGCTGCTCATCAGTGGCTCTCCGGTGCTCGTCGCCCCCCGAGGTAATTCCGACAATACGTGACAACGAGCCCAAGACAGCCAACTGGTCCAGAGCGGGAGCCGGCATCACCGACTCCCGCCCTGGCCAGGAAGACCTCCGGTTACTTGATCACTCCGTGCGGGTCCAGGACGAACTTCCGAGCCGCTCCCTTGTCGAAGTCGGCGTACCCCTTCGGCGCCTGGTCCAAGGGGATGACGGTGGCGTTGACGTTCTTCGCGATCTGCACCCGGTCGTTCAGGATCGCCATCATCAGCTGGCGGTTGTAGCGCATGACGGGGCACTGACCGGTCGCGAACGAGAGCGACTTGGCCCAACCGAGCCCCAGCCGGATCGACAGCGACCCCTGCTTGGCCGCGTCGTCGACGGCCCCCGGGTCGCCCGTGACGTAGAGACCGGGAATGCCCACGCCTCCGCCGGCGCGGGTGACGTCCATGACCGTGTTGAGCACCGTCGCCGGCCGCTCCTGCTGTGCATCGGCGCCGTGGCCGTGGGCCTCGAAGCCCACCGCGTCGACGGCGCAGTCCACCTCGGGCTCGCCGAGGAGCTGCTCGAGCTGGTCCCTGGGGTCGCCCTGCGACACGTCGATCGTCTCGCAACCGAAGCTGCGGGCCTGCTGCCAACCGCTCCTTCTGCAGGTCGGCGACGACGACGGCGGCCGCGCCGAGCAGGAACGCCGACGTGGCAGCCGCGAGACCGACCGGTCCCGCACCCGCGACGTACACCGTGGACCCCGGCTGCACGCCGGCGGTGACCGCGCCGTGGTAGCCGGTGGGGAAGATGTCGGACAGCATGGCCAGGTCGCGGATCTTCTCCATGGCCTGGTCCCGGTCGGGGAACTTCAGCAGGTTCCAGTCGGCGTACGGCACGAGCGCGTACTCCGCCTGGCCGCCGACCCAGCCGCCCATGTCGACGTAGCCGTACGCCGAGCCCGGCCGGTCCGGGTTGACGTTCAGGCAGACACCGGTCTTGCCCTCCTTGCAGTTGCGGCACCGGCCGCAGGCGATGTTGAACGGGACCGACACCAGGTCGCCCTTCTTGATGTACTCCACGTCCGGCCCGGTCTCGACCACCTCGCCGGTGATCTCGTGGCCGAGCGCCAGACCCTGGGGAGCGGTCGTCCGGCCACGGACCATGTGCTGGTCGCTGCCGCAGATGTTGGTGGCGACGACCTTGAGGATCGCGGCGTGCGGGAGCTTGCGGCCCACGTTGGCCGGGTTCACCCCTGGACCGTCCTTGAGCTCGAACGTCGGGTAGTCGGTGGTCTCGACTGCGACGGTTCCGGGCCCCTTGAAGATGACTGCCTTGTTGCCTGGCATGGGCGCTGCTCCCTTCCCTGAAGCTGACTGGTTGGACGCGTCGATGGTGGGGAGGACGACTCAGGTCTTCGTCTCCGAGCGCGAGGGCGCCTCCCGGCGTGACTGGGTGGGGACCTCCGCCGGCTGCCCGGCTCCGCCTCGGTCGCCGGGGGGCTCCGCGGCGGGCGTGCCGGCCTCGACCGGCGCGCCTCCGACGGACGGCAGCGCCCGGGCGGGCCAGGAGGTCGTAGGCGAGTGCCCCCGCAGCGCCGCCGAGGAGCGGTCCGACGATGTAGACGTAGAACTCCGACCACGGCGTCGACCCGCCGAAGAGCTGGTTCACCAGGTAGGGGCCGAACGAGCGCGCCGGGTTGACGGACCCGCCGGTGAACGGACCGATGAGCATGATCTCGGTCGCGACCGCCAGCCCGATGAGGAAGCCGGCCCAGCCGGCGGGAGCCCGCTTGTCGACCGCGACCGCCATGATCGTGAAGACCAGCAGGAACGTCCCGAGCGCCTCGGCGACGATGCCCTGCAGGCCGTTGACGCCGGGGCCGAGAGCCGTGAGGCCCACGCTGCCGAAGTCGGTGGCCCGGCTGCCGACGTACGCCACGATGAGCAGGGCACCGACGAAGGCACCGAGCAGCTGCGCGACCACGTACGGCGCGACCTCGGCCCAGCGGAAGCGTCGGGCCGCTGCCAGGCCGACGGTCACGGCCGGGTTGATGTGCGCACCGGACGTCGTGCCGACGGCGTAGATGACCAGGGCCACCACCAGACCGAAGGCCAGGGCGATGATGCCCAGCCCGCCGTAGGCGAGGCGCCCGCCGTTCATCGTGAGGGCGGCGACCACCGAGCCGGCGCCGAAGAGGACCAGCAGGCCGGTGCCGACGAACTCGGCGAGAAGACGGCGGGGCAGTGAAGCGCTCATGGCTCTCACCCGATTCCCAGTTGGTGCCGGCCGCCTGGTCCTCGGAACGGGCCTCGAGCAGGCGGCCCTCTTACTGAAGGAACTGTTCGACGCTAGGACTGCGGAGGGACCCGGTCAAGGTCCGCGGCACCATCACTCCTAGCCATCCTGCGATCGGTCTCGGCAGCACCGCGACTGAATGTTTCGGATGCCCCGAATTGGCTTACCAGCAACGCGATTCGCCCCGCGGCGACACGTTGTACGTCGATGAGCTACGGCCGACGACGGCGCCGTCAGCCGTCCGTCCCCGAGCGCGCCATGTATCAGGGATCCCGGCGCCGCCTCCTTCCTGAGCACTGAGCGACCAAGGGAGGCACGGATGCGGTTCACCGACGTACGGCACGTGCCGGCTTCCGCCGGAGAGGTCTGGACGGCGCTGCACGACCGCGAGGTCCTGCTTGCCGTCATTCCCGGTTGCGAGCGACTCAGCCCGGTCGGCGCCGGGCGGTACTCGGCCACGCTGGCCGCGCGCGTGGGCCGGCTGGCTGACACCTACCAGGGCACCTTCGCCATCGAAGACACCTGCCCGGGTTCAGAGCTGGTGGTCTCGGTAGCCGGTCGCGGCCGCTTCGGGACCCTCGAGCTGGATCTGTGCGTTCGGTTGGACGAGGGATTCGAGCCGCGGACGACCGCCCTGGTCTACGACGCTCGCGCTCGCGTGAGCGGGCTGGTCTCCCGGCTCGGCCGGGCACCGCTCTCGCTCGCCGCCGGCCACATCACCGCCTGCTTCTTCCGCGACCTGGAGCGCGCAGTGCAGACCGGGTCCGGCGCAGGGCCGGCGCCGCGTACGCAGCTTGCCGTGTCGATGTGATGACGACCTCAGCCGAGACGACAGGAATCCGCGCCCCTGGGGCGCGGATTCCTGTCGACGGTGGCCTCGAGCTCTGTCGAGGACCGTGGCTGGCGGTGGCGGAGGGATTTGAACCCTCGGTGGACTTGCGCCCACAAACGCTTTCGAGGCGTTCTCCTTAGGCCGCTCGGACACGCCACCGCCGATGAGGGTACCGGACCCCTGCCGCGCGGTTGAAATCGGTCGCCCGACGCGTAAACGGACAGGCCTACCGCGATCCCGGGGCTGCGAGGGGCCAGGACGGAGGTTGGGCACGTCGACCTACGCGCGGTGGGTGGCGAAGAAGCCCCGCAGCAGGTCGGTCGACTCCTCGGCGAGCACGCCGCTGACGACCTCGGGGCGGTGGTTGAGCCGGCGGTCGCGGACCACGTCCCACAGCGAGCCGACCGCGCCGGCCTTGTCGTCGAAGGCCGCGAACACCAGCCGGTCGACGCGGGACAGCACGGTCGCGCCCGCGCACATCGTGCAGGGCTCGAGGGTGACCACCAGGGTGCAGCCGGACAGCCGCCACTCCCCGCGCGCGTGCGCGGCCTGGCGCAGCGCGACGACCTCGGCATGCGCCGTCGGGTCGGCGTCGGCCTCGCGACGGTTGCGGCCGCGGCCGACGACAGCGCCGGCCGGATCGACCACCACCGCCCCGATGGGTACGTCGTCCGTGGCCAGCGCCGCGCGTGCCTCGTCGAGGGCCTCGCGCATCGCGGGGTCCCAGGGGGAGGCGGGGCTCACGGCGCGGGGACGCCGACGATCTCGTCGTACAGCCGGCCGAAGCCGAGCCGGGACGCGATGTCCCCGAGCATCTCGTCGGGGTAGAGCTCGTAGTCGTCGAGCAGCGCGCCCATGTCCATCGCGCCCATGCCGAGGTCGGCCACGATGCCGAGGTCGCCGGCCGGCTCCTGCTCCTCCTCGTCGTCCGGGAGCGGCAGGTCGAGGTGCTCCACGACCGAGGCGGCCAGCGGCCAGTCGGTCGCGGCCGTCACGTCCGAGAGCAGCAGCCGGACCTCCGCGCCGAGCACCCGCACGAGCAGGAAGAAGTCCTCGTCGATCGACACCAGACCGAGCGCACCGCCGTCGCCGGGATAGCGGCGCAGCTCCACGGCGAACCCGTCCAGGTCGGCGGCCTTCTCGGCCTCGAGCTCCTGGAGCTGCCAGAGCCCTTCCTCGCGATAGGCGACCAGGACGAAGTCCACACCTTCGGTGTTCGCCTCGAACTCCTGCGACATGTCACCCCTCCTGGGTCCGGCCCCGTTGTGAAGCCTCGACATCGATGGTGACAGGTCACCCGGCCTCGCACCACCACTCGCACGCCCCCGAGGCAGCCACTAGGTTTGCGGCCATGCGCACCCACGTCGCCGACCACCCGCTGATCGCCCACAAGCTCACGACTTTGCGGGACGAACGCACCGACTCGCCCACCTTCCGCCGGCTGGCGGACGAGCTGGTGACGTTGCTGGCCTACGAGGCGACCCGCGACGTGCGCGTGGACACGGTGACGGTGACTACACCGGTCGCGGACGCGCAGGGCGTGAAGCTCGCGACCCCCAAGCCGTTGGTCGTGCCGATCCTGCGGGCCGGGCTCGGCATGCTCGACGGGATGATGCGGCTGCTGCCGACGGCGGAGGTCGGGTTCCTCGGCATGGTGCGCAACGAGGAGACGCTCGAGGCGTCGACGTACGCCGAGCGGCTGCCCGACGACCTGTCCGGCCGGCAGTGCTACGTCCTCGACCCGATGCTGGCGACCGGCGGGACGCTGGCGGCGGCGATCCGGTTCCTGGTGGACCGCGGCGCCGACCACATCACCGCGATCTGCCTGCTGTCCGCGCCCGAGGGCTGCGAGCGGCTGGGGAAGGAGCTCGACGGGCTCGGCATCCCGGTCACGGTGGTCACCGCGGGCATGGACGAGCGGCTCAACGAGAAGGGCTACATCGTGCCGGGGCTCGGCGACGCCGGTGACCGGTTGTACGGCGTGGTCGGCTGACCGTCGGCGCCGGGTGGAAAACCTGGGGAGGTGCCGGATTACCAGGGTGCCCTGGTAAACCGGCAGCGGGGTGAGCACCGCCCCGAAGAGACCCGACGAAACTGGCTCAGCCCCGACGTTGCAACGCTGGGGGTGTGCCGGTTTCCCAGGGGACCCAGGGAATCCGGCAGCGGCGTCAGAAGTCGAAGATCGGCACGACACCGGTGGCGACGAGCACCAGGAGCACGGCGACCAGGATGCCGAGGATGGCGTAGTCCCAGCTCTTGGAGGAGCGGTCCTCGTCGGACTCGGGGGCGTCGTAGCGGTGGCCGTCGGGGCGGCCGTAGGGGTTCTTCTCGTCGTCGGTCATGGTGTGGTGACCTCCTTGGTCACGGCAAGAAACACGGCTCCCTCCCCGCGCTGGGAGTGTATCGGCGCGACCGGTACCCGTGTAACTGACTGTTACACGGGTCTCGTTAAAGGTTCTTGACCGCGCTGAGCAGCTTGCCGAGCGAGTCCTTGGCGTCGCCGAACAGCAGGGTCGTCTTGGGGTCGAAGAGCAGCTCGTTCTCGATGCCGGCGAAACCCGGCCGCATCGACCGCTTGAGGAAGACGATCTGCTGGGCCTCGTCGGCGTTCAGGATCGGCATCCCGTAGATCGGCGCACCGGGGGTTGTCTTCGCGGCCGGGTTCACCACGTCGTTCGCGCCGACCACGAGCACCACGTCGGTCTGCTTGAACTGCGAGTTGATGTCGTCCATCTCGACCAGCTGCTCGTAGGGCACCTGCGCCTCGGCGAGCAGCACGTTCATGTGTCCGGGCATCCGGCCGGCCACCGGGTGGATCGCGTAGTCGACGGCGATGCCGCGGTCGGAGAGCTCGTCCACCAGCTCGCGCAGCGTGTGCTGGGCCTGCGCGACGGCCAGCCCGTAGCCCGGGACGATGATCACGCGGTGCGCGTAGCCGAGCAGGATGGCCACGTCCTCGGGATGGGCCGAGCGCACCGGGCGGTCGGACGCCTCGCCGGCGCCGAGGGTGGAGCCGCCCTTCAGCGCGCCGAACAGGATGTTCGCGACCGAGCGGCCCATGGCCGACGCCATCAGCTTGGTGAGGAACGTGCCGCTGGCACCGACGAGCGTGCCCGCGACCAGCAGCAGCACGTTGCCGAGCACGTAGCCGCCCGCCGCGACGGTCAGGCCGGTGAACGCGTTGAGCAGCGAGATGACGATGGGCACGTCGGCCCCGCCGACCGGCAGCACGAGGAGCACGCCGAGCAGCAGCCCGACCAGCGTCAGCACCACGCCGACCCAGACGGCCGGCCCGGTGACGGTGAGCACGGACAGCACCAGCGCGGCCAGGATCGTGATCCCGAACGCGACCGGCAGCCCGGGGAACACCACCGGCCGCGAGGTCATCAGCTCCTGCAGCTTGGCGAAGGTGACCAGCGACCCGGCGAACGACACCGAGCCGACCAGGATCGTGAACGCGGTCGCGGCCAGCGTGAACTTCTCCGGCTGCTGGCCCGCGGTGTCGCTGAGCTCGAGCAGCGCGACCAGCGCCGCGGCGCCGCCGCCGACGCCGTTGAACAGCGCGACCAGCTGCGGCATCTGGGTCATCTGCACCCGGCGTGCGCCGACCAGCCCGACCGCCGTACCGATCGCGATGGCGACCAGGATCGGCACGACGTGGTCGAGGCCGGCGTACAGGAAGACCACGACGCAGGCGAGGACCGCGCCGAACGCGCCGACCAGGTTGCCGCCGCGGGCGGTGCGCGGAGACGAGAGGCCCTTGAGGGCGAGGATGAAGCAGACGGCCGCGACGAGGTAGGCGACCTGCGCCCAGACCGGTGTGGCGCTCACTGCTCGACCTTCGCCCGGACCGGCGGCTTCTTCCGCGTGAACATCTGCAGCATCCGGTCGGTGACCACGAAGCCGCCGACCATGTTCACGGTCGCGAGCACCACCGCCACGAGCCCCACGACCAGCTGCCCGGTGGTCTCGGCATAGCCGGTGACCAGGATCGCGCCGAGCAGGATGATGCCGTGGATGGCGTTCGCCCCGGACATCAGCGGGGTGTGCAGCGTCGAGGAGACCTTGGCGATCACCTCGACCCCGACGAACACGCTCAGCACGAAGATCGTCAGCCAGACGACGGGCTCGCTCATGCGGGGTCTCCTTCCAGGGCGGTCCGGGTCGGCTCGTGCAGCACCGCGCCGTCGTGGGTCACGCAGGAGCCGGCGACGATCTCGTCGTCGAAGTCCGGCGCGAAGGCCGCCCCGTCGTCGGACGTGCGGGTCATCAGCGTGACCAGGTTGACGACGTTCTGCGCGTAGAGCCGGGACGCCGGTCCCGGCATCTGCGCGGGGACGTTGGAGCCGCCCCAGACCTGGGCGTGCCCGATCCGCACGACCTGACCCGGCTGTGCGCCCTCGACGTTGCCGCCGGACTCCGCGGCGAGGTCGACCACCACCGACCCGGGCTTCATCTGCTCGACCATGGCGGCGGTGACCAGCAGCGGCGCCTGCCGGCCGGGCACCGCGGCGGTGGTGATCAGGGCGTCGGCGGCGGCGATGTACGGCGCGAGCAGGTCGCGCTGACGGGTCGCACGGTCCTCGGTCATCTCGCGGGCGTAGCCACCGGCACCTTCGAGGGTCTCGAGCTCGAGCTCGATCGCGACGGCGCCCATCGAGCGGATCTCCTCCGCGGCGGCGGCCCGGACGTCGTACGCCTTGACGACGGCGCCGAGCCGCTTGGCGGTGGCGATCGCCTGGAGCCCGGCGACGCCGGCGCCCAGCACGACGACCTCGGCGGGAGGCACGGTGCCGGCCGCCGTCATGTTCAGCGGGAAGAACCGCCGGAGCAGACCGGCCGCGACCACCGCGCAGCGGTAGCCGGAGACGAGCGCCTGCGACGACAACGCGTCCATCGACTGGGCGCGGGAGATGCGGGGCACGAGCTCCATCGCGAACGACGTGATGCCGCAGTCGCGCAGGTCGGACACCAGGTCGAGCTGCTGGTTGACCGGCAGGAACGACATCGTCGCCACACCCGCTCGCAACCGGCGTACGACGGACGGGGTGAGCGGGTTCACCGAGACGACGAGGTCGGCGTCGAGCCACGGCTCGTCGACCACCTCGGCTCCTGCGGCGACGTACTCGTCGTCGGGGTGCAGTGCCCCCGCGCCGGCATCGGGCTCGACGGCCACGGTGTACCCCAGTCCGGTCAGCTTGCCGACCAGCTCGGGCACCACCGCCACGCGCGTCTCGCCCTCGCGGGTCTCTGCTGCCACGGCGATCCTCACCTGCCGCAACCTAGGGCACCGCTCCCCTCATGGCCATGAGGTGAGACACCCGTCATACCCGTGTCGGCCCGACCGGCCCCGGTAGTCCGTGACGAAACGGCTCAGGAGCGACACCGGACCAGCCACTTCGTCACGGACTACCGGGAGGGGCGCGCGGGGCCGGATGCTCGACAGTTGTTGGTTGGAGGGAGACGCTGTCCCCATGGACGTGCGGTTCGTGGACGCCGAGGGCGCGCACCCCCACGACAGCGACGACGTGGTCGAGCTGCTGTGCCGCGACGACGGATTTGTCTGGGTCGACGTCCCCGCCTGGGACGAGCAGGTCGACGGCTTCCTCCAGGGACTCGGCTGCCACCCGCTGGTCATCGAGGCGTGCCGCACCCGCAACCACGTGCCGACCGTGCACAGCTACACCGACCACTACTTCTTCACCGTGCACTCACCGCTGCTGGGCAAGGCCGGCCACGTGCACCTGCTGGAGGTCGACCAGATCATCGGCGACCGGTTCATCGTCACCGTGCACGGGCCGCTGAACCCGATCGTCGACCCCGTCGAGGCGATGGTCGAGACGTCCGGCGTGCTGCACCGGATCGAGACGGGTCGCTTCCGGCCGACGATCCCGGCGGAGGTGTCGTACGCCGTCACGTCGGCGGTCGCCCGGCGGCAGCGCCAGCTCATCGGCGACGTCGCGGAAAAGCTGCCCGGCCTCGAGCAGCACGTGATGGCCTCGCAGCTGACCGACCCGGAGGAGCTGCTCGAGCGGATGTTCCTGATCCGGCACGAGCTGATCACCGCACGGACGATGGCGGCCCAGTCGCACGACGTGTTCGCCCGGATCTCCTCGCTGGACCGGTTCGTCCCGGAGCCGTCCCGGCTGCTGGCCCGCGACCTCGCCGAGCAGTTCGACCGGGTGCGGTCGGTCGCCGACGGCGAGTCGCAGTTCCTGTTCGGCGTGATCGAGCTCTACCAGACCAAGGTCAACACCAAGATGACCCTCGCGATGGAGCGGCTCGCGGTGATCGCGGCCGTGACCCTGCCGGTGACCGCGATCGCGTCCGTCTACGGCATGAACGTCATCGTCAACGCCACCACCCACTGGACCCAGCTGGTGATCGTGCTGGTCGCGATGCTGGCGATCTCCGGTCTGCTGCTGCGCTGGGCGCGGCGTCAGGGCTGGTGGTGAGCGCCGGCGACACCGGTCTGGCCTGAGCCTCACGCTGACTTGGCGCATCTCGTTGCCGAAACGACGCTGACTTGGCGCATCTGGTGGGAGCGTCACAACCAAACGCGCCAAGTCAGCGTCAGTGGTGCCGCCAAACGCGCCAAGTCAGCGGTGGGCGCCTCGTGGAGCTACGGGCTGGTGGTGGCCGCCGGGGCCTCCGTGCCCGGCGCCTCGGCATGCTCGATCTCCTCGACGAGCTCGGCCGGTGGAGCGGCCGTGGCCGCCGTGTCCTCGGCTCCGGCACCACCGCCGACCGAGGTCCGCTTCTTGTTCCAGACGTCGAAGGCGACCGCGGCCAGCAGCACGAGACCCTTGACGGCCTGCTGCCAGTCGATGGAGACACCCATCAGCGACATGCCGTTGTTCAGGACACCCATGACGAAGCCGCCGATGATCGCGCCGACCACGGTGCCGACGCCGCCGGTGACGGCCGCACCGCCGATGAACGCCGCGGCGATCGCGTCGAGCTCGAAGTTGGTGCCGGCCTTGGGGTTGGCGGCCGTCAGGCGGGCCGCGGTCACCATGCCCGCCAGCGCGGCGAGCAGGCCCATGTTCGTCATCACCAGGAAGTCGACCCGCTTGGTGCGGACGCCGGACATGGTGGCCGCGTCGACGTTGCCGCCGATCGCGTACACGTGCCGGCCGATGACGGTGCGCTGGGTGATGAAGCCGTAGACGCCGATCAGCACGAACAGGATCAGCGCGACGATCGGCAGGCCGCGGTACTGCGCGAGCAGGTAGGCGAAGATCATCACCACGGCCACGATGGCGACGAGCTTGGCGTAGAACAGGCCGACCGGAGCCACGTCGAAGTTGTAGCG
This sequence comes from uncultured Actinomycetota bacterium, assembly GCA_963827435.1. Taxonomy (GTDB): domain Bacteria; phylum Actinomycetota; class Actinomycetes; order Propionibacteriales; family Nocardioidaceae; genus Nocardioides_B. The sequence continues at coordinate 427,091 of CAWHAU010000003.1, forward strand.
GATCGCCGACGCGCGCTTGCGGAACTCGAGGAAGACCAGGAAGACCGAGAGCAGCGCGGCGATGAGCAGCGTGAGGTTCGACAGGCCGGTGTCCGGGCCGACGTCGGGAAGGAAGCCGTTGCCCATCGCCTCGAAGCCGTCCGGCAGGCCACCGACGGTCGCCCCCTTGAGCACGACGAGCGTGAGGCCGCGGAACAGCAGCATGCTCGACAGGGTCACGATGAACGCCGGGATGCCGACGTACGCCACCCAGAAGCCGTGCCACGCGCCGATCACGGCGCCGAGCGCCAGGCAGAGGATGACCGCGAGCACCCACGGGACGTCGTACTTCGTCATCAGGATCGCGGCCACCGCGCCGGTGAACGCGGCCACGGACCCGACCGACAGGTCGATGTGACGAGCGATGATCACGATCACCATGCCGATCGCCAGGATCAGGATCGAGGCGTTCTGGGTGAACAGGTTGGTCAGGTTGAGCGGCCGCAGCAGGATGCCGTCGGTCATGATCTGGAACAGCACCACGATGGCCACCAGCGCGATGACCATGCCGTACTGGCGGACGTTGCCCCGCAGCAGGTTCTTCACACTGTTCATCGGACTACCTCTTGCTCCCGGGTGGACGTGGTCATGTAGCGCATCAAGGACTCCTGGCTGGCGTCGTCGCGGCTGAACTCATGGGTGATGCGGCCCTCGGCGAGGGTGTAGATGCGGTCGCAGAGCCCGAGCAGCTCGGGCAGCTCCGAGGAGATGACCAGGACGCCGCGGCCCTGCTTGGCCAGGCGCTGGATCACCCCGTAGATCTCGTACTTCGCACCGACGTCGATGCCGCGCGTCGGCTCGTCGAGGATCAGCAGCTGCGGGTCGGTGAACATCCACTTGCTCAGCACGACCTTCTGCTGGTTGCCGCCCGACAGCTTGGCGACGCCCTCGTTCACCGTGGGGGTCTTGATGTTCATGCTGGTGCGGTACTTCTCCGCGACCACGACCTCCTCGCGCTGGTCGACGGTGAGGCCCTTGCGCAGCTTGGACAGGCCCGCCGAGGAGATCGAGCGCTTGATGTCGTCGATGAGGTTGAGTCCGAGCACCTTGCGGTCCTCGGTCAGGTAGGCGATGCCGGCGTCGATGGCGGCCGGCACGGAGTTGAGGTGCAGCTCCTTGCCGTTGAGCACCAGCCTGCCCTCGACGCGGCTGCCGTAGGAGCGGCCGAAGACGCTGCGGGCGAGCTCGGTGCGCCCGGCGCCCATCAGGCCGGCGATCCCCACGATCTCGCCACGCCTGACGTTGAGGTTCGCGTCCTTGATGACCGCGCGCGAGTGGTCGAGCGGGTGCATCACCGACCAGTCGGAGATCTCGAAGAGGACGTCGCCGATCTCCGGCTCGTGCTCGGGGAAGCGGTGCTCGAGGTCGCGGCCGACCATCCCACGGATGATCCGGTCCTCGTCGACGGCGTCCTCGGCGACGCCGAGCGTCTCGATGGTGCGGCCGTCGCGGATGATCGTGATCTCGTCGGCGATCTGCTCGATCTCGTTCAGCTTGTGGCTGATCATGATCGAGGTGATGCCCTTGCCCTGCAGGCCCTTGAGCAGGCCGAGCAGGTGCTGGGAGTCGTCGTCGTTGAGGGCGGCCGTCGGCTCGTCGAGGATCAGCAGCTTGACCTCCTTGGAGAGCGCCTTGGCGATCTCCACGAGCTGCTGCTTGCCGACCCCGAGGTGCTTGACCGGGGTGAGGGGGTTCTCGGCGAGGCCGACCCGGGCGAGCAGCTCGATGGCCTGCCGGTTGGCGCGGTCCCAGCTGATCACCCCGCCGGAGGCGGTCTCGTTGCCGAGGAAGATGTTCTCCGCGATCGACAGCTCCGGGATCAGCGCCAGCTCCTGGTGGATGATGACGATGCCGGCCGCCTCGCTCTGGCGGATGTCCTTGAACTCCACGACGTTGCCGTCGAACATGATGTCGCCCGAGTAGGACCCGTGCGGGTAGACGCCGCTGAGCACCTTCATCAGCGTCGACTTGCCTGCGCCGTTCTCGCCGCAGATCGCGTGGATGTCTCCGCGCTTCACGGTCAGGCTGACGTCACTCAGCGCCTTCACACCAGGGAACTCCTTGGTGATCGAGCGCATCTCCAGGATCGGCTGGCTCATCGGGCCCTTCTCACATCAGTGCAGAACACGGTGGTGCGTGGGTGCCCCGGTAGCACGGTGGATGAGTCCACCGGGGCACCCACGGCTCGGGGTTACTTCAGCTCGGCCTGGGTGTAGTAACCCGTGTCGACGAGCTCCTTGGTGACATCGTCCTTGGTGACCGACACCGGGTCCAGCAGGTACGACGGCACGACCTTCTTGCCGTTGTCGTAGGTCTCGGTGTCGTTGACCTCGGGCTTCTTGTCGCTGGCGATGGCCTTGACCATGGCCACCGTGACCTTCGCGAGCTCACGCGTGTCCTTGAAGATCGTGGAGTACTGCTCGCCCGCGAGGATCGACTTCACCGACTGCACCTCGGCGTCCTGGCCGGTCACGACGGGCAGCTCCTTGCCGCCGCCGCTGTAGCCGTTGGCCTTCAGCGCCGCGATGATGCCGAGCGACAGGCCGTCGTACGGCGAGAGGACGCCGTTCACGGTCTCCTGCGTGTAGCTCTTGGTGAGGATGTCCTCCATGCGCTTCTGGGCCGTCGCCGGGTCCCAGCGCAGGATGGCGGCCTGCTCGAACTTGGTCTGGCCGGACACCACCTTGATGTCGCCCGAGTCGATCATCGGCTTGAGGACGGTCATCGCGCCGTTCCAGAAGAACGTCGCGTTGTTGTCGTCCGGCGAGCCCGCGAACAGCTCGACGTTGTACGGCGCCTTGGCGCCGCTCGCCTTGAGGCCGTCGACGAGCGACTGGGCCTGCAGGACGCCGACCTTCTCGTTGTCGAAGGTCGTGTAGTAGTCGACCGCGTCGGTGTCGCGGATCAGCCGGTCGTAGGAGATCACCGGGATGTCGCTGTCCTTGGCGGTCGAGAGCACGTCGCCGAGCGCCGTACCGTCGATGGCGGCGATGACCAGCATCTTCTCGCCCTTGGTGACCATGTTCTCCACCTGGGAGACCTGGGTCGGGATGTCATCCTCGGCGTACTGAAGGTCGACCTTGTAGCCGGCCGCCTCGAGCTGCTTCTTGATGTTGTTGCCGTCGGCGATCCAACGCTCCGACGACTTCGTGGGCATGGCGACACCGATGGTGCCCTTGTCCCCGCTTCCCGAGCTGCTGCCGCCACAAGCCGCGAGGCTCAGGGCCAGAGCGGCGCCGGCGACTCCTGCGATCAACCTTCGCACTGAATTTCTCCCTTTCGTTGCACGGCCTGCAGGGGCTCTCCCTGGTGTGGGCGGCCGGTCTTCTCTTGCCTGCGCAGACATCAGAACCCCTGCGCGAGTCGGTGGTACGCCTGGTTCCAGCGCAGCTCCTGGCGGAGCCGGCGGACCGTGGTGTCGTGGTCGATCAGGACCAGCTCGGTGCCGGTCATGTCGGCCAGGTCGCCGAGGTGGTCGGCGTTCAGCGCGGTGGACAGCACCGTGTGGTGCGGACCGCCGGCGGTCAGCCAGGACTCGGTCGACGTGCGGAGGTCGGGGGCCGGCTTCCAGACGGCCCGCGCGACGGGCAGCTTCGGCAGCGCCGCCAGCGGGGCGACGACCTCGGCGGTGTTGGCGACGAACCGGAAGCGGTCGCCCATGTCGGCGGTGCCGAGGATGACCGCGTCACCCGGCGCGGCGTCGAACACCAGCCGGACCGGGTCCTCGCGGCCGCCGATGCCGAGCGGGTGGATCTCCAGCGTCGGCTTCGCGGCCGCGATCGACGGGCAGACCTCGAGCATGTGCGCGCCGAGGATGACCTCCTCGCCGGGGACCAGGTGGTAGGTGTAGTCCTCCATGAAGGACGTGCCGCCCGGCAGTCCGTCGGCGACGACCTTGAGGGTGCGCAGCATCACCGACGTCTTCCAGTCGCCCTCGCCGCCGAAGCCGTACCCGTCCGCCATCAGGCGTTGTACGGCGAGACCGGGCAGCTGCCGCAGGCCGCCGAGGTCCTCGAAGTTCGTCGTGAACGCGGAGAAGCCCCCGTCGGTCAGGAAGGCCCGCAGGCCGAGCTCGATGCGCGCGCCGTACCTCAGCGACTCGTGGCGCTCGGCGCCGGCCCGCAGCTCGGGGACGACGTCGTAGAGGTCGGCGTACTCCTCGACGAGGACGTCGATCTCCTTGTCGGCCACCGCGTCGACGACCTCGACGAGCTCGTTGACGCCGTAGGTGTTGACGGAGACCCCCCACCGCAGCTCGGCCTCGACCTTGTCACCCTCGGTCACCGCGACGTTGCGCATGTTGTCGCCGAAGCGGGCCAGCCGCATCCGGGACAGCTCCGCACGCCCGAGCGCCGCACGCGTCCACGTCCCGACACGAGCCGTGACCCGCGGGTCGCTCACGTGACCGGCGACGGTGAGCCGGTCGAGGCCGAGCCGGGTCTGCACGAACCCGAACTCGCGGTCGCCGTGCGCCGCCTGGTTCAGGTTCATGAAGTCCATGTCGATCTCGGCCCAGGGCAGCTCCACGTTGGCCTGCGTGTGCAGGTGCAGCAGCGGCTTGCGGAGCTGGTCGAGACCGGAGATCCACATCTTCGCGGGGCTGAAGGTGTGCATCCACGCGATCACCCCGACGCACGCGTCGTCGGCGTTGGCCGCGAGCATCACGCTGCGGATCGCGCCGGCGTCGGTGAGCACCGGCTTGGCCACGACGGCGACCGGGATGTCGGCGGACGCGGCGAGCCGGTCCGACACCGCGCGGGACTGGTCGGCGACCTGCTTGAGCACGTCCTCGCCGTACAGGCCCTGGCTCCCGGTGAGGAACCAGATCTCCGGCTGCTGAGCGGTGGTCACGAGAGGCTCCCTGGCGTTGAGGTGGACTGCTGGCCGTAGACGTTCTGGTAGCGGTCGTAGAGCGCGTCGACGTCCTGCTGCGCGATCGGCAGCGGGTCGCCGAGCTGGCGGGCGACGTGCACGGTCCGCGCGACGTCCTCGAGCAGGACGGCGGCCTTGACCGCGGCGCGGGCGTCCTTGCCGACCGTGAAGGGTCCGTGGTTCTGCATGAGCACGGCCTTCGACCGGCTGGTGCGCAGCGTCTCGACGATGCCGCGGCCGATCGAGTCGTCGCCGATCAGCGCGAAGGGGCCGACCGGGATGTCGCCGCCGAACTCGTCGGCCACCATCGTCAGCACGCACGGGATGGCCTCGCCGCGGGCGGCCCACGCGGTGGCGTAGGTGGAGTGGGTGTGCACCACCCCGCCGACCTCGGGCATGTGCTTGTAGACGTAGGCGTGCGCGGCGGTGTCGGACGACGGGGCGTGCTCGCCCTCGACGAGGGTGCCGTCGAGGTCGCAGACCACCATCGACTCCGCGGACAGCTCGTCGTAGGAGACGCCGGACGGCTTGATGACCAGCAGGTCGCGTCCGGGCACCCGGGCCGAGACGTTGCCGGCGGTCCAGGCGACCAGCTGCCAGCGGGTGAGCTCGGCGTGCAGCGTGGCCACCTGCGCCCGCAGCGCGTGGATCGTGGTGGTGACGTCGGTCGAGACGCTCATCGCGACGACACCTCCCGGGCCTGCCGACGGCGCTGCTTGAGCCGGTGCATGACCTCGTTGGCGCCGCGGCCGAAGTAGTCGTGCAGCGTGCGGTACTCCGCGTAGAGCGCGTCGTAGGCCTCGACGTTCGCGGGGATCGGCACGTAGCGGCCGCGGTCGAGGCGGCCCATCACCTCGGAGGCGGCGTGCACGTCGGGGTACTCCCCCGCCGCGACGGCCGCGTGGATCGCGGAGCCGAGCGCCGGGCCCTGCGTGGAGCCGATGGTCGAGAGCGGCAGGTTGGTCACGTCGGCGTAGATCTGCATCAGGAGCGGGTTCTTCAGCAGGCCGCCCGCGACGACGAGCTCCTTGACCGGGACGCCGGCGGACTCGAAGGCCTCGACGATGGTGCGGGTGCCGAAGGCGGTGGCCTCGAGCAGCGCGCGGTAGACGTCCTCGGGCCGGGTGGCCAGGGTCAGCCCGACCACCAGGCCGGACAGGTCGTGGTCGACGAGCACCGACCGGTTGCCGCTGTGCCAGTCGAGGGCGACCAGGCCGTGCTCGCCGATGGCCTGCTCGCCCGCCAGCGCGGTCAGGTGCTCGTGCACCGACAGCCCGGCCTGCTCGGCGGCATCGCGGTAGGACGCCGGGACCTGGTGCTCGACGTACCAGCCGAAGATGTCGCCGACCCCGGACTGACCGGCCTCGTAGCCCCAGAGCCCCTGCGTGATCCCTCCCTCGACCACGCCGCACATGCCGGGCACCTCGCGGAGCACGTCGCCGTTCATCACGTGACAGGTCGACGTGCCCATGATCGCCACCATCTGGCCGGCCTCGACCGCACGGGCCGCGGGGGCGGTGACGTGCGCGTCGACGTTGCCGGTGGCGACCGCGATGCCCTCGGGCAGTCCGGTCAGCTTCGCGGCCTCGGCGGTCAGCGAGCCGACCCGGTCGCCGAGCTTGGCCATCGGCCGATCGATCTTCTCGGCGACGAAGTCGGCGAAGTCGGGGTTGAGCGCGGCGAGGAACTCGCGGCTCGGGTAGGTGCCGTCCTGGTAGATGCCCTTGTAGCCGGCCGTGCAGGCGTTGCGGGTGAGCTCGCCGCTGAGCTGCCAGACGATCCAGTCCGCGGCCTCGACGAAGTGCGCCGTCGCGGCGTACACCGCCGGCGCCTCCTCGAGCATCTGCAGGCCCTTGGCGAACTCCCACTCCGAGGAGATCAGCCCGCCGTAGCGGGCCAGCCAGACTTCGCCCCTCTCGCGGGCGAGGTCGTTGAGCCGGTCGGCCTGGCCCTGTGCGGCGTGGTGGCGCCAGAGCTTGACGTAGGCGTGCGGCTCGCCGGACCACTTCGTGACGTCGGAGAGCGGGGTGCCGTCCGCGGTGGTCGGCACCATCGTGCAGGCGGTGAAGTCGGTGGCGATGCCGACGACCTGCGCGGGGTCGATGCCCGCGGCGGCGACGGCGGCGGGTACGGCGTTGCGCAGCACGTCGAGGTAGTCGTCGGCGACCTGCAGCGCCCATTCGGGGTCGAGCGGCGTCCCGTCGGGGAGCTGCCGGTCGAGGACCCCGTGCGGGTACTCGTGGACGGCCGTGCCGAGCTCGGCGCCGTCGGAGACCCGGACCACGAGGGCCCGGCCGGACAGCGTGCCGAAGTCCACGCCGACGACGACCCGCTCTGCTCCGGACACCTGCTCCGTCACGGTTCACACCTTCCTGTGGATCTGATGTGAACGCTCACATGAGCGCTCACATCGGTCGAGTGTGTCGGTCACCACAGGGTCCGGTCAAGGACCGAGGCGGAAAAGTTATGGTCCGGAGCGGATTTGCCCCGGCTTGGGCGTTTAGCCCGCCGGTTTCGGGGCAGGGCCCGTCGACTCGCGCACCACCAGCGTCGTCGGCACCAGGTCCACCGAGGGCTGCTCCTCGCCGCCGAGCACCCGGTTGAGCACGTCCATCACCCGCCGGCCCAGCTCGGTGAAGTCCTGCCGCACGGTCGTCAGCGCGGGCAGGAAGTACTGCGCCTCCGGCAGGTCGTCGAAGCCGACCACGCTGACGTCCTCGGGCACCCGGCGCCCCTCCTCGCGCAGCGCGCGCAGGAGACCGAGCGCCATCTGGTCGTTGGCGACGAACACCGCGGTCACGTCGGGCTCACGGGCCAGCGACCGTCCGGTGGTGTAGCCGCTGCGCGCGCTCCAGTCGCCGCCCCACCGCAATGGCGGGACCCGGCGCCCCTGGCTCTCCAGCTCCAGGCGCCAGCCGTCCCGGCGGGCGCGCGACTCCGCCCAGCCCGTCGGCCCGGACAGGTGCACGACCGTGTCGTGCCCCAGCGCCAGCAGGTGCGCCGTGGCGAGCCGGGCGCCCTGGAGGTTGTCGACGCCGGCGGTCAGCGGGGTCTCGGAGAGGTCGCCCTCCACCACCACGACCGGCAGGTCGAGGTCGAGGGACTGCGCCTCGCGGAGCACCGACTCGTGGGGCACGATCACGACCAGCGCCTCGACGGCCTGCTCGAGGAGCTGGCCGACGGCGTCGCGGAACGCCTCGGGCGACATGGACACCACGTTGACCGTGGAGAGGCGGTACTCCGTGGTCCGCGCGGCCGCCTCCAGCGCGAGCAGCACGTTGGCCGGCCCGAACTGCGTGTTCCCCCAGGTCACGACCCCGACCGTCCGGGAGCGCGTGGACGCGAGCTGCTTGGCCGCGAAGTTGCGGCGGTACTTCAGCTCCGCGACCGCCGCCATCACCCGGTCGTGGGTCTCGGGCCGCACCCCGGGCATCCCGTTGAGCACCCGGGAGACGGTCTGGTGGGAGACGCCGGCCCGGGCGGCCACGTCGGCCATCCGCGGGACCCGCGGGCGTTCGCGTGACATCGGGCTCATGGCGCACAGGGTAGCCACGCAGGTCGTCGGGCGAGTGAACGCACACATACTCGGCTGCAGATCGCTCAGCGGCGCGCCACCGTCACGGCGTAGCCGGCTCCGTCGCCGAAGGGCTGCGCGTCCCAGGTGGCGAAGCGGTCGGTCACGCTCAGGCTGTGCGACGCCAGCGCGGCGTCGTACTCCTCGAGGGGGGTGACCGGGCAGCCGCGCGGGAGGTGCGCCACGTCCAGCCCGAAGCCCGCGACCAGGAGCCCCTCGGGCGTCAGGACCGAGGCGAGCGAGCGTACGACGTCCGGCAGCGCGCCCTCGGCGACCAGCGGCACGACGTTCCCGGCCAGCACGACGAGGTCGAAAGGATCCTCGTCCGCGAGCAGGCTGCCGGTGTCCGCCAGGTCGCCGAGCAGCCAGGTGAGGGCGGGCGCCTGCTCCCGGGCGACCGCCAGCATGGAGTCGTCGACGTCGAGCCCGGCGACCTGGAAGCCCTGCTCCGCCAGGCGGATCGCGACCCGGCCGGTGCCGCAGCCGGCGTCCAGCACCCGGGCACCGGGCGGGGCGAGCGCCGCGCAGAGCGTTGCCTCGCCGTGCATGTCGGCGCCGGACGCGGCCAGCCTCGCGAAGCGGGCGGCGTAGTCGGCGCCGGAGCTGCCGCCGGTCAGGTCCTGCCAGCGGGAGGTGCGATCGTGCGTCACGACTGTCTCCCTCAGCCCCAGAAGATGCAGGTGGGGTCGGCCTCGACCTCCGCGAGTGCCTGCATCACCGTCAGGCCTCGACCGCCGGGTTCGTACCAGTGGGCGCGTCCGTTCCCGTCGAAGCAGAGAAGTGTCCACCCGCTGCTGTCGAGTCGCAGGCGGGCCACGGGCTGCTCGGTCCACTCGCCCCCGGCGTCACCGCTCCAGGGAGGCCGGCACTCGACGATGGTGACCGCCGCGCCCCGCACCCGGAAGTCGATGCGCACCTGCTCGAGAGCTCGGCAGGAACCCGCGTCTTGCAGAACCCGCGGATCCTGGCCAGGTCCGACTCCGGCACCTGCGACATCGCCGTCACTTCCTGCTCAGTAGTACCAGGGGTAGGGCGACCAGTCGGGCTCCCGCTTCTCCAGGAAGGAGTCGCGGCCCTCGACGGCCTCGTCGGTCATGTAGGCGAGCCGGGTGGTCTCGCCGGCGAACAGCTGCTGACCGACCAGTCCGTCGTCGATGAGGTTGAAGGAGTACTTCAGCATCCGTTGCGCGGTCGGCGACTTCCCGTTGATGGTGCGGCCCCACTCGAGTGCGACCTTCTCGAGGTCGGCGTGGTCGACGACCCGGTTGACCGCCCCCATCGCGTGCGCCTGCTCGGCGGTGTAGGTCTCGCCGAGGAAGAAGATCTCGCGGGCGAACTTCTGGCCCACCTGACGGGCGAGGTACGCCGACCCGAAGCCGCCGTCGAACGACCCGACGTCCGCGTCGGTCTGCTTGAAGCGTGCGTGCTCCCGCGAGGCGAGCGTCAGGTCGGACACCACGTGCAGGCTGTGCCCGCCGCCGGCCGCCCAGCCGGGCACCACGCAGATGACGACCTTCGGCATGAACCGGATCAGCCGCTGGCACTCGAGGATGTGCAGCCGTCCGAGCTTCGCCTTGTCGACCGTGTCGGCGGTGTCGCCGTCTGCGTACTGGTAGCCCGCCCGCCCCCGGATCCGCTGGTCGCCGCCGGAGCAGAACGCCCAGCCGCCGTCCTTGGGCGACGGGCCGTTGCCGGTCAGGATGACGCAGCCGACGTCGCTGGAGATGCGCGCGTGCTCCAGCACCCGGAGCAGCTCGTCGACGGTGCCGGGACGGAACGCGTTGCGCACCTCCGGCCGGTCGAACGCGATCCGCACGGTGCCGTGCTCGACCGCCCGGTGGTAGGTCAGGTCCTGCAGGTCCTCGAACCCCGGCACCTCCCGCCAGGCCGCGGGGTCGAACAGCTCGGAGACGGCGCGCTCGGTCATGCCCCGGAGGCTATGCCACGTCCTCGGCCCGAGCCGTCGGCGCCTCGATTTCGGCCCGAACCGGTTGAGGGGCCGACAACTCGGGCATGAGTGGGGCATGACGCTGAGTGGTGAGTACGAGCCCAGCCCCGAGCAGTGGGTCCGCGACCAGGTCGACGCCTACGAGTCCTCCGGCGGCAGGGAAGGTACGACGATGCGCGGTGTCCCGGTCGTCGTCGTGACCTCCGTCGGGGCCAGGAGCGGCAAGCTCCGCAAGAACCCGGTCATGCGGGTCGAGCACGCCGGCACCTACGCGCTGGTCGCGTCCAAGGGCGGCGCTGCCGAGCACCCGACGTGGTACCACAACCTCGTCTCCCACCCCACGGTCGAGCTCCCAGGACGGCCCCGACCGCCGCGACTACAGCGTGCGCTCGCGGACGGCGGAGGAGCGCACCGCCTGGTGGGAGCGCGCGGTCGAGGTGTGGCCGGCAGCCGACTACCAGGGAGAAGACCGCCGAGGAGAGGCCGCGCGTGTTCGTCGCCGAGCCGGCCGGGGCGAGCAGCCCGTCAGCGACGCGCCGTACGGCACCTCGAAGACGCCGGGCGTGGACACCGCACCGCCGACCGTGGCCAGGAAGGTGCCGGGCTCCTCGCGGTGCCGACGGAGCGAAACCAGTCGGCGCCGAACCGGGCGAGCAGCGCCAGGTGGGCGAGCGTCTCCACGTTGTGCACGAGGGTCGGTCGGCGGTCGACGCCGCGCTCCCAGACCCGGGTGAGCCGGTCCGAGGGGACGCCCGGACGGCCGTTGATCGCGTTGACGAGGGCGGACTCCTCGCCGGCGACGAAGCGGTCCGTCGACCTGCACGACCTCGATCCGAGGCGGTCGCGGCGTCGCCCGACCTCGGCGCGGAGGTGCCGCGCGAGATCGGGCCGGGCGGTGGTGAGGTACGCCGTTCGGGCGCCGACCGCGCGGGCGGCGAGCACCAGCCCGTCGACCACCAGGTGCGGCGCGACCGTCAGCAGCGTGCGGTCCTTGTCGCTGGCCGGCTCGCCCTCGGCGGCGTTGCCGACGACCACGCCGTGGCCGCGGGCCGCGACGCGTGCGCAGCTTGCGGGCGGACGGGAACGCCGCCCCGCCTCGACGAGCAGCCCGGCGCTCAAAGGTGGGCAGGTCGACGTGCTGGCAGCGCGGAAGCCGCAGGGGACGGAGCGAGGGGCCCGGGGCGGCGAAGAGCCGTCGGGTGCCTACGGGCGCGGCGATCTCGGTCGCGATCGTCATCGGGTGACCACCTTCCGCGGTTCACGACGGGGCACGCGGGCGAAGCCGCGCTCGGCGAAGGACTGCGAGGTGCGCCAGCCGAGGGCGCCGCCGACCGCGAGGGCGCAGCCGACCGCGACGGCGCGGAACCACCAGGTGCCGGCGTCCGTGCCGGTGCCGAGGGCGTGCAGGAAGGCGACCGGCCACAGCCCGTAGGCCAGCCAGTGCAGCGCCTTGAAGGCCCGCGGGCCGATCCGGTGGCGCAGCAGGCTGGAGGCCACGATCACGACGAGTACGTCGATCGCGAGCGGTGCCGAGCCCCAGCCACAGCGGCCGGTACGCCCCGAGGAACGGGAAGACCAGGTCGACCAGCCGGAGCTGCGCGTACGGGTCGAACAGCAGCGACGTCACGTGCACCGCGACCAGCCCGGTGCCGGTGAGGCTCGCGGTCTTGTGCAGGTCGGCGACGCCGAACCGGGACAGGCCGAGCGCCTCGCGGCCGGAGCGGGTGGTGATGCCGAGCACCATCGTCAGGGTGAACATGACCAGGGCGACGAGGCCGGTGCCGCGGCCGAGGTACCACAGCGAGTTGACGAGGTTCATGCCGCTTCGCCCGTCGGTCATCCGTCGTGTGCACCAGGACGCCGTCGGCCCGCAGGAACGGGCGTCAGGCCGCCGTCGTGCCGTCGAGGCTGCTCGCGGAGGATGTCGGCGTGGCCGGCGTGCCGCGCGGTCTCGGACGTCAGGTGAGTCGCCAGCACCGGGCGGCGCATGGCCTGTGCTCACCGTTGATGGTGCAGGGTCCGTGCGCGCCGCGGCGCCCAGTCGCCGGTGATGACGGCGTCGCGATCGGCGACTGGCGTGGCGATAGTCCTGGCCAGGACCTCCGCGGTCGGGCGGACCTGACCGCGAGTCGGGCGCGGCCGGGCCGTCGCGATGTCCCGCAGGCTCACCAGCACGCCGGTGCGGCGCACCGTGACGAGTCGGTCTCGTCGTCGTCCGCGCCTGTGCCGGCCAGCGTCCAGCCGAACCAGGCGCTCGCCGGAGCCGTCGAGGCGCAGCTGCGGTAGCCGGGCACCGGCGAGATGACCGCGCGGACTGGGCCACCCGGACCAGAGCAGCGGTCGTAGCCGGTCGGCACGAGCACCTCGGGCCAGCTGCCGTCGGTCAGGCCCGGCCAGGGCCTTCTTGAGAATGCGTCAGGGTCGGCGAGAGCGTCACCCAGCCGGAGCGCTCGGTCAGCCGGCTGATCTCGCTGTCGGCACGGAAGCGGTTGGCGGCGTCGTCGACCTTGGCGAGGTAGGAGTCCACGAGCTCCCGGGCGGTGGTGAGCATGCCCGGGTTGGTGACGACGAGCCGGGCGCGGGTGCTCCACAGCTCCCACTCGATGGCGGCAATGCTCATCTCAGGAGCCGCTCGTGGTGGCGTGGCTGCTGCCGCTGCCGTTCGACAGCGACGGCGCGGTCCCGGTGTTGCTGGTGCTGTTCGAGCCGGACGACGACGCGCCGCCGTCGTCGGAGGAGCCGTCGTCCTCGGAGTGACCGACTGGCCGAGGAGCCGTCGTCGGAGGAGCGGGTGGAGGAGCCGCTCGTCGACTGACGAGGAGCTGCCGCTCGTGGCGCCGGTGCTGCTCTGCGCCGTCGTGCTGCTGCCTCCGAGGGTCCCGAGCCCCAGCACCGCGGCGATCCCGAGCGAGCCGGCGGCCGCCGACCCGACGAGCGTGCGGCGCACGCTCCGGCCCGTCGCAGGGCGCGGTCCCGGTCGTTGATCTGTTCTCTCTGTTCGTCCATGTCCACCACGGTGACGCGCCATCCTGTGCGGATTCTTGGACGCCGGTGCCGGCGCCTGTGGGTTCCCTGTGAATCGGGGTCAGGAGCCGCCGGTGCTGCCGTGGCTCGGGCCGAACCCCTGCTGGAGGCCGGGCGGCTGCGCCGGCTGGCCCCAGGGGTCCTCGGAGGTCTGGCCGGAGTCGTCCTCCCACTGGGAGAACGAGTCGTCGCGCGCGAAGCGGAGGAGCGTCAGGGCGGTGTCGAGTTCACGGTCGTCGCGGAGGGGCTCGACGCGACGACCTCGGCGACGCCGAGCGAGCCCACGACACCCGCGGACACCACGCCGACCCGCAGCCTCCGGACGAGTCGCAGGCGCGCGTCCCGGCGGGTCGAGGGGTCGGTCGTCACCTGGCCAGGATGCGCCGGGACTCTGAGAGTGCGTCTAACGGTCATGCGGTCGACGCTAGCGTCCGACGACGGACGCCTCCTGCCGGCGTACGGCGTGCGCGGACGTCGCGAGGTAGCCGCCGAAGCCGATCAGCAGAGCGACCGGGACGCCGAGGTTCGCATACGCCCAGGGGCCGTCGCGGCCACCGAGGCCGAGCGGCCCGAGCAGGAAGCCCAACCAGGACAGGCCCTTCCCGGCACCGGTGGTGTCGATGACCAGACCCCACCCGACCAACGTGGCGACGAGCATGACGACCACCGCGACAGGGTTGACGGCACGGTAGGCGGGAGAGGAGGGGTCGAGCAGCATCCCCTCGTCGTAGTCGCGCTTGCGCAGCAGCAGGTCTGCCAGGAACACGCCGCACCAGGCGGACATCGGCACGCCGAGGATGATCAGGAACGCCATGAAGACGCCGAGGAAGCTGTCCGCGACCCACACGATGTAGATCGTGCCGAGGATCATCAGCACGCCGTCGATCGCGGCGGCCACCCAGCGCGGCGTCCGCAGCCCGAGGGTGAGCAGGGTCAGGCCCGAGGAGTAGATGTCGAGCACCGCGCCGGAGACCAGGCCGCCGATCGCGACCAGCGCGAAGGGCACCAGGAACCAGGTCGGCAGGATCGTGGTGAGCGCGCCGATCGGGTCGAGCGCGACGGCCTGCGACAGCTTGTCGTCGGAGGCGCAGAGCAGCACGCCGTACGCCACGAGGATCACCACCGGCAGGCTGCCGCCGAAGGTGGGCCAGAAGACCACCCCGCCCGTGGATGCGGTGCGCGGGAGGTAGCGCGAGTAGTCGGCCGCTGTGTTGACCCAGCCGACGCCGAACCCGGTCATCACCAGGACCGTGGCGCCCAGGACGGCGCTGAACGAGCCGGCCGGCAGGTCGGCGGCCTTCGACAGCGAGACGTGGTCGAAGGTGAGCACGATGTAGAGGAAGGTCACCACGATCATCGCGACCGTCAGCCACTTCTGGAGCTTCATGATCGCGTCGAAGCCGAGGATGCCCGCGGCCACGATCACGGCCGCGACGACGAGGAACGCGACGACCTTGGTGAGGTTGCCGTCGCCCCAGCCGAGCCGGCCGAACACCGTCGCGGTGGCGAACGTCGCGAGCGAGACCAGCACGGTCTCCCAGCCGACGAGCAGCAGGTAGGACACCGCACCGGGCAGGGTGTTCCCGAAGCGGCCGAACGCCGCACGCGAGAGCACCAGCGTCGGCGCGGAGCCGCGCTTGCCGGCGATCGACACCAGCCCGACCAGCAGGAACGACAGCACGGCACCGACGACCGCGGCGACCAGAGCCTGCGTGAGCGAGAGCCCGAAGCCGAGGACGAACGAGCCGTAGGAGACGGCGAGCACGGAGACGTTCGACGCGCACCACGGCCAGAACAGCTGGGCGGGCGTCCCCTTCCGCTCCGACTCGTCGATGACGTTGATGCCGTTGGCCTCGATGCCGAGGCCCGGCGACCTGACCGCAGCGTCCGCAGCGCTCATCGGAGTGCACCTTTCGTGACCAGCTCCACCAGGAGGGGACCGCACCGGGACGCCGTCCGCTCCGCGACCGCGACCACCTCGGCCGGGTCGATGCCCGACGCGGTGCCCTCGATCGCGGTGACGGTGGAGATCCCGACGACCTCCATCTTCCACTCTCGGGCCGCGATCGCCTCCGGCACCGTCGACATGCCGAGCATGTCCGCGCCCACCGTGCGCAGCCAGGCGGCCTCCGCCCAGGTCTCGTAGTGCGGCCCCCGCAGCCACGCGTACACCCCCTCGGCCAGCGACGGGTCGATCTCCCGAGCCAGGGCCCGCAGCCGCGGCGACCACGCATCGGTGAGGTCGACGAACCGGGGACCCTCCAGCGGGGAGGTGCCGGTGAGGTTGAGGTGGTCGGCGACGAGCACCGGCTGCCCGACCTCCCAGTCGCCGCGCAGCGAGCCGTTGGCGTTGGTGAGCACCGCCAGCCGGGCACCGCAGGCGGCAGCCGTGCGCACGCCGTGCGCCACCGGCCCGAGCCCGTGCCCCTCGTAGAGATGGGTCCGGCCGAGGTACGCCAGGACCCGCACGCCCTGCACGTCGTACGACCTGATCTCGCCGTGGTGCCCCTCCGCGACGGGCGCCAGGAAGCCGGGTACGTCGACCATCGGGAAGGCCGCGACCGGCACGCCGAACGCCTCGGCCGCAGGCGACCACCCGGACCCCAGCACGACGACGGCGTCGTGCCGGGGCACCCCGGTCAGCTCGACGATCCTCGCGGCAGCCTGGTCGGCGTCCGCCCGTCCGGTCTTCGCGTCCACGCAGCCATCATGGCGCTCCGGCGCTACGTCACCGTGGGGCGACCGGCCGCCGCGAGCAGCGTCTCGGCCGCGGAGCGCAGACCCTCCATCTGGTCGAGCTCCTGGTCCTCGTGCTCGATGTTCACCGCCATGTCCGGGTCCACCTCCTCGAGTGCCTCGAGGAAGCCACGCCACCAGGCCACGTCGTGACCGCGACCGACCGCGACGAAGTCCCACGACGACGGTGCGGGCCAGCGGCTCAGGGTGTAGTCGCCACCGAGGCTCAGCGCGTCGGGGTCGTCGGGTGCGACCCGGCCGAAGCTGTCGTCGAGGACGCCGTTGATCCGGGCCGCCGCGTTGATGCGGGTGTCCTTGGCCGCCGCGTTGTAGACGAGGGCGCCGAGGTGCCGGACCGCCTCGATCGGCTCGATGCCCTGCCAGAACAGGTGGCTCGGGTCCATCTCCGCGCCGACGTGCGTCGCGTTGATCTCGGTCGCGAGCCGCTCCATCGTCGCCGGGTTGTAGACGATGTTGTGCGGGTGCATCTCGATGGCGATCTTCACGTCGTGGTCGGCGGCGTGCGCCTGCACCTTCCGCCAGAACGGGAGCGCCACGTCGTTCCACTGGTAGTCGCGCACGTCGAGGAAGGCGCTGTGCCACGGCAGCACGTTCCACGCGGGCCGGGTGCCACCCGCACTGGCGGCCGGCGTCCCCGACATGGTGACGACGCGCTTCACGCCGAGCAGGGCGGCGACCTCGATCGAGTCGAGGATGTCCTGGGCCTGCCGGGGCCCCTCTGTCGGGTGCGGGTCCAGCGGGTTGCCGTTGCAGTTCAGGGCCGTCAGCGTCACGCCGGCGGCCTCGAACTCGCCGAGGTAGTCCTGGCGGGCCTGCTCGCTCGACCGCAGGTCGTCGATCGGCAGGTGCACCGGAGGGAGGAACCCGCCGGAGTTGATCTCCGCACTCTCCAAGCCGAGGGACGCGAGGGTCTTCAGCGCCTCGGGGAGCGGCTTGTCGTGCAGGCAGGCGGTGTAGGCGCCGAGCTTCATGGTGGGGTCCTCTCAGGAGACGGTGACGGGAGCGGGGGTGGGTGCGCTGGTCGGGGCCGGGCCGACGGTGACCTCGGCGCCGCCCCGGTCCGCGGACTCGACGACGGACCGCAGCAGCCGCAGGTTGTGCAGTCCGGCCGACAGCGGCGGGCAGGGCGGGAGCCCCTCGATGCCCGCGACCTGCTCCAGGAACGCCCGGGCCTGGAAGGAGAACAGGTCGTTCTGCCCGTAGCCCACACCTGGGAAGTCCATCGGCAGGCCGCCGGTGAGGTAGGGGTGGTCGGGCCCGATCGGCACGGTTCGGGTGCCCTGCGTGGGCGCCCCCGCGGACCGGTCCACCACCTGGATCTCGCCCGGCCGGTCGAGGTCGAAGGACGCCGCCCCGTCGGTCGCGAAGAGCTCGAAGCCCAGCGAGTTGGCGTGGCCGAACGCGGCCCGGGACGCGGTCAGGGTCGCGGTGGCGCCCGAGGCGAACCGCGCGGTGAACGACACGACGTCCTCGTTCTCCACCGGCTCCCGGACGTCGCTCAGCTCGGCCTTCCCGTGGCCGACGACGGCACCGCGCGGCACGGCCCGCTCGCGGACGACGGTCGAGAGTACGGCGCCCCGCACCGACTCGACGGGGCCGCACAGGAACTCGGCGAGGTCGACGACGTGGCTGCCGATGTCGGCGAGGGCACCGGAACCCGGTCCGCCCTTGTAGCGCCAGCTCATCGGACCGTCGGGGTCGACGGCGTAGTCGCACCAGTAGTGACCGGCGAGGTGGGTCGGGGACCCGATCGACCCCGAGAGCACGAGGTCGCGGACCGCGGCGATCGCCGGCGACCGGCGGAAGGTGAACCCGACGGCTGCCTGCACCTCCACCGCGGCAGCCGCGGCCACCATCGCCTCGGCGTCCTCGATCGTCGGCGCCAGCGGCTTCTCGCACAGCACGTGCTTGCCCGCGGCCAGCAGCCCCTCCACGACCTCGCGGTGCAGCGGGTTGGCCAGCACCACGCTGACGACGTCGACGTCGTCCGCGGCGGCGACCGCCTGCCAGCTGGACTCGCTGCGCTGGTAGCCGTACCTGCGCGCGGTGTCCGCGGCCAGCGCCTCGTTGGCGTCGGCGACCGCGACCAGGCGGACCTCCGGAAGGCCCGGGCCGTAGAGCGTGGGCGCGGTCCGGTAGCCGGCGGCGTGCGAGCGGCCGGCCATCCCGGCGCCGATCACGGCCACCCCGATGGATCGACTCATGGTGGTTCTCCCTCAATTTGAAGCGCTTTAAAGACCTGTGGCTATGATGGTGCAGCCCCGGACCGGGGAGTGTCAAGGGTCACAGCGAGGAGAGGCCAGGGATGACCGGGAGACCGCACCGCCGTCCGCGACTCGAGGACGTCGCGGCGAAGGTCGGTGTGTCCACCGGCACCGTCTCCCTCGTGCTCAGCAACGCGCCCGGGCCCAGCGCAGCCACCCGCGAGCGGGTGATGGCGGCGGCGACGGAGCTCGGCTACCGGCCGGACCGGACCGCCAGCCTGCTGGCCCGGCGGCGGGCGCACCTGCTGGGCGTGCTGCTCGACGTGCGCAGCACCTTCCACGCCGAGCTGGTCGCCGAGCTGCACGACGCCGCGGAGGCGGCCGGCTACGACGTGCTGCTCAGCACCGTCACGCCGACGCGCGACTCACGGCGGGCCATCGAGACGCTCGTCGACTCGCGGTGCGAGGCGTTGGTCCTGCTCGGGCCGGACGCCCCGACGGCGCGGCTCACCGCGCTCGGCGAGCAGATCCCCGTGGTCGTCGTGGGCCGCCGGCTGCGGTCGAGCACCCTCGACGTGGTGCGCACCGCCGACGACCACGGTGTGGCCGCCGCCGTCGACCACCTCGTCGGGCTGGGCCACCGGGACATCGCGTTCGTGGACGGCGGCCGGGGCACCATCGCCACCGACCGTCGTTCCGGCTACCTGCGGGCGATGCGCCGGCACGGCCTCGAGGACCGGGTCCGGGTCCTGGCCGGGGACCAGACCGAGGTGGCCGGGACGTCCGCCGCGAAGGAGCTGGTCGGCTCCGACGTGCCACCCACCGCAGTGGTCACCTACAACGACCGGGTCGCCCTCGGCCTGCTCGACGGCCTGCTGCGGGGCGGCGTCGCCGTGCCCGAGGAGGTCTCGGTGGTGGGGTACGACGACAGCCCGTCGGCCCATCTCCCCCACGTGGACCTGACGACGGTCAGCCAGGACACCCGCCGGCAGGCCGAGAACGCCGTGCAGGCGGCCGTCGAACGCCTCGACGGTGCCCGCACGACGCCGCGGCAGGTGGTGCTCGAGCCCCGTCTCGTCGTACGTCGGACCACGGCGGCGCCGCGGGCACGGGCCGGGCTGACGAGGAGCGCGGTCAACGGAGCAGCGGCACGGTCGACAGCACCGTGAACACCAGCACCAGGGACTCGAACCGCTTCTGGTCGATGCGGCCGATGACCCGGCGGCCGACGTAGGTGCCGACGAGCACGCACGGGACCAGGACCGCGTCCAGAAGCAGCGACGAGGTCGAGAGCAGTCCGAGCCCGATGCTGAACGGCACCTTGAACAGGTTGACCAGGAAGAAGAACCAGGCGGTGGTGCCGAGGAAGCCCAGCACGCTGAGCCCGGACGACAGCAGGTAGAGCGCCATCACCGAACCGCCCGAGTTGGCCACCATGGTGGTGAACCCGGCGAGCGAGCCGTAGCCGGCCGTCGCGGCGTGGTGCCGGAGCCCCGTGCCGCCACGCGCGGGCAGCCCGTCCCCGCGCCGCCGCAGGACGACGTGCACCAGCACCAGACCCAGCAGGATCACGCCGATCGTGCGGCGCATGACGGTGTCGTCGACCCGGCCGACGAAGACCACCCCGACGAGCACACCGACCACGACGGCCGGCAGCAGGCGGAGCAGGGTGCCCCAGTGCGCGTGCGCGCGGTAGGCGCGGACCGCGACCACGTCCCCGACGAGCAGCAGCGGCAGCAGCACCCCCGTGGACTCACGCGCGGGCAGCACGGCCGCGAAGACGGCCACGCTGATCGCGGCCACGCCCCCGACCGCGGTCTTCGCGAAGCCCACCAGCAGGGCCGCGACGGCAAGCAGCGCAAAGGCGGTGGGGCCGAGGTCCGGCACGAGTGCTCCCTCAGGCCCCAGCGCCGGACGAACGGAGGGGCGGTCGCGGGACGGCCGGGGACCGGCTGCGGGCCGCCGCGTCCAGCGCCTCCAGCGTGGCGGCCTGCGCCACGGCGTCCGCGCGGCCGAACGGCAACGGGATTCCGGTCATGGCCGCCCGGGACACGAGGTCGAGCTCGTGGCGGTACACCGCTCCCTCGTCCAGACCGAGCCGGCTACCGGCCGGCAGGTCGACCGGGATCGCCTCACGCGTCGTTCCGCGGCGGAGCTCGAGGGCGGCGCTCACCCCGATCCACGGGTCGGGCACGAGCAGCGAGCCGGTCGACCCCACCAGCTCGAGCTCGTCGCGACGGGTGTGCGTGAGTCCGACGTCGAGCTGTCCCAGCACGCCGTTCTGGAGCCGCAGGGACGCCACCATCCGCAGGTCGACGCCCTCGTCGTCGTAGACCGCCTCGGCGTGGACGTGCTGCGGCTCGCCACCGAACAACCGCAGGGCGCTGGCGCAGTAGCAGCCGAGGTCGAGGTAGGAGCCGCCGCCGAGGTGCCACACCCGTCGGATATCACCTTCCGGCACGTCCACGGTGAGCGCGGCCCGCACGAGCAGCAGGTCCCCGATCGCGCCCCCGCGCACGAGCTCGCGGGCCAGCACGGTCTGCGGGTGGTACCGCCACATCAGCGCCTCCGCGCACAGCCGCCCGGCGGACTCGGCCGCCGCGAAGCAGCGCTCGGCGTCCGACGCGAGCATCTCCTCGTAGGAGCCGAACGCGAGCGGCAGCGCGTTCGCCCGGGCGAAGGCCTCGGCCTTCGCGCCGTCCCGGCTGGCGACCGCGACGAACTCCGTCGTGTCGGAACCGCGGTTCGCCTCGACGACGAGCCGTCCGATGGCAGCGGTGGACAGCAGCCCCCAGCGCAGCGATGCCATGGTCCTCCCGAGCTCAGAGCTCGCCCGCGACGAACTGAGCGACGCCGTTGCCGAAGGACCAGTCCTCCCGGGCGTTCTCGGTCACCGAGACGACCAGGTCCTCGGGCCGCAGTCCCGTGCGGTCCTGCAGCCGCTCGGCCAGGCGTGCGTACAACGCCTGCTTCTGCTCCTGGCTGCGGCCCTGCTGGACCACCTGGACCAGGACCATCCGGTCGGTGCGTTCGATCCCGAGACCCGAGTCCTGCAGGACCAGCCGCCCGGGCCGGTGCTCGGTGAGGACCTGGTAGCGGTCCCGCGGCGGGGCCGCGAAGACCTCCTCCATCACCTCCTGCACCGTGTCGAGGAGCCTCCGGACCTCCTCGTCCGTCCGCCCCTCCAGCACGTCGACCCGGACCAGCGGCACGGGGTCAGCCCCAGCCCTTGGTGCGGCGCGCGATCTCCTCGCGCATGAAGAGGCTGGACTCCCTGGCCCGTTCCTCCCAGGCGAAGACGCAGACGGTCATGATCGTCTCGTCGCGGCGGCCGAATTCCAGCCGGCCGAGGGTCTCGAAGAACTCGTCCCAGTCCACCTCGCCCTGCCCGATGTCCAGGTGCTGGTGCACGCGGGCGGTCGAACCGGGCGGGTTCACGATGTAGCGCAGCCCGGACGACGCCCGGTGGTCGAACGAGTCGGCCACGTGCAGGTGTGTCAGCAGGTCGCCGGCGTACTCCATGATCCCGGCGATGTCGCCGCCCTGGTGGAACGTGTGCGGAGCGCAGTAGAGGAACGACACCAGCGGGGAGTTGATGCCGCGCACCATGTCCACGGCGACCTTGCCGTCCTCGACGAAGTCGTCGGGGTGCGGCTCGAGGCGCAGCTCGACCCCCTCCCGCTCGAACACCGGCAGCAGCTCCTCCATGGACCGCCAGAACTGCGCCTCGCTGAGGCTCGCCTGCTCGGGCCGGCCGTTGAACTCGGAGTTCATCACCCGGCAGTCGAGGTCGACGGTGAGCTCGATGGCGCGCTTCCAGTAGCGGACCGCCGCCTGGCGCTCCTCCTCGTCCGGCCCCGACCAGCGGTACAGCGGCAGGTGGCAGGCGACCCCGACACCGGCGGCGTCGAGCGCGGCCTTGAACTTCGTCACCACGTCCCGGTTGGCCCGCGGGTGCAGGAAGAACGGCGTGAAGTCCTCGCGCGGCGAGAGCTCGATCCACTCGTAGCCGAGGTCGGCGACCAGGCCGGGCAGATCCTGCAGCGGCGTGCTGCGGAACATGTAGGGGTCCAGTGCGAGCTTCACGGTCAGCCCTCCTTCGCGTACAGGTCGGGCTTGTCGCGCAGGTCGATGGCGACCTTGCTGCCGGAGCGCAGCGCCTCGACCGCGGCGTCGGACACCACCGCCGCGGCGTACCCGTCCCAGGAGCTGGGCCCGGTCGCACCGCGCCCGGCGGCGAGCGCGTCGACCCACTCCTGGAGCTCCACGTCGTACGCGCGGATGAACCGCTCGCGCCAGTCCTCGGGAACTCGACCGGACACCGTGCCGCCGCGCCGGACCAGCACCGGCGACGTCTCGGCGAGCGACACCGTCCCGTCCTCCCCGACGACCTCACCTTGGATGTCGTAGCCGTAGCGGATGTTCACCGACGTCTCCACGTCGACGAGCGCCCCCGACTCGGTCTCGAACAGCATCAGCAGCGGGTCCTGCAGGTCCCCGCCATGCCTGCTGCGCCGCGGCGTGAGCACGGTGGCGGACACGAGCTCCTCCCCGAGCAGCCACCGCACCGTGTCGAAGTCGTGCACCGCGGTGTCGGTGATCGCCATCTCGCGGGTGTAGTGCTCCGGCACCGACGGGTTGCGGTGCCGCGAGTGCACGAGCAGAGGTGACCCGATGTCGCCGCTGTCGACGACCTGCTTCATGGCGCGGTACGCCGCGTCGTACCGCCTCATGAAGCCCACCTGGACCAGCCGCCGCCCCGCCTCGACCTCGGCGTCGATGATGCGCGAGCAGGCCTCCTCGGTGGTCGCGAGCGGCTTCTCGCAGAAAACCGGTTTGCCCGCCACGATCGAGGCCAGCGACGTACTCCTCGTGGGTGGGACCCCAGGAGCAGACGATGACCGCGTCGACCCTCTCGTCGGCGATCAGGTCCGCCCCTGCCGGATGCACGGTGGCGTCGGGAAGCCGCGCTGCGACCTCCTTGGCCACGAGCTCGTCGGCATCGGTGACCGCGACGACCTCGGCTCCCGACACCACCTCCGTGAGGCGACGGATGTGGTCCTGCCCGATCATGCCTGTGCCGATCACTCCGACACGCAAAGTCATGGTCTCTCCTTCTGGTCGGTGTGGCTGTCCCTGGATCTCCTTGTTCGTCGGCGGATCAGTACGGCCAGCGCCGCACCGGACCCAGCCCACATCCGACGTAGTAGCCGGCGGTCCGTGCCCCGATCGGCATCGGGATGTGCGGCTCGACGGGGTACAGGTCCTGCTCGATGACGGCGAAGATCTCGCGGTCCAGCTTGCCGAGCGCCTCGAGCAACGGCGGCATGTCGGGCTCGCCGTACGGCGGCTCGCACATCACGCCGAGCTTGACGGCCTCGGCGAGCGAGATCTTCTCGGCGAGCACCCGCGCGCGGACGACCGGGTCGACCGACTTGAGGTGGACGTAGGTGATGCGCTCGGGGAACTGCTCGATGATCTCGATGTTGTCGCCGTCGCAGTAGGAGACGTGCCCGGTGTCCAGGCAGAGGTTCACCAGCTCCGGGTCGGTGTCGCTGAGGAACCGCGCGATCCGCTCCTGGGTGTCGACGTGGGTGTCCGCGTGCGGGTGGAAGACCAGCTTGACGCCGTACTCCTCGAAGAGGAACCTCGCCAGCTCGTCGGTGCCGGTGACCAGGTTCTTCCACTGCTCGGGATCGATGTCCGCACCCTGCGTGGACTCGCCGGTGTGCTGGTCGGTGTACTGCTCGGGCAGGTGGACGAGGTACTCCGCGCCCACCGCGGCAAGCAGCTTCGCCTCCTGCCCGAACTCCAGCTTGGCCTTCTCCAGCGCGCCCGCGCCCTTGTGCAGACCCGCGAAGACGGTGCCTCCGCAGACAGTGAGGCCGCGTTGCGCGAGCTCCTCGTTCAGCTGGTTCGGATCCTGAGGCATGAACCCCTGTGGCCCCAGCTCGGTGTACACGTACCCCACCTGCGCGATCTCGTCGAGGTACACCTCCCAGGTGACCTGGTGGGGGTCTTTCGGGAACCACACCCCCCACGAGTCGGGGGCGGTGCCGAGTCGGAGCTGTGACAGGTCGGCCATGTCGTTGTCTGCCTTTCGATGGCGGAGAGGCACCGCACGATCGAGCGAATCGGGTGAACGGTGAGCCCGCTACTTGGAGGTCGGGAAGTGGAAGCTGGCGTCGCTGGCGTGGCTGGACCTCGGCCAACGAGCAGTGACCACCTTGGCGCGGGTGTAGAAGCCGACACCTTCGGGACCGTGAACGTGCTTGTCACCGAAGAGCGAGTCCTTCCACCCCCCGAAGGAGTAGAACGCCATCGGGACCGGGACGGGCACGTTGATGCCGATCATCCCGACGTGCACACCACGCTGGAAACGCCGGGCTGCCTCGCCACTGGAGGTGAAGATCGCAGTGCCGTTGCCGTAGGGGTTGCTGTTGATCAGCGCGATGGCTTCGTCGACGTCGTCGACGCGGACCACGGACAGCACGGGACCGAAGATCTCCTGCTGGTAGACATCCATGTCGGTCGTGACGTTGTCGATGACGGTGGGGCCGACGAAGAAGCCGTCCTCGTGCCCCTCGACCACGTAGCCGCGGCCGTCGACGGTGATGCTCGCACCCTGGGTCTCACCGGTCTCGATGAGTCCGACGATCCGCCGCTGGGCCTCGCGGGTGACGACCGGGCCCATCTCGCTGTCCGCGTCACGACCCGAGCCCACCTTGACCGCGCGAGCCCGCTCGTTGACCGCCTCGACGATCGCGTCCGCCGCGCCGCCCACGGCAACGGCCGCGGAGATGGCCATGCACCGCTCCCCCGCGGACCCGAACGCCGCAGCCGCGAGGTGGTCTGCAGCGAAGTCGACGTCGGCGTCGGGCAGGATGATGGCGTGGTTCTTGGCACCGCCCAGGGCCTGGACGCGCTTGCCGTTCGCAGTCCCCCGCTCGTGGATGTACCGCGCGATCGGCGTCGACCCGACGAAGGAGACCGCGGAGACCTCCGGGGAGTCCAGGATGGTGTCGACCGCCACCTTGTCGCCGTGCACGACGTTGAAGACGCCGTCGGGCAGACCTGCCTCCTGCCAGAGCTCGGCGATCCGCATCGAGGCGGACGGGTCCCTCTCGCTCGGCTTGAGGACGAAGGTGTTGCCGCAGGCGATGGCCACCGGGAACATCCACATCGGCACCATGGCCGGGAAGTTGAACGGCGTGATGCCGGCCACCACGCCGAGCGGCTCCCGGAAGGAGAACGTGTCGACGTCCGTGGACACCTGGTCGGAGAAGTCGCCCTTGAGCAGGCTCGGGATGCCACAGGCGAACTCCACGACCTCGAGGCCGCGCTGCACCTCTCCCAACGCATCGGAGAGGACCTTGCCGTGCTCATCGGTGATGAGCTCGGCGATCTCGCCCGCGTGCGCGTTCACGAGCTCGCGGAAGCTGAACATCACCTTGGCACGCCGACTCACGGAGGTCTGCGACCACTCGCGGAAGGCGTCCTTGGCAGCGGCGATCGCGGCCTGGACGTCTTCCTCCGAGCCGAGGCACACCTCCGCCTGCTGCTGACCCGTCGCCGGGTTGAACACGGCTGCGGTGCGATCGCTGCTGCCGGCGGTGGTCTTGCCGGCGATCCAGTGCTCGATAGTCCTCAACATGGGTCTTCTTTCATCAGTAGCATGCCGGACACTCTCACGAGGTTGTCCTGACAGGGGATGGGTCTGTTCGAACTCGTTCAGGGCGCCTTGACCACGAGCACCGGTAGGTTCGCCTCGAGGATGACCGTCTGGGCCACACTTCCCAACAGCGCCTTGCCCATCGGGGAACGTCGTCGGGCGCCGATGACGAGCAGATCCGCCTCGACGGCATCGACCAGCCTGAGCAGGGCGTCGCCGAGGTCCCCTCCGGCAGTCTCCAGGTGGAGCTGCCATGAAACGGGAGGTCCCGCTCCCACGACCTTTTCTATTTCGTCGGCGACACCGAGCCGGTAGGCCTCCTTGTTGTCCGCGTCGATCGAGTCGACCACGTGCAGCACGGCCAGATCCGTTCCGCGGTAGTTCGCTTCCTTCACAGCCTCGACGAGCGCCAGACGGCTGGTCGCCGACACTTGATGGGCCACGGCGATGGTCATCGGAACAGCTTCCCTCTCGTCATGGGGTGGTGCGCTTGAGCTCGTGGGACAGCTCGGTGAGCTCGTCGCCTCCGGCCATCTGACGAGTGAGCTCGTCCAAGCCGACCTCGGACCGCTTCTTGTCCAGCACGGCCTGGCCCAGCTTCAGGATGATGAAGTGGTCGCCGACCAGATAGGCGTGATGCGGGTTGTGGGTGATGAAGACGACGCCCAGGCCGGCGTCCCGAGCTGCCGCTGTGTACTTGAGCACGACGCCGGACTGCTTGACGCCCAGGGCAGCGGTCGGCTCGTCGAGGATCAGCACCCGCGCACCGAAGTAGACCGCCCGAGCGATGGCGACACACTGTCGCTGCCCACCCGACAGAGTCCCGATGGGTTGGTCGATGTCCTTGACGACGATCCCCATCTTGCGCAGCTCCTCGTCCGCGATCCTCTTCATGTCGCGGATCTTGAGGCCGGCGAGCGGGTACGTCCCGTTCGTCATCTCGGAGCCGAGGAAGAAGTTGCGCCAGACCTCCATCAGCGAGACGACGGCGAGGTCCTGGTACACGGTCGCAATGCCGTGCGCCAAGGATTCCCGCGGCGACGAGAAGGACACCGGCTTGCCGTCGACGAGGAGCTCGCCCTCGTTGTGAGGGTGCAGGCCGGAGATGATCTTGATCAGGGTCGACTTGCCGGCGCCGTTGTCTCCGAGCACACAGGTGACCTCCCCCGCCTTGACCGTGAGGTTGATGCCCTTGAGCGCCCGGATGGCGCCGTAGGTCTTGCCCACGTTCACCATCTCGACCAGCTTCTCGCCCTCGTGCAGCTCGGGATCGGCGTGCTCGTGCAGCGTGTCGGTCATGGCTAGCCCACCTTCCGGGTGGTCGAGAGCTTCTTGACGTAGAGGTTGACGATGACCGCAAGCAGCAGCATGACCCCGAGGAAGGCCTTGAACCAGTTGGGGTCCCAGCCTGCGTAGACGATGCACAGGTTCGTCATGCCGAAGATGAAGGCGCCGATAGCCACGCCGAAGGCGTTGCCGTATCCACCCGTCAGCAGCGTTCCACCCACGACGGCCGCGATGATGTAGAGGAACTCGTTGCCCACGCCGTTGCCGGCCTGCAGGACGTTGAAGTTGTAGAGGTAGTGCATGCCCATGAACCAGGCCAGGAATGACACGGTCATGAAGAGGCCGACCTTGACCTTCGTCACCGGGACACCGACGGCCCGGGCGCTGTCCGCGTTGCCGCCGACGGCGTAGATCCAGTTGCCGATCTTCGTCCGTTGAAGGATGTAACCGGACAGCGCTACGAACAGCAGCCACCAGATCACGGTGATCGGCAACGTCACGCCAAAGACGTGGAACTCGTGCGCGAAGACGGCGTTCAGGAACGTTGTAGCCGTCCATCTGGTTGATGTTGGGGCTCGAGACCGAGCCGGTGATCAGCTTGGTCACGCCCAGGTTCGCACCTTGCAGGACGAAGAACGTGCCGAGGGTGATCAGGAAGCTGGGGATGCCGGTTCTCATCACGAGGTAACCGTTGGTGAATCCCACCAACAGGCAGAACACCAGCGCGAGGACCGCTCCCACGATCAGGTTGATGCCGAGCTCGTAGCAGAACATCGCGGCAAAGAGCCCGGCGGCGGTCACGGTGACACCGGCGGACAGGTCGAACTCGCCACCGATCATCAGCATGCCGACACCCACGGCCACGATCCCGATGGTGGAGGCCTGGTAGAGCACCGTGAAGAACGAGTCAGCCGACCGGAACGCCGGCGCGACGATGAGGAAGAAGATGAAGATGACGATGGCGGCGACCAGGGCGCCGACCTCGGGGCGAGCGAGCAGGCGGTTGGACAGGCCGAGGGTCACTCGGTTCGAGGACTCCGCCGGTGCAGACGGCGGTGGGGCTTTGGTGGTCTGGCTCATGGTTTGCTCCGTTGGCTGATCCGCGAGGGGTGGCCGGCACGCAGCCGCCGACCACCCCTGCGGGAGGTGCGGACTAGCGGGTGTTGTGCTTGCACGAAGGGCAGGATCGTGTCGATGTTGGTCTTGTCGACGAACGACGGACCGGTCAGCACGGGGCCGCCGCCGCCCATGATGTTGCCGTTCTTCTTGAACAGGTAGAGCTGGGTGATCGCCAGGTAGCCCTGGAGGTAGGGCTGCTGGTCGATGCAGAACTGGAGCAGGCCGTCCTTCACCGCCTGGGCCGCGTCGATGTTCAGGTCGAAGGTGCCGACCTTGGCCTTGCTGTTCGTCGCCTTGATGGCCTTGATGGTGTCCAGCGCCTGGGCGGCGCCGAGGGTGATGACCCAGTCGACGTCCTTGTCCTGGCTGAGCTTGGCCTGGATGGCGGAGGTGACCGCGGAGTCGTCTGCCCCGTTGACCTGGAGGTTCTCGGTGTTCGGGAAGGAGTCCTTGACGCCCTTGCAGCGGTCCTCCAGGGCGACCGACCCGGCCTGCTGGATCGTGCACAGGATCTTCGTGGCTCCGGCGGCCTTGGCCTTTTGCCCGGCCTGCTGGCCTGCCAGGAACTCGTCGGACGAGAAGTGGGTGAGGGCGCCGGCCTGCTTGAAGAAGTCGGTACCGGAGTTGAAGCTGTCGACGGGAATACCGGCGGCGACTGCCTTCTTGACGGTCGGGATGAGCGCGTCAGGCGTGACCAGGGTGGTCGCGATCCCGTCGACGTGCGAGTCGATCGCGTTCTGGATGAGGACGGCCTGCTTCGTCGCGTCGGGGTCCGCGGAGTACTTGAGCGTGGAGCCGGTGTCCTTGGCCGCCTGGTTGGCGCCCGCCTTGATCCGGTCCCAGAACGTGTCACCCGGAGTCTCGTGGGTGATCATCGCGAAGGTGTAGCCGGAGTTCCCGCCGCCACCCCCGCTGCTGGTGTCGTCGGTCTTGGGCGCGCCTCCCCCGCTGCAGGCAGAGACGAGAAGTGCGAACGCGGCGACGAGGGCGATGGCGCCGCCTTTCCGTGGTCGAGACAGGTTCATCGTGAAGGTTCCTTTCGTAGTGAACGCGCTTCCGCCCGACAGGGACGGGAGACGGTCGTGGGCTTGGCCGGGCCGATGACCGGCCGGATGAGGCTGATCCGTGCTCCCGCTGAGCCGTGGTGACGAGAGAGTCCGGTGCTGCCGCTCGGCGGTGGGCGCTTCCGATGCCGCTGGGCCTGGGACCTGAGCGAAAGCTCATGCGGCGACCTCCACGTCCGGGTGCCGGCGAGATACCGGCAGACCCTAGCCTCCCCAAGCGATCCATCTCCTGTCAAGCATTTGTTCTAACATATTGATCTCGCGGCGTGCGCGTCAGGACGGGCCCGCTGCGCCCACGACGGCATGGGGCATCGCCGGCGAGGTCGCGTCGAGCTGACGCGCCCCGGCCGAGTGGTGTCGTGCTGGAGGTCAGCCAGCCGGCGGGGTCGGAGCGAGAAAGGTCTTCTGGGTGCTCCGGTGTGCCTCGTAGCGCCGGTAGGCGTCGCGGGTCGATTCGAGCTCGGCGACCTGGCTGACCGGGACGTCCCACCACGCCTGGCTGTCGGGCGCGTAGATCAGTCGGGTCGGTGTTGACGTGGATGACGATGGGGCCACTGCCCTCCGCCGCCTGCTTGGCCACCCTGATGGCCTTCGCCAGCTCATCGCGGGAGGCGACCTCGATGACGTGCACGCCCAGGCTGCGCGCGTTCGCGGCCAGGTCCACCGGCAGGACGTCACCCTCCAGCCGACCATCGGCATCGCGATACCGGTACCGCGTGCCGAAGCGTTGCGATCCCAGCTCCTCGGACAGCGAGCCGATCGAGTGGAAGCCGTGGTTCTGGACGAGCACCACGATGACCTTGATCCGTTCCTGCACCGCCGTCACCAGCTCCGTGGGCATCATCAGGTAGCCGCCGTCACCGACCATCGCGAAGACGTCGCGGGTCTCGTCGGCGAGCCGGATGCCGAGCGAGGCCGGCACCTCGTAACCCATGCAGGAGTAGCCGTACTCGACGTGGTAGGCCTTGCGTTCCCGCACCCGCCAGAGCTTGTGGAGGTCGCCGGGCATCGAGCCGGCTGCGCACAGCACGACGTCGCGGGGGTCGCTCATCTCGTTGACCAGGCCCAGCACCTCGCCCTGGGTGAGGAGTTCCCTCGGCCAGCCGGTCGGTGACGGAGCCGGGCGGGTGGTACGCCGCCTCGACCCCCGCGTCCCACTCCTGCCACAGTCGTGCCTGCTGCGGCGCGGTAGTCCTCACCCACGGAGTAGTCGTCGAGCGCCTCGGCGAGTGCGGTCAGGGACTCACGGGCGTCGGCCACGACGGACAGTCCGGCCTGCTTGCCGGCGTCGTAGGTGGCGACGTTGAGGTTGACGAACCGCACATCAGGGTTCGCGAAGACGGTGCGGGAGGCCGTCGTGAAGTCGCTCCACCGAGTGCCTACACCGATCACGACGTCGGCCTCGCGAGCGAGCGCGTTGGCGGCCGTCGTACCCGTCGACCCCACGGCACCCATCTCCTGCGGATGCCCGTGCGGGAGCGACCCCTTGCCGGCCTGGGTCTCCCCGACCGGGATCCCGGTCGAGGCGCACAAGGTCCTGCAACGCCTGCTCGGCGCCCGAGTAGTGCACACCTCCACCGGCGACGATCATCGGCCGCCGGGCCGACGCGGATCGACGTCCGCGGCCGCGGCGATGCGCGCCTTCTCGGCCGGAGGCCGGGCCACGTGCCAGGTGCGCTCGGCGAACAGCTCGACGGGCCAGTCGTACGCCTCGGCCTGCACGTCCTGCGGCAGCGCCAGGGTGACGGCCCCGGTCTCCGCAGGGTCGGTGAGCACGCGCATCGCCTGGAGCAGCGCCGACGGCAGCTGCTCGGCGCGCCAGATCCGGTCGAAGTAGCGAGATACCGGACGAAACGCGTCGTTGACGGTCACGTCCCCGGCGTACGGCGCCTCGAGCTCCTGGAGCACCGGCGCCGACCGCCGGGTCGCGAAGGTGTCCGAGGCGAGCAGCAGCACGGGAAGCCGGTTGATGGTCGCCAGCGCGGCGCCCGTGACCATGTTCGTCGAGCCCGGGCCCACCGACGCCGTGCACACCCAGGTCTGCAGCCGGTCCTTCTGGCGGGCGAAGGCCACCGAGGTGTGCACCATCGCCTGCTCGTTGCGGGCCAGCACGTAGGGCAGCGCTGGGCGGGTCCCGGCCTCCAGCGCCTTCGTCTCGTGCTGCAGGAGCGCCTGCCCGATGCCGGCGACGTTGCCGTGCCCGAAGATGCCGAAGCAGCCGGCGAAGAGCCGCTGCCGCTCGCCGTCGCGCTCCGACCACTGGACGGCCAGGAACTCGACCGTCGCCTGGGCGACGGTCAGCCGAATCGTCTCGCTCATCGGGAATCTCCTCCTAGGGGCAGCCTGGGGTCGACGGCCATGCCTTCCCACGTCTGACGCACCCAGCCGTGGCTCGGGTCGTCGCAGATCAGCCAGGCCCGCTGGTCGCCGGGCCCCGCCATCACGTTCAGGTAGTACAGGTCGTAGCCGGGCGCGGCCATCGACGGGCCGTGCCAGCCGTGCGGAACCAGCACGACGTCACCCGTGCGCACCTCCGCGAAGACGTCGATGGGCCGTTCGGCGGTGCCGTACACCCGCTGGTACCCCACCGGGTCGTGGTGCCCGGTCGCCGTGGCGCCGCCCTCCACCCGTGTCTCGAAGTAGTAGATCTCCTCGAGCTCCGTCTCGACCCCGTCACGGTCCTCGTCGTGCTTGTGCGGCGGGTACGAGCTCCAGTTGCCGGCCGGGGTGAGCACCTCGCACGGCGATGATCGAGTCGGCCTCGAGCACGTGGGGTACGGCGAAGTTGCGGACCTCGCGCGAGCAGCTGCCCGCTCCTCGCAGCTCGACCGGGACCTCGTCGGCGGCGACGTGCCGGAACTTCGTCGCGGCACCCGGTGCCGCGCACCCGCGCCGCGCAGATCGCGATCCGGGACCCGGCCGCCGTCCCGGTGACCTCGAGGCTGGAGCCCGCGGGCACGTAGGCGACATCCGTGCGGCCCGCGAAGACCGACGCACGACCCAGCAGGTCGGCCTGGTGCTCGACACCGCCCGGGTCGGTGCACGCCACCGATGCGGCACCGCTCAGGGGGACGACGACGTACTCCCAGCCGGGCTCGTGGACGGACCAGCGCTCGCCCGGCCTCGAGAGTGACGACCCGGAGACCTGTGTGCTGCCAGCCGGGTCGCGATGCATCGACGAGCACGTCACAGCCGTCGCGCCGGGCCGTGCCGCTCGGCAGGAACCACTGCGAGTCGCTCCCCGTCATCGTGCCCCCGGGTTCACTCCGTGGACCAGCTCTGCCGCGATGTCCACCGCCGCGGCGACGTCGCCGTCCGGCGGGAACAGCAGAGCGCGACCGATGACGAGACCACGCACGGCCGGCAGCTCGAGCGCCTTGCCCCACGCCCGGTAGGTGTCCGCCGGGTCACCCTGGGGGTCCCCGCCCAGCAGCAGGGTGGGCATGGTGGTGGCTTCCATCACGCGGGCGAGCTCGTCGACGACCGGCAGCTTCAGCCAGGTGTGGGCACTGCTGGCCCCGAGCCCCGCGGCGATGTGGATGGACCGGATCGTGTTGTCGGGGTCGAGAAGGTTCGTGACCCGACCGCCGTGCACGACGGACATGAACGGCTCGACCATGGCCATCAGCCGATGCTGGGCGAGCTCGCTCACGGCATGCCCGGTGCTCTCCAAGGTCGCCACCGTGCCGGGGTCGGACAGGCAGATGCGGGTCAGCATCTTCCCGCCGTCGAGACCCCGTGCGGTGATCTCAGCAGCCGTGTAGGCGGTGAACCGGTCGTCGAGCTCGAAGCTCGCGCCCTGCAGCCCACCGCGGTTCATCGACCCGATGACCAGCTTGTCCTCCAGGACACCCATCAGCAGCAGGTCGTCGAGGATGTCAGGGGTGCCCAGGACCCCGTCGACCCCGGGCCGCGCCAGCGCGGTGGCGAGCCGCTCGAGCAGCGCTGGGCGGCTGGCCATCGCCATCGCCTCGGAGCGGACCCCGAGGGCGCCCCGGGCAGGGTGGTCGGCGGCGACGAGCAGCAGCCGCCCGTCGGCTCCGAGAAGGGGACGCCTCTTGCGGGCGTCCCAGCCTTGAGCGATCCGGTGCGGTTCGCGGGCCCGGATCTCGGTGAGCTCCACCATCGTGGTCACGGCTTCCTCTCGAAGGTACGGCTGGCGAGGGCCTGCTCGATCTCTGCTTCGTCCGGCATGGCGGTGGAGCACTCCAGGCGTCCGGCGACCAGGGCGCCGGCGACATTGGCGAACTCGAGGATGCGTCGCAGCTCCCAGCCGGCGAGGAGACCGTGCACGAGTGCCCCGCCGAACGCGTCACCGGCTCCGAGACCGTTGACGACGTTGACCGGGTAGGGCGGCACCTCGACGCGCTCGTCCGCAGTCGCGGCGAGCACCCCCTTGGGACCCTGCTTGACGACGGCGATCTCGAGGCCGCGCTCGAGGAGGGCGTCCGCGGCACGCTGCGGGTCGGT
Source organism: uncultured Actinomycetota bacterium (assembly GCA_963827435.1). Classification (GTDB taxonomy): domain Bacteria; phylum Actinomycetota; class Actinomycetes; order Propionibacteriales; family Nocardioidaceae; genus Nocardioides_B. Next base: position 461,121 of record CAWHAU010000003.1, read on the forward strand.
CTCACCGACGGCGACCTCGCACTCCTCACGGTTGCCGACGGCCACGGTGACGTGCTCGAGCGCCTTCCCGACCTCCTCGGAGGCCTCGCGAGGGTCGGCCCAGAACATCGGCCGGTAGTCGAGGTCGAGGATGGTGTGGCGGCGCCGGGCCCGCGCCTCCCAGGCGACGGCGTGGGCCGCGCGGGAGGGCTCCTGGGACAGGCCGGTGACGGTGGCCCAGAACACCTCGGCCTCACGAATCGCGTCCAGCGGCAGGTCGGCCGCCGTGATCTGCAGGTCGGGCGCCGTGGGGTACCTGTAGAAGTAGAGCGGGAAGTCGTCCGGCGGGAAGACCTCGCAGAAGGTCACGGGGGTCGGGGGGCCCTCACCGGCCGTGATGAAGGTGGGGTCCACGCCGAGGCGCTCCGCCTCGAGTCGCACGTAACGCCCGAACGGGTCCAGCCCCGTGCGCGTCACCAGTGCCGAACGGCGTCCGTAGCGGGCAGCGGCCACGGCAACGTTGGTCGCGCTCCCGCCGAGGAACTTCTGGAACGTCTGCACGTCCTCGAGTCCGACACCGTGGTCGAGCGGGTAGATGTCGACACCCGTGCGTCCCATCGAGACCAGGTCGAAGCCAGTCACGTCGCGTCTCCGATCTCGCTCAGCTCCACCGCACGTCCGGTCGCCCGTGAGATCTCGCAGGCTTCGGCGATCCGGAACGCCTCCAGAGCATCCGCCACGGTGCACGGGCTCTCCGTCCGTCCGGCCACGACGTCGCAGAACGCGGCCAGCTCGGTGCGGTAGGCGGGCAGGAACCGTTCCATGAACGACCACTTCTGCGGACCCCGCGGGTAGTCGACGCCGGCCTCGGCCGAGCGGACGGCCAGCGAGTCGTCGTACCCGACGCCGATGGTCCCCTCCGACCCCATGACCTCCATCCGGACATCGTGACCGCCGCCGTTGTACCGGGTGGCGGAGATCGTGACGAGCGTCCCGTCGTCAAGGGTGAGCACGGCGGCGCCCGTGTCGATGTCTCCGCCCTCCGTGAAGAAGCTCGCGCCCTTGTTCGCGCCCACGGCGTAGACGCTGGCGACCTCGCGACCGGTCACGAAGCGGAGCACGTCGAAGTCGTGGATGCTGCAGTCACGGAACAGGCCTCCGCTGGTAGGGATGTAGGCGGCGGGCGGCGGCGACTGGTCGTGGGTGTTCGCCCGGACCGTGTGGATGAAGCCCAGCTCACCGCTGACGACGGCCTCCCGGGCACGCCTGTAGCCGGCGTCGAACCGGCGCTGGAACCCGACCTGCACCGGGACCTCGGTCTCGTCGACCAGGTGCACCAGCTCCACCGTCTCCGCGAGGGTGGCGGCCACCGGCTTCTCGCAGAAGACGGGCACCTTCGAGGCCATGGCGGCACGGATGGCCGGGGCATGCCCGGACGTCGACGTGGTGATGACGAGGGCGTCCACCCGCGACAGCAGGTCGTCGAGATCCGGGGAGAACTCGTAGCCGTTCTCCTCGGCCAGTCGCGCTGCGCCATCCGGAAAGGCATCCGCGACCACGATCTGCTCGACGTCATCGAGGGCGGCCAAGGTCGATGCGTGAAAGGCGCCGATCCGCCCAGTCCCTGCCAGTCCGATTCGCATGGATCAGATGTCCCGTCTGTGTCGCACGTGAGGAGTCGCGGGTCGTTGATGGCCAGCATCAACGATGCAGCCTGGGCGTCAGCGCGTCAATAGTTTGTCCTTACGTCATTACTTGACCATTGCCTGAAGATGTGTCCGGTAGCATCTGTGCTATGAGTGCGCTCCAAGTCAAGGTGATGATCGACCGGCAGTCCCCCGTGCCGCTGTACCACCAGCTTGCCGAGCAGTTCAGCAATGCGATCACCGTCGGTCAGCTGCGGCCGGGCGACGCGTTCGAGAACGAGATCGCGGTCGCGGAGCGGCTTCAGGTCTCCCGACCCACGGTGCGCCGCGCCATCCAGGAGCTCGTCGACCAGGGCCTCCTGCTGCGTCGACGCGGGCTCGGCACGACGGTCGCGAACAGCAAGGTGCACCGGAAGTTCGAGCTCACCAGCCTCTACGACGACCTCGTGCGGGACAAGCGCAACCCGCGTACCACCGTCATCGAGCACGAGATCAGGACGGACGAGCGGGCCGCGTCTGCGCTCGACCTGAAGGCGGACGCTGCACTTCTGTACATCGTGCGAGTCCGTTACGCAGGCGACACCCCCCTGGCCCTGATGACGAACTGGCTGCCACCGGGTCTCAGCGACCTGACGCGCGAGGAGCTGGAGGGCCAGGGGCTCTACGCCTGTCTCCGTGACCGTGGCGTGAAGCCGGTCGTGGCGCAACAGAACATCGGCGCCCGGATGCCGACGGCGCTCGAGCGCCGGCATCTCGAGATTCGCGGCTCGCAGCCGGTGCTCACGATGACCCGGATGGCCTTCGACGCGTCCGGCAACGCCGTGGAGTTCGGCGACCACAGCTACCGCGCCTCGGACTACACCATCGACCTGATGGTCGACGAGCGCTAGCCACCGCGGGGCCCTCACCCCTGCTCGGCCGTCGAGAGTCGATGGCGGCCTCACGGTCGCCGGCGGCGCACAGTAAAATTGGTGGCCACAGCCCGGCTACCAGCGAGCTGGTCTCGGTGGAAGGCAAGGACATGGGCGACAAGGAGCAGCTCCAGGAGCTGCACGATGCCTACGTGTGGGAAGTCAACGCGGCGGTCGGCGAGGGTCGCCCTGACCTGGTCTGGCAGCTTGCGGACGCCTACCTCGACGAGGCCCTCAAGCTCATGACTACGGACGTGCCGACCACGTGTGGACGAGGGGACTGCGCAGTCTGCCAGCAGCCCCACCCAGCACACGCCCGGGCACGTCACCGTGGGTGGCTCCACCGCACGCGGGGCCGTCGCTCGAGGTGAGTGCGAGGTCACCAGCCTGTACGACGATCTGCTGAAGGCCGGTCGGATGCCGAGGACCGAGGTGTCTCGAGCGGCATGTTCGAGGCCGACGACGAGGTGTGCTCCTCGCTCACGCTCGTCGAGCGCTGAGCCTCAGGGAGCCCTAGGCCTCCGGCAGCACGGACCGGCGGCGACGGAGCGGCCGCTCGCGCCGGCGCCGCTTCATCCGCCGCGCCCTCCGGGCCGCCGAGCGCGCCATGTCCGCGGCCCCGATGAACCCGGCGTCCGGGCCCAGCTCCGCGGCGAGGATCGGGGGCTCCCGCCGGTAGCCTCGCCCGGTCAGCGTGCGGGAGAACTCCGAGCGTGCCGGCGCGAGCAGCAGCTCGCCCGCCTCCGAGACACCCCCGCCCACGATGATGCAGCCGGGGTCGAACGCCGCCGCCATCCCCGCAAGGCCGACCCCCAGCCAGGCGCCGATCTCGCCGATCAGCTGCACCGCCAGCGGGTCACCCTCGCGGGCGGCCTGGGTGACCAGCGGCCCGGTCAGAGCGGCCACGTCGCCGCCCACCAGCTCGTCGAGCCGGTGCGCCAGCGGCGACCCGGCCAGGACGAGCTCGCGCGCGTCACGGACCAGCGCGTTGCCCGAGGCGTACTGCTCCCAGCAGCCACGGTTCCCGCACTCGCAGCGGTGGCCGTCCGGGACCACCTGGATGTGACCGAACTCCCCGGCCATCCCGTTCGCACCCCGGAAGACGCGGCTGTCGATGACCAGCGCTCCTCCGATGCCCGTGCCGAGCGTGATGCACAGGACCAGCCGGTGCTGCCGGCCGGCCCCGAAGCGGCACTCCGCCAGCGCGGCGGCGTTGGCGTCGTTGTCCACCACCACCGGCACCCGGACCCGGCTCATCACCGCATCACGCAGGGGCTCGTCCCGCCAGGCCAGATGGGGCGAGAACTTGACGACGGAGCGGGTGACGTCGACGAAGCCGGCGGCGCCCACCCCGACCGCGGCGATGTCATGGCTGCGCCCCAGCTCGAGCACCAGGTCCACGATGGTGTTCTCGACGTCCCGCACGCTGGTCCCCGGCGTGTGACGTCGCTGTCGTTCCAGCACCCGCCCGGAGGAGTCGACCACGCCCGCGAGCACCTTGGTGCCGCCGATGTCGACCCCGACCGTGAGGGGGTCCCACCGGCCGATGACGTACCGGCGGGGAGGTGTGTCGGTCACCTTCCGACCCTACTGTCGTGGCGCGCCGGCGGGGCGCTTCAGAGGGGCGAACCCAGCAGGTCCGCGAGCGACCTCGGCGGGTGACCGGTGAGCCGCTCCACGTCCTGCGTGACGGCTGCCAGCTCGCCGGACGCGATCGCGGTGTAGGTGCTCACCCAGGCGTCGAGCTGCCAGCCGGGCGCGCCGTACACCGAACGGGAGGCGTAGGCCTCCTCGACGGTCTCGTCGACGAACTCGTAGCGCCGGCCGAGGACCCGGGTCATGGTGGCCGCGGCCTCGGCCAGGGTGAGCGCCTCGGGGCCGGTGAGGCTGTAGGTCCGGCCCTCGTGGGCGGCGCACGCGAGGAGCACGGCGGTCACCGCGGAGGCGACGTCGTCCTGGGCGACGGCCGCGACGCGACCGTCGTCGGCGGGCCCGCGGATCACCCCGTCGTCACCGGCCATCACCGGGAAGAAGTCGGCGTAGAGGTTGTCGCGCAGGAACGTCCACGCCATCCCCGACTGCTCGATGTGCTGCTCGGTGACGTGGTGGTCGCGGGCGAGCGTGAAGGTCGCGTCGGCCGAGGCTCCGTAGAAGGAGATGTAGACCAGGTGCCGCACGCCCGCCGCGGCCGCGGCGTCCACGAACGCCCGATGCTCGTCGACCCGGCGCTCGGCCTCGCCCGCGGAGACCATCAGCACCGTGTCGAGACCCTCCAACGCCCGTCGTACGGCGTCCCGGTCGGCGTACGACGCCTGGGCGACCGTCGTGCGCGGCAGCACCGGGGCCTTGGCGGGTGTGCGGACGACGAGCCGCTGCTCGCTGCCGGCCGCGGCCAGCAGCCGGGCGACGCGACCGCCGAGGTGGCCGGTCGACCCCGTGATGCCGAGAGGGGAGGGCATCAGGCGTTCTTGGCGATCGAGGCGGCCAGCGCCGCGAGGTGTCCGAGGCGGGCGAGCTCGGAGTCGAGGATCTCGGGACCGCCGCGCCGGCCGAACAGCACGATCTCGTCGTCGCGGCCGATCGGCGCCCCCGCGACCAACGTGCCCTCGGCGGACGCCTCCCAGTCCGGGGGCAGCACCATGCGCAGGGGTCGCTTGGCCGGGAACCAGTCGGGGTGGCCGGTGGCGGACTCGGGCGCCGCGGACGTGCGGTGCAGCACCTTGACGAACTCACCCTTGCGGCGCACCCGCATGCCCCAGTCGGCCCGGAAGGTGATCGGCAGCAGGTCGACGATCTCGTCGCGCGCGCTGGCCGGCGACTGGGTCAGCGCCTCCACCGCCTCGAGGTCGAGGAACAGGTTGCCGCCTGCGCCGTAGCGGGACACCCACACCACCTTGACGCCGTCGAGCTTGTTGCAGGCCGACACGAGGGAGTCCGGCATCACGCCCGGGGCGGTCTCCAGCAGCACGTCGTCGACGGCGGTGCCGTCCGCCCGGTGCTCGACGATCTCGATGGCCTCGATGTCACCGCCGGCCTCACCGATGGCGGCCGCGACGGCGCCGAGCGAGCCGGGGACGTCGGGGAGCTCGACCCGGAGCAGGTACGGCATCAGGACCACCCCACGATGTCGACTCGGTCACCGGACCGGACCTGGCCCGGCTGCGTCACGACGGCGTCGACCCCGAAGACGACCTCCCCGTGCAGGTGACGATAGCCCCCGAGTGCCTTGAGGGCGTGGCTTCGACGTTCCCCGGTGTCCGGGTCCAGGTCGATGACGGCGCAGCGGGGTACGACGCCGCGGACCTCGACCTCGGCGGCGCCCAGGTGCAGACGCCGACCGACCCAGGAGTCCTCGACGTGGGCCGGGGCCTCGCCGGTGTCGACGGTGAACGTGGCCCGGAACTGCGCGCCGTCGACGTCACCACCGGTGCGACGGGCGAGCTCCGCGAGCGACGAGGTGGTCACGAGGGTCACGGACGCGCCGTAGACGACCTCGCCGGGGTGCGAGGCGCGGGCCAGCAGGACGTGGTGACCGACGTGCTCGCTGTAGGCCTCGGCCCACGGACCTGCCATCACCTCGAGCGCGGCGACCCGGCCCCAGTAGTCGACCTTCAGCGTGCGGCCGGTCGGCGCCGGCACGCCCTCGACGGTCCGGCCCGGGAGCCGGCTGGTGAGCGTGCCGCCGGCCCAGGTCGCGGAGGTCCGCATCATCGAGGGGTTCTCGACCGTGCGGAGCACCCGGCCGCGCTCGGGGTCGACCAGGCAGAAGACCCGGTCGCCGACGGGCCCGTCGGGGGTCAGGTCGACCGACGCCTGCTCGGCGTGCCGGCCGCCCTTGACGGGGGTGAGTCCGATCCGGGTCACGTGCACCGGCACACGATCCCACGGCGCGGTTTCGGGCCGGTTTCCGATGACCGGTCGGCGGACGCTCAGCCCGGAGACCGTCCGAGGCGGAAAGGTCTCCACGGTCTCGTAGCGCGGCCGGCGGCGGGGACCCTCGCCGAGGTGCGACTGCACGAGCGCGACCTCCTCGGCCCGCCACGTGGGACCGCGGTAGGCGTCGAGCACCCGGATCCAGCGGGTCGCCTCGACCGGTCGGCCGGTGCGCGCCAGCGTCAGGTGCGGGTGGAAGCGCCCGCCGTCCACCTCGATGCCGGCCTTCGAGGCGGCGGCCCGGGTGCCCGTGGCCAGCCGCGGCAGCTCCTCGCCCTCGGTCTCGACGCCGGCGAACACCACCTTGGCCCGAGCCGGGTTGGGGAACGCTCCCCCGCCCGCGACGGTCACCGGGAACGGCGTACGACGGGCCGCGGCACGTCCCAGCCGGTCGAGCAGGTCGTCGAGCTGCCGGTCCGCGACGTCGGCGAGGAAGGCGAGGGTCAGGTGCCACTGCTCCGGCACGGTCCACCGGAACCCGGGCTCCGCCTCCTGCCGCGGGCCGACGAACGCGGCGAGATCCTCCAGCGCGGGGTCGGGCGGAACGACGGCGACGAACATCCGCATGCGACTACGGTGACACGCATGGCCGAACCGGCGGACTACCGCTACGTGCTCGCCAACGAGCGCACCTTCCTCGCCTACGCCCGCACGGCCCTTGCTCTGCAGGTCACCGGCCTGGGTGTGCTCCAGTTCCTCACCCGCGGTCAGAGCGAGGTCCGCTACACCTTCGGGATGGTCCTGGTGGTCGTCGGATCCGTGCTGGCGGTCATGGGCTACCGGCGGTACCTGTCCAACGACCGCGCGATCCGCGAAGGCGCCGAGATCGGCAGGTCCGGCTCGGCGACCCTGGTGGCCGTGGCCGTCATCACCGTGCCGCTGCTGGCCGCGGGCGTGCTGGTCCTGTTCGCCGGCGTGTGACTCACATCCGTGAGGCACCGTCGCGGACGGCCTCCCGGATCCGGGTGTAGGTGCCGCAGCGGCAGATGTTGCGGATGCCGTCGAGGTCGGCCTCGGTGATCTCGCGGCCCTCCGCCTTGGCCCGGTTGACCACGGCCACGGCGGCCATGATCTGGCCGGGCTGGCAGTAGCCGCACTGGGCGACGTCCCGCTCGATCCAGGCCTCCTGCATCGGGTGCAGCTCCTGGCCGACGGTGTCGGGCAGCCCCTCGATCGTGGTGACCTCGTCGGTGTCCTTGATCGCGGAGACCGGCACGGAGCAGGGGTTGAACGCCTTGCCGTTGACGTGGCTGGTGCAGGCCTTGCAGACGTTGATGCCGCAGCCGTACTTGGGGCCGTGCACGCCGAGGACGTCGCGGAGCACCCAGAGCAGCCGGACGTCGTCGTCGACGTCGACAGTGACGCGCCGGCCGTTGAGCTGGAAGGTGTGCTGGGACATGAGGGCGCTCCCGTCAGTAGGTGTGGTCGAGGCCGTCGGTCGGCGACTGCGGGATCGGTGGGATCGTCGACTTCGGCGTGAACGCCAGCGGCTCGTCGTGGTTGATCGGGAAGCTCGTCGGCATCTTCCCGGTGGCCCGGGCGTACGCACAGGCGACCGCACCGCAGGTCGGCGAGACGCCGAACTCGCCGGCGCCACCGGGCTGGGCCTGCTGCGAGGGCATCACGTGCACCTCGACCTCGGGCGGGACGTTCCACTCGCGGGTGTAGAAGTAGTTGTCCCAGCTGCCCTCGAGGAAGTAGCCGTCCTCGAAGTGCAGGCTCGACGTCAGCGTCATCGCGAGGGCGTCCATGATCCCGCCCTGCATCTGCGCCTCGAGGCCCTTGGGGTTGATGGCCAGGCCGACGTCGACCGCCATCACGACCTTGGTGACCCGGGGTCCGGTGACACCGTCGCGCACCCGTCGGTTCACCGTCTCGGGCCGGCAGTCGATCTCCACGAGGCAGGCGTTGACGCCCTTGTACTCCTTGTGGATCGCGATGCCCTGCGCCGTACCGGCGGGCATCGGGCGACCCCAGCTGCCCTCCTTGGCCACCTTGTCGAGGACGGCCCGGGTGCGGTCGTCCTTGGCGAGCTCGCGACGGAAGGTGTACGGGTCCTTCTTCAGCGCGGCGGCCAGCTTGTCGGTGACCAGCTCGCGCGCGGTCGACACGTCGGGCGAGTAGACGTTGCGCATGCTGCTGGTGTTGAACGGCAGGTCGACCTCGTCGAGCAGCTGGTTGGTGGCGCCGAAGTCGTAGGGCACCTCCTGGCTGAGCGCGAACACCGTCTGGCTGAAGCCGATCTTGCCGACCGGCAGCTTGGCGGAGATCGCGGTCAGCAGCTCACCGAGACCGTGCCCGAAGTCGGTGACCACGCTGGTGTGCCGCTGCTCGTAGCTGAGCACCTCGCCGGCGGCGTACGTCGCGCGCACCCGGGACGTCGCCATCGGGTGCGTGCGGCCGACGCGGGCGTCGTCGGTGCGGTGCCACATCAGCCGCACCGGCTTGCCGATCGCCTTGGAGCACTGCGCCGCCTCGATCGCCGCGTCGTAGAACAGCTTGCGGCCGAAGGAGCCGCCGCCCTCGATGACGTGGAAGGTCACGGCCGTCGGCGGCAGACCCAGCTGGGTCGCGATCTCCTCGGCGGCGGAGATCGGGTTCTTGCAGGCACCCCAGATCTCGGCCTTGTCCGCCCGCACGTCGGCGATGGCGGCGTTCGGCTCCAGCGAGCTGTTGGAGCGGAACCAGAACGTGAAGTCGGCCTCGACGCTCTTGGTGAGCGGGCCGAGCTTCGGGACGGTCAGCGGGACCTCGGCGGCCTTGACCTTGGCGAGCACGTCGCGCTCGGACTGCCCGGCCAGCGGCCCGTCGAGCCAGGCCACGTCGAGGGCGCGGACCGCGTCGATGCACTGGCCGAACGTCTCGCCGCGGACGGCGACACCCGTGGGCACGAGGGCGACGTCGGTGATGCCGGGCATCGCCTCGACGGCGGCCTGGTTGCGGACCGCCTTGGGCTTGCCGTTGAGCGTGGGCGCCCGGCAGATCATCGTCGGCTTGGCGTCGGGGACCTGGAGGTCGAGGGTGTACGCCTTCTTGCCGGTGACGGCCTTGCGGGCGTCGAGCCGACCCTGCGGGGTGCCGATCACGGCGTACTCGGAGGCGGGCTTGAGGTCGACGGTCACGGACCGCGTCCGGTCGGTGGCGGCCTTCTCGGCGAGCTCGCCGTAGGTCACCGAGCCGCTGGGGCCGGTGATCACGCCATTCTTCGACTTCAGGAGGTTGACCGAGTCGCCGAGCGCGATGGCGGCCGCGTCGAGCAGCGCGCCCTTGGCCACGGCAGCGGCGACCCGGATCGGCGTGAAGGTCGCGACCGTGGTGTTCGAGCCGCCGGTGATCTGGTTGAAGACCAGCTCGGGGCGGGCCGGGGCCAGGGTGACGTGCACCTTCTCCACCGGCAGGTCGAGCTCCTCGGCGATCAGCATCGCGGTGGAGGTGGTGACGCCCTGGCCGTTCTCCGAGCGGGGCAGCTCGAAGGAGGCGGTGCCGTCCTTCTCGATCACCACGGTGATCAGGTTGGCCGTCGGCCGGGCTGCGTCGGTGAGCGCGTCGTTGAGGTCGTAGACCGTGGCGGGCTGCGGGCCACCGGGCAGGGCCGCGGCGGCGGGAGCGCCCGCACCGACGCCGAGCTCCGCGGCCGCGGCCAGCGTCGGTGCCGCGACGAGGTAGCCGAGGAAGCGGCGGCGACCGGGGTCCGGCACCTGGGGCGGGGCACCCTCGTCGACCGGCGCGGCTCCCGACCGGTGTTCTCGTCGGTGGTGCGCTGGCTGGGGAGGGGCGGGGTGCGCCGCGAGAGCGTCATCGGATGTCCTTCCACACTCGACCCGAGCGGTTGGTGAACGAACGTTCACCTACCGTGACACGCGTCACTCGGCCGCGGGATGCCTCCGTCGCCCAGACCTTCGGGGCCCGACTGTGCGCCGTGCACAACTCAGGACGAGGGCGGCGCAAGGAGCCGCCGGGCGCGCAGCGCCAGGGCGAGCTCGACGGGCGTGACGCCACCGGTGAGGTCGTGCCCGGTCACCTCCGAGAGCCGGCGCAGCCGGTTGAGCACGGTGTTGCGGTGGCAGTGCACCCGGCGGGCGGTCCGGCCGGCCGACCCGGAGGTCTCCACCCAGGCGTCGAGGGTGTCCAGCAGCGGCCCCCGCTCGGCCTTCGACAGCTCCAGCAGCGAGCCGAGCCAGGTGCGCACCAGCTGCTGGGCGAGCTCCGGGGACTGCACCAGCATCGCCTCGGGCAGCCGCTCGTCGAGCGCGGCGCAGGTGTCCCCGGGACCGAGGGTGCGCAGGGCCAGCGCGGCCTGCCGGAACCCGACCTGCACCTGCTCCAGCCCGTCGACCGGGGACGACGCGCCGGCGCGCACCTCGAGGACGTCGCGCAGCGCAGCGAGCTCGCGGGACGGGTCCGGCTCGGCCAGCCGGAGCAGGCCGACGAGCGCGGCGCCGCGGGCCTGCCACACCGACTCCACGCGGCCGGCGGCGAGCCGGTCGCGGACCCGGCGTACGGCTTCGAGGTCGCGGGACGCGGGCTCGGCCAGGACGACGACGTAGCGCCCGTCGACCGGGAGGCCGAGGATGCGGGCCGCCTCGAAGGCGAAACCCGGGTCCTCGCCGACGCCGGTGAGCAGCCCCTCCCAGATCGAGGAGCGGCGCTGCTCGTCGGCGCGGACCGCGCTGCGCTCGGCGTCGTGGTAGGCGGCAGCCACCTGCGCCGAGGACCGGTCCACCACCTCCCAGACCCGGGTGCCGAGGTCGAGCAGGGCGTCGTCGTCGATCCGGAGCGCCCGGGCCTCGTCGACGAGCGACTCCCACACCAGCCGGCCGCCCATCCGGAAGGAGCGGAGCAGGTCGTCGAGCGGGAGGCCCTGCTCTGCGCGCCTGCGACCGGTGGCGCGGGCGGCGTCGTAGTACTCCTGGCCCTGACGGGCCTCACCCCCGACGAGCTGGAGGATGCGCGCGAGGTTGTCGTGGCAGGAGCGCCAGAGGTCCGGCTCGGGGACCACCCGGCTGCCCCGGTAGCCCGGGTTGCTCTCCTGGATGGTCAGCACCAGCCGGTCGGCGAGGCTGCCCACCCGGGCCAGCACCCGTCGCGACAGCGACTCGGCGACGGTTCCCCCTCGAGACTCCCCTGACGGCCGCGACCGTTGCGCACCCACTCCCATGCACGCCTAACGCGCGAACCGATCGGAGGACACGGCGGTCAACCCTGTTAACGGCGAAAGCCCGCCGGGCCCGGCCGACGCCGGAGGCGAGCTTCCCTCCCAGGGGAGACAGCCGGGGTTCGGGCCGACGGGGGATTCAGTCCGAACCCCTGGCTGTCTCGCAGGGCAACTGTGCCTCAGCGGCCGTGAGGGAGGCATGCGGCAAACACCCGGTGGCCGTGAGGAAAGCGTGAAGAATCCCGGCCGCCCTACGATCGTCGGATGGCGACGGTCCTGGTGGTCGACGACGAGCCCCAGGTGCTGCACGCTCTGCGCCGTGCGCTCGAGGGCGAGGGCGACAAGGTGCTCACCGCGGCCACCGGCACGCAGGCCGTCGACCTGGCCGCAAGCCAGCCCCCCGACCTGGTCGTGCTCGACCTCTGGCTGCCGGACATCGACGGGGTCGAGGTGGTGCGGCGGCTGCGCGGCTGGCTCGACGTGCCGATCCTGATCCTCTCCGGGGACGCCGACGAGGAGCGCAAGGTCAGCGCCCTCGACAGCGGTGCCGACGACTTCCTGCCCAAGCCGTTCGGCTTCTCCGAGCTCACCGCCCGGCTCCGCGCCCTCAAGCGCCGCAGCGTCCGCGACCAGGCCGAGCAGCGGCTCGCGTTCGGCGACCTGGTCGTCGACCTGCCGCAGGGGGCGGCCGAGCTCGACGGGTCCCTGCTGCGGCTCACACCGACCGAGTGGCAGCTGCTGGAGGCGATGGTCACCCACCCCGGCAAGCTGCTGACCCACCGCTGGCTGGTCGGCCGGATCTGGGGCGGCAGCCACGGCGACGAGAACCGTCAGGCGCTGCGCACCCACATCCGCTCCTTGCGCGCCAAGATCGGTGACGACGCCAGCACTCCCCGCTACCTGCGCACCGAGAGCGGCGCCGGCTACCGGTGGCTGGCCGGGCCGGTGACGGCCGCCCCCGACGGGGAGCCCACCCCGACCGTCGTACGTCGTCCGGCGCCGGCCGACCACACACCGGTGACGACCACGCTGCACGACCTCAACAACGTGCTGACCGCCCTGCACCTCGCCCTGCACCTGGCCCAGAGCAAGGTCGCGCGGCTGGGCGACTCGGCCACGCCTGGGGAGCGGGACGCCGCGTCCGAGAAGGCGCAGGTCCAGCTGCGCCGTAGTGTGCACCTGGTGGACCGGGCCGGAGATCTCGCACGCAGCCTGCGGGAGGCCTGGGAGGACCAGGCCGACCCGGCCTGACCGAGGGCTGACGACAGGGCACGGGGAGGCCGCGGACGGTGGCAGTGGTGGTGATCGCCGAGGACGACCGCGACATCCGCGAGCTCGTCGAGCTGATCCTCGAGGAGGACGGCTACGCGACGGTGCCCGTGAGCGACGGTCTCGGCGCCCTGAACGCCTGCCGCGCGAAGCGGCCCGACGTGGTGCTGCTCGACGTGAGCATGCCGGGCGAGCTGACCGGCCTCGAGGTGTGCCGGCGGATCCGGGCCGATGAGGACCTGCACACGGTGCGGGTGATGCTGCTGACGGCGCGGGCCCGCGAGCAGGACGTCAGCGCCGGCTACGCGGCCGGGGCCGACGACTACCTGGTGAAGCCCTTCACCCCCGGTGAGCTGACTCGCCGGATCGAGGAGCTCCTGCAGCGCCCGCCTCGCTAGCGAGCAGCGGCAGCCGGACCTCGAAGCGGGTCCCGCGCCCGGCCTGCGAGGAGACCGCGACGGTGCCACCGTGGCCGTGCACGATGCTGCGCACGATCGACAACCCCAGCCCGGTGCCGGGGATCGCCCGCTGCTGAGCCTCAGCCGACCGGAAGAACCGCTCGAACAGCCGGGCCTGCTCCGCATGAGGGATGCCGATGCCGGTGTCCTCGACGGTCAGCAGGGCGGACTCCCCGACGGTGGCCAGCGAGAGCCGGACCCGGCCCGGGTCCTCGGTGAACTTCACGGCGTTCGTGACCAGGTTGGTCAGCGCCCGGTCGAGCTGGTCCTCGTCGCCGGACACCACGACGGGTGCGTCGCCGGCCTCGACCACCCACTCGAGGCGGCGGTGGTGCCGCATCGCCTCGGTCGCCTCGCTGCTGCGCTGCACCACCCGGCGCAGGTCGACCGCGTCGACCCGGAGCGTGAAGGTGCCGGCCTCGATCCGGGACAGGGTGAGCAGGTCCTCGATGAGGGCCTGCAGCCGCAGTCCGTTGCTCTCGACGCGGCCGAGCAGCCGCGCCTGCTGCTCGCTGAGACCGCCCCCGGTCCCGCGCATCAGCATCTGGGTGTAGCCCAGCACGCTCGTGATCGGCGTGCGCAGCTCGTGGCTGACGGTTGACACGAAGTCGGTCTTGGCCCGGTCGACCTCGTTGAGCCGCTCGACGGCCTCCCGCTCCTTGGACAGCGCCACCCGGAGCATGTCCTCGACGCGGCGCCGCTCGGTGACGTCCTCGGCGACCCCGAGGTAGCCCACGACCCGTCCGGACGGGCTCGTCATCGGGCTGATGGTCAGCGACATGGTGATCTTGCGGCCGTCCTTGCGGATGTACTTCCAGTCCCGCTTCTCCGGCTGGCGCTCCGGCTCCACGCCCGCCACGAGCACCCCGAAGGTGGAGTCGAGCCCGAGCTCCTCGCTACGGTCGACCAGCTCGTTCGGGTCGTGGAAGATCGCGGGCGTCACCTTGCCCACGACCTCCTCGGCGGTCCAGCCGAGCAGCCGCTCCGCGCCGGGGTTGTAGAACGTGATGAGGCCGGCGGGGTTGGTGCCGATGATCGACGTACCGGTGGTGGCGGCGAGGACCTGGTCGACCAGCCGCTGCGCGAGCCGCTCGTCGGTCACGTCGATGCCGGTCATCACCATGTGCAGGCCCGCCTCGGCCTCGTCGAGGTAGGCGCACGACCACGCGACGGTGCGCCGCTGGCCGTGGCGAACCACCCACTCGTCCTCGATGACCGACGGGAGGGGCACGGGTCCGGGGTGGCGGGCGCCGAGCCGGGCGTGCAGGAAGTCGCCGAGGTCCACCCCGAACACGTCCCAGGCCCGGACCCCCAGCACGTCCTCGGCCCGCAGCCCGCTGAGCTTCTCGGCGGCTGGGTTGAACCGGACGATGCTGCCGTGCTCGTCGAGCACGACGATGAGGGTGTTCGCGGTGTCGAGGACGGCCGCGGTGAAGTCACGCTCGTGCTCGAGGTCCACCTGGGCCATCCGCTCCGCGGTCAGGTCGACGAGCTGCACGCTCAGCATCCGGCGGCCACCGGGGCCCTCGAGGGCCGAGGCGGCCAGCCGCACCCAGCGGCCGGACGCGCTGCCGAGCCGCACCTCACGCACCCAGCCGGGCGAGCGGCCCTCGAGGATGTCCGCGCATGCGCGCTGCATGGCCTGACGGTCCTCGTCGAGCAGACCACTCCCCCACGGCCGGCCCAGCAGCTGCTCGGGCTCCGTGCCGAGCAGGGCGGCGGCCACCCCGTTCGCCTCGTCCACCAGCAACCCGGCCGGGGTGGCCCGGAGCAGCAGCATGCCGATCAGGGAGTCGCTGAAGCTGCGACGGAAGCGCTCCTCCCCCGCCCGGGCCTGCTCCAGGGACACCAGTCGCTGACGCGTCGACGAGGGCGAGGGGCAGGACCACGAGGGCGAGGCAGACGAGGTACGCCTGCACCACCGCGCTGACGATCTCGGGCGGCAGATCGTCCGTGACGAAGTCGTAGGCGATCGGCCCGTTGCCGAGGCGGGTCATCACCGAGGCGACGACACCGGCGACGAGCAGCTGGACGGTCACGAGCCGCACCGGCAGCCGCATCGCACCCCACATCAGCAGCGGGATCGGCAGGAAGTCGACCGGGAGGTGCTGCCCCGGCCCGAACACCGTCGTGAGCGCCAGCAGCGCGAGCACCGACTGTCCCGCCTGCTCACTCCGTCCGGCCTCGGTCTGCGGTCCGGAGACGTCCATGCCCAGCGGGCTGATCAGCAGGACCGAGGCGGCATTGAGCGCCATCACGCTGATCGCCGTCTGCACCAGAGGCCTGCCGAGAGCCGCCGACAGGGCCGCGGCGATCACGACCCCCGTCACGGCGCTGCCGACGATCGTGGCGAGGAGGAGCAGCCACAGGTCCTCGAGGGTCTGCAGGCGGACCCGACCCGGGGAGCGACGGGCCAGCACCGCCATCACCACGGCCGTGCCGGTGACGTTGGCGACGCCGAGCGCGATGGAGACGAACACCGGCCGGCCGGCCCACAGGGCGCTGACCGCGACGGCGAAGGGCATCGCGGCCAGGAAGAGCGGGCGCCACGCCCGCGGGCTGCGGGCCAGGAAGGCGACGGCGATCCCCGAGGTCGGCCACCAGGCCGCGAGCGTGGAGCCGTGCGGCTGGTAGTGGACGGCGGCGAACCCGATCACGACCAGCAGGACCAGGGTGAGGGCGGCCGACAGCAGCCAGCGGCGACGCTCCGTGCGCACGGCTCACTCCCTCCGGCCGACCCCCCGGTCGCAGCACATCCTCGCGCCCGGGGTCCGGCGGCACGGCGGGCCTCACGGAATCTTCACGAGCGGCGCACCACCTGATCCGCCCGGACGGGCCGCCCGGCAACGGGCAGATGTGGGCTCGGTCTGCCCGGTCGGGCATAGCGTGAGCCGCGAACGGGCATCGCCGTCGCCCGTTGTCGATCACTCGATACTGCAGGTCGCGGAGGAGAAAACCGATGATTACGCGGAAATCCGGCACAACGCCCCACATGAACCGGACAGGAAAGTCTGCCCATCCGGGCTCGGAGATGCCCATTCCCTCATGCAGACTGCTGCCGTGGCCCACGTCACACGGATCGGATCGGGAGGGGGCTCGATGAAGGCGGACGAGCGTCAGCGTCAGATCCTGGTCCGGGCCCGTGCGGACGGCCGGGTCGAGGTGGGCGCCCTCGCCGCGGACCTCGCGGTCGCCGAGGAGACCGTCCGTCGCGACCTGCGCGAGCTGGTCGACCGGGGCGTGCTGCAGCGGGTGCACGGGGGCGCCTACCCGGTCGAGAGCGCCGGCTTCGAGAGCACGATCAAGCACCGCTCGACCTCCCTGGTCGCCGAGAAGCGCCGGATCGCGACGGCCGCGGCCGAGCGGCTGCACGGCGCCGAGACGGTGTACGTCGACGAGGGCGTCACGCCACAGTTCGTCGCCGAGGCGATCCAGCCGGAGAGCCCGATCACCGTCGTCACCTCGTCGCTGCTGGCCGCCGGCGCCCTGGCCGACGCGCAGGACGTCACGGTCCTCCTCCTCGGGGGACGCATGCGCGGACGCACACTCGCGACGGTCGACCACTGGGCGCTGCGGATGCTCAAGGAGCTGGTCATCGACCTCGCGTTCCTCGGGGCCAACGGGATCTCCCGCGAGCACGGCCTGACCACACCCGATCCTGCCGTCGCCGCGGTCAAGAGCGCCGTGATCGAGCGGTCCCGGCGCCGCATCTTCGTCGGCCTGCACACGAAGTTCGGAGCCTCGAGCTTCTGCAGGTTCGCCGACATCTCGGACTTCGAGGTGCTGGTCACCGACACCGGGCTGAGTCCCGGGGAGGCCCGCCGGTACTCCGTGCTCGGGCCTCAGGTCGTCCGGGCCTAGCACCTCGGCAGCACAGCGACACGTGACACAACAAAAGAACGACGACACAGGACCCCGGGCCATCCGGCCCGGCTCTCAACCGGAGGTAACAGTGGTGACCAGATCCACGAGAAGGATCGCGATGGCGCTGGCGCTGCCAGCGGTAGCCGGGCTCGCGTTGTCCGGTTGTGCCGGCGCGGGCGGCGGTGGCGGGGGCGGCGGCAGCGGCTCCAAGTCGATCAACGTCCTCATGGTCGGCAACCCGCAGATGGTGGACATCCAGAAGCTGACCAAGGACAGCTTCACCAAGGACACCGGCATCAAGGTGAACTACACGGTGCTGCCGGAGAACGAGCTGCGCGACAAGGTGACCCAGGACGTGGCCACCGGCGCCGGTCAGTACGACGTCGCCACCGTCGGTGCCTACGAGGTGCCGATCTGGGCCGGGAACGACTGGCTGCACGAGGTCGACTCGTACGCCGACAAGGACTCCTCCTACGACAAGGCCGACCTGCTCAAGCCGATGGTGCAGTCGCTGTCCGGTGAGGACGGCAAGCTCTACGGCCTGCCGTTCTACGGCGAGTCGTCCTTCCTGATGTACCGCAAGGACGTCTTCGACAAGAAGGGCCTGACGATGCCCGAGCGGCCGACCTGGCCGCAGGTCGCCGCCCTTGCGGCGAAGGTCGACGGCGCCGAGCCCGGCATGAAGGGCATCTGCCTGCGCGGCCTCCCCGGCTGGGGCGAGATGTTCGCCCCGCTGACCACGCTCGTGAACACCTTCGGGGGCACCTGGTTCGAGAAGGACTGGACGGCGAAGGTGAACGCCCCGGAGTTCAAGCAGGCCGTGAACTTCTACGTGAACCTGATCAAGGCGCACGGTGAGCCCGGCGCCTCGCAGGCCGGCTTCACCGAGTGCCTGAACGCGATGAGCCAGAGCAAGGTCGCCATGTGGTACGACGCCACGTCGGCCGCCGGCTCGCTGGAGGACTCCAGCGTGAGCAAGGTCGCCGGCAAGGTCGGCTACGTGCACGCACCGGTGCTCAAGACCGACGCGTCCGGCTGGCTGTGGACCTGGGCGTTCGTGATGCCGAAGACCACCAAGAACGCCGACGCCGCCTCCCAGTACCTGCTCTGGGCCACCAGCAAGGACTACGAGCACCTCGTGGGCGAGAAGCTCGGCTGGTCGCGGGTCCCGGCCGGCAAGCGGGAGAGCACCTACTCGATCCCGGAGTACAAGAAGGCCTCCGCCGCCTTCGGTGAGATGACGTTGAAGTCGATCGAGGAGGCCAACCCGGAGGACCCGGGCTTGCAGCCACGGCCCACCATCGGTGTGCAGTTCGTCGACATCCCGGAGTTCCAGGACCTCGGCACCAAGGTGTCCCAGGACATCGCCGCCGCGATCGCCGGACGCGGCACCGTCGACGACGCGCTCAACAAGGGGCAGAGCCTCGCCGAGCAGGACGTCACCAAGAAGTACCAGCAGTAGCCCAGGCACCGGCGTGGGGCGGTGCTCGTACGCCCGCCCCACGCCGGCTCCGGCACCACCCGGAACCAGCCAGCAGCCCCCGGAGGAAGCATGAGCGTCCAGGCACCAGCCGAGGCCCCCACGACCACGGCCCACAAGCGAGGCAGGAAGAAGCAGCCCAGCACCATGTCCAGCGCGGAGAAGTGGCGCCGGCGCGCCCCGCTGCTCCCCGCCCTGATCTTCACGATCTTCATCACCCAGATCCCGTTCCTGCTGACGATCGCCATCTCGACGCTCCACTGGAACGTGCTCCAGCCGGGGGAGAAGAGCTTCCTGGGGATGGGCAACTACTCGTCGTTCGCCGGGCTCGCCAACTACGGCACCGTCTTCACCGACACCCGGTTGCGGAACGCGGTGGTCAACACGATCGTGCTCACCGCCTCCGTCGTGGTCCTCAGCCTGCTGATCGGCTTGGCCCTGGCGGTCCTCCTGGACCGGAAGTTCCCCGGTCGCGGCCTGGCCCGCACGTTGCTCATCGCGCCGTTCCTGGTGATGCCGGTGGCCTCGGCGCTGCTGTGGAAGCACGCGCTCTACAACCCCGACTACGGCCTGTTCAACGGTGTCCTGAACTGGATCTGGCACCTGTTCGGCGCCCAGGAGGGCCCGACCGTCGACTGGGTCTCGGCCTTCCCGATGCCAGCGGTCATCGCGGCCCTCGTCTGGCAGTGGACACCCTTCATGATGCTGATCCTGCTGGCCGGCCTGCAGTCGCAGCCCGGTGACGTGCTCGAGGCGGCGAAGATCGACCGCGCCGACGGCCTCCAGACCTTCCGCTTCGTCACGCTGCCGCACCTGCGGCAGTACATCGAGCTCTCGGCCCTGCTGGGCTCGATCTACGTCCTGCAGACCTTCGACCAGATCTTCACGATCACCCAGGGCGGGCCCGGGTCGGCCACGACGAACCTGCCCTACGAGATCTACCTGACGATGTTCCGCAAGTACGAGTACGGCGAGGCCGCGGCCGCCGGGGTCGTGGTGGTCATCGGCACGATCGTCGTGGCCACCTTCGCCTTGCGGACCATCTCGTCCCTGTTCACGGAGGAGACCTCGCGATGAGCACTCAGACCCGCGCCCTCCGAACACTCCGCCGAATGCTCTTCACCGAGGAGGCCTCCCGATGAGCACCACCGCTGACACCGAACGGAACCCGTTCGCGCCTGAGGGCAAGGCGGCTGTCGAGAGGCGCCGTCGTCGCAAGGTCAAGGACGACACCGCCGCCACCGCGGGCCCCGGGTGGGCGATCCTGGCCTGGGTGCTGACCCTCCTGTTCTTCACCCCGGTCGCCTGGATGGTGCTGACCTCGCTGCACCAGGAGTCCGACGCCGCGACCAACCCGCCGTCGATCTTCGCGGGCCTGACGCTCGAGAACTACGTGGCGGTCTTCAACCGAGGCGTCGCGTCGTTCCTCATCAACTCGATCACGGCGAGCGTCGTGTCCGTGATCTTCGTGCTCCTGCTCGCAGTGCCGGCGGCCTACGCCCTCTCCATCAAGCCGGTGGAGAAGTGGACCGACGTGATGTTCTTCTTCCTGTCCACGAAGTTCCTGCCGCCGATCGCGGCGCTGCTGCCGATCTACCTGATCGTCAAGCAGGTGGGGATGCTCGACAACGTCTACACGCTGGTCTTCCTGTACACGTCGATGAACCTGCCGATCGCGATCTGGATGATGCAGTCGTTCCTCGCCGAGGTGCCCAAGGAGGTGCTCGAGGCCGCCCAGGTGGACGGCGCGAGCCTGATCCGCACGCTGGCCAGCATCGTCGTGCCGATGACCGCACCCGGTCTGGCCGCGACCAGCCTCATCTGCTTCATCTTCAGCTGGAACGAGTTCATGTTCGCGGTGAACCTCACCGCGACCCGGGCCTCGACGGCGCCGATCTTCCTGGTCGGCTTCATCTCCAGCCAGGGCCTGTTCCTCGCCAAGCTGTGCGCCGCTGCGACGCTGGTGTCCCTGCCGGTGCTGATCGCCGGGTTCGCCGCCCAGGACAAGCTGGTCCGCGGCCTGTCGCTCGGCGCGGTGAAGTAGTCGCCCACGGCCAGTCGGGCCTGTCGGGACCACTCGGGTGGTCTCGACACCCGGGCGGCGGACACGACATCCGGTGGTCGAGACGACAACGGGTGGTCGAGCCAGTCGAGACCACCCCAGAACGAGAGGTCATGAGATGCGCGTGAGCGTTCTCCGGGGAGCCGGGGACCTGGTCGTCGAGGACCGGCCCGCTCCGGTGCCCGGCCCCCACGACGTGCTGGTGCAGGTGGCGTCGGTCGGAGTGTGCGGGTCGGACGTGCACTACTTCGAGCACGGCCGGATCGGCAGCCACGTCGTCGAGGCGCCGCTGGTGCTCGGTCACGAGGCGTCCGGCGTCGTCGTCGACGTGGGCGCCTCGGTGACCCGGCTGGCCGTGGGGCAGCGGGTCTCGGTCGAGCCGGGCGTCCCCGACTTCTCCTGTGGGCAGTGCCTGGCCGGCCGCTACAACCTCTGCGAGGACATGCAGTTCTACGCGACGCCGCCGGTCGACGGGGCGTTCGCCGAGCTGGTCACCGTGCACGAGCAGTTCGCGCACCCCGTGCCGGACACGCTCAGCGACGACGCGGCCGCGCTGCTCGAGCCGCTGTCGGTGGGGTTGTGGGCGTGCCGCAAGGGCGAGGTCGGCGCGGGCACACGGGTGCTGGTGACCGGTGCCGGCCCGGTCGGGCTGGTGGCCATGCAGGCCGCCCTCGCCCTGGGCGCCGCCTCCGTCACCGTCACCGACGTGAACCCGCACCGGCTGGCGCTGGCGCGTGAGCTCGGCGCCACCGACACGCTCGACGTGTCCGCCACCCCTGTCTCCGCGTCGGGGTCGGCGGTCGACGTACTCCTCGAGTGCTCGGGCCATCCGGCGGCCACGGCGGACGCGATCCGCGCGGTGGCACCGGCCGGCCGGGTCGTCCTCGTCGGCATGGGAGGCGACGAGATGACCCTGCCGGTCAGCCGGATCCAGGAGCGCGAGCTCACCGTGACAGGCACCTTCCGCTACGCGCACACCTGGCCGGCGGCGATCGCGCTGGCGGCGTCCGGCCGGGTGCAGCTCGACCGGCTGGTCACCGGCCACTACGGCCTCGACCAGGTGCGCGAGGCCCTGACCGCCGCGCGCACCGACGCGCGCACGATCAAGCCCATCGTCCAGCCGGCGTCATGAGCATCGACGCGGACGCCCGGCTCGAGGAGCACCTGCTCGCGCGGGCCCACCGCCTGATGGCCCGCGGGCGCGCGGTGCTCGGCATCTGCGGCGCACCCGGGGCCGGCAAGTCGACGCTCGCCGCGCGCCTGGTCGCCGACCTGGGACCGGCGGCCGTGGCGGTGCCGATGGACGGGTTCCACCTGCACGACGACGAGCTCGCACGGCTCGGGCTCGGCGACCGCAAGGGCGCACCCGAGACCTTCGACGTGGCGGGGTACGTCGCCCTGCTGCGTCGCCTGCGCGCGGAGACGGACCACGTCGTCTACGCCCCCGAGTTCGACCGGTCGCGCGAGGAGTCGGTCGCCGGCGCGATCGCCGTCCGCCCCGAGCACCGGCTCGTGGTGACCGAGGGCAACTACCTGCTGCACGACGGCCCGGGGTGGGCCGACGTGCGACCGCTGCTCGACGAGGCGTGGTTCGTGGAGGGCGACGAGCGACGGCGAGTGGAGCGGCTCGTCGCCCGGCACGTCGCGCACGGCAAGCCGCCGGAGCTGGCGGAGCGCTGGACGACCGTCTCCGACCAGGCCAACGCGGACCTGGTGGCCCGCACCCGGGCGGCCGCCGACGTGCTCGTCGCCATCGACTGAGGCATCGACTGAGACATCGACTGAGACATCGACTGAGAGGGAACTCATGACGCAGCTCAACACAGCAGCCCTCGGCGGCCTCCGTGACCGGGTCGCGGTCCCGACGTACGACCGGAGCCAGGTGACCACCGGCATCGTGCACTTCGGGGTGGGCGGCTTCCACCGCGCGCACCAGGCGATGTACCTCGACTCGCTGATGAACGACGGCAAGGCGCTCGACTGGGGCATCACCGGTGTCGGTGTGCTCCCGGGCGACGTCCGGATGCGCGAAGCGCTCGCGGCGCAGGACCACCTGTACACGCTGGTGGTCAAGGACTCCGACGGCACGATGCACCCGCGGGTGATCGGGTCGATCGTGGACTTCCTGTTCGCCCCCGACGACCCGGAGGCGGTGCTGACCCGGATGGCCGACCCGGCGGTGCGGATCGTGTCGCTGACCGTCACCGAGGGCGGCTACCACGTCAACCAGGCCACCGGTGAGTTCGACGCCGACGACCCGGCCATCCAGGCGGACCTCGCCGACGGGGCCGTGCCGACGACGATGTTCGGCTTCGTCACCGAGGCCCTGGCCCGCCGCCGGGCGGCCGGCGTCGAGCCGTTCACGGTGATGTCGTGCGACAACATCCAGGGCAACGGTGAGGTCGCGCACAAGATGATCGGCGCGTTCGCCCGGCTCAAGGACGCCGACCTCGCAGCCTGGATCGAGGAGCGGGTGACGTTCCCCAACTGCATGGTCGACCGGATCACCCCGGTCACCACCGACCAGGACCGGGCCACGCTGGCCGAGGCGTTCGGCGTCGAGGACGAGTGGCCGGTGGTGTGCGAGCCGTTCACCCAGTGGGCGCTCGAGGACAGGTTCCCCACCGGCCGGCCGGCCTTCGACGAGGTGGGCGTCCAGCTGGTGCCCGACGTCGAGCCCTACGAGCTGATGAAGCTGCGGCTGCTGAACGCGAGCCACCAGGCGCTGTGCTACCTCGGCTACCTGTCCGGCTACCGCTACGCGCACGAGGTGTGCAGCGACCCGCTGTTCACCGGCTTCCTGCTCGGCTACATGGACGAGGAGGCGACGCCGACCCTCGCGCCGGTGCCCGGCGTGGACCTCGCGGCGTACAAGCACCAGCTGATCGCGCGCTTCGCCAACCCCGAGATCAAGGACACCCTGGCCCGGCTGTGCGCCGAGAGCTCCGACCGGATCCCGAAGTGGCTGGTGCCGGTGATCCGCGCGGAGCTCGAGCGCGGCGGGCCGGTGCGCCGGTCCGCGCTGGTGGTGGCGGCGTGGGCCCGCTACGCCGAGGGCGTCGACGAGGACGGTCACCCGATCGAGATCGTCGACCGCCGCAAGGACGCGGTGATGCAGCGGGCGGCCGCGCAGGGCGGCGACCGGCTCGCGTTCCTGCGCGACCCGGACCTGTTCGGCGACCTGGTCGAGGACGAGCGCTTCACCAAGGAGTACGTCGCGGCGCTCGACTCGCTGCACGAACAGGGCGCCCGGGCCACGCTCGAGGCCTGGGAACGCGGGTCGTGAGCACGCCGGCGACCCTCCCCCGCACCATGCACGGCATCGTGCTGCCCGGCGACAGCTCCGTCGAGCACGTCATGCGCGAGGTGCCGACCCCGGGGCACGGCCAGGTGCTGCTGGCGATGAAGGCGTCGTCGATCTGCGGCAGCGACATCCGGGCGATCTACCGCGAGCACCTCGGCCACGGGCCCGAGGCCTACCAGGGCGTGGTCGCCGGGCACGAGCCCTGCGGCCAGGTCGTCGCGGTCGGCCCGGGCTGCCGCAAGCTCCGTGAGGGCGACCGGGTCGTCGTCTACCACATCAGCGGCTGCGGTGTCTGCGAGCAGTGCCGCCGTGGCTACCTGATCGGCTGCACCGACCCGTCCCGCGCGGCCTACGGCTGGCAGCGGGACGGCGGCCACGCCGACTACCTCCTCGCCGACGAGACCACCTGCCTGCCGCTCCCCGACTCCCTGTCGTACGTCGACGGAGCGCTCGTCTCGTGCGGGTTCGGCACCGCCTACGAGGCGCTGCTCCGGCTCGACGTCTCCGGCCGGGACACCCTGCTGGTGACCGGCCTCGGACCGGTCGGCCTGGCCGCGGCGATGCTCGCGAAGGCGATGGGCGTCGGGCCGGTCGTCGGCACCGACGTGTCCCCGGAGCGTCGGGGCATCGCGCTGGAGCGCGGCCTGGTCGACGAGGCGTTCGCCGCCGACGACGAGGACCGGGTCCGGGCCGCCGTACCCGGCGGCTACTCCGCCACCCTCGACGCCTCCGGCCACCCGGCCGCCCGGCTGCTGGCGCTGACCAGCACCGCGACCTGGGGCCGCTGCGCGTTCGTCGGCGAGGGCGGGACCGTCGGCTTCGACGTGTCGCAGACGATGATCCACAAGCAGGTGACGCTGCACGGCTCGTGGGTCACCTCGATCGGCCACATGGAGGACCTGCTCGGCCACCTCGGCCGCTGGCAGCTGCACCCCGAGGTCGTCGTCACCGACCGGTTCTCCCTCGACGACGCCGCCCTCGCCTACGCCCTCGCCGACGCCGGCACCGCCGGCAAGGTGGTCATCACCTTCCCTTGACCGGCTGCCAGATTCCCTGGGTCCCCTGGGAAACCGGCACACCCCCGACGTTGCAACGCTGGGTCTGTGCCAGTTCTCCTGGGTACGTCGATCCGCGGGGTCGGCCTACCGGTTGAACAGCGACCGCTCCCGCCGACGACGACGCCGACGACGGGACCGACGCGCGGCGGACCGGGCCATGTCCGCGGCGCCGACGAAACCGGCATCCGGCCCGAGGGCCGCGGCGGTGATGACCGGCTCGGGGCGGTACCCGCGGCCCACGAGGGTGCGCGCGAACGCCTGCCGGGTCGGCCCGAGCAGCAGCTCGCCGGCCGCGGAGACACCACCACCGACGACGATCGCGCCGGGGTCGAACGCCGCCGCCATCCCGGCCAGCCCGACGCCGAGCCAGGTGCCGATGTCGGTGAGCAGCTCGACGGCCAGCGGGTCGCCGGCCCGGGCGGCCTCGGTGACCAACGGGCCGGTGAGCCGCGTGACGTCGCCGTCGATGCGGGACTTGAGGTCCTGCGCGACGGGCGAGTTCGCCAGCACCAGCTCACGGGCGTCGCGGACCAGCGCGTTGCCGGAGGCGTACTGCTCCCAGCAGCCGCGGTTGCCGCACTCGCAGCGGTGGCCGTCCGGCACCACCTGCATGTGCCCGAACTCGCCGGCCATCCCGTGCTGGCCGCGGAAGACCCGGTTGTCGATGACGAAGGCGCCGCCGATGCCGGTGCCCAGGGTGATGCACAAGACGTAGCGGTGGCCCACCCCGGCACCGAACCGGCACTCGGCGAGCGCGGCGGTGTTGGCGTCGTTGTCGACGACGACCGGCACCTTGATCCGGCGCATCAGCGCTTCGCGGAGCGGCTCGTCGCGCCAGGCCAGGTGCGGCGAGAACATCACGGTGGCGCGGGCCGCGTCGACGAACCCGGCCGCGCCGATGCCGACCGCCGCCACGTCGTGCTCCGCGCCGAGCTCGTCGACCAGCTCGACGATCGTGTCCTCGACCGCGGGGACGCTGCGGCCGGGCGTGGCCCGGCGGCGGACGGTCAGCACGGTGCCGAACGAGTCGACCACCCCGCCGAGCACCTTGGTGCCGCCGATGTCGATGCCGATCGTCAACGGCCCGGGTCGCCCGATCAACGCGCGGCGCGGTACGGGACGGGGCTCGGACATGTTCCGGAGACTACGAGACGCGGACTCGCCTACGGTGGCGCCATGCACCCGCTCCGACGTACCGCGGTCGCCCTGCTCGCCCTCGCGGCGACCGTCCTGGTCGCCTCACCCGGGCACGCGGGCGAAGGCGTCCAGAAGGCCCAGCGCCGGCTGAACGCGCTCGGCTGCAACGCCGGACCCGCCGACGGGAAGGGCGGCACCTGGACGCGGACCGCGGTGATCCGCTTCCAGGCCGCCAACCACCTGGCACAGACCGGTCGGCTGAGCGACCGCACGCGGACCAGGATGTACGGCGATGCGCCGGTGCGGTGCGACAGGCGCCCGGTGCCCAGGGGCTCGTCGGGTCGCCGGATCGTGATCAGCCAGGGGCAGAACTACGTCTGGCTGGTGCGCGCCGACGGCAGCGTGGTCGCGCAGGGCGGGATCGTCGACAACCCGCGCTACCTCGCGGTCGGGGACGTACGCGTCGGGCTCGAAGTGCGGGCGTGCGGCGAAGATCCGGAACAACACCGACGCCAGCGGGCGCCTACGGCTGCACGACTTCACGCGGTTCGCGCCGTGCGGGATCGGCTTCCACCAGATCCCGCAGTACCGCTCCACGCTCGCCCAGATCCACCCGGACCACCTGCTCGGCACCAACGAGCGTGAGTCGCACGGCTGCATCCGGGTCAGCCGGCGGATGGCCGACCGGGTCTGGGACTTCGCGTCGACCGGCACCAAGGTCGTCGTGACCGCTGGTTGAGGTGCGAGCGGAGCGGCTCAGCCCGGCACGTAGTCGAACGTGTCCGGATCGGGCCCGGTGCGCTCCCCGCGGTCCAGACCCGTGATGTCGTCCATGTCGGTGCCGGAGAGCTCGAAGTCGAACAGCGCGAAGTTCTCCTCCACGCGCGAGCGGGTCACCGACTTCGGGAAGACGATGTCGCCGCGCTGCAGGTGCCAGCGCAGGGTCACCTGCGCCGGCGTCTTCCCGAGACTCTCGGCGATCCGCACGATCGTCGGGTCGTCGAGCACCTTGCCCTGCGCGATCGGCGACCAGGCCTCGGTGGCGATGCCGTGCTCGGCGTCGAAGGCGCGCACCTCGTCGTTGGCGAGGTAGGGGTGCACCTCGATCTGGTTCACCGCCGGGGTCACGTTGGTCTCGCCGTGGATGCGGCGCAGGTGGGTCGGCTGGAAGTTGGAGACGCCGATCGCGCGGACCCGGCCGCCGGCGTAGATCTCCTCCATCGCCTTCCAGGTCTCGACGAAGTCGCCGACGGTGGGCAGCGGCCAGTGCACGAGGAACAGGTCGAGGTAGCCGAGGTCGAGGTCCTTCAGCGTCTGGTCGAAGGCACTCAGCGCGTCGCCGTACGCGTGGAAGCTGTTGTTGAGCTTGCTGGTGACGAAGACGTCCTCGCGGTCGATGCCGGAGGCGCGGACGGCCTCGCCGACCTCCTTCTCGTTGCCGTACATCTCGGCGGTGTCGATGTGCCGGTAGCCGACCTCGAGGGCCGCGAGCGTCGCGTCCTTGGTCTCCTTCGGGTCGATCTGGAACACCCCGAAGCCGAGCTGGGGGATCTCGACGCCGTTGTTGAGGGTGAGGTTCGGTACGACGGACATGGAACTCCTTCGGTGTCGCGGACGGCTCGTCGTTCGTGGTACCCAACACGCCCGGCCTGACGCGGTGTTCCCGCTGTGCCGTGTCGAATACTGGACGCATGCACACACTGCGGCTGCTCGCCGTGACCGCCGGCCTGGTCGTGCTGGCCGGATGCGGCGGCTCCCCGTCGAACACCTCGGCCGACACGGGCGTCGGCGTCGACGAGCAAGCCGTCCCACGCCGCGAAGAAGCAGACTGGCTCCTCGTCGAGCGCGGCCCCGACGCCCAGCGGCCCGGCCCGCTGCACGACCAAGGACCTCCGCGTCTCGCTCACGGGCGGCGAGGGGGCGGCCGGGTCGACGTACTACGAGCTCACCCTCACCAACACCTCCGGCCAGGTGTGCCGCACGGGCGGGTTCGGCGGCGTCTCGCTGGTCGGCGACGGCAACGGCACGCAGATCGGCGCACCCGCGGACCGGACCGAGCCCGGCAAGGTGCGGGCGATCACCCTGCGGCCGGACGGCCGGGCGACGGCGACGCTGCGTGTGACGAACGCCGAGAACTACTCGCCGTCGAAGTGCGACCCCGCGCCGGCCGAGGGCTTCCGGGTCTACCCGCCGAACGAGACCCATGCGGCCTACGTCGCCCAGGGGAGCACCGGCTGCCGCAACGACACGGTGCACCTGCTCACGCTGACGCCCTACCAGCCCGTGGGATGAGCCCGGTCGCTTCGGGTAGGTAGAAGGAATGACCTTCCCCCTGAGCCGCCTGATGTCCACCGCCACCGCCACCTACGGCGTCTACGCGCTGGCCAACCCGCGCCACCTCGGCGACGTGGTGGACCCGAAGCACGCCGACGACTACGACCTGCTCGCCACGACGTACGGCGCCCGCGACCTCGCCATCAGCACGGTTGGCCTGCTCGGCCGCTCCGAGAAGACGATCTCCGCCGCGATGGCGATCCGGATCGTCTGCGACGTCTCCGACGGCCTGATCCTGGCGACCCGGACCAAGGACGACGCGACCCGGCAGAAGGTGCTCGGCGTGACCTTCGGCTGGGCCGCGCTCAACACGCTCGCGCTGGTCAGCGACCGTCGTCGGGCAAGGAAGGCGAAGCAGGCTCTCTGAGCCACTGCCGCACCGCCTCCCCGTGCCCGTCGAGCGTCGGGGGCGCGTCGTGCCGGTCGCGGGTGACCTCGCCCCCGTGCCGGTCGAAGAACCGCAGCGGCGGACCGGGCAGCGTGAGCCGACCCAGGGTGGCGTGCTCGACGTCGATCAGCAGCCCCTGGCTGGCCACCTGGTCCCAGGCATAGACCTCGTCGACCGACCGCACCTTGCCCGCCGGCACACCGACCTCGGCGAGACGGGCGAGCAGCGGCCCGGCCTGCCAGTCCGCGAAGGCCTCCTCGACGAACGCGATGGTCTGCTCGCGGTGGGCGACCCGCTCGGAGTTGGTGGCCAGCCCCTCGGTGTCGGGGTCGAGGTCGAAGCCGGCGCAGAAGCGCCGCCACAGGTTCTCGCTGCCCAGCGCGATCTGCACGGTGCCGTCCGCGCAGTGGAAGAGGCCGTAGGGCGCGATGGACGCGTGGTGGTTGCCCTGCGCGCGGCCGACCTCCCCGGCCACCGTCCAGCGGGTGCCCTGGAACGCGTGCACCCCGACGGTGGCCGCCAGCAGCGACGTGCGCACCACCGTCCCCTCGCCGGTCCGCTCTCGCTCCAGCAGGGCGGCCAGGACGCCGTACGCGCCGTACATGCCGGCCAGCAGGTCGGAGATCGGCACCCCGACCTTCTGCGGGTCGTCTGGTCCGGAGCCGGTGAAGGACATCAGGCCGGCCTCGCCCTGCGCGATCTGGTCGTAGCCGGCGCGCCCGCCCTCGGGCCCGTCGTGGCCGAAACCCGTGATGGAGAGGACGACCAGGCGCGGGTTGAGCTCCTGGAGCATCTCGAAGCCGAGCCCGAGCCGGTCGAGGACGCCGGTGCGGAAGTTCTCGACCAGCACGTCGGCGCGACGGACGAGGTCGAGCAGCACCGCCCGGTCGTCGTCCGCCTTGAGGTCGAGCGTGACCGACTCCTTGTTGCGGTTCGCCGACAGGAAGTACGTCGACTCGCGGACCGCCTCGCTCGCCGGGCGGGCTGACGAACGGCGGCCCCCAGCCGCGGGTGTCGTCGCCCGACCCGGGGACCTCGACCTTGATCACCCGCGCGCCGAGGTCGCCGAGCATCATCGTGGCGTGCGGACCGGCCAAGGCGCGGGACAGGTCGACGACGACGGTGCCGTCGAGAGGGCCGCGGCTCACGGGCCCCAGCCCGGCAGGACGAGGGCGGCCCAGACGAGCAGCGGGCCGACCGCCACGACGATCGCGGAGTAGCCGAGGATCTGCTTGTAGTACTTCTCCTCGGTGATGGTGTCCGGCCGGTTCGCGAGCATCAGCGCGCCGTTGGTGGAGAACGGGCTGACGTCCACGATCGTCGACGACACCGCGAGTGCGGCGACCAGCCCGACCGCCCCGATCTCGCCCTGGGTGATCAGCGGGATCGCGATCGGGATGATGATCGGCAGCAGGGCGGTGGACGAGGCGAACGCGGAGACCACGCCGCCCAGGTAGCACAGGACCAGCGCCCCGAGCACAGCCGAGCCCAGCCCGGCGGCCCAGCCGCCGACGTACTCCGAGACCCCGGCCGTCTCCAGGATCGTCGCGAAGGTGCTCACCCCGGCCACCAGCAGGACGGTGGCCCAGGCGATCTGCGAGACGGCGCCCTTCTGCTGCTTCGGGAACAGCGCGGTGAGCACCACCGCCGCGGTGATCGCGGCGAACCCGATGTTGCGGTCGAAGGCGAGGGCGATGACCGCCACCACGAGGAACGCCACGAGCGTGACGACCTGGTCGGCCTGGACACCGGTCGTCGCCTCGGTGCCAGGCTCGGTGCGTGTGTGGGTGCCGGGCTTGGCGCGGGTGCCGGTCCCGGTGCGGGTCGCGGTCGTGCTGCCTCCGACGCCGCCGAGCTCCTCCTCCACGGTCTCGTCGGGATCGATCCGGCGGGACACGAGCTCGCGACCACCGAGGGCCAGGAACAGCACGACGGCGATCGCGAGGTTCACGAACAGGCTGGCGAGGAACAGGCCGGCCTCGCTCACGGGGAGGTCGTTCTCGCGCATCACCGAGTTGGTGATGGTGCCGTAGATGCTGATCGGGGAGAAGCCGCCGGCCTGCGCGCCGTGCACGACGAACATCCCCATCAGCAGAACGTTGATCTTGTACCGGCCGGCGAAGCCGAGGGCGATCGGGCCGACGATCGCGCAGGCGGCGGGGCTGACCGCACCGATGGCGGTGAGCACGCCGGTGAGCGCGAACATCACCCACGGGATCAGCACGACGCGCCCGCCGACGGCTTGCACCGCCTTGCGCACGATCAGGTCCACGGTGCCGTTGTTCTTGGCGATCGCGAACAGGTAGGTGACGCCGACCAGGGTGAGGACCAGGTCGCCGCTGATGCCGCCGATGATCTCCTTCTCGTCGAGGCCGAGGGCGTACATGCCCACCAGCCAGGCGGCGACGAAGCCGAGGGCGCCCATGTTGATCGGCAGCACCGTGCCGATGACGAAGATCGCCACGAGGGCGAGGATCGATACCCATTCAGGGGACATGACAGTTCCTGACGTCCGAGAGGCGTGACCGCGGTCACATGGTTCAGTGGCCTAGCCAATAGGCCATCGGGCCGGCTGTCAATAGACTGCGACCGTGACGCGCGCCGACCGACCGACGAGCCCGCTGCGCCCGGTGGCGCGGCCGCGGCTCTACGAGCAGGTCGCGCAGCAGATCCTCGACTGGGTCCGCGAGTCCGGTCTCGGGGTCGGCGACCGGCTGCCGCCCGAGCGCGAGCTGGCCACCCGGCTCGGGGTCAGCCGCGCCACGGTCAGCCAGGCGCTGGTGGCGATGGAGGTCGTCGGCGTGCTCGCGGTCCGGCACGGCGACGGTGCGGTGCTCGTCGACTCCTCCGGCACCTCGAAGGTGGTCGAGGCCCTGCGCCGGCACGCGCAGCGGCTCCCCGACATCATCGAGGCCCGTGAGGCCCTCGAGTCCAAGCTGGCCGGGCTGGCCGCCGTACGCCGGACCGAGGAGGACCTCCGGCGCATCGACGAGGCGCTCGCGGTGATGGCCGCCGACATCGACGCCGGCGGCCGCGGGGTCGAGGGCGACGAGCTGTTCCACGCCGCCGTCACGTCCGCGGGGCACTCCGCGCTGCTGCAGCGGCTGATGGGAGAGATCAGCGACCTGGTCCGGGAGACGCGTATCGAGTCGCTCTCGCAGCCGGACCGGCCCGCCGAGTCGCTGGCCGGTCACCGCAAGATCGCCGCGGCCATCCGCGACCGGGACCCCGCCGGCGCCACCGCGGCCATGACCGACCACGTCGAGCGGGTCAGCGACGTCGCGCTGCTCCGCGACTGACGGGCGGCCGCGTGGACCTGTCGTTCGTGCTGGCCGTCCTCGTGGCCGGGTTCGGCGCCGGCTTCGTGCTCACCGCGGTCGGGGCGGGCTCCCTGGTCAGCTTCCCGATCCTCATCGGCGCGGGGCTGTCGCCGCTCGTCGCGAACGTCTGCAACAACGTCGGCCTGGTCCCCGGCGGACTGACCGGAGCCTTCGGCTTCCGCCGTGAGCTGGCCGGCCACCGGCACCTCGTCATCCGGGTGGCGATCACCAGCGCGATCGGGGCGCTGCTCGGCGCCGCACTGCTGCTCGCGCTACCACCCGGCGCGTTCGACGCGGTGGTGCCGTTCCTGGTGCTGGTGGCGGCGACGCTCGTCGGCCTCGGCCCCTTCATCTCCGCGGCCGTGAAGCGGCGGGCGGCACGGCAGGGTGTCGTCCCGGTCGAGCGGGAGCACATGGGCCCCCGCCTCACCGGGCTGTCGGCGCTGGTCGGGGTGTACGGCGGCTACTTCGGCGCCGCGCAGGGCGTGCTGCTCGTCGCGTTCCTCGCGCTCGGGCTCGACGTGGACCTCCGCGCCGTGAACGGCCTCAAGAACGTCGCGGTGCTGTCGGCGAACCTCGCGGCGACGGTGGTGTTCGTGTTCTTCGCGCCGCTCGACTGGTCCGTGGTCGGCCTGCTGGCCGTGGGCTCGGTGGTCGGCGGCTGGCTCGGCGCCCACCTGGGACGCCGGCTGTCGCCGGCCGTGTTCCGCAGCCTCGTGGTGGTGTTCGGCTACGCGGTGGGGATCCGGCTGCTGGTCGCCTGAGCCGCGCCGAGACCTGCGCGACCTGGTCGACCTGCTCCGCGCCTTCGTGACGTCCGCCGCATCGGTCTGAGGCGATTTCACCCCCACCCGGGGTGCAGGCTAAAGTGTCCGAGGTTCCGGCGCCTGTAGCTCAACGGATAGAGCATCTGACTACGGATCAGAAGGTTAGGGGTTCGAATCCCTTCAGGCGCGCTAGCGAAAGCCCAGGTCATATCCCCCGTTGACCTGGGCTTTCGCGCTTCCCGGGTCGACTTGGGCGTGCCTCCCGTAGGAGCGCTACCGGCGATTCGACAGGTACTGCTCCATTTCAAGCTCCCGATCAATTGTGGCTGGGACTTCGCCCTCCCCGCCAAGGAGAACCTCGGCCTGGCGAAGGATCACCGCCAGAAGTGGCGGGATGACCGGGGTCCGAACCATCACCAACTTCTGACTCTTCCGGTCAGGCAGGTCAGGAAGTGCGCGGGAAGCGGCACACGACATGACGCCGGTCCCGGTTCGCTACGCCTGGATGAATTGACGGCGACGCGACCAGCAAGCCCCGGCTGGTCAGGCGTGCTCGTCGGACGGCTGCTGGGCCGGCTGCACCGACCACTTTGGCGGCTTGTCCTTGCCCGACTCCTCGTCGCGCTCCGCGTCGGTGGCCGTGGCATGGACCTTGCCCGACGCATGGTGGACCGGCGCGTAGACGGCATAGAGCTGCAGCGGCTGGTCACCGATGTTGGTCACGTTGTGCCAAGTGCCCGCGGGTACGAAGATTGCCCAGCCGTCCTCGACCTCCCGGTCGAAGTCGAGCTGGTCCTTCGTGGGGCCGATCTGGACGCGGCCCCGGCCCGCGTCGAGTCGTAGGAATTGGTCAGTCTCCGGGTGCGCCTCAAGGCCGATGTCCTCACCTACGGGGATCGCCATGAGCGTCAGCTGGAGGTACTTCCCGGACCACGCGACGACGCGGTAGTTGGTGTTCTCGAGCGTCGCCTTCTCGAGATCGATGCTTTGAGGTTCGGGGCCGATGTCCTTGATGGTCATACGTCTCTCCCGGTCAGCGAAGGCGGTTCGCAGGTGGACTGTCGCGGTCTTGCGCGGGTCCACGTCAACAGTCTCACAAGGCCCGGGGAAGCACTGGTCCCTGCGCCTGCTGCATGTCACAGGCGGTCAGGCTCTGCCCTCCAGGCGCTCCTCCAGGTGCGACAGGAGAGTTCGAATCTCGCGAGTCAGCTCGGTGTTCGTCTTCAGCTCGAGCTCTTGCTCCTGGAAGTCATGGTCGGCCTTGGCCTTCTGGAATGCAGACTGTCTGTTCTGGCCGATCATCACGAACGTGGAGAGGAAGATGGCTTCCAGTGACACCACCAGGGTGAGCGTCGGCCAGGGTTTTCGTTCGAGAAGCAGCATCCAGAGGGCGAACAGCGCGACATGGATGTAGACGAATGACATCGAGCCCGCGAACGACGTGATTGCATCGGCGATCCGAAGCTGGACGCTTCGTGCTCGGGCGGCCTCGTGGGCGAGAGCCGCCGGGTGGCGTCGAAGCTGTAGCGGTGTGCTCATCACGTCACGGTAAGGCGGTTGGCCATCGCGCCGGGTGGAACTTCAAGGGACGGGTTCAGGCGGTCTTCTGGGAGTCGTCGGGAAGCGTGTCCCGCGAGGGGAGCTGCCGAAGGCCTTGAAGGCCATCGACGCCCGCCACGGCGAGGCGACAGCGAGGGAACCAGCCGACACGATCCTGATGGTGACGACTCCTTCGCTACCCGCCCGTTGGGCTTTGGCGAAGTTCCAGGGTCCAGGTCTGGCCGATGAGGTCGTGGCCGAAGCTGTGGTGCGGCTGTTGCTCGGTGAGGGCGAACCCGAACTTCTCGTAGATTCTGCGCGCTGACACGAGCACGTCGTTGGTCCACAACGTGACCTGCCGGTAGCCGGCGTCGCGAGCGAAGGCGAGACATCTCACGACCAGCCGGCTGCCGACGCCGAGGCCACGGGCGGTCGGAGTGACCAGCAGGATCCGCAGCTTGGCCACGCCGGGTTCGTCTCCGGCGACCAGGAAGATGCAGCCCGCGCGTTCCCCGCCGACCTCGGCGATCCAGGCTGCTTCCCGGGCCGGGTCGTGACCGGTGGCGTAGTCGGCGACGATTCTGGCCACCAGCGCCTCGAACTCGGTGTTCCAGCCGAACTGCTGGTCGTAGACCTCACCGTGGGCCATCACCACCCAGCCCAGGTCGCCGGGACGGTCGGCCCGGCGCAAGACGACTCGCGCCGGCGCCTGGTCCTGCTCCGCCATGATCTCCCTTCCGGGTTGCTGGCACGCTGCCTCCATTGTCCGAGCAGGCGACAACCGCGTCGGGGACGTGCCGGGCGCCGCCGCTCGGCAGGTCGCGCTGATGGAGGCTGCCCACCGAGCGCGCTCGGAGGGGCCGGTGACCTCACCCTATGGGGGTGATGACCGCGCACAGCTGTGGGCGTGTGCTGGGCAAAGGTGCCCCAGGTGGCTCGCTGTGGGTAGCCGGCCCGACCCGTAGCGGTGCTGCCCGGCGGACGACTGCCAGGCACTGATCGCACCCGCGACACAGCGTCCCCGGCCGGAGGCCAGCGATGAGCAAGAAGGCGAAGAAGAAGCACCACCAGGACGGTGCGGACACGGCGGGCTGGAAGGCCGCTCACACCACGACCGGCACCTCGCCGGACGGGCATGGTCCTGACGCCGGGGCGAAGCTCGGACGCAAGAAGTACGAGGCCGAGCTGGCGAGGCTGCAGGCCGAGCTGGTGGCCATGCAGGTGTGGGTCAAGGCGACCGGCGCCAAGGTGTGCATCGTGTTCGAAGGGCGGGACACCGCCGGCAAGGGCGGCACGATCAAGCGCATCGTCGAGCGGGTGAGCCCACGCGTGTTCCGCGTGGTGGCGTTGCCCGCACCGACCGAGCGACAGAAGTCGCAGATGTACATGCAACGGTACGTCGAGCACTTCCCCGCGGCCGGCGAGGTCATCATCTTCGACCGCAGCTGGTACAACCGCGCCGGAGTCGAGCCGGTGATCGGGTTCTGCACCCCGGAGCAGACCGAGAGGTTCCTCGAGCAGGTCCCCGCCGTCGAGAGGGCGATGGTCGACTCCGGCATCCTCCTCGTGAAGTACTGGCTCGAGGTCGGCGCCGACGAGCAGACCCGGCGGATCGAGAGCCGCATCCACGACCCGCGCAAGGTGTGGAAGCTGTCCGAGCTCGACCTGGAGTCGTACAGCCGCTGGTATGACTACTCGCGGGCCCGGGACGCCATGTTCGCGGCGACCGACACCTCCTGGGCGCCGTGGTACGTCGCGCGCACCGACTCCAAGAAGCGCGGCCGGCTCAACGTCATCAGCCACCTGCTGAGCCTCATCCCCTACGAACCTCTCAAGGACAGAGAGGTCGAGCTGCCGAAGCGTCAGGCGGCCGGTGACTACCAAGAGCCGCGCCTCCCACTGCGGTACATCCCGACGCCCTTCTGATCGAAGAGGAAGCCATGACGGCCGCGACGCAGCCCAGCCAGATCAGCTCGCCCGTCGTGTGGCACGCGCTCACGGCGGAGGAGGTCGCAGCCCGTCTCGACGTCGATCCGGCACATGGCCTGACGGTGGCGGAGGCCCAGAAGCGGCTCGGGACCTACGGCCCGAACGCGCTGGCCGAGGCGAAGTCGGAGCCGGTCTGGAGGAAGTTCCTGAAGCACTACACCGAGTACATGCAGATCGTGCTCGTGGTCGCGGCGATCGTGAGCGTGCTGATCGGCGAGTGGGGCACCGCCATCGGGCTGGCGGTGCTGACCCTGTTCAACGCGTGGCTGGCTTACCACCAGGAGGGCCAGGCCCAGGCAGCCGCCGCAGCGCTCGGCGCCATGATGAAGGCGGTGGCGAAGGTACGCCGGGACGGGGAGGTCATCGAGGTCCCGGCCGACGAGATCGTCCCCGGTGACATCGTCGTCGTCGACGCCGGGGACCGGGTGCCGGCAGACGGCCGGGTGGTCGTCGCAGCCACCCTGCAGGTCGAGGAGGGTGCCCTGACCGGCGAGAGCGTCGCCGTGGAGAAGAGCACCGGGGTCATCCCCACGACCGATGTTCCGATCGGTGACAGAACCAACATGGCCTACATGAACACCAACGTCACCCGAGGGCACGGCGAGATCCTGGTCGCCACGACCGGGATGGGCTCCGAGGTCGGTCACATCGCCGACATCCTGGCCGGGCAGGCGACGGAGAAGACACCCCTGACGAAACAGGTGGACCGGCTCACCCTCTTCATCATCGGGGCCGCCCTGTTCGCCTTCGTCGCCATCGTGGTCATGGGTCTGGCGCAGGGGCAGACCTTCACCGTCCTCTTCGGCATCGGCGTCGCCTTGGCCGTCGGGTCGATCCCCGACGCCCTCCCTGCCGTGGTGACCACGATCCTCTCGGTGGGGTCGGTCAACATGGCCAAGAAGAACGCGATCATGAAGGTGCTGCCGGCGGTTGAGACGCTGGGCTCGACCTCGGCGATCAACTCCGACAAGACCGGCACGCTGACGATGAACCAGATGACCGTGCGTGAGATCACCACGGTCGCCCATCACTACACCGTCAGCGGTGAGGGCTACAGCTTCGACGGCCACGTGCACCGCACGACCGGCGACGCGGAGGCGAGCCTGGACTACGTGATGTTCGCCTGCGCGTTGTGCAACGACTCCGACATCCAGGACGGTCAGGTGGTCGGTGACCCCACCGAGGCCGCGTTGTACGTGCTCGCCCAGAAGGGCGGCGTCGACGTCGACGAGTTCCGGCAGAACCACCCGCGGATCGCCTCCGTGCCCTTCGACTCCGACTACAAGTTCATGGCCACCTTCCACACGATGCCCGGCGAGGCCGGGAAGCCGGTCGTGCGTGCGTACGTCAAGGGTGCACCGGACGTGATCCTCGACCGGTCGGCCTTCGCGCGGATGCCGGGCGGCCGGACGGAGCGGCTCACCGACGACATGCGGGCCCGGGTGACCGCCGAGAACGAGCGGATAGCCGGACAGGGCCGCCGTGTCCTCGGGTTCGCCCAGCGCGAGTTCGACCCCGGCAGCTTCGACCCCTCCGCCGACCAGATGCCGCTGATGCAGGACCTGGAGATGGTGGCACTGGTCGGCGAGGTCGACCCACCGCGCGCCGAGGCCACCAAAGCCATCGCGGAGGCCCGAAGTGCAGGCATCCGAGTGCGGATGATCACCGGAGACCACGCGATCACCGCGCACGCGATCGCCCAGGAGCTGGGGATCGAGGGGCGAGCCGTGACGGGCGCCGAGTTCGCCGCGCTCGACGACGAGGAGGCGGCCCGCCAGATCGAGGACATCGGGGTGATCGCCCGCGTCGCGCCCGAGCACAAGGTGCGGCTGGTCGAGGTGCTCAAGGCCAAGCACAACATCGTCGCGATGACCGGGGACGGGGTGAACGACGCCCCGGCCATCGGTGCAGCGGACATCGGGATCGCCATGGGCATCACCGGTACCGACGTCGCCAAGGGCGCCGCCCAGATGATCCTCGCGGACGACAACTTCGCCACCATCCTGGCGGCCGTCAAGGAAGGACGGACGGTCTACGACAACCTGCAGAAGTTCCTGCGGATCCAGATCGCCAACCTCTTCATGTTCATCCTCGCGTTCCTGGGCTCCACCGCGTTCAAGATCGCCGGCACCGCGCTGCTCATCCCCTCCCAGGTGCTGTGGATCCACATGGCGGTGGTGGCGCCGATCGGCGCGGTGATGGGCCTGGACGTCGGGACACCAGGGATCATGCGGCGCAAACCACGGCCGTTCCACCAGCCGATCATCGTCCGGTCGATGATGCTGCGGCTCTTCGTCGCGGGGCTCTTCATGGCGGCCGCGACCCTGGTTCTCGTGCAGATCGGCAAGACCACCTACGACTCCCTGGAGGTCGGACAGACGATGGCCGTGGTCGGGCTGGGGATCATGAACATCTTCCTGGCGCTCAACCTGCGCTTCCCCGAGGACAGCGCCTTCAGCCGCGCGACGCTCTCCAACCCCAAGCTGCTATGGGCGTTCGCCTGGGCCATCGTCGGCTCGATGCTCATCACCCAGATGCGCGTACTCCAGGACCTGTTCCACACCACCCCGCTGACTGGCGGTCAGTGGGCGCTCTGCCTGGTGCCGGGGGTCGTCCTCCTGGTCGGCGGCGAGCTGCTCAAGGTCGTCCTGCGCACGCGCAGGAAGGCCAAGAAGCCCGCGGTCGCAACAGTGGCGGCGGTCGTCTGATCGCAGGCCCGGGTCCAAGCGGTCCGCCTCATCTCGCGGGAGTGATGTACCGAACGTC
Source organism: uncultured Actinomycetota bacterium (assembly GCA_963827435.1). Classification (GTDB taxonomy): domain Bacteria; phylum Actinomycetota; class Actinomycetes; order Propionibacteriales; family Nocardioidaceae; genus Nocardioides_B. The sequence goes on from CAWHAU010000003.1 coordinate 500,480, forward strand.
GGATCGCGCGAGGTTTGCGGGTGGAAGGGGCAGGGCGAGGTGATGGAGATGCAGTGGCTGCCCGGAGCTCAGCTTGTCTCGACGTACCGGCGAGAGTGGCTGGTCAAGGACGTCGTGGCGGGGGTTGTGTTGACGACCCTGCTGGTTCCGCAGGGAATGGCGTATGCGGAGCTGGCGGGCTTGCCGCCGATCAACGGCCTGTACACCACGATTCTGTGCCTGCTCGCGTACGCCGTCTTCGGCCCCTCGCGAATCCTCGTGCTGGGTCCGGACTCCTCACTGGGGCCGATGATCGCGGCGACGATCCTGCCGCTGGTGGCGGCCGGGGGCGATCCGATGCGGGCGATCGCGCTCTCGTCGATGCTGGCGATCATGGTCGCGGCGATCATGATCCTCGCGTCGGTGGCGAAGCTGGGCTTCATCGCCGACCTGCTGTCGAAGCCCAGCATGATCGGCTACATGAACGGGCTCGCCCTCACGATTCTCGTGGGGCAGCTCCCGAAGCTGCTCGGGTTCGACGTCAGCGCGGAGGGCCTGCTTGGCGAGATCGGCGCGTTTGCCCGTGGGCTGCTCGCGGGTGAGGCGGTTGCCGCGGCCGCTGCCGTCGGCATCGCCGGGATCGTGCTGGTCGAGGTGCTGCAGCGGTGGTTCCCCAAGGTGCCGGCCGTCCTCGTCATGGTGGTTCTCGCGACCGCCGCGACGAGCGTCTTCGATCTCGCTGATCACGGCGTGGGGCTGATCGGCGAGCTTCCCAAAGGCTTCCCGCCGTTCACGGTTCCCGATGTGCAGGCTTCTGACCTGGGGCCGCTGTTCGCCGGCGCTGTGGGCATCGCGTTGATCTCCCTTGCCGACACGATCTCCACGGCGTCGTCGTTCGCTGCGCGCAGCGGGCAGGAGATCCGGGGTAACCAGGAGATGCTCGGCATCGGTGCTGCCAACCTGGCGGGTGGCTTGTTCCAGGGCTTCCCGGTGAGCACGAGCGGCTCGCGCACCGCGGTGGCGGAGCGGGCCGGCGCCAAGACCCAGCTCACAGGAGTCGTCGGCGCGGCCCTGATCGTCCTGATGATCGTCCTGGTCCCCGGGCTGCTCCGTAACCTGCCGCAGCCGGCGCTGGCCGCGGTCGTCATCACCGCATCCCTGTCTCTGGCGGACGTGCCGGGCACCGTACGGCTGTGGCGGCAGCGCAAGGTGGAGTTCTTCCTGTCCGTCGTCGCGTTCCTCGGGGTTGCCTTGCTGGGTGTTCTGCCCGGGATCGCGATCGCTGTTGCACTGTCCATCCTCAACGTGTTCCGGCGGGCCTGGCTGCCGTACGAGACCGTGCTCGGAAAGGTGGACGGGCTCGAGGGCTACCACGACATCCACTCCTACCCGGAGGCCAGTCGCCTCCCCGGGCTGGTCATCTACCGGTTCGACGCGCCCTTGTTCTTCGCCAACGCCAGGACCTTCCGCGACGAGATCAGGCACCTGAGCCGGAGCGAGCCGAAACCAAAGTGGATCGTCATCGCGGCCGAGCCCATCACCGACGTCGACACGACCGCGTCGGATGTCTTGTTCGAGCTCGATCACGAGCTGGACCAGCAAGGCATGTCCCTGGTGTTCGCCGAGCTGAAGGACCCCGTCCGGCGGAAGATCGACCGCTACGGGCTGGCTCGCGCGATCGAGCCTGACCACTTCTTCCCCACGCTGGAGGCAGCGGTCACCGCCTATCGGAACAAGACCGGCACCACGTGGGCTCGAGCCGGAGAGGCCGGGTCCGCCGAGCGCGGAGACATCCGGCACACAGACGATGGAGCCCCTCCCCCCGATCTGTCGGCTCGGCCCTCGGGTGGTTGACCCCGGAGCTCAAGGGCGGCTTGCCGCGTAGCGCTGCAGGAACAATGCCTCTGTCATTGCCATCGACTCGATCTCGGTCGGGTCCACGCTCTCGTTGGGGGCGTGGATCAGGCACGTGGGTTCCTCGACGCCCATGAGGATGAGCTCCGTGTCGGGGTAGGTGTCGGCGAACACGTTGCACAGCGGGATCGACCCGCCCTGTCCCAGCGTGGTCATCGGCGACCCGAACGCCTCCTGCATCGCGGACGACAGGGCCTGGTACGCCGGACCGCTGGTGTCGGCGCGGAACGGAGCACCCGCCGCCTCGGCCTCCACCGACACGTGGACTCCCCAGGGTGCCGCGGCCCGGAGTTGCTCGGACAGAGCGGCCAGCGCGTCCTCAGGCGACACGCCTGGCGGGATCCGCAGGTTCAGACGCGCGGCCGCACGTGGCGAGATGGCGGCCGCCGAGCCCACGACTGGCGGGCAGTCGATCCCGAGGATCGTCAGGGACGGTCTCGCCCAGAGCATGTCCGCCACGGTGCCGTCTCCGAGGAGCGAGACTCCTTCGAGGACACCGGCGTCCTGTTGGAACTGGTCAGGCGGGTACGGCTCGCCGGACCACACCTGGGTGTTGTCCAGCCCGCTGATCGTGGTGTTGCCCTTGTCGTCGCGAAGGGTCGCCAGCATCGCGACGAGTGCGGCGAGCGCGTCCGGAGCGGCGCCGGCGAACATTCCGGAGTGGATCTCGGACGCGAGTGCCCCGACGGTCACCACGACGTTGACCATGCCGCGCAGGGTGACCGTGGCCGCCGGGTGCCCGACAGCAGCGTTTCCGGTGTCGCAGACCAGGATCGCGTCGGCCCGCAGGAGGTCGGCGTGGGCGGGGACGAACGCCTCGAGCCCCCCGGTCCCTTGCTCCTCGGATCCTTCGACCACGAGCTTGAGGTTGACGGGCACGTCCTCGCCGAGTGCGCGGAGCGCGGCGAGGTGCATGACGATGTTGCCCTTGCAGTCGGCGGCACCCCGTCCGTACCACCGGCCGTCGACCTCGGTGAGCTCGAACGGTGGCGTACGCCAGGCAGCCTCGTCCAGAGGCGGCTGCACGTCGTAGTGCGCGTAGAGCAGCACCGTCGGGGCGTCCGGGTCCGAGCAGGCCCGAGAGCCGACCACCGCTTGGGAGCCGTCCGCTGTCTCCTCCAGATGGGCGTCGGAGAAGCCGATCTCGGAGAACTTGGCCAGCACCCACTGCGCGGTGCGCTCACATTCCTCGGGTGGGTACTGACGCTTGTCCGCGACAGACTTCATGGAGACGAGCTCCGCGAGCTCCTCTCGTGCGCGAGGCATCAGGTCCCTGACGCGCCGGCGCAGGTCCATCTCAGCCACCCGCCGCCACCTTTGGCGGTCTTGAGGTTGGTGACGAAGTTCTGGAAGGCTTCCGCCTCCTCGGGGCAGTAGACCTTGATCACGAGCAGCTTGCCCTGGACGGCCCGGCTGTCTGCGATGACGGGCCTCGCTCCGGGCCCGCCGGCGCCGTTCGCCAGCATGGCCAGGTCCATGGCCCGGTTGAGGGACGCGTTCGGGTTGGCGCAGACCGCCCCGCCGTCGTCGCCGAGCACGCCCACGATCGCGTCGCGCGAGGGAGCCTGGCCGCCCCTGGCCTCGATCTCCGCGATCAGCGCGTCGGCCTTCTGCTGGGCCTCCTTGGTCGACTTGGCGGCGCTGAAGGTGAACAGGCCGACGATGACCAGGAGCACGAGCACGACCGCGGCCCCGACGTACAGCCACGTGCGTTCGCGTCTCGTCTCGATGCTCCGCCGAGGTGCTCATGACGGGGTCACCTCCTGGGGCTCCGGCTGCTTCCAGGAGGGCTTGCGGAACCTGTAGAACAGGAACGGCACGAGCAGGCCGAGGCCGAGCGCTCCGCCGGCCACGATCAGGAAGTAGACGCCGGCGTTCCCGGACTCGAACTGCGAGGGTGGGATGAAGCCGACGAGCAGCGCGGCCAGCGACGCCGCGAAGCCCACGCCGCACAGCCCGACGAGCATCGGGGCTCGGTAGCCACGTGGGTGGTCCGGGTGCTTGCGTCGCAGCTGCACCGCGGCCACGAACATCAGCAGGTACATCATCAGGTAGACCTGCGTGGTGATCACCGAGAAGATCCAGTAGGCGCTCGAGACGTCCGGGATGAAGGCGTAGAGCAAGGCGATCACGGTGGTGACCAGGCCCTGCGCGACCAGGATGTTCTGCTGGACGCCGTGCTTGTTGAGCTTCTGCAGGTACGTCGGCAGGTACCCCTCCTGCCGGGAGATGAGCAGCAGTCCCTTGGACGGACCGGCGAGCCAGGTGAGCATCCCCCCGAGCGAGGCGGCGACCAGCATGATGCCGACGATCGGGGTCAGCCACTGCCACCCGAAGTTCGCGAACACCGCGTCGAAGGCCTGCATCACTCCGGCGGTGAGGGAGAGCTCGTCGGCCGGCACGATCCAGCTGATCGCGAGCGCGGGCAGGATGAAGATCGCGAGCACCAGACCCATGGCCAGGAAGATGGACCGCGGGAACTCCTTGCTCGGGTTCCGCAGCGACGACACGTGCACCGCGTTCATCTCCATGCCGGAGTAGGACAGGAAGTTGTTCACGATGAGCACGAGGCTGGCGAGTCCCGCCCACGCGGGCAGCAGGTGGCCGGCGTCCATCGGCGCGGCCGACTGGTTGCCCTGCCCCAGGAAGACGACACCGAGAAGGACCAGGATGGTGCCGGGGATCAGGGTGCCGATGATCAGGCCGCCGCTCGCGAGCCCGGCAACGCCTTTGGTGCCTCGCGAGGAGACCCAGACCCCCGACCAGTAGGTGACCATGATGACCGCGGCCGTCCACACGCCGCTGCTGGCGAGGGCGGGGTTGATGACGTAGGCGAGCGTGCTCGCGACGAACCCGAGCAGGCTCGGGTAGTAGAAGATCGTCATGGCGAACTGGCACCACACCGCCAGGAACCCCATCGGCTTGGAGATCCCTTCGGCGACCCAGTGGTAGACGCCGCCCTCCCACCCGGACGCGAGCTCGGCGGAGACGAGTGAGGTGGGCAGCAGGAACACGATCGCCGGGACGATGTACAAGAAGACGCACGCCAAGTCCGTAGACCGCCATCGTCGGTGCGGCCCGGAGGCTGGCGACCGAGCTCGTGGTCATCATGGCCAGCGCCACCCACGAGATCCAGACGGCAGCGGGGGCCTTGGCGCGAGCAGCTGCCTTTGCCGGTGCCCGGCCGGCAGGCACGTCCGCGGTGGTCATGGCCGACACGTCCGGCGCGACGACTGCCTGGTTGGTCTCCCGAGACAACTCCTGAGAAGTGTGGGCCTGCTCCGGTACCTGGTCACTCTTCCCCACCCCCTGGAGACGCAGCGATGCTGCATTCAGGCTAGAAAGCACAGCGGGCGGACCGGTTCATCCTCCGTGGACGAGATCGTGCGGAGGCGTCACTTCTGGGTCGCTGCCCGGTGGTCACGCACCCGGCTCCAGATGAGGTCCAGGACGATCGCCAGCACGAGGATGCCGACCATCGCCGTGAACGTCTGGGGGGCGGTCCGGAGGGTCTGAACCCCGAAGACCACCAGGACCACCGTGGTCAGCGCGATGCCGGCGGCGAGGATCCAAGCCTTGGATGCCGTCTCCTTGCGCAGCCGGAAGGCAGCGACCGAGGTGACCAGGAAGATGCCGAGCGCAACGACGCTGCCGAGGGAGGCGATCGCGCTCAGGTCCACCAGGTTCGCCAGCAGCAGCACCAGAGCCACCGAGATGACCAGACCCCGCGTGCCACCGACTCGGGCAAGCTGCCCGAAGACCGGTGGGAACATTCCGGATTCGGCAAGCTTCGCCGTCGAGCCGGACGCGGCGTAGATGTTGGCGTTGACCGACGACGACGTGGCCAGGAGAGCGGCGATCGCCATCATCGCGAAGCCTGCCTGGCCGAGCGCGGGCTTGGCGGCCAACGCGAGCGCTGTCTCGCCGTTGTCGACCACCTCCTGCACGGTGAGGGTGCCGAAGACGCCGATCGCGATCAGGATGTACAGCGAGGCGGTGATGCCGAGTGCGACGTACATCGCCCGAGGCAGGTTCCGGGCCGGGTCGGGCAGGTCGCCTCCGGTGAAACTGATGACCGTGAACCCGAGGTAGGCGAAGAACGTGAGCGCAACGCTCGAGACGATGTCGGCCGTCGGCGGGTACGTCGACGGGGCGAGCAGCCCCGGGTCCAGCTGCGCCAGGGTCACCACGATGAAGACCGCGAACACCGCAAGCAGCACGATGACGATGGCGGTCTGTGCCCGGTCGATGAACCTCGCTCCGGCGATGTTGATCGCGGCCACCGCCAGGACCACGGCCGTGGTGAGCACCTTGCTCCATGCCGTCGAGTCGTCGAAGAACAGCGCGGAGCCATAGCTGCCGAACGAGACCGACACCATCGCCGTCACGATCAACGCGGCGAAGTAGAGCAGCCACGAGGTCACAGCGGTGATGTGAGCGGGGCCGTAGCCCTGCAGGAGAAAGGTGACGATGCCGCCCGACGACGGGTAACGAGCGCCGAGCTTGGCCACGGCGTACCCCTGCAGGAAGGCCACCACCCCGGCGATCAGGAACGACACCCAGACAGCCGAGCCGGCGACCGCTCCGGCCTGACCGAGCAGGGCGAAGATGCCGGCTCCCACCATCGAACCGACCCCGAGAAAGGCAGCACCCCTGACCGTGATCCCCCCGGCGCCGTGCTGGTTGCTGGGTGACGCCGAGTCCATCGGAGGAGTCCTACTCGACGACGCGGATGCGGTGGTCGGTGTTGTTCAGCCTTCGGCCGCCGTCCTCGGTGACCGTGACGATGTCCTCGATCCGGACCCCGAACCGGCCGGCGAGGTAGATGCCGGGCTCGATGGAGAAGCACATGCCAGGCTGCAGTGCCTGCTGCTCGCCCTCGACCATGTACGGCGGTTCGTGCGTCGTGACGCCGATGCCGTGACCGGTGCGATGGATGAACTGGTCGCCGTACCCCGCCTCGGTGATGACCGCTCGCGCCACCCGGTCGATCTCCTGGCAGGGCACGCCGGGCCGGACGGCGTCGAAGCCAGCCTGCTGGGCGGCCCGCACGATGTCGTGCACCTTCTGCACCTCGTCGCTCGGCTCACCGACCGACACCGTGCGCGTCGTGTCCGAACCGTAGCCGTGCATCAGACCCCCGAAGTCCAGCACGACCGCGTCGCCGGGCTGGATCACGCGGTCGCCGGCCTCGTGGTGCGGATTGGCGCCGTTCGGTCCGGAGCCGACGACGGTGAAGTCGACCTGCTCGTGCCCGAACTCCCGTAGCAGGCGAGCAAGATCGGCGGCGACCTCTGTCTCCCGGCGGCCGGCGAACCTGAGGCCGACGATCTCGGAGTACGTCGCGTCGGCGGCCTCGCCTGCCAGCGTGAGTCGACCGAGCTCGTTCGCGTCCTTGATCGCGCGGAGCATGGGAAGGGTCGAGCTCAACGCGCCGTAGGTCGTCCTCGGCGCTGCCGCTTGCATCCCCAGCAAGTGGATGCTCCAGGCGGAGTCCGAGATGCCGAACCGCCCGCCCGGCTTCAGAAGGCTGCTGACGACCGGATACGGGTCCGATCCGTCCGCCCAGTCGATGATCCGGCAGCACGTGGCACCTTCGGCTGCCTCGGCATCGGGTCGTTCGAGCACGGGGACGACGAGCGTGGGGGGTAGCTCCGCTGCGAGGACCAGCAGAGTGAGCCTCTCGGTGATGGCCGTGGGGCGATAGCCGGTCAGCCAGACCAGGTCCGCGCCAGGGGCCACGATGACTCCGTCAAGTCCCGCTGTCCCTGCCTGCTCCACAGCACGGGCCATCCGGACGCGGTAGTCGTCACCCGTGAACGGCACGAGGCCGGACTGCGCAGCTGCGACCATGGCTGCCTCCCTGGTCGACCATCACGCTAGCGACCGGCGACTGGCACGAGATCATCTCGCCTGGATGAACGTGTGTCGGCCCACGCGCAGAGGCAAGGCGACGAACCGTCTGCCGCGTGGACCGACTCCCCGTTTCCCGAGAGATGGCGCCGGAAGGACAGCTGCTCAGGACTGCGGCGCCGCCGGAGGCTCCTCGTCCCCGGCGGCCACGACGGGTTGCTCGAGCCCGCCCTGGGCCGCGGCCGCGCCGCCGACGTCCCCGTGACTACGCAGGACGAACGCGATCCCGACCGCGACGGCCGCGCCGAGGAGCGGCCCGACGACGTACACCCAGTAATGGCTGAAGTCACCGAGGACCAGGTCCGGCCCGAAGGATCGCGCGGGATTCATGGAGGCGCCGCTGATCGGGCTCGACCAGAGCCCCGCGAGGATGATGTAGGCCCCCACCGCCAAAGCGGACAGCGGGCCGAGGTTCTGCGATCTGGACGCCGTCCCCAGGATCACGCTGAACAACCCGACGGTGAGGATCGCCTCGATGGACATGGCCTGAAGGTCGGAGATGCCGGGGCCGGGCTCGGTGGCTCCGAGGGAGCCGACCTTGCCGAACGCCGCCAGCAGGAACAGCACAGCGAGCGTCGAACCCAACAGCTCCGCGATGATGTAACCGGGCACGCGCCGCCACGGGAAGTCACCGCGGAGCGCGAATCCGAGCGTGACCGCGGGGTTCAGGTGGGCCCCACTCACCGCGCCCATGAACAAGATGATGGACATGACCATCAGTCCTGGGGCGGTCACCGCAGCTGCCCGGGAGATCTGGCCGTCGCTCACCGCGTTCACCACACCCCCGCCCGCGCCGACCAGGACCAGGAAGAAGGTGCCGAGCACCTCCGAGAAGAGTCGACGCCACTCCAGACGGGGGTTGTCGAAGTTCGTGCGCACCACCTCGAGCTCCGCCATACCTCGGCCGAAGGCACGCAGCTCCGATGCCATCGCTTCCGGACTCGTCGATGTCATCCCTCCTCCTGTTCGTCACGGTGTCGCTGAACGGGCAGCCCGGCTGGGCGGACCACGAGAAGCCCTCACGTCGATGGTGCGAGCCCGGAACGACCGAGTCCTCATCCCGCACTGGTGAGACCCCGTGGCCGCCCGGCATGACCCACATGACCCGGTTTTGACGCAATCGACGCTTCCCGGCGCGCCGTACCCCTACCATCAGACCCGCGAGGCGCACGCGTGGGTCCGCGTGCCTGACCTGGGGGAATTGATCGGGTGACACAGCAACACGAGGCACCGGAGCGGGCCGAGTCGATACAGCAGGTCGAACAGATGCTGCGGTACGACCCTCGGGCCGCGCTGTCGCGTGCCCGCGAAGAGGTCGACCGTCCGGGCGTCGATCCGGAGAGTGTCGAGTACCAGCACTGGCTCCTGGTGAAGGGGGCAGCGCAGGCCAGCATCGGTGACACCGAGGACGGCGCGCGGATCCTGCGCGAGGTCAAGGCGTGGGCCGAGGTGCAGGACGAGAAGGCGCTGCTGGCGTTCAGCCACCGGCGGCTGTCCGCGTTGTTCCGCATGATCGGCGACCCGGCACTCATGCTCGAGCACGCCGTCGCGGCGGTCGAGCTGCTCGACGCGGAGACCGACCCCTCGGTCCGCGCCGACCACCTGATCGGGCTGGCGGACGCGCTCGGCGCCAGCGGCTCGTACGACGACTCGATCCGTCGCTACCAGGAGGGCGCCCGGCTCGCCACGGCCTGCGGGGACCGCTACCTCCAGCTCGCCGTGCTGAACAACCTCGCCTACACGCAGTACGAAGCCGGCCTCGCCAGCGCCGCGGTCGCCACGGTCGAGCAGATGCAGACCGACTACGCCGCCGAGGGCCAGCTGCTCCGCACGCACGAGGCCGACACGATCGCGCGCGCCTACAGCATGGTCGGCCGGTTCGAGGAGGCCGCGGCGGTCCTCGAGCCGCTGATCGCGAAGTCCGACATCAGCGAGGACTGCGACGGGATCGTCCTGGCGCTGCTGACGCTGACGGACGTACGGCGACGCTCGGGCGACTTCGACGCGGCCCAGGCCACGCTCGACCGGGCGTGCCGGCTGGCCGAGCACTACGCCCTCTCCGGGCGGACCATCGACGCACTCAAGGAGCAGGCGGAGCTGTACGCCGCGCGGGGTGACTACAAGCTCGCGTTCGAGACGTTCCGCGACTTCCATCGGGCCGACGAGGAGATGCGGGCGATGGAGCGCGACGGTCGCGCACGCACCCTGAACGCGATCTTCGAGGCCACCGAGGCGCGACGCAGCAGCGACTACTTCCGGGAGCTGTCCGTCCGCGACCCGCTGACCGGGCTGCACAACCGGCGCCATCTCGACAGCCGGCTCGCGGAGCTGCTTGCCGAGGTGGAGACGGGCGGCACCCGGCTGACCGTCGGCCTGGTGGACCTCGACCACTTCAAGCGGATCAACGACACCCGGTCGCACGCAGTCGGCGACGAGGTGCTCCGACAGCTGGCGGGACTGCTCCAAGCGGTCGCCGGCGAGTCAGAGGCCGGCCTCGCGGCCCGGATGGGGGGCGAGGAGTTCCTGGTCCTGCTGCCCGGCACCGACCACGCCGGGGGCGTCGAGCGGCTCGAGCGACTGCGCCGCGACATCGCCGCCCACCCGTGGGCGGACGTGACGGACGGCGTCTCGGTGACGGTCAGCATCGGCGTCGCATCGGCGCCGACCGACGCGACCGACCGCGCCGAGCTGCTGTCGGTCGCCGACCGCAACCTCTACCGCGCGAAGCGGGCCGGCCGCGACCAGGTGGTCGGTTAGCAGCGGGGCCGGCTCACCGCCGGACGTCGGCCTCGTCGACGTTCACCGTGGGCACGTCGCCCCCGGCGCGCGCCAGCACCGCCACGGACGGCTGGTCGGTCGGGTTGCTCTCCCGGTGCACCGTGCGCGCGGGGACGTGGACGAAGTCGCCGGCCTCGGCGTCGAGGTGACCGTCGTACCCCTCGAACTCCAGCCGCATCACGCCGGACACCACATAGATGCTCGTGTCGTTGCCGTCGTGGTGGTGCCAGCCCGAGACGGCGCCCGGCGCGGTGACCACCCGGCCGGCCCACAGCATCGGCGTCTCGAACGCCTTCTCGCGGGCCATGCCCGGCGTCGGGTCCGCCGGGACCGTCTCCGCCGCCTTGACCACCCGCACCGGATCGCTCATGCCGACCAGTCTGCCACCCGGAGCGCGAACTATTCACAACGGGTATACACACTGTGTATAGTCGCGGCCATGAGCGTCCAGCACGTGCTGATGGGGGTCCTCGCCGAGGGCCCGGCCCACGGTTACGACCTCAAGCGCGCCTACGACGAGCGCTTCCCGGGGGCCAAGGCACTCGCCTACGGCCAGGTCTACTCCGCCCTGTCCCGCCTCCAGCAGGACGGCTTCGTCGAGGTGGCCGAGACCCTGCAGGACGGCGGACCGGAGCGCACCACCTTCGCTTTGACGACCGAGGGACGGAAGGCGCTCGACGCCTGGCTCGCCGAGACCGAGCCGGCCGGCGGGTACGCCGCGGTCGACCTGGTCCGGAAGGCCACCACGGCCCTGCGGCTCGGCGCCGACGCGGGCGGCTTCCTGCGCCGGCAGCGGGCCGAGCACCTGGCCCGGATGCGTGACCTGGTGCAGCAGCAGCAACAGGTGCGGGACCCGGGCGCGCGGATCGCGATCGACCACACGATCTACCACCTGGACGCAGACCTGAAATGGCTCGAGACGGCGGCGGCCCGCGTCGCCGCGAAGGGGGACACGGCATGAACACGACGAACGAGGCGCTGCTCGCGGCCCACGGGCTGCACAAGGCGTTCGGACGCACGGAGGCGCTGCGCGGCGCCTCCTTGGCGGTCGCGGCCGGCGAGACCGTCGCCGTGACCGGACGGTCCGGCAGCGGCAAGTCGACGCTGCTGCTGTGCCTGGCCGGGGTGCTCCGCCCGGAGGCCGGCGAGGTGACGTACGGGGGTCGCCCCCTCGACACGCTCTCCGAGGCGGAGCGCACCCGGCTGCGGCGCCGCGAGCTTCGGGCTGGTGCTCCAGTTCGGGCAGCTCGTGCCCGAGCTCAGCGCCGTGGACAACGTCGCGCTGCCGCTGCTGCTCGACCGGCACGACCGCGCCGCCTCGCGACGCTCGGCGCTCGGCTGGCTCGAGCGGCTCGGCGCCCTCGACCTCGCCGACGCGACCCCGGGCGAGCTGTCCGGGGGCGAGGCGCAGCGGGTGGCCGTCGCCCGGGCGCTGGTGACCGGCCCGAAGGTGGTCTTCGCGGACGAGCCGACCGGCGCCCTCGACACCGTCAGCGGCGAGCAGGTCCTCGACGCGCTGCTGTCCGCGGCGCGCGAAGCGGGCGCGGCCGTCGTGCTCGTCACGCACGACAACCGGGTCGCCGCCCACGCCGACCGCGAGGTGGTCGTCACCGACGGCCGCATCGAGGACGCCGACACCTTCGCGGTGACCCGGTGACCCGACTCGCCTGGACGCTGGCCCGCGCCGGCGGGTGGTCGCGGATGCTGCTGGTCGCCGTGTGCACCGCTGTGGTGTCCGGCCTGCTGCTGGTCGCCGTCGCGCTGCTCCTGCTCCCCGAGAACCCGCCCGAGATGTTCTTCAACCTGGTGGCCGACCCCGGCGTGCGCGGTGGCACGGCGTTCGGGACCGTGCTGGTGACCGTGCCCGCCCTGCTGCTGCTGCACCAGGCCGTCCGGCTGGGTACGGCGGCCCGGGAGCGCCGGCTCGCGGCACTGCGGCTGGCCGGGGCGACGCCCGGGCAGGTGCGGCTGCTCGGCGCCCTCGAGGTCGGGATCCCGTCGTTCGCCGGCGGCGTCCTCGGGCTCGTCGTCTACGCGCTGCTCCGGGTGGCGTTCGGTGGCACGGCCTACGGCGCGGTTCAGCAGAACGTCTACGTCAGCACCCCGCGGCTCCAGCTCGTGCCGACGACGGTGACGCCCGCGTGGTGGCAGGTCGTGCTGGTGGTGCTGGCGGTCACCCTGCTCGGTGTCGCGGTGGGCGCGCTCGCGTCCCGCGGGCTCGTGGTGACCCCGCTCGGGGTCACCCGGCGGCAGCGCACCGCGCCGCCGCGCCCGTGGGGCCTGCTGGCGCTGCTCCTCGCGGCGGTGCTCGCGCCGGTCGTGGTCGCGCACGACTCCCTGTCGACCGCCGGTGGCATGGTCTGCGTGGCCCTGGCCGTCCTCGGTATCGCCAGCCTCGCGCCCTGGGTGACCTACCGGGTCGGCCGGCGGCTGCGCACCCGCGCCCGGTCGGCGACGATGCTGCTGGCCGCGAGCCGGATGGTGGCCCAGCCGCGGCCGCTCGGCCGGGCCGCCGCCGCGGTCGGCGCGATCGCCCTCGTCTCGGGTGGGTCCGCCGCACTCACCGCCGACCTGTTCGGGATGGGAGAGGTCGACACGTTCTACAGCACCTCGATGCTCATCGTGTTCGCGCTGCTCCTGCTCGCCCTGGTCGTGGTGGCCTGGACGCTCGCCGTGCACACCGTGGAGTCCCTGCTCGAACGCAAGCGGTCGACCGCCGCGCTGGTGGCGGGCGGCGCGTCGCTCCGCGAGCTGGAGCGGGCCCAGCGCACCGAGTGCGCGCTGGCCGCCGTGCCGCTGGCCGTGCTGGGCGTCGTGCTCGGCACCGCGGCGCTCGGGTTCGTGATCGACACGAACAACGCCGCCGGCGTGGTGCTGATGCTCGCCAACCTCGTCGTCACGCCGGCCCTCACCTGGCTCGCCGTCGTGGTCGCCGTACGCCTGGTCCGGCCGTGGACGCTGCGCGCCGGGGCCGCCGCCAACCTGCGCACCGAGTAGCCGGGACCGGACGACGTCGCCCCCGGGACCGCGACGGTCCCGGGGGCGATGTCGTGGACAGCGGGGATCAGTCGTCCTCGCCCTCCTGCTCCTGGCAGTCGTCGCCGTCCTCGTGGTCGCCGTGGTGGTCCGAGTCGTCGTCCGAGTTGGACACGTGGTCGTCGTCGGAGTCCTCGTCGCTGTCGCTCACGCCGTCGTCGTCGGAGTCGGCGTCGTGCACCCGCGTGCCGTTGTCGTTCTCGTCCTCGTCGTCGAGGCCGTCCTCGTCGGAGTCGTCGTCGTCGGCCACGCACGACTCGGTGGCGTCGTCCTCGTCCTCGTTGTCGACACCGTCGTGGTCGGCGTCCTCGTCACCGTCGCGCACGCCGTCGTCGTCGGTGTCCGCGTCGCGGACGTTGGTCGACGCGCGGCCGTCGCGCACCTCGTCGCCGTCGTCGTCGCCGTCGTTGTCGGTGTCCTCGTCACGCGGGTTGGTGTGGTGGCGGAACTCCGCGAGGTTGCCGAGGCGGTCGCGGTCCGGGTTGCCCCGGGCGTTGGCACGGTGCGCGTCGAGGTGGTGCGCGACCTCCCAGCGGTTCGGCATCCCGTCGTGGTCGGAGTCGCGGGACGCACCGGTCGCGGGGCCGGTCATCCCGAAGACACCGGCGGCCGCGAGGGCCGCGGTGACCGCGGCCGCGCGGCCGGCGGTTGAGGTGAGAAACGACATGGGTCCTCCCAAAGGTCCGGCCCGTGGCCGGGTGAGCGTGGCGGCCGGCGAGCGGCCCGTACCTCAACCTGTCGTCACCCGGTCGCGGGGTTACGTCTGGGTTCGGGGAGAAATGCGCGGGGTTCGTCGGGCTCCGCCTGGTCGAGCAGGCCGCGCAGCCGTTGTCGGGCCCGGTGATGCGCGATGCGTACGGCGGTCGGGCGGATGCCGAGCGCCTCGGCGGTGCCGGCCACGTCGAGCCCGACCACGTCCCGGCAGGCCACGACGTCGGCCTCCCGCGGGCTGAGGTGGGCCAGCGTCCGGCGTACCTCGTCCAGCACGTCGACCCGGTCGATCCCGCCGTCGGTGCAGCCGAGCGCACCCTCGTCGTCCGCGCCGAACCCGTGCGGGTCGGTCCGGCGGCGGGCGAGCTTGCGCCGGCCGTTGGCGTTGACCTTGCGGGCGATCCCGAACAGCCAGCCGGCGAAGTCCGCCGAGGTCCCGCTGAAGTCGGCGATCTTCTGGGCCGCGACCAGCCACGCCTCGGCTGCGACGTCCTCGGTGGCCGCCGCGGGGTCGCCCGACGAGACCGTGCCGAGCCAGACGAGCAGCCGGCCGGCGTGCGCCGCGTAGAGCGTCGACCACGCAGCCTGGTCCCCCGTCTTGGCCAGCGCCACGACCTCGTCGTCCTGGTACATCCTCAGCGACGTCCCGTCCCCGCCATCCGGCTCATCGAGCCACCCGGCGGCCCCGTCGGCGCACCGCGGAGCCAGCATGCCTCCTCGACGGGCCCGGCTCGCACACTTTCCTCATGTCGTGAGAGTCGGCATCCGTGACGGCCCGATGAAGAGTCCTGTACGACGTAACGACCGTGCCCGCCGGTGACAGGTCTCGGGTATGACACGTGCGGCGCCCACCGACCGGCTGCGGGTCGACCCGCCGCCCGTGCCGGTCGACGCCGCGTTCATGGCCGTGCTCGCGGCCCAGGCGGCCGCGTCGCGCCCGACAGCCGTCGCCGCGCCGCACCCGGTCACGCCTCGCGGTGGCGCTGGTCGCGGCGGCGGTGGCGGCCACCACGCTGACCGCGGCCTGGGGGGCCCGGGAGCTGGCCACCCGCCCGCCGGCGCCGGCCAGCCACGAGCGGCGCGTCGAACCGGTGCCCGACCTGCCGCCTTCGCCGCTCGCCGATCCGGCACGCCACGGTCGAGGAGACGGCTGACGACCCCCGCCCCACCGAGGAGCCGCAGGGCACCCGGCGGCAGGGCCGCACCGGACAGCGCTCGACACCCGACTCCGAGGCAGCCCGCCCGTCGGCGCCGCACGCGCAGGCAACCGCGCCCACGACCCGCCCCCGTCACGACGACGGGGCCGAGGACCGGGAGTCCACGGGCGACGACGTCGCCAACGGGACGGACGACCACGGAGCGGGCGACGACCCCACCGACGGGACGGACGACCACGGAGCGGGCGACGACCCGACCGACGGCGGCACCCCCGACGACCGGTCCGGGCCGACGGACGACGCGACGGACGGCGTGGACGGCCCGGACGACAGCGGGGACGGCGGGTCGGGCACGCGCGGATCGGGCACCGGCGCCGACGACGTGACCGACGGTGACGTGGGCGAAGAATTGGTCACAAGAGGCGATTGACCCCTTCCGTCCCTCCCGGAACCGTGGTCGTCGTGACCGACCAGCACCTCGCCAGCACCGGTGGACCCGGCGGCCGTCTGGCGCGCTTCGCGTCCGGCGCGACGTCCAAGTGGCTGATCCTGGGGTTCTGGCTCGTGGTGTTCGTGCTCGCCCTCTCCCCCGCCGGCAAGCTGACCGGCGCCCAGGAGAACGACGCGGTCTCCTGGCTCCCGGGCGACGCCGAGTCGACGTCGGTGCTGCGCGACAGTGCGGCGTTCCAGTCCAGCGACGAGATACCGGCCGTGGTCGTCTACGAGCGGACGGGCGGCGCGACCAACAGCGACATCGCCGCGGTGGCCGCCCAGATGAAGCAGTTCGCCGACGTCGACGGCGTGCAGCGCGACCCGGTCGGACCGATCCCGTCCGCGGACAAGCGCGCCCTCCAGGTGCTGGTGCCGATCGACGCAGGCAGTGGCGGCTGGGAGGCCCTGGGCACGGCGGTCGACGAGATCCGGGCCATCACCGACGACGGCCCCGCCGGGTTGTCGGTGCACATCACCGGCCCGGGCGGCTTCGCGGCCGACTCCTCCGAGGCGTTCGCGGGCATCGACGGCAAGCTGCTCTACTCGGCGGTCGGCGTCGTGGTGGTGATCCTGCTGCTGACCTACCGCAGCCCGATCCTGTGGATGCTCCCGGTGTTCTCCGCGGTGGTGTCCCTCATGGTGGCGCAGGCGGCCGTCTACTTCCTGGCCACCAAGGCCGACCTGACCGTCAACGCGCAGAGCGCCGGCATCCTCACGGTGCTGGTGTTCGGCGCCGGGACGGACTACGCCCTGCTGCTGGTCGCGCGCTACCGCGAGGAGCTGCGCCGCCACGAGGACCGCCACGAGGCGATGGCGTTCGCGCTGCACCGCTCGGGCCCCGCGATCTTCGCCAGCGGCTCCACCGTCATCGCGGGGATGCTCTGCCTGCTCCTCGCCAGCATGAACTCCACGCAGGGCCTCGGACCGGTCGCGGCCGTCGGGATCGCGGTCGCCCTCCTCGTCATGCTCACGCTGCTCCCGGCCCTGCTCGTGATCATGGGCCGCTGGTTCTTCTGGCCGCTGCGTCCGTCGTACGGCTCGGCCGACCACACCGAGACCGGGGTCTGGGCACGGGTCGGGCAGCGCATCGCCCGCGCTCCGCGCCGCACCTGGGTCGTCACCGCGCTGGTGCTCGCGATCGCGTCGATCGGGCTGCTCCGGCTGGACGCCAACGGCCTGCAGAACAAGGACTCGTTCTACGGCACCCCGGACTCGGTCGTCGGCGCGGAGGTGCTGGCCGAGCACTTCCCGGCCGGCTCGGGCCAGCCGGTCGTGGTGATCGCGGCCAAGGACGCCGCCGGCGCGGTGCGTACGGCGTTCGCGGGGACCGACGGCATCGAGGGCGTCAGCGACCCGATCTACAAGGGCGACCTCGCGTTCCTCCAGGGCACGCTCTCGGACCCGCCGGACAGCCAGGCCGCCAAGGACACCGTGGACCGGGTGCGGGCGACGGTGCACGCCGTGCCGGGCGGCGGGGCCGGGGTCGGCGGCGGCACCGCCATCGCGCTCGACACCCTCCGCGCCTCGTCGGCCGACACCTTGGTGATCATCCCGGTCGTGCTGCTGGTCGTGTTCCTCATCCTGATGCTGCTGCTGCGGGCGCTGGTCGCGCCGCTGGTGCTGGTCGGCACCGTGGTGCTGTCGTTCGGCGCGGCGCTCGGGATCAGCGCGCTGATCTTCCGGCACGTGTTCCACTTCGCCGGCGCCGACTCGTCGCTCCCGCTGTTCGTCTTCGTGTTCCTGGTCGCGCTCGGCATCGACTACAACATCTTCCTGATGACCCGCGTCCACGAGGAGGCCAAGGTCGTCGGCACCCGCACCGGTGCGCTGGTCGGGCTGGCCGCCACCGGTGGCGTGATCACGTCCGCCGGACTGGTGCTCGCCGGCACCTTCGCGGTCCTCGGCACCCTCCCGGTCGTGTCGTTCGCCGAGATCGGCATCGCGGTCGCCCTCGGTGTCCTGCTCGACACGATCATCGTGCGCGCCGTCCTCGTGACCGCGCTCAACCTCGACCTCGGTCCCCGCATGTGGTGGCCGAGCGCACTCGCCCGCACCGACGGGAGCAGTCCGCGTGGCCGCCACCAGGCCCAGGCGGACGACGTCCTGGTCGGCTGAAACGGGCGTCACTCGGGCGTCCGCGGAGGTCGGATCGGGCAGGGTGACCGGCGCCACACACCTTGGAACGGTCCAATACCGCGCGCCGGACCTTGTGAGTACATTCACCAGCACCGCACGGGGGCCGCCTCAGCAACCACGGCGAACCCTGGGCTGAGCAGCACCCCATCGCCCGCAACGACGCGGCGATCTCCAACTGAATGATTCGACTCCACGACACCACCACCGAAGCCAGACGGAAGCGGTGGCCGTCCGTCGTTGCCGGCCGCACAGCCGGAGCGGACGGGAAATGCGCGAGAGGAAACCGGTGAGCATGACCGCCGACACCACCCAGCAGACAGCTCCCACGACCCACGAGGGGATCCTCTCCTGGGTCAGCGAGATCGCCGAGCTCACCGAGCCCGACCGTGTGCACTGGTGCACCGGCTCGGACGAGGAGTGGACCGAGCTGACCGACTTCCTCGTGTCCACCGGGACCTTCACCCGGCTCAACGAGGAGAAGAAGCCGAACTCCTTCTACGCGGCTTCCGACCCCACCGACGTGGCACGCGTCGAGGACCGCACCTTCATCTGCAGCGTCGACGAGAAGGACGCCGGGCCCACCAACAACTGGATGGACCCGCAGGAGATGAAGGCGATCATGACCGACCTCTACCGCGGGTGCATGCGGGGTCGGACGATGTACGTCGTCCCGTTCGTGATGGGCCACCTCGAGGCCGAGAGCCCGATGTTCGGCATCGAGATCACCGACTCCGCCTACGTCGTCGCCTCGATGCGCGTGATGGCCCGCATGGGCACCCACGTGCTGCGTCGCATCGAGGAGCTCGACGCCGCCCACGAAGAGGTGCACTGGGTCCCGGCCCTGCACTCCGTCGGCAGCCCGCTCGAGCCGGGCCAGCAGGACGTCGCCTGGCCGTGCAACGACACGAAGTACATCGTGCAGTTCCCCGAGGAGCGCGCGATCTGGTCCTTCGGCTCCGGCTACGGCGGCAACGCGCTGCTCGGCAAGAAGTGCTACGCCCTGCGCATCGCCAGCGTGATGGCCCGCGACGAGGGTTGGCTCGCCGAGCACATGCTGATCCTCAAGCTGACCAGCCCCGAGGGCGTCGTGAAGTACATCGCCGCGGCCTTCCCGAGCGCCTGCGGCAAGACCAACCTCGCGATGCTCGCGCCGACGATCCCCGGCTGGAAGGTCGAGACGCTGGGCGACGACATCGCCTGGATGCGGGTCGGCGAGGACGGCCGGCTCTACGCCGTCAACCCGGAGTTCGGATTCTTCGGCGTCGCGCCGGGCACCAACGAGCTCACCAACCCCAACGCGATGCGCACCATCGACATCGGCAACTCGGTGTTCACCAACGTCGCGCTCACCGACGACGGCGACATCTGGTGGGAGGGCATGGAGAACACCCCCGCCCACGCCACGTCGTGGAAGGGCGAGGACTGGACGCCCGACTCCGAGCAGCTGTCCAGCCACCCGAACAGCCGCTACTGCACGCCGATCAAGCAGTGCCCGATCCTGGCGCCGGAGTACGACGACCCGAAGGGCGTGCCGATCGACGCGATCCTGTTCGGCGGCCGCCGCAAGACCACCATCCCGCTGGTGACCGAGGCCCGCGACTGGACCCACGGCACGTTCATGGGCGCGACGCTCTCCTCGGAGACCACCGCCGCCGCGACCGGCCAGGTGGGTGTGGTGCGCCGCGACCCGATGGCGATGCTGCCGTTCATCGGCTACAACGCCGGCGACTACTTCAACCACTGGATCACGGTCGGCAAGGACAACGACGCCGCCAAGCTGCCGCGGATCTTCTACGTCAACTGGTTCCGTCGCGACGAGGACGGCGGTTTCCTCTGGCCGGGCTTCGGCGAGAACAGCCGGGTGCTCAAGTGGGTCGTGGAGCGCCTCGACGGCCAGGCCGAGGCCGTCGAGACCCCGATCGGCCACGTGCCGACGCGGGAGTCGCTCGACACCGAGGGCCTCTCGATGTCCGCCGAGGCCCTCGAGGCCGCGCTCGCGGTCGACCCGGAGGAGTGGAAGGCCGAGCTCCCGCAGATCACCGAGTGGTTCGAGAAGTTCGGCGAGAACCTGCCCGCCGTCCTCTGGACCGAGCTCGACGGCCTGCGCGCCCGGCTCGGCGCCTGACGATCGCACTCACCGAGCGACCCCGTCCACACTGGGCGGGGTCGTTTGGCGTGTGCATCGCGCCAGCCTGGGCACCCGGGACATGTGGTGCATAATTCCGGGCGTGAGGGAAGAGAACGTCACCGGTGACCCGCGGTAGCTACGGTCCCGAGGAACGGCATCTGCTGGAGTCGTCCGCTTCCCGCATCTATGCGAACGCGGTCGCTCACGGTTCGCTGCGCGCCGACGACCCCCGGCTCGCTGCGGGCAGCGAGCTCCGCCCGGCCCTCGACCTGCTGGTCGACATCGGGCTGCTCCGTCACGACGAGGTCAAGGGCCTGCTCTTCCCCGTCGACCCGGCCGCGATCCAGTCCCAGGTCGTCGTACCCCTCGGTGTCCAGGGGGCGGAGCTGCTCAGCGAGTCCGCCCGCTGGGCCGACGCGTTCAGTGAGCTCGGCCAGGTCTTCCGTACGTCGCCCCAGGCGGCCGTCTCGCCGATCACCGAGATCCACGGGCTCGACAACATCAACAACTTCATCCATGCGGCCGTCAACGACTCGCGCCAGGAGCTGCTGACCGCGCAGCCGCACGGGCGCCGCCCGGCGAACACGCTGGCCGTCGCCGAGGACCGCGACATCCGCGCCCTCGAGCGCGGCGTCAAGATGCGCACGCTCTACCAGCACTCCGCCCGGCACAGCCCGGCCACCCGGGAGTACGTCGCCGACATCGTCGACCGGGGCGCCGAGGTCCGCACGCTCGACGAGTTCTTCCGGCGCCTGATCGTCATCGACCGCCAGGTCGCGGTGGTGCCGGCCTCGGACAACCACCACGTCGCCATCGCGATCCACGACAAGTCCCTGATCGCCTACCTGGTCGACATCTTCGAGCGCTCCTGGGAGCGGGCCCAGCCGTTCAACGTGTCCGGCAACCAGGTGGAGCGCAACATCGCCGCCGACGTGCGGGCGATGACGATCCGACTGCTGGTCGAGGGCCACAGCGACCCGGCGAGCGCCAAGCGCCTCGGGGTCAGCACCCGGACCTACGCCGGCTACATCGCGGCGCTCAAGGACGAGTACGGCGTGCAGACGCGCTTCCAGCTCGGCTACGCGATGGGCGCCGACCCGCAGGGCAAGCGCCCCACCATCGAGGCGCACCCCGACGAGGACTTCGACGGGCTCGACCAGACGGACGCCGACTCCGCCTGAGCGGCGGCTCCCTTCCCCACCCATGAAGCCCACCCATGAAGCGAGGGCAGTCACCGTGTGGTGACTGCCCTCGCTGATGGTCGAGAACGGCCGGGGGGAGGCGGGAGCGAACTGCCGGGGGGGTTGACTCGTTCGTCCTGTTCTCGACGCTGGCGACTCAGGTCCTGGGGGGCCCTGACCGCGTTCGTGGGGTGCGGCTCAGGTGCCGTTCCAGCCGGTGTCCCTGAACTGCATCTTCATGGCGGTGACGGTGTCGCTCGGGGCGACCGTGCCGTTCCAACCGGTGTCCTTGGCCTGGGCGGTGGTCTGCCCCATGCCTCCGACCGCGATCACGCCGGCGACCAGGAGCCCGGCGAAGATCTTGGCTACCGTGCGGTTCTCTTTCATGGAGACCTCGTGCTCTGTCCGGGGGCTCAGGGGGTGCCCGCCTGCGTCTAGTTTCGGTGCACGCGCGGGCGGTCGGCCACAAAAACGAGCCGCAGGAGTATGCACTGCACGTTCCTGCAGAATCACGTTTCTGCTGCCAGGAAAAGTAAAACGCCCTATCATGCGCGCCACACCATTGATGGCCGAAGGAATCGGTCGAGAAGGGCCAAAATCCCGGACACGGCCGCTCACGGTGCGGCGCCCATAGTTGCGTAGTTGTGCAAGAGGGGCAAGGGTGCCCCGCCGCCGACGAGGTCTCGACGGCCTACCAGGTTGCCCCGAAGGCCACGAACGGCGCCGGCTCGGGCTCGCCGGAGAGCGCCGTCGCCAGCGCCTCGGCGCTCGCGGTCCCGGCGGCCATCGAGGCGTGCACCTGCGCCATCACCCGGGCCGCGACGTCGTCGCCGACCCGCGAGACCCCCGCCAGCACCGAGCGAGAACCGAGGTGCAGCAGCACGCTGGTCAGGCCCAGTCCTTCGTCGCCCGGACGGACCGTGGCCAGGCCTGCCTCGCAGGCCGACAGCACCACGCACGGCGCCGCCCGGTCCGCCGCGTCGAGCTCGTAGGCGTAGAGCGGGCCGTCCCCCACCCGCAGCGACGAGAACAGCGGGCTCTCCTGCTGGTGGGTGCCGTGCGCGGCGACGTGCACCAGGTCGGCCTCGGCCAGCGCGTCGCGGACCGACGCCGTCGTGGCGCCGCTCCCGGTGAGCAGCTCGGAGCCCGCCCAGGCGGCGTGCACGCGGCGGGCCTCGCTCTCGGCCCGGTGCAACCCCGGCCCGGCGACCGAGACCACCCGGGGCGTCGTACGACGGACGGGGTGGCCGGCCCGCAGCCAGGCGGTCGCGCTGGGGGTGACGACGACGGGCAGGCCGACCCGCGACGGCAGCAGGCTCCAGGGCAGCAGCACCAGCGCGGCGCTGGCGGACACGACGAGCGGCTGGCCGGCGACGCCGACCGGGTCGAGCAGCAGGGTGTCGAGCCGCTGCAGGCCGGCGTCGAGGGACCGCCGGACCGCGTCTCGTAGCGGGGGCGGGAGGAACGGCATCGCCAGCGCGTCGAGGTCGGCTCGGACTCGCTGGACGAGCTCGTCGACCTCGGCCGCCGACGCGAGGTCGACCTGGACCGGCCGACGGGCCGAGGCGAGGACGGCGGTCCACCGGCCGCGGTGGACGACGTAGGTGACGAAGGCGGTGCCGGCGGCGCGGGCGGCGGCCCGGGTCTCGGCGACGCGGGCGCTCTCGACGCCGCCGTCGCGGCCGTCACCGTCGATGGCTCCCTCGAGCTCCCAGGCGCGGGCCCGGATGTCGCGCTGGAGCGCCGAGGCGCGGGAGCGGAGCCGGTGCAGGGTCTCGCCGGCGGACGGGTCACCCTCGAGCCCGCGGGCCTCCTCCTCGGTCTGCCGCAGGGCGGCCAGCAGCTCCGCGGTGCGGGCGTCCTTCGGGGGGCCGACGCTGGCCAGCCGGATCGAGATGGCACGGCCGCGCTCGACCGCGGCGAAGAACTCGGCCGGGCTGTCGTTGCGCTCGGCGACCTCGAGCCCGAGCCGGGCCAACGGCAGGCCGTGCACGGCCACGGCGGTGCGCAGGTCCAGCGAGCCGAACCGGTTCTGGTGCGAGCCGAGCTCGGCCAGCCCCTTCCGCACCTCGGCGGCGGCCCTGGACCGGTCGTCGCGGTGCATCGCGGCCAGCGCCCGCACCTCACGCGTGAGCATCCGGGCCGGCAGCGCATCGGCGGTCCGCATCGGCGGGGGCAGGGTCAGCGCCGGGTCGAGCTCGCCGCCCGCCCGCAGCAGGCACTCGCGGGCGAGCAGGTCGGCCGACCGGGCAAGATCCGCGCGCCGCTCGGCCCGGCAGTCCTCGGCCAGCTGGCCGGCCCGCGACGCCAGCTGCCGGAGCGCCGCGCGGCGGCTGCGCGGCAGCCGGTCCTCGAGGGCGAGGCGGTCGCACTGGAGCCCGAGGAGCTGCGCCTTGCGCTGCCACGTGAGGTTCCGGCGCCGGACGAACACCCGCTCCGCGGCCCGAGCGAACCCCCGGGCGCGGGCGACCTCACCCTCGACGAGCGCGCACTCGGCTCGGACCAGGTCGGTCTCGGCGAGGTCCTGGGGCAGTCCGGCCTCCCGGAACCTCTCGGCCGCCTGGGCCAGGATCGCGTCGGCGTCGTGGGCCAGGCCCGCCTCGCGCAGCACCCGGGCCCGGTCGAGGAGCAGCACCGGGTGCTGGTTGAACGGGCCGGTCGCCGCCTCCTCCATGGCGGCGAGCGCCCGGGGGATCCGGCCGGCCAGGAACTCGGCGTACCCGAGGTTGTGCCGCGCCTTGGACTCGTAGAGCGCGTCGCCGCTGGCCCGGGCGACCTCGATGCCGCGCTCGAAGTCGCGGGCGGCGGCGTCCAGCTTGCCGGCGTCGAGGTGCAGCACGCCCCGGTTGAGCAGGATCGAGAACTGGTCGGACGGGTCGGCGCCGCCCATGACCTCCGCCGCCGTGTCGAGCGCCTTCAGGGCCT
Source organism: uncultured Actinomycetota bacterium (assembly GCA_963827435.1). Lineage (GTDB taxonomy): Bacteria > Actinomycetota > Actinomycetes > Propionibacteriales > Nocardioidaceae > Nocardioides_B. Next base: position 524,830 of record CAWHAU010000003.1, read on the forward strand.
CCTCCCGCCGGCCGCTGCGCAGCAGCAGGAGCCCGCGCTGCCCGCGGACCGACGCCCGCATCGACTCGGCGCCGGTGGACCCGGCGAGCGCCTCCGCCTCGTCGAGGAGGGTCATCGCGGCGTCGAGACGACCGGTCAGCTCGTACTCGGCCGCGGCCAGGCCCAGCACCACCCGGACCTGCTGGAAGCCGATCTCCACGCGGGGGTCGGCGGAGCGCTCGATGCGCGCGCGGAGGGAGCGGTAGCGGCTCAGCGCCTTCGCGGGCCGACCCTGCTGGGACTCGGCCCGTGCGGCCTCGACCTCGGCCCGCAACGCGTCCGGGTCGAGGGTGGTGGCCACCGGCCGAATCTACAACTGGAACAGGGGGGTCACGACCGCATTCGCGGCATCGTCGTCGTTCACCGGACGGAAGCTCAGCTGGCCGAATCCCTCGTCCACCCGGTCGAAGCTGAACCGGCCCTGCTCGTCGGCGACCGCCTCGTGGTCGGCGCCGGCCTGCATGCGCAGGTGCACCCGGAACGCCTCCGGCGGGGCGAGCCAGCCGTCGAGCCGCAGCAGGCCAGGACCGACCCGGCTGATGGTGACCATCGCGGTCAGCCGGTCGGCCGAGAAGGTCAGCGTCTCGGTGCGGGTGCCCGTCGACGGCTCGCCTCGCACCGCCATGGCGTCCAGCGGGACCCGGGTCATCCGGGCGACCTCGTCGAACACCTCGTCCAGCGCCAGGGAGAAGCGGATCCGCTCCACCAGGTCCTCGGGGACCGGGTCGGCCGCGGCGTACATCGCGCGGACCTGCTCGAGGGTCGCGGCGTCGACGTCGTCGAGCGGCCGGCCGGCGAGCTCGGCGAGAGTGCGGTCGTCGTCCATCACGACTCACTTCCTTCCCATTGCGGATCGGACGCCAGGACCTGGCGCAGCTTGGCGAGGCAGCGACCCCGGGTGGGGCCGATGCTGCCCACGGGCATCCCGAGCGACTCGGCGATGAGGGCGTAGTCGGGGCGGTCGGCGAAGGCGATGACCCGCATCAGCTCACGGCACCGGTCGGACAGCTCCCCGACGTGCTCCCACAGGAGACGCTGCCGGCTGTCGCGCAGCACCACCTCCTCGGGCAGCTCGTCGCGCTGGACCGGGAGGGTGGTGAGCTCGTCGCCCTCCTGCCCGAACAGCGCGGCCGTGCGGACCATCTCGGAACGGGCCCGGCGGCTGACCCGCCAGGCCTCGCGGCGCGCGGCGGTGAGCAGCCACTTGACCACCGTCTGTGGGTCGCGGATCGAGTCGCTGCTGTGCAGCAGCCGCATCCAGATCGTCTGCACGACGTCCTCGGCCGCCACCGGGTCGATGCCCTGGGCGCGCACGGTGTGCCACAGCAGCGGCGTCAGCAGCCCGACCAGCTCGTCGAGCGCGGCCCGGTCGCCCTCGCGGAACGCCGTGAACGCGTGGGCGGCCTGGTGGACCAGGGTCTCCCCCTCGGGGCGCGTGCCGATCATGACCGCTCCCGCTGCGGCTGCTCGTCGAGCACCCGACGGCCTCGGGCCACGGCGCCGGCCGGGTCGGTGCCGGTGTCACCGCCCTCGAACTCGCGCTGCAGCGCCGCGGCCACCTGACCCGCGAACACCGGGGCCGCGAACGACGTCCCGCTCCAGATCGCGAAGCCGGCCAGGTAGTTGTCCGGGTCGAGCGAGCGGCGCACCTCCCCGTTGATCACCACCTGGTTGCTCGCGGACTGCGAGGCGTCGTACGTCGTCGGGAAGGTGCTGACCAGCGCGGCGCCGGGCCGCAGGTAGCGGACCCACGGCCCGTCGTTGCTGAACATCGCGATCGACCCGTCGGGGTTGAGCGCGCCGACCGCCGCGACCGGGATCCGCTGCTCGTCGTCGGGCACGCTCCCCTCGTCGTACGGCGCGAACGCGGCCGGGTAGGCCGGACGGCTGGTCGCGTCGTTGCCGGCGGAGACCACCACGCACACGCCGTACCGCCCGAGCAGCGCGAGCGGCCCGTGCAGCAGGGCGTCGAACGCCGCGTCCTCCGGCTGCTCGTGGTAGTAGCCGAGCGACAGGGACAGCACGTCGACGGGCTCGTAGCCGTCCTCGCCGTTGACGCCGAGCAGGTGCCGCACGGCGAGCAGCTGGAGGGCCCGGAGAAGCTCCGACTCGTCGACGACGCCGTCGCCGTGGAACAGCCGGACCGCGAGCAGCAACGCGTCGGGGCAGGCCTGCCGGACCAGCCCGGCGATGAAGGTGCCGTGGCCGGCGTCCTCGCCGAGCTCCCCGACCAGGAGGTCCTCGGCGCCGCTCATCTCGGCGGACGCCGACTCGGCCGGCAGGCCGATGGTCGTGCCGAGGACCTGCGGGTCGCGGATCACGTGCCGTTCGCCGAGCCACGGGTGGCGACCCACGCCGGAGTCGAAGACCGCGACGACCGGCCGCCGGGCGCCGTCGTCCGGGGCGATGCGGGTGGCCGGCTCCGGGCCGAGCCAGTTCACCGGCTGCCGTCCGCCCCAGCCGGCCTGCGTGTACTGCAGCACGCCGAAGGAGTGCGGGTTGGTGACCGGGTGCGGGTTCGTCACCGGGTGCGGGTTCGTCACCGGGTGCGGGTTCGTCACCGGGTGCGGGTTCGTCACCGGGTGCGGGTTCGTCACCGGGTGCGGGTTGGTGACCGGCTGGGGGTCGATGTCGGCGCTGCTGGCCGGGTGCTCGAGGCCGACGTCGCCGTGCCGCTCGGAGTCCCGGCCCACCCGGGCGCGGTAGCTCTGCAGCAGCCGCCAGGTGTCGATGGGCTTGAAGACCGAGTCCTCGCGGTCGCGCCGCGGCGCGAGACGGACCCGCTCGACCCAGACCGCCTCGAGGTCGGCGCGCTGCTCGTCGGTGAGGGGCGCCTGCTCCAGGACCTCGCGACCGAGGGACGAGTCCTCGTCCCGGACCAGCTCGAAGCCGGCCGCGGCGGTGACCTCCTCCAGCGCGGCGAGGGTGTCCGGGTGCCGCCCGCGCACGAGCAGCGCGTCCGCGACGTACACGGTCTCCCGGACCCCGGGCTGGTCGTGGACCTGGTAGGCGGTCTCGGGATCGAGGGTGCGGCGCCGGGGACCGGGACGTGGCCCGGCGAACGGCGGCTCGGGGGACAGCGGTCGCGGTCCAGGACTGTTCACCATCGGGTGTCTCTCGCCTTCCGTCGTCCCGAGACCGAGTGCTTGCAGTCGGGAGCATAGGGAGCCTCGCGACAAATCGTCACCGCATTGACCGGAGGTGCCGGTGGAGCCGCCAGGCGCTGCCCCTGCGCCTAGCGGCTCCGTCGCCCCCGGTACTGCGTCCCCCCTGCTTCGCTGCCCGGGCGGAGCGACCCCTGTGCGCTCCGACCGGTGTGTGGCACCCCCGTGGCCACACAGGACAGGAAGAGCGCCGTGGAGCCGTGGTGATACGTCCGTCCCGAACTTTTTCTGCCGATGTATCAGCACGGGCCGGGCGCGCTCCTCCTGACCAGACGTTCGGTCCGGGGCCACAGCCAGGGAGCCGGGATGATCAACCACCGTCACATGGAGCAGATCGACGAGGCGGTCCGACTCGGCCGTCGCGTCATCACCACCCAGCGCGTGCACGACCTCGACGGGTTGTCCGCCGCGCTCCACGAACGCTGGTACCTCGGCCTGACCTCCCAGCAGGCCGGGGTACCGGCCTCCAGAGCACTGCGCCGCACCTCTCGTGCCCGTCCGGGCGCTGCACGGGCTCGGCATGGTGACCGGGCCGAGGCCGCTGTCGACCGGGAGCGGCCCACCTCGAGTCCGGCACCAGCTGGACCGTCCGTGGCGGGCCGCCTGAGCGCGTTCCCGTCGCCTGATCCGTAGGCTGACCGGGATGCGATGGACCCGGTCGGACACCCGCGCTCTGAGGGCCCGTCTGCCCGATTGGCGGCTGTCGCTGCTCCTGGGGGCGCTCTGGCTGCTGGTCGCGCTGCCCACCGCTGTCGCGCTGTTCCTCACCGGGTCCCGCGCCACGGTGGTCGCCGGCCACGACGCCGTGGTCCGGCCGAGCCTGGACGGGTACGCCACCGTCGACCTCGGGCCCTACCTGCCGAACTTCCGCTACCCCAGCGGCAGCACCGTCGGCGCCCGCATCGACCTCGGCAAGACCACGGCCGACAGCTACTCCGCACTGATCCAGCGCTACGCGTTCATCGCCTCCCGGCCGGAGGCGCAGGTCCGCAAGGTCACCGCCACGCTGACGGACCTGGCCGTGGACAGCGCCGTCGACGGCGCGCTGGTCGGGCTGGCCGCCCCGGCCGTCGTGCTGCTCGTCGGGGGACGGCGCTGGGCGGAGATCGGGCGTGGCCTGACGGTGCGACGTACGGCGGCCGGGCTGGTCGTCGTGCTCGTCGCGGCCACCCTGGTCACCCGGCCCTGGGACCGCGGCGACGAACCGGTCGAGCAGGACACCTGGCAGCCGATCACCGACGCCATCCCCGGTGTGCCGGTGCCCGACGAGGCGAGGCCGCTGCAGATCGAGTCCGGCCTGATCACCAGCGGCACCCGCCGGCTGGTGGAGAGCGCGATCGACTCCTACCAGCGCAGCACCCGCTTCTACGGCGCGCTGGTGGACGCGGCTCCGACGCTCGAGGAGCAGCTCCACCAGCCGGAGGACGGCGAGACCGTCGGGCTGCTGGTGAGCGACCGGCACGACAACATCGGGATGGATCCGGTGGCCCGCGCGATCGCCGACCAGGGCGAGGCGACCTTCCTGCTCGACGCCGGGGACGACACGTCGACCGGCGGCTCGTGGGAGGCGTTCAGCCTGGAGTCGCTGGACCAGGCGTTCGACGACTACGACGAGCGGCTGTCGGTTGCCGGCAACCACGACAACGGCGACTTCGTCACCACCCAGGCCCGCCGACTCGGCTTCACCACGCTCGACGGCAAGGTCGTCGACGGGCCCGCCGGGATGCGGCTGCTCGGTGTCTCCGACCCGCGCAGCAGCGGACTCGGCACCTGGCGCGACGAGCGCGGCATCTCCTTCGAGGAGCAGGAGCAGCGGCTCGCGGACCTCGCCTGCGAGCACGACGCGGACGGCGACCGCATCAACACGCTGGTCGTGCACGACGCGAACAGCGGGCGGCAGGCCCTCAACGACGGCTGCGTCGACCTGGTGGTCGCGGGGCACCTGCACGAGCAGGTGGGGCCGACCGCGACGACCGGGGCCAACGGCAAGACCGGCTACTCCTACACGAACGGCACGACCGGCGGCGCGGCGTACGCGCTGGCCATCGGCAGCAAGCTCCGCCGCGACGCGGAGGTGACCCTGCTGACCTACCGCGACGGCGTGCCGGTCGGGCTGCAGCCGGTGACGATCACGACGATCGGGGAGTTCAAGGTCGGCGGGTACGTCGCCCTGGCACCGTCCGGGACCGAGACGGACGAGCCGTCCGAGAGCCCGAGCCCGTCGTCGTCGAGCAGCGGCTGACGCGCTGCGGCGGCTCGTGGTCTCCGTTCGAGACGCCTCGTCCCTCGGCTCCTCAGGACAAGCGACAGGCTCGACCTCCGCGCGTCCAGGCCGCGAAGCCGAACGGCTCCGGCCCAGCGTGAGAGCCGGGACGGAGCCGTTGGGATCTGGCGGAGGTGGCGGGATTTGAACCCGCGAGAGGGGGTAACCCTCAACCCGCTTAGCAGGCGGGCGCCATAGGCCACTAGGCGACACCTCCAGACAGCCAGGACAGGTTACCGGCCGCGGCGTCGGACGGGCGAATCGGCCCGCCGGGGCTCAGGAAGCGGCACTCGGAGGCAGCCGCCGGTAGCCGTGGCCGCGGTTGAGGTGCTGCTGGAGGTCCTTCACGAACGCGTCGCTGCTGCCGGCCAGCACGTCGACGGGCACGGTCGTCGTCCGCCCGTCGCGCAACCGGAGCACCACGCACCGCTGCCCCTCGACGGTCGGCGCGGTGACGTCCTCGACGTCCTTCCACGGCGCCTGGCGCACGCCGGCGCCGCGCACGAACCGCACCCGGTAGCCCGTCTCGTCGAGCCGGACCACGTCGCCGCGGCGCAGCGCCACGAGGCCGCCGAGGACCAGCAGCCAGAGCACGACGGCGACCAGCAGCCCGGTCGACAGCACGGCACCCGGCAGCGAGAAAGCAAGGGCCAGACCGGCCCAGACCAGGACGAGCACCCCGACGGCGACGAGCCCGATCCCCATCATCCGGACGATGAACGGGGCGGCGAACCGGTAGTTGGACGACACGGCACCTATTGGACCGAACCGACGGCTCGGTCTCCAAACCCCGGCCAGACCATCGCAACGTGGCTCTTGTCACCGTCTGTGAGCCGAGTCACACTCGGAAGTCCACCGATGAGCGGAGGTGGGCCCCCCATGACCGGTCTCGAGCACGCCATCCTCGGGCTTCGACAAGCCCTTGACGCGCCCCGCCGCCACCACGTGTGGCGCTGGCTGGTGCGACACCGCATCGCGGGAGTGAAGGACGCGCTGGCCGCCGAAGGGCTGCGCGACGGCGACGCCTGGCTGGCTGCACGCGAGCTCACCCTGCAGCGCGAGCGGACCTCGCTGCTGCGTCGGCTGTCGGTGCTCGGTCCACGGGTGCTCGAGGAGCCCGACGTGGAGTGCGTCCGGTCGGACCTGCGGCGGCTCGTCTCCGACCTGGAGCGGCACCGTCAGCGCCTCAACGACCTGGTCTACGACTCCGTGACCCTGGAGCTCGGCGGCTCCGAGTAGTCCCCGGCGGTCCAAGTATCTCTGCGGTGACCCTCAGGTCATCCGCAGCGCGAGCAGCACCACGTCGTCCTCCGGTACGCCGGTGAGCATCGTCGCGAGCACCTGGTCGAGCATCTCCTCGAGCGGGAGGTGGTTCGCGGCCTCGGCGGCACGGGCCAGCCGCTCGATGCCCGCGTCGATGTCGTCGTCGCGACGCTCGACGAGCCCGTCGCTGTACATCAGCAGGGTGTGGGCAGGCGAGAACCGGGTGCTCTCCTCGTGGCGCTCGATGTCGGCGACCACACCGAGCAACGTGTCGTGGGAGCCCAGGCTGCGGGCCCGGCCCCGGTCGTCGACCATGATCGGCGGCGGGTGCCCCGCGTTGGACCAGGTCAGCACCCGCCCCGCGGCGTCCGGGTCGCGCTCCAGCCGGGCCACGAGCACCGTGGCGTTGGTCGGCATCTGCAGGGTGACCAGTGCCCGGTCGAGGTCACGCAGCAGGTCGGCGGGACCGTCTCCGCTGGCGGTCGAGATGCCCCGCAGGATGCTGCGCAGCTGCCCCATCACGGTGGCCGCGAGCGTGTCGTGGCCGACCACGTCCCCCACGACGATCACCGTGTCCCCGTCGGGCTGGGCGAAGGCGTCGTACCAGTCGCCGCCCACCTGCGCCGCCTGCGACGCCGCGAGGTAGCGCACCGCCACCTCGACGTCCTCGGGCGCCACCGGCTCGGTGAGCATGCTGCGCTGGAGCTGCTCCGAGAGCTCCCGCTCCCGACTGAAGGTCCGCGCGTTGGCCAGCGTGCGGCTGGCCCGGCGGCTGAGGTCGGCCGCCGCGTCGACCTCCTCCGGCGAGAACGGTGCACGGTTGCCGTCGCGGGCCAGCGTGATCAGGCCGACCACGCGCTCGTCGATCGCGAGCGGGAAGACCCCGACGGAGTGCAGGTCGAGTGCGTGCACCGCCTCCTTCGCCCGGTCGGAGCGGAGCACGTGCAGGGCGTAGTCGAGCGTGTCCGCGTTGGTCACGAACGGCTCGCCGCTGCGCAGCGCCTCGAGCGACCCCTCGGGCTTGTGCCGGCCCTCGAACCGGTGCGTGGCGAAGACCCCGACCCAGTCGCGCTTGGCCGGGTCGTGGTGCCACCAGTCGACGTCGACCAGCCGGCCGTCGTCACCGACGAGGCTGACCACCGACCAGTCCGCGAGCACCGGGACCACGAGCCGGGCGAAGCTGCGGACCGCGTCCTCGGCCTCGAGCGAGCCGGCGAGCAGGTCGCTGGCCCGGGCGATGAGCGCCATCAGCGAGCTCTCGGCCTGGGCGTGCTCGGCGGCCTGGTGGTTGTCGGTGGTGTCGTAGGCCGCGCCCACCAGGCGTACGGCGTTCCCGTCGGTGCCGAACAGCGGACGGCCCCGCGCGGTGAGCCACCGCTGCTGACCGTCGGGGTGCAGCACGCGGTACTCCTCGGCGTACTCCTCCCCGGAGGCCAGGGCCGACTCGACCGACGCGGCGACGTGCGGGCGGTCCTCGGGGTGCACCCGCTCGATGAACGTGCGCACCGGGGTGGGCGCGTGCTCGAGCTCGCTCGGCAGGCCGAACATCGCCAGGAGCGGGCCGTTCGCGCTCATCCGCCGCTCGGCGACGTCCCAGTCCCAGCTCCCGATGCCGCCGGAGTCCAGGGCCAGGCCCAGCTGGAGCCGGGCCAGGTCGCGCTCGTTCTCGGCGGCGACCCGCTCCAGCTCGGCCGAGGCGGCGGTGGCGAGCTCCTGCAGAAGGCTCACCTGGTCGTCCGCCCACTCCCGGCTCGCGGCGTCGTAGACGCAGAACACCCCGGCGACGTACCCGTGCCTGTCCGTCAGCGGCACGCCGAGGTAGGAGCCCACCGACCCGCCGGCCACCGGCGGCAGGTCGCGCACCCGCTCGTCCTGGCGGGCGTCGGGTGCGACGAACGGCAGCCCGGTGCGAGCCGTGGCGGTGCAGAGCGAGTCCTCGCGCGGTGCCGGGCCGGCCGGCACGGCCCGGGCACCGACGTCGACGCCACCGACGACCACCTCGACGTCGGTGAGCAGCGAGACCTGGGCCGAACCAGCCGACAGCAACCGGGCGGCGAGGGCACAGAGCCGGTCGAGGACCGCGTTGCCCTCCAGCCCGAACCCGAGGCGCCGGGCGGCGACGACACGGTGTGGGTCGTCGAGGTCGACGCCCGTGAGCCCGGCGGCCTGGTCTCGCATCCCTGGCGGTCCTCCGTCTGCGGCCGTTCGACGTCGGAGGACCTCCCCGCGCGCGAGCTGCACAAGTTCGACGAGTCTAGGCACGAGGCAGGCGCGCCGTGTCGAAACCGCACAGCGACGTTGCACACCGATGAGCAGAGGGGGCGGGATTCGAACCCGCGGCTGACATCTCTGCCAGCGACCGCTTTCAAGGCGGTTCCGATCGGCCGCTCCGGCACCCCTCCTTGCGGGCGCGCGGGCGCCCACGGAGGAGCAGTCTAGGGCGTGGCTACAGGTCGATCGTGAGCAGGACGTCGCCCTCCTGGACGACGTCGCCGCCGCCGACCTTGACCGCGGTCACCGTGCCGGCGTGCTCGGCCAGCACCGGGATCTCCATCTTCATGGACTCCAGCAGGACGACCGCTTCGCCGACCGCGACCCGGTCACCCGGCGCGACGGAGACCGAGAGGACGTTGGCGACCATCTCGGCGACGACGTCCGCGGTCTTGGCTTCACGAGGCATGGCGGCGACGCTACACGCGTGCGTCGGGCCCGTCGCCTCACAGCAGCGGGTGCGAGCGGCCGGGCTCCGGACGGTGGGCGGACGCCTCCTCGGCGCGCCGGGCGCGACGGCCGCGGGCACCCGACAGGAAGCTGTCCGCGCGGATCACGAGGTAGCCGAGCAGCAGCCCCGCGACCAGGGAGTACGCCGTCCCGAGGCCCACCTCGAGGAGGGAGACGCGCCCGTCGAGGAGGCTGCTCGTGACGAGGGCGAGACCCGCCGCACCGAAGCCGGTCCCCCACCAGCCCTGGCGACGCCGGGCCCGGGTGGACACGCCCCAGGCCAGCGCCGGGACACCGAGCAGGAACTCGGTGGGCCGCGGCACCGCGCCGACCCGGTCCCGCAGGTCGCGGGTCACCTGCTCGAAGGTGTCGACGACCTCCGGGGAGCCCCAGCGGGCGAGCGCCTCGGTGTAGGCCAGCGACACCGCGAGCAGGCCGAGGCCGCTGACCAGCATCACCAGGCCGCGGCGGCCGAGGCCGTGCAGGCCGGCGGCGAGCCGGTAGGCCAGGGTCAGCGCCCCCAGCAGGGAGAGCCCGAGCACGAGGTAGCCGGCCCGCTCGACGGAGACCGCCGGCTCGTAGGCGTCGACGGCGAACGCGGCCACGGCGGCGACGAGCACCGCCACCAGGCACTCGCGGGCGACGGCCGGCACCCGGGCGGCGGGCTTGGTGACCATCACCCCGAGGACCGCCCCGATCGTGGCGGTGCTGACCGCAGCGGCGGCGAGCAGGATCGGCGCGGACGTCACGACCGCGGCCACGGCCAGCGCCAGGGTGAGGGCTCCCACGATCTCGGGCCGGCCCCCGGTGCGCACGGCCAGCGCGAAGGCGTAGGTGGTGGTGACGGTGACCGCGCCGGCCGGGGTGACCCAGCCCGGTGCGTCGTACGGCGTCCAGGGCGCGACCACGGCGGCGGCGCCGGCCAGCGTGAGCACCAGCCACAGCAGCCTCAGCAGATGGCCGGGCCACCGACGGACGCGCTCGGGCTTCGGGGGCGGGGTGGGCTCGGGGGTCTCGGTGGCGCGACCGATCGGGGCGACGGGCTCCGGACGGCGCGGGCGGTGCGGCCGGATCCGGCGCTGACGCGGCTCGGGGACGGCGCGGCGGCGACCGGGCTTCTGGTCGGCGCGCACCTCACTCATGGGAGTCCCATCAGGTCACTCGGGGCCGACCCCCGGTGGTCGACGTCGGCAGGATAGCAACGGGCGCCGGCCCGCAGTGGAGCCGGATTCGGGGCCCCGGCGGGGCCCAGGGTGCGTTGGTCACCTGCCTGCCATCGCGAGCGTCGTCAGACGAGGTGCCGCGATCAGCACGCTAGAACCGGCGGTTCGCCAGCGACGGGTTGGTCGCCCGCGCCTGCGCCAGGGTGTCGTGGTCGATGGTCGCGGCCAGCACGTGGTCACCGTCGCCGAGCTCGGCGACCAGCTCCCCCGCCGGGCCCACGACGAGCGAGTGGCCGGTGTAGCGCGGGCCGGGCTGGCCGACCGCGGCGACGTACGCGGTGTTCTCGATCGCCCGGGCCGTGGCCAGGGTCCGCCAGTGGTGCACCTTCCCCGGGCCCGCGACCCAGGCGGCCGGGAGCACCAGCAGCTCGGCGCCCCGGCCCACCAGCTCGCGGGCCAGCTCCGGGAAGCGCAGGTCGTAGCAGGTCATCAGGCCGACCCGGAAGCCGCCGACGTCGACGAGCACCGGCTCCACCGGTCCGGCCACCAGCCGGTCCGACTCCTTGTAGCCGAAGGAGTCGTAGAGGTGGATCTTCTTGTACGACGCCCGCAGCCCGTCCCGGTCGACGACCACGAGGGTGTTCCAGGGCCGCGACGGGTCGTCGCTGGTCTCGAACATCCCGGCGACGACGGTGGTGTCCCGGCTCCTCGCGAAGGCGGTGAGCCGGTCCACGAACGGGCCGTCGAGCGGCTCGGCGGTGGACGCCAGGTCGGTGTCGGGGGCGCCGAAGTCACGCATGAACGCCTCCGGCAGCAGCACCAGCCCGGTGTCCGGCTCCAGGAGGTCGGCCACCACGTCGAGGGCCGCGCGGTTCTCCGTCGCGTCCAGGGAGGACGCCTTCTGCACGAGCGCGAGACGCAGACCGGTCATCCGGCCAGCCTGCCAGACTGGACCCGTGAGCCACGCCGGAGAGCCGCTGCGGCTCGGCGCGGTCGTCCTCGCGGGAGGCACCGCGGCGCGGATGGGCGGCGTCGACAAGGCCGTGATCGAGATCGACGGGGTGACCCTGCTCGAACGCTCCCTGGCCGCCACCATGTCCGCCCTCGAGGTGGTGGTCGTGGGTGACCCGGTGCCCACCTCGCGCCCGGTGACCTTCACCCGCGAGGACCCGGCCGGCGGCGGGCCGGCCGCCGGGCTGCTCGCCGGGATCGACCGCTTCCTCCGCGCCCCCGACCTGGTGGCCGTGGTCGCCGTGGACATGCCGCGGCTCAACGCCGGGACCGTCGCCCGCCTCACCTGGGCGGTCGAGGGTGACCCCGGCCTCGACGGGGCGGTGCTCGTGGACGCCTCCGGCCGGCGCCAGACGCTGGCCGCGGTCTACCGCCTCACGGCGCTCACCGCCGCCCGCCCCGAAGCGCTGGAGGACGAGCACGGTCTCCCCGTACGACGCCTGGTCGGCGACCTGCGACTGGCGGAGGTGCCGGCCGTCGGCGACGAGGCCCGCGACGTCGACACCTGGGAGGACTTGCGGGACCTGCGTCATTGACCTAATGTCTTCATTCATTCAGTCATTGATCTTCTGGGGGTTGCCGTGTTCCTCGGTGCGTTGGAGCTTCTGGTCCTGTTCCTGGTCCCGGTCTTCCTGCTGGCGGTCGTGGTGACGGTCGTGCTGGTGACGACCGCCCGGTCGGAGAGCACGCTGACCTCCGAGGTGGCGGCCGCCCGGCGGCACGCGGTGACGACCTCGGCGGTGGCTGCGCTGCTGATGGTGGGCGCGCCCGTCCTGCTGACCCTGGTCTTCGGCGCGACGGCGGTGGTCGGGCTCGTCGACCTGCCCTTCCTGACCTCGGCCCGCGCGCTGGCGACCGCCCCCCTGGTCGGGGTCCTCGCCGGGCTCTGCGCGCTGCTCCTCGGCGAGCTGACCTGGCCCCGCCCGACCGGCTCCTCGCGCACGGCCCTGCTCCAGGACCGCTCGCTGCGCGACCTGCTCCAGGGTGCCTGGGTCCGCTCCGCGGCCGTGGTCACGCTGCTGACCGCCGCGGCCCTGGTCGCCGGGGGCGTCCTCGCCGACGGCTCCGGAGCGGCGATCCGGCACCAGCGCCCGGACGGCGCCGACACCGCCGGACCGTTCCCCGGCTGGGTCTACGCCGCCCCGCAGCTCGTCGTCCTCGCCCGTGCGCGCTCGTCGCGGGCCTGGTGCTGCGGGCGGTGCTCCGACGCTCGGCCGTCGTCACCGCGGACGCCGACACCGACCGGCTGCTGCGCCGGGCGTCGGTCGCGCGGGCCTGCCGCGCCCTGACCGCCGGCTCCCTGGTCACGCTCGGCGCCGACCTGTTCATCGCCGGTGCGGCCGCCGCCCGCGCGTTCGACGACGGCGGCTGGCACGGCGTGGCGGTGTCGCTGATGGCGGTCGGCCCGTTCCTGGTGCTGGCCGGGCTGGTGGCGCTGGTGCTTCCCGTGCCGCGGCTGCCCGCCACCCCCGTCTACGCCGCGACCACGACCACCTCGGTGCCGATGGGCTCCGCATGACGGTCGCGGTCACCCTGGACATGCTGTCCGCCACGCCGCCGTACGAACAGGTGCGCTCGCAGATCGCCGGGCACATCCGCACCGGCAGCATCCGGGCGGGCGAGAAGCTGCCCGTCGTACGCGCCCTGGCGGCCGACCTGGGCGTGGCCACCAACACCGTCGCCCGTGCCTACCGCGAGCTGGAGGCGGGCGGTCTGGTCACCACCCGGCGACGGGTCGGCACGATCGTGCAGGCCCCGCCGGCACCGGCCAGCCCCGCTCTGCGGCTCCAGGCCACGACCTTCGTCCGGGACGCCCGCAACGCCGGGCTCGCGGACGAGGAGGTCGTCGACCTCGTCCGCGGCGCCCTCATCGACCTCGGCTGACCGACCGGGAAGGCGGCCAAGTGGGTTGCACGATGGCCGAAGGCGTACGAGTCTGGGACGCGTGACTCTGCACGACTGGATCGATGAGCTGTGCGACGCCCTCGAGATCGAGGCCGAGGTCGACGAGGGACTCATCCTTGACCTGGCCCGCGACGTGGCGCACGGGGTGGAGAAGCCCGCGGCGCCGATCACCACGTTCCTGCTGGGGTACGCCGCCGCGCTGCACGGCGCCGACCCGGACCGGGTCGAGGAGCTCGCCGGACGCGCGTCCGCGCTGGCGGAGACCTGGGACGGCAAGACCGCGGAGGCCGACGACTTCGAGGACGTCGAGATCGACAGCGACGACGACGAGCTGGTCGACGTCGACTGAGACGAACGGGCCTCGCTCGTAGGGTGGGGCTCATGCGCGCCGTCATCGCTCCGGACCCGGGTGGCCCCGACGCCCTCGTGGTCACCGACCTCCCCGACCCGCAGCCCGGGCCGGGCGAGGTGGTCATCGACCTGACCGCGACCGCGGTCAACCGGGCAGACACCCTGCAGCGGCAGGGCTTCTACCCACCGCCGCCCGGCGCGTCCGACATCCTCGGCCTCGAGTGCTCCGGTGTCGTCAGCGCCGTCGGCGACGGGGTCGACGCCTGGTCCGTCGGTGACGAGGTGTGCGCGCTGCTGGCCGGCGGCGGGTACGCCGAGAAGGTGCTCGTCCCCGCCGGCCAGGTGATGCCGGTGCCCGACGGCGTCGACCTCGTGACCGCGGGAGCCCTGCCCGAAGTGGCCTGCACCGTGTGGTCGAACGTGTTCATGATCGCGGGCCTGCGCGAGGACGAGACGCTGCTCGTGCACGGCGGCGCGGGCGGCATCGGCACCTTCGCCATCCAGCTCGCGCACGCGCTCGGCGCGCGGGTCATCACCACCGCCGGGTCCGAGCAGAAGCTCGAGGTCTGCCGCTCACTGGGCGCCGACGTGGCCATCAACTACAAGGAGCAGGACTTCGTCGAGGAGGTGAAGGCGGCGACCGACGGACGGGGCGCCGACGTGATCCTCGACAACATGGGCGCCAAGTACCTCTCCCGCAACGTCGACGCGCTGGCCACCGAGGGTCGACTGGTCGTGATCGGCATGCAGGGCGGCACCAAGGGCGAGCTCGACCTCGGGGTGCTGATGCGCAAGCGCGGGGCGGTGGTCTCGACGACGCTGCGCGCCCGTCCCGTCGAGGAGAAGGCCGCCATCTGCGCGTCCGTCGTCGAGCACGTGTGGCCGGTCGTCGCCGACGGCGCGGTGCGCACGCTGGTCCACACCACGCTCCCGCTCGAGGAGGCCCGGGAGGGCCACCGGATCATGGAGGCCAGTGACCACATCGGCAAGATCGTGCTCACCGCGCGATGACCGCGCCCTCGTATGGTGGAGGCATGACCCAGCAGCACACTGACGGCAGCACCGGCCTTCCCGCCGACGGCGAGGGCGAGCCCCACGTCGTGGTGATCGGCCCCGGCAAGATGGGCTCCAGCGGCAGCCCGCGCGACGCCGAGGACGACGACAGCGAGCGCAACATCACCGAGCTCGTGGAGCAGCCGGCCAAGGTGATGCGGATCGGCGGGATGATCCGGCAGCTGCTCGAAGAGGTGAAGTCCGCGCCGCTCGACGAGGCCAGCCGGGCCCGGCTCGCCGGGATCTACCGGTCCTCCATCACCGAGCTCGAGGCAGGCCTGGCTCCGGAGCTCGTCGAGGAGCTCGAGCGGCTCTCGCTCCCCTTCAGCTCCGACACCCCGTCCGAGGCCGAGCTCAGGATCGCGCAGGCGCAGCTCGTCGGTTGGCTCGAGGGCCTCTTCCACGGGATCCAGACCGCGATCTACGCCCAGCAGGTGGCCGCGCGGGCGCAGCTCGAGCAGATGCGCCGCGCCCTCCCGCCGGGGTCGATGCCGAGCGACCACGGCCCGCACGACGGCCCGGCCATGCCCGCTCCGGGCGAGGAGCAGGGCAACCGCGGCGGGATGTACCTCTAGCCGGCACCGCTCGCGGGTCTCGCACCTCGGACGGCGCTCGTTTTCATCACTAAGTCTCTAGACTTAGTGAATTCACGTCCCCGTCACCAGGAGTGCCCATGAGCGTCCACGACGAAGTGCTGGCTGCCAACGAGGAGTACGCCTCCTCCTTCACCCAGGGCGACCTGGCCCTCCCGCCGGCCCGCGGCTTCGCGATCCTCACCTGCATGGACGCCCGGCTCGACCCGGCCAAGTACGCCGGCCTGGCCGAGGGTGACGCCCACGTGATCCGCAACGCCGGCGGGCGCGCGAGTGACGACGCGATCCGGTCCCTGGTGATCAGCTACAAGCTGCTCGGCACCGCCGAGTGGTTCGTGGTCCACCACTCCGACTGCGGCATGGAGCTCTTCACCAACGACGTGATCCGCGGGCTGTTGTCGAGCAGCCTGGAGACCGCACAGCTCGGCCCCGACGGCTTCACCGACGTCGGCGAGGGCCCCGGCTCCGAGGCCGGGAACGGCATCGACTTCCTCACCATCACGGACAACGCCGCGAGCGTCACCGAGGATGTCGAGCGGATCCGCAACCACCCGCTGGTGCCGGCCCGGATCCCGATCTACGGCTACATCTACGACGTGAGGACCGGCCGGCTCGTCGAGGTGCCGGAAGCCACCAAGGCAGGCGCTGCCGCGTAAGTCCCCGCTGGCTGAGGCGCGGCGGAGCGCTCGCGGAGCCGCCTCGAAACCTCTGTGCCCGAGGCTGGGAGGTGGACTTCGAGACGCTCGCAGGCTCGCTCCCCAGCCGGGTCGAGGGCCTCGTCCAGCGCCACGACCACCTCAACCAGCGGGCGCTTGCTCAGTCGCCGAAGGCGTCGGCCACCAGCCGGTCGATCCGGGCCGCCAGATCCAGGTCCTTGGCGGTGACCCCACCCGCGGAGTGCGTCGACAGCGTGAACGTCAGCGTCGTGTAGCGGATGTCGATGTCGGGGTGGTGGTCGCTCTCCTCGGCGACCTGCGCGACGTGCTGCACCAGCCGCACCCCCTCGAGGAACGCCGGCGCCTGCACCTCGCGGGTGATCGCGTTGCCCTCCTGGCTCCAGCTCGACAGGTCGCCGGCCAGGGCGCGGTCGATCTCGTCCTGCGGCAGCACCGCCATCGTCGTACCTCCTAGACCTCGTCGCGCGGGTCGCGCCGGCGGATCTTGGAGCCCAGCCAGGTGACCGGGTCGTACTTGCGGTCCACGACGCGTTCCTTCATCGGGATGATCGCGTTGTCGGTGATGTGGATGCCCTCGGGGCAGACCTCCGTGCAGCACTTGGTGATGTTGCACATGCCGAGGCCCGCGGCGTCCTGGGCGAGCTTGCGGCGGTCGTTGGTGTCGAGCGGGTGCATGTCGAGCTCGGCGTAGCGCAGGAAGAAGCGCGGGCCGGCGAAGGCCTGCTTGTTCTCCTCGTGGTCGCGTACGACGTGGCAGACGTTCTGGCACAGGAAGCACTCGATGCACTTGCGGAACTCCTGGCCGCGCTCGACGTCCTCCTGCATCATCCGGCGCTTGCCGTCCTTGTCACGCGGCGTGAGCTTCGCGGCCGGGACCTGCTTGGCCTTCTCGTAGTTGAACGACACGTCGGTCACCAGGTCGCGGATCACCGGGAAGGCGCGCACCGGGGTGACCGTGATCGTCTCGGTGGGCTCGAAGTCGGAGAGCCGGGTCATGCACATCAGCCGCGGCCGGCCGTTGACCTCGGCGCTGCACGAGCCGCACTTGCCGGCCTTGCAGTTCCAGCGCACCGCCAGGTCGCCGGCCTGGGTGGCCTGCAGCCGGTGGATCGCGTCGAGGACGACCTCGCCCTCCTCGACCTCGACCGTGTAGTCGCCCAGGTCGCCGCCGCGGCGGTCTCCGCGCCACACGCGCATCTTCAGGTCGTAGCTCACGAGTCGAACAGCTCCTTGAGATCACCGGGCATCACGGGCAGCGGCTGGTGCCGGAGGTCGACCGGGGAGGCGAAGTCACCGCCGGCCAGCGTGAGCACCAGGTTGACCTTGCCCCACTCGTCGCTGGGCCCCGGGAAGTCGTCACGGGTGTGCCCGCCGCGGGACTCCTCGCGCTCGAGGGCGGCCTTGGCGATGCACTCGGAGACCACCAGCATGTTGGTGAGGTCGATGGCGAGGTGCCAGCCGGGGTTGTACTGCCGGTGCCCCTCGACGGCCAGCTTCTTGGCCCGCTCCTTGAGCTTGTCGATCTCCTTCAGCGAATCCTCCAGCTCGCCGGCCTTGCGGATGATCCCGACCAGCCGCTGCATGACGTCCTGCAGGTCCTTCTGGATGGTGTACGGGTTCTCGCCGCCGTCGATCTCGAACGGCGCGAGCGCCTGCGCGGCCGCGGCCTTCACGTCCTCCTCGTGGACGGTGGGCCGGTCGCCCTTCAGCCGGTGCGTGGCGTACGCCGCGTTGTGCCCGGCCCGCCGGCCGAAGACCAGCAGGTCCGACAGGGAGTTGCCGCCCAGCCGGTTCGAGCCGTGCATGCCGCCCGCGACCTCGCCGGCGGCGTACAGGCCGGTGACGATGCTCTCCTCGGTGTCCGGGTCGACCTCGACGCCGCCCATCACGTAGTGGCAGGTCGGGCCGACCTCCATCGGCTCGGCGGTGATGTCGACGTCCGCGAGCTCCTTGAACTGGTGGTACATCGACGGCAGCCGGCGCCGGATGAACTCGGCGTCGCGACGCGAGGCGATGTCGAGGAAGACCCCGCCGTGCGGTGACCCGCGGCCGGCCTTGATCTCGGAGTTGATCGCCCGGGCGACCTCGTCACGGGGCAGCAGCTCGGGTGGGCGGCGGTGGTTCTTCTTGTCGGTGTACCAGCCCTCGGCCTCCTCGATGGTGTCGGCCGTCTCCTTCTTGAAGAACTCGGGGATGTAGTTGAACATGAACCGCTCGCCCTCGGAGTTCTTCAGCACCCCGCCGTCACCGCGCACCGACTCGGTGACCAGGATCCCCTTCACCGACGGCGGCCAGACCATCCCGGTGGGGTGGAACTGCACGAACTCCATGTTGATCAGCGAGGCGCCCGCCTTCATGGCGAGGGCGTGCCCGTCACCGGTGTACTCCCAGGAGTTCGAGGTGACCTGGTAGGACTTCCCGATCCCGCCGGTGGCCAGCACGACCGACGGGGAGTCGAACACCACGAAGCGGCCGGTCTCGCGCCGGTAGCCGAACGCGCCGGAGACCCGGTCGCCGTCCTTGAGGATGTCGGTGACCGTGCACTCCATGAACACGTCGATGCCGAGCGCGACCGCGCGCTGCTGCAGCGTGCGGATCATCTCCAGGCCGGTGCGGTCGCCGACGTGCGCGAGGCGGGCGTAGCGGTGGCCGCCGAAGTCACGCTGGGAGATCAGCCCGTCGGGGGTGCGGTCGAACAGCGCCCCCCACTCCTCGAGCTCGAGGACCCGCTCGGGCGCCTCCTGCGCGTGCAGCTGCGCCATCCGCCAGTTGTTGAGCATCTTCCCGCCGCGCATGGTGTCGCGGAAGTGCACCCGCCAGTTGTCGTCGGGGTAGACGTTGCCCATCGACGCGGCGATGCCGCCCTCGGCCATCACGGTGTGCGCCTTGCCGAGCAGCGACTTGCAGACGATGGCCACCCGGGCACCGGCGTCGTGCGCGGCGATCGCGGCGCGCAGCCCGGCCCCGCCCGCGCCGATCACCACGACGTCGTACTCATGGCGCTCGAACGCCCCGACGGAATCGGATGCGGCGCGACCGGGATCCATCCGGTTGCCCGTCATCGGGTGCCGCTGGTCAGTGCTGTCGGTCATTCAGAAGAACCTCGGGTCCGAGATGGCGCCGGTGGCGAGCAGGTAGACGTACAGGTCGGCGAGGGCGACGGAGAACAGGGACAGCCAGGCGTAGCGGGCGTGGTCGGCGTTGAGCCTCGACACCAGCGTCCACGCGCGGTAGCGCACCGGGTGCTTGGAGAAGTGCCGGAGCCGGCCGCCGACCGCGTGCCGGCACGAGTGGCAGCCCAGCGTGTAGAGCCAGATGAGCACGACGTTGGCGAGCAGCACCAGCGAGCCGAGGCCCATGTGGCCCCAGTCGCCGCTCTCGTCGCGGAAGCCGAGCACCACCGCGTCGTAGCTCAGGATCAGCGCGACCAGCACCGCGGTGTAGAAGAAGTAGCGGTGCACGTTGTTGAGGATCAGCGGGAACCGGGTCTCGCCGGAGTACTTCCCGTGCGGCTCGGCGACGCCGCAGGCCGGCGGGCTCAGCCAGAACGACCGGTAGTAGGCCTTGCGGTAGTAGTAGCAGCTCATCCGGAAGCCCAGCGGGAAGATCAGGATCAGCAGGGCCGGCGACAGCTGCCACCAGCTGAACGGCTGACCGAAGTCCGAGGAGCCCTCGACACAGCTGGTCGTCAGGCAGGGCGAGTAGAACGGCGAGAGGTACGGCGCCGCGTAGTAGTCGTGGCCGGCGAAGGCGCGCCACGTCGCGTACACGACGAAGGCCAGGAAGACCGTGAACGTGACGGCAGGGTAGAGCCACCAGCGGTCCTGACGGAGGGTCCTGTCCTCGATGCGTGCGCGACCCGAGTTGCGTACGCCGGTGCTCACAGTGCCATCACTGGGCGTGCTGCGTCTCGGACTGGGCGTCCTGCCACATGCTCTCGTCGTACGGGTCGTCGGGGATCAGCACCATCTCGTCCGGGTCCACCGAGGGCCGGTGCCCGGGCGCCGGGTCTCCGAGGTTGTCGAGCGACTCGGCGAGGCGGTCCACGTCCGCCGTCAGTCTCCGCACGCCGAGCGTGTCGCCGTACTCGTTGCGTACGCGCAGCACCGTCGAGGCGAGGGCCGTGAGGGCCTCGCGGGCCGCACCGACCGGGTCCTGAGCTGACATCCACCGACCTCCGAGGCAAGGACTGGGAGTGAACTGGATCACTTCCGGACAGGGCCGAGTCTGTCGCGGAATCCGCGATTACGAAAGGGGGCGCGCCCGGTGGGCGGGGCGGCCTGCGGTTTACCAGGGGATGCAGGAAATCTTCCCCTGACCATGGGAAACCCGCCATGGGGAGATGCAGTTCTCCATGGGAAGTGCGCGGCAGTTGGAGTTTTCCGTGGGGAGCGCCGGTTTTCCTGCATCCCCTGGTAACCGGCACCCCCGGGCCGCGGCCGGAGCACCCCCAGGGCGCGGCTTCCGACGACTCAGAGCCCGAACAGCTCCTCGAGGACGGCGGCGACACCGTCCTCCTCGTGGGAGGGCGCCTGCCGGTCGGCGAGTGCGGTGACGCTCGGGTGCGCGTTGGCCATGGCGTACGACGTCCCGGCCCACTGCAGCATCGCGAGGTCGTTCGGCATGTCCCCGAAGGCGACGACCTCGTCGGGGGCCACCCCGAGCTCCTCGCAGAGCAGCGCCAGGGTGCTGGCCTTCGTGACGCCCGGGCCGCTGATCTCCACGAGCGCGCCGATCGAGGACCAGGTCGTCGTCACCCGGTCGCCGACCAGCGCCTCGGTCTGCGCCCAGAACTCCTCGGGGTCGCGCTCCTCGTGCCGGGCGAGCAGCTTGACGGTGTCGGCGGAGAAGATCGCGGCGAGGTCGCCGACCTGCATCCCCGCGGGGGGCTCGTTCCGGGGCAGGAACCCCGGCTCCTTGCCGAAGCCCGACGGTCTTCTCCACCGCGAACACCGTGCCGGGGATGGCCTCGCGCAGCCGGGCCGCGACCTCCAGGCCCACGTCCGGCGGGATCGGCCTCGCGCTGCGCACGGCGTGCGCCGCGACGTCGTACACGATGCCGCCGTTGGAGCAGACCGCGAGCCCGTGGTCGCCCACGTGCTCCCAGAGCGCGTCCATCCAGCGGACCGGACGGCCGGTCACGAACACGACGGTGACGCCGAGCGCCTCGACGCCGGTGAGCGCGGCCCGGGTCCGCTCGGTGACGGTGCCGTCGGTGTGCAGCAGCGTGCCGTCGAGGTCGGTGGCGACGAGCTTCAGCACCCGGCGAGGCTACCGACCGGGCCGCAGCAGCAGCGACGTGGCAGGCGCGAACCCGGCCCGCTCGTAGAACGGCACGGACCGCTCGCTCGGGCTGAGCACCAGCCGCGCGAAGCCTTGCGCGTCGGCGTGGGCGGTGACCGCGTCGAGCAGGAGCCGGCCGATGCCGCGGTCACGGTCACCCGGGACGACGTACACGTTGGCGACGTAGCCCCACTGCTGCGGGTGCGACGGCGCGTCCGTGGCACGCGGCCGCGGCATCCTGGTGAAGACCAGCAGGTTGAGCATGCCGAGCACCCGGCCGTCGTCCTCGGCGAGCCAGGTGACCCGCTGGCCGGCCTCCCGCGCGAACCACTCCGCGAAGACGTCGTCGAACCCCGGGTCGTCGACCGCTCTGCCCGGCGTTCTCCTCGGTCCAGGCGCGGCGCAGCCCCGCGATCACGGGTACGTCGTCCGGGGTGGCGACGCGGACCGTCACCACCGCTCCACCAGGGCCTCCCGGCCGGGCGGCGGGTCGTAGGCCTCCGGCCAGTAGTCGGTCACGGTGGTGATGAGCCCGTCCTCGACGGTGAAGAAGGCCATCGCCTCGGAGAAGGCCGCGTCCTGACCCGTCACGTGCCAGTCGAAGCGCACCACGCCCTGGGTGTCATCGGCGATCACCTGGAGGACCCGCAGGTGCCAGTCGCCCGGGAACTCGCGGTTGAACCGGAGGTAGCTCTCGCGACCGCGGATCCGCTCGCGGCTCTGCGGGATCTCGTAGACCACGTCCTGGTGCAGCAGGGCCGCCCAGGCGTCCCAGTCCCGCGCCTCGAGCGTCTCCACGAACCGGCGCACGAGGTCGGCGCAGGAGCTCACGACAGGCTCACGGGGCTCACCGGAGGCTCATCGGGGGAACCAGCGGGACAGCTCGCGGGCGACGCCGTCGTTCGCCACCGTCTCGGTGACGTCGTCGGCGGCCTCCTGCACCTCGAGCGGCGACTGGCCCATGGCCACGCCGCGGCCGGCCCAGCGCAGCATCTCGATGTCGTTGCGGCCGTCGCCGATCGCCAGCACGTCGGCCTGGTCGACGCCGAGCTCTCCGGCGACGTCGGCCAGCGCGGACGCCTTGGAGATGCCCTCGGGTGCGATGTCGAGCCACGCGGTCCAGCCGATGAAGTAGTTGGTGCCGGAGAGCCCGAGCTTCTCGGCGAGCTCGACGAACTCCTCCTCCGAGGAGTGCGGGTCGCGGATGATCACGCGGGTGACCGGCTTGGCGACGAGCTCCTCGACGGTCTGCAGCACCATCTCGCCGGTGATCTCGCCGTCGGGGAACGGCCGGTTGAGGCGGTAGCCGACGCCGACCTCCTCCACGGCGACGGCGGCGTTCGGCACCTCCGCCATCAGCATCCGGACGATGGCGCTCGCGTCGAACGTGACGGTCGAGCGCACCTCGACGGGCGGGTAGCTGAAGGTCACCGACCCGTTGCTGGCCACCGAGAGCACCTTGCCGCCGTTCAGCGGCAGGCCGAGCTGGTCCCACACGTGGGAGACGCCGAACGTCGAGCGGCCGGTGGCCATCACGACGTGCGCGCCCGCGGCGTACGCCCGCCGGACCGCCGCCACGACGGCGGGGCTGATGGTCTCCTCGACCAGGCCGGTGGACGGCTCGTTGGCGAACAGGGTCCCGTCGATGTCGAGGGCGACCAGACGCGGGGCGAAGCCGTTGACGTCAGCCAACGACCGGCTCCAGGATCTCGCGACCCCGCAGGTAGGGCTGCAGCGCCTTCGGCACCCGCACCGACCCGTCGGCCTGCTGGTGGGTCTCGAGGATCGCGACGATGGTGCGCGGGATCGCGACCAGCGTGCCGTTGAGCGTGGCCAGCGGCCTCACGCCGTCCTCGAAGCGGCCGCGGATGTCGAGCCGGCGGGCCTGGAAGTCGGTGCAGTTCGAGGTCGAGGTGAGCTCGCGGTACTTGCCCTGCGTCGGGATCCACGCCTCGCAGTCGAACTTGCGCTGCGCGCTCAGGCCCAGGTCGCCGGCGGCCGTGTCGATGACGCGGTACGCCAGCTCGAGCTTGCCGAGCCACTCCTTCTCCCAGCCCAGCAGCCGCTGGTGCTCCTCGAAGGAGTCCTCGACCGTCGTGTAGGAGAACATCTCCACCTTGTCGAACCAGTGCACCCGGATGATCCCGCGGGTGTCCTTGCCGTAGGAGCCTGCCTCCTTGCGGAAGCACGGGCTGAACGCGGCGTAGCGCAGCGGCAGAGCCTGGCCGTCGAGGATCTCGTCCGAGTGGTACGCCGCGAGCGGCACCTCCGAGGTGCCGACGAGGTACATGTCCTCGCCCTCGACGCGGTAGACGTCGTCGGCGGCCTGGCCGAGGAAGCCGGTGCCCTCCATGGCCCGCGGCTTCACCAGCGTCGGCGGGATCATCGTGGTGAAGCCGGCGTCCCGGGCCTGGTCCATCGCCATGTTGACCAGGGCGAACTCGAGGTCCGCACCGATGCCGGTCAGGTAGTAGAAGCGCGCGCCCGACACCTTGGCGCCGCGGTCGATGTCGATCGCGCCGAGGATCTTGCCGAGCTCGACGTGGTCGCGCGGCTCGAAGCCCTCGGCCGCGAAGTCACGGGGCGTGCCGACCTCCTCGAGCACGACGTAGTCGTCCTCGCCGCCGGCCGGCGCCTCTCCGGCCGCCGGGTTCGGGATCGCCATCAGGCAGGAGCGGTAGGCCTCCTCGGCCTCGGTCTGCGCGGCCTCGGCCTTCTTCACGTCGGCCGACAGCGTCTTGGTGCGGGCGAGCAGCGCCTGCTTCTCCTCGCCCTGGGCCTGCGGGATCTGCTTGCCGAGGGACTTCTGCTCGGCCCGCAGCCGCTCGAACTCGACGATCGTCGACCGCCGGCGCTCGTCCGCGGCCAGCGCGTCGTCGACCACGTCGGCGGACAGGCCGCGCTTGGTCTGGGCGGCACGCACGAGGTCCGGGTCGTCACGGAGCAGGCGGGGATCGATCACCCGGTCACACTATCCGCCGGGCGTCGTACGCCTCATCCGGTTTCGGTGACTCCAGGGGGCCGGGCCCGTTGCCAGATTCCCAGGGGACCCAGGGAAACTGGCACACCCCCGACGTTGCAACGCTGGGGCTGAGCAGGTTTCCCAGGGGACCCAGGGAATCTGCGCCCTCGCAACGGTCACTCAGGCGTCAGCTCCCACACCCGCAGGAACCCCCGCCGGTAGGCCTCGACCTGACGGGCTCCCGCGACCCGCAGGGTGACCTCGTCGTTGCGCAGCGAGCGGTCGGTCCAGTTGTGCGAGCCGGTCCAGGCGTACGACGCGGCCCGGTCGCCCGCGAAGTGGCCGGAGACGAACATCAGCTTCTGGTGGGTGGCTCGGCTGTCCCCGCCGGTGCGGCGGACCCCGACCCCGGCGCGCTCGAGGGTGCCGAGCACCCGTGGACCGAACCCGACCCCGGCCAGCACCCGCACGTTGCAGCCGGCCTCCCGCAGGGCCGCAACCTTGCGCGCGAGGACCAGGCCGCGCTCGCCGTTCCACGCGTGCATCGCCACCCGGACCACCGTCCGGCCGCGGAAGCCGGTGCCCCCGGCGGCGCCCCGGCAGGAGACGAGGTCGAGCCGGCGCAGCACCGGGTCGCCCGCGGGCACCGGCGACACCTCGGTGCGGAAGCCAGCCCCCGGTCCGTGCAGCGCGAGCGCGGGCTGCGGCTCGTCCCGGACCATCCGCCGGAACACCCGCACCAGCTGGCGGTAGACGCCCGCGTCGCCGTCGACCGAGTAGAGGTCCTGCCACTGCTCGCGGGCCGCGTGCTCGGTGAAGTTCATGGACCCGACCATCGCCAGGTCCTCGGCGTGCTTCGTGCTGGAGATCGTCACGAACTTCGCGTGCTGAACGCCGGCGTCCCCCCGGCAGGACCGGTCGCACAGACGCACGAACGACCGCTTGTCGGTGTCGGTGCCGAGCACCCTGCGCAGCCGCTGCACGGACCCCCAGGCGGCCGAGTGCCGGTCGACGACGAGCTTGACGACCACCCCGCGGCGGTGCGCCCGGAGCAGGGCGCGTGAGGTGGACGGCATCGCGAAGGAGTACGCCGCCAGCCGGACCGTCGCGCCCGGACGGGCGTGGTCGATGCGCGCGTCGATGTGCCGGATCAGGGCGTACTGCCGGTCCTCGGGGCCCAGCGGGTCGTTGAACAGCACGTGCCCCGGCGAGGTCACCGGTGTCGAGGGGTCCTCGCGGGCGGCCGCGGGACCGGCGGGAGCCAGCACGCTCAGCCCGGTCAGCAGTGCCAGCAGCGCGGCTGCCCGCCTGGTCGACATGTGCTCCACCCCCCGTGCGAACGGCCGGTCACCGCGCCTTCATGTAACCACGCGAGACCTCGCTCACGACGCGTCCGGGGCATGCATGTCGGTCGGCCGGGCAACGTCATACTTTCACCGACCCGTCCACCCACCGGCCCGTCAGGAGCCTCGTGCCGTCCACCCGGAACCGCTACGGCCTGCTCGCCGGCGCCCTGCTGTGCCTGCTCGTGGTCCTGGCGATCACCGTCGTCTACACGAACGACGTGAAGGTGCTGGACGAGCTCGACAAGGACCTCGGCGCCGGCCCGCAGGGGTGGACCTACCGGCACCCGGCCACGATCCACTTCCTGCTCGTCGTCCAGTTCGTGTTCACGACGTTGCCGATGACGGTCTACACGGCGGTGGCGGCGGGGTTGCTCGTCTGGCGCAAGCACGTGCGGGCGGCCGTGTGGACGGTCGGCGTGATGCTGGCGGCGTCGCTGACGACGTACTTCGTCAAGGGCGCCCTGCATCGCAAGCGGCCGGTCTGGCCCGACCCGGTGACCACGCTGACCAGCTTCTCCTTCCCGTCCGGGCACGCGACCGGCATCGCGGCCGCGGCGGGGGTGGTGATCGTGCTGGCCCGTCTGCTCGTACGGCGCCGGGGCCTGCGTCGCACGCTGATCCTCGTCGCGCTGGGCCTGGTGCTGCTCGTCGGGCTGGACCGGATCTTCCTCGGCGTGCACAACCCTTCCGACGTGCTGGCCGGCTTCGGGATCGGTGCGTTCTGGGTGCTCCTCGGGGCCGCCGTCTACGACCCGGCGCCGCGCTCCAAGCCGCTCGAGGCGTTCAGCACCCCGGTGCCGACGACCAAGCAGCTCGCGGTGATCCTGAACCCGATCAAGGTCGAGGACGCCGAGGCGTTCCGGCTGATGGTGGAGGCCTCCGCCGCGGGCGCCGGCTGGGGCGCGCCGGCCTGGTACGCCACCACGGTCGAGGACCCGGGCCGCTCGATGGCCGAGCAGGCGGCCATCTCCGGCGCCGAGCTGGTGATCGTCTGCGGCGGCGACGGCACGGTCCGCACCGTCTGCGCGGAGCTCGCCGGCACCGGCGTCTCGGTCGGCGTCGTGCCCGCCGGCACCGGCAACCTGCTGGCCCGCAACCTGGGTGTCCCGCTGTTCCTGCAGGCGGCCGTGGACGTCGCGCTCAACGGGCAGGACCGCGCCATCGACCTGGTCAAGGTCTCGGGCGACGGCATCCCCGAGGACGAGCACTACATGGTGATGGCCGGGATGGGCTTCGACGCCGCGATCATGGAAGGCGCCAACGAGCAGATCAAGGCCAAGGTCGGCTGGCTGGCCTACGTCGTCTCCGGGCTGCGCAACCTGATGTTCCCGGCCGTCCGGCTCGAGCTCAGCGTCGACGGAGGCGAGTGGACCAAGCACCGCGCCCGCACCGTGGTGATCGGCAACGTCGGCTACCTGCAGGCGGGCATGCCACTGCTGCCGGACGCCGCGATCGACGACGGGGTCATCGACGTGGTGCTGCTGCACCCGAGCCGGTTCCTGTCCTGGATCCCGCTCGCGGTCCGCGTGCTCAGCAAGGGCAAGCGCACCGACGACCTGCTCAACCGGATGACCGGCAAGACCGTCAGCGTGCGGGCCGGTGCCGACACCCCGCGCCAGCTCGACGGCGACTCGATCGGTCCCGGCCGCGAGCTGCACTGCGAGTGCGTGCACGGCAAGCTCCTGGTCCGCGTCCCGCGCTGACGTACGGTGAGCCCGTGAGTCCTACAACCTTCACGTCCTCGGTCCTGCCCCCGCACGAGCGGGGCGCCGAGCTCGGCCGGCACTTCTCACGCGAGATCGCGCACACCGTCGCGACGTACCGGACGCTGTTCGAGACCCGGGCCACCGGCCCGTTCGACGTGGACCTCTGGTCGGACCGCGCGTGGACGGCGATCCAGCGGCTGGCGCCCGTGCACGCCGAGGAGATCGCCGGCATCGCCGAGGGCGCCGGGCTCGACCCGCGGCAGGTCGCCTCGGTCAACGCGCGCACCGAGATCCTGGTCGCCGCGAACCCCACCGGGCAGACCGAGTGCTCGACCGTGGTGTCGCTGCCGCCGGGGAAGCCGCCGGTCGCGGTGCAGACGTGGGACTGGTACGACGCGATGTCCGACGGCTGGTTCGCCTGGACCATCCCGATGCCCGACGGACGCATCGTGCAGACCGTGACGGAGTTCGGGATGCTGGCCAAGATCGGCGTCAACGACCGCGGGGTCGGCGTGATGCTCAACATGCTCCACCACGCGAACGACGCGGACGAGGTCGCGACCGGCGAGATCGGCCACCCCGTGCACCTGCTGTCCCGGGCCATCCTCGACGACGCGTCGTCCGTCGCCGAGGCGGTGGCGATCGCGTCCGCGCCCCGCACGTCCGCCTCCACGTCCCTGACCGTCCTGGACGACCGCGGCGCCGCCGCCTCCGTCGAGCTGTTCCCCGGCGGGCCGGGCGTCTTCGAGCCCACCGACGGCGTGCTGGTCCGCACCAACCACTTCGTCTCCGACGCCGGTCGGGACGGCTGCCTGGCCAGCACCATCGGGGTCAGCACCGAGGTCCGCCGCGAGCACCTGGTCGAGGCCTTCGCCGTCCGCCGGCCGGAGTCCACGCAGGACGTCCTCGCCGCGATGACCCACCACGCGGACGGGGCCGGGGTCTGCCGGCACCCGCTCCCGGGCACCGCCGAGCCGCTGTGGACCCGGACCCTGGCCACCGTCTCCCTCGACGTGGCGCACCGCGGCCTCGGCGTCGCCGAGAACGGTCCCTGCGGGCACCGGCTCGAGCCGGTGGACCAGCCGGCCTGAGAAAACCCTCCCGCTATGAGGGACGTCAGCAGGCGGGCGTCGTCTCGCCGTTCACGAGGTCGTAGCACCGCGTCCCGGGGAGCTTCGTCGCCGCGAGCAGCGGACCCCCGCCGGGGGCGGGCTGCACGGTCCACCGGAAGACCTCGACCGGCACGGAGCTCGCCTGCCCCAGCGGCTTCGTCGACCGGGCCGAGAACAGCCGGTCCTGGCCGTCGAACCACCACCGCAGCACCCGGCCGTCGGCGTCGATGCTGCCGGTCAGCGGCGGCGTGTCCTGCGCGACGGCGAGGTGCTGGAGGCGGCCCTGCCGGTAGGCGAAGAACTGGGGTACGTCGGAGTCGCCGCCCTCCGCGCGGACGATGAGCAGCTCCCGTCCGTCGCCGACGATGTCGCGCGGCTTCAGCAGGACGGGGACCTCGGAGACGTCCGCCGTCGCGGTGCTCGTGGCACCGGTGGCCAGGGTCACCGACACGTGCAGCGTCGAAGCTCGCGACCCCGCGCCCGGTGCGGTAGGTCATCGTCACCGCGTCGGGCTGCCGGTCGCCGTCCACGTCCGCGGTGCCGCGCACGGTGTGCAGCTTGCCCTTGGGCGCGGCGGACTCCGTCGGCGAGGCGGCGGCGGACGGGCTCGGCACGGTGCTGACCGTCGGGGCGGCCGGCCCGGGCGGCGGCGCGGAGGTGCTGCGCAGTGCGTCGACGGCCAGCGGGGCGGCGACCACGGCCGCGATGGCGGCCGCCGCCAGCGCGTAGGCGCCCCAGCGCGGCCGGGACCGCACCGGCGTGACGAGCGGGGTCAGGTCCTCGGGACGCACCAGGTCGGCGCGGGCGTGCAGGGCGGCGACGAGGCGGTCCTCGGTGCGGGCGCCGGTCATCGGGATCCCTCCATGATCGACTCGAGGGCGTCGAGCGCCCGGCTGGCGGTGGACTTCACGGCGCCCCGGGAGATTCCCAGCGCCTCGGCGATCTCCGCCTCGGACAGGCCCGACCAGTAGCGCAGGACGAGCACCTCGCGCTGGCGTGGGGCGAGCCGGTCGAGCGCCGCGAGCACCTCCCGGTGCTCCTCGGCGAGGATCAGCCGGCCGTCGGGTCCGTCCGGCTCGACCTCACGCGGGACGACGTACCCCCGCGCGGTGCGGCGGCGCCGCAGCGCCGACCGGGCGTTGTTGACCACGGCGGTGCGCAGGTAGGCCAGCGCCCGGTCCGGGTCGTCGAGCGGTCGGCGCCGGCCGACGAACCCGGCGAACGCGTCCTGCACCACGTCCTCCGCGGTGCCCAGGTCGTCGACCAGCAGCACCGCGAGCCGCACCAGCGACAGCCGGTGTGCGGCGTACAGCGCGACCGGGTCGTGCGGTGGTGCCGCGTCCTGCCCGGACCTCGTCGTCTCCACGAGCCTCATCCCAGCCCCCGTCCTCGGTTGGCGTCCACACCCAACAAGACGCGTGGCCGGACCCGAGGTTGCTAGGGCGTGTCTCGAGAAAATGTCGCGTTGGCGGGCGTGGCATCCGCGCCCGGTCCGGCAAGGCGGAGGCGCGAGAGCGCAGCGTGCTGCGCCGAGCGCCGACAACGCAGCCGGTCGGGATGCGAGGCCGCGGACGCCGCGGCAGTCTTGAGAGACACGCCCTAACCCGCTCGGGCGAACTTGACCGCTTCCTCCTCCTCGGGAGACATCGCCTGGTCGCACGACCAGGTGGCGATGTTCTTGGCGTAGGTCCGCGCCTCGCTGCGCCCGTGGATCGAGGTCAGCACGACGCCGTTGCCGCCGTCGTCGAGCAGCGCCATCGACCACGAGAGGTGGCCGCCCATGTCGCCGAACGCGTCGTAGCGGACCACCGCGAGGTGCCGCAGCGCGTCCGCCGCCTCCACCCGCAGCGCCTGCACCTCACCGCGCAGGCCCTCGAGGTCGGCGGGGACGTTGGCCGGGTTGCGCCGGGAGATGCGACGGGCGTTGACCGTCGTACGGCGCAGCGCGACCAGGCCGACCGCCAGGGCCGCGATGCTCACGACGAGCAGCAGCAGGACCAGCACCAGGAGCAGGGACTCGTTCATCGGGACGAGCCTAGAAGCGTGGCAGCTATCCGTGACGGAGGCGCGCGAGCCAGGCGGCGGCGTCGAGGAACTCCCGGTCCGACGTACCCACCCGGATGTCCGGGGCCACCCCGTCGTGCCGCTCGTAGGAGCCCAGGAACCGGACGTCCGCGCACACCCGCCGCAGCCCCATCAGCGCCTCGCCGACGCGGGCGTCGTCCACGTGCCCCTCGCAGTCGATGGAGAAGCAGTAGTTGCCGAGCGCCGCGCCCGTCGGCCGCGACTCGATGCGGGTCATGTTCACCCCACGCATCGTGAGCTGCTCCAGGATCTCCAGCAGTGCACCGGGGTGGTCCTCCCGCATGAACGCCACGATCGAGGTCTTGTCGCGGCCGGTCGCGGGCGGCGGCGACCCGGGCCGCGACACCAGCACGAAGCGGGTCAGGGCGTCCGGGTTGTCGCCGATCCCGGTCGCCAGGGTCGCGAGCCGGTAGTGCTCGGCCGCCACCGGCGCGGAGATCGCCGCGTCCCACTGCGCGTCCGGCTGGGTGAGCATGAACGCCGCGTGCGCGGTCGAGGACGTGTGCAGCACCTCGGCCTGCGGCAGGTGCAGCGCGCACCAGCGCCGGGTCTGCGCGGCCGCGTGCGGGTGCGTCGCGACCCGTCGTACGTCGTCCGGGGCGACCCCGTGCCGGGCCAGCAGGCTGAACGCGATGGGCACCGTCATCTCGCGGGTGATCATCAGCGGCTCGCCGGTGGCCAGCTCGTCGAGCGTCACCGGCACCGAGCCCTCGACGGAGTTCTCGATCGGCACGACCGCACCGTCGGCCTCGCCCTGGCGGACCGCGTCGAGCGCGACCGTCACCGTCGAGCAGGGCTGGAGCTCCGCCCTCGCCGCAGCGGGCAGCGACCGCAGCGCCTGCTCGGTGAAGGTCCCCTCGGGGCCGAGGAAGGCGTAGCGGGCGGGCGGGACTCCGGGCACGCTGCGCAGCCTAGGGGGTCGCGCCGGTCGTCGCCGTCGCGAGCCGCCCGCCGGGCACGCAGCAGGCGATGCGACCGGCGTGTCCCCCGCCGGATAGATTCGCGGCCATGGCGGACGACAGCATCCAGGGAGGCATCCACGACCTGGGGTACGCCCGCCTCGACACCGACCGCGCCGACGCGCACCGGCGACCCCGAGGTCGTCTACGGCGCCGGCAAGACGCCGGAGCAGGTCGTCGAGATCCTCCGCACCCTGCACGCGACGCACCCCGACCGGGCGGTGCTCGCCACCCGGCTGACCGAGCCGGCCTCGGACGCGGTGCTGTCCGCGCTGCCGGACGCCGTCCTCGACCCGGTCGCGCGCTGCGTGACCCTCGGCTCGCTGCCGACCGCGCGGGGCCGGGTGACGGTGGTGTCGGCCGGCACCTCCGACGCCCCGGTCGCGGCCGAGGCGGCGCTCACCGCGCGGGTGTACGGCGCCGGGGTGCGGGTGGTCACCGACGTCGGGGTCTCCGGGCTGCACCGGGTGCTGGCCGCCCGCGAGGACCTGGTCGCCTCCGACTGCCTGGTCGTGGTCGCGGGGATGGAGGGCGCGCTGCCGAGCGTCGTGGGCGGTCTGGTCGGGGTGCCGCTGGTGGCGGTGCCGACGAGCGTCGGGTACGGCGCGTCGTTCGGCGGGGTCGCCGCGCTGCTGGCGATGCTCAACTCCTGCGCCCCGGGCGTCACCGTGGTGAACATCGACAACGGCTTCGGGGCCGGCGTCTTCGCCGCCCGCGTCGCCCGCAACGCCGCCCCGCGGGACGACGCGTGATCGGCTGGGTCGACGCCTCGTCCGGGGCGAGCGGCGACATGCTGCTCGGTGCGCTGTGCGGCGCCGGCGTGCCCGTCAGGGTCATCGAGGAGGCGGTCCGCGCTGTCGCCCCCGAGGCGGTCGCCCTGGCGCCGGAGGACGTGACCCGCAACGGGTTCGCCGCGACCCGGATGCACGTGCAGGTGGGCGACAGCAGCACCCACCGCACCTGGCGCGACGTCCGCGCCCTGCTCGGCGAGGCCCGGCTCGACGAGGGCGTCCGCGCCCGCGCGCACGCCACCTTCGAGCGGCTCGCCGTCGCCGAGGCGGCCGTGCACGGCACCGCTCCCGACGACGTGCACTTCCACGAGGTCGGCGCCCTCGACGCGATCGCCGACGTGGTCGGGGTCAGCGCCGGGCTCGAGGACCTCGGCCTCGACGAGCTGGTCGTCTCCCCCGTCGCCGTCGGCTCCGGTCGGGTGCACGGCGCGCACGGGGAGATGGCGGTGCCACCGCCGGCCGTCGTCGAGCTGCTGCGCGGCGTCCCGTCGTACGCCGGACCGGGCGACCGCGAGCTGTGCACGCCCACCGGTGCCGCACTGCTCACCTCGAGCGCCACGTCCTACGGCCCGCAGCCGCTGATGAGCGTCGACCGGGTCGGTGTCGGCGCCGGCGGCCGCGACCCGGTCACGCACGCGAACGTGCTGCGGCTGCTCGTCGGGGAGAAGGCGGTCTCCCTTCGAGACGCCTCGTCCTCGGCTCCTAGGACAGGGACAGGCCGGGGCGGCAACCCCGCTCCCCTGCTGCTCGAGTGCAACGTCGACGACCTCGACCCGCGGGTGTGGCCGAGCGTCATCGCGGCCCTGCTCGAGGCCGGCGCGTCGGACGCCTGGCTGACCCCGATCCTGATGAAGAAGGGCCGGCCGGCGCACACGTTGAGCGTGCTCGTCGCGGCCGACCGGGCGGACGCCGTACGCACCGTCGTCTTCCGGCACACCAGCACCATCGGCCTGCGGGAGCAGACGATCGGCAAGACCACGCTGGACCGCGCGATGGAGACCGTGGAGGTCGACGGCTTCCCCGTGCATGTGAAGATTGCGGTGCACAAGGGTCGCGTCGTGAACGCCCAGCCGGAGTACGACGACGTGGCCCGGGCCGCGGCGGCCACCGGCCGTCCGGTCAAGGAAGTGCTCGCCGACGCCATCGCCGCGAGCCGGGCCCTGGTCGACGGGGTCCCCGACAGCTAGGACTGCATGGACCTCGCGATCTTCGCCCTGACGTTCGGCGCGATCTTCCTCGTGGAGCTGCCGGACAAGACCTTCATCGCCGCGCTGGTGCTGTCGACGCGCTACCAGCCGCTCGCGGTGTGGATCGGCGTCGGTCTCGCCTTCGGGGTGCAGACGGTCGTCGCGGTCACCGCCGGCGCACTCGCCACGCTGCTGCCCGACGTCCTCATCAGGAGCGTCGCGTTCCTGATCTTCCTCGTCGGCGCGATCCTGCTGGTGCGTACGGCGCCCGGGGCGGACGCCGCGGAGAAGGAGCAGGAGGAGGAGTACGCCGCGAAGGCGACGGAGCAGAGGTCGTTCGCCAAGGCGATCGTCGCCTCCTTCCTGGTGCTGTTCGCGGCGGAGTGGGGCGACCTGTCCCAGCTGCTCACGATCAGCTTCGTGACCCGCTACCACGACCACCTGAGCGTCTTCCTCGGCGCCTGGGTCGCGCTGCTGACCGTGTCCGGGCTGGCGGTGCTCGCGGGCCGGGTGCTGCTGCGCTACATGAAGCTCTCGCTGCTGCACTACATCGGCGGCGCGGTCTGCGCCGTGCTCGCGGCGATCACGCTGGTCGAGGTCATCACCGCGCTCTGAGGGCATTACGCTCGCGGTATGTCCGAGACACCGCGTCCCCACGGCGCCGACAGCGAGGTCGGCCGGCTCCGCACGGTGATGCTGCACCGTCCTGGCAACGAGCTGAAGCGGCTGACGCCCCGCAACAACGACAAGCTGCTGTTCGACGGCATCCCCTGGGTCAGCCGCGCGCAGGACGAGCACGACGCGTTCGCCGCGGCGCTGCGTGACCGCGACGTCGAGGTGCTCTACCTGACCGACCTGCTCACCGAGACCCTGCAGAGCGAGACCGCCCGGGACCACGCGATCGCGAGCGCGATGGCGAACCTCCACCTCGGCGACACCCTGCGCACCTACCTCACGGCCGCGCTGCACGACCAGAGCGCCGAGGAGCTGTGCGCGTTCCTCACCGCCGGCGTCCGCAACGACGAGGTCAGGGGCGGCCACGGGCTGGTCACCAGCCTGCTCACCCACGACGACTTCCTCATCGACCCGCTGCCGAACCTGCTGTTCACCCGCGACTCGAGCGTGTGGGTGCACGACCGGGTGGCGATCACATCGCTGGCCATGCCGGCCCGGGAGCGCGAGACCCAGCTGACCGAGCTGATCTACACCGAGCACCCGCGCTTCGCCGGCACCCCCAAGATCCACGGCTGGCAGCGCGAGCACGTCGAGGGCGGCGACGTACTCCTCCTCGCCCCCGGCGTCATCGCGGTCGGCGTCGGCGAGCGCACCACCCCGGCCGGCGCCGAGCGGCTGGCGCGTCAGGTGTTCGCCGCCGACCTCGCCCACACGGTGCTCGCGGTGCCGATCGCCCAGGAGCGCGCGACCATGCACCTCGACACGGTCTGCACGATGGTCGACGTCGACAAGATCGTGATGTACCCCAACGTCGCCGACAGCCTGAAGGCGTACGCCGTGACGCTGCACGACCGCAACGGTGAGGCCGACGCCGACCTGGTGCTCCAGGTCGCCGAGGCGGAGCCGTTCCTGGTGGCCGCCGCCAAGGCGATGAGCATCGACACGCTGCACCAGATCGACACGGGCCTCGACCCGGTGACCGCCGAGCGCGAGCAGTGGGACGACGGCAACAACACGCTGGCGATCTCGCCGCGCGTGGCGGTCGCCTACGAGCGCAACATCGAGACGAACACCCGTCTCGAGGAGGCCGGCATCGAGGTCATCGCGATCAGCGGGTCCGAGCTCGGCTCCGGCCGCGGCGGACCGCGCTGCATGTCCTGCCCGGTGTCGCGGCAGCCGCTCTGACGGGGTCCGTCGGGGGTGCCAGATTCCCTGGGTCCCCTGGTAATCCGGCACACCCCCAGCGTTGCAACGTCGGGGGTGTGCCAGTTTCCCTGGGTCCCCTGGGAATCAGGCGATCCCCAGCAGCCGGAGCACGGCCGTGGTCGCCGCCGCGGCGATGACGATCACCGGGAACGGCGCGCGGCGGACCGCCAGCACTCCGGCGACGAGCACCCCGGCGGGCCGGGCCAGGCCGGCGAGCTCCTGACCGGCCATCAGCGCGGACGTGGCGGCCAGCGCGACCAGCAGCACCACCGCGGCGTCCGACAGCAGCTGCTCGACCCGCTCCGGCAGGTCGATGCGGTGCCGCGCGGCGGGTCCGACGATGCGGAAGGCGAACGTCCCGGCGGCCAGCACCAGGATCGCGGCGAGCGGCATCATCGGGTCTGCTCCTGTGTTTCGCGCTCCAGGGCCTGCGGTGCGGGTCCGGTCCTCGTGCGCCCCCGTGCCGTGACGGCCAGCCCGAGCAGGGCGACCAGCACCGGCAGCCCGGCCGGCAGGAACGGCGTCGTGGCGACGGCGAGCACCGCGCCGACCACGGCGGCGAGCCGGGTGCGCGGCGAGGACAGCGACGGCACCACCAGGGCGAGGAGCACGGCCGGGAAGGCCGCGTCCAGGCCGAACGCGTCGAGGTCCGAGACCAGCCGTCCGGCGAACGCGCCCGCGACCACCGCCACGTTCCAGCACACGAACAGGGCCACCGCGCACACCCAGAACGCGGAGCGTCGCCGCTCGGGGTCGTCGTGCCGGATCGCGAACGCCACGGACTCGTCGGTGGTCAGGTGCGCGCCGAGCAGCCGGGTGCGCCAGCGGGTGCCGAGCACGTCGGCGACGGCGAAGCCGAACGGCAGCAGCCGGGCGTTCAGCACCAGGCCCGCGACGACCCCCGCGAAGGCGCTGCCGCCGGCGAGCACCACCCCGACGGCCGCGAACTGCGCTCCCCCGGCGAAGACCACGACCGACAGCAGCACCGGCACCCACCACGGCAGCCCGCCGGAGACGCTGATGGCACCGAAGGAGGCCCCGACCAGCACGTCGGCCACGCAGACCAGCGCGATGTCGCGAGCGGTACGGCGGTCCAGGGCCGCCGCGAGTGTTCGCCATGTCGAACGCATGTCCACTAGACTGAACGTGACGAGGGTGTTCGTCAAGTCGAACGATCGTACGATGGAGAGAACATGGCCGACACCAGCGCCGGGACCCCGATCGCGGTGATCGCCGCGTCGCTGCGCCGCGAGCGCGCACGGGTCGGCCTGTCACTGAGCGAGCTGGCCAAGCGGGCCGGCATCGCCAAGTCCAGCCTCTCCCAGCTCGAGGCGGCGACCGGCAATCCGAGCGTCGAGACGATCTGGGCGCTGAGCGTGGCCCTCGGCGTGCCGTTCAGCCGGCTGGTGGAGGCGCCCCGCCAGGTGGTGCGGGTGATCCGCGCGGGCGAGGGGCCGGTGATGCACGCCGAGCGGGCGACGTACACCGCGACGCTGCTGGCCTCCAGCCCGCCGCACGCCCGGCGCGACGTCTACCGGATCGAGGCCGAGCCGGGCCAGCCCCGCGTCTCGGAACCGCACGGCGCCGGGGTGACCGAGCACGTGGTGCTGAGCAGTGGCCGGGCGCTGGTCGGGCCCGTCGAGGATCCGGTCGAGCTGCATCCCGGGGACTACCTGAGCTACCCCGGCGACGAGCCGCACGTGTTCAAGGCGCTGGTCAAGCACACCACCGCGGTGCTCGTCTCCGAGCACCGGTGACGCAGCGCCGCGCAGATCCGGAATCCGTGGCACGCAACCGGCTTCGGCGACGGATTCCGTCGCGAGGGGCGCGGGCGGCTTCGGTTAAATGGAAACCCGGCCGTTGCTGACGGGGGATACAACAACGACCGGGCAGAGACAAATGTACGGGGTCGTTGAGGGTTTCATCAACATCTAGCACGCGAATATGACCCACAACACCCCGATTTCACCCGACCGGTCCAGGCAACTGGATCGGGGGCTGGTCCGGACCAGTCGGTCAGCGCAGGGTCAGCTGCCGATTGGCCAGTCCGTTGCGCGCCGCACGCTCGTCGGGGGTGAGCGGGGAGGTGTCCGCACGTGCCGCCTCGAGGTCGCGGTGCAGCTGGGCGACCGTCTGCTCCAGCGCCTCCGCGCCGGTGCCGGACGGGAGGTCCCACACCGGGACCAGGAGCCCGTGGGCCCGGAACATCCCGACGAACCGCGAACCCTCGGCGACCACGTCCGTGCCTGCGGCGTGCAGCCGGGCCAGCGCGTCGAGGAGCGGCTCCTCGTCGTAGGGCAGCACCCAGCGCAGGTGCTCGCGGGTGCCCACGTCGGTCCAGTAGGCCGCCTCGACCGAGGACAGCCGCACGCTGGGGTGGGCGGCGGCGTTCGCCGACTCCAGGGACGCCGCGACCGAGCCGTCGGGGTCGTCGACGTCGGCCACCCAGTAGCCGAACCCGTCGTGGACGGTGACGTCGAGCGGGGCGTCGGTGAGCAGGTCCTGCAGGCGGGGACCCTCACCGGGGTCGTCGGTGAGGCCGACGACGCCCTCGCCGGGCTCGGCCTCGAGCGCCTTCAGCAGGACGGCGGCGAGGTCGCGGCTCGGGTCGCCGAAGCCGTGCTGCACCTGGAGCCCGAGCCAGACGGAGCCGTCCTCGCGGGCCAGCGCCGGGGCCGCCATCGGCAGCAGCGAGCAGAGCTGGACGGTGCGGCCGTCGGCGACGCCGTCCTTGAGGCTCAGCGGGGCGGTCGCGGCGGCGACGATCTCCCGCATCGCGATCAGGTCGCACTCTCCGGCGATGCCGTCGAACGGCCGGGCGACGTACGTCGGGACGGGGCCGTCGGCGCTGCCGTGGCACGCCTTGTAGCGACGACCGGAGCCGCACGGGCACGGCTGGCGCGGACCGACCTCGGCGGTGCCGTCGGCGGGGGTCTGCTGGTGGGCGGACCGGGCCTTGACGCGCGACTTCTTACCCATGGCAGACGAGCCTAGCCACGAGCGGTCGGGGAGCGGGGACGGCCCTCAGATGTGCAGGAGGGCGTGCACGGTGGTCCGCGAGCCGGTGCGCTCGCTCCACCACTCCTGGGCCAGCATCTCGACGATGGCCATGCCGCGGCCGGCGAGTGCGGAGGAGGGAGCGTTCACCTTGCGGGGACGGGTGCTGCTGCCGCCGTCGGTGACGCTGAGGTCGATCCCGCGGGGCTCGAGGACCCAGGACACGTGGATCTGGCCGTCGGAGAGGGGTGACGCGTGCCGGATGGAGTTGGCCACGAGCTCGGAGATGATGACGCGCGCGTCCTCGATGGCCTCCCCATTGCCACCGTTCTCACCCATCCAGGTCTTGAGCTGCTGACGGGCTACCGACACGGACGCGGGCGTGAAGGGGAGACGCATCGTGATCGGCGCACGCACCGAGCTGCTCGCCACGGTAGTCCTCACAACGGTCTCGACATCTCTTGCTGGCGGCATGCATGCCCGGTGACCTCCGTGTCAAACACGGGCGCGCGTGGCGTGCGTCTCAGTCCGGCGGCGCGTGGGCGGACGGGCCGTTGAAGTGGTCGAGCGCCATGCCCGGGTCGTCCGTGATGACCGCCTCGACACCGAGCCGGGCGCACAGGTCGAGGTCCTCGGGGGTGTTCACGGTCCACACGTGGATCCGCCGGTCCCGCCTGCGGAGCCGCCGGCCGAGCCTGGGGTTCTCCCGGAGCAGGTCGATGCCGGGGCCGGCGATCCAGCCCGGGCCGAGGACGCTGGTGGCCATCTGCCAGGAGTACTGCCGGTCGATCAGCAGCACCACCTCGAGGGCGGGGGCGAGCTTCTTGATCCGGGTCAGCGCGACCGGGGAGAAGCTCATGATCCGCGCCGGCGAGTCCGACCCCGCCCAGCCGAACGTCTCCAGCAGCTCCACGAGCCGGCGCTCCACGAGGCCGGCGTAGCGGGTGGGGTGCTTGGTCTCGATGGCCAGGTCCACGGGCTCGTCGTAGTCGCGGACCGCCTCGAGCAGCCGGCGCAGGGTGAGCACCCGCCGGGTCTGCTCGTCCACCTCCGGCGCCTCGTCGTCGAGGTCGGCCCACGGGTTCTTCCAGGACGCGAAGTCGAGCTCGTCGAGCTGGGCGAGCTCCATCGTCGACACGACGCCGCGCCCGTTCGCCGTACGGTCCACGCGACGGTCGTGCACGCACACCAGGTGCCCGTCGGCGGTGAGCCGGACGTCGCACTCGAGGCCCTCGGCCCCCTTGTCGAGCGCGGCGAGGTAGGCGCCGAGCGTGTGCTCGGGGTTGTCGTGGCTGGAGCCGCGGTGTGCGACCACCTGCGGGCGGCCCTCCACGTGGCGCATGGCTCCATCGTGGCACCGTCGCAGCGGCCGTGGGGGGAGGCTGGCGCGCCACAAGCCACGCTCAAGCCGATCCCAAGCCCGCGGCCCCAGACTGGGGTCATGACAGCGATCGAGACCGCTCCGCAGCATCGGGACCCGCTGGTGCCCGCCATGGCCGGCCTGGTGGTCGTCGACGTCGCCGGCGGGCTGCTCGCGGTGGGCTCCGGGGTGAACACCTGGGGCGAGGCCTGGGGCGGCCACGCCCTGCTCGCGGCGCCCGTCCCGATGATCGTCGCCCAGCTGCTGCTCACCGCCGCCGCGGTCCGGGCGCCTCGCCGGCCCGCGGCCGTCGCGGCCGGGCTGCTGGCCACGGCCTGCCTGGTCAGCGTGGTGTCCGGCTTCTTCGACGGCGGGCTCGGCAACGACGCGCTCGGACGCGGGCTGGTCGCCTTCCAGGCGCTGCTGCTGACGGTGACCGGGGTGGTCGGTGTGCTCGCCCTGCGCCGGACCGTGCGGCTGGTGCGCGGCTGAGCCTCAGACCCGCTGGCCGCGCAGGAACTTGCCGAAGTGCGGCACGGTGAAGGCCACCGTGCCCCGCTCGCTGGAGTAGACGAGGCCCTTCTTGATCAGCCCGTCGCGGGCCGGGGAGAGGCTCTGCGGCTTGCGGCCCAGCGACTTGGCGATGTCGCTGGTCTGCACGGAGCCGTCGTCGTGGTGCTGGGCGAGGTCGGCCATCACCCGCATGTACTCCCGCTCCGCCGGCGTCGCCCGGTCGTAGCGCGCCCCGAAGAACCCGACCGCGAGCTCCCCCTCCGCCTCCGGCGCCGCCTCCTGCACGTCGGAGACCTGGATCGGGCTGGCCACCGCGGTGTCCCAGGTGACCTTGCCGTAGGCCTGCACGAAGTAGGGGTAGCCGTCGGTGAGCGCGTAGAGCTCGTCGAGCGCGTCCGGCGCGTAGTCGACGTCCTCCGTGCCGGCCGGCACCAGCAGCGCCCGGTCGGCCATCTCCCTCGGCAGCCGGTCGACGACGACGTACCGGAAGAGCCGCTCGGCGTAGGACTTGCTGGCCGCCAGCGCGACCGGCAGGTGCGGCAGGCCCGCGCCGACCACCACCAGAGGCGCGCCCTGCTGGCTGATCTCGTGGCAGGCGCCGCACAGCGCGGCGAGCTCGTCGGTGGTGATGTCCTGCATCTCGTCGACGAAGATCCCGATGCCGACGCCGAGGTCGCGGGCCAGGTCGGCGACGTCGGTGAACAGCTCGATGAGGTCGAGCTCCAGGTCGCCGGAGTCGGCGCGGCCCTTCATGGCGGGTACGTCGACCGGCGGCTGCCACCGCACGCCCTTGCGGTCCGGCAGCGGCGTGCGCAGCGCGAAGGACTTGAGCACCCCGGCGACCGCGTCGACCCGCTCGGGGTCACGGTGCCGGTGCGCGACCTCGCGGACGGCGGCGTGCACGGCCTGCGCCAGCGGCAGACGCAGCGACTGGTCGGGCCGCGCCTCGAACTTGCCGGTGCCCCAGGCCCGCTTCACCGCCAGCCCGCGCAGCGCGTTGAGCAGCACCGTCTTGCCGACGCCCCGCAGCCCCGAGAGCACCATCGACCTCTCCGGCCGCCCGGCGGCGACCCGCTCGAGCGTCACCTCGAACTGGGTCAGCTCACGGTCTCGACCGGCCAGCTCGGGCGGCCGCTGTCCCGCGCCGGGCGCGTAGGGGTTCCTCACCGGGTCCACGATCGAACAGTATCCGGCTCTCTAGCACGATCCGTAGATTTCCCTAGCGAGCCCAATCGTGTCGCCGACCCGGGACAAACTTCCCCGCCGACCCGGGGGATCTACAGGGTCGGGGGTCAGCCGGCCATGTTCCCGTCGACCCGGGCGAGCCGGGACCGGTGGGCCTCGTAGGACCGGACGAGCCCGTCGCGCAGCGCGTCGATCAGGTCGGGGACGTCCTCGGCGGGCAGCCGGAACGACCCGGTGCAGGTGCCGCCGTGCCACAGCGACAGCACGATCACGTCGGCCTCGGCGTGCCACGAGACCCGGAGCGCACGACCGGACCCGCGGGCGTCGAGGAACACCTCGCCCGTGGCCGGCAGCGGCGTCACCGGGTGCATGTCACCAGTGTGACGCAGCACACCACGCGTGTCTCTACTCCACCTAGACTTTGACCCGTGCCCGAGCTGCCCGAAGTCGAGGGCCTCGCGCTGGACCTCCGGGGCCGGCTCGACGGCCGCGCGATCGCCCGCGTCGACATCGCGGCGTTCAGCGCCCTCAAGACGTTCGACCCGCCACTGACCGCGCTCAACGGATCCTTCGTGGACGACGTGACGCGGCACGGCAAGTTCATCGACATCAGCGCCTCCGGGCTGCACTTCGTCATGCACCTCGCACGCGGCGGCTGGGTGCGGTGGCGCGACGAGGTGCCGAAGCTGCCGCCGAAGCCCAGCAACAAGTCGCCGATGGCCGCCCGGGTGCACCTCGACGACGGGTCGGGGCTCGACATCACGGAGGCGGGCACGAAGAAGCGTCTGGCCCTGTACGTCGTCCGCGACCCGCACGACGTCCCCGGCATCGCGAGCCTCGGGCCGGACCCGCTCGACGAGTCGTTCACGATCGACGTACTCGAGGGGATCCTGCAGGAGGCCGGCCGCGCCCAGGTCAAGGGAGTGCTCCGTCACCAGGGCACCATCGCCGGCATCGGCAACGCCTACTCCGACGAGCTGCTGCACGCAGCGAAGATGTCGCCGTTCAAGCCGGCGAGCTCGATCACCGGCGACGACCTCCAGACGTTGTACGACGCGATCCGCACCGTCCTCGGCGAGGCCGTGGAGCGGTCCCGGGGGCTGGCGGCGGCCGACCTCAAGGGCGAGAAGAAGAGCAACCTCGCGGTGCACGGCCGCACCGGGCTGCCGTGCCCGGTGTGCGGCGACACCGTGCGGGAGGTGTCGTTCGCGGACTCGTCGCTGCAGTACTGCCCGACCTGCCAGACCGGGGGCAAGCCGCTCGCCGACCGGCGGATGTCGAAGCTGTTGAAGTAAGTACCGTGGAGCCATGACCGGCATCCCCACCGTCGCGATCAGCGGCGTCCCCGACCCCCTGCCCGAGGGCCTGCACGTGCTCGACGTCCGCGAGCCCGAGGAGTGGCGGCACGGTCACATCGAGGGCGCGATGCACATCCCGCTGCGCGACCTGCCGGGCCGGCTGTCCGACGTACCCGACGGGCAGACGCTCGTGGTCTGCAAGGTCGGCGGCCGCTCGGCGCAGGCCTCGATGTACCTCCTCCAGCAGGGCCACGACGTGGTCAACCTGGACGGCGGGATGCTCGACTGGGAGGGTGCCGGCCGGCCGATGGTGAGCGAGACGGGGACGCCGCCGCAGGTCATCTGACCCGGGTCGGCGGTCAGCCGGGGTCGAGGATGCGCACCGGCTCACCGGCGAGGAACGCCGCGACGTCCTCGACCGCGTCCGTGTAGTAGATCCGGTAGTTGCCGACGGTGACGTAGCCCAGGTGACCGGTGGCCAGGATCCCCGGCGTGTTCCGGAACGGGTGGTCGGCCGGGAGCGGCTCCTCGTCGTACACATCCAGCGCCGCACCGGCGATCCAGCCCTCGCGAACCGCGGTCAGCAGGGCGGCCTCGTCGACGATCGGGCCGCGTGAGGTGTTCACCAGCCAGGCGTCGCGGCCGCATCGACCGCAGCTCGTCGGCGCCGACGAGCCCGCGGCTGCGGTCGCCGAGCTTGAGGTGGACGCTGACCACGTCGGCGGTCGCGAAGAGCTCCTCCTTCTCGACGAAGTACGCGCCGACCTCGGCAGCGCGCTGCGGTGTCAGGTTCGGCGACCAGGCCGTCACCCGCATGTCGAAGGCGTGCGCGACCCGCGCCATCCGCCGTCCGATGTGGCCGAGGCCGAGCAGCCCGAGCGTCCGGCCCTCGAGCTCCTGACCGACTGTGGTCTGCCACGCCCCCTCCCGCATGGCCGCGACCTCCTCGGGGATCCGCCGCAGGCAGCCCAGGATCAGCGCCCAGGTGAGCTCGGTCGCCGGCCCGGCCAACGCCCGGGTGCCGCAGACCGTGACCCCGCGCTCGGCCGCCGCCCGTACGTCGATCGCGGCGTTGCGCATGCCGGTGGTGACCACCAGCTCCAGCGTCGGCAGCCGGTCGAGCAGGGCGGCGTCGATCGGCGTCCGCTCCCGCATTGCCACGACGGCCCGCGCGCCGTCCAGGAAGGCCACCAGGTCCTCGCCGACGAGCCGGTCGCGGGCCACGTCGACGGTGCAGCCGGCGGGCAGCCGGGACCAGTCCGCCGAGGTCAGCGCCACGCCCTGGTGGTCGTCGAGCACGGCGATCCGGCAGGTGTCCGGGAAGGTCATGCCCGAAGTCCAGCAGAAGCCCCGGCTCGACCGGAACTTTGCCCCGGCTCGACGGGAACTTTGGCCCGGGTCGGCGGGAGGTTGGGGGCTCGGTCAGCGGAAGGGGCGGGGGAGGGGGACGGCGGCGGCGCGGTCGAGGAGGGTGAGGTAGGAGGGTCGGGGGAGGGT
This sequence comes from uncultured Actinomycetota bacterium, assembly GCA_963827435.1. Classification (GTDB taxonomy): domain Bacteria; phylum Actinomycetota; class Actinomycetes; order Propionibacteriales; family Nocardioidaceae; genus Nocardioides_B. Next base: position 569,195 of record CAWHAU010000003.1, read on the forward strand.
GACCACGCCGAGGGAGGCGAGGTGCTCGGTGCGCCACTGCACGTCGAGGACCCGGCGGTCGGCGTGCTCGTCGCGGAGCAGGTCCACGAGGCCGACGAGCGCGACCTTGGAGGCGTCGCTGACGCGGTGGAACATCGACTCGCCGGCGAAGAGCCCGCCGACCGCGACGCCGTACAGGCCGCCGACCAGCTCGCCGTCCTGCCAGGCCTCGACGGAGTGCGCCCAGCCCAGCTCGTGCAGGCGGGTGTACGCGGCGACGATCCGGTCGTCGATCCAGGCTCCGTCGCGGGACGGGTCCGCGCAGCCGCGGATCACCTCACCGAAGGCGGTGTCGACGCGGACCTCCATCCGCCGCGCCGCCTGCCGCAGCGACCGGGACGTCCGCAGGCCGTCGAGCGGCAGCACGGCCCGCTCCACCGGCGACCACCAGAGCAGGCCCACCCCCGGGTCGTCGGACGGCATCGGGAAGATGCCCTGCCGGTAGGCCGCGAGGAGGGTCCCCGGCTCGAGGTCGGCCCCCATCCCGACGAGGTCGTCACTGCCCCGGTCGCACGGCAGGTCCGCGACGTCGGGGAAGACCCAGCCCGTCGCGGGCGGCTCGGTGGGCATGCGTCCATCCAAGCAGGGCACCGGAGGGTTCGGACCGCCTCGGTAGGGTCGGGACGAGACCCACTTTCACGATATTCGGCACGACCGGAGGGATGCATGGGCATCGGCAGCACGCTCGGCAAGGGCATGGTCCCGCACCTGACCAAGGTGGCTCCCGACCTCAGCGCGCACTTCGTGCACGAGTCGCTGCACCGGGCCATCCACGGCGTCGGGCCGCTACCGCCGGCCGCCGTGGCCGCGGACCGGCAGCTGGTCGAGCAGGACGGCGACGTCGAGCGCGCGGTGCACGAGGTGATCGAGAACCACGTGCGCATCGCCGGTCTGCAGGGGTTCGTCACCAACGTCGGCGGCCTGGTCACCGCGGCCGTCACCATCCCCACGAACATCGCCGGCATCGCGCTGATCCAGTGCCGCGAGGTGGCCGGCATCGCGCACCTGCACGGTTACGACCTCGACGACCAGCGGGTCCGCGACGCGATCCTCGCGTGCCTCCTCGGCGAGGACGCGGTGAAGTCGCTGGTCCGCAAGAAGAGGCTGCCGAGCACGCCGATGGGGATCGCCACGGCTCCGGTGCACGATCCGCACCTCGACCGGGTGATCGCCAACGAGGTCACCTCGGAGCTGCTCACCAAGGTCGCCGGCAAGCGCCTCGCGGTCAACATGGCACGCCGGGTGCCGGTGGTGGGCGGCCTGGTGGGCGCGAGCACGGACGCGTACGCGACGTGGCTGATCGGCCGGTACGCCGACCGTGAGCTGCTGCCGCGGGGGAACCCGGGAGCCGGCGGGCGGCAGAAGAGCTAGCCCGGCACCTTGCCCCGGGCCCGGCGGTAGACCGCGAGCCCGGCGGCGGCGGCACGGTTCTCGTCGGCGATGTTGACCAGCCGCCGCTTCACCCGGAACCACAACCCGCGTGAGCGGTCGAGCTCGGCCAACGCCGAGGACAGGTCGCGCTGCAGCCGCTGCTCGACGTGCCGCAGCCGTGCCGCCTCGTCCAGCAGCGTCACGATCGACTCCATCGCCGCGTCGGCGACGTCCCCCTCGTCCGGCGCGTCCGGGTCGCTGAACTCCGCCGCGTTCGCGTCGGGACGCAGCTCGTCGAGCGACCCCGCCACGTCGTACCCCTTGGCGGCGAGGTCCTCGATCCAGGTCTCGGACAGGTCGACCGCCCAGGCGCGCACGTCCGGCGGCAGCGCCAGCCGGGGCGAGCCGGACCGCCGGGACAGGGTGCGGTGCGCGAGCAGCTCGCGGACCAGCTGCCGGTAGTCCTCGTTGGCCAGCACGCCGTTGTTGACCCGCTGGTTGATGCGGCGCACCAGCGTCGTCTCCGGGACGCCCATCGAGGGGTTCGCCCGGTCGGTCTCCAGCTCGAGCTCGACGTCGTCCAGCCCCAGCACGGAGGTGAACCGCTGCCAGAGCAGGTCCCGCGGCGCCCCCGGCTTCGGGACGGTGACCAGGTGCACCCGCTCCGGCGGCAGCGAGCCGCCCCACCGGTCGAGGATGTCCGGGACCTCCTGCACGCCCCAGAACCACGAGGCCAGCTCGCCGTCGCGGGCCGGGTCGGTGATCTTGTCGAGGAAGGTGCGGTAGTCGAAGGTACGGCGGTGCTTGACGTTCTCCTGCCACTCGGCCGGCACCTGCCGGACCAGGTCGCGGGCCGACAGCACGACGTGCACCTCGGTGGTCGCCGGGTCGCCGAACGAGTCGAGGGCGCGCCGTACCTGCTGGCGGGTGGCGTTCGCCAGGATCTCGTGGCTGATGATCACGGTGCCCGGCCACTCGCGGACCCGCTCGGCCAGCCGGTCCCACGCGCCGACGGCCTGGGTCTCCAGGCCGCCCCAGTGCAGCTCCATCAGGTCGAGCGCGGCGAGGAAGTGCTCGTCGAAGCGGTCGGCGGGGTAGAGGATGCCCTGCTCCGCGAGGGTCTCGCGGTTGAGGAACAGCACGTCCTGGACGTACGACGTGCCGGTCTTCGGGGTGCCGACGTGCACGACGACACGACGCGGGCGCTGCGGAGCGTCCTGCGGGACCGGGTCACTCACCGCTGCTTCGCCCTCCTGCGCTGCTCGTCGAGGCGGCCCGGCGCAGACAGGCGTCCACGACGACCCGCAGGACGTCGTCGTGACGGGGAGCGGTCGGGAGGCTCTCGAACCGGGGGACGACCCGCACCAGGTCGCCGTGGACAGGGTAGCCGCCGGCCCGGAGGTCCTCGGTGAGCCGGGTGGCGCGCGCGGTGGCCCAGTCCCGGAACCGCTCGGGGAGCGCCAGCCGTGGCGCCGCGGTGTCGACCGCGTCGAGCAGGGCGGCGCAGGCACGCACGGCGTCGTCGCGCCGCGGGCCCGCGGCGCGGACGTTGAGCACCGCGTTGACGCGGCGGGCGACGTCGAGGGCCGCAGGCGACAGGTCCCGCCAGCGCGGTCGGAGCTCGGGGTGCCGGGCGCGCCCGAGGGTGACGCCGAGCAGGTCGGCGACCGTGCGCGGGGCGTCGTCCGGGGCGACGACGACGTGCACGTTCTCGCGACCCACCTCGCGCGCCCACTGCCGGGCCAGCCGGACGAAGTCGGCGGACGGCGGCAGGGCGGGACGGCGCGACCACCGCTCCACGAAGCCGCCCCAGCGGACCGGGGCGCCGCGCTGCACGCGCCCGGACCAGACCTGGGCCAGGGTCTCGTCCAGCGGCTCGGCGACCACCACGACGCGTGGGTTGCGGCCGCCCTCGGCGTGCCCGGCGACCCCCAGCTCCCGGCGTACGACGGAGGTGGTGACCGGCGCACCGGCCAGCGCGAACGCGGGCGACCGGGTCAGCCGCCGGCGCCGCAGCTCGGTCCGCTCCGGCGGGAGGCCGGGGGTCTCGAGCAGCTGCTCGGTGAGCGTGCCGACGGCCACCCGGACCAGCTCGGCGGGCGGGACGTCGGACGGGTCGGTGGCGGGCGCGCCGAACCGCCGGGCCGGCACGTCGGAGGGGAAGGACAGCGGCTGCTGCGCGAGGCCGCGGCCCGGCCCGGACCGGGTCAGCACGGTGTCGGCGAGCCGGCGGTAGGCCGCGGGAGCGACCCCGCGGGCGGGGGCCGCCTCGGCCAGCCGGCGGGCCAGCTCGAGCTGGGCGGCCCCGGGGGCGTTCCAGCCCCGCGGGACGAGGGCGTCGGCGCCGGACCCGGAGGCGACCCAGGCCGTCCAGGGTGTCGAGCCGCCGGCGCGGAGGTGCTCGGTCCAGGACCAGACCGCCTGCGCGTAGTCCGGCCCGTCAGCCGCCCGGGTCACGACCGCCGCAGCCGTCGCGCCGCCCGGCCGAGCCGGGCGGTGAGCTGCTCGTTCGGGTCGGGGCGCTGGGCCGCCTCCACCGCGAGCGCGACCATCGCGTCGAGGGCGGCGTCGATCATCTGCGGCCGGCGCGGCCGGTCGGGGTTGGCCCAGACCTCACCCTCCGGTGGTGCCACCGGGCGGAGGTCCTCCACGTCGCCGATGACGTCGATGCCGGAGCCGACGACCCACTGGATCCACTCCTCGGCGACCTCGTCCGCCCACGGGAACGCCGCCGGCGGCAGGGTCACCTTGGTCATGTTCCGGCGCGGGGCGAGGGTCTGGTGGACGACGAGCTCGCGGATGAGGCGGCGGTACTCCTCCGACGGCAGCCCGGCCTGCTTGAGCCGGCGGTTCAGGCGACGGATCAGGGTGGTCTCGGCGGCCCCGATCGAGACGTTCTCCCGGTCGCTCTGCTCCGGCGCCCAGGCCGGGTCGATGTCGAAGGCCCGGCAGTAGCGGTGCCACAGCTCCTCGCGGGGGGCACCGGACTGCGGGACCGTGACCAGGTGCACGCGCTCGGGCGGCAGCCCCTTGCTCCAGCGGGAGAGCACGTCGGGCAGGCTCTGCACCCGCCAGAACCACATGTTCGGCTTGGTGCGCCGCGAGGTCTGCACCCGGCGCAGGAAACCGGCGAAGCCCTGCTTGCGCTGGTGCTTGATGCCCTCCTGCCACTCGGCGGGGATCTGCCGGGCCAGGTCGCGCGCGGAGTAGACGAGGTGCACCTCGGCGCCCTCGAGGCCGGCCATCGCCCGCCTCACCTGGGTGGGCTTGGCGGCCGCGAGGATCTCGTGGGACACGATGACCTTGCCCTGCTGGCGGCGGACCCGGTTGATCAGCCCGTCCCACTCGCCGTCGACGTTCTCCTGCAGGCCACCCCACGGCATCTCGAGCAGGTCGAGCGCGGGCCGGAACTGGCTGGCGTGCAGGTTCAGCGGGTAGTGCACGCCGTGCCGGGCGAGCGAGGCCTTGTTGAGCGCCAGCCGGTCCTGGAGGTACGTCGTCCCCGTCTTCGGCGCACCGACGTGCAGGTAGACGACCCGGGTCATGCCGGAGAGTCTGCCAAAGCCCTCACCACGGCACTGGGGCTGGGCCGTCCGAGCTGCCCGGCCATCCACGCCGACGTCTCGACGAGCGCGCCGAGGTCCACGCCGTGCTCGACGCCGAGGCCGGTCAGCAGCCACACCAGGTCCTCGGTCGCGAGGTTGCCGGTGGCGCTCTTCGCGTAGGGGCAGCCGCCGAGCCCGCCGGCCGACGCGTCGAACGTGGTGATCCCGCAGCGCATCGCCGCGACCGCGTTGGACAGCGCCTGGCCGTAGGTGTCGTGGAAGTGCATCGCCAGCGACTCGTTGGGCAGGCCGGCCTCGTTGAACGCCGCGAGCAGGGCGCCGACGTGGGCCGCCGTACCCACGCCGATGGTGTCGCCCAGGGACAGCTGCGAGGCGCCGAGGTCGAAGAGTCGCTTGCCGACCTCGACCACCTGCGCGACCGGGACGGCGCCCTCCCACGGGTCGCCGAAGCACATCGAGACGTAGGCGCGGACGTCGAGGCCGGCCTCCCGCGCGCGGCGGACGGTCGGCTCGAACATCGCGAACTGCTCGTCGAGGCTGCGGTTGAGGTTGCGCTGCGCGAAGGTCTCGGTGGCGCTGCCGAAGATCGCGATGTGCTTGAGCCCCTTCTCGAGCGCCCGGTCGAGGCCGCGCTCGTTGGGCACCAGCACCGGCATCTCGCGGGCGGTGTCCCCGAGCTCCGCCACGAGTACGTCGACCAGGTCGGCCGCGTCCGCGAGCTGCGGGACCCACTTCGGGTGCACGAAGCTCGTCGACTCCACGACCGGGAGGCCGGCCCGGGACAGCCGGGTGACGAACTCGGCCTTCACCGCGGTCGGCACCAGCGCCTGCTCGTTCTGCAGCCCGTCGCGCGGCCCGACCTCGTAGATCGTCACCCGCTCCGGGAGGGTCGGGTCCGGCACCACCATCGGCAGCGTCATGCCGCACCTTCCGCGGAGTTGTCGGTGACGACGAAGAGGGTGGCGCCGAGCGCGACCTGCTCGCCGGCGGCGACCCCGACGGTGGTGACGGTGCCGTCGAAGGGCGCGGTGAGGGACAGCTCCATCTTCATCGCCTCCATCACGCCGAGCAGGTCACCGGCGGCGACCTGCTGGCCCTCGGCGGCGCTGACCGCGAGGACCGTGCCGGGCATCGGGGCGACCAGCATGCCGTCGCCCACGACGTTGGTGTCCGCGAAGACGTCCGGCCGGGTGAACACCCGACGGTGCCCGCGGTGGACGACCTCGACGGCGTGCGCGGAGACGTTCACGACCGCCTGCTCGCGGCGGCCGTCGATGCTGAGCACGACGACGTGCCGCTCGGCGCTGAGCGGCTGGACGGGGACGCCGTCCACGAGCCCGGCCCCGTTGTCGACCACGACGGTCCGGTCGAGGTCGACGATCACCGGTGCCGGGTGCGCGCCGAGCCGGAAGCCGTCGCTGCGGAACGGGTGCTGGTCGTCGCCCTGCACCGAGGTCACGACGAAGGCCTCGGTCCAGGCGGCGAAGATCCGCGCCGTGTCGAGGTCCGGCTCCTCCACGGTCGCGGTGTCCAGCCAGGCCGTGTCGATGGCGGCGTCGCGGAACTCGTCGCTCGCGGCGAGCACCCGCAGGAAGCCGACGTTCGTGGTGAGCCCGAGGACCGCGGTGTCGTCGAGGGCGTCGACGAGTGCGCGCCGGGCGGCCTCCCGGTCGGGGCCGTGCACGATCACCTTGCCGAGCATCGGGTCGTAGGCGGTGGAGACGACCTGACCGCTCTCCAGCGCGGCGTCGACGCGGGCCCGGGCGGGCCACCGGACGATGCTGGCGGTGCCGGCCTGCGGGAGGAAGCCGTGGAACGGGTCCTCGGCGTAGACCCGGGCCTCGATCGCGTGCCCGCTCAGCGTCACGTCGTCCTGGGTGAGCGGCAGCGGCTCGCCGGCGGCGACCCGCAGCTGGAGCTCGACGAGGTCGAGGCCCGTCACCAGCTCGGTGACCGGGTGCTCGACCTGGAGCCGGGTGTTCATCTCGAGGAAGTACGCCTCGCCGGTGTCGCTGTCGAGCAGGAACTCCACGGTGCCGGCGTTCTCGTAGCCGACCTCGCGGGCCAGCGCGACCGCGGACTCGGTGACGAGCTTGCGGACCTCCGGGGTGATCGTCGGGGCGGGCGCCTCCTCGAGCACCTTCTGGTGCCGCCGCTGCGTCGAGCAGTCGCGCTCGAACAGGTGCAGCACCGTGCCGTGCGCGTCGGCGAGCACCTGTACCTCGATGTGCCGGCCGTGCTCGACGTACTTCTCGACCAGGATCGTGTCGTCGCCGAACGCGGAGGCCGCCTCCCGCTTCGCCGCCGCGACGGCCGCCTCGAAGTCGGCCGGGTCGCGCACGATCCGCATGCCCTTGCCGCCGCCGCCGGCCGCCGCCTTCACCAGCAGCGGGTACGCCGACTTGTCAGGCGCTCGCGTCGTCCCGGCGACGTCAGCGCCTGTCTGACAGGCTCAGGACCGAGCTCGGCGGAGGGCACCACGGGGACACCGGCGGCGACGGCGATCTCGCGGGCCGCGTCCTTGCGGCCCATCCGGTCCATGACGTCGGCCGAGGGCCCGACCAGCTTGATCCCGGCGGCCTCGACGGCGCGGGCGAACTCGGCGCGCTCGGACAGGAAGCCGTAGCCGGGGTGGATGGCGTCGGCGCCGACCTGCCGGGCCGCCGCCACGACGGCGTCGATGTCGAGGTAGGACGTCACGCGTACGGCGGCGTCGGCCTCGCGCACGTGCGGCGCGGTCGCGTCGAGGTCGGTGTGGATCGCGACGCTGCGCAGGCCGAGCGTGCGGCAGCCGCGCATCACGCGCAGGGCGATCTCGCCACGGTTGGCGATCAGGACGGTGTGCACTCTCATCACATCCGGAAGATGCCGTAGGACGGCTCGGGGATCGGGGCGTTCGCGGCGGCGGCCAGGCCCATGCCGAGCACGCGGCGGGTGTCGACGGGGTCGATGACGCCGTCGTCCCAGAGCCGGGCGGTCGAGTAGTACGGCGAGCCCTGGTGCTCGTACTGCTCGCGGATCGGGTCCTTGAACCGCTCCTCGTCCTCGGTCGACCACTGCTCGCCGCGGGCCTCGAGGCCGTCGCGACGCACGGTCGCGAGCACGGACGCGGCCTGCTCGCCGCCCATCACGGAGATGCGGGCGTTCGGCCACATCCACAGGAACCGCGGGTCGTAGGCGCGCCCGCACATGCCGTAGTTGCCGGCGCCGAACGAGCCGCCGATCACGACCGTGAACTTCGGGACCACGGAGCAGGCGACCGCGGTGACCAGCTTGGCGCCGTCGCGGGCGATGCCGCCGTTCTCGTACTCGCGGCCGACCATGAAGCCGGTGATGTTCTGCAGGAAGACCAGCGGGATGCCGCGCTGGTTGCACAGCTCGATGAAGTGCGCGCCCTTGAGCGACGAGCTGGAGAACAGGATGCCGTTGTTGGCGACGATGCCGACGGGGTAGCCCCAGACCCGGGCGAACCCGCACACCAGCGTCTCGCCGTAGAGCGCCTTGAACTCGTGGAACCGTGAGCCGTCCACGACCCGGCGGATCACCTCGCGGACGTCGTACGGCGTGCGCGAGTCGGTCGGCACCACGTCGTACAGGCCGTGCGGGTCCTCGACCGGCTCCTCGGGCGCGTGCGTCTCGAGCGAGGGAGCCGCCCGACGCTCGAAGGTGCCCACGATCGACCGGACGATGTCGAGCGCCTGCGCGTCGTCCTCGGCGAGGTGGTCGACCACGCCGGACTTGCGGGCGTGCACGTCGCCGCCGCCGAGGTCCTCGGCCGTCACGACCTCGCCGGTGGCGGCCTTCACCAGCGGCGGGCCGCCGAGGAAGATCGTGCCCTGCTCCTTGACGATCACGGACTCGTCCGACATCGCGGGGACGTAGGCGCCGCCGGCGGTGCACGAGCCCATCACGGCCGCGACCTGCGGGATGCCCTGCGCGGACAGGTTGGCCTGGTTGAAGAAGATCCGGCCGAAGTGCTCCTTGTCGGGGAACACCTCGTCCTGCATCGGCAGGAACGCGCCGCCGGAGTCGACGAGGTAGAGGCAGGGCAGCCGGTTGGCGCGGGCCACCTCCTGCGCGCGCAGGTGCTTCTTGACGGTGACCGGGTAGTAGGTGCCGCCCTTGACCGTGGCGTCGTTGGCGACCACCACGCACTCGCGACCGTTGACCCGGCCGATGCCGGTGACCATGCCCGCGGAGGGCACGGCGTCGTCGTACATGCCGGTCGCGGCCAGCGGGCTCAGCTCCAGGAACGGGCTGCCCTGGTCGAGCAGCCGGTCGACGCGGTCGCGGACCAGCAGCTTGCCGCGGTCGGTGTGCTTCTTGCGGGCCGACGCCGACCCGCCCTCGCGGGCCGTGGCCAGCCGCTCGCGCAGGTCGTCGACGAGCTCCTTCATCTCCGGCATGCGTCTCCTCTGCGGGTGGTCGAGCAATTTCTGCGACCACCCGAGGTTAGCGAACGTTAACCAATGTCGCTACCCTGGTCCTCATGTCCTCCCGCCGCGAGCAGATCCTGGACACGGCCGCGCGCCTGTTCGCGGAGCGCGGCTTCCACGGCGTCTCGGTGGTCGAGCTCGGCGCGGCGTGCGGGATCTCGGGGCCGGCGCTCTACAAGCACTTCGAGTCCAAGGACGCGATGCTCGCCGAGATGCTCGTCGACATCAGCGAGCGGCTGCTGCAGGTCGGGCGGGAACGCTCGGCGGCCGCCTCGTCCGCCGGCGCGGCTCTCGAGGCGCTGGTCGCCTGGCACGTCGACTTCGCGCTCGCGCACCAGCCGCTGATCGTGCTCCAGGACCGCGACTGGACCTCGCTGCCGGCCGACGCGCGCGAGCAGGTGCGCTCGCTGCAGCGCACGTACGTCGACCTGTGGACCGACCGGCTCCGGGAGGTGCACGACGACCTCACCCCGCGGCACGCCCGGGCGATGGCGCACGCGGCGTTCGGCCTGATCAACTCCACCCCGCGCAGCGCCGTGCTCCCCGACGAGGAGACCCGCGCGCTGCTGACCACGATGGCGCTGCGGGCCCTCGGGGTCGCACCTGCGGTCGGTTGAACCGGCGGAGCCTGCGAGCCTCGAGACCAGGCAGGACGCCCAGCGGCGCTCGGCTCGTGGGCGGCGGGTCGTCGACCAGCGTGCGACGGTCGGCGGTCCGGCCCTAGGGTGACCGGCATGCCTGTCGCGACCTTCAAGGACCTCTGCCTCGACGCCGGTGACCCGGGCGTGCTCGGTGCGTTCTGGGCGGCCGCCCTCGACCTCGAGCTGCACACCCAGGAGAGCGGCGACACCTACCTCACCGGCCCCACCAAGGAGCACACGATCTGGGTCAACCGGGTGCCCGAGCCGAAGACCGTCAAGCATCGGATGCACCTCGACCTCAACGTCGGGTCCGTCGACGAGCTGACCGCGCTCGGCGCCACCGTGCTCGACGCCGAGTCGTTCCGGTGGACGCTGATGGCCGACCCGGAGGGCGGTGAGTTCTGCGCGTTCGTCCGCGAGGGCGAGATCAGCCAGCGGCTCTACGAGGTCGCGATCGACACGGCCGACTCCGCCGAGGCGGCGCACCGGATCGCCGCCTGGTGGGCCGAGCTCCTCGGCGCACGCCTCGTGGACGACGACCGCGGCTTCTCGTACGTCGACCGGGTGCCCGGCGCGCCGTACGACTCGCTGGACTTCGCGCCGGTCCCGGAACCGAAGACCGTCAAGAACCGGATCCACCTCGACGTCACCACCGCGGACGTCGACGACCTGGTGGCCGCCGGCGCGACGATCCTGCGCGCGAAGGACGACGAGATCGACTGGACCGTCATGGCCGACCCCGACGGCAACGAGTTCTGCGCGTTCACCGACTGACGACGCCGGCCCGGGGCGCGAGCGGGGCGCCTGATTACCAGGGGATGCAGGGAATCTTCACCTCCCCATGGCAATCAACCCATGGGAGGGTGCAGTTCGCCTGCATCCCCTGGTAAACGACGCGGCTACTTCACCTCGGCCCGCAGCACCCGGACCATCCCGACGACGAACGGCAGCACCACCCAGATCAGCGTGCTCGTGCCGAGCTGGGCCCACTGCTCGCCGCTCATGCTGGTCGCGCCGAACAGCGGCTGCTGGGAGGTGCCGAGGTCGACCCAGGGGGCGGCCTTCTCCAGGGCCTTCCAGAGGTTGGCCAGGATGCTGAACGCGGTCGGGAGCACGAAGTAGGTCACGATCGCGGCGGCCGAGTTGAGGAACAGCAGGCCGAACGCGAGGCCCTGGAGCACACCGCTGACCTGCAGGATCGTGAACTTCCCGACGTCGTCGAGCCCGATGTGCGCCCACGCGTTGTCGGCGCCGCCGGCCAGCGTGGCCAGGGCAGCGACCGTCATCGCGAGCACGATCGCGAGCAGCCCCGCGATCAGGGCGGCGAGCACCTTGGCGGCCAGCACCCGGCCGCGCACCGGCATCAGCGTGAACGACACCAGCGCGGTCCGCTGGGTCCACTCGCTGGTGACCAGGAGGATGCCGAGCACCGGCAGCAGGAAGCCCTGCGGCGTCGCGGTGGCGCCCATGAAGTTGATGAAGGTGCGGTCCGAGGGCTTCGCGGTCAGGAAGACGGCCCCGACGATGAGCGTGGTGATGACCGCGATCGCGATCAGCAGCCACTTGCCGGACCGGGTGTCGGTGAGCTTGCGGAGCTCGACCCGGACCAGGCGGCTGAGGGGGATCCGGGGGGTGCCGGAGACGTCGAGCGTCCCCGGGGCGAGGGTGGCGGCGCTCATGCGAGGGCTCCTTCGGGCTGGGTCGGGTTGTCGTCGCGCTGGGTCTCGGCGGTGAGCTGGAGGAACAGCTCCTCGAGGCCGGCGCCGTCGGCGGGTCGCAGCTCGATCAGGGTGATGCCGTTGGCGGCGGCCACCTTGCCGATCTGGACCGCTTCGGCGTCGCTGCGGACGCCCTCGCCGGACCGGGTGACGGCGATGCCCTCGCGGGCGAGCGCGTCGAGGAGCGCCTCCTGCTCGACGGCCCGGACGTAGGCGCCGCGGGTCTGCAGCAGCTCCTGCTTGGTGCCCTGGGCGACGATCCGGCCGCGGCCGATCAGGATCAGCTCGTCGGCGATCTTCTCCACCTCGTAGAGCAGATGGCTGGACAGCAGGACGGTGCCGCCCTGCTCGGCGTAGGACTTCAGCAGGCCCCGCATCCAGTGGATGCCGGCCGGGTCGAGGCCGTTGGCCGGCTCGTCGAGGATCAGGATCCTCGGGTCCCCGAGCAGCGCGTGCGCGATGCCGAGCCGCTGGCGCATGCCGAGCGAGTAGTTCTTCACGCGCCGCTTCGCCTCCGCCGGCGTGAGCGAGACCAGCTCGAGCATCTCGTCGACCCGGCGGCGCGGCAGCCCCATGGTCTCGGCGCCGATGGTGAGGATCTCGCGGCCGGTGCGGCCGGCGTGCTGGGCCGAAGCGTCGAGCAGCACGCCCACGTGGCGTCCCGGGTTCGGCAGGTCGACGTACCGGTGGCCGCCGATGGTGACGCGCCCCTGCGAGGCCGGCGTCAGCCCGACCATGATGCGCATCGTCGTGGACTTGCCCGCGCCGTTCGGCCCGAGGAAGCCGGTGACCCGGCCGGGCTGCGCGACGAAGGACACGTCGTCGACGGCCAGGAAGCCGCCGTACGTCTTGGAAACCCCGTCAACTGTGATCATGCCGAGGAACCTCTCACATGCCGCGAACGCCCGACATCGGACGCTCGATGCGACACGCCCCTGCGGGCGGCGACCTAGGCTGGCCGCATGAGCCTGCTGCAGATCCCGATCGCCCGCCTGGACGGCACCGACGCCACCCTGGGCGAGATCACCGGCGGCCGGCCGGCGCTGGTCGTCAACGTGGCCAGCAAGTGCGGCCTGACTCCGCAGTACACCGCGCTGGAGGCGCTGCACGAGGAGTACGCCGGGCGGGGGTTCACCGTCGTCGGCGTGCCGTGCAACCAGTTCGGCGGGCAGGAGCCGGGCTCGTCGGAGGAGATCGCCGAGTTCTGCTCCGCGACCTACGGCGTGAGCTTCCCGATGACCGAGAAGGTCGAGGTCAACGGCGACGGCCGGCACCCCGTGTACGACGCGCTGGTGCAGGTCGCGGACCAGGCCGGACGGACCGGCGACGTGCGGTGGAACTTCGAGAAGTTCCTGCTCGACGGGGACGGGGCCGTCGTGGCGCGGTTCGACCCGACCGTCGTCCCCGACGACCCGCGGGTGACCGCCGCCGTGGAGTCCGTGCTGGGTTGACGGCGTGGCCTGACCGGGGGTGACCCGCGCCACCCGGGTTCACAGACAATTAACGTGTCACGGGGTTCCACAAGTACTTAGGGTTGGCACGTGACCACCCAAACCCCTCCTCAGCCCACGAACGTGCCATCGGGGTCGACATCCGACAAGCTCGACAAGGACGTCCTCCTCGTGGCCGGCGTGGTCGTGCTCGGCGCGATCATGTCGATCCTGGACATCACCGTGGTGAGCGTCGCGCAGCCGACGTTCCAGACCGAGTTCGACGCCACGCCGGCGCAGACCGCCTGGACGATGACCGGCTACACGCTGGCCCTCGCCTCGGTGATCCCGCTGACCGGCTGGGCGGCGGACCGCTTCGGCACCAAGCGGCTCTACATGCTCGCGGTGGCGCTCTTCGCCGGCGGCTCCGTGCTCTGCGCGGCGGCCGACAGCATCGAGATGCTGACCGCGTTCCGGGTCCTCCAGGGCCTCGGCGGCGGCATGCTGATGCCGCTCGGCATGACCATCATGACCCGCGCCGCCGGCCCCGAGCGGATCGGTCGCGTGATGGCCGTGCTCGGCGTGCCGATGCTGCTCGGCCCGATCTTCGGCCCGATCCTCGGCGGCTGGCTGATCGACATCGCCTCCTGGCACTGGATCTTCCTGATCAACCTGCCGATCGGCGCGATCGCGCTGGTGTACGCCGCGCTGGTGCTGCCCAAGGACAGCCCGACCCCGTCGGAGAGCTTCGACTTCGTCGGCATGCTGCTGCTGTCACCGGGCCTGGCGCTGTTCCTGTACGGCGTCTCCTCGATCCCCGAGGCCGGCACCGTCTGGGACACCAAGGTGCTCGTCACCGCGGCCATCGGCCTCGTGCTGGTCGCGCTGTTCGTGCTGCGGTCGCTGTTCCGCGCGCCGGAGCACCCGCTCATCGACCTGCACCTGTTCCGGAACCGGGCGCTGACCGTCGCGGTGATCGCGATGTCGCTGTTCGCCATCGCGTTCTTCGGTGCGAGCCTGCTGTTCCCGTCGTACTTCCTCCAGGTCCGCGGCGAGACCACGCTGCAGGCGGGCATCCTGCTCGCCCCGCAGGGCATCGGCGCGATGCTGACCATGCCGGTCGCCGGCGTGCTGACCGACAAGATCGGCCCCGGCAAGATCGTGCTGGCCGGCATCGCCGTGATCGTCGTCGGGATGGCGATGTTCATCGCAGGTCGCGATCGACCCGGCGGCGGTGCACCTCACCCAGTCCGGCGTCGACATCAGCGACCCGTCGTACCTCTACCTGCTGAGCGCGCTGTTCGTGATGGGCCTCGGCATGGGCGGCACGATGATGCCGATCATGACCTCGGCGCTGCAGACGCTGAAGGACGCCGAGATCGCCCGCGGCTCCACGCTGATGAACATCACCCAGCAGGTCGCCGCCTCGATCGGCACGGCGCTGTTCTCGGTGCTGCTGACCAACGGGTTCAACGGCAGCGACGCGCTCGGCAAGCTGATCGTGGCCCGCGAGACCGGCGCCCAGCCGGACCCGCGGATCATCCCGCAGGCGTTCAGCGACATGTCCGAGGCGTTCAGCGAGGTGTTCCTCGTGGCCACGGTCCTGGTCGCGCTGTGCATCCTGCCGTCGCTGCTGCTGCCGCGCCGGAAGCCGGCCGAGACCGCCCCCGACGGCGAGTCGGTGAACGCGGCCGCGCTGATGCACTGACGGCGTGCGACACCCCTGACAGAACTGGCACACCCCCGGCGTTGCAACGTCGGGGGTGTGCCGGTTTAACAGGGGACCCAGGGAATCTGCGGGCCGGAGCGGTCACCAGATCCGGACGCGGTCCTCGGGGTCGAGCCAGAGGCCGTCGCCGGGCTGCACGTCGAACGCGGTGACGAACTCGTCGAGGTTGCGGACGATGTTGGCCCGGAACTCCGCGGGGCTGTGCGGGTCGACGGTGATCAGCTGCAGGAGCTGCTCCTTGCGGCGCTTGGAGCGCCACACGTGGGCGAAGTTCAGGAAGACCCGCTGCTCGCCGGTCCACCCGTCGACGACCGGCGGCTCCTGGCCCTCGAGGCTGATCAGGTAGGCCTTGAGGGCGATCGTGATGCCGCCGAGGTCGCCGATGTTCTCGCCGACGGTGAGCGCGCCGTTGACGTGCTCGCCGGGCAGCTCGGCCGGCTCGAACCCGTCGTACTGCTTGATCAGCTTGTCGGCCCGCTCCTGGAACGCCTCACGGTCCTCGGCGGTCCACCAGTTCTCCATGTTGCCGCGCTCGTCGTACTGCGAGCCCTGGTCGTCGAAGCCGTGGCCGACCTCGTGGCCGATGACCGCGCCGATGCCGCCGTAGTTCTCGGCGGGCTCGGCGTCGGCGTCGAAGAACGGCGCCTGCAGGATGCCGGCCGGGAAGCAGATCTCGTTCATGCCCGGGTTGTAGTAGGCGTTGACGTGCTGCGGCAGCATGAACCACTCGTCGCGGTCGACGGGGCCGCCGATCTTGCCGAGCTCGCGGTCGTTCTCGAACGCCGCGACGGCCCGCACGTTGCCGAGCAGGTCGTCGGCGCTGACCTCGAGCTTGCTGTAGTCGCGGAACTCGTCGGGGTAGCCGATCTTGGGCCGGAAGGTCTCGAGCTTGCGGTAGGCCCGCTGCTTGGTCTCCTCGGTCATCCAGTCGAGCGCCTCGATGTTGCGGCGGTAGGCCTCGAGGAGGTTGGCGACCAGGTCGACCATCATCTCCTTGGCCCGCGGCGGGAAGTGCCGGGCGACGTACTGCTCGCCGACGGCCTCGCCGATCGAGCCCTCCACGAAGGAGACGCCGCGCTTCCAGCGGGCCCGCAGCTCGGGGGTGCCGTTGAGGGTGCGGCCGTAGAACTCGAAGTTCTCCTCGACGAAGTCCTTCGAGAGGTACGGCGACGCCGACCGGATCACGCGGGCCGCGACCCACGCCTTCCAGTCGTCGAGGGAGACCTCGTCGAGCGCGGTCGAGAGGTGCGGGAGGTAGGACGGCTGCCGGACGATCGTCTCGGCCAGCACGGCGTCGTCCGCGCCGAGCGCCCGGGCCCACACGTCGAGGGGGAGGTTCGGCACCAGCGCCTGGAGCTCCTCGCGGGTGGTCAGGTTGTAGGCCTTGATGACGTCGCGGGTCTCGGCCCGCTCCCAGTGGCCCTGCGCCAGCCGGGTCTCCACGTCGAGCACCTGCTGGGCGGCCCGCTCCGGCTCGGGCCAGCCGGCCAGCGCGAACACCTTGCCCATGTGGGTGAGGTAGGCCGCGCGGATGTCGGCGAACTTGTCCTCGCGGTAGTACGACTCGTCGGGCAGCCCGATGCCGCCCTGGAGGACGTTGAGCAGGTAGCGGTCCGCGTCGCGGTCGTCGGTGTTGACGTAGGCGCCGAAGAACCCGGAGCCGCCGCGCCGCTCGAGACCGCCGACGAACTCGACGAGCGCGGTGACGTCGGCGAGGGCCGCGACCTGCTCGAGGTCGGCGCGGACCGGCTCGGCACCGAGCGCCTCGATGCGCTCCTCGTCCATGAAGCTGGTGAACAGGTCGCCGATCTTCTGGGGGTTCGAGCCGGCCTCGTGGGTGCTCTCGGCGAGCTCCTCGATGATCGCCTTGACCCGCTTCTCCGACTCCTCGGCGAGGGCGGCGAACGCGCCCCAGGCGGAGCGGTCGGCGGGGATGTCGGTCGTCTCCAGCCAGGTGCCGTTGACGTGCCGGAAGAGGTCGTCCTGGGGGCGGATGTCGGGGTTCATGCCCGCGCGGGCGTCGTCGAGAATCGTCACGCGCGCCAGAGTACAGCCGGCCCGGCTCAGCGACCGGTCGCGCGGAACGCGTCCGCGAGCACGTCGGCGCCCTGCTTGACCCGCTCCGTGTGCTTCACGTGGTTCCAGGTCGGCCAGGTCCAGTCCATCGTGGCGGCCGGGCTCCCGGGGACGGTGAAGCGCGAACCGGATGCCCGGCACCTTCACCCCCTGCGCCGGGTCGCCGGGACCGAGCGCCGTGCGGCTCGACGGGTCGGCCATCCCGAGCATCGACCAGGGCACCCGCAGCCGGACGGTGTCGTGCGCCCGGTCGACCTGCCAGGTGGCCAGGCTGTCGTAGCGCCGGTCGGCCGGCTCCCAGCTGCCCTGCCGGAGCCGTCCGACGTCCTGGAACTCCGGCGCGTAGGAGACACCTCCGGAGTCCAGCTGCCGGTTGACCATCAGCTCGAACGGCACGTAGGCCCCGGTGCCCGGCCGGCGGTCGCTGGCCTGCCGGGCGTCGAGACGGACCGGGTCCAGCGGCGAGGCGACGCTGACCTGCGCCGTACCGGCCGCCGGGCGTACGTCGATCCGGTAGTCGTCACCGGCCACGGACCGCACCGCGTCGGCGCCGATCGTGAACCGGTCCGGCAGCCCGTCTCGGAAGGTGACGTCGAGCCGCACGTAGGAGGCGTCCGCGTCGGCGAGGACGTACCTCACGGGTCCCGACGCCGGGGTGATCTCGTGGCCGGCGTCCGGGACAGCGCCGGCGTCGGTGGCGACCACGCCGAACCACTGCTCGTTGGTGAGCGGGTCGTGCCACAGCTGGCGCCGGTCGGCGCCGGGCCGCTGGTGCTCCTCGGTGTTCCAGGTGCGCTTGAACCACTCGTCGGTCCACTCGAACATCAGGCCCGCGCCCATGCCCTGGCCCTTGATCAGCCGGAGCAGGTCGGCGTCCATCGACATCGCCGCTGGCCTCGGTGTGCCCGCCCTGGTCGCGGCCGTTGGTGCCGAGGTGCGCCGACCCCAGCGAGGACGGCACCCCGAACTCGGTGACCAGCACCGGCATCCGCGTGTAGTGCCGCCTCAGGTAGCGGAGGTACCCCGCGTAGGCGTCCCGGCGGCCCTCCCAACGGACCCGCTGCAGCGCCTTCTGCCGGCGCAGGAAGTCCGGGTAGTAGGGGTAGGCGTGGAAGCTGGCGAAGGTGCCGCCCGGCCACGCCTCGGTGGGGAGCACGTGGTCGGCGTCCACCCCGACGCAGGTCCTCCAGGCGCAACGGCTCGCCGGGGTGCCGGAGCGGGTCGGCGGTGGGCCAGTTGGCGAACGCGATGGGTGCGGAGGTGCCGCGGGCGTGCTCGGCGGTCGCGAGCTCGTCCATGTGCCGGGCGATCCAGCGCTCGGTCGCGGTGGCGTTGCGGGTCGCCCGGAAGTAGGTGCCCGGGCTGCGCGTCGGCGTCGACCCGGTCGGTGCGCTGCACCCCGGCCGGGTCCCACTCCACGCCGACGATCCAGGCCATCACCCACCCGGAGACGTCGGTCTTCCAGGTGCCGGACGCGTGGCCGGGCGCGGGTGCGCGGGTGAGGTCGCCGTGCACGGCCTTGGACGCGTCGGCGAGCTCCGCGCTGAACGCCTCGTCGACGGCCCGGTCGTAGAGCGTGTGCCCGGGCTCGACGTACGACTCGTCGGGGAGGTAGACGCCCTGCACGAGGTAGAGCGGGGCCTCCGGGTGCTCCTGGTTGTACGTCGCCAGCTCGTCGTAGAACGCGGGCGGGTGGATGGTGTAGACCCGCACCGCGCGCACGCCCATCGCGCCCATGTCCGTGAACCAGCGGCGGTAGTCGGCGGCGGTCATCGCGAGCTCGCCGGGCTGGTGGGTCGGGGTGGTGCTGCCGAGGTTCATGCCCGGCACGAAGGTCTTGTCGCCCGAGGCGGTGTGCAGCCGGAAGCCCGAGGCGGTCGACGTGGCGACCGAGGCGAGCCCGTCGGTGGTTCGGACGGCGGGCGCCCAGCTCGGACCGTCGGTCAGCGGTGTGCCGAACGCCGTCGACGGCTCCTCCGCCCGGCTCTCCACGCGGGTGCCTGACCCGGTCGTGGACGCGGAGGTGCAGGCGGCGAGCAGACCGCACATCAGCACCGGGGAGAGGACAGCCGCGACCGCGCGGCCCCGAGAAGGAAGCACCCCCGAACTTTACTTTCGGGGCGGGGTCAGCGCAGCGAGAGCACCGTCTTGCCGAGCACCCTGCGCTCGGCCAGGTCGGCGAGCGCGCGGGCCACCTCCTCGACCGGGTACGTCGTCCCGACCGGCGGGTCGACGACTCCGGACTCGAGCATCGGCAGGAGCGCGTCCCACTGCTCCCGCATGAACCCCGGGCGCACCATCGCGTAGGCGCCCCAGCCGACCCCGCGGACGTCGATGTTGTTCAGCAGCAGCCGGTTGACCCTGACCTCGGGGATGCTGCCGCCGGTGAAGCCCACCACCAGCAGCCGGCCGAGGGAGCCGAGGCTGCGCAGCGAGTCGGTCATCAGGTCGCCGCCGACGACGTCCACGACCACGTCCACGCCGCGGCCGCCGGTGAGGTCCTTGACCGCGCCGAGGAAGCCGTCGACGAGCACCGCGTCGTCGGCACCGAGCGACCGGACGAAGTCGGCCTTCTCCGGGGTGGAGACCACGGCGACCGTCCGCGCGCCGTACCCCTTGGCCACCTGGAGGGTCGCGGTGCCGACGCCGCCGGCGGCCCCGTGCACCAGCACCGTCTCGCCCTCCCGGACCTGCGCCCGGGTGGCCAGCGCGAACTGCGCGGTCAGGTAGTTCATCGGCAGCGCCGCGGCCTTCTCGAAGGTGACCGCGTCCGGGAGCGGGAACACCGCGTCGGCGTTCACCGCGACGAGGTCGGCCCCACCGCCGTACGGCAGGCAGCAGGCCACCCGGTCCCCGGCCGCGAACCCGGACCCCTCCGGCGCCTCGCGCACGACGCCGGCGAAGTCGACGCCGAGCTGGAAGGGCGTCTCGGGCTTGAGCTGGTACTCCCCACGGCTCAGCAGCAGGTCCGGCCAGCTCACGCCCAGCGCGTGCACCTCGACCAGCACCTCGTGCTCCGCGCGCACCGGCTCCGCTGCCTCGACGACCTGGACACCGGAGGGTCCCTCGGCGGAGACGACCTGGACCGAACGCATGGGCACTCCTGGGGGTCTCGCTGCGTATGAAGGGGGAGGTGACGCCCGCCCGAGTATGCCGAAGCGGATCCTCCGGTCCGGGCCTGGTCCACGCGGACGTGTCAGAATGGCGCCGCGTCTTGAGGGGACAGGACGAGCCGGCCCCGCTTCGAAGGACAGCACGAGAGACGATGAGCGACGAGCTTGAGCCCTACCCCGCCGCGGACGCGGCCGTGGCGGGCGTGTTCCAGTCGCTGGCGACCTTGGTCTACGCCAGCGACGACTTCTCCGCCGTCCACCAGGCCGTGGTGGACGCCGCCCCCCGCCTGGTGGAGGGTTGCGACCACGCCAGCCTGATGCTGCGCAACGGTGACGGCCACTTCGTGACCGCCGCGGCCAGCGACGACGTCGCCCAGCTGATCGACACCTACGAGCGCGAGCTCGGCGAGGGCCCCTGCCTGGACGCGATCGTCGACGACGCCGTCTTCCACGACGCCGACCTGCTCGACGGCTCCCCGTGGCCCCGGCTGAGTGCCCAGGTCCTCGGCACCACCCCGGTGCGCGGCATGGCCGGCTTCCGGCTCCTCGTCGGCGACCAGAAGACCGGTGCCCTCAACCTGTTCTGCGACCGCCCCGGCGGCCTCGACGCCGCCTCCGTCGACCAGGGCATCGTCCTGGCCTCCTTCGTGACGGTCGCCCTGCTCGCCGCCCACGAGCGCCAGGCCGCGGGCACCCTGCGCGCCGGCCTCACCAGCAACCGCGAGATCGGCAAGGCCGTCGGCCTGCTGATGGCCTTCCACAAGATCACCGACGACGAGGCCTTCACCATGCTGCGCAAGGCCTCCCAGGACATGAACATCAAGCTCGCCGAGGTCGCCCGCCAGGTCGTCGAGCACCACAACCAGGCGTAGAACGACCACCCGGCACGCGGTCGAAGACCGTCCGCGTCGGGCGTGCGGGCCGATGCGGCCAGGCACGAGGCGCGCGGACCGGGCCGACAGCGGCGGGGCTGTGGCTCGGGCATGGCGGGCGAGCGAGGAACGAGCGAGCGGGTGTCCCCGCCGCTGTCGGGCCGGGGAGCGCGCCGGAGGTAAGCCGAGCAGGAAGGCGGGCGGCGCCGGCGGCGAAAGGAGAGGTGCGCGTCAGTGCACGTCCACCACAGAAGCCATCTCGAAGTGCATCGGGTCCGTGTAGTTCCAGTCCCCACCCCACGCGAACCCCCACTTCTTGAAGATCGCGACGACCTGCCGGTCCATCTCCCCGACCGTGCCCCGCTGGTTGCCGGGCACGTTCAGGTCGACCGCGATCCCCCACGAGTGCAGCGAGAGCCCCTTCGACGGGTCGCGCGCGATGTAGCGCGGGTAGTAGCAGCCGGCGTACTCGCCGGGGTGGATCTTGTCGGCGAGCCCCCGGTCGACGACCTCGGTGAGCGCGGCCCGCAGCTGCGGGACCATCCCCTTGTTGCACGTGACGGAGCCGAGGATCGGCACCGGCTCGGTCCGGATGTAGGTGCTCACCCAGCCCCGGTCGGGCGTGATCGTCCCGTCCGGGTGCGGGCTGTAGGTGAAGGTGCCGACGCGGCTGCTCACCGAGCTGCCGGACAGCACCGCGGTCTGCACCTGGGTGTCGAACTCGAGGGCGAGCGTCTGCATGGTGAGCCCGCTGCCGATGACCTTCTTGAGCCGCGGCGTGACAGCGGACGGCGTGAACGTCCCGGTGGACACCAGCAGCGCGTTGTCGTGCGGCAGCCCGAGCTGCTCGCCACGCTTGTAGTCGACGACGGCCGAGATCTGCTTCACCAGCGGGGCGTAGGCGCCGATGTGCACCTGCGGGGCGTCATCGGAGCTGCCCAGCCGGAGGTAGCCGGCCGGTTCCTCGAGCCGCTTGGGCAGCCCGGGGTCGACGGCGACCTCGCCCCCGGCGACGCGCTTCCACACCTCGTCGGAGCGGGCGGAGGCGTAGGCGGTGAACCGCCGGAACTTCGCCGGGTCGGCGGCCGCGATCGTGAGCGTGCGGCCGTTGGCGGACAGCGAGGCCAGCGACAGCGGCATGACGGCGCGCACCCCCCGCACCTTCGCCACCGCGGACCGGACCGCGTCGGGGATGGGCTTGCTGCTGGTGAGCAGCAGGTCGGGGGTGAACAGCGGCGTCTTCAGGTGGCCGGGGTCGGCGACGGCGTACGCCGAGGGGTCCTCGTCCCCGGGCGAGCCTGACGACGCGGACGCCGAGGGGGTCCCGGCCGTCGGTGAGCCGGAGGACGTAGGCCGGGCGCCGGTGCGTTCGATCGTGTCGCCACCGGCGCAGGCGGTGACCGAGACGGCGAGCAGCGCGAGCACGGCCGCGACGACGGACACGCGCACGCGCGTCCCGGCGACCGGTCGTCGCATCGGCTGTCCTCCCCGCGGTCACCCCGTTTGCCGGGCTCCCGGTCACGCTCTCGAACCGGGTGTACCCCCAGTCTCACCCGCCCAGACAACCCTCGGCAGAGCTTTCCGGGGCCCGGGACGCCAATCCCCGCGACGGTCGGTGCCGAACCGTCGGTGTGCCCACCACCACGAAGCCCTCGACGGGACACCGCGGCGAGACCGTCGCGGCCCCGCGCCGCCGCTGGCTCCTGGGCGGTGCGGCCGGCCTGCTCGCCGGGGCCGCTGCCGTCGCCGCGTCGGAGGCGGTCGCCGCGCTGCTGACCGGCGTCACGTCGCCGCTCCTCGCGGTCGGCAACCGGGCGATCGACGCGACGCCCCGGCCGCTCAAGGAGCTCGCGATCCGGACGCTCGGCGAGAACGACAAGCCGGTGCTGATCGGCGGTGTCGTCGTCACGGTCGCGCTGCTGGCGATGCTTGCGGGGGTGGTCGGCGTACGTCGGCCCCGGGTCGCCCTGGGGGCGTTCCTGGTGCTCAGCCTGGTGGCCACCCTCGCCGGGCTCACCGACCGCACCGCGACCGGCTCGCCGGTGCTGCGCCTGCTGCCCGCCCTGGCCCTGGTGGCCGTCGGGGCGCCGGCGCTCCTCCTGCTGCTGCGGACCCTCCGCACACCACCGCGTTCGTCGATCCCTGCGGGGTACGGCGACGCGTCGACCGCACCCACGGGGAGCGGGGGGTCCGCAGCGTCGTCCGGCGGCACACCGGAGACGCTCACGTCGCACGGCTTCCCCGGCGACCCGCGGCGAGAAGGTCGGCAGGGTGGAGAAGGTCGAGACCGAGGAGCACGGCAAGCCGCGGATCCTGGTCCGTGAGGTGCTGCCCGCGCACGTCGACGGCGACGACCTGCCGGCCTCGTTCGACCGTCGCGGCTTCCTCCAGGCGGCCGCCGCCACCGGGGCCGTCGTGGTGGCGGGCGGTGCGATCCGCCAGGGATTCGGCGGCTCCCGGGCCGCCGGTCAGCGCGCCGACCTGTCCCTGCCCCGGCCGGCGACGTCCGCACCGGCTCTCGCCTCCGGCACCAGCCTCGACGTCCCCGGCATCACGCCGCACCTCACGTCGAACAAGGAGTTCTACCGCGTCGACACCGCGCTGCGGGTGCCGGACGTGCCCATCGACGGCTACACGCTCCGCATCCACGGGATGGTCGAGAAGGAGCTCGAGCTGTCCTTCGAGGACCTCCTGAGGCGCCGGATGATGGAACGCCGGATCACGCTCACCTGCGTGTCCAACCCGGTCGGCGGCAGGTACGCCGGCAACGCGACCTGGCTCGGCATCCCCGTGCGCGACCTGCTGGAAGAGGCCGGTGTGAAGGACGGCGCCGACGCGGTGAAGTCCACGAGCGCCGACGACATGACGATCGGCACCCCGCTCGCCGCGCTCGACGACAAGGACCGCGACGCCCTGATCGCGGTGGGCATGAACGGCCAGCCGCTACCACTGGCGCACGGCTTCCCGGTCCGGATGGTCGTGCCCGGGCTCTACGGCTACGTGTCGGCCACCAAGTGGCTGGTCGACCTCGAGGTCACCCGGTTCGCGGACTTCAAGGCGTACTGGTCGACGCGCGGGTACTCCGTGAAGGCCCCGATCAAGACGTCCTCGCGGATCGACGTACCCAAGTCGTTCGCGCGGGTGAAGGCGGGCACCCAGGTGCCGGTCGCCGGTGTCGCCTGGTCACAGGACCGCGGCATCGAGAAGGTCGAGGTGCGCGTCGACGGCGGCCCCTGGCAGGAGGCGAAGCTCGCCGACCAGGACAACATCGACACCTGGCGCCAGTGGGTGTGGATGTGGGACGCCGAGTCCGGCAACCACCAGATCGAGGTCCGGGCCACCGACACGACCGGCTACACCCAGACCGACAAGCGCACGCCCATCGCGCCCAACGGCTCGACGGGCTGGCACAGCGTGAATGTGACAGCGAGCTGACTTTCTCGCGATCTCACCAATCCGCCGCCCATGAGGCGACGAATCCCTTGTACACAAAGGCGATCACGCCGAACCCCAATCGAGAGGGACAGCACCATGCGCACCATGAAGAGGATCGCGGCCGCCACGGCCGTGGCGTCCGCGCTGACCATGACGGCGGCCTGTGGGGGTAGCGCCTCCTCCGACCCGGCCTCCGACAACGCCAGCTCCGCCGCCCCGTCCGCCCCCGAGAGCAGCGCCGCCGCTCCGGAGAGCAGCGCCGCCGACCCGGCCGCCGACCTCGTCGGCCCCGGCTGCGCCGACTACGCGAAGGCCGTTCCGGACGGCTCCGGCTCCGTCGCCGGCATGGCCGAGGACCCGGTCGCCACCGCCGCGAGCAACAACCCGCTGCTCAAGACGCTGGTCGCCACGGTGTCCGGCAAGTTCAACCCGAAGGTCAACCTCGTCGACACCCTCAACGGTGGCGAGTTCACGGTCTTCGCGCCGGTCGACTCGGCGTTCGCCAAGCTGCCCAAGGCGACCCTGAAGACGCTGTCCACCCCGAAGGGCGCCAAGACGCTCCAGACGGTGCTGACCTACCACGTCGTTCCGGGCCAGATCTCGCCCGCCGACATCGACGGCACCCACAAGACCGTCGAGGGCGGCAGCCTCGAGGTCACCGGGTCCGGCGACAACATCAAGGTCAACGGCAGCACCAAGGTGATCTGCGGTGGCGTGCACACCGCCAACGCGACCGTCTACCTCATCGACAGCGTGCTGATGCCGACGATGTGACGCAGCGGTGACGCAGACCGGTGGTTGAGCCCGCCGACACCCACCACCTGTTCCGGGCTCAACCACCGCAACGCTTGGCCCGGGAGGCCGCTCCCTCCCGGGTCGAGATTGGGTGGATCAACGCAACGGCCCCGACCTCGGTCGGGGCCGTTGCCATGGTCAGGCCACGCAGCAGGTCGCGGCATCAACGGCGGACGCGCTGGGTACGACGGACCCATGAGCGAGTCATCGAACGAGACGCCCGAGGTCGGCCTGATCCCCGACGAGGACCTGCCCGAGGACCTGCAGCCGGAGGAGAACCCGCTGGCCCGGGACCCGGACGAGGACGGCGACGACGCCGGCGACGGGTCACCGGCCGGCGGCTCGGGCGGGTCCGGTGAGGGCAAGGTCGAGGGGATGCCCGACATGGGCGAGCCGGGCGGCCGGAGGCGTGTCTCGAAAAAGCGTGGGGGGCGTGCCTCCGCGCCCGATCCGGCAAGGCGGAGGTGCGGAGCGCAGCGGGCTGCGCCGAGCGCCGACGCGCCGTCGGGATGCGGGCCCGCCGCGGCGTTGAGCTCCCTAGGCCTCCCTGCAGCACCCGGGCCACGATCCAGGCCAGGTGGTCGGCGGTGCGGGCGGGCTCGGCGCCCGGCTGCATGACGTGGCTGAGCACCAGCCGCACGATCGCGTCGATGGCGGCGTCCAGCTCGGCCGGGGTCAGGCCCAGGTCGGGGAACCGCGTGATGCGCGCGGCGATCACGTCCTTGGCCGCGACGATCAGCGGCCCGGCGTCGGTGGTCAGGAACGGCAGCAGCTCGGCTTCCGCGCCCGACCCGCCGGAGCCCGCGGACACCTGGTGCGCGGAGGCGAGCACCCGGTTGAGCAGCGGGTTGTCCTGCGCCAGCCGCAGCGTCTGCTCGGCCGCGGCCCGGATCGCCTCGACCAGGTCGTCGTGGGTGTCGAGCTCGCGGCCCACGACGGTGAGGAACCGGTCGAGCTCGCGCAGCACCATCGCCTGCCCGAGCGCCGGCTTCGCGCCGTACTCGTTGTAGACGGTCTGCCGGCTCACCCCCGCGATGCCCGCCACCTTGGCCATCGTGACCGCGCCCCAACCGTCCTCGACGGTGATCGACGCGGTCGCGTCGAGGACCCGCTCACGCACCGGCCGGTCGGCCCCCAGGCGGTCGGGGGCGGCGGCGTCAGCCATCCGTCGGCTCGAAGTCGACCTTCTCGCGCACGCCGCAGTCGGGGCAGGCCCAGTCCTCGGGGATCTCGGACCACGACGTGCCCGCCGCGAAGCCCTCGCGCGGGTCGCCGGCCTGCTCGTCGTACGCGTAGTCGCAGCCGGGGCAGACGTACCTCATCGGTGCTTCTCCTCCTGCGGGGTGGTGGCTCGTCGGGGCGAACCTACCGGCTGAGCTGTCAGGCGGTGGCGTCGTCCTGGCGACGTGAGCGCCTGACAACTCGGCGGCTGCGCTTCGACGGCTGGAGGTTGGCGCGGGACATGTCGCCGCCGAAGTGGGCGAGCACGCGGGGGTCCATCACCCGGCGCCAGAGCGGCGGCACCATCGCGAGCAGGATCATCCCGGCGTACCCGGTCGGCAGCGCCGGGGACTCCTCGAAGTCGCGCAGCGTCTGGTAGCGGCGGGTGGGGTTCGCGTGGTGGTCGCTGTGCCGCTGCAGGTGGTAGAGCAGCACGTTCGTGGCGATGTTGTTGCTGTTCCACGAGTGCGACGGCAGCACCCGCTCGTAGCGGCCGGTGCCGTCGGCGCCGGTGCGCTGGCGGCGCATGCCGTAGTGCTCGAGGTAGTTGACGACCTCCAGCAGGCTGATGCCGACGACCGCCTGGATCAGCAGGAACGGCAGCACGCCCCAGCCGAAGCCGGCGACCAGCGCGCCCCAGAGCACCAGCGACATCAGCCAGGAGTTCAGCACGTCGTTGCGGATCGACCAGTGCGACTTCTGCCGGCGCTTGAAGCGCGGCTTCTCCAGACGCCAGGCGCTGCGCAGGGAGCCGAGGACGGTGCGCGGCAGGAACGCGTAGAGCGACTCGCCGACCCGCGAGCTGGCCGGGTCCTCCGGGGTCGCCACGCGGACGTGGTGGCCGCGGTTGTGCTCGATGTAGAAGTGCCCGTAGAAGCTCTGCGCCAGCGCGATCTTGGCCAGCCAGCGCTCGTGCTGCTCCTTCTTGTGGCCGAGCTCGTGGGCGGTGTTGATGCCGATCCCGGCGATCATCCCGATGCTCAGCGCGAGTCCCACCCGGTCGACGACCGGCAGCCCGCCGCGGGTGAACATCCAGCAGGCCCACACCAGCGCGGCGTACTGGATCGGCAGGTACAGGTAGGTGATCCACCGGTAGTAGCGGTCGTTCTCGAGCGCCTCGATCACGTCGTCCGGCGGGTTGCTGCGGTCGAGCCCGGCGAGTACGTCGATCAGGGGCACCACCCCGAAGACCACGATCGGGCCGATCCACCACCACACGCCCCAGCCGGTCAGGGCGTGCATGCCCCACGCGATGAACGCGAGCGACGGGACGACGAGACCGAGCAGCCACAGGTAGCGCTTGGAGTCGGTCCACTGCTCGGTGGACTCCGGCGAGACGGTCGGGCCGGTGATCGTGGCCATGGCGACACCTCCAGGTCAGGTTTACAAAACCATAGAGAATGTAAACCGGCCTGGCAAGGGGTCGCCCACGCGGGTTGAGGTGCTCCGGAGCGCTAGCGGAGGAGCCTCGACCAGCGACGGCGGCTAGCTGTTCTCCTTGCGGAAGGTGGAGGTGCCCCACCAGATCGCGAGCGCGAACAGCAGCACCGACCAGGCGGAGCCCCAGAGCAGGCCCGAGGAGCCGAAGTCGCCGCCGAAGGCGCTGCGGACCGCGTCGACGACGTGCCGGATCGGCATGAAGTCGCTGGCCTTCTCCAGCCAGGACGGGCCGATCGTCATCGGCAGCAGGATCCCGGAGAGCAGCAGCACCGGCATCATCACGACGTTGATGACCGGGGCCATCACGTCCTCGCTCTTGGTGGTCAGCGCCAGGGCGTTGGAGGCGGCGGCGCAG
Source organism: uncultured Actinomycetota bacterium (assembly GCA_963827435.1). Lineage (GTDB taxonomy): Bacteria > Actinomycetota > Actinomycetes > Propionibacteriales > Nocardioidaceae > Nocardioides_B. The sequence goes on from CAWHAU010000003.1 coordinate 597,432, forward strand.
GCCCCGCCGATCAGCAGGGTGAGCAGCACCCCGAGGAGCAGGCCGCCGACGGACGCGTCCATGCCGAGGGCGTAGCCGAGCCCGATCAGGATCATCGCCTGCACGAGCAGCTGCAGCAGGTCGCGGTAGAGCCGGCCCACCAGCAGGGCGGTGCGCGACGCCGGGGTCACCCGCTCGGCCTCGATGACGCCCTCGCGCCACTCGCCGATGAGCGAGAAGCCGGCGAAGAACGCACCGAAGATGCCGAGCTGGACGAGCATGCCGGGCACGAAGAACGTGTAGGCGTTGGTGGCGCCGAACTGCTTGACCAGCGGCTTGAGCAGCGGGCCGAACAGCAGCAGGTAGAGCACCGGCTGGAACGCGCCGATCAGCACCCAGGCGGGGTTGCGGAGGTTCATCCGGAGCTGGCGCCGGAAGACGATGTTGGACTCGCGCAGAAATCTCATCGGAGGACCGCCTCGGGTGCGTCGGTGGTGTCGGTGCTGCCGGGGCCGTCGGGGCCGCCCGTCGCGGCCGCGTCGCCGGCGGCGGCCTCCGAGGAGGCCTCGGCGTCGCGCAGCGAGCGGCCGGTCAGGGCGAGGAACACGTCGTCGAGCGTGGGCCGGTGCACCTCGATGGCGTCGAGGTCGATGCCGGCCCGGTCCAGGTCGCGCAGCAGGCCGGGAACGGCCCGGCCGGCGCGCGGGACCCGCCCGCGGACCATCCGGTCCTCGACCTCGACCTCGGCCTTGCCGTCGGTGATCGTGGTCAGCCGGGCGGCCGCGTCACCGACCTGGGCGACGTCGGCGACCTCGATCTCGACGAGGTCCCCGGCGACCTGCGCCTTGAGGTTGTCGGAGGTGTCGGCGGCGACGATCCTGCCCTGGTCGATGATCAGGATCCGGTCGGAGAGCGCGTCGGCCTCGTCGAGGTAGTGGGTGGTGAGGAACACCGTCGCGCCGCGTCGGGCACGCAGGTCGCGGATGTGCTCCCAGAGGTTCGCCCGGGCCTGCGGGTCGAGGCCCGTGGTCGGCTCGTCGAGGAACACCAGGGACGGCTCGTGGATCAGGCCCATCACGATGTCGAGGCGGCGCTTCTGGCCGCCGGACATGTTCTTGGGCATCCGCTGCCAGAGGCCGTCGAGGTTCATCTGCTCGAAGAGCCGCCTGCCGCGCTCCTCGACGACCTGCTTCTTGAGGCCGTAGAGCATCCCGTGGTCCATCACCTCGTCACCGGCGCGGGCACCGCTGAAGGCACCGCCGGCCTGGGAGACGTAGCCGATGCTGCGACGCACCTGCTCGGACTCGCGGACCACGTCGTAGCCGGCCACCGTGGCCGTGCCGGCCGTCGGGGTCAGCAGCGTGGTGAGCATCCGGAGCGTCGTCGTCTTGCCGGCACCGTTGGGCCCGAGGAAGCCGACGACCTCACCCTCGGCCACGTCGAGGTCGACGCCGTCGACGGCGCGCACCTCGGTCTTCTGCTTGCCCTGGCGGGTGTGGAAGGTCTGCACGAGACCCCGTGCATGGATCATGCTGGTTCCTCACTGTTCAAACTTGAATACTGAGCAACTCTCCCGGCTGGAACGTCACGTGTCAACCGGTTTCCGCCAGTACAGACCAGGGCACCGACACAAACTCATCGACGACCCTCCGGCGCCGGCCGACCGCCCTCAGTGACCGGCCAGCAGCGCCCGGTAGCGCTCCCGGTCGTGGTGCATCTGCCAGCCCGGGTCGTCCGGCGCCGGCTCCCACCCCGCGGGCTCCCCGGCGAAGGCGAGCCGTCCCGCGTGCAGGTCCTCGAGCAGGCCCACCACCCAGGCGCGCTCCACCTCGGCGGTGGAGATCTGCAGGTCGAGCACGCGTACGACGTGCGGCGGCGCGATCCCCGAGGCGGCCAGGGCGCGCTTGCCGCGCAGGTCCTCGACGTGCGCGGCGAGCGCCGGCAGCCGCCGCTCGAGGTGCCGGGCGATCACGTCCCGGGGGAACAGCACGCACATCGACAGGGCGGTGTGCAGCGGCAGCGGGTCGAGGGCGCGGACCGTCTCCAGCGACGACGTGAACAGCGCCGTCAGCTCGTCGCGGCCCGCCTCGGTCGTCGTGTAGACCGCGACCTCCCGCGTGCCGTCCACGAGGTCGTGCCGGTCGACGTACCCCTGCTTGGTGAGCGTGCTCAGCACCGAGTAGATCGAACCGGGGTTGATGTGCGCCCACTCGTCGACCTCCCACGACATCAGCTCGCGGCGGATCTGGTAGCCGTTGACCGGCTCGAACAGGCGCACGGCACCGAGGACCAGCAGTCGGGTCTCGGTGGCCGCCATGGCCGGAAGTGTAGGTGCGGAATACCGTCCCGGACGGCTCGGTTGCGCCGGGGTGCTCCTCACCCGCCGGCTGACCCAGCTCCTCGTCGGGCTCGCGTCGTACGGCGTGAGCCTGGCGTTCGTGCTCCGCGCAGGTCTCGGCCTCGCGCCGTGGGACGTGCTGCACCAGGGGCTCGCCGAGCACCTCGACGCGACCGTCGGCCAGATGGTCATCGCGGTCAGCTTCGTGGTGCTGCTGCTGTGGATCCCGCTGCGGGAGCGACCGGGCTTCGGGACGTTCGCCAACGCGGTGCTCGTCGGCGTCTTCGTCGACCTGACGCTGCTGGTGCTCGAGCCGGCGCAGGCCTGGCCCGCGCGGGTGCTCCTGCTGCTCGGCGGCGTGCTGCTCAACGGGCTGGCGACGGCGCTCTACATCGGGGCGTCGCTGGGGCCTGGTCCCCGGGACGGCCTGATGACCGGCCTGGTCCGTCGTACCGGCCGCTCCGTCCGGCTGGTCCGCACCGTCATCGAGGTGACCGTGCTCGTCGTCGGGTTCCTGCTCGGCGGCACCGTAGGGGTCGGGACGCTGCTGTACGCGTTCGCGATCGGGCCGATCGCGCACGCCCTCCTTCCGTTGCTCACGATCACGCCTCGTCCGCGGCCCGGCACGGAGGTCGCCTAGCACGAGTCGGCTGGAACGGGTCGAATAGAGTCGGCCGCATGACGACCCGGGAGGGCGGCGCCGCCGCTACCAAGCGGCGTTCTCTCCCCGTCTGGGCCGAGACCGTCGTGCTGCTCGTGCTGGCGCTGGTCGTGTCCGCGATCGTGAAGACGTTCTTCGTCCAGATGTTCTTCGTGCCGTCGGGGTCGATGCGTCCGCTGTTCGTGGACGACGACCGGATCCTGGTGCAGAAGATCTCCTACTGGAACGGCCCGGTGCAGCGCGGCGACGTCGTGGTGTTCGACGACCCGGACGGCCGCTGGCTCGGCATCGAGGGCGCACCGCGGCTGTCGCCGGTGCAGAAGGCGCTCTCCGAGGTCGGGCTGTACCCGACCGGCGGCCACCTGGTGAAGCGGGTCATCGGTGTCGGCGGCGACCGCGTCGTGTGCTGCGACAAGGCGGGCCGCGTCACCGTCAACGGGGTGCCGCTCTCGGAGAAGTCCTACATCATGCGCGGCGCCTCCCCGTCGGAGCGGCCGTTCGACGTGCGGGTGCCGAAGGGCCGGCTCTGGGTGATGGGCGACAACCGCGCGAACAGCGAGGACTCCCGCTACCACCAGGACCTGCCGGGCGGCGGCACGGTGCCGGAGAAGGACGTGGTGGGCAAGGTCTGGGCCATCGTCTGGCCGTTCGGCCGTGCGCACCGGCTGTCCGAGCCGAGCACGTTCGAGAACCCGAAGCTGCAGGCGACGAACCGCTAGCACCTCGGGGCAGCGGCCGCCCTACGGCACGAACCGGTAGCCCATGCCGGGCTCGGTGAGCAGGTGCCGCGGCCGCGACGGGTCGGGCTCGAGCTTGCGACGCAGGCCCGCGACGTACACCCGCAGGTAGTTCGTCTCCACCGCCGTAGCCCGGCCCCCACACCTCGGCGAGCAGCTGCCGCTGCGAGACCAGCCGGCCGGGCCGGGTCACCAGTGCCTCGAGCAGCCGCCACTCCGTCGGCGTGAGCCGCACCTCCTCGCCGTCGCGCAGCACGACCGTTGCGGCGAGGTCGACGGTGAACGCGTCGGTGACGACCGGGGCCGGCGGCTGGTCCGGGACGGCGCGGCGTACGGCGGCCCGGACCCGGGCGAGCAGCTCGTCCATGCCGAACGGCTTGGTGACGTAGTCGTCCGCGCCGACGTCGAGGGCCTCCACCTTGTCGTCGGAGCCGTGCCGCGCGGACAGCACGATCACCGGCACCTGGCTGTGCTCGCGGACCTTGCGGAGCACGTCGACCCCGGACAGGTCGGGCAGGCCGAGGTCGAGGAGCACCACGTCGGGGTCGTCCTCCTGCACCGCCTCCACCGCGGTGCGCCCGTCCCGGGCGGGGAGGACGTGGTAGCCGCGGGCCCGCAGCCCGATCGCCAGCGTGCGCTGGATGGCGGGGTCGTCGTCGACGACGAGCACGGTCGTGGTCACGGGAGCACCGGCGCGGGCAGCGCGGGCAGGGGTACGGCGGGCAGGGTCACCGTCATGGTGAGGCCGCCGCCGGCCGTGTCGGTGGCGACGAGGGTGCCGCCCATCGCCTCGGTGAGGCCGCGGGCGACCGCGAGCCCGAGGCCGACGCCCTCGCCGGCCGGGGCGTCGCCGAGCCGGCGGAACGGCTCGAACAGCGACGGCTTCACTGCGTCCGGCACGCCGGGACCGTGGTCGACGACGTGCAGCGCGACGTGTCCGGACGTCACCCCGGTGGTGACCTGGACGTCCCCGGCCGTGTGCCGCAGGGCGTTGTCGACGAGGTTGGCGACGACCCGGTCGAGCAGGCCGGCGTCCACGCGGACCAGCGGCAGGTCGTCGGGCACGGAAAGGTGCACCCGCTCGCCGCCGGGCATGGCCAGCACCGACCGGGCCACCACGTCGTCGAGGCCGACCACGTCCGGCACGAGCGTGACGCCGCCGGTCTGCAGCCGGCTGAGGTCCAGCAGGTTCGCGATGATCGCGCCGAGCCGGTCGGCGGACTCCTCGATGGCCTCGAGCAGGTCGTCGTGGTCGCCCGCGGTCCAGGTCACCTCGGGCGTCCGCAGCGTCGAGACGGCCGCCTTGATGCCCGCGAGCGGGGTGCGCAGGTCGTGCGAGACGGCGGCCAGGAGCGCCGTACGCAGGCGGTTGCCGAGGGCGAGCCGTTCGGCCTCGGCCGCCTGCTCGGCGAGCTCGGCCCGGTCGAGCGCCACGGCGAGGTGGGTGGCGAAGGCCGAGAGGACGCGCAGGTCGTGCGGCGGCAGGGGGCGGCCCCGCAGCAGGAGCTTGACCCGGGTCGAAGCGTCCGCCTCCGCGTCCGCGTCCGCCGGGCTCGTGGGCGGGTCCTCGCCACGGGCGGACACCACGGTCCACGAGCCCGCCGCGTCCGCGCGCAGAACCGTGGCCGCGGACATCGCGAACGTCTCCCGGACAAGGTCCAGGAGGTCGCCGACCCCGTGCTCGGTGCGCAGCAGCGCGCGGTTCAACCGGGTCAGCGCGTCGGCCTCCCGGCGGGCCAGGTCGGCCTGCACGCTGCGCCGGGCGGCGGTGTCCACGACCGTGGCCACCGCGACCGCGACGACCAGGAACAGCACCAGCGCCACCACGTTGTCGACGTCGTCCACGGTCAGCGTGTGCAGCGGCGGCGTGAAGAAGTAGTTGAGCAGCAGGCTGCCCAGCAGCGCCGCGACGACCGAGGGCCAGCGGCCGCCGACCAGGGCGACGAGCACGGTCAGCGCCAGGAACGCCAGCGCCTTCGAGGTGGGAACGTGCCGGGACGAGGACAGCAGCAGGGTCAGCGCCACCGGCCCGAGGACCGCCAGCACCCAGCCGGCGGCGCGACGACGCGGCGACAGTGGGCTGGGGCGGCCCGGGTCGACGGCGCCGCGGGCGTACGGGTGGCTGACCATCACCACGTCGATGTCGCCCGCGTCGGCGACGAGCCGGTCGCTGACGCCGGCCTTCACTGCCGACCGCCACCGGCCGCGGCGGCTGACCCCGACGACGACCTGGGTGGCGTCGAGACCCCGCGCGAGGTCGAGCACCGCCTGGGCCGGGTCGGCCGCCGTCACGGTGTGGTGCACGCCCCCGAGGTCCTCGGTCAGCCCGCGCAGCCGGACCAGCGCCGCGGGGTCGGGGGCCCCGCCGGGACCCGGCCCGGCGACGTACACGCTGTGCAGCTCGGCACCGGGCACCCGGGCCGCGTGGCGCAGCAGCACCTCGCCCTCGGGGCCGCCGGTCAGCGCGACGAGCACCCGCTCGGGGCGGCTCACGGGGACCACGTGTCCATTGTGCGCTCACCCCACGTGCACGTGCGGGCGGCGGTTGCGCCGCGGCTCGGCCCGGCGGAGGACCTCGCGGGTCACCGGCGCGACCTCGCCGACGCCGAACAGCAGGAAGCGCGCGAAGTTCGCCGCGGGGTTGCCCTCGGTCCACTCGAAGTAGATGTGCGGGGTGGCGCCGGTGGCGTCGCGCACGTGCAGCAGCAGCGCGGCCAGCGCGTTCGGCACGGAGGAGGCGGTCACCGACAGCACCCGGTGGTGGCCGTACATCACCTTGCCGCGCACGTCGAGCCGGGACTCGAAGTCCGAGGGGTCGGTGACGGTCACCTCCACGAACACCACGTCGCCGTCGTCGGGCAGGTCCTGGTCGTCGCGGATCTGGCGAAGCTTGTCGTCGTACTCCCTCCGGTCGCGGCTGCCGGGCTCGTTGGCGACCAGCCGGATCGTCCGGCGGGCGCAGTCGCGGACGAACAGGTCCGCGGTCGCGTCGAGGCGTACGTCGGTCGTCCGCAGCTCGAACGAGCGGGACAGCCGCGAGGCAAGGGAGACCGCGAGGATGGCGCCGATGAAGCAGGCGCCGATCTTCACCCCGTCCGGCCGCTCGATGACGTTGTCGACGGTCGTGTAGACGAACACCAGGGTGATCACGGCGAAGGCCCACGAGAGCCGGCGCTGCCCGGCCCGGCGCGCCGCCAGGCTGACCGCCGCGCCCGCGGAGGTGAACAGCACCAGCACGCCGGTCGCGTAGGCGCCGCCCTGGGCGTTGACGTCCGCGTCGAAGATCCAGGTGACCAGGAACGCGATCGACGTGAGCACCAGCACCAGGGGCCGGACCGCGCGGGACCACTGCGGCGCCATGCCGTAGCGGGGGAGGTACTTCGGGATCAGGTTCAGCATCCCGGCCATCGCCGAGGCACCGGCGAACCACAGGATCGCGATCGTGCTGACGTCGTACACCGTGCCGAAGCCGTTGCCGAGGTACTCGTGCGCGAGATAGGCCAGCGCGCGGCCGGACGCCGGGCCGCCCTCCCGGAACGCCGCCGGGGGAATGAGCAGGGTCGTGACGAAGCTGCTGGTGACCAGGAAGACGCTCATGATTCCCGCGGCCGTCGCGAGCATCCGCTTGGTGCCGCGCACCCGCCCGGTGGGCTGCTGCTCGGTGTCGCCCTCGTCGCCGTGCACGTGCGTCATCACCGCGACACCGGTCTCGAAGCCGGACATGCCGAGTGCCAGCTTGGGGAAGACCAGCACCGACAGCGCGACGATCATCAGCGGGTCGCCGTGCTGGGTGGTCAGCGCGGTCGTCCAGTCGCCGACCACGGTCGGGTCGGCCACGACGTGCGCGAACGAGACCGCGATGACCACCACGTTGAGCGCGAGGTAGGCGCCCACCAGCGCCACCGCGACGCCGATCGCCTCGGTGAAGCCGCGCAGGAAGACCCCGCCGAGCAGCGCGAGCAGGACGAGCGTGATCGCGACCTCGTGCCCGTGGACCAGCTCCGGCACGTTCGGGTTCTCCACGATGTGGGCGGTGGCGTCTGCCGCCGAGAGGGTCATGGTGATCAGGAAGTCCGTGGCGGCGAAGCCGAGCAGCACCAGCACGAACAGCTTGCCCTTCCAGAAGGACAGCAGCCGCTCGAGCATCGCGATCGACCCCTCGCCGTGCGGGCTCTCCTCCGCGACCCGGCGGTAGACCGGCAGCGCACCGAGCAGCGTGAGGGCGACCAGCACCAGGGTCGCGAACGGCGACAGCACGCCCGCGGCGATGGCCGCGATCCCCGGCTGGTAGCCCAGTGTCGAGAAGTAGTCGACGCCGGTCAGGCACATGACCCGCCACCACGCGTGGGTGCGCTCGCCGCTGGGCGTGCGGGCGTACGGTCCCGGGTGCGACGCGTCCCGGTGCGCCATGTCCTCCAGCAGCCACCCGCGCAGCCCCCGGTGGGGGGCGCGGGTGTCCGGCCGGACGGTGGTGACGCTCATCGGTCTCCTCGTGGGTGCGGGGTCAGGGCGGCGGTGGTGGTGGCGACGGTCAGGAGCAGCAGGAGGCGTACGGCGTCCGCGGTGCCGTGCACGGCCAGGGCGCCGTGGCCGTCACCGAGGAAGGCGACCAGGAACAGCCAGGCCTCGACGGCGACGGCGATCGCCGTGACCGCGTGCTGGTGCACCGAGCAGGCCACGACCAGGACGGCCGCGGCGGCGACCGCGAGGGTCCCGTCGGCGACGTCGACGACGGCCAGCGCGCCCCAGTAGGCGACGAACACCCGGACTCCGGCATGCGGCCACAGCTCCCGCAGCGGTACGTCGGACCGGGGGATCGCCGTGCGCAGGGTTGTCTGGCTCACCCTTCGATGGTGGGTCCGCGGGACGCCGTACGAGCGGTTCTTAACGGGGCCCTAACATCGCCGCGTGGAGACCCCTGCGCTGCGCCTGGTGCCGCTGTCCGTGGCGACGATGGAGGCGCTCGTCGCCGGAGACCTGGCCGCCGCGTCCGCCTCGTCGGGCATCCCCGCGACGCCGTACCTCGCCGACCACGCCTGGCTCTGGAACATCCGCCTCCCGCAGGTGGCGTCGGACCCGGCGGCGCTGGACTGGATCGCCCGGGCCGCGGTCACGCCCGACGACGAGGTGGTCGGGCTGGTCGGCTTCCACGGCCCGCCGGACGAGCGCGGCATGGTCGAGGTGGCCTACGGGGTGGACCCGGCCCTCCGCCGGCGCGGCTGGGCGCGGACGCTGCTGGCCGCCGCCCTCGCGTGGGCCGCGTCCGACCCGGCGGTGACGGTGGTCCGCGCGAGCATCAGCCCGTCGAACGAGGCGTCCCTGGCCACCCTGCGGCCGTTCGGGTTCGAGCAGGTCGGGGAGCAGTGGGACGAGGAGGACGGTCTGGAGCTGCTCTTCGAGAGGCCCGTGCGGTGAGGCTCCTCGGGCTGTCCGCGGAGGCGATCCGTGACCTGGCGGAGGGGCGCACGGTGGCGGTCGACGGGGTCGCAGTGGCCTGGCCGGAGCACGACCGACGGGTGCTCGGCTACCGCCGGCACGCCCTGACGCTCGACCCCGGTGCAGCGCCGTACCTCCTGCACGTGCTGCTCGACGGCGCCACCGTGGCGGGCCGGATCGGCTGCCACGAGGGACCGCGAGAGGGGACGGTCGAGATCGGCTACGCGGTGGTGCCGGACTACCGCGGTCGCGGCGTCGCGACGGCCATGGTCCGCGAGTTCGTCGACTGGCTGGCGGGCCGGGGCGTGCGCACCGTCCGGGCGTCCGTGTCGCCGGACAACGCGGCGTCGCGGGCGCTGCTGGACCGGTTCGGGTTCGTGGAGGTCGGCTCGCACGTGGACGACGAGGACGGTCCCGAGCTCGAGCTCGAGCTGCACATCTCAGGGTCTGGTCCGGTCGCTGCCCGGTGAGCGCGGGCGGTGCCAGCCTGGCGGGATGACGAACGAGTACACCCACGGTCACCACGAGTCGGTGCTGCGCTCGCACCGGTGGCGCACCGCGGCGAACTCGGCCGGCTACCTGCTGCCGCTGCTCCGTCCGGGCATGTCCCTGCTCGACGTCGGGTGCGGCCCGGGCACCATCACCATGGACCTCGCGGACGTCGTCGGCACGCAGGGACGGGTGACCGCACTCGAACGCACCGACGACGCCCTCGACCTGGCTCGCGCCGAGGCCGACCGCCGCGGCACCACGAACGTCGACTTCGTGGTCGGCAACGTGGCGGCCCTCGACCTGCCGGACGCGTCCTTCGACGTGGTGCACGCCCACCAGGTGCTCCAGCACGTCGACGACCCGGTGCGCGCACTGCGCGAGATGGGCCGGGTCTGCCGGCCCGGCGGGATCGTGGCCGCACGCGACAGCGACTACGCCGGTTTCACGTGGTACCCCGCCGTGCCCGAGCTCGACCGCTGGCTCGAGGTCTACTCGGCCGTGGCCCGGTCCAACTCGGCCGAGCCCGACGCCGGCCGCCGGCTGCTCGCCTGGGCTCGCGAGGCGGGGCTGTCCGACCCGAGCGCCTCCTCGAGCACCTGGTGCTTCGCCAGCCCGATGGACCGCGCCTGGTGGGGCGGCCTCTGGGCCGACCGGATCGTCGACTCCGACCTGGCCCGCCAGGCCGTCGACCGCGGCATCGCCACCCGCGACGAGCTCACGTCCCTCGCCGACGGCTGGCGCCGCTGGGCCGCCCACGACGACGGCTGGTTCTCCGTCCTGCACGGCGAGCTCCTCGCCCACCCCTGACACCCCACGCTGACTTGGCGCATCTGGCGGAGATTCCGACGCTGACCTGGCGCACATGGTTGTCACGTGCCAACCAGACGCGCCGACTCGGCGCCGTACCGGCAACCAGATGCGCCAAGTCAGCGGAAAGGCGGAGGGTCAGAGGTGGACGGCGACCTCGTCGGTGAGGCGGGCGCCCTGGAGCAGGGCGAGCTCGTCGCCGGACCAGAAGCTGCCGGGGTCGTACCAGTTGGTGGGGCGGTCGTCGCCGAGCAGGCCCATCGCCTGGTACGTCGCGGCGACCACCTCCGCGCAGTACGTCGTCTCGACCGGCGCGGGCCGGCGCACGCGACCCCGGGCCCAGCGGCCGGCGAGGGAGACCGTCGCGGGGAACGGCGTGCCGTCCATCCGGGCGATCGTGCGCAGCAGCGCCGCCTCCATCTCCGGGGTGACGGCGGCGTCGAGCTGGCGCAGCCAGGCCCGCTGCTCGTAGCGGCCGGTCCACTGGTCGACGGCCTCGCGGAGGTCGTGCAGCTGGACGCCGCGGTGGTGCGTGCCGGTCCAGAGGTCGAGCAGCCCGCGGCCGAGCTCCGCGTGCCACATCAGCGGCGGCATGTCCTCGAGGACCACCGCCATCCCGACGTGGTTGACCGGGCTGTTGGTCACCGCGCGGATAGCCTGGTCGGCGACCGTGCGGCCGCGGAACAGCCACACGTCACCGGTGCGGGTCAGGTCGACGGCCTGGTCCAGCGTCAGCGAGGTGTGCGGCATCGGTCCTCCGGAGGAAGGGTGTGCGGATGAAGCTGTGGAAGGCGCTCGGCCTGGCCGGGCTGGCCGGCGTGGCGGCGACCGGGGCCATCATCGCCCGCAACCAGCGCGCCCGCGCGCAGCTCACGCCCGAGGAGATCCGGGACCGGCTGCACCAGCGGCTGGCGGAGGCCGACGGTCAGGACGGCAGCACCGCCAGCAACGCCCGGGCGTAGGCCCGCTCGGCGTCGATGTCGACGATAGCGGGCGCCGTCCGCGAGCACGACCGCGTAGCCGCCGGTGGCTCCATCGAGCCGCTCCAGCCGCTCGAACCGGTCGCCGAGCGCGTCGCGCAGCTGGTCCTCCCGCGGCAGCCAGACCACCTCGTGCTGGCCGATGCTGTCCAGCGCCCACTCGACGGTGCCGTTGAAGCGCATCTCCGGGCCGGTCGGCAGGTCGGACACCTCGACGGACATGCCGCTGACCACGAACACCTCCTCGTCGAGGTCCCGGTCGGGCACCAGGAAGCGGTCGCCGCTGGCCGGTTCCCACACCAGGCCGGCCGCGGCGAGGGTCTCGGCGAGCTCGCGGGTGATCATCGCCCCCATCATGACGCGGTCAGCCACACGCAGGCGTACGGCGCGAGCTGGACGGCGTCGTCGTGGAGCACCGGTGTCGAGCCGGACACGTGGTCGACGATCGAGTCGGGGTCGAGGCCCAGGTCACGCAGCACCGCCAGCGGGACGTGCCGCGCGCCCGGCGTGACGTTGTAGGCGCCGAGCATCGTGCCGAGGGGGTGCCGCCGGGCGACGAGCAGCACGCCCGGGTCGCGCGGGTCGAGCACCTCGGCCGGCACAGCGGCGTGCAGGTGGGGGAGCGACGCACGGGCGGCGACCAGGCGACGTACGCCTTCCTGGATGCCGTGCTCGTCGGGAGGCAGCGGCCACGGCATCCGCGGCCGGTGCGCCCACCGGTTGTCCGGAGCGTGCTCGGGGTCGGCGTCCCAGTCGGGGTCGTTGAGCAGGCCGAGCTCGTCGCCCATCCAGATGACCGGCAGCCCGCCGAAGCCGAGCACGACCGCGTGCGCGAGCAGGATCCGGTCGACCGACCCCGGGTCGCCGGCGGACAGCCCGGCCAGGGAGGCGAGCGAGCCGGAGATGCGGCGGTCGCCGGTGGCGGGGTTCTCCTGGAAGACCAGGCCGCGGGCCCAGGAGCCGGGGAAGTCGCCGGCGTAGAAGTCGGACAGGAAGCGCCGGTGCTCGAAGCCGGAGAGCCCGACCGCCGCCGCGTCGTCGTCGCCGATCGCCCAGCCGATGTCGTCGTGGCAGCGGGCGTAGGTGATCCACGCGGTCGTCGACGGGGTGGCCGGCAGCTGCTGCAGCGCCCGGGCGGCGAGCCGGGCATCCCGGGAGGCGAGCATCGACCAGACCTGCACCATCAGCGAGTTGTGGTAGGCGAGGTCGCTGACCTTGCCCCAGTGCTCGCCCTGCCCGAGGTAGGCGACCAGGTCCTGCGGACCGACGATCGCCTCGGCCTTGAACACCACCGCCGGGCAGGCGATCCGGGCGACCGTGCGCAGCGCCTGGGTGAGCGCGTGCACCTCCGGCTGGTTCTGGCAGCTGGTGCCCATCCGCTTCCAGGTGAACGCGATCGCGTCCAGCCGGAACACCTCGACGCCGTGGTTGGCCAGGTCGAGGATCACGTCGGCGTACTCGCACAGCACGTCGGGGTTCGCCCAGTTGACGTCCCACTGGTAGTCGTTGAACGTCGTCCAGACCCAGCCGTCCAGGTCGGCGTCCCAGGTGAAGTTGCCGGGCGCGAAGTCCGGGAACACCTCCGGCAGCGTCTGCTCGAACGCGTCCGGCATCTCCCGGTCGGGGTAGACCAGGAAGTAGTCGCGGTACGTCGGGTCGCCCGCCCGCGCCTTCTCCGCCCACGGGTGCTCGCGCGCCACGTGGTTGAGCACCAGGTCGAGGCAGAGGCTGATCCCGTCCTGCCGCAGCCGCCCGGTCAGCGCCCGCAGGTCGTCCGTGGTGCCGAGGTCGGGCCGCACGCTGCGGAAGTCCGCGACCGCGTAGCCGCCGTCGTTCGGCGCCGGGCGCGGTGTCAGCAGCGGCATCAGGTGCAGGTAGCGCACCCCCAGGTCCGCGAGGTACGGCGTCCGCTCGGCCACCCCGGTCAGGGTCCCGGCGAACCGGTCCGCGTAGGCCGCGTAGCCGACCATCTCCGGCCGCTGGAACCAGTCCGGCTCCAGGGACCGCTTGAGGTCCAGCCGGTGCAGGTCGTCGGCGCGCGCCGCGAAGGCCCGGGCGGCCAGCTCGACGAGTCGCAGCGCGACGGGCTCCGGGTCGACGTACAGGGGACGGAGGGCGGCCTCGAGGTCGGGCAGCCACCGGTCCAGACGGGCCTCGAACGTCTCCCGCCGCAGCGGCGGCAGCTCGTCGAGCGTCGGGGGCAGGGCCGGTCGGTCGGGGGTCGGAGCCGGGGGCTGCATCCGCACACAGTATTGATCTCGCCCGGGATTGCGAACGGGCACTTAAACTGCCACTCGACCGTCGTACGGATGTCACCTGCGACGCTGAGGACCGGAGCCGCGATGCCCAGCACGTCCCGCACCACGACCGACGTGCCCTCCGACCTGCCCGGTGAGCCGTCGGGTTTCCGGCACCGGATGCGCCGCAAGCCCGGGATCGGGCACGCCTGGCGGTTCGGGGTGTTCCTGGCCGGCCTGCTGTTCATCGCCGCCGGCTTCGCGCTCGCCGTGCTCCCGGGGCCGCTCACCATCCCGCCGGTGCTCTTCGGCCTCTGGATCTGGTCGACGGAGTTCCGCTGGGCGCACCGGCTGTTCCAGAAGTTCCGCGAGAAGGGCGACGAGGCCTGGGACCACGCCAAGCGGCACCCGGCCAGCTCGACCATCTTCACCGTGCTCGGCCTCGCCGCGGCGGGTGCCGCGATCTGGGCGACCAGCCACTACCACCTCGTCGACCGCGGCAGGGACCTCGTCGGCCTGGGCTGACCCGGGTCTGTGGTCCGTCTGACCGGGTCCCACCGCATGCCGTACGTCGACCAGCAGACCGTCACCGCGCACACCACCCCGGAGCAGGCCTGGGACGTGGTCGGGTCGCTCGGCGGGGACGCCCGGTTCTACGCGCCCCGGCTGCTGTGGTGGGTCCGGGGCGTCGCGGACGGGCTGCTCGGCGGACCCGGGTACCTCATCGCCGGCCCTGGTCGGCCGCTCACCGACGGCGACGCGATGGACTTCTGGGAGGTCGTCGAGGTGCATCCCGGCACGCGGCTGCAGCTGCGGGCACTGACCCGGCTGCCCGGCACGGCGTACCTCGACGTCCTGGTGCGGCCCGCCGGTGCCCGCACCGAGCTCACCCTGCGGACCACGTTCGAGCCGGCCGGGCTCGCCGGGCACGCGTACTGGTGGTCCACCGTCGCCGCGCACAAGGTCACGTTCGCGCTGATGGCCCGCCGGCTCGCCGCGCTCGTGACCGCCTGAGGCTTGCGCCCCGGACCGGGCTTGCGCGCCGCACTACCGTGTCGTTGACGTCGCCGACCTTCGCAGGCGAGGAGAGCTGATGCGCTACACGAAGCTGGGCACCACGGGGCTGGAGGTCTCCGCCCTGACGCTGGGCTGCATGAGCTGGGGCGACCCGGCCCGCGGCGGGCACCCATGGGTGCTCGACGAGGACGCTGCCCGCACGATCATCAAGCACGCGCTCGAGGCCGGTGTCACCTTCTTCGACACCGCGAACGTCTACTCCGGCGGCAGCAGCGAGGAGTTCACCGGTCGCGCCCTCGACGAGCTCGCCGAGCGCGAGGACGTCGTGATCGCCACCAAGGTGCACGGCCGGATGCGGCCTGGCCCGAACGGCGCCGGCCTGTCCCGCAAGGCGATCCTGCACGAGATCGATGGGTCGCTGCGCCGGCTCGGCACGGACTACGTCGACCTCTACCAGATCCACCGGTGGGACCCGAGCGTCCCGATCGAGGAGACGATGGAGGCGCTGCACGACGTCGTGAAGGCCGGCAAGGCCCGCTACATCGGGGCGTCGTCGATGTACGCCTGGCAGTTCGCCAAGGCCCAGCACGTGGCCGACCTCGGCGGCTGGACGCGGTTCGTGTCCATGCAGAACCACTACAACCTGCTCTACCGCGAGGAGGAGCGGGAGATGCTGCCGCTCTGCGAGGACCAGGGCATCGGTGTGATCCCGTGGAGCCCGCTGGCCCGCGGCCGGCTGACCCGCGACTGGGACACCGAGACCGCGCGCACGGAGACCGACGAGTTCGGCAGCTCGCTCTACCGTGACGAGGACAAGGCGATCGTGGACACCGTCGCCGCGGTGGCGGAGCGGCGCGGCGTCCCCCGCGCCCAGGTGGCGCTGGCCTGGCTGCTGCACCAGCCCGCCGTCACCGCCCCGATCGTCGGCGTCACCAAGCCGCACCACCTCAGCGACGCCGTGGCCGCCGTCGACCTCGAGCTGTCCGACGACGAGCTCGCCGAGCTCGGCTCCGGGTACACCCCGCACCCCGTCTCCGGCCACCGCTGACGCCGACCCGGGTCAAAGTTCCCGTCGACCCGGGTGAAAGTTCCCGTCGAGACGCGAGGAAATCCCGCGCATCCGTGCGCGGGATTTCGTATATTTCTGGCAGGTGAGCCGGGAAGTCTGGTCGGCACAGTGGCAACGCTGCTGTCCTGAGTCCCGTCGTCGAGAGCAGCTGACCATGACACCCCGCTAGGACCTCTCCCTCGTCGTCGACGCCGACGTCGCCGACCCCCTTCACCTCTCTCTGCGCCGACGTGCGCGGAGGACCTCGAAAGGAACCCCCATGAGGTTGCTTCTCGACCTCGTGCCCCTGGTCCTGCTCGGTGGCGTCGCCTGGCTCCTCGTCCAGCGCACCCGCCTCACCAGCCAGGAGCGCACGGAGATCGCCAACCTGCGCGCGTTCAAGGACGCGGTCCGCGACGCCGCGCTCACCGAGATCGAGGTCGAGCCCACCAGCTCCCTCGGTCGCATCGTCCTCGACGAGGTGCACCAGGTCGACCTCGCCAACTCCCCGCGAAAGGCACTGCCATGAGCACGTACAGCAAGGTCACGGCCAAGGCCGCCAACGGTGGCAGGGTGCTGCGCAGGATCGGCCTCGTCGTCGCCGCCCTGGTCGCCGTCCTGGTCGTCGGGTCGTTCGCGACCTCGTCGGTGTCCACCGGACCGAACCAGATCGCCGTGCAGATCGGCGGTGGCCCCATCGAGGACGCCCGGTTCAAGGGCTGCGTCCCCGCCGGCACGCACGAGAACTTCAACTCCCCGGGCGACAACTACGTCACCTACTCCTCGTCGCAACGGGACTGGGACGCGACCGGTCAGGAGGGGTCGGACGCCAACCCCTTCAAGGTGGTCTCGGCCGACAACGTCGAGATGCAGGTGCCGATCATCGTGCGCTTCTACCAGATCACCGACTGCGCGACGCTCGAGAAGTTCTACACCAACCTCGGCCAGCGCTACGGCGCCTACATCCAGGACAACGGCTCCGGCTCCGGCGGCTGGGAGACGATGATCCGCAAGATCGTCGCGGACCCGGTCGACGTCGAGCTCGGCCGGATCACCCAGAAGTACGCCTGGACCACGGTCCGCAACGACCCCAAGGTCCGCACCGAGATCGCCTCGACGCTGCGCACCGGCATCGTCGAGCTCGTCGACTCGAACGCCCAGGGTCACTACTTCGACCACTTCTCCGTGCTGGTGAAGAAGCCGGAGCCGACCGACCCGAACCTGATCAAGAAGATCAACGACGCCCAGGCCGCGACGTACGCCGCCGAGGCCGCGCAGAAGACCGCGATCGCGCAGAAGGCCCAGGCCATCGCCCAGCAGCAGGTCGCCCGCGCCGAGGCCGAGAAGAAGGTGCAGGAGATCCTCGGCTTCAAGCTCCCCGGCATGACCAACGCCCAGGCGGTGCGCGCCTACAACGAGCACTACCTGATCGAGCACGACGGCAACCCCTACCAGCCGCAGGGGAGCATGCTGCTCAACGGCAACGGCGGCAGCTGACCCACCACTGCCCTGTGCACACCCCGGGTAGTCCGTGACGCAACGGCTCGGAAGACACCTCCGGGTCAGCCACTTCGTCACGGACTACCGGGGCTGCGCGGAACCAGCCGTCGTGCAGCCGCCACCTCGGGCTCCACCCCGTGGTGCCGGACCGCCCGCGCGAACAGCCCGGCCGTCGGCAGCAGCAGCGCCGCCCCGGCGGCGAGGGCCGCGCGCACGCCGTACACGTTGCCGACCAGGCCCAGGGCCGGCCCGCCGCCCCACTCGCCGGCGCTGCCCGCGATCGACGTCAGCGACAGCACGGTCGCGCGATGCGACGAGTCGGTGATGCTGCCGTTCAGCCAGGCCCGGAACGGCGGCCCCGTGAGGTCGCGTACGACGGACGTGGCGAGGTACGCGGCCACGGCGAGCCACCACGACCCGGCGACCGCGAAGGCAGCCGCCCCGAGGAAGAGCAGCACGTGCATGCCGAGCAGCAGCCGCGCCAGGCGCAGCGCCGACAGCCGCTCCCACCGCCGCACCAGCGGCGCCGCCACCGCGAACGACAGGATCGTCACCGCCGCCGCGATCACGCTGAACCAGGCGACGCCGGCGAGCCCGAACAGGTCCGGCACGCCCACGTCCACCAGGAGGTGCGCCTCCCACAGCCGGTCGAAGCCCTCCTGCCAGGCGCCGAGGACGAGCAGGATGCCGAGCACGAGAAGGAGCACGGGCGTCCGTCGCACGACCCCGGCGCCCGCCCGGATCGTGGCCAGGCCGTGCGCCATCCGGCCACCCCTGCGCTCGGGGCGGACGAACCCCTGCTCCGGCATCGCGACCGCGACCAGCACCGCCAGTGCGACGGCCACCCCGCCCGCCGCGACCACCGGCAGGGCGAGGTCGACGAGGGCGAGCGGCGCGGAGGCCGCGAAGCCGAGCAACCGCGCCAGCCGGCCCACCTGCGCGCCACGGTGGTAGGCGCGGTTCATGGTCGCCGGGTCGGTCTCGTCGGCCAGCCACGCGTCCTCGGCGCCGCTGCGGAACGTCCAGCCCGCGCCCCACACCGCCATCCCGGCCAGCACCGCCGCGACGTGCGGCACCAGCCCGACCAGCAGCATCCCGGCGCCCATCACGACCCCGGCCACCACCAGCGACACCCGCCGCCCCCGCAGGTCGGCCACGACCCCGGTCGGCACCTCGAACACGGAGTACGCCACCTCGAGGGCCGTCCCGGCCAGCACCAGCTGCAGGGGCGACATGCCGACCTCGCGGATGAGGTAGACCGGCGTGGTCACCCAGGACAGCGCCCCCACGAACGCCCAGGCGCCCACGTAGACCAGCCACATCGGGTACGGCGCGAGGCGTCGGGACACCCGCCAAGGATGGGGACGTCGCACGGCGGCGACAACCGGTTATCGGTGGTCGGGCCGCTCACCCACCGGTCCGGTAAATGCCAGAGCCCCGGTCGTCGGACCGGGGCTCTGGATGCACCTTGGGGGTGGTGCGCGAGGGGGGAGTTGAACCCCCACGCCCTTTCGGGCACACGGACCTGAACCGTGCGCGTCTGCCTATTCCGCCACTCGCGCGTGAAGCCCGCTCAGGGTATCCCACGCTCCGCAGGCCGCCCAAACCGGGCCGCGCGCCCCGTACGTCCGCTCGAAGCCGGCGACGACCGGCCCGTTACGATGCCTGTACGTCGGATCCGCCCACCGGTGTGCGCCTGCCTGCTCCGCCATGGTTCTGTCATGCTCACCGGCGACGCTCCCGGGTTCGGCATGCCTGAGACGGGGGTAGGTACACCGGACACACGAGCAGCGAGAGGAGGGCAGCGTGGGAATCCTGCAGAAGTTCGAGAACCGTCTCGAGCAGATGGTCTCCGGGGTGTTCGCGAAGGCCTTCCGCAGCGCCGTGCAGCCGGTGGAGATCGCCGCCGCCCTCCAGCGTGAGGTCGACAACTCCGCGCAGATCCTCTCCCGCAACCGGCGGCTGGTCCCCAACCAGTTCCACGTCGAGCTCTCCGGGCAGGACCACGAGCGCCTCGCGCCGTACTCCTCCACGCTGGCGCAGGAGCTCACCGAGATGCTCCGCGACCATGCGCACGAGCAGGCCTACGTCTTCACCGGCCCGGTGACGATCAGCTTCGACGAGCGCGACGACCTGTCCACCGGCCGGTTCCGGGTGCGCAGCGCCGCGCTGGCCAAGGTCACCCCGGTCTCCGAGCGGTCCGTCACCGACACCGCCGTACGGCGCGCCCACGTGATCCTCGAGGTCAACGGGATGAAGCACCCGCTCGACCCGCCCGGCATCGTGATCGGGCGCGGCACCGAGGCGGACCTGCGGATCAACGACCCGGGCGTCTCGCGCCGGCACGCCGAGATCCGGGTGCACGCGAACGACCGCACCGGCACCGACGTCAGCGTGGTCGACCTCGGTTCCACCAACGGGATGCTCGTCAACGGCCACAAGGTGAAGCAGGCCACCCTCGACGACGGCGGCCAGATCAAGATCGGCAACACCACGATGACCGTGCGTTTCCTGCCCGCTGCGGGAGGTCGCGATGTCTGAGCTGACCCTGATGCTGATCCGGTTCGCCTACCTCGCGATCCTCTGGATCTTCGTGCTCTCCGCGATCTCGGTGATCCGCTCCGACATGTTCGGCGCCCGCATCGAGTCCACCCCGCGCGCCGACCGCCGGGCCGACAAGCGGGCCCGCAAGGCGCAGAGCAGCCGACCCGCCAAGCGGCCGCGCGGCGCCCCGACCCACGTGGCGATCGTCGAGGGCGCCAACGAGGGCGAGTCCGTCTCCCTCGACGAGGCGCCGATCCTGATCGGCCGCGGCTCGGACGCCGCGATCCGTCTCGACGACGACTACGTCTCCACCCGGCACGCCCGCATCGCCAGCTCCGGCGACCAGTGGTTCGTGGAGGACCTGGGCTCCACCAACGGGACCTACATCGGCTCCCACCGGCTGACCCAGCCGACCACCCTCCAGCTCGGCAGCAAGGTCCGGATCGGCAAGACCACCCTCGAGCTGAGGAAATAGGGCCTGCCCCCGCCCATGGATCCCACGCCCCCCGAGGACGGCGCCGTCGACCCCCGCGACGGTGCGGACGGCCCGCGTCTGCTGCTGCGGTACGCGGCGCTCTCGGACGTCGGGCGGGTCCGCAAGGACAACCAGGACTCCGGCTTCGCCAGCGAGCACCTGCTGGTCATCGCCGACGGCGTGGGCGGCGCGGCGCGCGGTGACATCGCCAGCTCGACCGCCGTACAAGCGCTGCGGCGGCTCGACGAGACGCCGCCGGAGGACATGCTGGAGGCGCTCGCCGGCGCGATCCACCGCGCACACGACCGGATCGCCGAGCTGGTGGAGCAGGACCCCGCGCTCGACGGCACGAGCACGACGGTCACGGCGGCGCTCTTCGACGGCAGCCGGGTCGGCCTCGCGCACATCGGCGACAGCCGCGGCTACCTGCTGCGCGACGGGACCCTGTCGCAGCTCACGAAGGACCACACCTTCGTGCAGAGCCTCATCGACGAGGGCCGGATCACCGAGGACGAGGCCCGCACGCACCCGCACCGCAACCTGATCCTGCGCGCGGTCGACGGCGTCCACGAGACCGACCCCGACCTCTTCTACATCGAGCTCGCGCCGGGCGACCGGCTGCTGCTGTGCAGCGACGGTGCGTCCGGGGTGCTCGACCACGACCGGCTGGCCGACATCCTCGGCACCGGCTCCATCGACTACGCCGTCGTCGAGCTGATCCGCGCGTCGCTGGACGCCGGCAGCTCCGACAACATCACCTGCGTCGTGGCCGACGTCGAGGAGGTCGGCGCCGCCGACGACGGCCCCCCACTGGCGGCCGCCGCCACGGGACCGATGCTGGTCGGCGCCGCCGCGGAGCAGCCGCGCCGCGTGGGCCAGGCGTCCAAGAGCTTCTTCCGTGGCCACCGCAGCGGCGACACCGGCGAGATCGAGCCGGTGCCGGGCGAGGCCGGCAACGGCGACGGCCGGAACGGCGCGGGCGACACCCAGGTCGACCCCGAGGAGCTGCGCTACGCACCGCAGGCACCGCGCCGCGGCCGCCGGCTCAAGGCGCTGGCCGCGGTGCTCGTGCTGGCACTCGTGCTCGCGCTGGCCGGGTTCCTCGGCTACCGGTGGAGCCAGCAGCAGTACTACGTCGCCGCCAACGGCGACCATGTCGGGATCTACCAGGGCGTGCAGGCCTCCGTGCCGGGGGTCCGGATGAACCACCTGGTCGACGAGACCGCGGTGACCATCCAGGCGCTGCCGGACTTCCCGGCCGAGCAGGTCCGCGCCGGCATCCCCGCCGAGTCGCTCGCCGACGCCCACAAGATCGTGGCGCGCCTCGGGGACGCGGCCCGCGCCTGCCCGACGCCGACGCCGACCCCGACCCCGACGCCGACGCCCGTCGAAGTCGCCGACCGCGAGGCCCACCGGCAAGGCGTCCGGCACCAGGGCCCCGTCGCCGACGAAGAGCCCGACCCCCACGCCGACACCCACGCCGACACCGTCGCCGACCCTCAGCCCGCCCGACTGCATCGAGGCCACGTCATGAGCGCCATCCAGGCCATGCGGGAGGCCGCCTTCACGCACCGCCGCCGGCGCGGCGCTGAGCTGTTCCTGCTGGTCATCAGCCTGATCGTCGGCGTCGGCGCCTATGCCGCGGTCGGCCTCGGCGTCGAGGGCACCGTCCCCGCGGACATCGTCGGGTACGGCGGCTGGCTGGCCGTGCTCTGCGTGGGCTGCCACGTCGTGGTCCGGCTCGTCGCGCCGTACGCCGACCCGGTGCTGCTGCCGATCGTGGCCGCGCTCAACGGTCTCGGCCTGGCGATGATCCACCGCATCGACCTGGCCGACCTGGCCGCGAACCCCGACGCCAAGACGTTCGCCCGCGGCCAGCTGATCTGGATGACGCTCGGCGTGCTGCTGTTCGTGCTGGTGCTCGTGGTGATCCGCGACCACCGCCGCCTGCAGTCGTTCACCTACACCTCCGGCTTCGTGGCCCTCGTGCTGCTGGTGATGCCGCTGCTGCCGGTGCTGGGCACCACGATCCACGGCTCCCGCATCTGGATCCGGCTCGGCCCGCTCAGCTTCCAGCCCGGCGAGATCGCCAAGGTGATGCTGGTGCTGTTCTTCGCCGGCTACCTCGTGCTGCACCGCGACGCGCTCGCCCTCGCCGGTCGACGCTTCGCCGGCATCGACCTGCCCCGTGGCCGCGACCTCGGACCGATCCTGGTGATGTGGCTGATCAGCCTCGGCGTGCTGGTCTTCCAGCGCGACCTCGGCTCGTCGCTGCTGTTCTTCGGGCTGTTCCTGGTGATGCTCTACGTCGCCACCGAGCGCCCCGGCTGGCTGGTGGTGGGCAGCGCGCTGTTCGCCTCCGGCGCCTACGTCGGCTACCTCGTCTTCGGGCACGTGCAGTCCCGCGTGGACGCGTGGCTGCACCCGTTCGACCCGGACAACAACGCCTACCAGATCGTGCAGGGCATGTACGGCATGGCGTGGGGCGGGCTGATCGGCCGCGGCCTGGGCCAGGGCGACCCGACGCTGATCCCGTTCTCCTACTCCGACTTCATCATCGCCTCCATCGGTGAGGAGCTCGGGCTCACCGGCGTGATGGCCGTGCTGCTGCTCTACGGCCTGATCGTCGAGCGGGCGCTGCGCACCGCCCTCGTGTGCCGGGACGCGTTCGGCAAGCTCGTCGCGGTCGGTCTCGGCGTGGTGTTCGCCCTCCAGGTCTTCGTGGTCATCGGCGGCGTCACCAAGCTGATCCCGCTCACCGGCCTGACCACGCCGTTCCTGTCCTACGGCGGCTCGTCCCTGGTCGCGAACTGGGCGATGGTCGCGCTTCTGCTGCGGATCTCCGACCAGGCCCGCCGCCCGCTCCCCGAGCTGACGTCCCCCGAGGAGGACGACGCCACCCAGGTGGTGCATCTGCGATGAACAAGCCGATCCGCACGATGTCGATCTTCTGCATGCTGCTGTTCGCGGCGCTGCTGCTGAACAGCACGTACCTGCAGTACTTCGAGGCGAGCAGCCTCAACTCCCGCGGCGACAACAAGCGGGTGCGCGACGCGGAGTTCTCCCGCAAGCGCGGCGCCATCGTCGCCGGCGGCACCTCGGTCGCGGAGAGCGTCAAGGCCGACGACCAGTACAAGTACCAGCGGGTCTACAAGCAGCCCCGCAAGTACGCCCCGCTCACCGGCTACTACTCCTACATCTACGGCCGCTCCGCGGTGGAGTCGAGCCAGAACGAGATCCTGTCCGGCAGCGACCCCCGGCTGTTCGTCAACCGGGTCGTCGACATGGTCGGCAACAGCCAGCCCAAGGGCGGCTCGGTGTCGCTGACCGTCGACCCCAAGGCGCAGACCGCGGCGTACGACGGGCTGCGGGCGCTCGGCAAGAACACGGAGGGCGCGGTCGTCGCGCTCGACCCGACCACCGGCAAGGTGCTGGCGATGGCCACCCACCCGACCTACGACCCCAACCGGCTGGCCTCGCACAAGTTCAGCGAGGTGCAGCAGGCCTGGGACGAGCTCAACAGCACCAAGAACCGGCCGCTGCTCAACCGGGGGATCCAGGAGATCTACCCGCCGGGCTCGACGTTCAAGCTGGTGACCGCGGCCGCCGCGCTCTCGAGCGGGCAGTACACCCCGGACACGAAGGTGAAGGGCGGCACCAAGCTGGACCTGCCGCAGACGTCGACCGACCTGGTCAACGAGAACGGCAGCAACTGCGGCGGCGACCCGATCACCCTGACGCAGGCCCTCGAGGTGTCCTGCAACGTGTCCTTCGGCGACATCGGGCTGCGGCTGGGCGACGACGCCCTGCGCCAGCAGGCGGAGAACTTCGGCTTCGACCAGACCTACCTCAACGACATCGGCGGCCAGGTCAAGAGCCATTTCCCCGAGAACCCCGACGAGCCGCAGACCGCGCTGTCGGCCATCGGCCAGTTCGACGTGGCCGCGACCCCCCTGCAGATGGCGATGGTCGCCGCGGGCATCGCCAACAACGGCACGGTGATGCGGCCCTACGTCGTCGACGAGGTGCAGGCGCCGAACCTCTCCCTGCTCGACAAGACCCGGCCGGAGGCGTTCCGCAGCAACGCGGTGTCCTCGTCCGTGGCCCGCGACCTGACGCAGATGATGATCGAGGTCGTCGACAACGGCACCGGCACGACCGCGCAGATCCCGGGCATCAAGGTCGCCGGCAAGACCGGCACCGCCCAGAGCTCGCCCGAGCGGCCGCCGTACGCCTGGTTCGTGTCGTTCGCGCCGGCCGACGACCCCAAGGTCGCGGTGGCGGTGCTCGTCGAGGACGCCGGTGTGGAGCGCAACGCGATCTCCGGCAGCGGCCTGGCCGCGCCGATCGCCAAGCGGGTGATGGAAGCCGTGATCAACAAGTGACCGGCCCCCACGAGCCAGCACCGGGGACACCGCGCTACCGCCTCGACCGCCGGATCGCGACCGGCGGCATGGGCGAGGTCTGGCAGGCGACCGACGCCGTGCTCGGCCGCGAGGTCGCGGTCAAGGTGCTCAAGCGGGAGTACGCCGACGACGCGACCTTCCGGAGCCGGTTCGAGACCGAGGCCCGCAACGCGGCCGCGCTGCACCACCCCAACGTCGCCTCCGTCTTCGACTTCGGGGAGCGGCCGGCCGACGACGGGGACGGCCCGCCGCAGCCCTACCTCGTCATGGAGCTGGTCCGCGGCGAGCCGCTGTCGGCGCTGCTGCGTGGCGGGGAGCCGATGCCGGCCGAGACCGCCGCCGACCTCGTCGGCCAGGCCGCCGACGGGATCGCCGCCGCCCACGCGCTGGGCATCGTGCACCGCGACGTGAAGCCGGCCAACCTGCTGGTGACCCCGGACGGCACCGTCAAGATCACGGACTTCGGCATCGCCCGCGCGGCCGATGCCGTCGCGCTCACCCAGACCGGCCAGGTGATCGGCACCCCGCAGTACCTCTCGCCCGAGCAGGCCGAGGGGAAGCCGGCCACCCAGGCCAGCGACATCTACTCGCTCGGCGTGGTGCTCTACGAGTGCCTTGCGGGTCGCCGGCCCTTCGACGCGGACAGCTCGATCGCGACGGCGCTCGCCCACGTGCGGTCCGAGCCGCCGCCGCTGCCGGACGACGTGCCTGCGCACCTGCGCGAGACGGTGGCCGTGGCGCTGGCCAAGGACCCTGCCGCCCGGTTCACGAGTGCCGCCGCGTTCGCCACCGCCCTGCACGGCGGACCGGTCGAGGCCGGCGCCGGCACGCCGGTCGACCCCGCGGCGGACGCCCCGACCGCGGTCGCCGGCGTCGCCCCCGTGGCCGGTGCCGCGGTGGCCGCCGCCGCGGTCGACCGGGCCGCCGCGGACTCCGACGACGGCGGCACCCGGGTGCTGGCCCCGACACCCGCACCGGCCGCGGGCGAGCCCGGACGTCGCCGGCGTGCCTGGCTGCCCTGGGTCGGCGGCCGGCATCGCGGTGCTGGTGATCGTGCTCGCCCTGGCCGCGCTGGCGAACAACCGCGCCGACCAGACACCCGTCGGACACGCCGTCGAGGACCCCGTCGACGACGCCGTCGAGGACGCCTTCGAAGACGCCGTCGTCGACCCCCTCACCGTCCGAGTCGTCCAAGCCGGCTTCGCCGAGCGCCAGCAAGACCACCGACGACCGGGTGACCGTCGACCCGGCGGCCTACCTCGGCCGACCCAAGGACGAGGTGGAGAAGGAGCTCAAGGCGCTCGGCCTGAAGGTGGAGGAGACCGAGGTCGACAACCCGGGCGACCAGGAGCCGGACACCGTCGCGGACGTCACCCCCTCCGGCGAGGTCGAGCCCGGGTCGACCGTGACCATGGCGGTCTACGGCGCCCTCCCTGAGGACGAGAAGTCGGGCAGCGGCAATGGCAACGGAAACGGCAACGGCAACGGGAAAGGCAACGGCGAGTGATGAGCGACCAAGAGTCCGGCGGCTCGCGACCCCGCGTCGGGGGTCGCTACGAGCTCGGCGAGCTGCTCGGCCGCGGCGGCATGGCCGAGGTGCGCAAGGGCACCGACGTGCGGCTGGGCCGGGTCGTCGCGATCAAGCGGCTGCGCACCGACCTGGCCAGCGACCCGACCTTCCAGGCCCGCTTCCGGCGTGAGGCGCAGAGCTCCGCGTCGCTGAACCACCCCGCGATCGTGTCGGTCTACGACACCGGCGAGGAGACGTCGACGGACGGCTCCGACGTCCCGCAGCCCTACATCGTCATGGAGTACGTCGCGGGGCGGACGCTGCGCGAGATCCTGCGCGAAGGTCGCAAGATCCTCCCCGAGCGGGCGCTCGAGATCACCTCCGGGGTGCTGGCGGCCCTCGACTACAGCCACCGCGCCGGCATCGTGCACCGCGACATCAAGCCGGCCAACGTGATGCTCACCCCGAGCGGCGACGTGAAGGTGATGGACTTCGGCATCGCCCGCGCCATCGCCGACTCCTCCTCGACGATGACCCAGACCGCCGCCGTCGTCGGCACCGCGCAGTACCTCTCCCCGGAGCAGGCGCGCGGCGAGACCGTCGACTCGCGCAGCGACGTCTACTCCACCGGCTGCCTGCTCTACGAGCTGCTCACCGGCCGGCCCCCGTTCGTCGGGGAGAGCCCGGTGTCGGTGGCCTACCAGCACGTCCGCGAGCAGGCCCCGCCGCCGTCCACGATCGACGAGGACCTCGCGCCCGAGATCGACGCGATCGTGATGAAGGCGCTGACCAAGGACGTCGAGGACCGCTACCAGTCGGCCGCCGCGATGCGCGCGGACATCGAGCGCTTCCTGGCCGGCAAGCCGGTGGAGGCGCCCGTCGTACCCCTGACGGACGACGACGACTTCGTGCCCGGCGGCGAGACCACGCTGTTCGGCGCCCACCGCGACGACGAGGGTGACGACGACGACCGGCGCAAGAACCGCTGGCCGCTGATCCTGACGATCATCGGAGTCGTCGCGCTGCTGGTGCTGGCTGCGGTCCTCGGCCCGATGCTGTTCAACTCGGCGCCGGAGGAGAAGACCGTCCCGCAGGTCGTGAACATGACCCAGAAGGAGGCCGAGCAGCGGATCGAGGCGGCCGGGCTGACCGTCGGTGACGTGTCGAAGGAGGCGTCCGAGGACGTCCCCAAGGGCCGGGTCATCGCGCAGGACCCAGACCCGCTGAGCACGCTGCCGCCCGGCGACCCGGTCGACCTGAGCGTGTCCACCGGCCAGCCGGACGTCGTGGTGCCGGACATCCTCGGTGACGACAAGGACAGCGCGCGGCAGAAGCTCACCGACGCGGGGCTGCGGGTCAAGCTCGTGAAGAGGCAGTCCGACGAGCCGAAGGACACCGTCGTCGACAGCGACCCGCGGCCGGCCACCAGCGTGTCCAAGGGCAGCCTGGTGACCGTCTTCTACGCCGCCGGGCCGAAGGAGGTCCCGAGCGTGGTGGGTCTCAAGGAGGGCGCGGCCCGGGCCAAGCTCGAGAAGGCCGGCTTCAAGGTGGACACGGTGACGGACTCCTCGACCGAGTCCCAGAAGGGGACGGTGCTCAAGCAGAGCCCCGCGGCCTTCACCACCGCACCGCAGGGCACCACCGTGGTGATCACGGTGTCCGCCTACGAGCCGCCGCCCTCGGAGACCCCGACCCCGACCCCGACGCCCTCGGAGACGCCGAGCACACCGGCGACCGAGAGCCCTTCGGTGCCGCCGCCGGCCTGACCGGTCAGGCGGCGGGGCGGGCGTACTCCAGGTCGGTCGACCCGGTGTAGCCCGGCATGTCCAGCGACTCGTCGACAGCCACGTCCCAGCCGAGCTGCGAGCTCTGCACCACCTGCAGGTAGAGCTGGATGTAGGGGCTGGTCGTCACCGACGCGAGCATCTGGTCGGTGGGCCCGATCGCGGAGATGCGGTAGGGCGGGGAGTACGGCACGCCGTGCAGGATCACCACGTTGCCGACGCACTTGATGCCGGTCGTGGACACCACGCGCTGCCCCTGGATCGTCATCGCCTCGGCGCCGCCGGCCCACAGCGCGTTGGCGACGGCCTGGATGTCCTGCTGGTGCACGAGCAGCTCGCTGACCGCGTCCAGGTCGTCGCCGGCCTCGGCCAGCTTCTCCTTCGGTGCGTCGTCCAGCGTGATCGTCACCCCCGGCCCGTGCACGGGCGAGAGTCCGGCCGTCCGCTCCAGCCCCCGCACACGGGCCCGCTCACCCGTGCCGCCGACGGTGCCGAGGTCGCGGGTCAGCCGGTCCACCTCCGCGGTGAGGTCGGCGGCCTGGGCGCGCAGCTCCTCGAGATCCTTGGCCTGGGCGTTCGCGAGACCGTCGAGGTCGTCGTACCGGCCGGCGCGGATGTCGCGGCCCTCGGAGCTGACCATGCTGGTCACGAAGAGCACGCCGGCGACGAGGAACACGGCGGGGGCCACCAGCCGCCAGCCGAGCGAGCGCGACCGGTAGGTCCGGGTCCGCTCGGCGAACGCGGTCGCCAACCGGGCGCGCCAGGTCTGTCGGTGCGGGTGAGGGGCCGGGTGCTTCATCGGGTGCCTGCGAGGTGCCTTCGTGCGGGAGGAGTGATGCCGACTACGCTAGCGGAGTCCCAGAACCGGTCCGGCGGCGCGCGCCCGCCCTCGCCCGCCGACCACAGCCCCAGGAGTACCCGTGTCCGGATCCCGTCCGTCCAGCCGCACCGGCAAGGCCAAGCGCCCGGCGTCGAACGTGAGCTTCTCGAGCGCCGGCAGCATCTCGGTCGCGCGTACGGCGCTCGCGGCCCTCGTGGTGCTGGCGGGCATCGCCTGGCTCGTCGTGTACGTCGCGGTGGCCGGCCCGGACACCGACGGCACCAAGCTCACCTGGATGGGCGACCTGGGCCGCTGGAACTACATGATCGGGTTCGGGCTGATCTTCGTCGGGCTCGCCCTTGCGGCACACCCGTCGACCCCGCTCGGCCGCGGCCGCGGTGTCGTCGTCGGGATGCTCGGCAGCTTCCTGATCGGGCTGTTGTGGATCGTGACCTACTACGTGACCGGTCAGGACCTCACGCTGCCGCTGTTCACCGACCTCGGCCAGTACAACCTGATGGTCGGCATCGGCTTCATGGCCGTCGGGTTCGTCTACGCGACCCACTGGGAGTAGCCCCGCCGGAACGCCCCTGACCCGGGCCTTTCCCCCGAGACACCAAGGACCGGTGTCGCAGAGACGGCTCTGCGGCACCGGTTCTGCACATCCTGTGCACACAGATGTGCATGAATTACATCCCTGGAATTTCGTCCACAGGGTTTATCCCCAATGTGGAAACCGCCGGTGGGGGACGGCTGCCGAAGGGGTGCAACTCGAGGCGTGGATACCCCCGCCGGGCACCGGGCAAACGGGACAACCCCGGGGCGGTCCAGACCAAGGACGAACCGGCTGCCGGGTCGATGCGCGCTGGAGTCGAGCCTGCGAACCCAGCGGCGGCGGGGACTCAGGCGAGGACGGCGATCCGGGCGGCCGTGGCGACGGCGACGAGCACCGCCACCGCGAGGATCCCGCCGAGCTGCCAGCGGGTCCGCGAGGGCCCCCGGGGCGCGTAGACGATCGCGGCGCCGAGCAGCAGGCCGCCGACGAAGCCGCCGACGTGGCCCTGCCAGGAGATCAGCCGCACGAACAGGAACGTGAAGGCGAAGTTCACGGCGATCCAGGTCACCACGCCCCGCACGTCGCCGCCCACCTTGACGGCGATCACGAGCAGCCCGCCCATCAGCCCGAAGATCGCGCCCGAGGCGCCCAGCGTGAGGGAGTAGGACGTGGAGAACCACATGACGGTGGCGCTGGCGGTGAGGCCGGAGAGCAGGTAGAGCGCCAGGAAGCGGGCGCGTCCGATCGCCAGCTCGAGCTGGGGACCGAGCGTCCACAGGGCCAGCATGTTGAAGGCGATGTGCCACACCTCGACGTGGGTGAACATCGTGGTGAACAGCTGCCAGTAGCGGCCGTCGGCGACCCCGGCGGGGATGTTGTAGGTGACCCCGTCGACGGTGGTGATCTCGCCGTCCGGCCGCAGCGCGAGCAGGTCGACGAGCCGGCTGCCGCGCCCGCCGGTGGCGAGGATCAGCACCCACACCAGGACGTTGAGCCCGATCAGGACCTTCGAGGTGAGCGAGGGGTCGCCGGAGTGCTGGCCGCCGTACGGCGTCCGGCCGGATCGGGTCGAGCGGGACCCCTCGGACACGCACGACGGGCACTGGAACCCGACCGCGGCCGGCCGCATGCAGTCGGGGCAGATCCGGCGGTTGCACCGCTGGCAGCGGATGTGTGCCTCGCGGTCGGGGTGCCGGTAGCAGACCGGGGCCTCCTGCTCGGAAGCCCCGGCCTGCGGTGTCTCGGACGTGCTCATCGGTGCAGCGAGAAGCTCAGCGCTGCTCGACCTGGACGGTCTCGATGACGACCGGCTCCTTCGGGCGGTCGCCCGGACCGGTCGCGCTGCTGCCGATCGCGTCGACGACCTTGCGGGAGTCCGCGTCCTCCACCTCGCCGAAGATCGTGTGCCGGTTGTTCAGCCACGGCGTCTCGGCGGTGGTGATGAAGAACTGCGAGCCGTTGGTGCCCGGGCCGGCGTTCGCCATCGCGAGGAGGTACTTGCGGTCGAACTGCAGCTCCGGGTGGAACTCGTCCTTGAAGGTGTAGCCGGGACCGCCGGTGCCGGTGCCGAGCGGGCAGCCGCCCTGGATCATGAAGTTGTCGATGATCCGGTGGAAGCCGAGGCCGTCGTAGAACCGCTCCGGAGACTTCTTGCCGGTCTCGGGGACCTGGTAGTCCTGAGTGCCCTCGGCCAGGCCGACGAAGTTCTGCACGGTCTTCGGCGCGTGGTTCGGGAACAGGTGGATGACGATGTCACCCCGGTTGGTCTTCAACGTCGCGTAGGTCTCGGACACCACGCCGCCTTTCAGTCGAACAACTGTGTATCTGTGGACCCACCGATCCTCGCACGTCGGCCAACCCGGTGCGTCGTACACCGGCCGACGGTGCCGTCTCGCTGGGTGCCCCCGGGGTTTGATCGTCGCGACGATGCGGGCATGATCGTCCGGAGAACGGGCACGAGCAGCCTGACGACCTGCCGTTTCTGATGACTGGCGAAGAGAGGACCTCTCGACCATGGGCAAGAAGAAGACACTGCGCGAGCAGCTCCGCGAGCAGGCGAGTGACCTCGCAGGCACGCTGGCGCCGCACGTCGAGAACGCCCGCGACAAGGCCGTCCCGGTGCTCACCGACGCCCGCGACCGAGCGGTGCCGGTGCTGACCGAGGCCCGCGACAGGGCCGTGCCCGTGCTGCACGACGCGCGGGACAAGGCGGCGCCGTACGTCGCCGACGCGCGCGACAAGGCCGCCCCCTACGTCTCGGACGCGCGCGACAGGTTCAGCGAGACCGTGCTGCCGGTGCTGACCGCGGCCCTGACCAGCGTCGAGGAAGCCACCGAGGACGTGCGCGGCGAGACCAAGAAGCGCGGCAAGGCGGTGGCCGCCGCCCTGAAGGGCGAGATCGAGGCGCCGCAGAAGAAGCACCGCGGCCGCAAGCTGCTGGTGCTGCTGGGGCTCGGCGGACTCGGCTACGCGGCGTACAAGAAGTTCGGCGGCAAGCAGCCGACCACCACCTGGCAGTCCTCCTACACGCCGCCGCCGGCGCCGACCCCGCCGCCCGCGGGTGGCCCGGTCGCCGGTGCGGGTGCGGGTGCCCACCGTGCCGACGCGACGCCGGACGACTCCGCGGCCTCCGACCCCGCCGAGGCCGCCTCGGACGCGACCGACGTGCCGCACGACGCGACGACCCCGGACAAGCCGGTCGAGGAGATCGACGTCAGCAAGAAGTAGGCCACGCACGCTTCGGCCCCGGTCACCGCGAGGTGGCCGGGGCCGTGTGCTGTCCGGGTCCTCAGGCGGCGGCGCGGCGGCGACGGAACCGCGGCGGCAGGTCGACGGGCCGGTGCTCCTCGACCCAGGTGTCGATCTGCTCCCACCAGGAGTAGAGCCACTCGATCCGGCCCTCGCGGTCGTCGGGGATCTCCGCGCGCGGCACCCGCCACCAGCGCATGATGATCTGCTTGTCCATCGGCAGCTCGCGCCAGATGTCCCGGACGGACAGCAGGTGGTCGAGGCCGGTGTGCGCGACCAGGATGACGTCGGCCTCGGGGGCGGCGTCGAGCGCCGCGAGCAGCCCGCCTGGCCGCGGGGCCAGCACGTTCTCCATCCGCTCGGCCCGGCGGGCCATCGCCTCGAGCCCGAGCCGGCGCAGCTTGTCGATGCTGCGCTGCCGTCGCTCCGGGGTGAAGTTCCCGCCCTCCGGGAAGATCACGAACGCGTCGTTCTCGTCGAGGTTGCGGGCGAGCTCCCCGACCTGCCGCTCCAGCGTGTCGTCGCCTCGCTTCCCGCGGTTCGGCGAGACGAACCGGTTGGGCAGCCGGTTGAGGATGACGTCGATGGCCGGGTCCCAGGCGAGGGTGTCCTTCAGGACGACGCGGGGCTCGCGCCCGTACCAGTGCATGAGGGCGTACATCAGCGTGAACGAGTCGGCCGGTCCTGCGTGCCGGCAGCACACGAGCAGCGGTTCGCCGGGGTAGGCGTCCGGGGCCGCGCCCTCGGTGACGATCTTGAGCCGGACCACGCGCCGGGCCTCCCGGAAGAACACCACGAGGTAGGCCAGCACGAGGTCGTAGTGGATGCGCTCGAAGAACGGCCGCCGGATGAACACCCCGAAGCCGGAGGCGATCCACAGCCCGAAGAGCTCCACCAGCAGCAGGCTCTCCAGCACCAGGTGCATGAGCAGCAGCGAGAGCAGGCGCAGCGGCCGCAGCCGCCCCGGTACGACGGGCGAGAGGATCGTCGCGGCCAGCAGCCAGAGCGGGATCGTGGTCAGGATCGTGACGGTCAGGGCGATGACGGCGGGTGCGACGACGAGCCGCCGGAACCAGCCGGTCACAGGTGCTCCGCGAGGTAGGCCGACGTCGCGTCGTACGCCCGGTCGATGCGGCGCATCACCGCCGCGAAGTCCCGGTAGGACAGCAGCGAGTCGTCGCGCCGGTCGTCACCGCCGCCGGTCGGCAGCACGTGCGCGGTGACGTGCGCGGGCAGCTCGGCCATCTCCCGGTGGAACCGGTGCCGGCGGGCGATCTCGAACGACACCCGGGCGACCTCCCACGGCTTGGTCGGCACCGAGAGCGGCCGGTCCACGCGACCGACCTGGAGCACGAACACGGTCGTGGCGCCGCACTCGACGGCCCGGCCGACCGGGATGGAGTTCACGATGCCGCCGTCGAGGTAGTGCTCGTCGTCCACCCGCGCCGGCCGCAGCAGTCCGGGCACGGCGGCGGAGGCCATCACGGCGTCGGTGACCCGGCCGCTGGTGAACCAGTGCTCGGCCGCCCGCTCGATGCTGGCCGCGCAGCACTGGAACGGCACGGCGAGCTCGGCGAAGGTGAGGTCGCCGAGCTCCTGGACCAGCCGGTCGCGCAGCGGTTTGGCCGAGTGCAGGTGGGTGCCGGTGCGGACGGCCCGGGTGACCTGGCGCACCGGCCCGTCGCCGTACACCTCGCCGCTGCTGGCCGCGCTCTCCCAGAGCCGGACCAGCCGGTCGACGACCCGCGGCTCGGGGTCGGTCGCGACGAGTGCGCCGTTGAGGGCACCGACCGAGGTGCCGACGATCAGGTCCGGCCGGACGTCCGCCTCCAGGAGCGCCCGGAGCATGCCTACCTCGACCGCACCGAGCAGGCCGCCGCCGCCGAGGACGAACGCGGTATCGGCCATCGGGCGGCGCTCAGGCGCCGACGGGCTGCGGTGCGTGCGCCTGCTGCGCCCGGACAGCGGCGGTGGCGCGGTGCTCGGCCCAGAACGACAGGATCGGCACGGTGCCGCACAGCAGGGTGACGATGGTGAAGCCGATGCTCCAGCGGGCCTTGCGCGAGAGCAGGAAGGCCGTGACCAGGAAGATCATGTAGAGCCAGCCGTGCGCGATGCCGAGGTAGGTCGTGATCCACTCGCCGGCCTGCTGGAGGGAGGTGCCCTCCTCGGTGAGGTACTTCAGCGGGACACCGACGAGGATCAGCACGATGAGCAGCACGCCCACGACGTTGGCCATCACGCGGTAGCGGAGCAGGGCGTTCTTCACGCGCCCGAGGCTACTCCGGTGACCTGGCTCACCTCGCCGGGCGGCCGGGTCCGCTGCCGCTCGAGCTCGTCGCGGCACCAGCGCCACCAGAGGAACACCGCGAAACCCCCGAACACCCACCACTCCACCGCGTAGAGCAGGTTGCGCACCGCAGTGAACGTCGACGCCGTGGGCAGCGACGCGGGGGTGACCGCGGTGAGACCGGGCGTCGGCTGCTTCGCCATCACGTAGCCGCCGTAGAGGTCCTGGTCGACGTGCTGGATGGCGTCCGCGATCCGCATCTCGGGGATCACGTCGTCGGTCGGGTCCGGGTCGGTGGTGCCGGAGCCCTCGCCCGGCTGCAGCCACCCGGTCACGTCGACCCGGCCGGTCGGTGGGGCCGGCGCGTCCCCGACGGTCGGCGCCCAGCCGCGTACGACGAGCACGGCCGGCGCCGTACGACAGGCATCGCCGCCGTCGCACACCGCCACCGGGGTGACCGCCCAGACGCCGCGGCGGCCGTTCAGCTCGCGGTCCTCGACGTAGACCGTCGAGCCCGGCAGCCACCGACCGGACAGCTCGACCGGCTGACCCACCCCGTTGCCGGGAAACGGGTCGTCGGCCGACATCACCCGTGCCAGCGGTTTCGCCGGAGCCTGCGCGCGGGCAGCCGCCTGGTCCTCGCGGCTGCTGCTCCACGCGTCGTACTGCCACAGGCCGAGGAGGACGGCGGCCGTCGTCGCCAGCAGCGCCAGCGCGTGCAGACCCCACAGCCGAGGCGCGAGCAGCGGGGTGACGGACACCCTCCGAGCGTACGGTCGCGGCCCATGAGGGCTGCTGCCGGGCGAGGTGGACCCGACCGCGCAGAAACCGGGCGAAAGCACGCAGGACACGCATACGTTCGGTAAATTCGCCTGTGCAGATCTCGGGGGACGGACGAGGTTCTGCCGTCGTCGAGCAGAGGCGAGAGCACCGTGGCAAGGAAGCCGCACCGAGCCCTCGGGCTGGTGGACCAGCTGCAGCGCAGCCACCGGTTCACGATCGGTGTGCTGCTGTCGGTCCTCGTGCTCAGCCTCGCCACCTCCGGCTACCTGATCCTGGTGAGCCAGCCCCGGCTCGCCAACTACGTGCAGCTCGCCAAGGAGGCGCGCGACGTCCACGAGGCGATGCTCGACCAGGAGACCGGACTGCGCGGCTGGCTCGCCACCGGCGACACCGTCTTCCTCGAGCCCTACGAGGACGGTCGCACGAACGCCACCGAGGCGGTCTCCGACCTGCTCCACGACGTCCGCAACAGCTCCGACGTCACCGACCGGGTGCTGGCCACCCTGCTCGCCCGCCAGCAGTGGCAGACCTGGGCGACCGAGGCCGCGGGCAAGAAGTTCACCGACGCGGAGCGCGCCGACGGCACGCTGACCCGGTTCCTGCTCGAGGGCAAGGCGCTCTTCGACTCCTACCGCGCCAAGGACCTGGTCAGCACCACCGCGATCCGCGACCGGCGCACCGAGGCGCTCGAGACGCAGAACGCAGCCCTCATCGCGGTCTTCGCCAGCTACCTCCTGCTCCTCGGCGCATCGGGGGCGGTCACGGTGCGCCGGCGCCGGCGCCTGCAGGACACCGTGCTGGTCCCGATCGAGGACCTGCACGAGACCATCGGCCGGCTGCGGGGCGGTGACCTCACCGCCAGGACCGCGACGACCTCGGTCCCCGAGCTCGCCGAGATCGGCACGGCGCTGGGCAAGCTGGCCACCGAGCTCGACGAGGCGGGCACGGAGGCGACCGAGCGGGAGATCCGGCTGGCGTTCCTGGCGAACCGCTTCGAGACCGTCGTCCGGGTGGGCCGCGAGATCGCCGGCAGCCTGAGCATCCGGTACGTCTCGAGCACGGTGACCACGGCCGCCGCCGAGCTGCTGGGCACGAGCACCACCCTGTGGCTGCGCGGCGGCGACCAGGAGTTCCACGTCACGCATCGCAGCTCGGACCCGCACGGCGCCGACGCGCCCCCGAGCATGACGCCGCCGAGCGTCGTACTCACCGCGGCCGCCGACGCGCTGCCGATCACCGCCGGCGACCGGCGGGCCTACCCGTTGGTGCTGGCCGGCATGGTCACCGCGGTGCTCGAGGTAGACACCCCGATCGTCGACGAGGACACCGAGCAGGTGCTGTCGTCCCTGCTGTCCACCGCGGCGGCAGCCCTCGAGTCGGCGCACCTGCACAGCACCGCCCGCGAGCAGGCCGAGATGGACGGCCTCACGCACCTGCCGAACCGGCGCCGCTTCGAGCACGACATCGACACCGAGTGGGAGCGCTGCCGCCGCTACGGACGGCCGATGAGCCTGGTGATGATGGACCTCGACCACTTCAAGCGACTCAACGACGAGCACGGCCACCTGCTCGGCGACCAGGTGCTCCGCGACGTCGCGGTCGCCATCGGCCAGGCGTTGCGCTCCACGGACACCGCTTACCGGTACGGCGGCGAGGAGATCGCCGTGCTCCTGCGGGAGACCGGTCTCGAGGACGCCGCAGCCGCGGCCGAGCGGCTGCGTACGGCGGTCGCGGGCGTGGCTTTGGAGGACCATCCCGACCTGACCGTCACCACCTCGGCCGGCGTCGCCGCGCGGCACTCGACGATGGCGCACTACACCGGCCTGGTGCACCAGGCCGACAAGGCGCTCTACGAGGCCAAGCGGCTCGGCCGCAACCGGGTGGCGGTGGACGGCGGGCCCGCCGCTCTGTCCGCGGCGCTGCTGCTCGGCGAGCCGGGCACCTCACCCGTCGAGCCCTGAGCCGGGGTCAGCCGGCGGGCTCGACGGCCGCCTCGAACGTGTAGAGCTCGGTGCCACTGCCCTCGTCGCCGTTGTCCGGGGCGGCCCACAGGCTCAGCCGGTTGCCGTCGGCGGCCACCTTGAGCGGGTTGCGCGTCATGACGTGACCGGCGGTCGACCACTTCTGGAACGGCACCTCGTGGACGATCGCGTGGGAGCGGATGTCGATCAGTCCCAGGCCGCCGAGCTCGTAGGTGGCACCGGAACCTCCCGCCGCCGGCGTCTGCGGCAGGTTCGTGACCCCGCCGCAGAGCATCTTCGCCGACGCGACGTACTGGCAGTCCTGGTAGTCGACGAAGTGGCTGGCGTTGTCCCAGACGTCGACCTGCCGGCCCTTCGCGGTCCACTCGTAGAAGCGGCGCGAGCCCCAGTTGTTGCCGACGAGGTGGCCGCTGGCCTCGTCGAGGACGATGCCGCCGATGTGGTCCGGCACCTCGAGCTGCTTGGTCACCTGGAGGCTGGTGGCGTCGACGCGGTAGACGATGGCGCTGCTGTTCGGCCGGTACTGCGCGACCGGGACCCAGATGTCGGTGCCGTCGAAGGAGATGCCGCCCGGGTGGTACATGTCGCCCTCACCCAGGACGATGTCCTTCTGCAGGTGTCCCTGGCGGTCCATCACGAACAGGTGCCCCACTCCCTTGCCGGGGGTGCGGTCGTAGCCGCCGACCGGCGAGGGGTACTTCTGCGTGGGCTCCGTGATCTCCACGGAGGACAGGAAGATGTGGTCCTTCGTGAGGGCGAGGCCCTCCGGGTGGTAGGTCGGGAAGTCCAGGTGGAGCTTGGCCGTCTGCGTCCACGCCGTGTTCCGGTCCACGGACGAGAAGGCCGCGACGAGACCACCGTCGGCCCCGGCCACGGGTGCCGTGGTCCCGAACGACGGGCCGGCCGCCTGCGCGGCGGCTCCCGAGGCGAGGAGGGCTCCGGAGACGGCGGCGGCCACGGTGCGACGAGTCATGAGGGACTTCATGGGCTTCCTTCTGCTGGGAGATGCGGAGCCCACGACGCTAGGTAGCCGAGGTGAACGGGCCGTGGCCGTCACCGGAACGGACGAAACCCGGACACATCAGCGCACGATCCCCGTCATCGCTCAGCTAGTCACTCCCCTCGAGGTTTCCGCCGGGACTCGCGGGAGCGGAGAAGCCTCGATCGTCGGTTAGACACGTGTTTGGCTGCACGCACGGGGGATACGGTCTGCCTATACGGCCTGGCACTGCCCAGACCCGCACTTGACGACGTCGGCCGTAGCGACGGTGCGCAGAGTTGGTGGGACTCCAGATGGACCGGAAAGCACCGTGGTCACACGCGCTCGAGCTACCCGTGACCGTCAGTAGCGCGTCGCAGGCTCGACACTTCGTCCTGCGACACCTCGCCGATCACGATCTGTCGTACCTCACCGATGATGTCCAGCTTGTCGTCAGCGAGCTGGCCACGAACGCCCTCGTGCACGCGCGGACGCCCTTCACCGTGAGCCTGAGAGCGCTGGACAGGTCGGTGCTGTTGACGGTTCGAGACGGTGCTATGTCCGGACCGATGGTCGTTTCCCCGCGGAATCTCGACCTGGGAGGCCGCGGCATGATGATCGTGCAGGGACTGAGTCGCGACTGGGGCGTCTCCGTGGACGCGGGTGGTGGCAAGTCGGTGTGGGCGGTGTTCGACACCCAGTAGCGCCCGCGAAGGGCTACCGGCCTGGTGACTCTCGGGTCGCTGACGGACGCACCTACGCACATGCCCTGGCGCACACCTGTCGCGCAGCAGACTGATGGATTTGTGCCGCAAGTGACCTTTGTGGATGACAACATCCGGATGTCCCTTACGTTGCGTTTGAGCGCTCCGCGCTCCGGGTATGAAGGACATGACGGGGAGGCACCAGTCTGGTGAGGTCCCGGGGTGACGGTGAGCAGCGGGCGCGACGAGTCGGCAGTTGCTGCGGTCTCAGCCGCGCTGAGTCCCTTCAAGTGGCGGGGTTTCACCGCCGAGCAGCTGGCTCGATGCGTCCTGGCGGCCAGCGATCGCCAGGGACTTGCGGACCTGCTCCTGCGCGTGCCCGGCGTCGCGGTCGGGTCGTGGGACGAGCCTGAGCTCGCATCCCCCGAGGATCCCCGGGTGGAGGCGATCGTCGAGTTCCTCGCCTGCCACCGGTGGACCCAGCTCAACCTGGACACGCTGAGCCGGCACCTGGTTTCCGTGGTGCGCGGCGCGCTCTGACGACGCCCCGTGCTTGCGCCCGCGCCGGTGGGTGTGTCGCTCTGGCTGGGTTACTGCCGGGCCATCGCCATCCGCATCTCGGTCTCGCTGTCGGTGATCAGCTCCCCGGAGACATCGACGGTCACGGTGTGCAGGTTGCCGGTGAACTGGAAGGGCGAGTCGTAGTCGGGGCTGACCGCCAGTCCGTGGTTGAAGCCGCACACGATCGGGCCGGGGTTGATCACCATAGGTGTCGTCGTCGGGAACTCCTCCTGCGCGACCAGGACACCGTCGACGTACAGCTGGGCACGGCCGGGGGCTCCGCGCCCGTGCTTGAAGTCCAGCTCGCCGGTCGGCTCGAACTCGTAGCGAAGCTGGTGCCGTCC
This sequence comes from uncultured Actinomycetota bacterium, assembly GCA_963827435.1. Lineage (GTDB taxonomy): Bacteria > Actinomycetota > Actinomycetes > Propionibacteriales > Nocardioidaceae > Nocardioides_B. The sequence goes on from CAWHAU010000003.1 coordinate 637,150, forward strand.
CGCAGGCACTGGCTCCGGCGAGACCACCCGGTAGACCGCCTGCCCGATGTAGTTGTGGGCGTAGTGGAGCCGGCCCCCGGACAGGTAGAGCGACCAGCCACCGAGCCCGGAGCCCTGGGAGAGGAGGACACCGTCGTCCCTGCGGTCCTGGGAGATCTCGACGTCGGCAGTGATGGCGTGGGGCCGGTTGAGAACGCGGGGGCCTGCGAAGAAGGGCACCCCCTGGGTCCCGGGTCGGAAGACGTAGTGGTCTCGAGGCTCCGCCACCTGTGGCCGTTCGGTGGCCAACCGCTGCATGCCGGCGCCGTCGATCGGTAGGACTCCGAACCTGCCGGCCTCGACGTACCACTGCGCGATGAGCCCGATCAGCTTGTCGGGATGCTTGTCGGCGACGTCGTGGTTCTCGGTCGGGTCCTCGTCGAGGTTGTAGAGCTCCCAGTGATTCGCGTCGAGGTCGGCGAGGTCACTTGCAGAGATCGGTACGCCGAACGGCTTGCCTGCTTCGGCGAACGAGGGGCCGGGCCAGGGGCAGACCGCACGCCAGCCGTCGTGGTCGATGGCTCGGTGGCCGAGCATCTCGAAGTACTGCGTGCGGTGCCGGGTGGGGGCTGCGGCGTCGTCGAAGGAGTACCTGAAGCTGATGCCGTGCAGGGGAGCCTGCGTGACGCCGCGGATGGTGGCCGGCGGCTCGATGCCCTGGACGTCGAGCACCGTCGGGACCATGTCGATGAGGTGGGTGTACTGGGTGCGCAGCTCCCCTCGGGCCTTGATGCCCTTGGGCCAGTGCACGATGAAGGGATCGCTGACCCCGCCCCGGTAGGTCTCCCTCTTCCACCGGCGGAACGGGGTGTTCCCTGCGAACGTCCACCCCCAGGCGTAGTGGTTGAACGTCGTCGGCCCACCGAGCTCGTCGATCCTGTTCACCATGTCCGCGACGGGCTGCGGCGCGTTGTTGTAGAACTGGGCCTCGTTCGGGGTTCCCGTGACGCCACCTTCGGCGCTGGCCCCGTTGTCCGAGACCAGCATGACCAGGGTGTTGTCCAGCTCCCCGGTCTCCCGCAGGTAGTCCAGCAGCCGGCCGATGTGGTGGTCGGCGTGCGACAGGAACCCGGCGAAGACCTCCATCATCCGGGCGTAGAACCGGCGTTGGTCCGCCGGTAGCTCGCCCCAGTCGGGGACGTCGGGGTCATGCCGGGAGAGCTCCGCGGTAGCGGGCACGATGCCGAGCTCCTTCTGGCGCGCGAAGACTCTCTCGCGGTAGACGTCCCAGCCGTCGTCGAACTGCCCTTGGTACCGGTCTGCCCACTCCTTGGCGACGTGGTGCGGCGCGTGCATCGCGCCGGGGCAGAAGTGCATGTAGAACGGCTTGTGGGGGGCCACCTGCTTGGCGTCGGCGATGAACTCGATCGCCTTGTCCGTGAGGTCCTCGGTGAGGTGGTAGCCCTCCTCCGGAGTCCGCGGCTGCTGGATCTGGTGGTTGTCGTAGACGAGCTCCGGGTACCACTGGCTGGTGTCTCCCCCGAGGAAGCCGTAGAACCTCTCGAACCCACGCCCGAGCGGCCACCGGTCGTAGGGGCCGGCCGCGGACTCCTGTTCCGACGGGAGCAGGTGGTACTTGCCGAGGAGGTAGGTGCTGAACCCGTGCTGCACGAGCATCTCGGACAGGAACCCGTTCTCGAACGGGATCGCGCCGTTGTATCCGGGGTAGCCGGTGGCGAGCTCGTTGATGCAGGCCGTGGCGTTGGCGTGGTGGTTGCGCCCCGTCACGAGGCATGACCGCGAAGGGGAGCACAGAGCGGTGGTGTGCATGTTCGTGTACAGCAGACCCCCGGCGGCAAGCGCATCGATGTTCGGCGTGGCGATCGGGCTGCCGTAACAACCGAGCTGCCCGTAGCCGGTGTCGTCGAGCACGATGAACAACACGTTCGGGGCCCCGGGTACCGCCCGTACCGGCTTGGGCCAGGCGGGCGTCGACTCGTCGGCGGTCCTGCCGATCGTCCCGGAGAAGGCCACGCCCGGCTCGTACTCGTTCAGCGCCATGGAAAACCCCTCTGCTCGACGAAGACCTGGCATCCACTAGACCGAGGCGACCCGGGCCGCCGCATCATCCATCGGGGGTGACTGGGCGGCGACCCGGAGTCGGACGGGCGAACCGAGGTCGATGTCCCGCCGGCCCAAACGCCGAACCCCCTGCGCCGGCTGCGGCTTGCCACGTGGCCCGCGGCCTGCTGCGGATCGACCTCGCTCGCTCGCGGTTACCTCGCGTTGGTCACCTTCAGGTCCTCGACCAGCTCCCACTCGTCGGCCTTCGTGTACATGTCGCCCCGGATGATGAATGCGCCCAGCACCGAGTTGCACGGCAGGAGCCGCCCGAGCGGGTCCTCCTTCGTCGGGTGGAGGTCCATGCTGGCGGCATCGCCGGCGTAGATCTCGGCGCTCGTGACGCGCCATGGGGTGGACACGAGCTGGAGCACTTCTGCTCCGGCGGCGCCGTTCGGCCCCGGCCCGACACCGGGGAAGCGTCGCAGCCCCATCGTGCGCAGCACGTAGGCCTGAGGCTTGCCTGACGGCGGGGGCAGCGCAAGGAGCTGGTCGTACGGCGCTGGCAGCTGAACCGGACTGTCCGCCGGGAGCGGCACCGAGAACAGCTTTCGGCCCATGGTGACACTGGACGAGGCGACGTCGGCGAAGTTGGGATCCGTCTTGTGCTGCCTGGAGCCGCGGGCCATGTGGCTCAGGAACATGTTGCCGTAGTTGCGCATCGTGATCTGAGCGATCTTCTTGGGGTAGCCGCCCAGCTCGCGCCCGGCGAGCATGGCCGAGTCGGTGTCGACGTAGATGGCCGGTAGGTATCCGTAGATCTCACCGTTGTGCAGGACCGGGATGGAGACGATCACCTCCATGTACGGCCCGAGGTCGCACTCTCGGTACTTGGCGAACACCAGGTTCGCCACGGCCTGCCCGGGCAGCGCTGGGATCTTGACCAGCTCCAGCTGTTTGGGGATCAGCGCGGCTGCCTTGTCGGCGTCGGTCACGTAGGAGATGGACACGTAGTCCATGTCCCCGTACTTGGCCATCGGGGAGAGATAGACCTGTCCCCAGTGGGGCATCGTCTTGGTCGTGTACTCGTCCGGCGAGAGGGTCCCCTTGAGACCCGGCTCGAGTGGTGGTGGTGGTCATGGCATCTTCCCTCTGTTCATCAGGATCGAGCTGTCGCTGGCGGTGGATGAAAAACAGGAGGCGGGGCTTCCCCGGCGACGGTCTCTCCCGCTGTCCCTCAACAGGCCGCCCGATGCTTCCCGTCTCGCAGAGGTGAATGTCGACGTCACGAGACGGCGGAATGCCGAGGCCAGCATGGGCGGAAGCGGAACGGTCCCAGTGGCGGCGCTCGAATCGCCACCCGTTCCTCGACCAGGCCATCGAGGTCTCCCCCAGGCGACCACTGCATCGCGCCGGGCATCGAACCGAATCTGCCGGCACGCGCCGTGTGTGTCGCCTGGCCAGACCTGCCTCCGGACATGGTGGCCGGATCGTCGATCGTGCTCATGGTGATGGGACACAGCGACACCGCCTGATCGCACAGCCTCTTGGCCTCGTGCGCCTCATCCGTCCGGGATGACCTCGATTCCAGAAGGGTTCTGGTCGGTTTCAGTGCCGGTTCCGGGAAATGCACCGGCCATCGCACGATCGCGCCGTCATCAGCGGATGGGGACCTGCCTCATGCAGACGGGTCCCGGTCATCACCGTTCACGCCACTCGGCGGACCTGCGCCTCGCTCCTGGTCGCTCTCACGTGCACCCACGGGTGGCTGTGGCGATCCTGGGGCGCAGCCAGATCGCGGTCATGAGGAACATCTACCCGCAGGTGTCCTCGGCCTCCACACATCAGGCGGGCTGAGCGGCTCGGGAGCGAGTTCGGGGAGGGGGTCGGCGTGAAGACCCCTGCCGTCATGTTTCTGGGGTACGACGCGGAAGAGCCCCTCTTCCGGAGACGGAAAAGGGGCTCTGACCCGGGGTGGAGCCAAGGGGACTCGAACCCCTAACCCCCTGCTTGCAAAGCAGGTGCGCTACCAATTGCGCCATGGCCCCCGGTGAGCAGGGCGCTCAGGAACGGCTGACGTTGTCCGTCGCCTCGGCCCAGAGTGCCTGCTCGTGCTGGCCGGACTTGGCCTTCTTGCTGGCGAACACGGCGGCGGCGGCCGCGAGGGCGATGATGACGAGCTTCTTCATCGGGCGTTCCTTTCGGGTCTGCGACGGATGACTGTACCAATCCGTGGCGCCGCTCCCGACCAGCGGCCGACGGCAAAGGGTCGGGGAGAAAATGGGCAAGACGCCCAAATCGCCCACCCTGCGTGTCACTCTCTTCGGAAGGGGAGGGAACCATGCGCGCCTGGGTACTCGTCACGGTCGCGACGCTGCTGGGCGTCGTGTTCGTCGTGGTGCTTCGGGTCCCCGCGATGAGCGACACCGCCGTTCTCCTTCTCAGCAACGGCGGGCAGCTGCTCGCGGCGTCCCTCGCCTCCGCCGGGTGCGTGGTCGCCTCGCGCCGTACGACGGGCCACCGCCGCCGCGCGTGGCGGTGGCTCTCGATCGGCACCGGGGCGTGGGCGGCCGGCCAGCTCGTGTGGAGCTACTACGAGGTGGTGCTCGGCCAGGAGGTGCCGTTCCCGTCGCTGGCCGACGTCGGCTTCCTGCTCTTCCCCCTCGCCGCGGCGGTCGGTCTCGTCACCTGGCTCGGCAGCCAGTCCTCGGAGCTCGTGGCCCGCGGACGGGACCTGCTCGACGGGATGATCATCGCCGGCTCGCTGCTGGTGCTGTCGTGGGTGACGGCGCTCGGCTCGGTGGTGGCGGAGGGCGGCGACGGGTGGTTCTCGCTGACCCTGTCGCTGGCCTATCCGATCGGTGACCTGGTCCTCGGCACCCTCGTGCTGATGGCGCTCGCCCGTGGCGACTCCTCCGAGCGCACCACCCTCGCCATCCTCACCGTCGGACTCGGCGGCCTGGCGTTCGCTGACAGTGCGTACGTCTACCTCGTCAGCCTGGAGCGCTACTCCTCGGCGGACACGGTCAGCAGCGGATGGGTGATCGGGTTCCTGTTCGTCGGCGCCGCCGGGTGGTCGGTCCGCCGGCAGACCGCCCCGTCGGCGCGCAAGCACACGTTGCTCACCGGACCACAGGTCGCCGGCCGCTCCTCGCTGGTGCGGCTGGTGCTGCCGTACCTCCCGCTGGTCGCCGCCGGCACCGCTCTGTGCGTCAGCCTGGTCCGGGCTCCGGAGACACCGACCACCGACCTGCTGCTCGGCGTCGGGCTGGTGCTGGTGGTGCTGACCCGGCAGTTCCTCGCGATGACCGACAACCAGCGCCTGCTCGTCGCCCTCGGCGACGCCCGCGACCAGCTCCAGCACCAGGCGCTGCACGACGCACTCACCGGGCTGGCCAACCGGGTGCTGTTCGCGGACCGGCTCGACCGGGCGCTGCTGCAGCCGGAGGCCACGGTCAGCGTGCTGTTCTGCGACCTCGACGACTTCAAGCTGGTCAACGACGAGCTCGGCCACGAGGCCGGCGACGTCCTGCTGGAACGCGTCGCCGACCGGCTGCTGGACTGCGTCCGGGCCACCGACACCGTCGCCCGGCTCGGCGGCGACGAGTTCGCCATCCTGCTCGAGGACTCGGGCGACGCCCTCCAGGTCGCCGACCGGGTCGTCGCCGCGATGACCGAGCCGGTCGAGGTGGCGGGCCGGGAGGTGCGTACGTCGATCAGCGTCGGCATCGCGCACCACCAGGGCACCGCCCCGCCGCCCGCTGAGCGCCGGACCACCGCGCCACGCACCCGCAGCACCGTCCCCGCGGGCGACACCGAGACCGCGGCCCGCCGCGAGAGCACCGCGCAGCTGCTGCTGCGGCAGGCCGACGGCGCGATGTACGCCGCCAAGGGCGCCGGCAAGGGCCGGGCCGTGCTGGCCGACTTCTCCGCCGAGTGAGCGCGGGGCGACCCGGCTCAGCCGACGCTGAGTTCGGCAAACAGTGGAGGTGATGGGTTCCTATTTCTGGCGGGTCGCGGTTGACCACCGCAACCCACGCCTATCGTGCGGGCGTCGTGGTGCCTATGTCTGGGCGGCCACGATGTTGGGGTTGAACCGGAAGAGGTTGTCCGGGTCGTACGTGGCCTTGACCTGGGCGAGGCGGTCGTAGTTCGTGCCGTAGGCGGCCTTCACGCGGATGGGCCCTTCGTCGCCGAGGTTGTTCATGTAGACGCTGGGTTCGAGGAAGGGTTGCATGGCCTCGAACAGCGAGCGTGTCCACGCAATGTTGGCCGGTGAGTCGGCAGGATCGTCCCACTGGGACAGGATCAGGAAGTCGTACTGCTCGGCTCGGTGGGCGAAGGCGGTCGCGGCGGGGTCGACCCTGCTGGCCACGCCGGTCATCTGCTGGAAGCCAACGGTGGTGTGGGGGGAGGGAGCCTGCGCCGTGTGGCGAAGCACGGTCTCGATCGCCTCGGCCGGAAGCTGTCGCAAGAAGCTGGACTTCCAGTAATGCTGACGTCCCGCGGGGAAGGTGCCGTCACCAGCCTGCTGCAGCGCGACGTAGGGCACTGGTCTCACCTCATCGCTGACCGAGGCACCGAGTTCACGGAAGGGACGAACGGCCGCCTCGGCTTCCTCGGATGACCCGGACCAGCAGACGGTCACGGAGACCACGGGGTCACCGGCCTCGTCGAGCTTCACCGACGCCCCAGTGCTCAGCTCGTCGGGCGACGTGACGGCCAGCTCGTGGTAGCGGCTCAGCGCCGCCTGCGCGACGTCCGTCGGGTAGGTGATTCCTCCGGCCAGCACCGTCGTCACTGGATGCAGGCGATAGGTGAACGAGACGACGACGCCGAAGTTGCCTCCGCCTCCGCGCACGGCCCAGAACAGATCTTCGTGCTGTTGAGCAGACGCGGTGCGCAGTTGTCCGTCAGCGGTGACGATGTTCACGGCGAGCAGGTTGTCGCAGGCCAGACCGTAGTGCCCGTTGAGCCAGCCGAGTCCGCCGCCGAGTGTCAGGCCGGCGATGCCGGTCATCGAGACCGCCCCGAGGGTGGTCGCCAGCCCGTGTGCTGCTGTGGCTGCGTCGAACTGCGCGAGGGTCAGTCCTGGTTCCGCCACGGCAACTTGCTTAGCCGGATCGACCACGATCCGCGTCATGGCTGTCATGTCGAGCGTGAGACCGGCATCGGCGACGGCGCTGCCTGCGACCGAGTGACCGCCGCCTTTGACCGACACGGGGAGGCCGTGCTGGCCGGCGAACTCGATGCCGTGGACGACGTCCGTCATGTCCACGCAGCGCACGATGACGGCCGGGTAGCGGTCGATCATCGCATTGAAGACGCGGCGTGATCTCTCGTAGTCCTCGTTTCCCGGGGTCAACACCTGGCCCCCCACCGCAGCCTCGAGCCGTGCCAGATCGGTCGTCCAGTACTCGTGCGCTGTCACCGACTGCCGCCTCCTCCATCCGGGAACCCGGCCGTGCCGGAGCGTCACTGCTGCAGGCCACGTCCCGTACTTCCATGCGACATCGGATGACCATCAGTGTCCATAGCGCATCTGCAGGGGCACGGCCTGGTGTCGTCGAGGCGGGTGGTCCGACGCGCCAGAGGTCATCGTGACCAACCCCGTGTCGACTGATCTAGGCGGACCCAAAGAGGGCATGACTGCGCCTCGACAAGCCTGTGCAGCAAACGTTCACGCCGAAGATGCCTTTCTCAGGTCAGAAGTGGGCGTCTTAGCACCTAGCACCACCGACACGCGCACACCCCAAAATGGCCGAGCCCCGCCATCACCTCCACCCCTTCGGACAGCGGTCGGAGGCCGACAGCCCCGCGGTCGGGCTCGGATCACCCAGAAAGAGGCACCACTACCTCCACTGTTTGCCGAACTCAGCCGACGCTGATGCTGTCCAGGTGCACGGGTCCTCTGGTGCTGGTGCCGGTGTAACCGCGTCCTCGTTGTCGAACACCGCGCCACCCGCCCAGGCACCGAGCTGGGCGTCGTATCGCCGCGCGCCCGAGGGGGCTCAACTTCAGGACGACCCAGCCGTGTGCCGGATAGGGGTCGGCAGGCCGACTGACCGGCGGGCCGAACCCGGGGTCAGCCGAGGATCTTCGCCTTCTCGGCCGCGAACTCCTCGTCGGTCAACGTGCCGTTGGCGTGCAGCTCGCCGAGCTGGCTGAGCATGTCCAGCTTGTTCGGGGTCGTGTCCGCGGGGGACGGAGCCTCGGCTTGCTCAGGCTCAGGGGCTTCCTCCGGCGCTTCCTGCGACGCCTCCTGCTTCGCCCAGCGGTTCCCCTGGCGACGCGACACCCGGTTCGAGACGGTGGTCGCGGTGCCCGCGATCACGGCGGTGCGGGCGACGGTGCGGAGCAGTCTTGGCATGGTGGCGGATCCTTCCTGTGTCGCTGGAGAGGGGTCAGCGCGCGGCCTCGACCGCATCGAGCGCGCTGAGGAGGTCCTCGACCGGGATCCGGCCGCTGGCCACGAGCTGGGCGCCGCCCCGGCGCAGGGCGCCGATGAAGGGAGCCGCCCACCGGTTCTCGAAGACGACGATGCCGGCCGAGCTGCCGGGGTCGATGAGCTCTGCCGCGCTGGCCAGGTCTTCCTGGTCGAGAAGCCCGGAGAACGCGCCGTCGAACACCGCGAGGTCCAGCTGCCCGTCGCCGTCGAGGTCGGCGATCTCGAACCCGGTGACCGTGCCGTCCGCGTCCTTGCGGATGAACTCCAGGTCGAGGATGCGGACGATCCCGCGGTCCACCAGGTCGACGAGGAGCGGCAGCCCTTCACCCGTCATCTTGTTTCCAGGGAACTCGACGACGAAGTAGTCGACGGGCCCCAGCTCGATCTCGTCGGTCATCGCACCGGTCCTCTCGTGCCCGCAATGGCTGACAAAGGTCAGCGTCAGCAGCGACGTTAGGATCCGATCCGCCGGCCGTCCTCATCCCCGGTGGAGGATGAGCCCCGGCCGGGGCCGTGTCCTCAGCCGGACGACGTTGTCACGCAGTCAGTCACTCGCTCGTTCCGGCTCGCTGGCGGACGCGGCACCCTCCGCTGAGACACGCTTGGCGCCATCGTCGGTCCACGTCGCCGCGTCGGGAGCAGGTGCGTGGATAGCCGCCTGCCGCTCTCATGGCGGTCCTCAGGTGGGTACACCCCGTGATGGGCCAAAAGTGACGATTGTCTACGGCAATTGGCGTAGCGCTACGTCAGGTTGACTAGGTAAAACCCTGGTCGCTTTTCACGCATATCCATGGCCCTGTAGATGGAGCTGTGCATATCGCTGCCGCGCCCTCTTGTGCCTGCCGGTGGCGGCGGATAGCGGCTACTTGAGGAAGTCCGGAACCGGCGCGCTCTCGGCGGCAGAGCCGCCGACTTCGACCGGGCAGAGCGAGCGCGAGAGAGTGGCCGGTCCGACGAGCGCCTGGGAGCCAGGCTGTGACGTGCTGGTGGGCCTAAGAGGACTTGAACCTCTGACCTCTTCCTTATCAGGGAAGCGCTCTAACCGTCTGAGCTATAGGCCCGGGTGGCTTGCGCGGAGCGAGCCGACGGGAGAGATTACCCCATCGCCGGGACGCCGCCCAAACCAGGATCAGTCGTCGCCGTCGGGCTCAGTGCTCGTCCTCGGCGAGGGTCACCTCGACCCCGCCGAGCAGGGCCGCGGCGAGGTTGTAGAGGAAGGCGCCGAGCGTCGAGATCGCGGTGATGAGTACGACGTCGACGACCGCGACGATCATGGTGAAGCCGAGGACGCGACTCGTGCCGACGTAGTTCTGGACGTCGAAGTTCTGCGCCGAGTCGCCGCCGAGAACGTCGCTGACCGTCTGGTTGATCGAGTCCCACACGCCGGCCGCGCCGAGCACCGACCAGACCACCGCGACCGCGACGACGGTCACGATGCCGAACGCGATCGACAGCAGGAACGACGTCTTCATCACCGACCACGGGTCGAGGTGCACCAGCCGGAGCCGTGCCCGCCGGGTGCCGCGCGGACGGGGAGTGGCCCCGGCCGGGCGGGCGGCCGACGTGGTCGACGTACGGCTGGTGCCGGTGGACGTCGAGCGGGTCGAGCCGCCGGAGCTCGACGACCGGTTGGCGGCCGACGAGCTGGCGGCCTGCTGGACGGCGCTGCCGGCCGCGGCCACGGCGTTCGACACCCGCTCGGACAGCGGGCGCTTGCCGGTGTCGCCGTTGGCATCCGCCGCGTGGGACGGTCCCGAGAGCGTGCGTCGTGGCGCCAGCGGCGTGTCGTCGGCACGTCGGTCGGCCATCAGGACTCCTCGTTCTCCGGGTCAGCTGTGCCGGGGTCGTCGGTCTCGTCAGTCGGCTCGGAGCCGCTATCGACCGGTGCCCCGCTCTCGATTGTCGCATCCGAAGCCGCAGAACCCGAGTCGCCCGCCTCAGCAGCCGCTTCGACCGCCTCCTCGACGGCCTCGTCGATCTCCGGGGCGCGCTCGACGCTGCGGGCCACGACGACGACGGAGTCACCCTCGTTGACCCCCACGAACCGGACGCCCTTGGTGTCGCGGCCGGTCGGGCGGAGGTGCTCGTCGATGGCGCTGCGGGTCACCTGGCCCGACTGCTTGATCGCCAGCACCTCGTCACCCTCGACCACGATGAAGGCGCCGACCAGGCTGCCCCGGTCGCCGTCCTGCTTCATGGCCTTGATGCCGAGGCCGCCCCGCGACTGCAGGCGGTAGTCGGAGATCCGGGAGCGCTTGGCGAAGCCGCCGTCGGTGATCGTGAAGACGTACTGCTCCTGGACGCCCGGCAGCGCACCGGCCTCGGTGGACTCGCCGGCCTCCTGCGCGGACTGGTGCGCGGCCTCCTCGGCGGCCACCTGCTCGGCGCGGATCACCGACATCGAGAGCAGCTCGTCGCCGTCACGGAACTTCATGCCGGTGACACCCGAGGTCGCCCGGCCCATCGGCCGCAGCTGCGACTCGTCGGCCCGGAACCGGATCGCCTGGCCCTTGCGGGACACCAGAAGGATGTCGTCGCCCTCGTCAACCAGCTCCGCACCGATCAGGGCGTCGTCGTCCTCGCGGAAGTTGATCGCGATGACGCCGGCCTGCCGCGGGCTGTTGTAGTCGCCGAGCCGGGTCTTCTTGACCAGGCCGTTGCGGGTGGCGAGGACGAGGTACGGCGCCTGCTCGTAGTCGCGGATCGCCAGCACCTGCGCGATGTTCTCGTCGGGCTGGAAGGACAGCAGCCCGGCCACGTGACCGCCCTTGGCGTCGCGCGACGCCTCCGGGAGGTTGTAGGCCTTGGTGCGGTAGACCCGGCCGGCCGTCGTGAAGAACAGCAGCCAGTGGTGGTTGCTGGTCGCCATGAAGTGCTCGACCACGTCGTCGCCACGCAGGGTCGCGCCGCGCACGCCCTTCCCGCCGCGCCTCTGGGTCCGGTAGAGCGCGGCATTGGTGCGCTTGGCGTAGCCGCCGCGGGTGATCGTCACGACGAGGTCCTCGTCGGGGATCAGGTCCTCCATGGACAGGTCACCGTCGGCGGCGATGATGTCGCTGCGCCGCTCGTTGCCGAACTTCTCGACGATCTCCCCGAGCTCCTCGGAGATGATCTGCCGCTGCCGCTCCTCGCTGGCCAGGATCGCCTCGAGCTCCGCGATGACCAGCTCGAGCTCGGCAAGCCGGTCGATGATCTTCTGCCGCTCGAGCGCCGCCAGACGACGCAGCTGCATGTCCAGGATCGCGCGGGCCTGGACCTCGTCGATCTCCAACAGCGCCATCAGGCCTTCGCGCGCCTGCTCGACGTCCGGGCTGCGACGGATCAGCGCGATGACCTCGTCGAGCGCGTCGAGCGCCTTGACCAGGCCGCGCTGGATGTGCGCGTCCTCCTCCGCCTTGCGCAGGCGGTAGCGGGTCCGCCGCTGGATGACCTCGATCTGGTGGGTGATCCAGTGCGAGATGAACTGGTCGAGGGTCAGCGTGCGCGGCACGCCGTCGACCAGGGCCAGCATGTTGGCCGCGAAGTTGGTCTGCAGCTCGGTGTGCTTGAACAGGTTGTTGAGCACCACGCGGGCGACCGCGTCGCGCTTGAGCACCACGATCAGCCGCTGGCCGGTCCGCGCGGAGGTGTTGTCCTTGACGTCCGCGATGCCCTGGATCTTGCCGGAGTCGGCGAGCTCGGCGATCTTCAGCGCGAGGTTGTCGGGGTTGACCTGGTAGGGCAGCTCGGTGATGACGAGCTGGGTGCGGCCCTTGGCGTCCTCCTCGACGTCGATCACCGCGCGCATGGTGACCGAGCCGCGGCCGGTGCGGTAGGCCTGCTCGATGCCCTGGCGGCCGACGATCAGGCCGTGGGTCGGGAAGTCGGGGCCCTTGATCCGCTCGAGGAGCGCGTCGAGCAGCTCCTCGCGCGTCGCGTCCGGGTGGGCGAGCGCCCACTGCACGCCGTCGTTGAGCTCCCGCAGGTTGTGCGGCGGGATGTTCGTGGCCATGCCGACCGCGATGCCGGCCGAGCCGTTGACCAGCAGGTTCGGGAAGCGGGCCGGCAGGATGCCGGGCTCCTGCGAGCGGCCGTCGTAGTTGGGTGCGAAGTCGACGGTGTCCTCGTCGATGTCGCGGACCATCTCCATGGCCAGCGGCGCCATCTTGCACTCGGTGTAGCGCATCGCGGCGGCGGGGTCGTTGCCCGGCGAGCCGAAGTTGCCCTGGCTGTCGACGAGCGGGTTGCGCATCACCCACGGCTGCGCGAGCCGGACGAGGGTGTCGTAGATCGCGGAGTCGCCGTGCGGGTGGTACTGACCCATGACCTCGCCGACGACGCGGGCGCACTTGGAGTAGCCGCGGTCGGGACGGTAGCCGCCGTCGTACATCGCGTAGAGGACACGACGGTGCACCGGCTTGAGGCCGTCGCGCACGTCCGGCAGCGCCCGCCCGACGATCACCGTCATGGCGTAGTCGATGTAGGAGCGCTGCATCTCCACCTGGAGCTCGACGGGCTCGATGCGCCCGTTGTTGCCCGGCTGGCCGAACTCGATGGTGTTGTCAGTCACGGGGTGTCACTTTCTTGTAGACATGCCCTTGGTCTCGAGGTCGCTTCGCTCGCACCTCGACCAGCGGAGCGGTCAGATGTCGAGGAACCGGACGTCCTTGGCGTTGCGCTGGATGAACGACCGGCGCTGCTCGACGTCCTCGCCCATCAGGACCGAGAACATCTCGTCTGCCTGCGCGGCGTCCTCCAGCGTCACCTGCAGCAGCAGCCGGTTGTCCGGGTCGAGCGTGGTGTCCCACAGCTCGTCGGGGTTCATCTCGCCGAGACCCTTGTAACGCTGGATGGCGTTCTCCTTGGGCAGCTTCTTGCCCGCCTCGAGACCGGCCGCCCGGAGCGCGTCACGCTCGGCGTCGGAGTAGACGAACTCGTGCTCGTGGGGCTTGTTCCAGCGGAGCCGGTAGAGCGGCGGCTGCGCGAGGTAGACGTAGCCGTGCTCGATGAGCGGCTTCATGAACCGGAACAGCAGGGTCAGCAGCAGGGTCCGGATGTGGTGACCGTCGACGTCGGCGTCGGCCATCATCACGATCTTGTGGTAGCGGACCTTCTCGATGTCGAACTCTTCGTGGATGCCCGTGCCGAGCGCCGAGATGATCGCCTGGACCTCGTTGTTGGCGAGCACCTTGTCGAGGCGGGCCTTCTCGACGTTCAGGATCTTGCCGCGGATCGGCAGGATCGCCTGGATCCGCGGGTCGCGACCACCCTTGGCGGACCCACCGGCCGAGTCGCCCTCGACGACGAAGATCTCGCACTCCTCCGGGTTGGTCGACTGGCAGTCGGCCAGCTTGCCGGGGAGGCCGCCGCCACCGAGCAGGCCCTTGCGGGACCGGGCCAGGTCGCGGGCCTTGCGCGCGGCGATGCGCGCGGACGCCGCGGCCTGCGCCTTGCGGACGATGTCCTTGCCCTCGGCGGGGTTCTTCTCCAGCCAGTCGCCGAGCTGCTCGTTGACGACGCGCTGGACGAAGCCCTTGGCCTCGGTGTTGCCGAGCTTGGTCTTGGTCTGCCCCTCGAACTGCGGCTCGCCGAGCTTGATCGAGATGATCGCCGTGAGTCCCTCGCGGACGTCGTCGCCGGAGACCCGGTCCTCCTTCTTCTTGATCAGGCCCCACTCCTCGCCCCAGTTGTTGACCAGGGACGTGAGCGCCGAGCGGAAGCCCTCCTCGTGGGTGCCGCCCTCGTGGGTGTTGATCGTGTTGGCGAAGGTGTGCACCGACTCGGTGAAGGTGGTGTTCCACTGCATCGCGATCTCGAGGCTCATGCCGCTGTCGGGCAGCTCGGCCTCGAACTCGATGATGCTCGGGTGCGCCTTGTCCTTGCGCTTGTTGAGGTGCTCGACGTAGTCGACGAGGCCGCGCTCGAAGCAGAACCGCAGCTCGATCACACCGTCCTCGTCGGCCGCGGCCGGGAGCTTGTCGGCCGGGTCGACCGCGGCCGCACCCTCGGCGTCGACCGGGCCGTCGGACACGGCGTCCGCGACGCCGGACATGTGGGACCGCTCGTCGCGGAGGATGATCTCCAGGCCCTTGTTGAGGAAGGCCATCTCCCGGATCCGGTTGGTGATGGTCTCCAGGGAGTACGTCGTGGTCTCGAAGATGTCCTTCGACGCCCAGAACGTGACGGTCGTGCCGGTGCGGTCGGTCGCCTCGAGCTGCTCGAGCTGACCGTCGGGCACGCCCAGGCTGAACGTCTGCCGCCAGTGGTGGCCACGGTTGTAGACGTCGACCTGGAGCCGGCTGCTCAGCGCGTTGACGACGGAGACGCCCACGCCGTGCAGACCGCCGGACACCTTGTAGCCGCCGCCGCCGAACTTGCCGCCGGCGTGCAGCATCGTCAGAGCCATCGTCACCGCGGGCAGGTCCTGGCCGGGCGCGGTGTCGGTGGGAATGCCGCGGCCGTTGTCCTCGACCCGGACCCCGCCGTCCTCCTGGAGGGTCACCGAGATGCTGGTGGCGTAGCCGGCCAGCGACTCGTCGACCGAGTTGTCGACGATCTCCCACACCAGGTGGTGCAGGCCACGCTCACCCGTCGAGCCGATGTACATGCCGGGGCGCTTGCGGACCGCCTCGAGCCCCTCGAGCACCTGGATCGCGGAGGCGTCGTACTTGCCCTCCTCGACCGCGTGCCCCTCGCCGATCGGCGCGAGCGCCGCGGCCGCCACGGCGACGACCTCCGGGGAGAGGTCCGTCTCAGGCCGGGAGTCCGGGCCGGTGTCGGTTTCGGGGGTGCTGGCTGTGCTGTCGGACGGGGGGGTGTTGGCGGGCATCTCGTCGGCCACGAGCCATCCTCTTCAGGTCTGCGCACATAAGGAAGGTCGGTCCCGAACGGGAGATCGACCAATGCTCAGTATACCCCGTGAGGGCCCGAATCCGAGGGTGGCGCCCACAGGGAGGGGGCGTCGGCGCGCCTCAGATGCCGATTCCCGGCCCGGAAGTGTGGCTCTGAGCGCTGCGTGGGGGCGGTGTCTGGTCCCCATACCGACCCCGGCCCCTCAGATCGGCTCTCAGCGCCGCTCAGCGGCCCGGCCGCACCTCAGCCGTAGGTGTCGCGCGGACCGCGGCCGTCACGGACCGAGCGAGGTCCGCGTTTCCAGCTCGGACCGTGCGGCCCCAGCACGTCGATGACGGTGACCGTGCCGTCCCCGAGCTCCTCGTTGAGGCGGCGCACGACCGTCGGCGCGAGCAGCTTCATCTGCGTGGCCCAGGCCGTCGAGTCGGTGCGGACCGTCAGCTTCCCCTCGCCGAACGCCTCCGGGGTGGCGTGCTGCGCGACCTCCCGCCCGACGATCGCGTCCCACCGGGAGAACACCCCGTGCACCCGTACGTCGGTGCCCCAGCCCTGGTCGGCGATCAGCCGGCCGATCGTCGAGTCCAGCAGCTGCGGGTCCCGCTCGTCGGGGTGCGCCCCGGACGCCTTCGGGTCGGTGCGGCGGCTCGACGGGCGGAACTTGGAGGCCCCACCACGCGACGACCCGCCGGTCGACGTACGGCGGCGGGCGCCGGGCTTGGCCAGCGAACGGGCGATGCTCCGGGCCAGGTCGAGGCCGCCCTCGTCGTGGGTCGGCTGCTCGTCCGGCTGGCTGCTCCGGCTGCTCGTCGGGGCGGTCCTCAGGCGACACCGGGGAGCACCTTCCCGTCCACGACGTCGATGCGGGTGCCGTCGAGCTGGGACGGTACGTCGTCAGGGACCGCCGCGGTGACCAGCACCTGCTCGGCGCCCGCCACGAGGCCGGCGAGCTTCTCGCGGCGCTCGGTGTCGAGCTCGGCGAACACGTCGTCGAGGATCAGGATCGGGTCGTCGCCGGCCGCGCGGAGCAGGTCGTAGGACGCCAGCCGCAGGGCCAGCGCCATGGACCAGGACTCTCCGTGCGAGGCGTACCCCTTCACCGGCAGGGGACCGATCATCAGCGTGAGGTCGTCGCGGTGCGGTCCGACCAGCGACAGCCCCCGGTCGATCTCGTCGTCGCGGCGGCGTTCCACCTCTGCGAGCAGGGCCTCGGCCAGCACGGTGCGGTCCGGCTCGCCGTCGGGGAGCTCGAACGACGGCTTGTAGGACATGGTCGCGTCGGTGCGGGTCGCGCCCTCGGCCACCGCCTCGTAGCTGGCGGCGACGTACGGACGCAGGTCGTCGACCAGGGTCAGCCGGGCAGCGAGGAGCTCGGCGCCGGTGCGCGCGAGGTGGGAGTCCCAGACGCCGAGCGTGGACAGCGCGCTGTCGGCGCTGCGGCCCTGGCGCCGGGCGATGCCGGCGGTCTTGAGCAGCGAGCTGCGTTGCTTGAGCACCCGGTCGTAGTCGGCGCGGACGCCCGCGAACCGCGGGGCCCGCTGGACGAGCAGGTCGTCGAGGAAGCGGCGGCGCTCCGACGGGTCGCCCTTCACCAGGGCGAGGTCCTCGGGGGAGAAGAGCACGGTGCGGACCAGGCCGAGCAGCTCGCGCGCGCGGGGGAGCGGGGAGCGGTTCACGCGGGCCTTGTTGGAGCGGCCCGGGTTGATCTGCACCTCGAGCACCGCCTCCCGGCCGTCCTTGACGACGGCGGCCCGGACCACGGCGTGGTCGGCGCCGAACCTGACGAGCGGGGCGTCACCGGACACCCGGTGCGAGGACAGCCGCGCGATGTAGTCGACGGCCTCGACCAGGTTGGTCTTGCCCTGCCCGTTGCGGCCGACGAACGCAGTCACCCCCGGACCGAGGACGACCTCGGCGTCGGGGTAGGAGCGGAAGTCGTGGAGCGACAGATGAGTGACGTGCAACGGGGTGCGGCTAGGACTTGTCGCCGCCGGGCGGCGCGCTGGTGCGGGTGGCGTGGCCGCCGAACTGGTTGCGCATCGCGGCGACCGCTTTCATCGCCGGGCTGTCGTCCTGGCGGGACACGAACCGCGCGTAGAGCGCCGCGGTGATGGCGGGGGTGGCGACGGCGTTGTCGAT
Source organism: uncultured Actinomycetota bacterium (assembly GCA_963827435.1). GTDB lineage: Bacteria > Actinomycetota > Actinomycetes > Propionibacteriales > Nocardioidaceae > Nocardioides_B. The sequence goes on from CAWHAU010000003.1 coordinate 654,605, forward strand.
GCCGGCCTCGACGGTCCAGCGGCCTTCGCCGGAGTCCTCGGCGTAGCCGGCGATCTTGGCCAGGTCGTCGTCCTCGTCGAGCGCCGCGACCAGCAGGTCGAGCAGCCAGGACCGGATGACCGTGCCCTCGCGCCAGGAGCGGAACACCTCGGTGACGTTGTCGACTTCCTCGACCGCCTTGAGCAGCTCCCACCCCTCGGCGTACGACTGCATGATGGCGTACTCGATGCCGTTGTGAACCATCTTGGAGAAGTGCCCGGCGCCCACCTTGCCGGCGTGCACCCAGCCGAACTCGCCCTCTGGCTTGAGCGCGTCGAAGATCGGCTGCACCTTGGCGATGTCGGCGGCGTCGCCGCCGGCCATCAGCGCGTAGCCGTTCTCGAGGCCCCACACACCGCCGGAGACTCCGCAGTCGACGAACCCGATGCCCTTGTCGGACAGGAACTCGGCGTTGGCCTGGTCGTCGGTCCAGCGCGAGTTGCCGCCGTCGACGATCAGGTCGCCCTCGGACAGCAGCTCCTTGAGCGCCTTCACCGTCTCCCGGGTCGGGTCGCCGGCGGGCACCATCACCCAGACGACCTTGGGGGAGGGAAGCGCCTCGACCATCGCCTCGAGGCTCTCGACGTCGCTGACGTCGGGGTTGCGGTCGTAGCCGACGACTGTGTGACCTGCGCGGCGGATCCGCTCGCGCATGTTGCCGCCCATCTTGCCGAGGCCGATCAGACCGAGGTCCATGCCGCTCCCTCCGGAAGAGTGTCGTTGGTCTCGCAGGCTACTCGGGTGGCGGCCGGCTTCAGGAGAGCAGTCTGCGGGGCATCAGCAGGTAGCGGAAGTCGGCGTCCACGTCGCCGTCGAGGCTGCTCGCCCCGGACATCACCGCGGGCTTGGACGCCTGGGTGAACGCCAGCTCGACCACCGGGTCCTCGATCGCGGTCAGGCCGTCGAGCAGGAACTGCGGGTTGAAGCCGGTGGTGATGTCCTCACCGGTCACCGCGGCCTCGATCTGCTCGGTGGCCAGCGCCTCGTCGCCGCTGCCGGCGTCCAGGGTCAGCACGCCCTCGGAGAACGCCAGCTGGACGGCGGTGTTGCGCTCAGCAACCAGCGAGACCCGCTTGACGGACTCGACCAGGGTGGCCCGGTCGACCCTGGCCACGGTCGCGTGCTCGGCGGGGAACAGCGTGCGGACCTTGGGGAACTCGCCGTCGAGGAGACGGGTGGTGGTCCGTCGTACGCCGCCGCCGGAGGCACCCTCGAAGCCGATGATGCCCTCGCCCGCGCCGGAGGAGGCGAGCGCGATCGTCACCTCGGTGCCGGAGGTCAGCGACTTGGCGGTGTCGGCGAGCACCTTGGCCGGGACCAGCGCGGCCGCGGACACGTCGGTGGCGCCGGGGTCCCACGACAGCTCGCGCAGCGACAGCCGGAACCGGTCGGTGGCGAGCAGCGAGATGGAGGAGCCCTCGATCTCGAGGCGCACGCCGGTGAGCACCGGGAGCATGTCGTCGCGACCCGCGGCGGTCACCGCCTGCGCGACGGCGTTGGCGAACAGGTCGCTGCGAACCGTGCCGGTGGCCTGGGGCATGTCCGGGAGGGTGGGGTACTCCTCGACCGGCATGGTCTGCAGGCTGAACCGCGCGGAGCCGCAGGTCAGCGACACCTTCGCGCCGTCGATGGTCATCTCGACCGGCTTGTTCGGGAGGCTGCGGCAGATGTCCGCGAGGAGCCGGCCGGACACCAGCGCCCGGCCCTCGTCCTGCACCGACGCGGGCAGCGTGGCCCGCGCGGACGTCTCGTAGTCGAACGTCGACAGCTGCAGGCCGTCCCCGCCCTCGACCGTCTCGATCAGCAACCCGGCCAGCACCGGGACGCTCGGCCGCACCGGGAGGCTGCGGGCCGCCCAGGCAACGGCGTCGGCGAGCACGTCGCGTTCGACGGTGAACTTCACGAGGAATCGCCTCCAGGCTGCGAGGGGTCGGCGGTCAGGGTCGGGGGCCGGGCCGCGCGGGGCGCGGTGTTCGTCCGGGGAGTGCATCCTGCCACGCGGCGGTGGGCCGCGGCAGAGGGAGTCATGAACTCGTGACGGCTTCCGAACGACAGAAGACGTGTTGTCCCCAGGTCGGGGCGTGGGGAGATGTTTGTGTCATTCGGAGACATGGAGAGGTTCGTAGTGTTAACAGGTGCGGTGGAAACTGTGGACAACCTGTGTCTCCGCAGGTCAGCCCTGGTTTTCGTGTCCCGACTGCCTGTGTACGACGCTCGGGACGAGCAGCCTGGCCTGGGGGCGAGCCCGGGTCGCGCGTCGGTCGGTCCCCAGTTGTCCACAGGTCGTGCACGGATAAATGACACGAGACCACACCGTGGTCCCCAGCTCCCGGGCCCCGGATCGAGCCGATGATCCGGCGCTGAGTCCGCGCTGGGTCCACGTTGGACGCGCGTTCGACGCCGGCCGGGGTGTCACGACTGACGGGCCTGCTGCTTGATCCGGTTGGTCAGCTCGGTGACCTGGTTGTAGACGCTGCGTCGCTCGGCGAGCAGCTGCCGGATCTTCTTGTCGGCGTGCATGACCGTGGTGTGGTCGCGGCCGCCGAACTGCTGGCCGATCTTGGGCAGGGACAGCTCGGTGAGCTCGCGGCACAGGTACATCGCGATCTGCCGGCCGGTGACCAGGACCCGGCTGCGGCTCGCACCGCACAGGTCGTCGATGGACAGCCCGAAGTAGGCGGCGGTCTGGGCGATGATCAGCGCGGCGGTGATCTCCGGCTCTCCGCCCTCGGGGATCAGGTCCTTCAGCACGATCTCGGCGAGCGTCAGGTCGACCGGCTGCCGGTTGAGGCTGGCGAAGGCGGTGACCCGGATCAGGGCGCCCTCGAGCTCGCGGATGTTGGTCTGGATCTTCGAGGCGATGAACTCCAGCACGTCCGGCGGCGCCGTCATCCGCTCGGTCGCGGCCTTCTTGCGCAGGATCGCGATCCGGGTCTCGAGGTCCGGCGGCTGCACGTCGGTGATCAGGCCCCACTCGAACCGGTTGCGGAGCCGGTCCTCGAGCGCCTCGAGCCGCTTGGGGGCCCGGTCGGAGGTGATCACGATCTGCTTGTTCGCGTTGTGCAGCGTGTTGAACGTGTGGAAGAACTCCTCCTGGGTCTGGATCTTGCCTTCCAGGAACTGGATGTCGTCGATCAGGAGGACGTCGACGTCGCGGTAGCGGCGCTTGAACCGGTCCTGCCGGTCGTCGCGGATCGCGTTGATGAACTCGTTGGTGAACTCCTCCGAGCTGACGTAGCGGACCCGGGCCCCGTTGAACAGGCTGCGGACGTAGTGCCCGATCGCGTGCAGCAGGTGGGTCTTGCCCAGGCCGGAGTCGCCGTAGATCAGCAGCGGGTTGTAGGCCTTGCCCGGCGCCTCGGCGACCGCGACGGCCGCGGCGTGCGCGAAGCGGTTCGACGAGCCGATGACGAACGTCTCGAAGATGTACTTGGGGTTGAGCCGCGTCTCCATGACGCTGCCGGCGGTGGGCCGGTCGGTGTGCGAGGGAGCCGGCGTCGGCACATCCAGGGGATTTGTCGACAAGTTGATATAGGCATTCATCGACGTGTCGTCCTGGTCGTCGTCGGCGTCCAGCACGGGCGCACCCGGTCCGGGCGGCGGGGCGTCGACGGCTCCGCCGTACTCCCCGGTGCCGCGGTAGGGCGCCGCGCTCGCCGGGCGGTCGAGGCCGCCGAGCTCCGGGTCCACGGTGACCGCGATCCGGACCTGGCGGTCGAAGGCGTTGCCCAGCGCGTCCTCGAGACGGGTGCGCAGCCGGCCCTCGATCTGGTTGCGGGTGAACTCGTCGGCGACGGCGATGATCGCGGTGCTCTCGTGCAGGGTCACCGGTCGACTGCCCGCCAGCCAGGCGCGCTGGCTCGGTGGCAGGTCCTCGACCAGACCGCTCCACACGGTGTCGAGCTGGGTGGGTCCGGTCTCACCGGCGTTGTCGCTCATGGGGGGAGCTCCCCCTCCAATCAAGGTTCGTCCGCCGGTCAGGTGAGGCACGTCCGCGTGGACCGGTCTGGGCACACGGTGCCTCTCGGCCGGCCGCGGTCCCTCCGTGCGGACGGAGTCCACACGTTTGTCCACAGGTTGTGCATGCTGCCCGGATGGGTGGTCAGGCGGTCCGGAGGCGGCCGGCGGCTCCGCCGCCGAAACCCGGAAAAGCCCAGGTCAGAAGCGGATCTCGGGCTGGACCGGCGGGCTGCCGGACGCCGTGCGCGAGAGGTGGGGCCGTCGACCGTGGGGAATCTCGGGACCCGCGAACGCTAACAAGCACGCGACCTGTGGATCAAGCGGTTGTCCACAGGTGCTCGGTTTGACCCTCCGGAAGGGCACCGCGTACCGTTGGGCGGTCGAACCGGTGTCGACCGGTGCCGCATGTCCACGCACCATTCGATCCCGCAGCAGGCGGGCCCTCGGGCCGTCTGGCGGGGTGACCAGGATGGCCCCCGCGGATGGGCGGTGCCAGCCGACACCCCGGGCACGACCCCAGACCTGCACATCGCACAGTTTCGGAGATCTCCTCGTGAGCAAGCGTACGTACCAGCCGAACAACCGCCGCCGTCACAAGGTGCACGGGTTCCGCCTCCGGATGCGCACCCGCGCCGGCCGCGCGATCCTGTCCTCGCGCCGCCGCAAGGGTCGCAGCAAGCTCGCCGTCTGACGGCCCCTCCCGACACCCCGTGCGCGTCCTTCGTGCTTGACCGGTCGCACCGGCTGACCTCGTCGGCCGGGTTCACCGCGGCGGTCCGTCAGGGCCGCCGGGCCGGGACCCGCACGCTCGTCCTGCACCTCGGTGCCGGACCGGAGGTCGATCCAGGCCCCCGCGTCGGGTTCGTGGTCAGCAAGGCCGTCGGGAACGCCGTCACCCGCAACCGCGTGAAGCGCAGGCTCCGCCACCTCGCCCGGGAGCGACTCACCTCGCTGCCGGGCTCCGGCGTGCTCGTGGTCCGGGCGCTGCCCGCCGCCGCTGACGCGTCGTTCGACGTCCTGGGCGCCGATCTCGACACCGCCTTCAAGCGGCTGGAACGCCCCGCCCGGCCCGCTCGTTCTCAGGGCGCATCATGACGAGCGCGTCGTGAAGTACCTCCTGATCGGTTTCCTGCGGGCCTACCGGCTCCTGATCAGCCCGCTCTACGGGCAGGTCTGCCGCTACCACCCGTCCTGCTCGGCCTATGCCCTCGAGGCGGTGACCGTCCACGGCAGCCTGCGCGGCAGCTGGTACGCCGTCCGCCGGCTTGCGCGCTGCCACCCCTGGTCACCGGGCGGTTATGACCCGGTACCTCCACGAATGTCGCATCCTCGTCAGACTCAAGGAGCCTGAGTGTTCTCTTTCCTCGGTGATCTCGGCAGCTTCATCATGGCGCCGCTGTACTGGATCACGTCACTGCTGCTCTCGGGCTTCCACACGCTCTTCGGATCCGTGTTCGGGCCGTCCTCGGGCTGGTCCTGGGTGCTGGCCATCGTCGGCCTGACCGTCGTCATCCGGGCCGCGCTGATCCCGCTGTTCGTCAAGCAGATCAAGTCCAGCCGCAACATGCAGCTGCTCCAGCCCAAGGTGAAGGAGCTGCAGAAGAAGTACGGCCACGACCGGGAGCGTCTCGCCCAGGAGACGATGACGCTGTACAAGGAGACCGGGACCAACCCGTTCGCCTCCTGCCTGCCGATCCTGCTGCAGATGCCGATCTTCCTGGCACTGTTCCGGCTCATCGACAGCGCCTCGAAGGGCACGCAGAAGGGCGTGCTCACCGCCGAGCAGGTGGACCAGCTGCAGCACGCGAAGATCTTCGGCGCTCAGATCTCGGCCTCCTTCACCAAGGCGGACGGCGTCATCAACGTGCAGATCCTCGCGGCCGTGCTGGTCGTGGCGATGACCGCGACCACCTTCCTCACCCAGCGCCAGCTGATGAGCAAGAACATGCCGGCCGACGCGATGACCGGGCAGTACGCCCAGCAGCAGAAGATGCTGCTCTACGTGCTCCCTGTGGTGTTCGCCGTCGGCGGTATCGCGTTCCCGATCGGTGTCCTCTTCTACTGGACCACCTCGAACCTGTGGACGATGGGTCAGCAGTTCTACGTGATCCGGAACAACCCGGCGCCCGGGACCCCCGCCGCCAAGGCCAAGCAGGACCGCGACGCCGAGAAGCGCAAGCGCAAGGGGCTTCCCGATCCGACCACTCCGATCGAGCCGGCCGGCGGGACGACCACCGCAACCGCTGACCCCGAGCCGCCCAAGCGTCAGCAGCCCAAGAAGCAGACGCGCAGCCAGCGCAAGAAGCAGACGCCGAGCAAGCCCAAGGCCGGTGACCCCGGTTCCGAGGACGCCGACCCCGAACAGGGCCGCGACAGCGCCTGACCCCGCCGCCCCGCCCGTCGTACGCCGGAGCGGGGCCACCGAACTGGGCCGAACCAACGGCTGACCATGAACAGGGAGAACCACGTGAGCGACCAGAGCACCGACGAGCCGACCGAGGCCGCCGTCGACGAGAGCAGCACCGACGCCAGCGACGAGTCGACCGCGGGGAGCGCCGACGAGGCCACGGCGGAGTCCGCCGGCGGCACCGACGTCGAGCGCCTGGAGAACGAGGGCGACATCGCGGCCGACTACCTCGAGGAGCTCCTCGACATCGCCGACCTGGACGGCGACCTCGACATGGACGTCGAGGGTGACCGGGCGTCGGTGTCCATCGTGGGCGGCGACGTCAGCCAGCTCGTGGGCCGCAACGGCGAGGTGCTCGAGGCGCTGCAGGAGCTGACCCGGCTCGCGGTGTACCGGGAGACCGGTGAGCGCTCGCGGCTGATGCTGGACATCGGAGGGTTCCGGGCGGACAAGCGCTCGCGGCTGGAGAAGGTGGCCGAGGAGGCCGTGGCCGAGGTGCGGTCCTCCGGGGAGCGCAAGGCGCTCGACCCGATGACCCCGTTCGAGCGCAAGGTCGTGCACGACGCGGTCGCCGCGGCCGGGCTGTCCTCGGAGTCCGAGGGCGAGGAGCCCCGCCGTCGTGTGGTGGTGCTCCCCGCGTGACGGACCCTGTTTCACGTGAAACACCCCCTGCGCCCCCGTTGGCGCAGGGGGTGTTCGCTGCTCGGCTCCCTCTCGCGGAGCGGTACGCCGGCCTGCTGGCCGACGACGGGGTGGTGCGCGGTCTGATCGGTCCGCGCGAGGCGCCCCGACTGTGGGAGCGGCACCTGCTGAACTGTGCCGTGCTCACGGACGTGCTCCCGGACGGCACCGACGTGTGCGACGTCGGCACCGGTGCCGGCCTCCCCGGCCTGGTGCTGGCGGTGCGCCGGCCCGACCTGCGGGTGACCCTCGTCGAGCCGCTGCTGCGGCGCACCACCTTCTTGGAGGAGGTGGTGGAGCGCCTGGGGCTCGACCGGGTCGAGGTCGTCCGGGCCCGTGCCGAGGAGCTGCACGGCCACCGGGAGTTCTCGGTGGTCACGTCGCGTGCCGTCGCCCCGTTGGGCCGGTTGCTGGACTGGTCGATGCCGCTGGTCCGGCAGGGCGGCGCCCTGGTGGCGATGAAGGGGTCCTCCGCGCAGGAGGAGGTCGACGCCTGCGCGGCGGAGCTGCGGCGGCACGGCGCGGGCGCCGTGGACGTGCTCACGCTGGGCGCCGATCAGATCGATCCACCGACCACCGTGATTCGGGTGGAAGCGACCCGGCCCTCCCGACTAGGTTGGGACGCTGCGGAGCGCGAGCGCGGCCACGACGGGAAGCGCGCCTCCGGACGACGAAAGGGGCGCCGCCGGTGACGGTCTCGGGATCGCACGAGCCCGGACGGACGACGCACGTGGTGGCCGGTCTGGGCTGGCCGGGCGACGACGCGGATCAGGTCCGGACGGAGCGGCTGGGGTGGCCGTCCACAGACCTTTACCCACAGATTCCACAAGGTGTTCCACAGTCAGAACGGGACACGCTCGGCATTTCGACGCCGATATCCACCGGTGAACCCGTGGCTGAGCGTCCCAGCAGTGCTCCGGTTTCACGTGAAACCAGCGCAGCCCCCCCGGCGCCACCCACACCAGCCTCCCCGCCTGTTCCACGTGAAACAGTGCCCCCGCTCGAGCCCCCGACCCCCGGAGCCACCGTGACCCCGTCCCCCGACGCCGCCTCCCCCGGAGCGGTCGACCTGAGCGGCTTCGGTCCACACCCGGCGCCCGGCACGCCGTACCGGACGGCCGGCGAGCTGGCCGGCCTCGGCCTGGCGGGTGACGACTCCACCCCGCTGGCGCGATCCGTCGAGCACGCGCTGCTGGTCCGGGAGGGTCGCCGGCTGAGCGAGCCGCTGCCGCGCCCGAAGCGCACCCGCGTGATGGTGGTCGCCAACCAGAAGGGTGGGGTCGGCAAGACCACCACCACCGTGAACATGGCCGCCGCCCTCGCCCAGCACGGGCTCCGGGTGCTGGTGGTCGACCTCGACCCGCAGGGCAACGCCTCCACCGCACTCTCCGTCGACCACCATCGCGGCACCCCCTCGACGTACGACGCGATCGTGGAAGGCCAGGCGCTGACCGAGATCGTCCAGCCCAGCGAGGAGATCGACGGGCTGTTCGTGGTGCCGGCGACGATCGACCTGGCGGGCGCCGAGATCGAGCTGGTCAGCCTCGTGGCGCGGGAGACCCGGCTGCGTCGCGCGCTGCACGCCCATCCATGGGTGTTCGGGGACGGTGACGACCGGTTCGACTACGTGCTCATCGACTGCCCGCCCTCGCTCGGCCTGCTGACCCTGAACGCGTTGGTCGCCGGCGACGAGATGCTGATCCCGATCCAGGCGGAGTACTACGCGCTCGAGGGGCTCGGCCAGCTGCTCGAGACGGTCGAGATGGTGAAGGCGCACCTGAACCCCGACCTCGCGGTGTCCACCATCGTGCTCACCATGTACGACGCCCGGACCCGGCTCTCGGCCGGTGTCGCCGAGGAGGTGCGCTCGCACTTCGGTCCGCAGGTGCTGCGGACTGCTATCCCCCGCTCGGTGCGGATCTCCGAGGCGCCGAGCTACGGCCAGACGGTGATGACCTACGATCCGGGGTCCCCCGGCGCCCTCAGCTACCTGGAGGCGGCCCGCGAGATGGCGCTGCGTGCGGACCGTCCGACCCCGGCCGTGTCCGGGAGCAACACCCCCGCCGGGGCGACCGGCACCGACGAAGGAGCCCGTGGATGACCCAGAAGCCTCAGCAGCGTCGCGGACTGGGCCGTGGACTCGGCTCGCTGATCCCGACGGCCCCACCCCGCCCCCAGGAGAACGGCGCCCAGGAGAACGGCGCCCAGCAGCACGGCGCCCAGCAGAACGGTGCCGCGGAGCCGGCGTCCGGGGTCGACGGCAACGGGGTCCCGCGCTCAGCCGACTGGATCGGTGCCATGGGCGACCCGGAGACGCCCGCGCCCGAGGGCCCCGCTCCCGTCGACGGTGACCTGCGTCCGGTCGAGGGCGCGCACTTCGCGGAGCTGCCGGTCACCGCGATCGTGCCCAACCCGCGCCAGCCGCGTCAGGTCTTCGACGAGGACGCGATGGCCGAGCTGGTGCACTCGGTCAAGGAGATCGGCCTGCTCCAGCCCGTCGTGGTGCGGCCGGCCGGTGAGGGCCGCTACGAGCTGATCATGGGTGAGCGCCGGTGGCGGGCCACCCAGCAGGCCGGGCTGGAGACCATCCCGGCGATCGTCCGGGAGACCGGCGACGACGCACTGCTGCGCGACGCGCTGCTGGAGAACCTGCACCGCTCCCAGCTCAACCCGCTCGAGGAGGCGGCTGCCTACCAGCAGCTGCTCGACGACTTCGGCTGCACGCACGAGGAGCTCGCCACCCGCATCGGCCGCAGCCGCCCGCAGATCAGCAACACGTTGCGGCTGCTCAGGCTGTCCCCGGCCGTGCAGCGCCGGGTCGCGGCCGGCGTGCTGTCGGCCGGGCACGCCCGGGCCCTGCTCGGCGTGGAACACCCGGAGGTCCAGGACCGCCTCGCCGGCCGGGTGGTGTCCGAGGGGATCTCGGTCCGCAGCCTCGAGGAGATCGTCGCGGTCGGCGACCACGGATCCGACTCCCCGTCCCCCGCGCGGCGCACCCGTCCCACCGCCCCGGCCCTCGGCGACCTGGCCGCCCGGCTCTCGGACCGGCTGGAGACCCGGGTCAAGGTGGACCTCGGCAAGCGCAAGGGCCGGATCACCGTGGAGTTCGCCTCGCTGCCCGACCTCGAGCGGATCGTGGGACTGATCGACCCCGGGCACACCACCCGGGAACGACAGGACGACTGATCGTCATATCGATTTGTCGACAAAGAGACAGATCGATGGGTGGCCTCAACCGGCGGCGGCAACCAGCTCCGTCTCGCGCGGAGGGGTCAGGCCGGCGTGCCGGTCCCGCTCCAGCCCGCGTTCCCGCTCCCATGCCAGCGCCGCACGGACGGTGTCGGCCACCGGGCGCAGCGTGAGCCCCGCGGCGCGCGCGGCGTCGTTGCTGCGGGTCATGAACCCGGCGTACTCCGGCTGAGGCAGCCACAGCGGCAGCGACTCCGGGCCCATCCAGGGCTTCACCTCGTGCTCGGCGAGCCAGTCGTGCCCCACCTCCACGTACGACGGGCGGTGACCCGTCGCCGCGTCGCAGGCGTCCAGGACCGCGCCGACGGTGGTCACGTCGCCCAGCGCGTTGAAGGCACCCGGCACCCGGTCCTCGGCGAGGTGCACCAGCCAGGCGGCCAGGTCCTCGACGTCGATGACCTGGAGCGGGGTGTCGCGCGGCGGGACCAGCACCGGCTCGCCGTCGCCGGCGCGGTCGACCCGCGCCGGCCAGTACCCGAACCGGTCGCTACGGTCGCCGTACCCACAGATCAGCCCGGCCCGCGCCAGCGCGCTGTGCTCGGCCCCCATCGCCGCGACGACGGCCTCCTCGCAGGCGACCTTGGCCGGACCGTAGGCCTCGATCGGCACCATCCCGGTGCCCGGGTGCGCGGGGTGGAGGGCTGCGTCCTCGGACTCACCCGGGACGCTGTCGTCGGCATACACGGAGCAGGACGAGACGTAGACCCAGTGGCCGGCGCGCTCGGCCAGGGCCGCGAGCGCGGACCGCACGAGGTCGGGCTGCCAGCTGACGTCCAGCACGACATCCCAGTCACGACCCGCCACCTCGGTGTACGCTCCGGCGGCGGCCCGGTCGGCCCGCACCCAGGAGACACCGTCCGGTGGGGTGCCCGACTCACCACGGGCGAGGCAGGTCACGCGGTGGCCGCGGGCGAGCGCGTGCCGGGCCACGGCACCGCCCAGCCACGAGGTGCCGCCGAGCACGAGCAGGTCAAGGGGGAGCGGTGAGCCGGAGGTCATGCCGTCAGCATGCGGCGCAGCGGGAGCGTCTGCCAAGAGTCGTTCTCTGCGGGCGAACACGCAGGTCAGCGCGCTATTGAAAGATATCTTTCGAAAGAGTACCTTCCACGCATGCCGCTCGCTCGACGCCGGGTCACCGATCCGGAGGCGCTGAAGGTGCTCGCCCATCCGTTGCGGATGGCGCTGCTCGGCGCCCTCGTCAGCGAGGGGCCGATGACCGCCAGCCAGGCGGCCACCCGGCTCGACGAGTCCCCCTCCAACTGCTCCTGGCACCTGCGCAAGCTGGCCGAGCACGGCTTCGTCCGCGAGGCCCGCGGCGGCACCGGCCGCAACCGCCCCTGGCAGGCGGTCAGCGAGGGCCTCGAGTGGGGTGACCACGAGGACCGCGCCGACGACCGTCCGAGCACCCGGATCGCGGCCGACGCCCTGACCGACGTCCTCGTCGACCAGGAGGTGCAGCGGCTGCGCGCCGCCCGGGCCTCCCGTGACACCGAGCCCGCCGACTGGCGCGAGGCCTCGGGCCTCGTGCAGTCGCAGCTGTGGCTGACCGCCGGGGAGGCTCGCGCGCTGCGGGCCGAGCTCACCGAGCTGCTGTTCCGGCACGCGGACCGCTCCGGTCACCCGGAGCGACGTCCCGACGACGCCCGGCTGGTCAGCCTGGTCGGCTGGCTGGTGCCGAGCGGACCGCAGCGCGCCGTCGAGCAACCTGCCGGCCGGCCCGCTGACGAGGCTGAGGACGACCGGGGGAGGACCGCCTGATGCGCAACGCGTTCCGCACACCCGGCTTCCCGCGCCTGTTCTCCGGCCTGGCCGCCAGCATGTTCGGCGACTCGCTGATGCTGATCGTGCTCGGGCATGTGGGTGAAGGACCTGACCGGCTCGAACGGCGCCGCCGGCCTGACGTTCCTCTGGATCGCCGGCCCGTCACTGCTGGCCCCGGTGTTCGGCATGGTGGTCGACCGGGTGTCGCGGCGGACGTTCCTCGTCGTCGGCAACCTCGCCTCGGCCCTGATGCTGCTGCCCCTGCTGCTCGTGCACGACGCAGGCGACATCTGGATCGTCTACGCCGTCGCCTGCTGCTACGGCGTCTCCTACGTCGTGCTCCCCGCCGCGCTCAACGGCCTGCTCAAGGACATGATTCCCGAGGACGTCCTCGTGGAGGCCAACGCGTCACTCGGCATCACCCGGGAGGCTCTCCGGATCGTCGGCCCGCTGTCCGGCGCGGTGCTGTTCGCCGTGGCCGGCGGCGGTGCGGTCGCGATGGCGAACTCCGCGACCTTCGTCGTCGCCGCGGCGGCGGTCGCCGGCCTCCGGGTCCGTGAGTCCGTCGCGGACGAGCCGCGCGTGCACCAGTCCTGGCGGGCCGAGGTGGTCGAGGGGGCGTCGTACATCCGCCGCACGCCGTTGCTGCTGCACCCCACGGTCGCGATCGGACTGGCCCTGCTGGTGATCGGCTTCGCGGAGTCGGCGATCTACGCGGTGGTCGAGGCGTTCGGGCGCCCGGTGTCGTTCATCGGCCCGATGCTCACCGTGCAGGGGGTCGGCGCGGTCCTCGTCGGGCTGGTGGCCAGCCGCGTCGTGAAGAGGTACGGCGAGCCGCGCACCGTCGTGCTCGGGCTGGTCGTCGTGTCGCTGGGCCTCGCCGCGGTCACGTTCGTGGACCAGGTGTGGGAGCTGCTGGCCGGGGTCGCGGTCCTCGGCGGCGGTCTCCCGCTGATCTTCGTCGCGTTCAGCACCCTGCTGCAGAAGCAGACCCCGTCACGGCTGATGGGCCGGGTCAGCGCCTCCGTCGAGGTGTTCACCACGACCCCGCAGGCGCTCTCGATCGGCGTGGGCGCGCTGCTCGTCGGGATCCTCGACTACCGCGGCATCTTCGCGCTGATGACCGCCGGCACGCTCGCCGGTGCGGGCTACCTCGCGGTCGTGCTGCGCGGCCACCTCGGGCGCACCCTCGCCGTGACGGAGGCCGACGAGACGACGCCGATGCCGGCGCTGCCGGAGCCGCTCCCGACGGTGCCGCCCCTGCCGACCGAGGTGGTCGGTGACTTCCGGGACGACGAGCTCAGCAGCACCGTCGACGGGCCGTCCTCCGGACACTGACCGAGAGCAGGGTCAGCCGGCCTTCTGCTGCTTGGCCTTGCGCTTGGCGGCCCGGGCCTTCGCCCGCTCGCGCTTCTCCTCGGCGTCGAGCCGGGCGGCCTCCTCCGGGGTCGGCGCGCTGCCGCCGTACGACGCGGGCAGCCACCAGGACCCGGGCGGCTGCTCCTCGGCCGGGTAGGCCCGGATCGTCTCGTCGAGCAGCCGGGTCATCGCGGACTTGAGCTCTGCGGTCTCCGCGACCGGGTTCGCACCGGTCGGGTGGAGCGGCTCGCCGACCGTGATCGCGATCGTCTTGCCGCGGGAGAAGTCCTGCGGGTGGTCCTTGGTCTTCAGCCGCTGGGTGCCCCACAGGATCACGGGCACCAGCGGGACCCCCGCCTCCGCGGCCATCCGGCTGGCTCCGGACTTGAACTCCTTGAGCTCGAAGCTGCGCGAGATGGTGGCCTCCGGGAAGATCCCCACCACCTCGCCCTCGCGGAGGTAGCGCACCCCCTCGGCGTACGACCCGAGCCCGTCGGCCCGGTCGACGGAGATGTGGTGCAGCGACCGCATCAACGGACCGGTCAGCCGGTGGTCGAACAGCTCGCGCTTGGACATGAACCGGACGAGCCGACGCGACGGGTGCGCGGCGTACCCGCCGAGGATGAAGTCCACGTAGGAGACGTGGTTGAGCGCGAGCAGCGCGCCGCCTTCTCGAGGCACGTGCTCCGTGCCCCGCATGTCGAACCGCAGGCCGAGGGCCTTGAAGGCGAGCTGGGCCGTCACGATGATCGGCGGGTACGTGATGTCGCGCAACGCGGGGACTCCCGTCAGAGGGTGCTGCGAACGATAGCCGCCCGCACCAGGTCGGCGACCAGGTCGCCGAGGTCGAGCCCCGCGGCGGTCACCGAGAGCGGAACGGTCGAGGTCTCGGTGAGCCCGGGGGCGACGTTCACCTCGAGGAACCAGACCTGTCCCTCGGCATCCACGATCAGGTCGGAGCGCGACAGGTCGCGCAGGCCGAGGGCCTCGTGGGCGGCGACCGCGACCTGGGCGCAGGCGGCCGCGACCGCGTCGTCGAGCTTGGCCGGCACGTTGAACTCCGTGCTGCCCGCGGTGTAGCGCGCGGTGTAGTCGTAGACGCCACCGTCCGGCTCGATCGACACGACGGGCAGGGCACGGGGCCCGTCGCCGGTGTCCACGACGGGTACGGCGACCTCGGTCCCCTCGACGAAGCGCTCGACGAGCGCGGTGTCGCCGTAGGCGTAGGCGTTCACCATCGCCTGGGGCAGCGCGGCCGCGTCGCGCACGACGGTGCAGCCGAGCGCCGAGCCGCCGCGGGCGGGTTTCACGATCAGCGGCAGGCCGATCTTGGCCACCAGCGCCTGCATCACCGCGGCCGCGCCGAGCTCGCGGAAGGTCTCGTGCGGCAGGGTCACGCTCTCCGGCGTGAGCAGGCCGGCTCGGGTGACGACCTCCTTGGCGACGGGCTTGTCGAACGCCGCCCGGCAGGCCGAGGGGCGTGACCCGACGTAGGGCAGGCCGACCAGCTCGAGCACCTCCCGCACCGCGCCGTCCTCGCCGGTCTCGCCGTGCAGCAGCGGCAGCACGCAGTCCGGCGGGTCCTCGCGCAGCAGCCGGAGCAGGTCCGCGTCGACGTCGCGTACGTCGACCTCGGCGCCCGCCTCACGCAGCGCCTCGGCGACGCGCCGGCCGGACCGCAGCGACACGTCGCGCTCGTGCGACAGGCCGCCGGCCAGCACCACCACTCGGTTGGAAGTCACCGTGCTCCTCGCTGCATCAGGTCAGGTCGGTCGTCGGTCCGTCGTACCCGCGGGTCAGGCCGGGGGGCGCGGCCGTGAGGCCGGTGCCGAACGTCTCGCGCAGCTCGACCTCCTCCTCGATCACCCCGACCAGCCGCCGCACGCCCTCGCGGATCCGCTCCGGGGTCGGGTAGCAGTAGGACAGCCGCATGCTCTGCGCGCCGAACCCGTCGGCGAAGAACGCCGTGCCCGGCACGAACGCGACGCGGGCGGTCACCGCGCGGGGCAGCATCGCCTTGGCGTCGAGACCGTCGGGCAGGGTGAGCCACACGTAGAAGCCGCCGGTCGGGACGTTCCACCGCGCGGCCGCGGGCATCATGTCGTCGAGGGCCTCGACCATCGCGTCGCGCCGCTCGCGGTACATCTCGCGGAACTGCTTGATCTGGCCGACCCAGTCGTGCGACTCGAGGTAGGCGGAGACCGCCATCTGGGAGAACGACGGCGGGCACAGGGTCGCGGACTCCTGCGCGAGCACGAGCTTCTCCCGCACCGCGTGCGGGGCCAGTGCCCAGCCGACCCGGAAGCCGGGCGCGAACGTCTTGGAGAACGACCCGAGGTAGATCACGCCGTCCGGCTCGTCGGCCCGCAGCGCGCGGTAGGGCTCCTCGTCGAAGCCGAGCAGGCCGTAGGGGTTGTCCTCGAGGACCAGCACGTCGGCGTCGCGGCAGATCTCCAGGATCTCCGGGCGCCGCTCGCGGGACAGGGTGACGCCGGCGGGGTTGTGGTAGTTGGGGATCGTGTAGACGAACTTGATCCGCCGGCCGGCCGCCTGCACCGTGGCGATCGCGTCGCGCAGCGCCGAGGGCACCAGGCCGTGCTCGTCCATCTCCACGTGCACGACGTCGACCTGGTAGGCCTTGAAGACGCCGAGTGCTCCGACGTACGACGGGGCCTCGCAGATCACCACGTCGCCGGGGTCGCAGAAGATCCGGGTGACCAGGTCGACCGCCTGCTGCGAGCCGACCGTCACCACCACGTCGTCGGGGTGCGCCTCGATGCCCTCGAGCCGCATCACGTCGCAGATCTGGTCGCGCAGGTGCGGGTCGCCCTGGCCGGAGCCGTACTGCATCGCGGTCGTGCCGCGGGTGCGGACCAGCTCCTCGATCGCCTCGCCGACCACGTCGAGCGGCAGGCCCGAGATGTTCGGCATGCCGCCGGCGAGCGAGACCACCTCGGGCCGCGAGGCCACCGAGAACAGCGCCCGGATCTCCGAGGCGGTCATTCCCTGCGTGCGGGCGGCGTACCGGTCGACGTAGCTGTCGAGCCGGGTGCTGCCTGACGGGCGGGGAAGCTGTGACATCGGATCTCCTGTGCGGGGTGTCCTCCTAGGATGAGGCATCAGGGGGTCACCCGCGCGGAAGGGGTCACGACATGGGCGGGTCTGGTGGCTAGGCGCCTGGAGCGGCTCACGCTCGACAACCTCGGCGACCTGCCGGTCGGCTGCCGGAAGTGCGTGTTCTGGGAGCTCGACCCGGTCCGCCGGCAGCGCGCGCAGGACGCCGGCTCCGGCTGTGAGGAGAAGGAGGCCTGGGTCTCCCAGGTGCTGCTCGAGTGGGGCTCGTGCGGGCGGGTGGCGTACGTCGACAACGACCCGGCCGGCTACGTGCTCTACGCCCCGCCGTCCTACCTTCCCGGCGCCGACGCGTTCCCCACCGCCCCGGTCAGCGAGGACGCCGTGCTGCTCGCGACCGCGATGGTCTACCCGGAGTACGCCGGGTCGGGTCTGGGTCGGGTGCTGATGCAGACCGTCGTGAAGGACCTCGTGAAACGCGGCGGCATCCGCGCGCTCGAGGCGTTCGGCGACACCCGCGCCCCCGGCCGCGCCGAGCGCGACTCGACGTACGGCAACCACGTCCTGCCCGCCGACTACCTGCTGCGCGTCGGCTTCAAGACCCACCGGCAGCACGCGCGCTACCCGCGGATGCGGATCGAGCTCAAGACTGCCCTGACCTGGCGCGACGAGGTCGAGAGCGCCCTGGAGAAGCTCATCGGGGTGGTCCGTCCGGCCCGGCACCCGGCGCCCGAGCCCAGCCACCGAGTTGTCAGGCAGTCACGTCGCTCCGGCGACGCCAGCGCCTGACAACTGCGTCCGACCGGGGGAGGCTACCGCTTGATCGCCTTGCGGAGCTCGCTGAGCCGGAGGACGCCGGTCTTGGTGTCCACCTCCGGCGTGAGGTAGACGCGCTGGACGGCGACCACGACGGCCTCGGCGATCACGTCGCGGAACGCCGGGTCGGCCAGCCGGGCGGCGTCGCCGGCGTTGGTGAGGTAGCCGGCGTCGATGCGGACCGCGGGCATCTTCGTGCGCCGCAGGATGTCGAAGGTCTTGGCGTGCGAGCGCAGGTCGCTCAGGTCGGTGCGGGCCACGATCTCGCGCTGGACCAGACCGGCAAACCGCTCACCTGCGGACGAAGACGTGCCGTGCGCCTCGGAGCCGTAGAAGTACGTCGAGATGCCACACTCGTCCTCGTGGTCGGAGCCGTCGACCTGGATCGATATGCAGAGGTGTGCATCGGTCCGGTTGGCGAACTCGGCCCGCTCCACCTCGGTGGTCTCCGACGCGCCGCCCGTGTTCGTGAGGAAGGCCTGCACCCCGGTGGCCACCAGCCGGCCCTCGATCCGGCGGGCCAGGTCGGTGGTGATCGCGTCCGCGCGCAACCGGGTCGCGGGGTCGGAGAACTTGCCCACCGACGGGT
Source organism: uncultured Actinomycetota bacterium (assembly GCA_963827435.1). GTDB lineage: Bacteria > Actinomycetota > Actinomycetes > Propionibacteriales > Nocardioidaceae > Nocardioides_B. The sequence goes on from CAWHAU010000003.1 coordinate 672,538, forward strand.
CGATGACCACGACCTTGCCGGTCAGCTGGGGACCCTCGCGACGGATCCGCTCCTCGGCCCGCATGGCGTTGGGGCTGCCCCCGCGGACCATCGGTGCGAGGCGGGCCAGTGCCTTGAGGGTGGCCGGCCCGCAGGTGCCGTCGGCAGGGACGCCCACGTTGCGCTGGAAGTCGCGGACGGCCTGCTCGGTCTGGTGCCCGAAGCGTCCGTCGACCTTGCCCACCTTGAAGCCGAGGTCGAGCAGCCGCTGCTGGAGGGCGTGCACGTCGTCACCGGCCAGCACGTTGCCGGCGACGTGGGTGAGGACCCGGTCGCCGAGCCGCCAGCGGGCCTCCTCCAGCACCCGGTAGGTGCTGGGGCCGACGATGCCGTCGGCGGCGAGGCCGCGCTGCTGCTGGAACGCGCGGACGGCCTGGTCGAGCCGCTCGTCGAAGGTCTCCGGGTCGAGGTGCCGGCCGCCGTCGCCATCGTCGGAGAGGCCCAGCAGGGCCAGGCGGGAGCGGATCTCGGACACGGCGCGACCGCGGTCACCGAGGCCGAAGACCGGCGGTGCCGCCTGCGCGGTGATGGGCTCGGACAAGACGCCTCCTCACGCGTGCACGGGCTGTGGCACGGTGCAAGGAAGGGGGTCGGCTGCACCGGGCCGGGGTCCGTCTACCCAAACAGAACGACGCCTATTCGCCAAGACTGGCACGACCTCGTCGGCAGGCTCCACGGCGGGGGCGCCGCGGAGGTAGACCAGTGGTGGACCGGTGTGGACCGGCGGCTCGGACAGCACGACGCCCGCGGCCTCGGAAGGGCGCGCGGGCGTCGGAGTGGCGGGCTGCGTCAGCCGATGAACTCGCTGAGCTCGCTGAGCAGCGCGGCCTTGGGCTTGGCGCCGACGATCTGCTTCACGAGCTCGCCGTTCTGGAAGACGTTGAGCGTCGGGATGCCGGTCACGCGGTAGGCCGCGGGGGTGACCGGGTTCTCGTCGACGTTCATCTTCACGAAGTCGATCTTGTCGCCGTGCTGGGCCGCGATCTCCTTGAGGATCGGGTCGACCTGACGGCACGGACCGCACCACTCGGCCCAGAAGTCCACGAGGACGGGCTTCTCGGACTTCAGCACGGAGGTGTCGAAGTCGGCGTCGGTGATTGCTTGCATCTCGGCCACGAGGGCTCCTTCTGCGGTCGGTCGGTGTTGTGCGAGTAGGTCTGGATCCAGTGAACACGACGCCGGGGACATTTCTTCCCGGCGTCCGGCTGCCAGATTCCCAGGGGACCCAGGGAAACCGGCACACCCCCAGCGTTGCAACGTCGGGGGTGTGTCAGTTTCTCAGGGGACCCAGGGAAACCGGCGCCAGGCCGGGGAGCCTCAGGCGCCGGCGGTCTGCACCTGCTCGGTGAGCAGCTCGGCCTCGTGCTCGGTCTCGCCGGCCGACCCGGCCGACGACGCGGCGTGGTCGAGGGCGGCGAGGTAGCGCTCGGCGTCGAGGGCGGCGGCGCTGCCCGTGCCGGCCGCGGTGATCGCCTGGCGGTAGTGGTGGTCGACCAGGTCGCCGGAGGCGAACACGCCTCGCAGGTTGGTGCGGGTCGAGGGGTGCTCGACCAGGACGTAGCCGTTCTCGTCGACGTCGACCTGCCCGCGCACCAGCTCCGAGCGCGGGTCGTGGCCGATCGCGATGAACAGGCCGGTGACGTCGAGCTTGCGCTTCTCGCCGGTCTCGGTGTCCACGACCGTCACGCCGGTGAGCTTGTCGTCGCCGTGCAGCTCCTCGACGGCGGTGTTCCAGGCGAACTCGATCTTCGGGTCGGCGAACGCGCGGTCCTGCATGATCTTCGACGCGCGCAGCTCGTCGCGGCGGTGGATCAGCGTCACCTTGGCGGCGAAGCGGGACAGGAACGTCGCCTCCTCGACGGCGGTGTCGCCACCGCCGACGACCGCGATGTGCTGGTCGCGGAAGAAGAAGCCGTCGCAGGTCGCGCACCAGGAGACGCCGTGGCCGGACAGCTGCTCCTCGCGGTCGATGCCGAGCTTGCGGTAGCCCGAGCCCATCGCCAGGACCACCGCGCGGGCGCGGTGCTCGTTGCCGGAGCCGTCGGTGACCACCTTCACGTCGCCGGTCAGGTCCATCGAGACGATGTCGTCGGCCACGAGCTCGGCGCCGAAGCGTTCGGCCTGGGCCCGCATCTCGTCCATCAGGGCCGGGCCCATGATGCCGTCGCGGAAGCCGGGGAAGTTCTCCACCTCGGTGGTGGTCATCAGGGCACCGCCGGCGGTGACCGAGCCCTCGAACACCAGGGGTGAGAGGTCGGCGCGGGCGGCGTACACGGCGGCGGTGTAGCCCGCCGGGCCGGAGCCGACGATGATCACGTTGCGGGTGGTGCTGGACATCGGGAGGGTGCTCGCATCCGGTCGGGGACGGTCGGAACGGATGGTCCCGACCCGTGCAGAAGAACCGATCCTAGGCGTGCGGCATTCCCGCGTCACGGTTCGCCCGGTGTGTCCCGACGGGTCAGTTCCCGCTCGGCACCCGGATGCTGGGGGTGAGCGGGGCGGCGTCGACACAGGAGTAGACCCGGGCCACACGCGCCCCGTCCTTCACCGGGCTGATCAGGAGCGTGGCCGGCACCCTGTCCAGGAGTACGTCGACCATCTCGGCGCGCTTGGGCAGCGCCGGCCGGGTGCACAGGCCCCCGGCCGGGTGGCGCGGCGACGTGAACCTGCGGCCGTCGTTGGGTGGGGTGAGGCGGGCCTCCGGCCCGGCGGCGACCACTGCCTCGAGGTCACGCTTCAGCGTCCGCAAGAACAGCTGAGGGATCTTGTCGATCGCCTTGCCGTCGCTGGGTCCCGCCGACGGGCTCGGTCCGGTGAACCCGCGTTCGTTTTCTTTCGGCGTGACCTTGTCGGCTGCCGAGCCCGAGGCGCTCGACGCGCCCGAGTCGCCCCGGCCGCCCAGGCCGTAGCCACCGGTGACGACCGCCCCGCCGGCCGCCGCGATCGCGGCCACGGCGGCGGCCGCGACGAGCACGTTCGGCCAGCGCCGGTGCCGGCGGGCCGCGAGCTCGTCCTGTCCCACGGCAGCGGGCAGCGTGCTGCCGCGCGCAGACCGGCCCGCGACCAGCTCGTGGAGCACCTCGTCGAGGCGGTCGGCGACGTCGTGGGGGATGCCCTGGCGCTCGGGCCCGTCCTCGGCGCGGGCGACGGCGCCGAGCGCGCGCCGGACCTGCTCCTCCTGCTCAGGCGTCACTGCTCGTCACCTCCTCGCCCGTGGTGGCTTCCGGTCGGTCGTGGTCCGTGGTGCGCGGGGGCTGCGTCGGTGCGCGCGCGGCGCCAGGATCCTGTGCCGGTGGGACGCGGCGCGGGGACGGCTGGTTCCCCTCAGGGGATGTGGCGTCGGTCTCCGACCGAAGGTCGACGAGCAGGGGCAGCAGCTTGGCCCGGCCGCGCGAGCAGCGGCTCTTCACGGTGCCGGGGGCGCAGTCCAGGATGCGGGCGGTCTCCTCGACGGAGTAGCCCTCCATGTCGACCAGCACCAGCGCGGCCCGCTGGTCGAGCGGCAGCGTGGCGAGCGCGGCCACGACGGTGGCCCGGCGCTCGGCGTCCACGGCGAGCTCGGCCGGGTCGACGACCGCCGCGTCCGCGGTCATGGCCGAGCCGACCGGGGCGACCTGGCCCTGGCGGGCGCGGTCCTCGAGGTCGTCGGGCAGCGGGTCGGCCAGCCGGACCTTGCGGCGGCGCAGCCGGTCGAGGCAGGCGTTCACCACGATCCGGTGCAGCCAGGTGGTCACGGCCGCGTCGCCCCGGTAGGACTCGGCCCGGCGGAACGCCGCGATCAGCGCGTCCTGCAGGGCATCCGCCGCCTCCTCCCGATCGCCGGTCGTGCGCAGCGCCACCGCCCACAGCCGGTCCCGGTGCCGGGTGAAGAGCCGGCCGAAGGCGTCGGGGTCGCCGTCGAGGTGGGCGCGGAGCAGCGCCCGGTCGTCGGGCTCGTCGGGTGGCCCCTCGGCAGGCCCGTCCGCCTGCCGGCCGCCGGGCGGGTCGGCGCTCATGACGCGACGGAGATCTCCGCGACCCGGCCCTGGAAGCCGCCGGGCGCGGCGGGCAGCGAGGTCAGCCAGACGACGAGCCACTGGGTCGTGACCGGCTTCTTGAAGGACAGGTCCGCCCGGCCCGAGACGCCGTCCTTGCTGGCGGCGGTGTCGAGCCCGTCCGTGCTCGACGGCGCAGCCGGGGCGTCCGGGGCCGCAAGGATCTGCACCGAGGTGGGGCTGCCCATCAGCGTGACCTTCACCTTCGAGACCTTCTGGGGCTTGCCGAGGTCGACCAGCAGGCCCACCCCGCTCTTCAGCCCGCCGAGCTTCGGGTTGCCGCGGTAGGTCATGGTCTGCCACGCGGTGCCCGGCTTGCCGTCGATCGCGAGCGGGGCGAGCTCGGGGTTCTCCTCCGGCGGGTCGCCCTGCGGGTCGAAGTCGGTGACGCCGGAGATCCTCAGCGGGGCGCTGGTCGTGGCCGAGCGCGACGGTGACGTGCTCGACGTATCCTGCGCGGTGCTGTTGTCCTCACCGCTGCCCCGACCCAGGTTGAAGGCGAACACCAGGCCGACGACCAGCACCAGCACGCCGGCCAGAACGGCGGCCAGCCGCAGCCAGCTCGTGCCGGGCGCCTCGTCGTCCCAGCTGCCGGTCTGCCAGTCGTCGTCGTCCTGGGCGGGGTCCGGTCCCCAGGCCGCGGGCACCCGGCCGTTGCCGGCGCCGGTGCTGCGGGGGAAGTCGCCGGTGTCGGCGCGGTGGCTGCCGGTGGGCTCGTCGGAGGCGCGGGAGGTGTCGGCCCGGGTGGGGGCGCGGTGCGCGGGCTCGTCGGCGAACAGCGGTCGCTCGGGGAGGTCCGGGAGGGGCGGCGCCGGTGAGGGGGTACGGCGCGCCGGCCGCTCCTCGCGCCGGTCCCGCGGGGACTCGTCGTCGCGCAGCCCACGGCTCTCGGTGTCCGACATCCAGCCGACGCCGCTGTCCTCGTCGAAGAACACCGGGGTGCCCGCCTGGGTCGCCTCGGCGTCGCCGCCGCCCGCGGGGCTCCCGGGCAGGTCGGCCACCGGGAAGGCGCCGGTCGCCGGGAGGTCGCCGGTGTCGCCGCCCACGGGTCCGCCGTGCAGCTCGGTGGCCGGACCCCCCTCGCCGCGGGCCCGGGCGAGGTCTCCGGCCCCGAGGACCGTGGTGGCTTCGTACTGGGGCGCCCCGGTGGGGTCGCCGATGTAGTCGCTCAGCGCGGCGTACACCTCGTGCGCGGTCTCGATCGGGACGGCGTGCGTGTGGTTGCCGGCGTTGAGCACCCGCTCGCAGATCGCGTCGAGCGGGCGGGGCACACCCGCGCGCACCTGTCGCGGGCGCAGCGGGCGCCCGTGCTCGGCGGGCGCCGTCGGGACCGTCGAGCCCTCGCTGCCGGGCCAGCGACCGACCAGCGCGGCGTACAGCAGGGCGCCGAGGTTCACCACGTCGGACTCGTGGGCGCTCATCGGGGCGCCACCGGTGACCCGGCGCTGGTCGCGCCCGGCCCGCCCGCGCAGCACCGCGTCGACCACGAAGCCGATCAGCTTCACGGAGCCGGCCTCGGTGATCATGACGTTCTCGGGCAGCAGCCGGCCGTGCGCGACGCCGTTGCGGTGCGCGGTGGCGATCGCCTCGGCGACCTCCTTGACCACCCAGGCGGCCCGGCGCGGCGAGAGCGGACCCTCCTCCAGCAGCCGGTCGAGGGAGACGCCGGAGCCCCACTCGTTGACGACGTAGACCACGCCGTCCTCGCGGGCGGCGTCGAGCACCCGGAGCAGGTGGCCGTCGGTGACCAGGGCGGAGGTACGGGCCGCGGTGAGCAGCGAGTCGGCGCGCTCGTCGCCCTCGGCGATCACGTGCACGGCGACGTTGCGGGCCAGCGTGCGGTCGGTGGCCCGCCAGAAACGGGCGCCGTCGGCGTCGCCGATCAGGTCGTCGAGCGTGAACCGTCCGGCGAGCACGGTCCCCGGTCCGAACGGTGTCGCGGCCACGGCCCTCCTCGCTCTCGATGCTGCTGGGCTGCTGCTGCTGCTGCTGGGTCCGGCACCCATGCTACGGGCCCGGCGAGGGGGTCCCGGTCAGCGGCGGAGGCGTCCTGTGACGAGGCTCATGACCGCGGTCACCTCGCTGATCCGCAGCACCCGGGCCAGGGCCAGGAACACCCCGACGTCCACGAGGCCGGTGGCGACCAGCACCAGGAACGCCTGGAGGTTGCCGCCGGTGACCGGCCACACCGCCTGCAGCCCGTGCTTGACGGCCCAGGCCACCGCGGTGGCGATGCCCGCCGCCAGCAGCAGCCGGACCAGGAAGCGCACCAGCAGCGGCGTGTCGAGGCCGCCCAGGATCCGGCGGAGCAGGGAGTACGACACGAGCGCGCCGACCAGGTAGGAGCCGGCGTAGGCCGTCACCAGGCCGGGGGCGGTGCCCGCCGGCGACACGTGCCGGGTGAGCGCGATCGCCAGGACGATGTTCGTCGCGGCGATCCCGCACTGCACCCAGAACACCGTCTGGGTGCGCTCGAGGGCGTAGAACCCGCGGAGCACCAGGTAGTGGGTGGTGAAGAAGACCAGCCCCGGCGCGAACAGCGCCAGTGCGATCGCGAAGTCGCGGACGCTCTGCCTGCCCGCGCCGTAGCCGATCATGACCGTCGACAGGTCCAGCGCGATCACGGGCAGCAGCAGCGCGAACGGCACGATCAGGGCGTACGTCGTCCGCAGCGTCGAGCCCACCGACCGGCCCACGCCCCGCAGGTCGGCGTCGGCCGCGAAGGCGGCGAGCCGCGGCAGCATCGCCGTGGCGAGCGAGACCGTCGCGATCGAGTGCGGCACCATCACCAGCAGGAACGCCTGGGAGTAGATCGTGTAGCCGGTGCCGTGGCCGGCCCCGCCGGTCCCGCAGGCGTTCACCGCGTCCGCCGTACCGGAGGACGCGATCTTCACCACCACCGTGTAGGCGACCTGGTTGACCACCACGAACAGCACGGTCCACAGCCCGAGGCGCAGCGTGTGCCCCAGCCCGGTGCCGCGGAAGTCGAAGCGCGGGCGGTAGGTGAAGCCGGCTCGCTTGAGGAACGGCACGCAGGATCAGGAACTGCACGGCGATGCCGAGGGTGGAGCCGAGGCCGAGGAGCAGCTCCTGGCCGCTGGTGTAGCCCCCGACCAGCGAGCCGGGACCGGACAGCGCCGCGGGGTCGACTCCGGCGGCGGCGCAGAGGTCGTGCACCCGGCCGAACGACAGCAGGTAGATGCCGAGGACCGCCACCGAGATCACGTTGTTGGCGATCGGCGCCCACATCATCGGCCCGAAGCTGCGGCGGGCGTTGAGCACCTGCCCGACCAGCACGAACATGCCGTAGAAGAAGACCTGCGGCAGGCAGTAGCGGGCGAAGTCGATGACCGACTCGCGCTGCGCGGTCAGCTCGGGGGTGAAGAACGAGTCGGACAGGAAGACCCGCATCAGCAGGGGCGCCGCGATCACCAGGACCGCGGTCACGCCGGCCAGGAACAGCCCGGCGAGCGTGATGATCCGGTTCGTGTAGCCGTCGCCCCCGTCCGGGTCGTTCTTCATGGCCCGGACCAGCTGCGGCACCAGCACGGCGTTGAAGACGCCGCCGGCCAGCAGGATGTAGAGCATGTTCGGGACCGTGTTCGCGATGGTGAACACGTCGGCGTGCAGCTGCTGGCCGAGGGCCGCGGCGAGCAGCGCGTTGCGCACGAAGCCGCTGAGCCGGGACACCACGGTGCCGGCCGCCATCAGCGCGCTGGAGGACAGCACGCTGCTGTCGGTGCCGCCCCGGTCCGCCGGGCCGCCGGGTCGACCGGGTCCGCCGGGCCGCCCGGGTCGGCCGCGTCCGGTCCGTCGGTCCGCTGGTCGGCGTCGCTCACGCGTTGAGCTCCTGTCCGGGCAGCCCGCTGGTGTCGCGGGGCAGCCGTGGGCCGTGGGTGGACTTGCGGCGGCGCACCCGGCGGAACAGCCGGACGCCGATGGCGAGGAACAGCAGGACGCCGCCGGCGGCCATGATCACCCAGATCACCGTGCTCACCCGGCTGGTGCGCACCGACACCTGGGTGAGGCTGCCGAGCGGGGTGCCCTCGCTGTCGGTGGCGACCAGGGTCACGGCGTGCACGCCGATGTCACGGGAGGTCGCCTCCAACCGGATGGCCGTGCGGCGTCCGGGCCCGAGGGTCACGTCGTCGTGCTGCTTGATCTTCAGTCCCGAGCTGCGGGTCTGCGCGGCGATACCGACCCGCACGGTCTGGTCGAGGCCGTTGACCAGGGTCACCTGGATGGGCCCGTCCTCGCCGGACATCATCACGAACGACGGGCCCTCGATCCTGACCGCCTGCATCTGCGACCGCACGTAGTCGGTGGTGCTGTTGACCTGGTCGAGGGTCCGGTCCGGGTCGTCGCGCGCGGTCTGCGACGAGGACAGCATGCCGATGCGGGCCAGCACGTCGTCCACCGTGTCGTTGTCGGGGAGCATCCGGTCGAACGTGCGTCCCGTCGTGCTCAGCCGCTCCGTGGCCAGGAGGTTGGCGAGCGGCAGCTGGGCCTTGCGGTCGGCGCGGGTGTACACGGGCGTGTCCTCCACCGAGGTGTCGCCGCCCGGGGCCTTTCCGGCCCCGGACACGAGGCTCGGCACGTCGACGAGCCGGAGCCACGGCTGGTCCAGCCCGGCGAAGAAGTCGGCGTCGTTCCAGGTGCTGCCCGGGTCCCAGTAGGCCGGCGTGGACACGACCAGCGGCCGGTCGCTGTCAGTCGACAGCGCGTGCAGGGCGGACTCGGCGAGAAGCCGCTGGCGCAGCGCGAGCGCGGCGTAGCGGGCGTTCGGCTTGGGGCCGCCGGCCCCGGCGGTGGTGTCGGTGAGTACGACGGGCGCGCGGCCGCTGCGGGTGAGCACCGGTCGTTGCGCCTCAGGGAACGCCTCGTCGCGCAGCAGCACGGTCGTGTCCTGGTCGACGGCGCGCAGCGCCTTGGCGGGCAGCCGACCGTCGACCGGGTCGACGACGCCGGTGCTGTCCACACCGTTGGCGGTCATCGTCTCGGCGCTCAGCTTGCGGGCCTGCTGGTAGAGCTCGTCGAGCCGGGTGCCGAGGACCGCTGCGACGTCGAGGTCGCCGTACGGCACAGTCGCGACGGTGTGGGTCGGCGCCTGCCGGCGGAACTCCTCGAGCCAGGCGCGGGCCGCGACCGCCTCGTCGGACGGCTCGGAGGCGGCGCCCACGTCGCCCCCGTCGGTGCCGCCGTCGTCGGACGGGGACGGTGACGTCGAGGAGGACGGGGACGGGGTCGGCGACCCGCTCGGGGCCTCGCTCGACCCGTCCGGACCCGGGTCGATCTTGGGGTTGTCCTCCGACACCGAGCGGGCGGCGTCGAGGACGGCGGGGTCCACCACCCAGGTGATCGGGGAGGTGGCCCGGCCGGACAGGTTCAGCAGCCGGTCGAGGCGGCCGTCGGCGCCGAGCGAGCGGCTCCAGGCACCGAACCCGAGCAGCCGGCCGGCGGCGCCGCGGCGGACCTCCGCCTTGACCGGGACGACGAGCGCCAGCCGGGTGGACGGGGTGCTGCTCGGCACCTGCGGGATGAAGGTCCGGGCCCGGCCGTCGGCGACGGTGTCCCGGCCGGTGCTCTGCGAGCCGCCGAGGACGTGCACGCCGATCCAGTAGACGCCGGCCTCCGGCCCGATGCCGAGCAGGGACCGCGGCACGGAGACCCGGTAGGGCTTGGTCTCGCCGGGCGCGAGGTCACCCACCTCGTCGTACAGGCCCGGCTGGGTGAGCCGGGAGCCGACCGAGGCGGCCTGCTCGGTGGCGTCCGCCTCGGCCAGCCCGGTCTGGTCGGTGATCGGCGTGCTCGAGGTGAACATGTACGCCTTGAGGTCGGTCCACGTCTCGCTCGACCGGTTGGTCACCCGCCCGGTGAGGGTGACCCGGCCCTGGGCCGGCACCACCGCCGGGGCGAGGGTCTCGACGCTGACCTTGAGCGGCGTGCGCACGTCGGCGGCCGCAGCCGTCGGGGCGGTCAGCACCGTCGTCACCACCGTGCTCAGCAGCGCCCCGACCCCGACCAGCAGGCATGCGAGCATGCGTCGGAGAACGGGGCTGGTCACCGGGCAAGGCTAACTTCCACGGGGGCTGGCATAGAGTTGCCTCCCGTGTCCGACCACCTTGCGCCCTCTCTCACGGCGCCCGCCGAGCCCGCGGGGATGCGTGAGCTCGTCGACGAGCTGGGTGAGCGGTTCACCGCGGCCGGCGAGCAGATCGCCCTGGTGGGCGGCCCGGTCCGCGACGCGATGCTCGGCCGCCTGCACAACGACCTGGACTTCACCACCTCGGCCCGGCCCGAGGTGACCGAGAAGGTGCTCGGCGGCTGGGCCGACGCCATCTGGGACATGGGCCGCTCGTTCGGGACCATCGGCTGCCGCAAGGGCGACTGGACCGTCGAGATCACGACGTACCGCTCCGACGCCTACGGCGCGACCTCCCGCAAGCCCGAGGTGGAGTACGGCGACACGCTGGAAGGCGACCTCGGCCGACGGGACTTCACGATCAACGCGATGGCGATGACGCTGCCCGGCCGTGCCCTCGTCGACCCGTACGGCGGTCGCGCCGACCTCGCGCGCGGCGTGCTGCGGACCCCCGGCACCCCCGAGGCGTCGTTCTCCGACGACCCGCTGCGGATGCTGCGCGCGGCCCGGTTCGCCGCCCAGCTCGACTTCGAGGTGGACCCGGCCGTCGTCGCGGCCATGACCGACATGGCCGACCGCATCGAGATCGTCTCGGCCGAGCGGATCCGCGACGAGCTGGTCAAGCTGCTGATGTCGGAGCATCCGCGTCGCGGGCTGTCCCTGCTGGTCCGGACCGGCCTGGCCGAGCGGGTGCTTCCCGAGCTGCCCGCCCTCGCGCTCGAGCGCGACGAGCACCACCGGCACAAGGACGTCTACGAGCACAGCCTGACCGTGCTCGAGCAGAGCATCGACCTCGAGACCCGGCTGCCCGGCGGCGGCCCGGACCTGGTGGCCCGGCTCGCGGCGCTGATGCACGACGTCGGCAAGCCGCAGACCCGCCGCTTCCAGGACGACGGCTCGGTGACCTTCCACCACCACGACGTGGTCGGCGCGAAGCTCACCCGCAAGCGGCTGCGCGCGCTGCGCTTCTCCAACGACGTGGTCGACGCGGTCAGCAAGCTGGTCGAGCTGCACCTGCGCTTCCACGGCTACGGCTCGGGGGAGTGGACCGACTCGGCGGTGCGGCGCTACGTCCGCGACGCCGGCGACCAGCTCGCGCGGCTGCACGTGCTGACCCGGGCCGACTGCACGACCCGCAACAAGCGCAAGGCCGAGCGGCTGCGCCGTACCTACGACGACCTCGAGGCCCGCATCGCCCGGCTCGCCGAGGAGGAGGAGCTCGCCTCCATCCGCCCCGACCTCTCCGGCCACCAGATCATGGAGACCCTCGGCATCGGCCCCGGCCGCGACGTCGGCGCGGCCTACCACTTCCTCCTCGACCTCCGGATGGACCACGGACCGATGTCCGAGGAGGACGCCCGCGCGGCCCTGCTGTCCTGGTGGAACTCCCGCTGAGGGTTTACCAGGGGATGCAGGGGATCTGACGCCTCCCATGGCAGACGACCCATGGGGAGGTGCAGTTCTCCGTGGGAAGCACGGCGTCCCGGTCTAGGGTCGCCGCATGCAGAGCGAACTCTTCGAACGGTCCAACCTCGAGGTCGAGGGTCGGCGCTTCGCGCTCCAGAACTCCCAGCTGCTGCGGGTCGCGCTCGGCGCCGACGTGCTCTCGGTCAAGGGGGCGATGGTCGCCTTCCAGGGGCAGGTGCGCTTCGACCACGAGCGCTCGGGCAGCGTCAGCAAGATGCTGAAGAAGATGGTCACCTCCGAGGACATGCCGCTGATGCGGGTGTCCGGCCAGGGCGAGGTGTTCTTCGCCCACGAGGCCGGCTACGTCTACCTCGTCGAGCTCGCCGGCGACGGCATCAGCGTCAACGGGCGCAACCTGCTCGCCTTCGACGCCTCGCTGCAGTGGGACATCAACCGCGTCAAGGGCGCCGGGATGATGGCCGGAGGCCTGTTCAACACGACCGTCTCCGGCACCGGCACGGTCGCGCTGTGCACCGTCGGGCACCCGGTCGTCCTCGACTGCTCGCAGCAGCCGACGTACGTCGACGTGCAGGCGTGTGTCGCCTGGTCCGCGAACCTCGTGCCGAACGTCGTGTCCAGCATGAACGTCAAGTCGATGCTGCGCGGCGGCTCGGGCGAGGCGTTCCAGTACGCCTTCCACGGTCCTGGCTTCGTCGTCGTGCAGCCGTCGGAGTGGGCGCCGGTGACCCAGGGAAGCAGCGGCGGTGGCTCCGGCGGGATCATCGGCGACCTGTTCAGCTGACGGTCTCCCGGCGTCACCCTTCGACAGGCTCAGGATCGCGCGGATCAGCGGCCACCGAGCTGGCGCCCCCGGCAGCCCACCGCGACTGGGACTCCGTGCTCGCGACCTCGACCCGTCACGCGGCGCCCTTGGTCGTACGTCGCACGGGGTCACTCTGGCACCCGCCACCCCCGGGCGAGCTGACGATCGGTGAGCTCGCGGACCTCGGCGTGCACGTGCGACCAGACAGCCCAGACCGTGCGTCCCCAGCGTTCGACGGCGTCCGCCTGCTCCTCGGGCCCGGAGGTCAGCGCGACGTCGACGACGGTCACGGCCCCGGTGTGCGCCGGCGGGTCGAACCGCGGCCACCCGTCCGTGCCGTAGGTGTTCGCGAGGAAGCCGTGGGCGGCGCGGGCCTGGAGACCGGTGTAGCCGCGCTCGAGCACGAGATAGAGCGTGTTGAGGGCGAAGCACACCTGCAGCGGCGTCGTGTCCGGTCCGACGTGCTGGGCGGCGTAGGCGTCGACGCAGGTCTGGTGCCACCGACCGAGCACGCCGGCGTGCCGGTGCCCGTAGGCGACCACCTCGCCGTACACCTCGTAGCACTCCGGCGACGCGACCAGCCCGCGCGGCTCGGCGTGCGCGCCGCTCGCCGGCAGCACGACGCCGCAGCCCGGGCAGGTCACGGTCACCGGCGGGTGACCCGGGCGTACCAGGCGGCGGTGAGCAGGTAGCCGGCCGCGACCGCGACCAGCACCGCGTAGGACTTGCCGTCGCTGGGGAGCACCACCGCCCCGACCGCCGCGGCAGCGACGAACGCGACGTTGAAGATGACGTCGTACAGCGAGAACACCCGGCCGCGGAACACGTCGTCCACGTGGGTCTGCACGAGGGTGTCCACCACGATCTTGATGCCCTGCGAGGCGAGCCCGAGGAAGTACGCCGACACCAGCAGCGCCGGCTCGGTGTAGAGGGCACCCGGGAACAGCTGGGTCACCGCCGCCGCGACGAGCAGGCCGAGCACCCAGGTGCGCTGCGCGATGCGCTCGGTCACGACCGGCGTGAGCACCGCCGCGGACACGAACCCGACCCCGCTCACCAGCACCGCCACCGAGAGCTCGTTGAACGCGGCGTCCACCTCGTCGCCGTCGTGGAAGTAGTTGCGGTAGAGCAGGATCAGCGCGACCGTCGAGATGCCGTAGAAGAACCGGTGCGCGCCGATCGCGGTCAGGGCGTACGCCGCCGGCCGCCGCTCCGCGAGGTGCCGGAGGCCGTCCTTCAGCCCGCGCGCAACGTGGCGCACCGCCTCCCGCACGGCCGGCCGCGCGTGGTCGAGGTCGGGCCCGAGCAGGTCGCGGGGGATGCGCAGGGCGAGCGACCCCGCCACGGCGTACAGCACGGCCGCCGTCACCAGCACGCCGACGTCGCTGTCCGCGCCGAGCCGGCCCCAGCCGATCCGGGCGCCGGTGCCGACCGCGAGGCCGATGAGGAACGCGAGCGTCCCGGCGGTCGGGGTCAGCGCGTTGGCGGTGACCAGGTCCTCGGGGTCGACCACGTGCGGCAGGGCGGCGGACAGGCCGGCGAGCAGGAAGCGGTTGACCGACAGGCAGGCCAGGATCAGGACGAAGAGCCCGGGCCCGCGCAGGTCCGCGTGCACCGCGACCGCGAGCACGCCCACGAGACCGACGCGCACGAAGTTCGACCAGGCCAGCACCTGCCGCCGTGACCACCGGTCGAGGAACACCCCGACGAACGGGCCCAGCACGCTGAACGGCAGCAGCACGACCGCCAGGGCACTGGCGATGGCGCCGGGTCCCGGCTGGCGTTCGGGCGAGAAGACGACGTACGACGCGAGCGCCACCTGGAAGACGCCGTCCGTGAGCTGGCTGGAGACGCGCACCGCGAAGAGCCGTCGGAACCACCGGCCGCGCAGCAGGTGACGGAGGTGGCGGACCGCGGTCATCCGCTCATCCTCCCCTGCGACACCCCCGCCTTAACGGGCACACCCCCGACGTTGTGGTGTCGGGGGTGTGCCGGTTTCCCTGGGGGCCCTGGGAATCTGGCGCCTGCGTGTGCGCCTTTGGTGGCGTTTGTGTGCGGTGGGGTGGGGGTGGGTCAGCGCTCGAGGTCGCCGCGGATGAAGGCTTCGAGCTGGGCGCGGCCTTGGTCGTCGGGCATCTGGATGGGTGGGGACTTCATCAGGTAGGTGGAGGCGGAGTGGATGGGGCCGCCGATGCCGCGGTCGAGGGCGATCTTGGCGGCGCGGACGGCGTCGATGATGATGCCGGCGCTGTTGGGGGAGTCCCAGACCTCGAGCTTGTACTCGAGGTTGAGGGGGACGTCGCCGAAGGCGCGGCCCTCGAGGCGGACGTAGGCCCATTTGCGGTCGTCGAGCCAGGCGACGTAGTCGGACGGGCCGATGTGGACGTTGCGGGCGCCGAGGTCGTGGTCGATGTTGGAGGTGACGGCCTGGGTCTTGGAGATCTTCTTGGACTCCAGGCGTTCGCGTTCGAGCATGTTCTTGAAGTCCATGTTGCCGCCGACGTTGAGCTGGTAGGTGCGGTCCAGGACCACGCCGCGGTCCTCGAACAGCTTGGCCATCACCCGGTGGGTGATGGTGGCGCCGACCTGGGACTTGATGTCGTCGCCGACGATCGGGACGCCGGCGTCGGTGAACTTCTGGGCCCAGGCGGGGTCGGAGGCGATGAACACCGGGAGGGCGTTGACGAAGCCGACGCCGGCGTCGATGGCGCACTGGGCGTAGAACTTGTCGGCGGTCTCGGAGCCGACCGGCAGGTAGGAGACCAGCACGTCGACCTGGGCGGCCTTGAGCGCGGCGACCACGTCGACGGGGTCGGCGTCGGACTCCTCGATGGTCTCGCGGTAGTACTTGCCGAGCCCGTCGTGGGTGGGGCCGCGTTGCACGGTGACGCCGAGCGGGGGGACGTCGGTGATCTTGATGGTGTTGTTCTCGGAGCTGTTGATCGCCTCGGACAGGTCGAAGCCGACCTTCTTGGCGTCCACGTCGAAGGCGGCCACGAACTGCACGTCGGAGACGTGGTAGTCGCCGAACTTGACGTGCATCAGCCCGGGCACCGACCCGGCCGGGTCGGCGCCGCGGTAGTACTCCACGCCCTGGACCAGGGAGCTCGCGCAGTTGCCGACTCCCACGATTGCTACTCGTACCGAACCCATTGGGGCTTCCCTTCGGATGTTCTCTGTCTGTCTCGGTGTGCTGCTGCGTGTCACTGATGCTGGATGTCAGGGGCCGCGGGGGCGGCCGGTGCGGCGGGCGGGTCGGCCAGGCGGGCCTTCTCGTCGTCGCGGCGCTCGGCGTTGATCAGCTCCGAGAGCCACCGGACCTCTCGCTCGACGGACTCCACGCCGTGCCGCTGGAGCTCCATCGCGTAGCGGTCCATCTGCTTCTGGGTCTTCTCCAGCTGGTGCTGGACCCGGTCGAGCCGCTCCTGGAGCCGGCTGCGCCGGCCCTCCAGGATCCGCAGCCGGGCGCCGATGTCGGTGCGGCTGAAGAACGCGAACCGGACGTCGAAGTTGTCGTCCTCCCACGCGGACGGTCCGACGTCGGCCATCAGCCGCTTGAACTGCTCGACACCGGCCGGGGTGAGCTCGTAGACGATCCGCTGGCGGCGGCTCGTCGCGCCCGGCTCGGGCGCCGAGACGTGCTCGGCGATCCAGCCGGCCTTGAGCATCTTCTTCAGCGCCGGGTAGAGCGACCCGTAGGACAGCAGCCGACTCCAGCCGAGCACACCGTTGACCTGCTTGCGGAGCTCGTAGCCGTGCATGGGGGACTCGTGCAGCAGTCCGAGGACTGCGAGCTCGAGGGTCTCTCCACGGCGGGCCACGGGGCTCCTCCTTCACGGCTGGGTGCGCGGGCCTGTATCGACCGCTCCTATCGACCTAATCTATCGCAACGATATATCGATCGTGTGAACGCGCTCCCGGCGTGGGTGAATTGCCCGTTGCGCCGGGGTGCGCCGTACCCTGTCCAGCGGGGTGCGTCCCGCGGCCACAGCCGCGCGGGGGCGGGCCCCGGCTGCGTCACTGTCCCCCGACCCGGAGCTTCCCCCTTGAGTCCTGAGCGCAAGGCCACCCCGGCCCGCGGCACCGCCAAGAAGGCCCCGACCAGCCGGAAGGCCACCGCCCCGACCAACCGCAAGGCTGCCGCACCCACCAACCGCAAGGCCGGCGGCGACCGTCCCCGCACGCCCGGCAAGCCCGGCAGCCGGACCCCCAGCGGCAAGCCGCGACGCAGCCTGTTCCGCCGGCTCCTGCTCTGGGGGCTCCTGGCGCTCCTCGCGTGCTTCGTGCTCGGCGCGGCAGCGTTCGCCATCGGCTACTCGTCGACCGACATCCCGAACCCGAACAAGGACTTCCAGGCGCAGACGACCTTCGTCTACTACGCCGACGGCAAGCACGAGATCGGCCGGTTCGCCAACCAGAACCGCACCAGCGTCCCGCTCTCGGACGTCCCCCAGCACGTGCAGGACGCGGTGATCGCCGCCGAGGACCGCACCTTCGAGACCAACAAGGGCATCGACCCGAAGGGCATCCTGCGGGCGGCGTTCAGCAACGCGCGCGGCGGCTCGACGCAGGGCGCCTCGACGATCACCCAGCAGTACGTCAAGATCCTCTACCTGTCGCGGGAGCGCACCATCACCCGCAAGGTGAAGGAGGCGTTCGTCTCGCTGAAGATCCAGCGGCAGGAGTCCAAGGACGAGATCCTCCAGGGCTACCTCAACACCATCTACTTCGGTCGTGGCGCCTACGGCATCCAGGCCGCCGCCCAGGCGTACTTCGACAAGGACGCCAAGGACCTGACCGTCCAGGAGGGCGCGGTCCTCGCGTCCATCCTGAACTCGCCGACCGCGCTCGACCCGGCCGGTGGAGCCAGCAGCCGGGAGCGGCTGCTCGGCCGCTACCAGTACGTCCTCGGCGGCATGGCCAGCATGGGCAACCTCGACCCCGACAAGGCCGACCAGCTCAAGCAGCGGCTGCCGCGCTTCCCCAAGGTGAAGAGCGAGGACAGGTACGGCGGCCAGCGGGGCCACGTGCTGACGCTGGTGAGGAACGAGCTGCTCAAGCACGACTTCAACGACCAGGAGATCTCCGGCGGCGGGCTCAAGGTCGTCACGACCTTCACCCGCAACGCGATGGACGCGGCCCGACGAGGCGTCGAGGCGCAGCGGCCCAAGGGGCTCAGGGGTCTGCACGTCGGCGTCGCCTCGGTCGACCCGAAGACCGGTGCGCTCAAGGGCTTCTACGGCGGCCAGGACTACCTGAAGAGCCAGATCAACTACGCGACGCGCACCGCCGGATCGCCCGGCTCGGCGTTCAAGCCGTTCGCCCTCGCGGCCGGCATCGACGACGGCTACTCGCTCAAGAGCACGTTCGAGGGCAACTCGCCCTACATCTACCCCAACGGCCGGGACAAGGTCGTCAACGAGGGGCCGGGTGACGGCAACGACTACGGCTCGGCCATCCCGCTGACCACCGCCACCGCGGAGTCGGTCAACACCGCGTTCGTCGACATGACCGAGGGGATGGACGACGGCCCGAGGAAGATCATGGACATGGCCGTGAAGATGGGCGTCCCGGCGACCGCGCCGGGCCTGGAGCCGGTCGCCGGCATCTCGCTCGGCTCGGCCTCCATCAGCCCGGTCGACATGGCCAACTCCTACGGCACCATCGCGAACGGCGGACGCGCCAAGAAGTGGTTCGTCATCAACAAGGTCACCTCGTCGGCCGGCGAGGTCCGCTACCGGGCGCCGAAGAAGGACCGGCGAGTCCTTCCCGAGGACATCGACCGGGACGTGAGCTACGCGCTGCAGGGCGTGGTCAAGCAGGGCACCGGCAAGAACGCCCTCGCGTTGGGCCGGCCCGCCGCCGGCAAGACCGGCACCGCGACGAACGCCGACGGCAACGTCTCGTCGTCCTGGTTCGTCGGCTACACCCCGCAGCTCGCGACCGCGGTGATGTACGTCCGTGGCGACGGCAACGACAACCTCAACTGCACGAACAAGAACGGCAAGAACTGCGACCCCGGCTACCTCGTGCCGTACTTCGGTGCGGAGTACCCCACCAAGACCTGGACCGACGTGATGCGGATGTCGCTCGACGACGCCCCGGTCGAGCAGTTCCCGCCGCCGGCGAACGTCGAGGCCACCAAGAACGACCACGAGCCGCTGCCGACGTTCACCCCGGAGCCCACGCCGACGCCGAGCAAGCCGACCAAGAAGCCGTCGAAGACGCCGACCCCCACACCGACCCCGACGCCGACCCCCACGCCGACCCCGACGCCGACCCCCTCACCGGGGCCGCCGTCACCCACGGGCACCTGTGGTCAGATCGTGTGTCCCGGCGACGGGAACGGGAACGGCGGAGGGGGTGGGGGACCCAACGGGGCGAGTCCCTCGCCCTAGGGCATGTCGAGGTGAGACCAGCGTGACGAGAGGGTGACCGGAGTGCGGGAACCCGTGCGGCCGTCGCGGGCCGACCCCTTGGTCACCGCGGCGAGCGAGAGCATCGGCGGGCCGTCGGGCGAGCGCTCGGCCGGGCACCCGTGGTGGACACCGGTGCGAGTCGTGCTCGCCGTGGCCGCGCTGGCCTTCGTCGTCGGCATGGTGCAGAAGACGCCGTGCGTGCGGGACGACTGGTCCGGGGACAAGCTGCGCTACGGCGCCATGTGCTACTCCGACGTGCCCTACCTCTACAGCGGCCGCGGGTTCGCGGCCGGCTACCTGCCCTACACCGACAACGGCAACCGGTACCCCGCGATGGAGTACCCCGTGCTCATCGGCTACTTCGCGTACGGCGCGTCGTGGGTCACCCAGACCCTCAGCGGCTCACCCGACCTGCGCGAGAGAGCGCTCGTGAGCAGCGACCGGATCTACGGCGAGCCGGGTGTCGCGGCGGAGTCGGGGCGCTACTTCGTGGTGACGGCGATCCTGCTGGCGCCGTTCGCGCTGCTGTCCGCGTGGTTCCTCACCGGCGTGCACCGGCGACGGCCGTGGGACGCGATGCTGTTCGCCGCCTCGCCCGCCCTCGCGCTGGCCGGGCTGATCAACTGGGACCTGATCGCCATCGCGGCGGTGACCGGGGCGCTGTGGGCCTGGTCGCGCGGGCGGCCGGTGCTGTCCGGCGTGCTGATCGGGCTCGGCACCGCGACCAAGCTCTACCCGCTCTTCCTGCTCGGCGCGCTGCTCGTGGTCTGCCTGCGGCGGGGCCGGCTGCCCGCGTTCTACACCGCCGCGGGCGCGGCGCTCGCGGCCTGGCTGGCGGTCAACCTCCCGGCGATGCTCGGCGACTTCGGCCAGTGGAAGGTGTTCTGGACGTTCAACGACCAGCGCGGCCCGGACCTCGGGTCGCTGTGGCTGGTCTGGCAGCAGGGCGGGCACACGGTCACGCCGGGCCTGGTGAACGCGGTGTCCCTGGCGTTCTTCGGGGCGGTCTGCTTCGGCGTCCTCGGGCTCGGGCTGCGGGCGCGCCGTACGCCGCGGATCCCGCAGCTGGCGCTGCTCGTGGTCACCGGCTTCCTGGTCGTGAACAAGGTGTACTCGCCGCAGTACGTCCTCTGGCTGCTGCCGCTCGTCGCGCTCGCGCGGCCCCGCTGGCGCGACGTGCTGATCTGGACGGCGGGCGAGGTGTTCTACTTCGGCGCCGTGTGGCTGTACCTCGGCGGGTGGACGCAGTCCGCGTCGTCCGGGCAGCCGGACCGGTTCTACTGGTTCGCGATCCTGGTGCGGGTCGCGGTGGAGGTGTACATCGCGGTGGTCGTGGTGCGCGACATCCTGGCGCCGTGGCACGACCCGGTCCGGGCCGACGGCCTCACCGACGACCCGGCCGAGCCGACCGCGGTCGCCTGACGCGCACCCGCGCCGGTGTCAGGAGATGACGGTCTCGTCGAAGGTGGTGGCGGTGAACCGGACGCGTACGTCGACCTCGTCGCCGACCGACGGGACCTGGGCACCGTTGGAGAGGAACAGCATCGAGGCCTGCATGTGCGGCGGCTCGGCGAACAGCCGCTGCTTGCCGTCGACGGAGTACGGCGAGCGGACGAAGCCGGCCGCGTCGAGCCCGCCCTTGGCGATCCGGGCCGCGCGGTCCTTGAGGGTGGCGCCGCCGGTGGGCGCCTCGAGGCCGATGCCGTGCGCCGTACCTCCGGACACCACCAGGATCGTGCCGGCGGCCGGGGCGGTGCGGCTGCGGTAGCCGTAGACGTCGCCGCGCTCGACCGGGTGCACGTCGAGCACGGTCGCCCGCACCCGCAGCGCGTCCCGGTCGCCGAGCCACAGCGCGGTGCCGATCCGGGGCCGGAACTCGTAGTCGGGGTAGCTCTGCCGCAGACGGGTGAGCTCCGTGTCGGTGAGGTGCGAGACGTAGATGCGGTTCGTGGGCAGCCCGGCCGCGACCACGTCGGTCATCAGCCGGTGGACCTCGGTGAGGTGCGAGCCCTGCGAGATCGGCAGGTGCATGGCGACGCCCTCGACCGCGACCCCGTCGAGGTGCGACGCCGCTTCACGCAGGTCGCGGGCGGAGAAGCCGTGCCGCCGCATCGAGGTCAGCCGCTCGAGGACGACCCGGGGCTTGGCGTCGCGGGCACCGAGCGCGCGGAGGTCGTCGAGCCGGCCGACGGTGTGCACGACGTGGGTGTCGAAGACCGACTTGTGCTCGAAGGGCCGCCACGGGGTGAGCACCATGACCGACCCGGCGAAGTGAGGTACGACGGGCGTCACCTCGTCGTAGGTGCCGACCGCGACGGTGTCCACGCCGAGCCAGGACGACCGCTGCGCGAGCCGCTCGAGCCCGAAGCCGTAGCCGTTGCCCTTGAGCACGGGCACGATCCCCGGGTGGGCGTCGCGGACCTGTTGGAGGTGGCCGCGCCAGCGCTCCCCGTCGACGTACAAGGTCAGTGGCATGGCGGCCTCACCTCCGGCTCATGTACATCGAGAACGCCTTGTAGACCAAGGGGTTCAGCGGCATGTCCCACTCGCCGGCGTACTCGACCGCCTCGCCTCCGGTGCCCACCTTGAACTGGATGAGGCCGACGTGCGAGTCGTCGGGGTCGAGGGTGTCGGTGATGCCGCGCAGGTCGTAGACGGAGGCGCCGGCGGCCAGGGCGTCGCGGATCATCGCCCACTGGACCGCGTTGGAGCCGCGGACGTCGCGCTTCTCGGTGGAGGAGGCGCCGTAGGAGTACCACGTGTGCCCGCCGACCCGCACCCACACCGTGGCGGCGACCAGGTCGCCCTCGTGGCGCGCGAGGTAGAGCCGCACCCGGTCCGGCTCCTCGGCCAGCAGCGCGCGGAACATCGTCTCGAAGTAGGTCAGCGGCCGCGGCGTGAAGTGGTCGCGCTCGGCGGTGTGCGCGTAGAGGGAGTGGAACGCGGGCAGGTCCGCAGGGGTGCCGTGGCTGACCTCGACGCCGGCCTTGTCGGCCTTCTTGATGTTGCGCCGCCACTGCTGGTTCATGCCCTTGAGGACGTCGTCCTCGGTGCGTGGCTTCCCGTCGGCGTCGTGCAGCGGGATCTGGAAGTTGAACTGCGGCTGCCCCGCGGCGAACCCGCCCTCCACGGCCTGCGGCTTCCAGCCGAGCTCCTGGAGCTGCGAGACCACGCGGGCCCCGGCCTGCGACCGGTCGGTCGGCGGCACGTCGCCGAGCCGGCGGATGCCTTCGTCGGCGACACCGGCCTTGACCGCCGCGGCGTCCCAGCGCCGGGTCACCACGGGGGGACCCATGCGGACCCCGAACGCGCCGGCCTTCTTCAGGTGCCGCACCATCGGGTTGAGCCAGGCGCGCAGGTCCTCGGCGCCCCAGTCGACGACCGGCCCCTCGGGCAGGTAGGCGAGGTAGCGCTTGACCTTCGGCAGCTGCCGGTAGAGCACCAGGCCGACGCCGACGAGGTCCTGGCCGTCGAACCAGCCGAGGGACTCGCGCCGCCACTCGCTCTTCACCTCGCCCCACGCGGGTGTCTGCAGGAAGCTGGCGGCGCCCCCGTCGGCGGTCCAGCTTCGCAGGAAGTCCAGGTGCTGCTCGGGCGTGACCGTGCGCACGGTCAGGACGGGGGAGCTCACGAGGGTCGAGCCTAACGGGCGGTGGAGCATCAGCTCAGCGTGGTCAGCGTGGTCAGCGCGGCCAGCACCTCGACCGTGCGGCGCCGTGCGCGGGCGGGTCAGGACAGCAGCCGACGCAGCAGGGCGAAGTCGGCCTGGTGCTCCTCGGCGCCGCCGGGCGTCTCGAAGACGACGGGCGCACCGGCGTCGCGGACGATCGCGGCGATGTCCTCGGGGGCGATGTGACCCTGGCCGAGGTTGGCGTGCCGGTCGGCGCCGGAGTCGAACTCGTCGCGGCTGTCGTTGCAGTGCACGAGGTCGACCTTGCCGGTGATCTTGACGACGTCCTCGACGACGGTGGACAGGGCGTTGCCGCCGGCGTGCGCGTGGCAGGTGTCGAGGCAGAAGCCGACCATGTCGAAGCCCTCGGCCGAGGAGATCGCCTCCCAGACCCGGGCGATCCGCTCGAGGTAGCGGGTCATCGCGTTGTCGCCGCCGGCGGTGTTCTCGATCAGCAACGGGAGCTTGAGGTCGGTCGCCTGGACGGCCTTGCGCCAGTTGTCGAAGCCCTTGGCCGGGTCGTCGTCCTTGTTGACGTGCCCGCCGTGCACGATCAGGCCCTTGGCCCCGATCGCGGCGGCCGCGTCGACGTGCTGCTGGAGGAGCTTGCGGCTCGGGATCCGGATCCGGTTGTTGGTGGTCGCGACGTTGACGATGTACGGCGCGTGCACGTAGAGGTCGATGCCCGCCGCCTCGGCGTCGGCCTTGAGCTGCTCCGCACCGCCGGCGTAGCGGATCTCGGGACCCTTGTAGCCCTGCGGGTCGCCGAGGAAGAACTGCACCAGGCCGGCGTCGCGGGCCTTCGCCTCCGCGACCGGGTCGGTCTGGTCGACGTGTGCACCGATCTTCAAGCCAGCCATGCAGCCAGCCTACGACCGGCCACCGACCCTCCCGCAGGGGCGCACGTATCAGACCAGGCCGGGCCGGCTCCTTGTCCTGCGGGGAGCCACACAGCGCCCGGGCCGGGCGGCCTCAGGGATACGTCCGGCCCGGGTCCTCACGCCCCGTCGGTCGGCCGCCGGGCGGCCTGTCGTTCCCTGGGGACGACGATTTCTCCGGCCAGGACTCCCGCTGGTACCTTGGACCGGTCGATCGGCTCGACCCCGCGTCCAGAGTGGGAGTCGAGCCGTTGACACGCCGGACCTCGGTGCCAGCCCCGCTGGACCGTCGTACGGCGGACGCACAGCCCTCCTGCCACGGAAACGCCGTGGCCGCCTGAGTCCGAAGGAGGTGGAGACTGCTTTGCGTGCTTACGAAGTAATGGTCATCCTCGATCCTGATCTCGAAGAGCGCACGGTCGCGCCCTCGCTCGACACGTACCTCAACGTCGTCCGTCAGGACGGCGGCAGCATCGAGAACGTCGACGTCTGGGGACGTCGTCGCCTCGCCTACGAGATCGACAAGAACGCCGAAGGCATCTACGCCGTCGTCACGCTGAACGCCGAGCCCGCCACCGTGCAGGAGCTCGACCGTCAGCTGGGCCTGAACGAGTCCGTGCTGCGCACGAAGGTCATCCGGCCCGACATCCGCTAGCACCACCACGATCAGACGGCGGCACCCCTCGACCCGCGAGGGCCGAACTGTCGGTGCCGTCCTGGACGATCCTCCCGGCCGATTCCCCCGGTCACCCCGCAGCGGCCGCTGCACCGAACCATCATCGATGCGTTACGACTGGAGGCCTGACATGGCAGGCGAAACCCCGATCACCGTGGTCGGCAACCTCACCGCCGACCCGGAGCTCCGCTTCACCCCCTCGGGTGCCGCGGTCGCGAACTTCACCGTGGCCTCGACGCCGCGCACGTTCGACCGTCAGACCAACGAGTGGAAGGACCAGGAGACCCTGTTCCTCAACTGCTCGGTGTGGCGGCAGGCGGCGGAGAACGCGGCCGAGTCGCTGACCCGCGGCATGCGCGTCATCGTGCAGGGCCGGCTCAAGGCCCGGTCCTACGAGACCCGCGAGGGTGAGAAGCGCACGGTCTTCGAGATCGACGTGGAGGAGGTCGGGCCGAGCCTGAAGATGGCCACCGCCAAGGTGCAGAAGACCAGTCGCTCCGGCGGCGGTCAGGGCTTCGGCGGCGACGACCCGTGGGCCAGCAACCAGGGCGCCTCGGGTGGCGGCCAGGGCGGCGGCACCCAGGGCGGCGGTTCCTGGGGCGGCAACCAGGGCGGCAGCCAGGGTGGCGGCCAGGGCGGCTCGTGGGGCGGCAACCAGGGTGGCGGCCAGGGTGCCGGCCAGTCCGACCCCTGGGCGACGCCGGGCGCGTCCCCGGGCGGTCACAACGACGAGCCGCCGTTCTGATCTGAGCCCGGTCCCCGGGCCGGCCGCCGCGTGCGGCCACCACACCATCCGTACTGACCATTCCGGCAGCAGCCGGGCTCACTGAAAGGGAGCACCACAATGGCCAAGCCAGTACTCCGCAAGCCGAAGAAGAAGGTTTGCCAGTTCTGCAAGGAGAAGGTGTCCTACGTCGACTACAAGGACACGACGCTTCTCCGCAAGTTCATCTCCGACCGCGGCAAGATCCGCGCTCGTCGGGTGACCGGCAACTGCGTGCAGCACCAGCGCGACGTCGCCATCGCGGTCAAGAACGCCCGCGAGGTCGCCCTGCTGCCCTACACGTCGACGGCTCGCTGAGGAGGCTGGACATGAAGCTCATCCTGACTCAGGAGGTCGGCGGCCTCGGTTCCGCCGGCGACATCGTCGAGGTGAAGGACGGCTACGGCCGCAACTTCCTGATCCCGCGTGGGTTCGCGATCCGCTGGACCAAGGGCGGTGAGCGCACCGTCGAGTCCATCCGCAAGGCGCGCTCCAGCCGCGAGGTCCGCGACCTCGACCACGCGCAGGAGATCAAGGCCAGGCTCGAGGGCACGACCGTCAACCTGGCGGTCCGCGCCGGCGAGAGCGGCCGCCTGTTCGGGGCCGTGACCGTCAACGACATCGCCGGTGCGATCAACTCCGCCGCCGGCGAGAAGGACGCGATCGACAAGCGCAAGATCATCGTCGGCAACCCGATCAAGTCCCTGGGCTCGCACCAGGTGACGGTGAAGGTCCACGACGACGTCGACGCGACGGTCAACCTGAACGTCGTCGCCGGCTGACCCAGGCGACACCAGCGACACCCCGGGAGAGGGGCGGACGGCCACCGGCCGTTCGCCCCTCTTTCCTTTAACGGGTTTTTACGTTGTCCTGCGCGGGTGTGTCCCCGCGTGGTCTGATGAGTCGCTTTGGTCTGGGTAGCCGCCTCACGCGGCTTGGTCTCCGGGGAGCCCCGTGCGCGCGTTGGTCCGTCTCGTCGTCCTGGTCGCGGTGCTGCTCAGCTCCGTGGCCCTCTCCCCGGTGGCGTCCGCGGACGACCCGAGCGGCACGGGTACGACGGACCCGACGACCGGCACGACCGGCACGACCGGCACGACCGGCACGACCGGCGACACGACGCCCGAGCAGACCACCGGCCCGACCACGGAGACGACGAACCCGCCGCCGACCGAGACGGGGACGGGCACGGGCACGGGCACAGGCCAGACCGACCCGCCGACCCCGCCGCCCACCAACGACACCCCCCCGCCGCCCGCGCTGCCGGTCACGACGCTCGACGGGATGCCCGCCAACCCGACGCGGGTTCCCGCCGGCTCGGTGGTCCCCTCGGTGTTCGCGTTCCACGCCGACCTGCCCGGGGCGACCTTCCGGTGCCGGATCATCGGCGCCGGCGGCAAGCACGGCGTCTGGGAGGGCTGCCCCGGCGGGGTGGCCGGCAAGGCGACGTACCCCGACCTGGTGGGCGGCACCTACACCTTCCAGGTCCGCGCCACCCTCGACGGCGGCGTGACCTACGGCAACCCGACGCCGAGTTCACCTGGCAGGTGCTCGACTGCACCACCACGATGACGCTGTGCAAGGTCTACGCACCCGACCGCTACGCACCGCCGGCCGGCGCCAGCTTCAACAACCCGGTCGGTGACAGCCCGGCGCAGCGGCGCAACCTGACCCACGTCATCCGGACCATCAACTCGATGCCCGGCTACGCGGTGAGGAGCACGCGCGTGTGCGACCCGCGCAACGTGCCCTCGACGATCCGGATCTCGCTCTACTCGCTGACCGACATGCCGGTGGCGCGTGCGCTGCGGGCCGCGAGCCGGCGCTGCATCAGCGTGCAGGTGCTGATGAACAACCACCTGGGTCCGAAGACCACCCCGGCGGTCAACTACCTGCAGTACTACCTGGGCACGCCGGTGACCGACGCGACGGGCGTGCGCCGCAGCTTCGCGCACCGCTGCCACTACGGCTGCCGCGGCGGCGGGGTGCTGCACTCGAAGTTCTACCTGTTCGACTCCCGGCTGGTCGCGCCCGGCGGGGTGCCGATCGCCAAGACCGTGATGGTCGGCTCGTCGAACATGACGGCCAACGCGTCGAAGGTGCAGTGGAACGACCTGTACACCGTGCGCGGCGACGCCACCCTGCACGGCCAGTTCCTGTCGATGTTCACGCGGATGCAGCGCGACCGCGACGAGTTCCGCACCGTCCGGTTCACCGACGGCATCTACCAGACGACGTTCACACCGCTGACCCGCAACAGCGCCGACCCGACGCTGGCCACGCTGAACTCCATCCACTGCGCCGGCGCGACCGGCGGCACCGGGTACGCCGGCCACACCGTCGTGCACATCAACATGCACGCGTGGTTCGGGGTGCGCGGCTACGCGCTGGCCAAGCGCGTCCGGGACATGTACGACGCCGGCTGCTACGTGAAGGTGCTCTACAGCTTCA
Source organism: uncultured Actinomycetota bacterium (assembly GCA_963827435.1). Taxonomy (GTDB): domain Bacteria; phylum Actinomycetota; class Actinomycetes; order Propionibacteriales; family Nocardioidaceae; genus Nocardioides_B. The sequence continues at coordinate 699,837 of CAWHAU010000003.1, forward strand.
TGAGCTGGAGCGTCTACAAGAAGCTCACCTACGGCACCGGGTCACGGATGTCCGTGCGGCGCACCATCTTCTCCCGGAACGGTGGCATCCACGCCACGCTCTACAGCCACTTCAAGATGATCGCCGCCTCCGGCGTGGTGGGCACCAACCGGGCCGCGTCAGTCGTCTGGACAGGTTCGAACAACTTCACCAACGACGGCGTGAAGTTCGACGAGGTCACCTTCCGGATCGCCTCGAGGGCGGCGTGGACCCAGTACGTCAACCAGTTCGCGTTCATCACCAGGACCCGGACGGCCGGCACCTACGCGTCGTTCGCGGAGCCGATCGGCGGCGGCCGAGCCGTCGACACCGGCGTCTGACCCAGCGGTCCCCGGCCGCCGGTGCGCCTAGTCGGGGGCGGTCGAGGCCTCGGCCACCGTGCTGCCGTAGCCCCGGCGGGAGACCTTGAACAGGTAGTAGACGAACGCCACGTTCGTCAGCACGGCGAGCACGGCCAGGGGCGCCGCGAGCGCGTCCACCCCGCCGCCGTACACGAGCACCGGACCGGCCGCGACCACCACGAACGCCCAGCGCAGCAGGCCGAACCGGACCGCCTCGCGGTCACCGGCACGGTCGGCGACCTGGGCGAGCCCGATGCACAGCACGAGGCAGCACAGGGTCTGCGGGAGACCGGCCCCCCACTGGCCGCTCGGCGAGACCCGGGCCGCGACCGCCGGCAGCCAGAGGGGTACGGCGACCAGGCCCGCCGCGACCGCGAGCGCGAGCGCCCAGCCCCCGAGCGGAAGGCCGGCGCGCAGCGGGAGCAGCCCAGCCACGACCAGCGCCCAGCCCACCGGGTCGGGGAGGGCGTCGTACCCGCCGAAGCGTGCGCTGACGACCACGATCACCAGGCCTATCGCGACCTTCTGCAGCGGCGTCACGCGGTGAGCGTAGTGCCGGGGCGATTCCCTCCGTGATGGTTGGTTCGTCCAGATGTCGGTTACCCGACACCTGTAGGACGTGTCTTCTCTGCGATGATCCTCCGGCAGGTGTTTCCATCGACCGTGCTGCTCATTTTCGGGGTGTCCGGGGGGCGCTTCCCCAGGACTCGACAGGGGGTCTCCTTCATGCGTGCTGTGTCCAGGTTCGTCGTCGCGATGGCAGTCGCCGCGGCGGCGGTCCTTCTGGTGCCGGCCTCCGTCGCGACGTCGACCGCGAGCGCGTCGGTGCGCAGGGCGGCGCTGCCCAGCCAGGACGTGGTGCCGATCCCGGGCCAGCCGTCGACGTACAAGCGCTACGCCCCGGCGAGGTACACGCCACCCAACGGTCCGAGGTTCAACAACCCCTACGGCTCGAAGAGCGCGCGGCGCACGCTGCTCACCCACGTCACCAAGACGATCAACAGCGTCCCCGGCTACCGGCTGCCGGCCGGCATCGACCCGGCCACCGGCAAGAAGGTCGCGTGCCCGACCAACCCGGCGGAGTTCCCGAACACCATCAAGATCGCGCTCTACTCGATCGCCGACCAGAGCTTCGTCGACGCGCTGATCGCCGCGCACCGGCGCTGCATCTCGGTGAAGCTGCTGATGAACAGCCACCTCAACGTCGACAACTCGCCGTCGTGGCGACGGCTGATCAACGGCATCGGCGCGAAGACCAGCGGCTACACCAACCAGCGCAGCTTCGCCTACCGCTGCAGCAACGGCTGCATCGGCAGCACCGTGCTGCACTCGAAGTTCTACCTGTTCAGCCAGGCCGGCCATGCCAAGAACGTGATGATGACCGGCTCGTCGAACATGACCAGCAACGCGGTCCGCGTGCAGTGGAACGACCTCTACACGGTCGACAACGACCAGAGTCTCTACGACACGTACACGAACATGTGGAACCGGATGGTGCCGGACCACCGCGGCAACGGCCCGTTCATCTACCAGTCGGGTGGCTACACCTCGACCTTCTACCCGATGCGCCAGGCGACCAGGAGCACCGACAAGACCCTGGCCGCGCTGCGCACCATCCACTGCAAGGGCGCGACCGGTGACGGCGGCTACAAGGGCCGCACCGTGGTGTACGTCGCCATGCACGCCTGGCACGGCAGGCGCGGCCTCTACCTCGCGCACCGGATCCGGGACATGTACGACGCGGGCTGCTACGTGCGGATCCTCTACTCGTTCATGGGGCACGGCACCTACTCCCTGCTGACCCGGCACACGAACAGCCGGATGATCGCGCGCCGGGTGCTGTTCGCCGGCCCGAGTGGCGAGGTCGCCGCGAAGTACTCGCACATGAAGGTGTTCGCGGCCTCGGGCCGGGTCGGTGACGACAGCCACGCCCACGTCACCTGGACGGGCTCGAACAACTGGGCCGACCGCAGCATCAAGGCCGACGAGGTCACCATCCGGATCTCGTCGAAGTCGGTCTACAACGCCTACGTCGACCACTGGAACTTCATGCGGGCCCTCCGCTCGTCGGGCACCTGGGCGATCTACGAGGAGCCGAGCGGCGGCGGCCGCGTGCCCGACTGATCCCGCCGGACTGACGTTCCCGGCCCCGTGCGACCTACTCGCACGGGGCCGGGTCATGTCTCAGGTGCCGGTGACCATCCAGGCGGTGCCCCGGGCCCGGCGCAGCAGCACCACGGCCCGGCTGCCGACGAACGCGGCGCCGAAGGCCGCCCACAGCCACAGCAGCCCCGACCGGGCGTCGCCGACGTGCACGGCCAGCAGCGCCAGAGGCGCGAACACCGCCAGCACCACGATCCCGCCCCACGCGAGGTAGCGGCCGTCGCCGGCCCCGATCAGCACGCCGTCGAGCACGAACACCACCCCGGCCACCGGCTGGAACACCGCCGCCACGACGAGCACCGGCACCAGCAGGTCGCGCACCGCGGCGTCCTCGGTGAACAGCCGGCCCAGCACCGGAGAGGCGGCCGCCAGTGCGAGGCCGGTCACCACGCCGGACCACCAGCCCCACTGGACCATCCGTCTGGTCACCGCCCGGGTGCCGCCGAGGTCGCCCGCGCCGAGCGAGCGACCGGTCAGCGCCTGCGCCGCGATGGCGATCGCGTCGAGGGCGAAGGCCAGGAACGTCCAGATCGTCATCGCGAGCTGGTGGGTGGCCACCGCCGTGGAGCCGAGCGACGCGGCGCCGTACGTCGTCACCAGCAGCGAGGCGCGCAGGGTCAGGGTCCGCACGACGAGGGCGGCCCCGGCGTGCGCGGCCCGGCGGACGCCGGCCAGGTCCGGACGCAGCGAGGCCCCCTCCCGGCGGGCGGCACGGACCACGACCACGACGAGTGCGGCGGCCGACGCGAGCTGGGCGACGTCGGTGCCGAGCGCGGACCCGGCGATGCCGAGGTCGAGGCCGTAGACCAGTAGGTAGTTGAGGGCGACGTTCACCAGGTTGCCGGCCACCGCGACGACCAGCGGCGTCCGGGTGTCCTGGAGACCGCGCAGCACCCCGGTCGCGGCGAGCATGACCAGCAGCGGCGTGACCCCGAGGAAGGCCAGTCGCAGGTACGTCGTCGCGTAGCCGTCGACGTCCGGCGCGGGCCCGAACAACCCGACCAGCCACGCCGACAGCGGCAGGCCGGCCACGGTGGTGACCACGCCGAGGAGCACGGCGAGCCACATCCCGTCGACACCCTGGGTGAGCGCGCCGCGGCCGTCGCCGGCGCCGACCCGGCGGGCCACGGACGCGGTGGTGCCGTAGGCCAGGAAGATGCACAGGCCGACCGCGGTCTGCACGACGGCGCCGGCGATCCCGAGCGCGGCGAGCTCCGGGGTGCCGAGGTGGCCGACGATCGCGGCGTCGGCGAGCAGGAACAGCGGCTCGGCGACCAGGGCCAGGAAGGCCGGCACCGCGAGCCGCAGGATCTCCCGGTCCCGGGCCCGGCGGCCAGGCAACGTCGTCACGGGTGGTCTCACCCTCGGAAGTCTATCCCGCGGTAATGCTCACTCTGCCTCTGTGCTCATGACAGGACTAGTGCGCAATGGTTGTGTGTAACTAAACCCAACCTGTTGAAGATCATTCGACCCGACGCGCTTTGTCGACATGGAGACAGGCGAACAGTCGGGGTGGTACAGGTGAACGAAAACTTTCCTCGGGAATCTGCGGTCCACATGGCGTGAATCTTGTTTCCGCAGGTCAGGAACCATTTGTCTGAAATGCAGGGCCACTCGTCCACAGCCGTGTGAACAGGCTGTGCACATGCCCGGGCCGGTACTCCACACCGGGCAGGTGGTTATGCACAGCCTCCTGTGGACAGTGCGCTGTCGCCCGACCTCGGGGACCCGTAGCGTCTGCCGTCGTAGCCGAGGTCGGGCCGGGCGTTCTCGGGGTCCTGTCGGTGGCTGCTGGCACTCTCGCCCCACTCGCACAGAGAGACCCGCACCTGTGAGCATCGTCCCGTCCGGCAGCGCCTTCCCCGACGAGCCGTCCTTCGCGCCGGACGAGTGGGCCGCCCTCGGCGACGCCGCACAGCCAGGCCAGTTCGGTGGCGGGGGCGGCGGCGGTGGCGGCGGGCGCGGAGACCGGACGCCCCCGCAGGACAACGACGCCGAGCAGAGCGTGCTCGGCTCGATGATGCTGTCGAAGGACGCGATCGCCGACGTCATCGAGTCGGTTCGCGGCACGGACTTCTACCGGCCGGCGCACGAGACCATCTTCGACGCGATGGTCGACCTCTACGGCCGCGGCGAGCCGGTCGACCCGATCACCACGACCGCCGAGCTGCAGCGCCGCGGCGAGCTGGTCAGGATCGGCGGCGCGCCGTACCTCCACACCCTGTCGGCCAGCGTGCCGATCGCCGCCAACGCCGGCTACTACGCCGAGATCGTCCGCGAGAAGGCGATCCTGCGGCGGCTGGTCGACGCGGGCACGCGGATCGCGCAGATGGGCTACGCCGGTGAGGGCCAGGTCGACGAGGTGGTCGACCGGGCGCAGGCCGAGGTCTACCAGGTCACCGACAAGCGCACGTCCGAGGACTACGCCCCGCTGAGCGCGATCATGGAGTCCGCGCTCGACGAGATCGAGGCGATCAACAACCGCGACGGCCAGATGATCGGCGTGCCGACCGGGTTCGCCGACCTCGACGAGCTCACCAACGGCCTGCACCCCGGCCAGATGATCATCATCGCGGCCCGTCCCGCCATGGGTAAGTCCACCCTCGGGCTCGACTTCTGCCGGGCCGCGTCGATCCACCACAACATGGCCAGCGTGATCTTCTCCCTGGAGATGACGCGCAACGAGATCACGATGCGGCTGCTGTCGGCCGAGGCGAAGATCCCGCTCAACCACATGCGCAACGGCAACATGAACGACGACGACTGGACCCGGTTGGCCCGCAAGATGGGCGAGGTCTCCAGCTCCCCGCTGTTCATCGACGACTCCCCGAACATGACGATGATGGAGATCCGGGCGAAGGCGCGTCGGCTCAAGCAGCGTCACGACCTGCGGCTGATCGTCATCGACTACCTGCAGCTGATGACCTCCGGCAAGAAGGTCGAGTCCCGCCAGCTCGAGGTCTCGGAGTTCTCCCGGCAGATCAAGCTGCTCGCCAAGGAGCTCGAGATCCCGGTGGTCGCGCTCTCCCAGCTCAACCGTGGCGCCGAGCAGCGGGCCGACAAGCGGCCGATGGTCAGCGACCTGCGCGAGTCCGGCTCGATCGAGCAGGACGCCGACATGGTGATCCTGCTGCACCGCGAGGACGTCTACGAGAAGGAGTCGACCCGCCCCGGCGAGGCCGACCTGATCGTGGCCAAGCACCGCAACGGCCCGACCCGCGACCTCACCGTCGCCTTCCAGGGCCACTACTCCCGCTTCGTGGACATGGCCCACGGCTGACCCGACCGTCGTGCGGTGGGGTCGACGACCGCGCGGTTGAGGCCTGACCCGACCGTCGTGCGGTGGGTGCCGTTCTCGGCGTCGGTCAGTCGGCCGAGTGCGCGGCCTGACGCCACCGGCTGCCGGTGTAGACGATCAGCGTGGTGGTGACCACGAAGATGACCACGTAGTGGTCGATGGGGAGGGGGTGCCAGCCGCTGGCGTGGGGCGTCTTCCCCGAGGTGTTGTAGATCCAGATGCCTGCGAGGGCAGCGAGCAGCGTCCACCAGGCGGCGACGTGGTAGACCAGCCACCGGCCCGAGTCTCCGAGGCGCGACTGGGACCCCTGGTTCATGCTCCCTGTTCTAACCCGCCTGCTCGCCTGGGTCCAGGGAGACCCAGAAGGCCGGAATGCGGTCTAGCCGGGTAAGGGCGTCGGCGCGGCACCGCACCACCCCGCCGTCGTCCGGAAGGCGGTCAGTCCAGCGCGAACGACCCGGTGACGATCTCGCCGGCCGGCTCGTAGGTGCCGATCACGACCCCGGTGCTCGAGACGGTGCTTGTCGACCAGCCGTAGCCCGGCGGGGACGGTGCCGTCGGCGAACAGGCGCTTGCCCGCCCCGAGGACGACGGGGAACACCCACAGCCGGAACTCGTCGACGAGCTGGTGGTGCAGCAGCGTCTGGACGAGGTTGCCGCTGCCGTGCACCTGGAGCTCCGGGCCCTCCTCCTGCTTGAGCGCCGCGACGCCTACGGCCGCGTCCCCCTCGATCAGGACCGACCTGCTCCACTCCAGCGTGGGACGGCCCCGCGACGCGACGTACTTGGTGGCGTCGTTCAACGGCTTGCCGCCGGCCTCCTCCGGGGCGTGGGGCCAGTACGCCGCGAAGATGTCGTACGTCCTGCGCCCGAGGAGCAGGTCGAAGGGCGTGCTCATCGCCGCGCCCATGACCTCGCCCATCTGCTCGTCCCAGTAGCTCACGGACCAGCCACCGTGCGCGAAGCCGCCGTCGTCGTCCTCGCCCGGTCCGCCCGGCGCCTGCATGACCCCGTCGAGGGTCAGGAACGTGCTCACGACCAGCTTTCTCATCTCGCGTCCTTCCGCTCGGGTCCCCCGGGGCCCGGTGTGAGCCCCTGCACAGACAGACGGCTCGGCAGGAGAGAACTCATCGGGCGAGCAGGAACCGGGATTCCGGTGTCCTGGTCAGGCGTGGCGCCGCCAGCGGCGCCGTCGCCCGCTCCGGCCGCTGAGCCGGAGCTCCTCGCCCATCAGCCGGTCCGGTCGGCTGACGATGCGATCGATCTCGCGCTCCCGGGCCCGGGCGACCTGGTAGGCCAGTGGGTCGTTCATGACGCTCTCCTTCGGGTGGGGGATGTTTCCGGCGAGCGTCCGACCGGGTCCTTCCGGCGACCTTCCCAGCGCGTCGACGAGGCCGCGAGGACCGGAAGGTCCGGGGAAGGTGACCCCTCCAGAGTCCTGGACGTCAGCACAACCCACTCCCTGGAGGACCCCATGAGCATCACCACCCACCAGCCCCTCAACGGCGTCGACGTGCCCACGCTGTTCGCGACCCTGGACGCCGTGAAGGCGCAGAACGACATCGCCGCCTTCCAGTTCCGGGCCAGCAACACCTGGGTGGGCGGCACGCACAGCCGCACCACCTACTCCGGCTTCTTCGGGGCCGGGCAGGAGATGCAGCACAAGCAGGAGACCGTGGTCGAGGCGGACCACCCGGCGGTGCTGGTCGGCAACGACAACGCCCCCACCGCGGCCGAGTACCTCCTGCACGCGATCGCCGCCTGCCTCACCTCGGGGATCGCGAACATCGCCGCCGTGCGCGGTGTCGAGCTGACCAAGGTCACCTCCACCGTGGAGGGCGACATCGACCTGCTCGGGATCCTGGGCCTGTCGTCGGACGGGTCGGTCCGCAACGGCTACCGGCAGATCAAGGTCTCCTTCCACATCGAGGGTGACGCCGACGACGAGACGCTGCGCGGCATCGTCGAGCAGTCCCGCCGCCGGTCCGCGGTCTACGACGCCCTCACCAACCCCACGCCGGTGGTCATCGACGTGGTCACGTCGTCGTCATGAGCGCCGTCGACACGGTCGTGGTCGGCGCCGGTCACGCGGGCCTGGCGGTGAGCCGGCTGCTCAGCGCCGCCGGCCACGACCACGTGGTGCTCGACCGCGGCCGGGTCGGCGAGCGTTGGCGCACCGAGCGGTGGGACTCGCTCCACCTGCTCACCCCGAGCTGGATGAGCCGGCTGCCGGGCTGGTGGTACGGCGGCCCGGAGCCGGACGGCTTCATGAGCGTCGGCCGGTTCGTGCACCACCTGACCCGGTACGCGGCCTCGTTCGACGCCCCTGTCCTCCCCGGTACGGCGGTCCTCGACGTGTCCCGCAGCGGTGACGGCTACCGCGTCGTCACGACCCGGGGCACCTGGCACGCGCGGCACGTGGTGGTCGCCACCGGTCCGCACGGCCAGCCGCACGTCCCGGCGGGCCTCGAGCGCGTCGGGGAAGCGGCCGTGCTGCACTCCAGCGGCTACCGCAACCCGACGCGGCTCGCCCCTGGCGGCGTGCTCGTGGTCGGCGCCTCGGCGTCCGGGGTGCAGATCGCCGATGAGCTGGCCCGCGCCGGCCGGGAGGTCGTCCTCGCCGTCGGCAGTCACAGCCGGATGCCCCGTCGCTACCGCGGCATGGACGTGTTCTGGTGGATGGAGGGCACCGGGCGGCTCGCGCGCACCATCGACGAGATGCCCGACCCGGAGGCGGCGCGGCGCGAGACCTCGCTCCAGCTCGTCGGACGCAACCAGCCCGGCGAGCGGGGCCGCGACCTCGACCTTGCCGCGCTCCAGGCGCGCGGGGTCCGGCTGGTCGGCCGGGTGACCGGTGTCTCCGGCTCCACCGTGCACCTGGGCGGCGACCTGGCCGGCACGATGGCGGCGGCGGACCGGAAGATGCACCGGTTCCTCGACACGGTCGACGACCACGTCCGCCGGACCGGCCTGACCGACGAGGTGCTGCCCGTGGCGCGACCGCGACCGGTCGCCGTCCCGGCGGCGCCGAGCCGGATCGACGTACGCGCCGAAGGGATCGGCACGGTGCTGCTGGCGACCGGGTTCCGGCCCGACCACCCGTGGCTGCGGCTGCCGGTCCTCGCGCCGGACGGCAACATCCGGCAGCGCCAGGGCGTCACGGCCCTCCCCGGCCTCTACGTCGTCGGGCAGCGGTTCCAGCACCGGCGGGACTCGGGGCTGATCGACGGCGCCCGGCACGACGCCCGGACCGTCGTCGCGCACCTGCTCGCCGCGTCCGGGCGGGTCCCGGCCGGTCGGCGGGACGAGACAGACGAGGAGTCGGCGGCATGAACGACTACGACGTGGTGGTGGTCGGTGCCCGGGTCGCGGGTGCCGCCACCGCCCTGCTCCTGGCCCGCGCGGGCCTCCGGGTCGCGGTGGTCGATCGCGGGGCGTACGGCAGCGACACGCTGTCCACCCATGCGCTGATGCGCGCCGGGGTGCTGCAGCTGTCCCGGTGGGGCGTGCTGGACCAGGTGGTGGCCGCGGGCACGCCCCCGGTGCGCCGGGTGAGCTTCCACTACCCCGGCCTGGACCCGGTGCACGTCTCGATCAAGCCGAGTGCGGGGGTGGCTGCGCTCTACGCACCGCGGAGGCACCTCCTCGACCGGATCCTGGTCGACGAGGCGGCGGCTGCGGGAGCGGACGTGCTGCACGGAGTCACCGTGACCGAGCTGCTCCGCGACGAGGACGGCCGGGTCCGCGGGATCCGGGGGACCGGCGCCGGTGGCGACCTGCGGCTGCGGGCAGCCGTCACGGTCGGCGCGGACGGGATCCGGTCCGTCGTGGCCCGGGAGGCAGGCGCGCCCGTCGACCGCGCGGGTCGCGCGGCCGGCGCCATCCTCTACCGCCACGTTGCCGGCCTGCCGGCCGGTGGCTACGAGTGGGCGTACGGCGCGTCGGCGGCTGCCGGACTGATCCCGACCAACGACGGCCGGACCGTGGTCTTCGTGAGCACCGCCCCACAGCGGATGCGCGCGCTCCGGAAGCAGGGCACCGACACCGCCTTCCGGACGCTGGTCGCCCAGGCCGCGCCGGTGTTCGTGGACCGGGTCGCCGCCGCGGACGGCGCGCCCCGCACCCACGGGTGGGGCGGCGTGGCCGGCTTCGTCCGGCGCTCCTGGGGGCCGGGCTGGGCGCTGGTCGGCGACGCCGGCTACTTCAAGGACCCGATCACTGCGCACGGGATCACCGACGCGCTCCGGGACGCCGAGCTGCTCGCCGACCAGATCCTGGAGGCCCTGGCCGGCGAGACGCCCGAGGCGGTGGCGCTGTGCCGCTACCAGGCGACCCGGGACCGGCTGTCGCACCGGATGTTCGAGGCGACGGAAGCGGTCGCGGCGTACGACTGGGACGTCGAGCGCGCCCAGCGGCTGCTGCGGCAGGTCAGCGCGGCGATGAGCGACGAGATCGAGTTCCTGGAGAGTCGTGGTCGAGACCGGCTGGACCGGACGCTGGGCAGCGCGTGGACACGGACGTAGCGTTGGCGGGTCTGGAGGCGGGTCGCCGATGACCGTGCGGATCAGGCTGCTCGGGGGCTTCGAGGTTCAGGTGGACGGGGTTCCCGTGCCATCGCAGGCCTGGTCGCGCCGCAGCGCCGCCTCCCTGGTGAAGCTGCTCGCGCTGGCCGACGCCCGCCGGCTGCACCGCGAACAGGTGGTCGAGGCGCTCTGGCCCGGCACGCCCTGGGACGCAGCCGCGCCGCGGCTGCACAAGGCCGCCCACTACGCCCGCCGGGCGCTGGGCGGCGAGCCCGGCGCGGTGGTGCTGCGCAACGAGGTGGTGGCGCTGCTCCCGGACGCCGAGGTGAGCATCGACGTGCCCGAGCTGGAGCGCGCGGCCCGGCAGGCGCTGGCCGAGGGCACGGCGGAGGCAGCAGCCACGGCGCTCGAGGAGTACGCCGGACCGCTGCTGCCCCACGACGCCTACGAGCCGTGGACCGAGGAGCGCCGCGAGGTCGTACGGGTCCTGCACCTGGACCTGCTCCGGCAGGCCGGCTGCTGGGAGGAGCTGCTGACGGAGGAGCCGGCCGACGAGCAGGCCCACCTGGCGCTGGCCCGGGAGAGCGCCGACCGGGGCGACGTACGCGGGGCTCTGCGGCACTTCGAGCGGATGGACCAGGCGCTGCGGCACGAGCTGGGCACCGTCCCGTCCCGGGAGGCGCAGGAGCTGAGGGCGTCGCTGGAGCAGCGGATCGCGGAGCCGACGGCCCACTCGCAGGGCACCCGGCTGGTGGGTCGCCGCGCCGTCGGCGACCGGATCCGCGAGCACCTGGAGCGCGCCCAGGACGGCCGCGGCGGGACGCTGCTGCTCACCGGGCCGCCGGGCGTGGGCAAGTCCGCCGTGCTCGACCTCGCCCTCGCGCTGGCGGACCGGCGGGGCTGGCGCACCGGGCGCGGCACCGCCTCCGCCGTCGAGGGTCCCTGGCCGTACTCACCGGTGCTGGAGGCGCTCGGCGGCCTGTGCCGTCGGCACCCGTCGCTGCTCGACGGGCTGGACGACGCCTACCGGCAGGAGATCGAACGCGCGCTGTCCGGGCGGGACGTGACCTGGAGCGGCGAGTCCGGCCACCAGCGGCTGTTCGTCGCCGCGGCCGAGCTGGTCCGGCTGGCCGCGAGCGGGCACGGGCTGCTGCTGGTCGTCGACGACCTCCACGAGGCCGACGACGCGTCCCTGCGGCTGCTGCACTACCTGTCCCGGGTCGCCGTCTCCGAACCCGTGCTGCTCGCGCTCGCACACCGCCAGCCGGCCGGCGAGGCCGTGCTGGCGATGGGTGACAGCCTGGTCGCGCGGGGCACCGGGACCAGGATCGAGCTCGCCCCGCTGGACCGGGCCGCGACCCGGCGCCTGCTCACGGACCGGTACCCGGACCTGGCGCCCGACGTGGTCGAGCAGATCTGGGCCGCGAGCGCCGGGCTGCCGTTCACCGTGCTGGAGATGGCCCGGTCGCAGGCGTCGGGCGGCGCGGACGGGGTGCTGCCGGCCCTCCCGCCGGCGGTGCTGCGCACCTTCCAGAAGGTCGCGCTGCTCGGCTCGATGTTCAGCACCGACGAGCTCCTCGCGGTCTCCGGGGTCGGCGAGGACGTGGCCTACCGCCATCTCGAGGCCGGGCTGGCCGGGCTGGTCGTGCAGCGGTGCGGCAGCGGCTACTGCTTCCGCCACGCCCTCGTCCGTGAGGCGCTGGTCCAGCAGATGTCGGCGTACGTCGAGACCACGGCCCGTCGTGAGGTGGCCGAGCAGCTCGCCGCCCTGGGGGAGCCGCCGGGCCGGGTGGCGCACCACTACCTGGCCGCGGGGCTGCCGTCGCGGGCGGTGCCCTACGTGTTGCGGGCCGTCGAGACCGCCGGTGCGCTCGGCGCCTACCGGGACGCGCTGGCCCTGGTCGACGGGGTCCTCGAGCACGCCGGACCCGACGACCTGCCCCGCCTGCTGTCCCGGCGCGGCGACCTGCTGATGGCGATCGGCGACCCGTCCGCGGTGGCGGCCTACCGGGACGCGCTCGCGGTGACCACCGGCACCGAGCACCGGCTGGTCCGAGCCCGGCTGGCGCGTGCCGCGGGGATCACCGGGGACCTCGACACCGCCCACGCCGCCCTGGCCGGTCTCGACGTCGAGGGCGACGCCGCCGACGCCCCGATCCTGCTGGCCCGCGGCAACCTCGCCTACTTCTCCGGAGACATGGCGACCGCGTGGGACGTGGCCAGCCAGGCCCGCGAGTGGCTGCAGGGACCCGACGACCCGTGGCACCTGATGGACCTGGTCGGCCTGCAGGGACTGGTCGCGCACCAGCGCGGGGAGTGGTTCGAGCGGTTCCGGATGGAGCTGCGGCGCACGCAGGGCAAGCAGCAGATCGTCACGGCGCTGTTCGACGCCCACCTCTGCGTCGCGGAGTACCTGCTCTACGGCTCGGTGCCCTACACCGAGGTGATCCAGGAGACCGAGGACCTGCGCCGCCGGGCCACGCACGCCGGGGCGCTGCGCGGCGTCGCCTTCGCGACGGCGCTGATCGGCGAGGCTGCACTGCTGGCCGGTGATCTCGACCGGGCCGAGCGGGAGCTCCTCGAGGCGGTCGAGCTGCACCGCGACATCGACGCCTCGGCCGGCGAGGCGCACAGCCTCGAACGGCTCGCGGAGGTGCGGCTCGCCCAGGGCGACCGGGAGCAGGCGCGGCGGCTGCTGCACCTCGCCCTCCCGCTGGCCCGCTGGTCGGTGATCAGCATGCACCTCCTGCAGCGGGTCTACGGGACGATGATCGAGGCGGCTCCCGACCCGGTCGCCGCACGCGCCGTCGTGGACGTCGCGGAGCTGGCCCTCGGCGACAACGACCGGTGCAGCTTCTGTGCGGTGATGCTGGCCGTGCCCGCGGCGATCGCCTGCGCCGACGTCGGCGACACGGCCGAGGCGCGGCGGCACCTCGCGGTGGCCGAGGAGTCGATCACCAAGTGGGCCACCAGCGCGTGGCAGGCCGCGGTGCTGGAGGCGCGGGCGCACCTGGCGCGCGCCGAGTCCCGGCCGGACGAGTTCGTGCTGCTGCTGCGGGACGCGGCCGCGCTGTTCACCCAGGCGGGCCACCCCCGGGACGCGGCCCGGTGCGCCGGCGAGGCCGCCGCGGCGAGCCTGCCCCGCCAGGCCGTCCCGCGGCCGAGCCTGGTGCGACCGCGCAGCTGACCGGGCGGCTGACCGGGCGGCTGACGGCGGTGGTAGTCCCTAGGCGCCGATCTCCCAGACGTGTCCGGCCGGGTCGCGGAAGCTGGCGGTGCGCACGCCCCACGGCCGGTCCATCGGCCCGTTGAGGAGGTCCACGCCGCGCTCGGCGAGGTCGGCGCAGGTGGCGTCGACGTCCGCCACCTCGACGGTCAGCACGGCACGCGGCCCGGCGTCCGGGCCGGCGACCGTGGCCGGGGCGACGAGCTCGGGGGCGTTGGCGACGCTGAGCAGGTTGACCAGGGTGTCGCCGAACTTGAACACCGCCGAGGCGTCGTCCTCGAACACCACCGGCAGTCCGAACACGTCGAGGTAGAACTGCCGGGTCGCCGCCAGGTCGTCGGCGAACAGGGTGATCGCGGCGATGGGGCCGGGCCAGGTCTTGGTGTCGGTCATGCGGGCTCCCGAGAGGTGAGTGGGTCAGGTCGTGGCCACCGTAGCGAGCAGGTAGGCCTGCCGGGTCTTCTCGACCCCCTGCGGCTCGCGGACGACGCGGACCTGCACGGGCGCACCGGCCGCGGCGAGCAGCGACTCGACGTACGACGGGGAGTGCCGCCACGCGTCGAGGTCGACGTCGTGGCCGTAGCCCTGGGCGATGTGCCGCGGCTCGCCGTCCCCTTCCTGGAAGGCCAGGCACCAGCCAGCCACCGGGACGCACGACCCGGACCAGCTCGCCGACGACGGCCGGGAGCCGCTCGGGCGGGGTGTGGATCACGGAGTACCACGCGACGGCGCCCGCGAGCGCGTCGTCGCGCACCGGCAGCGCGAGCAGCGACCCGACCTCGAACGGAAGCCGCGGGTGTGCGCGCCGGGCCACCGCGACCATCACCGGGGAGAGGTCGACGCCGAACACGTCGAGACCGAGAGCGTGCAGGTGGCTGGTGATCCGCCCGGGCCCGCAGCCGAGGTCGCCGACCGGCCCGCCCCCTGACAGCCGCACCGACAGCCGCACCCGCTCGGCGAACAGGGCGAGCACCGCCCGGTCGTCGGGGCTGGCCGCCAGGGCGTCACGCAGCAGCGCCTCGTAGGCGACGGCCACCGTGTCGTAGGCCGTCCGGGTCCGCGCCAGGAGCGCCGCGTCGGTCATGCGCGGACGCTACCGGCCGGGGCCGACGCCAGAGCAAGTCGCTCAAAGCTGCCGTGCCGTGGAGCCCCCGGCCGCCGTCGCGACCCCGCTTCGAGACATGCCCTAGGGTCGGGCCCGATGCGGAGACGGCGGGGGACGGACGCGGACCGGTCGCGGGTCGCGCTGCTCGTGGCGCTCGGGGTGGACAACCTCGGCACCGGGATGTTCCTCCCGCTCGGCCTGGTCTTCGCCACCCGCGTCGTCGGGCTGGGCGTGGACACCGCGGGCGCGGTGGTGGCCGCGGCGGCGCTGCTCGGGTTCGCGGTGCCGCCGGTCGCCGGTCGGCTCTCCCACCGGTTCGGGCCGCGCCGGGTGGTGGTGCTCTCGCAGCTGGTGCAGGCGGCGGGCGCGGTGGGGTACCTCCTCGCGGGCGGCGCCGCCGCGGTCTTCGTCGCCGCCGGACTCCTCGCGGTGGGCACCCAGCTCTTCTACTGCGCGGTGTTCGTCATGGTCGCCGACGTCAGCTCCGACACCGCCAAGGAGCGGCCGTTCGCCCGGGTCGCGATGGTGCGGAGCGCGGCCTTCGGCCTCGGCAACCTGACGGCGGCCGTGGCGCTCGCGGTGGGCGGGACGCAGTCGCTGCCCTGGCTGGTCGCGGCCGACGCGGTCACCTACGTCGTGGCCGCCGGCCTGCTCGCGAGGTACGTCGAGACCCCGCCGGTCGACCACGGGACGCCGGCGGCCGGCACGCTTGCGGTGGCGCGGGACGGTCGCTACCTGGCGCTGATCGTGTCCTCCGCCCTGGTCGGGCTGACCATCGACGTGGCCCTGCTCGGCGGGCCGGTCTACGTCCTCGACGTGCTGCACGGGCCGGCCTGGCTGCCCGGTGCGCTGCTGGCGACCAGCACCGGCTTGTCCAGCGTGCTCGGTGTGCGGGTGGTGATGCTGCTGCGGCCGTTCCGCCGGACCCGCGCGCTGCAGGCCGGCAGCCTGCTGTTCGCCGTCTGGGCCGCGTTGATGGCCGGCCTCCAGCTGGTGCCGCCCGCCGGCCTGGTGCCGGTGGCGTGGGCGGTCTGGGTGCTGATCGTCGCCGGCACCAAGGTGTTCTACCCGGTGTCAGGCGCGTTGTCGGAGGCGTTGCCGCCGCGGGAGTCGCGGGCGACGTACATGGCGACCTACCAGTACGCCTTCACCGCGGCCCAGGTCGTCGCGCCCGCGGTCGTCGCGCTGTTCGCGGTGAGCAGCTGGCTGCCCTGGGCGGTGCTGGTCGCCGCGGCGTTCGCGGCGCTCGGCGTGCAGCGAGCACTCGGCGCGATGGTGCCGCCCGAGCTCGACCGGGCGGGGTAGCGGGTCAGTCGCGTCTTGTCGGAGTCGGGGGACTCACCGACGATCTGCACGGCGGTCGACACGACCGGGTGGTCGGTGGTGATGTCGACGAGCCGGCTGCGGTCCTCCTGGTAGTTGGAGAACGTCACGCCCTGGGAGCCGAAGATCCAGTCGACCGCGCGCGGGTTGCCCGGCTGGCAGCCGCCGTTGTGGGTGCCGCCGCGGGCGGCGACCATCGGCGCGGCCCCGGTCATCCGGCAGAAGTAGGAGTCGCGCTCGTTCATGTCGCCGGTGATGAACACCGGGATGCCGGTCTTGATGAGCCGGTTGGCCAGGCTCACCTCGATCGCGGTGGCGCGGTCGCGGTAGCGCTGCTGGCGGTGGAACCGCGAGGTGTCGGCCGGGTTGTGGAAGTTCGCGAACCACGCCTCGAGGCCGGTGTCGAGGTTCTTCAGCCGGACGTAGGGCATCGCCCGCGCGGACCCGTTGAAGTACGGGATGTTCACGGTGTGCCGCTCGACGGCGACGAACAGGTCCCGGCGCCAGCCGATGGAGTTCTCCGAGTCGCGGCGGCGCAGCGAGAAGCCGGGGTAGAAGTCCATCCCGGTCTGCCGCTGCATCGCGGCGAGCTGGTCGCCCTGCATCTCCTGGAAGCCGGCGACGTCGGTGCCGTGCCGGTTCAGGAGTACGGCGGCCCGGCCGGCGCGGACCCGGCCCGAGGCCATGCCGGGACGCTTGCCGCCGCCGGCGGTGTGGCTGCTGCCGAGCATGTTGAACGTGGTCAGCGTGAAGTCGAGCACCGGCGGCGGCTCGGGCTTCTTCGGCTTCTTCTTCTTGGGCTTCTTGGTCGGCGACGGCTTCGCGGTGAGCGTCAGCGGGTTGCCCGGGATCATCGTGGGCAGCTCCGGCGCCGGGCTCACGCTGGGCGACTGCGCCGGCGTGGTCCGGGTGGAGCGCGGGTTCGACACGGTGTCCGAGTCGTGGTGGACGACGTACCCCACGCCGACGGCGACGAGCGTCACGAAGACGGCGGCCGTCACCAGGGCCAGCGTGCCGGGGGTCCACTTCACCGCCGAACGATATCTTGCGCCGCGGCCCCGCCTGCGAGGTATGCCGGAACTGCGACCCGGCCCGGCCGGGTCACCCTGGCGAGGTCAGAACGTCGTGCCGGGGACGATCGGCGCGGGCGGCGTCGCGGTCAGCGCGTTGGGGAACGTCGCGGTGTCGATGGTGGCGTCGCCGATGATCATCGGGTGGTCCGTGGTCTTGGCGACCAGGGCGCTGCGGTCCTCGATGTAGCTGCTCCAGGGGATCTCCGTGGAGCTCAGGATCCAGTCGACGGCGCGCGGGCTGCCGGCGCTGCACACGCCGTTGATCCAGGTGCTCTTCGGGCGCGCGGCCTTGAGCGGCGCCTCCGCGGTGACCCGGCAGAAGTACGACGCGCGCTCGTTCATGTCACCGGTGAGGAAGCGCGGGATCCCCGTCGGGGCGAGCTGGTTCTGCAGGGCGATCTCCATGCGGGTCGCCTCGGCGCGGTAGACCGCCTGGTTGCGGTAGGTCGCCGTGTCGGCCGGGTTGTGCACGTTGGCGAAGTAGGCCAGCATCCCGGTCGACTTCTCGCGCAGCAGCACCACCGGCATCGACCGCAGGCTGCCGTTGAAGTAGGGGATCTTGACCGTGCTGGCCCACACCAGGTCGAAGGTGTCGGTGCGCCAGCCGATGCTGTTCTCGCTGTCCCGCTTGAGCATCGTCAGGCCCGGGTAGAGCGCCCAGGAGCTGCCCGCGATCTGCGCGAACTTGGTGTACTGCACCGCCTGCATCTCCTGGAAGCCGGCGACCTGCACGTGGTGCTGGTCGAGCAGCTGCTTGGCCCAGACGATGCGCGTGGTGCCCGACGCACGCGAGCTGCCGGCGGGGGTGTGGCTGGCGCCGAGGACGTTGAACGAGCTGACCGTGAAGGTCGCCGTGGGAGGGGTCGCCCGCCGTGTGGTCGAGGCCGCCGGCTCCACCACGCCGACGCTCAGCAGCGCCGTCACGAGCAGGACGGCGAGCCCAGCAGTCACAGAGGAAACACGGCTCCACTTCTCTCCCATGGGTAAAAGGTAAGCGCCGGTCCGGCGTGGCGGGAGTCGTTCGACGAAAAATGCTGCTAACCGGCAACCCTTTGCGCCATTCGCCCCCGAAAGTCGATCTCTTTACTTACGCTTTACGTCCCAGGAACCACATCCGCCTCGGAGGAACCCGGTCATGAGAGTGCGCACCCACCTGCTGGCCGTCACGGTGGCCGGGCTCGTGCTGCCCGCATCAGTGGCGCTGGCGCCGGTCTCGGCGGAGCCGCTGCCCACTGGCACGGTCCAGGGCACGGCTTCGCGACGCGGACGACCCGGCCGACCCGGGGGCGCTCGGCGTGCAGGCGCGGCTCTACCGGTGGGACGGCTCGGCGTTCGTCCCTGACACCGAGCACGACCCGCAGGTGACGGAGCGCGACGGCGGCTACCTGTTCACCGGGGTCGCCGACGGCTTCTACACCGTGCGCTTCTCGGACACCACGTTCACGTATGTGCCGACGACCTGGCCGGGCACCACGGGCCAGATGCCCACGGGTACCTCCACGGCCGAGGGTTCCGGCGTGGTCGAGGTGCCCGCCACGGTCAGCGTCGGGGACCGCACGCCGTCCGCGTTCCCCGAGCCCCAGCAGCTGGACGTGACCGTGCTCAAGCAGCTCAGCAACGAGGGCGCGGCCCCGGTGGTGAGCGGCCTGCGGCGCGTCCGGCTACCGGCTCTCGGCCACACCCGGCGGCTGGAACCCGGACGCCTCCACGCTCACCTTCGCGTGGCAGTGGCAGCGCGTCGACTCGCAGGGCAACGCGCGCGACATCCCGGGGGCCACCGGGTCGACGTACGTCCTGACCGCGGCCGAGGTCGGCCAGGGGATCCGGGTCCGGGCGACCGGCCAGCGCGCCGGCTACGCCCCGGAGAGCGGCTACTCCGACGAGACCGAGGTCAAGCGGTCCTACTCCGCCACCGGCGTCCGGCTCGCCTACCGCCGCATCCACGCGACCTCGCGCGGCCGGGTCCGGGTGACGGTCACGCCGAGCACCGCCCCGCCGACCGGCACCGTCACGGTCAAGGTCGACGGCCGCCGGCGGGTGGCCACCACGCTGAAGCCGACCCAGGCCGGGTCCGTCGCGCTGCTGCTGCCGCGCCTGGGCCGCGGCACCCACCGCGTGGTCGCGGTGTACGGCGGGTCGCGAGGTCTCTACGGCTCCACCTCGCGGGTCACCACGCTGACCGTCGTCCGCTGACGCTTCCCACCGCTGGTTGAGGTGCCCGAGCCCCCAGGGCGAGGGCCTCGAAACCTGGCCGGTGACTCGTCTCGGCGACCACAGCGCGCTGGGCCGTGGACTCCGAGACGCTCGCAAGCGCGCACCCCAGCCGTTCTCAACCGGATGGTTGACAACGTCGGAGCGTCGGGTCTAGCGTCTATTCAACCGTTCAGTTGAATGACGTGACCGAGGAGGCACCACCGGTGGCAGCGGACCAGCTCTCGCGGGTGTTCTCGGCGCTCTCCGACCCGACCCGGCGCGACCTCGTCGCCCGGCTCGCCGTCGGTGACGCGACCGTGAACGAGCTCGCGGCGCCGTACGACGTGACCCTGCAGGCGGTCTCCAAGCACCTCAAGGTGCTCGAGGACGCCGGCCTGGTCACCCGGACGCGGGACGCGCAGCGCCGGCCGTGCCACCTCGAGGCGGAGGTGTTCGACCTGATGACGAAGTGGATCGAGCGCTACCGCCGCGAGGCCGAGGAGCGGTTCACCCGCCTCGACGCCGTGCTGGCGGAGATGCGCGAGCAGGACGGTGACGACCAGCCCAGAAAGCAGGGCAGCAGTGACGACCGGACAGGAGCAGGACGATGAACACCAGCACCACCCGCAACCAGACCAGCATCGAGCTCGGCGACACCGTCCCGACGGTGACGATCACCCGGGAGTTCGACGCCCCCGTGGCGCACCTGTTCCGGGCCTGGACCGAGGGCGACCTGGTCGCCCGGTGGCTGGGGCCGCGCAGCCAGACCATGCACATCGAGCGCTACGACTGCGAGACCGGAGGCGCCTGGCGCTGGTGGAGCAGCGGCGAGGACGGCGTCGAGCACCACTTCTACGGGTCCTTCCACGACGTCCGTCCGAACGACCGGCTCGTGCAGACCTTCACCTACGAGGGCTTCCCGGACAGCGTCTCGCTGGAGACCGCGACGTTCGAGGACCTCGGCGACGGCCGCAGCCGGGTCGTCACGGTCTCGTTGGTCGACAGCTTCGAGAACCGCGACGCCTTCGTGGCCAGCGGCATGGAGCACGGTGTCGTCGAGGGCTACGAGAAGCTCGACGAGCTGCTCGCCACCCTCTGAGAGCGAGCACCCCCTGCGCCGGGGACGCCGTCCGCCGCGTGCATGATCGGGCCATGCCCGACCACCGCACCCGCACCGTGCACGTCCCCGGCCTCGTGCTGACCGAGCACGAGATCGACGTACCCCTCGACCACGCGGCGCCGGACGGCGAGACCATCACGTTCTTCGCCCGCGAGACCGCGGACGTCGACGGTCGGGACAAGCCGTTCCTGGTGTTCCTGCAGGGCGGCCCGGGCAGCGAGGCGCCGCGGCCGATGCGGGTGCCGACCAGCCCCGGCTGGCTCGACCGGGCGCTCCGGGACTTCCGGGTGCTGATGGTCGACCAGCGCGGCACCGGTCGCTCCACGCCGGTCGGCACGCTGCCCGGGATGACGCCGCAGCAGCAGGCCGACCACCTGACGCACTTCCGCGCGGACTCGATCGTGCGCGACCTCGAGCTGCTGCGGAGCGCGCTCGGCGTCGACCGGTGGAGCGTGCTCGGCCAGTCGTTCGGCGGGTTCTGCGCGATGACCTACCTCTCGGTCGCGCCCGAGGGGCTGCGGGAGGCCTTCTTCACCGGTGGGGTGCCGCCGGTGGGGCGCTCGATCGACGACGTGTACGCCGCGACGTACGCCACCCAGCGCGAGCGCAACCGCCGCTACTACGCCCGTTACCCGCAGGACCGCGACGTCGTGCGCGACCTGCAGGCCCGGGCCGACGCGGGCGACCTGGTGCTGCCGAACGGTGACACCGTGTCGTCGAACCGGCTGCGCCAGCTCGGCTCGGGCCTCGGCATGAGCTACGGCGCCGAGCAGCTGCACTACCTGCTCGAGCTCGACCCGGACGCGCCGGCGTTCCGGCACGACCTCGCCGGGCTGCTCGGCTTCAGCGGGCGGCACCCGATCTACGCCGCGCTGCAGGAGTCCTGCTACGCCGACGGCGAGGCCACCCGCTGGGCGGCGCTGCGGACGCTGCCGGACGACTACCGCGACGACGTCACGCTGCTCACCGGCGAGCACGTCTACCCCTGGTCGCTGACCGAGGACCGTGAGCTCGCCGCGCTGAGCGAGGCGACCGACCTGCTGTCGACGTACGCCTGGCCACGGCTCTACGACGAGGACGCGCTGCGGTCCTGCGAGGTGCCGGCGGCGGCCGCGATCTACGCCGAGGACGCGTACGTCGACCGCGCGCTGTCCGAGGAGACGGTGGCGATGGTGCCGACGCTGAAGCCGTGGGTCACCAACGAGTACGAGCACAACGGCCTGCGCGCCGACGGCGACCGGATCCTCGACCGGCTGATCGGCCTGGCCCGCGGGCGCTTCGCGTGAATCCGGTCGGCGGCGACACGGCCGAGACCTACGAGGACTTCGGCCGCCGCCAGGCCGGCCGCTCGTCCCCGGTGTTCCGTGACTGGGCGACGTCGGTCGCGGCCGACCCGGAGGTGCTGGCGCTGGTCGACACGCTGCCCGAGCCGAAGCGCCAGCCGAACCTCGTGCTCGCCGCCGCCCGGTGGCACGGCGCTCGCCCCGGCCCGTACGACGGGCTGCGGCGGGTGCTCGTCGGGCGCTGGGCGGCCGTGCGCGAGACCGTGCTGGCGCGGGCCACGCAGACCAACGAGGTCGGCCGGTGCGCGGTGCTGCTGCCGGTGCTCGCGGCGCTGCCGGGACCGCTGGCGCTGCTGGAGGTCGGGGCGTCGGCGGGGCTGTGCCTCTACCCGGACCGCTACTCCTACCGGTACTCCGACGGCACCTCCCTCGACCCCGCCGACGGACCGAGCCCGGTGGTGCTCGACTGTGCGGTCGAGGGACCGGCGCCGCTGCCCGCCGCCCTGCCGGAGGTGGTGTGGCGCGGTGGGATCGACCTGAACCCGCTCGACGTCCGCGACGACGACGCGATGCGTTGGCTGGAGACGCTGGTGTGGCCGGAGCACGACGACCGGCGGAACCGGCTCAGGGCGGCGGTCGGCCTGGCCCGCGAGGACCCGGCGCCCCTGGTCCGCGGTGACCTCAACGACGCGCTGCCTGCCCTGGTCGACACGGTGCCTTCCGGGGCGACGCTCGTGGTCTTCCACTCGGCGGTGCTGGCCTACCTCGCCGACGACGAGCGGGCTCGCTTCGCCGCGACGGTTCGTGACCTGCCCGGCCACTGGGTGAGCAACGAGGGCCCGCGGGTGCTGCCGGACCTCGTGCGCGCCGACGTGCCCGGCGACTCGGCCGTCGGCCCGGCGCCGTTCGTGCTCGCCCTCGACGGCGAGCAGGTCGCGTGGGCCGAGGGTCACGGCCGTGCGGTGCACTGGCTCTGAGCTGTCAGGCGCTCACGTCGCCAGGGCAACGTCACCGCCTGACAAGTCGGCGACCTAGGCTGCATCGCATGAGCGTGGACGTGGACGTGCTGGTGGTCGGCGCGGGGCTGTCCGGCATCGGCGCCGCGTGCCACCTCGAGGAGCGGCTGCCCGGCACGTCGTACGCCGTCCTGGAGGCGCGGGAGACCAGCGGCGGCACCTGGGACCTGTTCCGCTACCCGGGTGTCCGGTCCGACTCCGACATGTACACGCTCGGCTACCGGTTCCGGCCGTGGACCCAGGCGCAGTCGATCGCGGACGGCGCGTCGATCCTGCGCTACGTGCGGGAGACCGCGGAGGCGTACGGCGTGGACCGCCACATCCGCTACCGGCAACGCGTGGTGTCGGCGTCGTGGTCGTCGGCCGACGCGCGCTGGACGGTGGTCACGGCCTCCGGCGACGTGTTCACGTGCGGCTTCCTGTGGTGCTGCAGCGGCTACTACCGGTACGACGCGGGGTACGCACCCGACTTCGAGGGCGTCGACTCCTTCGACGGCCGGGTCGTGCACCCGCAGCACTGGCCGGACGACCTCGACGTGCGCGGCAAGCGCGTGGTGGTGGTCGGCAGCGGGGCCACCGCCGTCACCCTCGTCCCCTCGCTGGCCGAGGCGGGGGCCCACGTGACGATGCTGCAGCGCTCGCCGACCTACGTGCTGTCCGTGCCCGGCATCGACCCGGCCGCCGCGTGGCTGCGCGATCACCTGCCGCACCGGGCAGCGTCGTTCCTGACCCGGTGGAAGAGCGTGCTCGTCACCAGCGCCTTCTACCAGCTGTCGCGGCGCCGGCCCGACTACGTGCGGCGGCTGGTCCGCAAGGGCGTGGCGAGCCGGCTGCCCGACGACTTCGACGTGGACACGCACTTCCGGCCGGCCTACGACCCGTGGGACCAGCGGATGTGCTTCGTGCCCGACGGCGACCTGTTCAAGGCGATCCGGCACGGCGACGTCGACGTGGTCACCGACCACATCGACCGGTTCACCCCGTCAGGCTTGCGGCTCGCGTCGGGCCGCGAGGTCGAGGCCGACGTCGTGGTCACGGCGACCGGCCTGCAGCTGCTGGCGTTCGGCGGCATCGCGCTCGACGTCGACGGCTCCGACGTACACCTGCCGGACACGATGTCCTACCAGGGCATGCTGCTCTCCGGCGTGCCGAACTTCGCCTACGTCGTCGGCTACACGAACGCTTCGTGGACGCTGAAGGCCGACCTGGTGAGCGAGTACGTCTGTCGGCTGCTCGCCTTCATGCGCGCCCGCGGCCATGACACGGTCGTCCCCGAGCGTGACCCGTCGGTGGCCGAGGAGCCGTTCATGGACTTCAGCTCCGGCTACGTGCAGCGGTCGCTGCACCTGCTGCCGAAGCAGGGCTCGCGGGCGCCGTGGAGGCTGCGGATGAACTACCTGCGCGACCTGGTCACGATCCGCCGCGGCCGGCTCGAGCACGAGTCCCTGCACTTCTCCCGGTCCCGGTCGCGGATGGCGTCGTGAGCGGCATCGCAGAGACACCCGAGCCGCCGTACGTCGCGGTGGTGTTCACCTCCCTGCGCACGGACGGTGACAACGGGTATGCCGTCATGTCCGCGCGGATGGAGGAGCTCGCCGCCCAGCAGCCCGGCTACCTCGGCATCGAGGCGGCGCGTGACGGGCTCGGGATCACGGTGTCCTACTGGGTCGACGAGGAGTCCGCGCGCGCCTGGAAGGAAGTCGCGGCGCACCTCGTCGCGCAGCAGCGCGGCCGGGACACGTGGTACTCCGACTACCGCGTCCGGGTCGCCGACCGTCACCCGCGACTACGGGCCGCTCAGCTGATCCCGGCGACCTCGTCGAGCCGCTGCAGCAGCTCGTGCGCGGCGAGCTCCACCGGCTTGTGCCGCCACTCCGCGGCCCGGTAGACGCACGCGATCAGGCCGCTGCGGTGCACCCGCCGGAAGTCGCCGTAGACGAAGGCGTACCGCGCCTTGGTGCGGTCGTTGGCGCCCTCGGTCAGCCCCAGGTGCCAAGCCGCGTAGGCGTCCCAGTCGTGGCCCTCCAGGAAGGCGTTCTGCGCCGCGGCGTTCGGCTGCACGTCGCCCCAGTCGCTGTCGAGGACGTACTGCTTCTTCTCGATCAGCTCCCGGCAGCGTTCGACGCCGGCCGGGTTCACCTCGTAGGTCGCCATGCCTGCGCCGTACCCCGGCGGGCGCGGTCAGAACGTCCAGCGGGTCTGGGAGTACGGCGCCTTGCCGAACGCGAACGCCCGGGTGGGGCGCACCGCGAACACCCAGGCGTACCCGTCGCTGTCCGGGTGCTTGAACGCCCCGTCGCCCGGCTCGAAGCGCCACTCCTCGCCGTACTTCGCCACCCACGCCTCGATGAGCGCGGCGATCAGGTCGTCATCGGTGACCCGCTCGGCCCTGCCTTCCAGCACCACGTCGGTGCCGCCGTGCAGGGCGTTGGTGCCGGTGGTCAGCGCGACCGCCGGGTTGCCGCGCAGGTTGCTGGCCTTCTGCTCTTCCGGTCCCGTGCAGAAGTACGTCGTCCCCTCGTGCACCACGGTGATCAGCGGCGTCACGTGCGGGGTGCCGTCGGACCGGACCGTCGTGATCCAGGAGAGCTCGGCGGCTGCGAGGATCGCCGCGGCCTCGTCCCAGGCCGACGCCTCGGCCTCCGGCTCGCTGTAGCGGGTGTCCAGGTCCGCACTCGGTGTGCGCATCGCTCCTCCTCGGGTCGCTGTCGTGAGTACCGACTGCGACGCGCGCGGGAACTCATCGGCGGGCGCGGAACGCTGCGGCGTTGTCCGGTTCTGGCTGGCGGTCGCCCAGAACCGTCGTGCGTGCGGGAGGTTCCACGTAGACCGGTCGCACCGGCGCCGCCAGGCCGAGCGGCCGGCCAGGTCCTGCCCGCGCGAGGGCGAGCTCGTCGCCGGCCGGCCGCCCAGCCGGTGGCCAGCGAGTCGTCCGGCCCGTGGAAGTGCACGTGCCACCCGTCACCGTCGGGCAGCCGGTCCAGCTGCGGCCGGGCGCCTGTCTCGCGCATCAGGGTGTTGAGCCGGCGCACGGCGCCCGCGGAGTCGTCGCCGTCGACGTACCGGAACGCGATCGCGAGCGGTCCCGCCAGCGCGACGAGCGCTCGGCCCGCTGGCCCGCGCGTCCGGTGTGCGCGGCGGGTCGCCGGCAGCGCCTGGACGGCGCGAGGAGCTCGCCGACCAGGTCGAACGCGCCGCGCCACTCGCCGAGGTCAGGTGGTTACCAGCAGGGCTGCGACGTCGACAAGGTCCAGCAGGTGACTGTCGAAAGTCATTTGACCAGTCACGCTCGCTCTCTGTAGGTTCGGTGACTGACTGAACAGTCTGACACCAGTGACGGAGGACCTGGCGTGCGCCTCCCACGGGACGGTGTGGGTGCTGGTGCTGGCCCGCGCCGTCAACCGGCTCGGCGCCTTCACGCTGCCGTTCCTGGCGGTCACCTCGTCACGGCCTTCGGCGCGTCGGTGCGTCGCGCGGGCTACCTGCTAGCCGCCTTCGGTCTCGCCACGATCCCGTCGCGGCTGGTCGGCGGGCGCTCGCGGCCGGTCGGGGACCCGCGCCGCATCGTGACCGGCCAGCTGGCCACGGCCGCTGGCTCAGCTCGCCCTGGCGGCGGCGCCGTCCCTGGGCCTCCGGCTGCGGCGGTGGTCGCGCTCGGGCTGGCGTTCGAGATCTACGAGCCGGCCAGCCAGGCAGCTGGTCGCGGACTCCCTCGACGCGCACGGCCGGTCGCCACGGGCTGCTGTCCGCCGCGATGGCCGTCGGCCGGCATGGCGGCCGGCCAGCTCCAGCGCTCCTGGCCTCGGCCTGCCCTGGCTCTTCGTCGTCGATGCCGCGACCTGCCTCGGCTGCGAGGTCGATCGTCGCGGCCCGCTGCGCTGACCGTCCGTGGGCCGCCGCCGCAGCCCCGCACGCGCCTGGCGGGACCGGCGGCTCCTGGTGATGCTCGCGCGCGGGCACGGTCGTTCGCGGTCGTGTACCTGCAGGTCGGCATCGCCCTCCCGCTGACCGCTGGTCGCGCGGGACCTGCCGGTCGCGCGGACCGGCGCCTGCTCGACCGTCTCGGCGGCCACCGACGTGCTCGGGCGCAGCCGCTCCTGGCCGCGGGTCTGGTGGCCGGCTCGACGACGCCGCATGGCCGTCGCTAACTGCTGCTGGCCGCCGGCCTGGTGGCGGCCGGGTCTCGTGCACGACCTCGACCCGCTGGCTGTCGCGACCGTGCTGTGGAGCCTGGGCGACCTCGTCCTGCTCGGGCGGGCGACGGCCGTCGTGGCCGGGCTGGCGCCGGCGGGCACGCGGGGCGGGTACCTCGCGACGTACGGGCTGGGCTGGGGTGTCGCCGCGGTAGTCGGTCCCGCTCGTCGGGACGCGGCTGTTCGCCGCCGGTGGGCCGGTGCTGCTCTGGTCGGTGCTCGGTGTGGCCGGGCCTCGGGTCTGGCGGTCGCCCAGCCCGTCGTACGCTGGGCGGTCAGCGGGCGTACTCCACCCGCCAGCGAGGCCCGTCCAGCTCCTCGGCCCGCACGACGGTGAGCGCGTCGCACGGCCAGCGCGTCCATGGTCGAGCGGGTGAGCGGGAACGGCGGCCCGGCCGGGGAGGGTGAGCGAGGCGCAGACCCCCGGACGGGCCGTCGGACACGAAGGACGTCCGGCGTGACGAGCTCTCGGCACCCCCTGCGGACGGGAGCGCCGGGCCGGTCGTGTCAGACGCCGATCGTGAGCGCGGCGGTGTACCCCTTGGCGACCGAGCCCGACATCGACGCGATCTGGTGGATCCCGCCGTCGTCGCCGAAGACCATGTCGGAGGTCAGCGACGTCTGCTGCAGGTTGCTGACGCTCTGCTCGTAGCCGGACTCGGCGTAGACCACGTCGCAGGTCTCCTTCGGCAGCGCGATCTGCGAGGTCTTCACGATCGGCCCGGAGGAGGTGGCGTTCGCAACGTTCTCGTAGACCTCGAAGTGGACGTGCGGCCACCGGCCGGAGTAGCAGGCCGGGAAGATCGAGGTGAACTCGACCGTGCCGCTGTCGTCCGCGGACTGCACACCGCGCAGGTAGTTGACGTCCTCGAGTCCCTGACCGTAGAGCGAGTACCCGCCGGACCGGTCGCAGTGCCAGATGTAGACCGCGCAGCCCTTCTTCGCGTCCCCGGTCGCGGCGTCGCGCACGGTCAGCCGGATGGTGAGCGGGACGCCCTCGGCGGTGGTCGTGGTGCCGGACCCGAAGGTCGAGCGGATGTCGGAACGGACGATGCCGGAGTCGTCGAGGACGTTGACGCCGTTCGACCCGTCACCCGGGTACGGGCCACCCGTCTCGTCCGGCACCACGGTCAGGTCGCCCGACCCGGAGGACGACCCGGAGGACGACCCGGAGGACGAGCTCGCCGACGCCGAGCCGGAGGCCGTGGTGGTGCCTCCGGCGACGACGACGAGTCCGACGTGCCACCGCACCCGGCGAGCAGGGCGCCGGCACCGAGGGCGCCGAAGAGCCCCAGTGCCGACCGCCGGGAGACCAGGGTCTGGACGTCGTACACCAGGCCGCGGTCCTCCTCGTCGATCACGCGTCCCTGGCTGTCGACCCAGCGGTCGGGGGTGCTGCGGTGCCGGCGTGCCATGGGGACTCCTCGGGTCGGTCGTGGTGCGGTACGTCGACCACGATGCTGCACCGGACTGCGCGTCAGGTGTGCCGTTGCTGTGGGGTTCCTGTGCGCGTCCGCCCGATCCCGCCAACCGCGCCACCGCATCCTGCTGGTCCAGGCGGTGCCCGCGGTGCTGGCTCTCGTGGCGGTGCTGATCGGCGGGTAAGTCGTACAAGAGGTCTTGTACAAGTGGTCTTGTAGGTCTAGCGTGTCCGACATGGACGCCGAGATCGGACAGGCCCGCGCCGACGACCTGACCACGCTGCACCACCCGGTCCGCCGCCGGATGCTGGAGTTCCTGAACCTCAACGGCCCCTCGACCGTCGGCGCGATCGCGGCGGGGCTGGGGCAGCAGGTGGGGAGCATCAGCCACCACATGAAGACCCTGGAGCGGGCCGGGTTCGTCGAGCCGGCGCCCGAGCTGGCCCGCGACCGCCGCGAGAGCGTCTGGCGCGGCATCCCGCGCCGGATGTCCTGGTCGCTGACCGACTTCGCCGGGTCGCCGAGCGAGCTCCTGCTCGCCACCGCGGCACAGCGGGCCAACCTCCAGCACCACGCCGACAAGGTGGCCACCTGGTTCAGCGACCAGGAGGAGTACGACGACGCCTGGGTGGACGCGTCGTTCTCGACGGACCTGTGGGCGACCGCCACCGCGGCGGAGCTGACCGACCTCGCCGAGCGGGTGCAGGACCTCTACATGACCTGGGCCGAGGAGGTCCGCGCGAGCACCGAGGCGGAGACCGAGGAGGAGCGCGCGCTGCGCACCCCGGTGTTCGTCTTCACGCACGGCAACCCGGCCCGCCCGTGACGACCACCGCGACCGGCGACCTCACCCTCGAGGTCCCTCCGCTGCGCCGCGACCGGAAGGTCCACGCGTGGATCGCGGCCCGCGGGCTCTCCGACCTCGGCGACACCGTCTGGCTCATCGCCCTGGCCTGGACGGCCGTGCACGTGGCAGGTCCCGCCCAGGCAGGACTGCTCGTCGGGCTCGGCACGCTGCCCCGGGCCGCGTTGATGCTGTTCGGCGGGGTGTTCGCCGACCGCTGGGACAACCGCCGCACCGTGCTGCTCGCCAACCTCGCCCGGGTCGCGGTGCTCGTGGTCGGCGTGGCGCTGCTCAGCTCCGTCGCCGGCCACACGTTCGCGATCCTGGCCGGCGTCGCGCTGGCGTTCGGCGTCGCGGACGCGCTGCACAACCCCGCGGCCTCGACGATGGCGCGACAGATGGTGCGGCCGGACGACATCCGTCCGCTGATGGCGGTCTTCCAGACGGTGAGCCGGCTGGCCCGGCTCGCGGGTGCGCCGATCGGCGGGGTGCTCGCGGCCGCGTTCGACGTGCGAGTGGCGATGCTGGTCGACGCCCTCAGCTTCGCGCTGATCGGGCTGGTCTACGCACTGTGGATGCACCCCCGCTTCCCGCGTGTCCTGTCCACCGGCACCAGCTGGCGGCGGGACCTGGCCGGCGGGCTCGGGTACCTCCGCCGCACCCCGGCCGTCCGGTCCCTCGTCGTCGCGATCTCCGGGCTCAACCTCTTCGTCGGCCCGGCGCTGGCCGTCGGCCTCGCGCTACGGGTCACGCACGAGCACTGGGGTGCGCACACCCTCGGCGTGCTCGAGGCCTGCGTCGGTGCGGGTGCCGCCGCGGGCGCGATCGGCGCCGCCCGGTGGAACACCGCCCGCCCGGCACTGGTCGGCTTCGTGATCCTGGTGGCGCAGGGCGTCGGCATCGCCGCCCTCGGGTTCGGCGACCGGGTGTTCGTGGGGGTGGCCGCCGCCTTCGTCGGGGTCACGGCGGGGGCCGCGTCGACGTACATCTCCGCGCTGTTCATGCTCACCGTCGACGAGACGTTCCTGGGTCGGATGGGGTCGGTGACCTCGCTCGTCGACGACGGCCTGATGCCGGTGGCGATGGCGGGCTTCGGCCTCCTCGCCGGACTCACCTCGGTGACCACCGCCTGCGTGGTCGCGGGCGCGGCGATGTCCGTGCTCTGCGGGTGGACCGCCCGCCGGATCGGCTGACGAGGGTCAGCCGCGCCTGCCCAGGGCGGCGAGGAGCCGGGTGCTGGGCCGGCGCGTGCCGGGGTACGTCGACGGGGTCGGCGAACCGGTGCGGCCGGTCGGTGTCGTGCACGAACAGCGGCACCACCTCGAGCAGCTCCGACGCGAGCGCCGGCGGCAGCGGACGGTCGACGCCACAGGCCTGCGCGACGTCCCAGCCGTGCACCGCGATCTCCAGCGAACCGGCCGCGGCCAGCAGGTCGGAGCGCAGCTCGCGGTCGGCGACCGAGACCGGACCGGTCCCCGGGTGATGCGCCCACGCGGCGAGCAGTGCGCACGCTCGTCCCTTGAGCCGTTCGACGAGCTCGGTGCCGGGGTCGGTGCCGCGGACGGGCACCAGGTCGACGTACCCGATCTCGGCCGCCTCGGTGAACGCGGCGAGCGCGTCGTTCATGTGCCGGAGCAGTCCGAGCAGGTCCCACCGGGCGCATGGGGTCGGTGCGGTGAGGTCGGTGCCCGCGACGAGCTGGAGCGAGGTGCGCGTGTAGCCCACGGCCCGCTCGAGCAGCTCGGGTCCGGCCAGGCGGTCGGGGAGCGGATCGGGCGACCCGGGCGACGCCCACGAGGAGGGCGACGACATCGGTCAGACCGGAACGCTGGTGGGGTCGTAGTCGGCCGGCAGCGAGGCAGGCAGGCCGAACAGCGCGAACAGCGACGCCTCGAAGAACGCGCCGACGTGCTCGACCCCGTCGGGACCGAGCGTGAGCACCTGCAGGTGGAACGGGGTGAACGTGCCGTCCTCGCCACGCATGTAGAGGCCGTACGCCGGTTGGCCGTTGGCGCGGGTGGCCAGCATCCGCATGTCGTGCACGCCGCCGGGGCACTGCGTGTCGATGAGCCGGCCGATGTTCTCGTTGCCCTGGTACCACCCGGTGAACGGCGGCATCTCCCAGATCGCGTCGCGGGTCAGCATGGCCACGATCGCGTCGACGTCCTTCTCCCAGAACGCCTGCACGTAGCGGTCGAGCATCTCCTTCTGCTCCGGGGTCGGCTCGGCGACGGTGTCCTCGGTGAGGTGCGCCTTCTCCAGCGTCGCGTGCGCGCGCTGGAGGGCGCTGTTCACGGAGGCGGTCGTGGTCTCCAGCGCCTCCGCCACCTCGGCGGCCTTCCACCGGAGCACGTCACGCAGGATCAGCACCGCGCGCTGCCGGGCGGGCAGGTGCTGGAGCGCGGCCACGAAGGCGAGCCGGATCGTGTCCCGGTCGGTCACCACGGCGAGCGGGTCAGCGGCAGTGCCGGAGTCGAGCATCGTGTCCGGGACCGGCTCGAGCCACGGGATCTCGCCGTTCTCCTCCAACGGGGCGCCGGCGTCGGCGGAGGGCGCGCCCAGGCCGGCAGGCAGCGGCCGCCGGTCGCGGCCCTCGAGCGCGGTCAGGCAGACGTTCGTGGCGATCCGGTACAGCCAGGTGCGCACCGATGAGCGTCCCTCGAAGCCGTGGTAGGCGCGCCAGGCGCGCAGGTAGGTCTCCTGGACGAGGTCCTCGGCGTCGTGCACGGACCCGGTCATCCGGTAGCAGTGCGCGAGCAGCTCGCGTCGATAGGGGTCGGTGACCTGCGGGAAGTCCCGCTGCTCGGGCGCCGTCTGCTGCCCTGCCTGGGGAACGGTCTGTGTCGTCATCGACAGCCTCCTCCGTGGACCGCGCCCAGCGTAGTTGCGAGCGCGCCTCATGGGTACCGACCGCGACCGGCCCGAGAACTCATCGGTCCGCGACCAGCGATCTGCTTTGACCGGCCCGTGTGACGCATGGTGCGATCCTCGCGTGAGAGACACGGGGACCCTGGCCACCGCTCGCCTCGCCGCACCGGTGGCCCTGATCCTGGCGGTGACCGGCTGCACCGGTGGTCCCGACGGCGAGAGCGCCGAGGACGCTGCGGGCAGGCTCGCCGCGGCGCTGACCGCCGGCAAGCTCACCTCCCTCTCGTTCACCGGGGGCACGCCCCGCGAGGCGCAGCGGCTCTGGACCACGGCCACCGAGGGGCTCGGGGACTCCAAGCCGCGGGTCGAGGTCGCCAAGGTGACCGAGGGCGCCGACGGGAAGCCCGCCCAGGCGACGCTCTCCTACGTGTGGCGGCTGGCGGGCAGCAGCGAGCCGTGGACCTACCGCACCACGCGCCCGGCTCACCCGGGCGGCGGACGGCGGCACCTGGCGGGTGCGGCTCGACCCGGACCTCGTCTACCCCGACCTCGCCGAGGGCGGGAGGCTGCGGCTGACCAGCGTCGCGGCGGAGCGCGCCGACATCACCGGCGCCGGCGGCACGACGCTCGTGACCGCCCGGCCGGTGATCCGGGTCGGCCTCGACAAGGCCCAGGTTCCGGACGCCCGGGTGGTCGCGTCGGCGCGGTCCCTCGCCCGGGCCCTCGAGATCGACCCTGCGGCGTACGTCGACCGGGCCCGTACCGCCGGTGCGAAGGCGTTCGTCGAAGCGCTGGTGCTCCGGGCCGGCTCGGCCGAGGCGGCGGCGGCGATCAAGGCGGCCGGCGAGATCACCGGCGGCGGCGTCGTCCGCGACACCCTCCCGCTCGCGCCCACGCGCGAGTTCGCCCGCCCGGTGCTCGGCACGGTCGGCCCCGTGACAGCCGAGATCGTCAAGGAGTCGAACGGCGCCTACCGGGCCGGGGACGAGGCCGGCCTGTCCGGGCTCGAGCAGCGGTACGACGAGCGGCTGCGCGGGACACCCGGTGCGACGGTGCAGGCCGTGGATGCACAGGGCAAGGGCAAGCAGGTGTTCTCGGTGGACCCGCAGCCCGGTGAGCCGCTGGCCACGACCCTCGACCGTCGCCTGCAGACCCTCGCGGAGCGGGTGCTGTCCGACGTAGGCCCGGCCAGCGCCCTCGTCGCCATCCGGCCCTCGACCGGCGACCTGCTGGCGGTGGCCAGCGGCGCGGGGGGCGGCGGGCTGTCGACGGCGACCGTGGGCCGCTACGCGCCCGGCTCGACGTTCAAGGTGGTCACCAGCCTGGCGCTGCTGCGCAACAGCGTGGAACCGACCTCGATCCTCTACTGCCCGCGCAGCCTGGTCGTCGACGGCAAGAAGTTCGAGAACTACGACGACTACCCCTCCGGTGGCATCGGACGCATCCCGCTGAGCACGGCGGTGGCGAACTCCTGCAACACCGCCTTCATCGGCGAGCGGGAGACCGTCGACCAGGCGGCCCTCGCCGACGCCGCGGCATCGCTCGGCCTCGGCGTCGACCACGACCTCGGCTTCCCGGCCTACTTCGGCTCGGTCCCGGCGACCGACGCGGAGGCCGGCTCCGAGACCGGGCACGCCGCCTCGCTGATCGGGCAGGGTCGGGTCACCGCCTCGCCGATGGCGATGGCCGCCGTCGCCGCGTCGGTCGCCAAGGGCTCCGTCGTGGTCCCGAGGCTGCTGCCCGACCAGCCCGCCGACGACACCGCCCCGGCCAAACCGGTGACCGCGACGGAGGCGGGACAGCTGCGCGAGCTGATGCGCGGCGTCGTCACCCGCGGGAGCGGACGCTTCCTCGCGGACCTGCCGGGAGCCCCGGTGCTCGCGAAGACCGGCACCGCGGAGTTCGGCAGCAAGGAGCCGTTGCAGACGCACGCCTGGATGATCGGCATCCAGGGCGACCTGGCCGTCGCGGTGTTCGTCGACGTCGGGGACTCCGGCTCGGGCACCGCCGGACCGCTGCTCGAGCGGTTCCTCCGCGGCGCTTCCTGAACTCGCCGCACCGGGGTGCAGATTCCCAGGGTCCCCTGAAAAACGTGCACACCCCCGACGTAGCAACGTCGGGGGTGTGCCAGTTTCACTGGGTCCCCTGGGAATCCGGCAGCCAGGCCGCCCCGAGGGCTCAGCCGGTCTTGACGACCCGCGTCCCGCCGGCGAGCTTGTCGTGCCAGCCCTCACGGATCGGCGAGTTGTTGATGGTGACGGCGATCAGGATGACGATCACCAGCTGGGCGAGGCTGCCGACCAGACCGCCGATGACCGGGATGACCCCGAGGATGCCGAGCGCCACCCAGAAGTTGCGCTTGAGTGCCTGCTCCGTGGTCGGCGTCGAGCCGTCCGGCCCCTGGGTCTGCAGCTTGAGCAGCATCTTGCCGATCGTGCGGCCGTTGCGGGACTCCATCAGCGTGAAGTAGCCGAGGTAGAGCGCCGACGTGATCACCGCGGTGAGGGCCCCGGCCGCGAAGCTGGTGCCTGGGCCGAACCCGAAGGTGTTCCCGCCGCTGAGGCCGAACGCGCCGGCGACGATGATCGCGATGATGATCGCGTTCACGATGCCGAGCAGGATGAAGTCGATCAACCGGGCCAGGAAGCGCATCAGGAGGTCGGCGGGCTGGCCGACGCTCGAGGCGGGGCCGCCGTAGCCGTAGCCGGGCTCGCTGGGCGGCGCGGGTGCGGGCGGTGGCGGGCCGGGTGCGGGCGGCGTGCCAGGGGCGGACTGCTGTCCCTCGGGTGGCGGTGGAGGCTGGAAGCTGCTGCCTTCCGGAGGGTTCTGGGTGGAGTCGCTCATCGTGGTCCCTCGATTCTCCGCATGGTCGGCGATGCCCGGGGGCCGAGCGAGCCCCCGGTACCTCCGACGCTAGTGAGCGTGTGAACGTTTGTCAGGGACGCGCCGTGGAAGGCCGGGCCGGTCCAGGACCGGCGGACCAGGAGATGTCAGCCTTTGCGCCGGATTGCCTGTGTCCCAGGCCTTGCCTCCCACCGTCCCCGCACCGCAGGCTGTCCCGGGACGCGAGGGGAGCATCGATGCTCAGGTTCGACTACGGCGGCCGCAGCCACACCGGGCTGGTGCGCACCAACAACGAGGACTCCGGCTACGCCGGGCCCTACCTCCAGCTGGTCGCGGACGGGGTCGGGGGCGCGGCGGCCGGTGAGGTGGCGTCCGCGACCGCGGCCTACGTCACGAGCGCACTGGCCAACCGGGTGGCCGCGAGCCCCGGTGCCGACCTGGTCGGGCTGCTCGAGCAGGCGGTACGGCTGACCCACGAGCAGCTCCGCGCGGGTACGGCGGCCGAGCCGGCCCGCTTCGGCATGGGTACGACGCTGACGGTCCTGCTCACCGACGGGGAGCGGGTGGTGATGGGGCATGTGGGGGACTCGCGTGCCTACCTCCTCCGCGACGACGAGCTGGCGCAGCTCTCCCACGACGACACCTACGTGCAGACGCTCGTCGACGCCGGGGTGATCAGCCGCGACGACGCCCGCCGGCACCCCCGCAAGAACGTCGTGCTCCAGGCCGTCGACGGCGAGCACCCCGCGACGCCGGACGTGCGGGCGGTCGACGTACGTCTCGGGGACCGGTTGCTGGTCTGCTCCGACGGCCTCACCGACCTGGTGGACGACGGCCAGGTCGCCGCCTGCCTGGCGCTCGACGACCCGGACGAGGCCGCCGTCGCGCTGGTGGACGCCGCGCTCGCGGCCGGCGGCGTCGACAACGTGACCTGTGTGGTCGCCGACGTCGTGGACGGTCCCCGGCTGGTGCCCGACGGGCTCAAGCTCGGCGCGGCCGGCGACCCGTGGCTGGTCGTCGACCCGGCGGCCGTGCACGCCTGAGCACCCACGAACGACAGAGGGGCGGCCCCGGGTGACCCGGGACCGCCCCTCGTGCGTGTGCCGCCAGCTACTTGGGGTTGCCGTTCACCACCGTGACGGTCCGCGTCACCGTGCCGGGCGAGACGTGGTCGTCTCCCAGGTAGCGGAGCTCGATGCGCTTCTCGCCGGCCGTCGCGAACGGGCCCACCGGGGTGGTGACGCTGCCACCGGTCAGGGTGACCACCCGCTCGAGGACCCCGTCGACGTACACCTGCACCCGCCCGGTGGGCGTGACGCCGGTGGCGCTCACCGTGATGCTCGCGGTGACCCTGTCCTTCTTCTTGACCGTGCCGGGGGACACGGTCGCGTCGACCGTCGAGCCGGCCTTGGCGACGCTCACCGACAGGCCGGTGCTGGACGCGTTGCTGTTCTCGTCCCCGAGGTAGCGCACCGTCAGGCTGTGGCTGCCCGGCTCGAGAGCCGTGCCGGGGAGCGTCACGTGGGCGCTGCCGCCGGAGAGGACCGCCGACCCGAGGACGCGGTCGCCGTCGAGGACCTGGACGGTCCCCGTCGCCGTGCCACGGGCGGACGACACCTTCACGGTCACGTCGCCGTCGGTGCCGTAGGTGACGTCGCCGGCGCTGGCCGTCACGGCCGTGGCCGAGGCCGTGAACGGCAGCCCGACGTGGGTGCCGCTGGGCGTGGCCACTGCGACGACGGTGTACCGGCCGGCGAGGTCCGCCGGCGCCGTGAACGTGACGTTCGCGCCGCCGTTGCTGACCGGGAAGGCCCCGACCGAGCGGGTCTCGTCGGCGGAGCGGAGGTACACCGCCACCGACGTGTTCTCCGGGCTGCCGAGCGAGGTGAGGTTCAGCTTCGAGAGGCTGAACGACACCTGGTCGCCGGCGCCGACGCTCGACGGCAGGCCGCTCTCGGCCACCTGCTGCCGGGCGAAGTCCGGCGTGATTCCCGCGTGGTCCTGGAGGTACTGGATCCACAGGTCACGGTCGACCAGGCCGGTGTCCTTGCTCGTGCCCTTCTTGAAGGCGGTGAAGTTGTCGCCACCCGTGCCGAGGAACGAGAAGGTCGAGACCGTGTAGTGCTTGGCCGGGTCGAGCGCCACGCCGTCGACGACCACCGAGGTGATGCGCGAGCCGACGGGCCTGCTCGCGTCCTGGGTCACCCGGAGGTTGTCCGAGAGCCCCAGCGCCAGGAACGGACGCTGTGAGCCGGCCGGCTGCCACTGCTGCTCGAGGACGTCCTTGAGCTGGGCCCCGGTCAGGTCGACGGTCCAGACGTTGTTGACGAACGGCAGGACCGAGTTGGCCTCGGCGTAGGTCACCACGCCGTCGGTGTTGGCCGGGTTGCTCGAGGTGTCACCGGCGTAGAGCAGCTCGGCGCGGAGCCCGCCCGGGTTGACCACGCCGATGTCGGCCTTGCCCTGGTCGGCGGGCAGCCCGTCGCGCAGGGCGTTGGCCACCAGGTCGCCGAGAGCGGACTCGGACTGGCGGTCGTCCCGGGTGCCACCGGTCCAGCGGCCGTTGACGAACGACCCGCCGCTGAAGGCGGTCGTGACGTCGCCGGTGACGGAGCCGACCGGCTTGTTGCCGATCTCGGCCGCCTTCGCGACCGCGGCGTCCACGATCTTCTTGACCTCCGCCACCCGCGGGTAGGCGGCGACCAGGTCGGCGTCGGCCGTGGTCGTGCGCGCGACGTTGCGCACCGAGTAGGCGGAGACCGCCTTCGTGACCGGGTCGATGGTCAGCTGGATCTGGCCGACGTTGTCGCCGTACTGACCGGTCTGGATGATCGGCCGGGTCCGGGTGGGCTCACCGGGGACAGGGGCGTCCCACGCGTAGGCCTGGTGGGTGTGTCCGTTGAAGATCACGTCCACCTGCGGGTCGAGGTTCGCCATCCGCGCGAACTCGCCGCCCTTGGCCACCTCGGCGGCGTAGCTCGAGCCGGTGCCCTGCGTGGCGCCCGCGTGGAAGCTGGCCATGATCACGTCGGCCTCGCCGTTGACCGGGTTGCCGTCGCTCAGCTCGCCGGCGACGCGGTTGACCGCGGCCACCGGGTCGCCGAAGTCGAGGTCGCTGATCCCACCGGGGCTGACCAGCGACGTGGTCTCCTCGGTGACGGCGCCGACGACCGCGACCTTGACGTCGCCCACGTCGTACGACGCGTACTCGGGGAGCACCGGGTTCTGGGTGCCCTTGGCGTAGACGTTCGCGCCGAGGTAGTCCCACTGCGCGTTGCGGGAGCCCGCGGCACCGATGACGCGGTCCCGGAGGTCGGCCCAGCCCTTGTCGAACTCGTGGTTGCCCACGGCGGAGGCGTCGAGGCCCAGCGCGTTGAACATGTCGATCGTGGGCTGGTCGTTCTGCACCGCCGAGGCGAACTCGGAGGCACCGATGAGGTCACCCGCACCGACCAGCAGCGTCTTGTCGGCGCCGGCCGTCGCCGCGTCCTTGGTCAGCTGCTCGACCGTGCCGGCCCACTTCACCGTGCTGGCGTTGATGCGACCGTGGAAGTCGTTGACCGCCAGCAGGTTCAGGTGCAGCGCCGCGGGCGTGGTGTCCGCGTTGAGCCCGACGATCTCCGGGTCGTGGTCGGAGGCACGGAACTGGTCGGGGCTGTAGAGCTGCGTGGCGTTGTAGTTGTCGCGGCTGTACTCGTAGGCCACGGACTCGCCGGAGTTGATGCCCCAGACGTCGGCACCGGTGACCATCGCCTTCGCCGCGGTGTTGGCGAGGACGTGGTCGAGCGACCCGGACTCGCCGCCGAAGCTGTAGGTCCACTCGTTGGCGTCGTCGGAGTTGACGGCGTGGAAGCCGGCGTTCTCGAGGACCTGGATCGGGTCCTCCTTGCTGTAGCTGTTGAAGTCGCCGGTGAGGAAGACCTTGTCGGTCCCGCGCGAGGCGGCGAAGTCGTTCGCGAACGGCACGACGGCCTGCGCCTGCGCCACCCGGTCGGGGTTGGCGTTGCCCTGGCCGGTGCCGTCGTCGACGCCGGAGCCCTTCGACTTGAAGTGGTTCACCACGACCGCGAACGCCTTGGTGTCCGCGGTGCCCTTCGGCTTGAAGGCCTGGGCCAGCGGCTCGCGCGCGTTGGCGAACGCCGGCTCACCGGTGAGCACCTTCGAGGCACCCACGAGGGAGACGGTGCCCGGGTTGTAGATGAACGCCGTGCGGATGACGTCCTGCTCCGAGGTCGGCGGCAGGTCCGCGGCGACGGGCGAGGGCGCGAAGGCCCAGCGCTGGCTGCCGGCCGCGGTGTTGAGCGCGGTCACCAGCGTCTTCAGCGCGTCGTCCCGGTCCGACTCGCCGAGGGCGACCGAGTTCTCGATCTCCTCGAGCGACACGATGTCGGCGCCGAGCTTGTTGATGGCGGCGACGATCTTGGTCTGCTGACGGTCAAGGTCGTCGGCCTGCGCCGCGCCACGCGGACCGGTCGGGCCGCAGTCGTTCACGGTGTTGTGGTTGCCGGCCCGGTCGTTGTAGTAGGTGCAGGTGTGGCCGGCGGCCTCGTAGTCGACGCCCGTCGTGTTGAAGAAGTTCAGCACGTTGAAGGTGGCCAGGCGCAGGTTGCCGCCGACCGCCTCGGGAGCGGCGGTCCGGGTGTTCTGGAACGTCGCGACGGCGGCGCCGTCGCCGGTCACCTGCCGGGTGGGCTGGAGCTTCCAGACGCTGTTGCGGAACTCCAGGATCACCGGCGCGTGCAGCGTCGCGCGCGCTCCCACCCGGACCGGGTTGGTCGGCGTGAGCCACGGCAGCGGGATGCCCTGGTTGGCCGCGCTGAGGAAGTTGATGCTCGCGCCGTCGTCCAGGGTGACGGCACGGGACGCGTTGTCGTCCTTGACCGCCTGGACCGCTGCGGTGTCCTGCGCGTCGGCGACCTCGGTGGGCACGATGAGCGGCTTGGCGCCGGTGGCGAGGCCGATCTCGGCGTACTGGTTGGTGCTGAAGGTGTTGGTCACCGTGAAGGTGTCCGTCGGCGCGAGCAGCTCGCCCTCGTGGGCCTCGCGGTCGGCCGACGTCGTCGGGTACGCCGTGACCAGCGGGGTGACCGGGGCGCCGGCAGGCGCCGCGACGACGCCGCCGGCGGCGGGCGTGATCTCCGTGGTGCCGTTGAACTCGCTCACGGGTCCGGTCACCTGGACGGTGTCGCCGATGGCGAACGTGGACGCCCCGGAGCTCGCGCCGAACACGAAGACCGCGTCGGAGGCGCCGGGGGTGGCGTCCTGGCCGGCGCCGGTGCCGGCGGTCTGGATGTAGATGCCGTTGAGCCCGCCCGTCGGGTACGTCGCGGTCACGACGCCGGTGGTCCGGACGGTCTGCTGGTCCAGCGGGCTGGTCGCTCCGGTGCCCTGGATCTCGGCGATGGTCTTGTCGACCGGGTCGGAGGGCGGCGGGTTGGTGCCGGCCGGGGCGGCCTTGGGGGTGGGCGCGCCGGCGGTGAAGTCGGGGGCGTTGACGTTGGTGTCGGCGCCGTCGGCGGCTCGGCCCAGCGACGCGGTGATGCTGTTGCCGCCGTCGTCGACGGTGGTCTCGAAGGTGTTGCTGGTGCCGTAGCCGATCAGGTCGACGACCTTGGCGTTGCCCGCGTTGTTGCCGACGGGGAGGTCGGTGGCCGTCAGCGTGGTGGCCTGGTTGGCCAGCGCGAGAGTGCCGCCGCCGGCGCCCGGGTTGAGCCCGTTGCTGGTCACGTCGGGCGTGGGCAGGTCGGCACCGGGGTTGGTGGTGCTGCCGTTCGAGGCGCCCTGCACGAGGTAGTAGGACTTCGCCGCGATGCTGCCCGTGAGCTTGACCGTGGTCGAGGGGGTCCCGGTGCCGGTGGCCGAGCGGTACTGCAGCGACATCTGGGAGACGTCGATGCTCGCCCCGGTCGGGTTGTAGAGCTCGACGTACTTGTTCTTGTACGTCGCGCCGGTGCTCCCGCCGTTGAGGTAGACCTCGCTGATGACGAGGTGGTCGGGGGCGGCGGCCGAGGCGGGCGCGGTGAAGGCGAGCGGGGTCGCGACGAGCGCCAGGCAGACCGCCGCGACACCTCCTCTGCCCCAACGCCGAGATGACGTGCTGGTCACGCAGTTCTCCTAGGTGCGGGCAGCACGGACTGGCGCCTTGTGGGCATGGCCGGCTGCAGCCGAGTGTGTCGGGCGGGGAAGAGGGGGTGGTCGACGGCGCGGACTGCACCGTCTCCCGAGATCACGCAGAACCCCCGGTGGTAAAGCCGCGGTGACGATAACCCAGATATCGGTCCGGCGGGAGAGGAAGAAGGTCCCGGAATGGTGAAGTTTGGGTGACGGCTACCGTGGCGCGATGGACCTCCCCCGGATCGGCTCCCTGGAGTCCCTCCCCGCCCTCGAGAACCCGGATCTGCTCGGCCCCTCCGTGGCCCGCGCGCTCGACGGCTGGGAGCACGCCGCGGAGGTCGCGGTCGTCGAGATCGACCCGACGCTGGCGGACACCGCGGCGATGACGGACGCGTACGACGTACCCCTGACCGCGTCGGCGAACTGCGTGGTCGTGTCCGGCCGGCGCGACGGTGAGGAGCGCGTCGCCGCCTGCGTGGTGCGCGCCGACACCCGCGCCGACGTCAACAACCTCGTCAAGCGGACCCTCGACGTGCGCAAGGCGTCGTTCCACGCGATGGACCGGGCCGTCGAGGAGAGCGACATGGAGTACGGCGGCATCACGCCGGTCGGCCTGCCCGACGGCTGGCGGCTGCTGGTCGACGCCGCCTGCGTCGCCATCGACGTGGCGATCATCGGCAGCGGGGTCCGCCGCTCGAAGCTGCTGCTGCCGGGGCACCGGCTGGCCGACCTCCCCGGCGCCGAGGTCGTGGAGTCCCTCGGCCGCTAGCGGCCCCCGGCTGGTTGAGGTGCGAGCAGCGAGCCTCGAACCTCCCGGCCTCGGGCACAGAGGTTTCGAGGCCCTCGCCTAGCGGCTCGGCACCTCAACCAGCGTGGGCGGCGGTGGCGAAGGCCGCGGCCGCGGCGTGCTCCGCGCGGGCCCGGTCGGCCGGCACCAGCCCGATCCGGGTCCGCCGGTCCAGCAGGTCGTCGGCGTCGAGCGCGCCCTCGTGGGTGACGCCCCAGAGCAGCTCGGCGGTCGTGGTCGGGATCCCGTCGGCGACCGGGGCCAGCAGGTCCGCGTCGTCCAGACCGAGCGTCCGGCCGTGCGCGAGGACGGCGGGCGCCTCGACGCCGTACCTCCGGACCAGCCGCGCCGGCGCCTCCACCCGGCCCAGCACGTCGCGCGGTGCGGCCCCGACCAGGGGCAGCGCCTTCGTGCGGCACGGTCCGGCCCGCAGCGGCGTCCGGGCCAGGACCAGGTCGACGGCGTCCTCGGCCATCCGCCGGTAGGTCGTCAGCTTCCCGCCGACCACGGTCACCACCCCGCCGCGTGACGCGAGCACCGCGTGCCGGCGCGACAGGTCGGCGGTGGCGCCGTCGGCGTCGAGCAGAGGCCGGAGACCGGCGTACGCCCCGACCACGTCCTCGCGCCGCACCGGCCGCGCGAACGCCGCGCCGATGACGTCGACGAGGAAGCCGATCTCGGTCTCGCTGGGGACGGGTACGTCGGGGACGGCGCCGTCGACCGGCTCGTCGGTGAGCCCGACGTACACCAGTCCCTCCGGGCCGTCTGGCTGCGGCAGCGCGAACACGAAGCGGTTGGACTCGCCCGGGACCGGCGCCATGACCGCGCTGCCGAGCCCCTGGAACGTCTCGGCGCGCAGCACCAGATGCGTGCCCCGCGAGGGCCGCAGCCGCACGTCCGGCACGAGGTGGCCCGCCCAGACCCCGGCCGCGTTGACCACCGCCCGGGCACGGATCGTCGCCGTGGTGCCGGTCAGCTCGTCGCGGACCGTGGCGCCCTCGCCGCTGAGCTCGGTGACCCGGGTCCGGGTGAGCACCCGGGCGCCGTGCGCGGCGGCGGTGCGGGCGATCGCGGT
Source organism: uncultured Actinomycetota bacterium (assembly GCA_963827435.1). GTDB lineage: Bacteria > Actinomycetota > Actinomycetes > Propionibacteriales > Nocardioidaceae > Nocardioides_B. Next base: position 742,686 of record CAWHAU010000003.1, read on the forward strand.
GACCAGCCGGGCGTCGTCCTCGAGCTGGCCGTCCCACGACAGCAGACCGCCGCGCAGCCCGTCGGCCCGCAGGCCGGGGGCCAGGGCCAGCGTCTCGGTGCGGGAGAGCCGCCGCGGCCGGGGAAGTACGTCGCGAGGTGTCCGCGCGGCTGCCCGGAGCAGGTCGCCGGCGCCGAGGCCGGCCCGCGCGACCCGGGCCTGCGACGGGGTCACCATGGGCAGCAGCGGGATCAGCATCGGCAGCGGCCGGGTCAGGTGCGGGGCGGTCGTGGTCATCAGGATGCCGCGCTCGACCGCGCTCTCGTGGGCGACGCCGAGCTGCCCGTTGGCGAGGTAGCGCAGCCCGCCGTGCACGAGCTTGGAGCTCCACCGCGAGGTGCCGAAGGCGAGGTCGTGCGCGTCGACGGCGACCACGTCGAGCCCGCGGGAGGCCGCGTCGAGGGCGACGCCGGCGCCGGTGACGCCGAGGCCGACGACGAGCAGGTCGACCGTGCGGCCGTCCGTGGCCTCGGACAGCTCGCGCGCCCGTCGTACGGCGGAGAGGGCGGTGTCCCCGGAGTCCCCGCCGGCCCGGGCCGGCTGGTGGCGGGTCATGCGCGGAGGTACCGCTCGACGAGCGCCCGCAGCTCGGCGTCGAACGCCGCTTCGTCGAGCCGGTCGTCGGTCATGGTGGGGGTGGACAGCCCGAAGCCGTACGCCGCGAGCAGCACCGACCGGGCGAGCAGGACCGGGTCGCCGTCGCGGACCGAGCCGTCCTGCTGGCCCTCGGCGATCGTGGCCTCGAGCAGTGCGAGCAGCCCCTCCTGGGTGCGGCCGCGCCGGTCGAGCAGGTAGGGCAGCAGAAGCTCCGGGTCGACGTGCACGATCTTCGCGAAGAGCTCGTTGTCCCGCAGTGCCGCCACCGTCGACGCGACGCCGTCCGCGAGCCGCTCGAGCGGGCTGACGGCAGGATCGTCGGAGTGGTCGTCGACCAGCCCGGACCACTCCCGGGTCATCAGGTCGCCGAGCAGGGTCTGCATGTCCGGCCAGCGGCGGTAGATCGTCATCCGGGAGACGCCCGCGCGCCGGGCCACGTCGGTGAGCGTGCTGCGCCTCCAGCCGACGGCGACGATGCTCGCGCGCGCAGCGTCGAGGAGCGCGTCGTCGGGGTGCTCGACGAGCCGCGGAGTGTCCGTGTTGCCGAGACCACCCCGCGGTCGACTGTTACGAAGTGACGACATATGTCACAGTGTAACTCATGACGACACCGATGCACTGGGCCCGTTGGGGCGACCCCGCCGCGGAGGCGCCGCTGCCGGAGGCGGCCCGCGGCCTGGTGGAGCTGGCCTTCGGCCCCGCCGAGGAGCACCCCACCGTGCCGCTGGCCGAGGTCCGGGTCCCCGAGCCCGCGCTCGGCGACGACCTGCTCGACGCGATCCGCGGCCTGGTCGGGGCCGAGCACGTGCACACGGACCACGAGACCCGGGTGCGGCACACCCGCGGCAAGTCCACGACGGACCTGCTGCGGATGCGCGCCGGCGACGGCTCCGACGCGCCCGACGTGGTCGTCCGGCCCGCCGACCACGACCAGGTCGCCGCCCTCGTCGCCTGGTGCAGCGAGCACCGGGTCGCGCTGGTGCCGTTCGGCGGCGGTACGTCGGTCGTCGGCGGGCTCACGGCGCTGCGCGACGGGTTCGCCGGCGTCGTCTCGCTGGACCTGGTCCGGCTCGACCGGCTGCTCTCGGTCGACGCGGTCTCCGGGACGGCCGTGCTCGAGGCCGGCCTGCTCGGCCCCCGCGCCGAGGAGCTGCTCGCCGAGCACGGGCTGACCCTCGGGCACTTCCCGCAGTCGTTCGAGTACGCCTCGATCGGCGGCTTCGCGGCCACCCGCTCCAGCGGCCAGGCGTCGTCGGGGTACGGCCGCTTCGACGCGCTCGTCGTCGGTCTCACCGTGGCCACCCCGCTCGGCACCCTCGACCTCGGCAGCGCGCCGGCCACCGCCGCCGGCCCCGACCTGCGGGAGCTGGTGCTCGGCTCCGAGGGCGCCTTCGGCGTGATCACCTCGGTGACCGTGCGGGTCCGCCCCGTGCCCACGGTGAAGGTGTACGACGGCTGGCGGTTCGGCTCGTTCGTGGAGGGCGCGGAGGCGCTGCGCATGCTCGCGCAGACCGGAGCCGCGCCGACGGTGCTGCGGCTCTCCGACGAGAACGAGACCGCGATCAACCTCGCCAAGCCCGACGAGGTGGGCGGCGCCAGCGGTGGGGGCTGCCTGATGATCACCGGCTACGAGGGCACGCGGGGGGACGTCGACCTGGCCCGTGCCACCGCGACCGTCCGGCTCATGGAGGCCGGCGGCACCCGCCTCGGCGAGGAGGCCGGCGACGCCTGGGCCGCGGGCCGCTTCCACGGTCCCTACCTCCGCGACTCGATGCTCGACGTCGGCGTGCTGGTGGAGACCCTGGAGACCGCGACGTTCTGGTCGAACCTGCGCACGGTGTACGCCGCCGTGTCGGGCGCGCTCACCGAGGCGCTCGACGGTGACTCCCCGCTGGTGCTGTGCCACGTCTCGCACGTCTACGAGACCGGCGCCTCGCTCTACTTCACCGTTGCCGCCAAGCAGCGCGGCGACGGGATCGCGCAGTGGGCCCAGGCCAAGGCCGCCGCGTCCGACGCGATGGTCGCGGCGGGCGCCACCATCACCCACCACCACGCCGTCGGGCAGGACCACAAGCCCTGGCTGGCCGAGGAGATCGGTCCCGTCGGCGTCGAGATGCTGCGGGCGGTCAAGGAGCGGCTCGACCCGCAGGGCGTGCTCGAACCCAGGCGTGCTCGTCCCGTGACCGGTGCCGGTCGCGCGTTCCACTTCCTGGTGAACCCCGCCTCCGGCGGCGGGACGGCCCCGGCGGCCGCCGTACCCGTGGCCCGGCTGCTGCGCGACGCCGGCGCCCGCGTCGAGGTCACCTACTCCACCGGCCCGGTGGCGTGCGCCGACCTGGCCCGCGCCTCGGCGGCCCGCGGCGACGTGGTTGTCGCGGTCGGCGGCGACGGGATGCTCGCGTCGGTGGCCGGCGCGGTCGTCGACGCGGACGGCGTGCTCGGGGTCGTGCCGTCCGGGCGCGGCAACGACTTCGCCCGGATGCTCGGCCTGCCCGACCAGCCCGCCGGTCTCGCGCGCGTCCTCCTCGAGGGCGTCCCGGAGCGGGTCGACGTCGTCGACACCGGTGGCCGCACCGTGCTCGGCAGCGTCTACGCCGGCGTCGACTCGCTCGCCTCCGAGATCGTCGACCGGTCGCAGCGGCTGCCGCGGTCCCTGCAGTACCCCTACGCCGCCGTCCGCTCCGTCCTCGCGTTCACGCCCGCCTGCTTCACCGTCGAGGTCGACGGCGAGCGGCGCGAGGAGGAGGCGTACACCGTCGTCGTCGCGAACTCCGGCTACTACGGCGCCGGCATGCACGTCGCCCCGGACGCGTCCCTCACCGACGGGCTCCTGGACGTGGTCGTGGTCCGCGCCGCCTCGAAGCTGCGCCTGGTCCGGTCGATGCCGAAGCTGTACGCCGGCACCCACGTCGACCTCGACGAGGTCACGGTGCATCGGGGCAAGGACGTCCGGCTCTCCGCCACCCGCCCGCTCACCGCCTACGGCGACGGCGAACGCCTCGCACCCCTCCCGCTCACCGCCTCGGTCCGTCCCGCCGCCCTCTCCGTCCTCCGCTGACCCGGCGCATCTGGTTGCCGGCACGACGCTGACTTGGCGCGTCTGGCGGGGGATCTCCCGCTGACCTGGCGCGTCTGGTTGCCGGAAGGACGCTGACTTGGCGCGTTCGGCGGCCCGTAGGGTGACGGCGTGCCGACCCGGACCGACCTCGCCGCCGCCGTCCACGAGGCCTGCCACCTGACCGGTGAGTTCACGCTCCGGTCGGGTGTGACGGCCACGGAGTACTTCGACAAGTTCCGCTTCGAGGCCCGGCCCGCCCTGCTCGCCGCCGTCGGGGACGCGCTCGCGCCGCTGGTGCCGGAGGGCACCGAGGTGCTGGCCGGTCTGGAGCTCGGCGGCATCCCCATCGTGACGGCGCTGTCGCTGCGCACCGGCCTCCCGGCGGCGTTCGTGCGCAAGCAGGCCAAGCCCTACGGCACGCGGCGCCTGGCCGAGGGCGCCGACGTCGACGGCCGGCGCGTGCTCGTGGTCGAGGACGTCGCGACCACCGCCGGCCAGATGCTGCTGTCCACCAGGGACCTCCGCGACGCCGGTGCGGACGTCGGCCACGCCCTCGTGGTCATCGACCGGCTCGCCGGCGGCCGTGAGGCGCTGGCCGGGATCGGCGTCGAGCTGCACGCGCTGTTCACCCGCGACGACCTGGGCTGACCGCCAGACGCGCCAAGTCGGCGTCGACCGACGCCCAGTCGCGTCGCGCAACCAGATGAGCCAGGTCAGCGGCAGAGTCAGGGGAGCTGCCAGACGAGGACCTCGGTGGGAGCGACGGCGGCGAGGCGGGGGGAGCCCTCGGCGGTGAACCGGGCGGCGTCGCCCTCGTCGAGCCGGCCGGCGCCCTCGAGGTCGGCGGCGCCGCGGGCCACGAAGACGTGCAGCCGCGGGGCATCCGGCAAGCACGACGGAGTCACCGGGGTCGAGCCGGGCGACGTGCAGCGCCGCACCCGCCGTGTGGATCCGCACGGCCGCGTCGAGGCCGGCGACCCCGGACGCCAGCGGGGTCAGCCCGTCCGGGTCGACCGCCGCCAGGTCGTACGACGGACGCATGCCCGGCTCGTCCGGCAGCACCCACATCTGCACGAACCGCGTCGGCTCGTCGGCCCCGGGGGCGTCGTTGCGCTCGCTGTGCCGCACGCCGGAGCCGGCCGACAGCCGCTGCACCTGGCCGGGTCCGACGACGTGCGCGTGCCCCTGGGAGTCCTGGTGCACCAGCGACCCGGACAGCACCCAGGTCACGATCTCGAGGTCGGCGTGCGGGTGCAGGTCGTAGCCGCTGCCCGGCGCGACCCGGTCGTCGTTGTGCGCCACGAGCACCGCGTGCCCCACGTTGGCCGGGTCGTAGTGCTGCCCGAACGAGAACGAGTGCCGCGTCGTGATGCCGGGAGCCTCGGTCGTGAACCGCGACCCCGCCCGTCGTACGTCGACCACGGACTCAGGCTAGCCAGCGCTCGGGAGGACGTGTCTCTCAAGACTGCCGGGGGTCGTCCGCGGAGGCACGCCCGCCAACGCGACCCTTTCGAGGCACGCCCTACGCGACGTCGTCGGCGACCACCGTCGAGGAGAGCCGGCCGTGCTTGGCGACGTACTGTGCGCGGTCCGCGGCGGCGAACACCCGGTGCGGGGTGAGCGTCGTGCCGTGCGTGACGGTCACCGTCGCGGCACCCGCCGACACACCGGCGCCGGAGCCGAAGCGCCAGGTGCGCTGGCAGAGCCGGTCGGCGATCTCGACCACCGCGACGGGGTCGTGCCCGTTCGCCAGCACCGTGAACTCGTCGCCGCCGACGCGTGCGACGAGCGTTCCGCTGAGGCGGCCGAACTCGGTGTTCATCGCCCGCGCGACGGACTGGATGAGCTGGTCGCCGGCGAGGTGGCCGAGCGTGTCGTTGACCTGCTTGAGCCGGTTGATGTCCAGCGAGACGACCGTGACCGTGCGCCGGACGCCGGGGGCGACGTCGAAGGCCTGGGCCGCGCGCTCGTCGAGGGCGCGCCGGTTCAGCAGGCCGGTCAGCGGGTCCCGGTAGGCCAGCGCCTCGAGCGACTCCTCGCGCAGCGACCGCGAGATCGCGCCGCCGAGGATCGCCATCAGCGCCTCCATGTACGACATGTCGAGGCTGCCGAAGTCCTCCTGACCGGCGCTGCGGGTGGCGTAGAACTCGCCCCACAGCTGGCCGTCCACGATGATCGGCGACCCGATCGCGCAGTGCTTGCCGAGCTCGGCGAGCAGCAGTCGCTCGCGGGGATCGCTCGTCGGGTCGTCGAGGGACGCCCGCCATGCACGCAGCTCCTGGGCGAGCTGGGCCAGGTTGCCGAACTCCTCCATCGCGTAGACCTCGTTGTCCGGCCACCGCTCCTCGGTGGGCCCGAGGTCGCCGACGTTGATGATCGTGCGGACGGTCATCGTGCCGGGCTCGAGCCGGCTGACCGAGACGCTCGCGGCGTCCAGCGAGAGGCGGGCCTCCTCGGCGGCGATCTCCAGCAGCCGGAAGAGCTCCTCGGAGCGGCCGAGGGCGCGCGCCATGTCCGCGAGGCTGCGGATGCGCGTCTCCTGCACGGCTGGCACCACGAGGTCCCTCCTCCCGGTCGCGGCGGTCCACCTATCCATTCGGTCGCTGCCGGCCCCCGCTGCAGCGCCCGCGGCGGTTTCTGCACGATCGCCGCGCCCGACCTGCCCGGTTGCCACCGGTATGACCCGGAAAGATCATGCGCCGGGTAGTCCCCTGCCTAGGCCGGTCGGCACCTGCTCCCGCGGCCCGGGACCCGGTGTGTACGGCCCCCGCCGGACCGTGCAGATCTGTCAGGGTGTGCCCATGACGTCTGTGCCCGACCTGCCCCGTCTGCCCTCCGGCTTCCGTTTCGGCGCCAGCACGGCGGCGTACCAGATCGAGGGCGCCGCCGACGAGGACGGCCGCGGGCCCAGCGTGTGGGACACGTTCTGCGCCCGGCCGGGCACCATCGCGGACGGCAGCAGCGGCGCGGTGGCCTGCGACCACTACCACCGCTACCCCGAGGACGTCGGGCTGATGAAGGACCTCGGGATCGGCGGCTACCGGCTGTCGGTCGCCTGGCCGCGGATCCAGCCCGAGGGCAGCGGCCGCGCGAACCCGGCCGGCCTCGCGTTCTACGACCGGCTGGTCGACACGCTGCTCGAGGCCGGCGTCCGGCCGATGGTCACGCTGTTCCACTGGGACCTTCCGCAGGCCCTCGAGGACCGCGGCGGCTGGCTGCAGCGCGACACCGTGGAGCGGTTCGCGGAGTACGCCACCCTGCTCGGCATGCGTCTGGGGGACCGCGTCGAGCACTGGTGCCCGGTCAACGAGCCGAACATCGTCACGATGCTGGGGCACGCGCTCGGCGTGCACGCCCCCGGCAGGCAGCTGATGTTCGACGCGCTCCCGGTCGCCCACCACCTCAACCTCGCGCACGGACGCGCCGCCGCGGCGCTGCGCGCGACCGGGGCCCGCAGCGTCGGCACCGCCAACAACCACGCACCGGTCTGGGCGGCGACCGACGCCCCCGAGGACGTCAAAGCGGCCGCGTTGTACGACGTGCTGCTCAACCGGATCTTCGCCGACCCGATGCTGCTCGGCCGCTATCCGGACGGGTTCGCGGACCTGATGCCCGGACCGGTCGCGGAGGACCTCGCCGTGATCAGCGCCCCGGTCGACTTCTACGGCGTGAACTACTACAGCCCGGCCCGGGTCGCCGACCCGGCATCGCCGATCCCGCCGGCGCCCGGCGTCGCGCTGGAGAACGCACCGTTCAAGGTGGTCAAGGTCGAGGGCTACCCCCGCACGGCGTTCGACTGGCCCGTCGTACCCGACGGTCTGCGTGAGCTGCTGGTCGGGCTCAAGACGGCGTACGGGGAGAAGCTGCCGCCGATCTACATCACCGAGAACGGCTGTGCGTACGACGACACGGTCGGCGCCGACGGGGCGGTGCACGACGACGACCGGGTCGCGTACCTCGACGCGCCACCTGCGGGCCGTCGCCCAGGCCGTCGACGAGGGCGTCGACGTCGCCGGCTACTACACGTGGTCGATGCTCGACAACTTCGAGTGGGCCGAGGGGTACACCAAGCGCTTCGGCCTGGTGCACGTCGACTACGACACCCAGCAGCGCACCCCCAAGGACTCCTTCGCCTGGTACCGCGACGTGATCGCCGCGCACGCCGCCCGATGAGACACCGGTGACCTCACCGCTCACCCCGCCGCCGCTGGCCCGGCCGGTGTCGGCCCTCGCCGAGCCTGTCGAGCCGGTCACCCGGCGGTGGGTCGCCACCGTCACCCTCGCCGGGCTCGGCCTGTGGGCCGGCTTCTTCGGGCCGATCCAGGTGCTGCTCGCGCAGCAGGCCCAGGTGGTCTCGCCCGGCCACAAGGAGCTCGTGTTCGGCGTGGTGACCGGGGTGGGCTCCGCGGTCTCGGTGGTGGCGAACCCGTTGTTCGGGGCGCTGTCCGACCGGACCACGTCGCGGTTCGGCCGGCGGCTGCCGTGGGTGGTGGCCGGCGCGCTGTCCGGCGCACTTGCCCTGGTGCTGCTCGCGACCGCGCACTCGGTGCTCGCGATGGTGCTGGCCTGGGGCCTCGCCCAGGCGTCGCTGAACGCGATGTTCGCGGCGCTCACCGCGACCGTCCCGGACCTGGTGCCGGTGCGGGACCGCGGCGTCGTCGGCGGCTGGGTCGCGGTGTCGCAGACGCTCGGCATCGTCTCCGGCGTCGGCATCGCGACCGTCACCGGAGGGATCGCGGCCGGCTACTACGCCACCGCGGCGGCCGTCGTCGTGCTCGCGGTGCCCTACGTGCTCGGCAGCCGTGACGTCGCTCTCCCGCGCTCGCTGCGGCCGGCGTTCTCGGCGCGCGAGTTCCTCCGCAGCTTCTGGGTGTCACCGCGGCGGCACCCCGACTTCGCCTGGGCCTGGCTGACACGGTTCCTGGTCAACCTCGGCAACTCGCTCGGCACGCTGCTCCTCTACTTCTACCTGCAGGACGCCGTCGGCTACCGCGACCCCGAGGCCGGCGTCTTCGTGCTCACCGTCGTCTACGCGGTCTTCATCGTCGCGAGCACGGTGGTGTTCGGGCGGTGGTCCGACCGGCTGGGGCGGCGCAAGGTGTTCGTCGTCGTGTCCGGTGTCGTCACCGGGCTCGGCGCGCTGATCCTGGCGATCGTGCCGACCTGGCCGGGCGCGCTGGCCGGGGCGGTGGTGTTCGGCATCGGTTACGGCGTCTACCTCTCGGTCGACTTCGCGCTGTGCACCGAGGTGCTGCCCGCCGCCGAGGCCCGGGCCAAGGACCTCGGCGTCATCAACATCGCGGTCGCGCTGCCGCAGGTGTTCGCGCCGTTCGTCGGGTCGTTCCTGGTCGCGAACGCCGGCGGCTACGTCACGCTCTACGCCGTCTCCTGCGCGGTCTGCGTCCTCGGCTCGGTGTTCGTCCGCAACATCCACGGCGTGCGCTGACCCCCTGCCCCGCCGACCCGGGTCATAGTTCCGGCCGACCCGGGTGATAGTTCCGGTCGAGCCGGGTCGAGGTTCCGGGCGAGCCGGGTCATGGTTCCGGTCGAGCCGGGTGACACGTACGCCTGACCGGAGATCGACGGGAAAGATTCCCCGGCTCGACGGGAAGAATCCCCCGGCTCGACGGGAAAGATTGCCCGGCTCGGCGGCGTCAGGAGGTCGAGCGGGTGAGCGCGACGGTCAGGGTGCCGGTGTTGTCGCGGTGGTCGAGGTCGAGCACCGCGAAGCGGAGCGGCCCGTTCTTGGTGGCGGTGAACGACGCCGTGTAGGCGTGGTCGCCGGCGCAGGCCGTCGTACCGGACGCCGGACGCCAGGACACGCGCTGGCCGTCGACCCACAGCTCGAGGGGCTCCTGGGGGAGCAGCACGGACGGGTCGGAGGTGACCCAGCCGGAGCCGGTGGCCACGCAGGACGCGTCGGCGTCGGTGCTCCCGGACTTGTAGGTCCCGCGCGCAGTCATCGTGACCTTCTGGCCGGCCTTGACCTTCATCGCCGACACGGTGCCCGTCGGCGCGGCGGTGCCGACGGTGACGGTCTCGCTGCGCTGGGTCCACGGCGTGGTCGCGGCCGGTGTCTCGGCGGGCGCCGCCTGCGGGGTGCCGATCGAGGTGAGGCGCTGCACGGTGACGGTCACCTGCCCGGCGTCGTCGCTGCGCGCCAGCGGGTCCCACAGCGCGAGCTCGAGGCGTCCGGAGCGGGTGGCGGTGTACGTCGACGTGTGCGACCGGCTCGCGCAGACCGAGCCGCCGTTGGAGGCGTCGCCGTCGAAGGCGGCCCCGTCGACGTACAGCCGGCCGTGCGCCTGGTCGGGCACGGTCCGCTCCAGCGACGCCTGCGACCACCAGGTGCCGCCGACGGACAGGCAGCGCCCGTCGGTCGCGACGCCCTTGCCGAGGTCGGCGGACCCGTCGACGGTGAGCCGGTACTCCGCGCCCTGCTCGAGTGCGCCGGCGGTGAGCACGGTGCCGGTCGCGGCGGGGACGGCGACGGTCTCGCTGACCAGGCCGGTCCCGTCCTGGGTCGCGGTCACGGTCGGCGCCGCGGCCAGGGTGGGCACGACGGGCAGGCCGGAGGCCACGTTCGTGGTGCTGCGGGAGACCAGCACTCGCAGGGAGCCGGTCGCGCCGGTCGGCTTGTTCGCCACCTGGAGCTTGAGCGGGCCGGTGACCTTGGGCTTCACGGTGAGCGAGTACACGTGGGCGGCCCGGCAGGTCTTGGCACTGATCGGCTTGCCGTTGACGAGCAGGTTCAGCGAGCCGTGCGTGCGGGCGATGTCGGTGGCCGGGTAGGGCGCCCAGCCGCGCGCGCCCGGCGACCAGCGGCAGGACGCGTCCGCCACCTGGGTCGGGGTGCCGTAGCCGTACAGGCCGGCGGCGGTGACCTTGTAGGCGTAGCCCTTGCGCAGCTTGAAGCCGGTGGTCTTCACGGCGCCCTTCGGGCTGACCGTGACGGTGACGAACGGCCGCTTGCGCAGGTCCAGGATGCCGGTCGAGGTCTTCGGCACCAGCGGCACGCTCGGCGCGACGACCGGCGTCGTGGTCGTCGGGGGCGTGGTGGTCGGGGGCGTGGTGGTCGGGGGCGTGGTGGTCGGAGTCGTCGGGCTGGTCGGCGTGCTCGGGACCGCGGTCCCGCCGGTGTACCAGCTGGTCAGGCCGTTGCCGCCGGCACGGCTCAGCGAGATGTGCACGTGGTTGCGGTGCCGCAGCGTGTCGGAGCACGAGCTGAGCACCTTGCAGGCCTTGTAGTCGCGGGCCTTGAAGCCGTAGTACGACGAGTAGATGTGGTCGTTCCAGATGAGGTACATGATGCCCATCCGGCGGGCCAGCGCGTCGGGGTTGCCCTCGGCGTCGGTGGCGAAGAGCTTCGCGAAGAAGTCGGCCACGAACGCCCGGTCGCGGGCGGAGCTCACGTTCACCGCCCAGTCGAAGGCGCGGCCCTCCTTGTGCTCGGAGACCCCGCCGTCGTTGCAGGAGCGGGAGATGCCGAGCGAGCCGCTGCCCGGGTACTGCTTCTGCAGCCACACCGAGAGCTTGAGCGTGCCGGGCTTGGCGTTCGGCGAGCAGTTGGTCTGCGGGTCGTAGGTCGCGAAGTCCTCGATCGGGACCGCGGACGCGGCGGCCGGCACCAGCACGACCAGCGCCACCGCCAGCGCGAGCAGCCGGCCGAGCACGCGTCGGTGCGAGGTCGGGACGGACGACGTACGGGCAGGCCGGAAGTGCATGTGCGCGAGATCCCCAGGGTGTGATGGTGCTGTCGTGTTCATCGGCCGGCCGGGCCCCGGAACTTGAGATTTCGGCCCGGTTCTCGGCAAAAAAGCCGCCTCCGAACGGTATGTCTTCTTGACTTTCCTGTCCGGCGTTTACTCACACAGGTCGGTTTCTGTCCCGTCCGCACCACGCGAGAGGCGTCGTACGGCGCGCCCTAGGCTGGTCGCATGCGCAAGACACTGCCCGTCACGCTGGGGATCCTGATGGTCGTGATCGGGGGGATCTGGACGCTCCAGGGCCTCGGCTACGTCAAGGGCAGCCCGATGACCGGGGTGGAGCTGTGGGCGATCCTCGGACCGCTCGTCGCCGGGCTCGGCGTCGCTCTCGCCTACGTCGGGTTCCGCGGCCGCCCGTGACGCCGAACCGTCAAGGTCAGAGGGCCGCGGCCAGCTCCGTGCCCTGCTTGATCGCGCGCTTCGCGTCGAGCTCGGCCGCCACGTCCGCGCCACCGATCAGGTGGGCCGTGACACCGGACGCGACGAGCTCGTCGTAGAGCGAGCGGACGGACTCCTGGCCCGCGCAGACCACGACGGTGTCGACGTCGAGGACCTGGCGTCTCCTCGCCCACCGTGACGTGCAGGCCGTCGTCGTCGACCCGGTCGTAGGTGACGCCCGGCACGAGGTGCACGCCCGAGTCCTTGAGCACCGCGCGGTGCGCCCAGCCCGACGTCTTCGCGAGGCCCTTGCCGATCGGCGTGGTCTTGCGCTGCAGCAGCCACACCTCGCGCGCGGGGGTGCGCGGCTTCTTCTCGGTGATCCCGCCGGGGTGCAGGGCCGGGTCGCCGACGCCCCAGTGCGCCATCCACTCGTCGAGGTCCTCGGGACCGTCGGGTGTGTGGGTGAGGAACACGCTCACGTCGACGCCGATGCCGCCGGCGCCGACGACCGCGACGCGTTGCCCGACCTCGACCGCTCCGGAGATCGCGTCGGCGTAGGACACCACCTTCGGGTGGTCGGCGCCGTCGAAGGTCGCGGCCCGCGGCGTGACGCCGGTCGCGACCACCACCTCGTCGTACGCCGTCAGGTCGTCGGCGGACACCGCCGTCGAGAGGCGTACGTCGACCCCGAGCACGTCGAGCCGCCGGGAGTAGTAGCGCAGCGTCGAGGCGAACTCCTCCTTGCCGGGGATCGCCATGGCCAGCCGGAACTGGCCGCCGATCGCGGGCGAGGCCTCGAACAGCGTCACGGCGTGCCCGCGCTCGGCGGCGGACACGGCGGCGGAGAGGCCGGCCGGTCCGGCGCCGACGACGGCCACCCGGCGGGCCCGACGCGTGGGCGCGAGCACCAGCGTGGTCTCGCGGCCGGCCCGGGGGTTGACCAGGCAGGACGCGCGCTGGTTGGAGAACGTGTGGTCCAGGCAGGCCTGGTTGCAGCCGATGCAGGTGTTGATCTCGTCGGCGCGGCCGGCGGCCGCCTTGTTGACCAGGTCGGGGTCGGCCAGGAACGGCCGGGCCATCGAGACCAGGTCGGCGCCGCCGGAGGCGAGGATCTCCTCGGCCACCTCGGGGGAGTTGATCCGGTTCGAGGCGCACACCGGGATGCCGACCTCGGGCCGCAGCCGGGCGGTGGTCGCGGCCCAGGCGGCGCGGGGGACCTGGGTGATGATCGTGGGCACCCGTGCCTCGTGCCAGCCGATCCCGGTGTTGATCACCGACGCGCCGGCCTCCTCGACCTTGCGGGCCAAGGTGACGGTCTCGTCCCAGGTCTGGCCGTCGGGGACGAGGTCGAGCAGCGACATGCGGTACATCAGCAGGAAGTCGGCCCCGAGTGCCTCCCGCACCCGGCGGACCACCTCGACGGGGAAGCGCATCCGGTTCTCCGCCGAGCCACCCCACCGGTCGGTGCGCCGGTTGGTGTGCGGGGCGAGGAACTGGTTGATGAGGTACCCCTCGGACCCCATGACCTCGATGCCGTCGTACCCGGCGCGCCGGGCCAGCCGGGCCGCGTCCACGTAGTCGTCGATGGTCCGCTCGACCGCGCGCGACGACAGGGCGCCGGCCTTGAACGGCGTGATCGGCGACTTGGTCGCGGAGGCCGAGACGTTGAGCGGCGTGTAGCCGTAGCGGCCCGCGTGCAGCACCTGAAGCAGGATCGCGCCGCCCTCGGTGTGCACCGCGTCGGTGACCTGGCGGTGCGCGTCCGCGTGCCGGGCCCTCGTCATCATCGAGCCGAACGGCAGCAGCCAGCCGCGCACGTTGGGCGCGTAGCCGCCGGTCACGATCAGGCCGACGCCGCCGCGGGCACGCTCGGCGAAGTAGGCCGCGAGCTCCGGCAGGTGTCGGGCCCGGTCCTCCATGCCGGTGTGCATGGAGCCCATGACCACCCGGTTGCGCAGGGGTACGCCGGCCAGGGTGACCGGCTCGAGCAGGTGCGGGTAAGGGGTCATGTGGTGCCTCCGGCGTGGGCGTCGAGGTACTCGGTCAGCCAGTCCACCCAGAACTGCTCGAGGCGGATGCCCCCGCGCAGCACGAGCCGGACGTCGAGGTCGTGGTCGTCGGTGCTCGGCGGCAGGTCGGCCGCGAGCTTCTCGTAGTGCGCGAGCCGGGTGACGTGCTCGGCGCGGTGCTCGGCGACCTGGGCGAGGACGGCCGCCCGGTCGCCGTACGACGCGGCCCGGAGCTTCACGGCCACCTCGCTGCGGAACTGCTCCATCGGGGTGGGTGCGGCGATCCACCGCTCCAGCTCGCGGCGGCCGGCCGCGGCCACGGCGTACACCTTCTTGTCCGGCCGCCCGGACTGCGCGACCGCCTTCGAGCGGACCCAGCCGTCGGCCTCCATCCGGGCCAGCACCCGGTAGATCTGCTGGTGGGTGGCGCTCCAGAAGAACCCGATCGAGCGGTCGAAGCGGCGGGTCAGGTCCAGTCCCGACGCGGGGCGCTCGGAGAGCGACACCAGGATCGCGTGCTCGAGGGCCATGCGGGTCACTGTGCCGCACCTGACCGGACCTATGCAACGAGTTGCACGAGTGAGGTGCTTCACGTGGTGTCCGGGGTCGAGCCCACGGGGTAGACCTAGATACCCCCTAGGGGTATAGTGCGGCGCATGGACCACACACACCACCGCGACGCGTCCTGGAACACCGCGGTCTCCGCGACCCTGCACTGCCTCACCGGCTGTGCGATCGGTGAGGTGCTCGGCATGGTGCTGGCGACCTGGTGGGGCTGGGCGAACGGGCCGAGCATCGCGTTGGCCGTGGTGCTCGCCTTCTTCTTCGGCTACCTGCTCACCAGCACGGCGGTGCTCCGCTCCGGCGGCACGCTGCGTACGGCGGTCACGGTCGCCCTTGCGGCCGACACGGTCTCGATCCTGGTGATGGAGATCGTGGACAACCTGGTGATCGTGCTCGTGCCGGGTGCCCTGCACGCCGGCCTGGGCGACCTGCTGTTCTGGGCCTCGCTGGCGTTCTCGCTGGTGGTCGCCTTCGTGGTCACCGTCCCGGTGAACCGCGCGATGATCGCCCGCGGCAAGGGTCACGCCGTCGCGCACGCCTACCACCACTGAGGGCCCACTGGTTGTGGTGCGGCGGGGCGCTCGGCCCCTCCCAGCGGGGGCTCGGGCACCTCGACCAGCGCGGGCTCGGCCTCCTCAACCATGGCTGTGACAGCGGTGCTGTCACAATCGCGGCCATGACCTACGCACTCGGGCAGGGCACCGGGCCGCTGAAGGGCGTCCGGGTCGTCGAGATCGCCGGGATCGGTCCCGGCCCGCACGCCGCCACGCTGCTGGCCGACCTCGGCGCCGACGTGATCCGCGTCGAGCGGCCGGGCGGCGCGCTGAGTCCGGGCACCCGCGAGACCGACCTGCTGACCCGGGGCCGGCCGAGCGTGGCGCTCGACCTGAAGCGCCCCGAGGCGGTGGCCACCGTGCTCGCGCTCGTCGAGAACGCCGACGTGCTGCTCGAAGGGATGCGACCCGGCGCCACCGAGCGCCTCGGGCTCGGGCCCGACGAGTGCCTGGCCCGGAACCCGCGGCTGGTGTACGGCCGGATGACCGGGTGGGGCCAGGACGGCCCGCTCGCGAAGGCGGCCGGGCACGACATGAACTACATCTCGATCGCCGGTGCGCTGCACGGGCTCGGGCAGGACGCTCACCGTCCGCACTTCCCGACCAACCTGCTGGGCGACTTCGGTGGCGGGTCGACGTACCTCGTGATCGGCGTGCTCGCCGCCCTCCTCGAGGCCCGCACCAGTGGCCAGGGGCAGGTCGTGGACGCCGCCATCGTGGACGGCACCGCGCACGTGTCGGCGATGTTCGCCGGCATGCTGGCCAGCGGGTTCGCGCACGAGCGGCGCGCGGCGAACCTGCTCGACGGCGGCGCGCCGTACTACGACGTCTACGAGACCGCCGACGGCCGGCACGTGTCCGTCGGCGCGCTGGAGCCGCAGTTCTACGCCGTGCTCGTCGAGCTGCTCGGTCTGACCGACCTGCCCAGCCGTGACGACCTCGCCCAGTGGCCGGTGATCAGGGACGCGTTCGCCCGGCGGTTCAAGGAGCGTACGCAGGCCGAGTGGACCGAGGTGTTCGACGGCACCGACGCGTGCGTGGCGCCGGTCCTCCCGTTGACAGAGGCGGCCGAGCATCCGCACCTGAAGGCCCGCGGGACGTACGTCGACCGCGACGGCGTCCTGCAGCCGGCCCCCGCGCCGCGGTTCTCCCGCACCGAGGCGACCCTCACCACGGGCCCGAGCGCACCCGGCGGCCAGACCCGCGAGGCGCTCACCGCCTGGGGCGTCGCGGACGTGGACGCGCTGATCGACTCCGGCGCCGCCGTCCAGCTGTAACGCGGGGTGATGGACGCTGAACACGCGGCGCTCTGGAGCGCAACCCCGCGTTACAGCCGGGGCGGGGCGATGTCACCGCGTCCGGCGGCTGATCGTCTCCCGCTTCGTCTCGTTGACCGCGGACTCGTAGGCCGTGACCAGGGCCTGCACGGTCACCGGCTTGAACCGCTCCACCAGCTCGCGCAGCTGCTCGGGGGTGGAGTCGCCCTCCTTGTAGGCCGGCCACACCTTGGTGCGGAACAGCTCGGTCAGCTCGTCGGCGACCTGGCGGCCGTGCTGGGTGAAGATGTCCTGCGCGGCGAGCGCGGCGTCGAGCGGCATCCCGAGGTCGAGGAGGGCCACGCCGACGGACAGGTGCGCGATCGCGACCTGGTACTTCCCCTGCTTGGTCGGGAACACGATGCCGAGCGCGTTCAGGGTGTCGAGGTCGTCGTCGGACAGCGGCCGCCCGGCCCGCCGGCCGAGCTCGCGGCGCGACAGGGTCTCGGGCAGCTCGGCCATCCACGGCGCGAGCAGCGTGCGGTGCAGCGCGATCGTCTCGGGAGTGGCGTCGACGGGGATCTTGGCGAGGTACTTCTCGATCGCCGACAGCGTGAACCCGTGTGCCTGCAGCTCGCTGACCAGCTCCAGCCGGGCGACGTGGTCCGGCGAGTAGTAGCCCGAC
The DNA here is from genome assembly GCA_963827435.1 of uncultured Actinomycetota bacterium. Taxonomy (GTDB): domain Bacteria; phylum Actinomycetota; class Actinomycetes; order Propionibacteriales; family Nocardioidaceae; genus Nocardioides_B. Next base: position 759,595 of record CAWHAU010000003.1, read on the forward strand.
CGGCCCCGGCGGATCGGCGGCGGCACCAGCCCCCGGGTGGCGTAGAACCGGATGTTGCGCACGCTCATCCCGACGCGACGCGTCAGCTCGTCGAGGGTGATCAGCTCGGCGGCCGCTTCGGCTGGCTGTGACGCTCGCGGGGACATGGGGCCCTTCAGGGTCGGAGGGGTCGTGCGTGGCCCGTCGTACGCCGGTCCGGGAGACCGGGATCACACGGCCGGGCAGGTTGACGACGTTAACAGTATGAGTGTCACAATCGAGGAGCAGCCCCGTCCCCGACAGTCTGGACACCAGAGCATGGCCGAGCAGCCGCAGGCATTCGTGTACGACGCGATCCGCACCCCGCGAGGGAAGGGGAAGGCCAACGGCTCCCTCCACGAGGTGAAGCCGGTCGACCTGGTGGTGGGGCTGCTCGACGAGGTGAAGACCCGCAACCCGTCGTTCGACCCGGAGCGCGTCGACGACGTGGTGCTCGGTGTGGTCAGCCCCGTCGGCGACCAGGGTGCCGACATCGCGAAGACCGCGGCGCTGGCGGCCGGGCTACCCCGAGACCGTCGCGGGCGTGCAGCTCAACCGCTTCTGCGCCAGCGGCCTGGAGGCCGTCAACCAGGCCGCGATGCGGGTGCGCTCCGGCTTCGAGGACCTGATCCTCGCCGGCGGCGTCGAGTCGATGTCGCGGGTGAAGATGGGCTCCGACGGCGGCGCCTGGGCGATGGACCCGCGCACCGCGCTGGACACGTCGTTCGTGCCGCAGGGCATCGGCGCCGACCTGATCGCCACGATCGAGGGCTACAGCCGCGAGGACGTCGACACGTTCGCCACCGAGTCGCAGGCCCGGGCCGCGAAGGCGCAGGCCAACGGCTACTTCGACCGTTCGGTGGTCCCGGTCAAGGACATCAACGGGCTCACCGTGCTGGACAAGGACGAGTTCATCCGCCCCGGCACCACGGTGGAGAGCCTGGCCGGGCTCAAGCCGTCGTTCGCGCAGATCGGCGACCAGGGCGGGTTCGACTCGGTGGCGCTGGAGAAGTACCACTGGATCGAGGAGATCGACCACGTCCACCACGCCGGCAACTCCAGCGGCATCGTGGACGGTGCCGCGCTGGTCGCGATCGGCACGGAGCAGGTCGGCACCGACCTCGGCCTCAGGCCGCGGGCCCGGATCCTCGCGGCGGCGGTCTCCGGCGCCGACCCGACGATCATGCTGACCGGCCCGGCGCCCGCCTCCCGCAAGGCGCTGGCCAAGGCGGGGCTGACGCCGGAGGACATCGACCTCTACGAGATCAACGAGGCGTTCGCGGCCGTCGCCATGCGCTTCATGCGCGACCTCGACCTGCCGCACGAGAAGGTCAACGTCAACGGCGGCGCCATCGCCATGGGGCACCCGCTCGGGGCGACCGGCGCGATGATCCTCGGCACCCTGATCGACGAGCTCGAGCGTCGCGACCTGCGCTACGGCCTGGCCACGCTCTGCGTCGGCGGCGGCATGGGCATCGCCACCGTCGTCGAGCGCATCTGACCCGCCGCCATCCGTCGTACAGCCAGCGAAAGCGAAGACATGACCGACACCCAGCAGCAGTCTTGCCGCCAGATCAGATGCGCTACGACCGCGGTGAGGACGGCATCGTCGTCCTCACGCTCGACGACCCCACCGCCAGCGCGAACACCATGAACGACCTCTACCGCGACTCGATGGCCGCGGCGGTCGACCGGCTCGAGGCGGAGAAGGCCGACGTCGTCGGGGTGGTCGTCACCAGTGCGAAGAAGACGTTCTTCGCCGGCGGCAACCTCCGCAAGATGCTCGAGGCGACCCCCGAGGACGCGCCTGCGATCTTCGCCGAGGTCGAGGGCGTCAAGCGCGACCTGCGCCGGCTCGAGACCTTCGGCCGGCCCGTGGTCGCGGCCATCAACGGTGCTGCGCTCGGCGGCGGCCTCGAGATCGCGCTCGCCTGCCACCACCGGATCGCGTACGACGACCCGCGCACCGAGCTCGGCCTGCCCGAGGTCACCCTCGGTCTGCTGCCCGGAGGCGGCGGCGTCACCCGCATCGTGCGGATGCTCGGTCTGACCGACGGCCTGATGGGCGTGCTGCTCCAGGGCAACCGCTTCAAGCCGGCCGCCGCGAAGGAGAAGGGCATCGTCGACGAGCTCGTCCAGGACAAGGACGCCCTCGTGCCCGCCGCCAAGGCGTGGATCCTCGAGCACCGCGACGACGAGGAGGCCGCCGTACAGCCGTGGGACCGGCCGGGCTACCGGATGCCCGGCGGCACACCGTCGAGCCCGAAGCTGGCGGCGTTCCTGCCCGCCTTCCCGGCCAACCTGCGCAAGCAGACCAAGGGCGCGAACTACCCCGCGCCGCGGGCCATCCTGTCCGCCGCCGTCGAGGGCGCGCAGGTGGACTTCGACACCGCGACCCGCATCGAGACGCGCTACTTCACGAGCCTGGTGGTCGGCCAGAACGCCAAGAACATGATCCAGGCGTTCTTCTTCGACCTGCAGGCGATCAACTCCGGCAAGCTCCGCCCCGAGGGCGTGGAGAGGTTCCAGGCCACCAGGCTCGGCGTGCTCGGCGCCGGGATGATGGGAGCCGGCATCGCCTACTCCGCCGCCCGCGCGGGCATCGAGGTGGTCCTCAAGGACGTCTCCGTGGAGGCCGCCGAGAAGGGCAAGTCGTACTCCGCGACCGTCCTGGACAAGCAGATCTCCCGCGGCAAGATGTCCGAGGAGCGCAAGCAGGAGATCCTCGACCGGATCCACCCGACCGCCGACCCCGCCGACCTGGCCGGCTGCGACTCGGTCATCGAGGCGGTCTTCGAGGACCCGGCGCTGAAGACGAAGGTGTACGGCGAGGTCCAGGACGTCGTGAACAAGGACGCGCTGCTCGCCTCGAACACCTCCACCCTGCCGATCTCCGAGCTCGCCGGCGGCGTGAACCGTCCCGAGGACTTCATCGGCATGCACTTCTTCTCGCCCGTCGACAAGATGCCGCTCGTCGAGATCATCAAGGGCGAGAAGACCTCCGACGACGCGGTCGCCCGGGCCATCGACGTCGTTCAGCAGATCAAGAAGACCCCGATCGTGGTCAACGACAGCCGCGGTTTCTACACCTCGCGGGTCTACGGCACCCTGCTCACCGAGGCCGCCGCCCTGCTCGAGGAGGGCGTCGACCCGCAGACCATCGAGCGCGCCGCCACCCTCGCCGGCTTCCCGGCCCCGCCGCTGGCGATGCTGGACGAGGTCACGCTGACCCTGACCCAGCACATCCGCAAGGCCGCGGTCGAGGCCGCCGCCCGCGACGGCGTCGAGCTGCCCGAGCAGCCCGGCCAGGACACCATCGCCCGGATGGTCGAGGAGTTCGGTCGGAAGGGGAAGTCCACCGGCGCGGGCTTCTACGACTACCCGGCCGACGCGAAGAAGAAGCTGTGGCCCGGGCTGCGCGAGCACTTCACGAAGGCCGACGTGCAGATCCCGCTGGTCGACATCCAGGAGCGGTACCTCTTCCGGATGGCGCTCGAGACCGCCGCCTGCTTCGCCGAGGGCGTCATCGAGTCCGCCGCCGCCGCGAACATCGGCTCGATCATGGGCATCGGCTTCCCGCCGCTGTACGGCGGCGCCGTGCAGTACATGCAGGGCTACGAAGGTCCTGCGGGCTCCGGTCATCATGGCCTGACCGGCTTCGTCGCCCGCGCCCGTGAGCTCGCCGCCGCCTACGGTGACCGGTTCACGCCCCCGTCGTACGTCGTCGACCTCGCCGAGAGGGGCGAGCGCTTCCCGGCCTGAGGCGCAGATTCCCAGGGTCCCCTGGGAAACCGGCACACCCCCGACGTTGCAACGCCGGGGGTGTGCCAGTTTCGTCGGGGGAGTCAGCGCCGGGTGAGCGCGAACGGGTCGTCGGTCGACCGTTCGTAGGCCGTCACGATCTCCTGGATCCGCTGCTGCGAGGCATGCCACCCGCGCACCTTCTCGACGCCGACGAGCGTGCCTTCGTGCCGGGCCTCGACGGTCCACGGCAGCACCGGGACCACCCGCGCGAGCAGGAACAGCGGCAGCAGGAGCAGCAGCACCAGGACCTCACCGGCGAGGAGCGCCACGGCGAGCACGACCGGGAAGAACAGCAGGAGCAGGAAGATCACGAGCACCACCGCGACACCTGCCAGGTCGTCACCGCCGCCGAGGTCGAAGCCACCCGCGTCTCCGCCGCCGTCGACGTCCCGCAGCCGCGGCTTCCACGGCAGCCACCGCCGGCGTACGTCGATCGTCCGCCCGTCCCGAGCCGTCGCCCTCACGCAGCAGAGTTTGCCCGCAACCGCACATCGGGAGGCGGGAACAGGGAACAATGAGCCGGTGACCGCCGCGCCCGAAGCCACGACACCGACGCCTGTCGTCGACATCGAGTCCCTGTGGGTCACGTTCGGGACCGTGGACGCGGTGCGCGGCATCGACCTGCAGGTCGCGCCGGGTGCGGCGACCGCGCTGCTCGGCCGCAACGGCGCCGGCAAGTCCACCACCATGCGCGTGCTGGCCGGCGTGATCCCGCCGACCAAGGGCCGGGTGCACGTCGCCGGCCTCGACATCCGGCAGCAGTCCCTGGCCGTCAAGCGGGTGACCGGCTACTGCCCGGACGTCGGCGGCCTGGTGCCGCGGGCCACCCCGTGGGAGCACCTGCAGCTCGCGGCCCGGCTGCGCCGGCTGCCGGTCGGCTGGGAGGAGCGCGCCCGCGACCTGCTCGAGCGGTTCGACCTCGGTGGCGTCGCGCACCGGGTGACCGGGGGGTTCAGCCACGGCATGGGCCGCCGCATGTCGGTGATCCTCGCGGCCTTCCACCAGCCCAAGGTGGTGCTGCTCGACGAGCCGTTCGACGGCGTCGACCCGCTCGGCGTCGAGGCGACGATGGACGTCATCGCCGACGCGCGCGCCCACGGGGCGGCCGTGCTCGTGTCCACCCACCTGCGTGAGCTGGCGGTCGAGGCGTGCCAGCACGCCATCGTGCTGCGCGGCGGCTCGGCCGTCGCGGAGCTGACGGCGGCCGAGATCGGCGGCGAGGACGGCGCCGGTGTCTACCGTGCCCTCCTCGACTGACGCCGGGACCCGCGCATGACCACCGAGGCCCGTGAGCTGACCCCGCGACGCGACCGTCGACCCGTCCGCTGGCTCGACGTGAAGCGTGGGTCCGTGCGCGTGAGCACCGCGACCAAGGAGGGCGTCCGGGCCGTCCGCGACGTACGCCACCTTCTCCGGTTCCGGATGTCCGGCCTGCGCGGTCGGTCCCGGCGCGCGGTCCCGATCGCGTTCGTCGTCCTGACGGCTCTCACGCTGCTCTTCGCGTTCGCGCCGGCCTTCCTGCCCGCGTACCAGATCCCTCGACGTGACGTGCTCCTCCTGCTCCCGACCGCGTACGTCTCGGTTCTGGTCGTCTCCATCGTGTCGGCCGCGGCGTCCGGCGGGGGCCGCGAGCTGCTGCCGCGTGACTACGCTGTCGTCTTCCCGGTGAGCCCGACGACCGACCACCTCGGCGCCTTGCTGATGGCGCCGCTCAACATCGCGTGGCTGCTGCAGGCGATGGTCGCTGCTCGGCATGACGGCCTACGGCCTCGGGCCGCACCGCTGCTCCCGCTCGCCTTGGTGCCGGTGGCCTCTGGCTGGTCACCGGGACCGCGATGGCGCAGGTCATCGCCTGGGTGGTCGAGTGGGTACGTCGCGGGCCGCGCGGCTCATGGACGTCGTTCGGGGTGCGGCGGTGCGGTCGGCGGCGCTGGCCGGCTGGATCGTCGCCACCGACAAGCTCTCGGGCTTGCTCGACGTGAGTCCGACCTTCCGCATCCTCGTCGGTGTGCTCGCCGGAGCCGACGGCCAGTGGTTCGTCTGGGCGGGCCGTCATCATCTGGCTGGGCGGGATCCTCGTGGTCTCCGTGGTCGTCGGCGCCTGGATGGCCGGACTCGTCGCCCGCAAGCCGGCGCGCGACGAGTCGCGGTCGAGACCTCGCGGCACGCGGCGCGGTCGAGCACCCTGCGTCGGACTTCGTCGCCCTGCTGCGCACCGACCGGGCCGGCATCTGGCGGTCCGTGCCGATGCGCCGGGGCATGGTCGTGCTGGCGGCCTGTTCCCGGCCTCATCTTGCCGCGGGCCGGCTCGTTCGGGTGGGACCGGCTGACGATCTTCCCCGGGCCTGGTGGCCTCCGGTGGCGTTCTGCTGTTCGGCGTGAACTCCTGGTGCCTCGACGGCCGCGGCGCTCTCTGGCGCGACAGCCTGCCCGTCTCGGCCTCGGCTCGCCTTCTTCTCCCGGGTCACCGTGCTGATCGAGATCCTGTTCGTCGACCAGCATCGTGACCCTCGTCGTCGCCGGCCTGCGGGCCGGGCTGCCGACCGGATCCGAGCTGGTCGCGATCGCGTGCGCAACGGTCGTCGTGCACGTCCAGGTGGTCGCCACCCGCTGCGTTGGTCGGTGCGTCGCCGTACGCGGTCGACCTGCGCAGCTCGCGGGCGACACCCGCACCCCCGCTGGTGATGGTGGGCTACTCCTCCCGGCTGGCTCTGAGCACGACGTCACCGGCCTGATGTTCGGCGCCACCAGCCGCGCGCCATGGCCGGTAGCTCGCTGGTGCTGGCCGTGCCGTTCCTGCTCTGGTCCGGCATCAAGCTCTGGCGTACGTCGACCCGCTGGGCCGACCCGGTCGAGCGCTCACGCGTCATCGCCACGGTCGCCAGCTAGCCAGCCGGCTCCACGCGCCGCCGTCCGCGCACCTCGCTGCGTTCCACCACGTCCGACGACGCTCGCGACGCAAGCACGCGACCGGCGCGCCCTATCTGGCCGCCGCTAGCGCCGCGTGCGCGGCGTTCGCGCCGCAGGCGCCGTGCACCCCGCCGCCCGGGTGCGCCGAGGACGACGCGAGGTAGAGCCCCCGCACGGGCGTCCGCGCCCCGCCCAGCCCGGGCACCGGCCGCAGCACCAGCTGCTGCCGCAGCGCCGCGGTCCCGCCGTTCAGCGCGCCCCCGGGCAGGCTCTCGTCGCGGGCCTCGAGCTCGCGCGGCCCGAGCACCCGGCGGGCCAGCACCCGGTCGCCGAAGCCGGGGGCGTACTCCTCGAACCGCGCCTGGATGCGGTCCGCCATCCGCTCGCGGTCGCTCGCGTCCCAGGCGCCGGTGATGCCCTCGCCCCCCGCGTCCGAGACGGTCCGCTGCGGCACGTGCGCGTAGGCCCACAGCGACTCGGCGCCCGCCGGCGCGCGGCTCGGGTCGGTGGTCGCCATCTGCCCGGCGAGCAGGAACGGCCGCGAGGGTACGGCGCCGGCGGCCAGCTCACGCTGGAACGCCTCGACCTCCTCGGGCGACTCGCACAGGTGCAGCGTCCCGGGGGCGGCCGACGGCGCCGAGGCCCACGGCACCGGGCCGGACAGCGCCCAGTCGACCTTGACCGTGCCCGGGTCCCAGCGGAACCGCCGCATCAGCAGCCGGGTCCGCCGCGGCAGCTCCTCCCACGGCACGAGCCCGCCGTAGAGCGCCGGCGCCGTCACGTCCGCGAGCACCGCCCGCCGGGCCGCGACGGTCTCCCCGGTCGACGTACGCACGGCGTGGGCGCGGCCGTCGCGGACCAGCACCCGGTCGACCCGGGTGCCGCAGACGATCCGCCCGCCGCGGGAGGTCAGCCGGTCGGCCAGGGCGGTCGCCAGCGCACCGGCTCCGCCGACCGGCGCCGGGAACCCGTGCCGCTGCGCGGTCATGGCGAGCAGCAGCCCGAAGATCCCGGACCCCGGCGAGCCGAGGGCGGCGTCGCCGTGCGCGGCGTTGCCGGCCAGCAGCATCCGGGCGGGCAGCCCGCGGAACTCGCGTTCGGCGACCCCGCGTCCCGAGCCGAGGGCCGCGCGGAGCAGCCGCAGCGCTCCGGACCCGGGCAGCCGCGCCGCCGCCCGCGCACCGTGCCGGAGCGGCGGGAACGGCGTCAGCAGCGCGTCGACGAGCTCCTCGCCGACCCGGTCCCAGACCTCGCACAGGCGCAGCCAGGCGTCCCCGTCGCCCGGTGCGTGCGCGTCGAGCCCGGCCGCCGTCCGCGTCCGGTCGCGGTGCAGCTCGGCCCACGTCCCGTCCCGGAACGGCGTGCCCACGACCGACGGTGCGTGCGCCCACCGCAGCCCGTGCTCCTCGAGCCGGAGCGCCCGCATCACCGGCGACACCATGGCCAGGGGGTGGAAGGAGCTGAACGTGTCGTGCACGAAGTCCGGGTGCACGTCCCGCGCGCTGGCCACCGCGCCGCCGTACCCCGGCTGAGACTCCAGCACCAGCACGTCCCAGCCCGCGTCGGCGAGCACGTTGGCGGCGACCAGCCCGTTGGGGCCGCTGCCGACGACCACCGCGTCGGCGTCCATCAGCGGGAGGCGGGTCCGGTCAGCCGGCGTTCGGGTTGGCGCACTTCATCATCGGCTGGATCAGGTCCTTCTTGGCCTGCTCCTCGTTGCCCTGGAACACGTGCGTGAACATGCCGCGCAGCGTCTCGTCGCTGAGCGCCTTGTCGACGCAGTCCTGCATCTCGGCGGGCACCTGCCCGCTGCTGCTCATGGCCTTCTTCATCATCCCGGGCACGTCCGTGCAGCCGAACAGCACGTCGGTGGTGGCCTTGGCGTCGCCCGCGGACATCTTCACCGTGGTGACGTCCTGGCCGGCCTTGTTGTCCTTGGTGAGGAGCTTGTACTCGCGCAGCTGGTCGGTGCCGATCTTGTCCACGAGCCCGTCGCCGATGCAGTCGGCCTCCTTCTTCTTCAGGCTCAGCAGCTGCGAGGCCGCCTCGTTGCCGGAGGAGTTCTGCGACTTCATGATCGAGGCGGAGAGCGCCTTGGAGGCCTCGGCGTCGTCGTTGCCGCCGCCGCAGGCGCTGAGCGAGAGGGCGAGCAGGGTCGCCGCGGCCGCCGCCAGTGTGGTCTTCATCGTTCCCCGTCCGGGTTGACGTCGTCAGTCCGGCCACCATAGCCACGCCACCTGACCGTCCGGGTAGCCCGTGTCTAGGGCAGCGCGAGCAGGGTGTGCAGCACGCCGACGGCGTGGTCGACGAGGTCGTCGAGGGAGCGGGTACGACGGGCAGGGGGCGGTCCCGACCAGGACAGGGCGCGGTCCTCGACGTACATCCACCACCCGTGCACCACCTCGGCGTGCTCCGCCCCGAGCCCGAGACAGTCCAGCACCCGCGTCGTCGCCTGGTCCCAGATGTCGTCGTACACCTGGACGACCGTCACGTCGGCCGCGCCCGTGCCGTGCAGCAGGGAGAGGTAGAAGTCGCGCCGCCGGTCGATCTGGTCGACGAAGAGCCGCACCATGTCGTGCACCTGGGCGTCCGGGGGAAGGTCCGGGTCGGGGGCGGTGTTGCGCAGGATCCGCCGCCCGGCGGCCGCGATGCACTCGCGGTAGAAGTCCCGCTTGGTCGGGAAGTAGTGGAACAGCAGTCCGCGGGAGATGCCCGCCTCCGCGGCCACCTCGTCGACCGAGAGGTCCTGGATCGGCTTGTCGACGAGCTTGGCGAGCCCGATGCCGAGGAGCTGGCGGCGCCGGTCGTCGCGGGTGAGCCGGGTCCTGCGGACGGATTCGCTCACACTGTTGAGCATTGCTCAACAAGGTTCTAGGGTCAAGCGCATGGACTTCTCACCCTCGCCGCGGGCCGCCGACCTCACCGAGCGGGTCCGGACCTTCATGGAGACCGAGATCGACCCGATCGAGGGTCAGTACCACCGCGACCTGGCCGCGCTCCGCGACGGTGGCGGCGACCCGTGGACGCCGCTGCCGGTGATCGCCGACCTGCAGGCCAAGGCCCGCGCGCAGGGGCTGTGGAACCTCTTCCTGCCGCGTGAGCATGCGGGGGAGTACGCCGCCCGGTTCGGCACCGACGGGGGCGAAGGGCTGACCAACGTCGACTACGCGCCGATCGCCGAGCTGACCGGCCGCAGCGCGCTGGCGCCGCACGTCTTCAACTGCAACGCGCCCGACACCGGGAACATGGAGGTGCTGCTGAAGTACGGCACCGACGAGCAGCGCGCCCAGTGGCTCGAGCCGCTGCTGGAGGCCCGGATCCGCAGCGCGTTCACGATGACCGAGCCCGACGTCGCCTCCTCGGACGCGACCAACATGGCCGCCACCGCCGTGGTCGACGGCGACGAGGTCGTCATCAACGGCCGCAAGTGGTGGTCGACGGGCGTCGGTCACCCGGACTGCAAGATCTTCGTGTTCATGGGGCTCACGGACCCCGAGGCCGACCGGCACGCCCGGCACACGATGGTGCTGGTGCCGCGCGACACCCCGGGCGTCAAGGTCGAGCGGATGCTCTCGGTGATGGGCATGCACGACGAGCCGCACGGCCATGGCGAGGTGTCCTTCGCCGACGTCCGGGTGCCGCTCGCCAACGTGCTGCTCGGCCCCGGCCGCGCTTTCGAGATCGCCCAGGGCCGGCTCGGCCCCGGCCGCGTGCACCACTGCATGCGGCTGGTCGGGCTGGCCGAGATGGCGCTGGACCGGGCGGTACGACGGGCCACGACCCGGACCGCGTTCGGCCGGCCGCTCGCCAAGCTCGGCGGCAACGCGGAGCGGATCGCCGACGCCCGGATCGCGATCGACCAGGCCCGGCTGCTGGTGCTGCACGCGGCCTGGAAGCTCGACACCGTCGGCCCGCGAGGCGCCCTGTCCGAGGTCAGCCAGATCAAGGTCGCGGTGCCGAACATGGCCCAGCAGGTCATCGACATGGCCATGCAGATGCACGGCGGCGGTGGCTTCGACGAGGCGCTGCCGCTGGCCGCCGCCTGGGTCAGCGCCCGGTCCCTGCGGATGGCCGACGGCCCCGACGAGGTGCACCGCGGCGTGATCGCCAAGCTCGAGCTGGGCAAGCAGCGATGAGCCGCCGGGTCCTCGTCACCGGTGCCGCCTCCGGTCTCGGTGCCGCCCTCGTCGAGCGTTTCGCCGCCCGGGGCGACCGGGTCCTCGCCACCGACTTGTCAGGCGCTGACGTCGCCCTGACGACGCCACCGCCTGACAACTCGGCGGTCAGGTGGCGCGCCCTCGACGTCACCTCCGAGGACGACTGGGCGGAGGCCGCCGGGTGGGTCGAGTCGGAGTGGGGCGGGCTCGACGTCCTGGTCAACAACGCCGGCGTCGCCGGGGGCGGCCGCGTCGAGCTCTGCTCGCTCGAGGACTGGCAGTGGCTCTTCGACATCAACCTGTTCGGGGTGGTCCGCGGCACCCGCGCGTTCGTGCCGATGATGAAGCGGCAGGGGTCCGGTCGGGTCGTGAACACCGCCTCCCTGGCCGGGCTCGTGCACCCGCCGGGGATGGGCTCCTACAACGCGGTCAAGGCGGCCGTCGTGGCGTTCAGCGAGACGATGTCCCACGAGCTCGCGCCGTACGGCGTCGGCTGCACGGCGGTGTGCCCGTCGTACTTCCGGACGAACCTGATGTCCTCGCTGCGCGGCAGCGACACGGATCTCGAGGCGCACATCACCCGGCTGGTCGAGAAGTCCCCGATCACCGCCGACGACATCGCGGTCGCCGTCCTCGACGGCATCGACCGCGGCCTCGACCTGGTGGTCCCCGACGAGCCGGCCCGTGCGGCGTACGCGCTCAAGCTGGCCGACCGCCCCGCCTACGACGCGCAGATGCGGGCCACCGCGGCCCGGGCCAAGGAGCGTGATGCATGAGCGACCCGACCGTGGACGTGCGCGACGAGGACGCCTTCGACGTCGCGGCCGTCGACAGGTGGCTGCGCGAGCAGGGCGCCGACGTGCCCGACGGGACGCCGCAGGTGCGGCAGTTCCCCGGCGGCGCGTCGAACCTGACCTACCTGCTGTCGTACCCCTCCCGCGACCTGATCCTGCGCCGTCCGCCCACCGGTGCGAAGGCGAAGAGCGCCCACGACATGAGTCGCGAGTACACCATCCAGTCGGGCCTCGGCCCCGTCTTCGGGCTGGTCCCGGACATGGTGGCCTTCTGCGACGACCCGGACGTGATCGGCTCGGACTTCTACGTCATGCAGCGGGTCGACGGCACGATCCTGCGCCGCGACCTGCCCGACGGGATGTCGCTGGGCGAGCAGGACGCCCGCACCCTGTGCGAGAACTTCCTCGACGTGCTGGTCCGGCTGCACGCGGTCGACCCCGCCGAGGCGGGACTCGAGTCGCTCGGTCGCGGCGAGGGGTACGTCGCCCGGCAGGTCGGCGGCTGGTCGGACCGGTACCGGTCGGCCCGCACCGACAACGTCGGCGACTACGAGCGGGTCATGAAGTGGCTCGACGAGCAGCAGCCCGCCGACGTCGCGACCTGCGTGATCCACAACGACTTCCGGCTCGACAACGTCGTGCTCGCACCCGACAACCCGCTCGAGGTCGTCGGCGTCCTCGACTGGGAGATGGCCACCCTCGGCGACCCGCTGATGGACCTGTCCGGTGCGCTGGCGTACTGGATCCAGGCCGACGACGAGCCCACCTTCCGCGCCGCGCGGCGCCAGCCGTCCGACCTGCCGGGGATGATGACCCGCGCCGAGATCGTCGAGGCGTACGCCGCCCGCACCGGCCTCGCCGTCAGCCCGGAGCAGTGGCGGTTCTACGAGGTGTTCGGGTTGTTCCGGCTCGGCGTCATCGCGCAGCAGATCTACTACCGCTACCACCACGGGCAGACCACCAACGAGGCGTACGCCCGCTTCCTGCCGATGACGATCTACCTCGAGGAGCGCTGCAACCGGCTCATCGACGAGGCCACGGCATGAGCGTGCTGCTGCTGGTCCGGCACGGCCAGGCGTCCTGGGGCGAGGCCGACTACGACCGGCTGTCCCCGCGCGGCGTCGAGCAGTCCCGGCTGCTGGGTGCGGCGCTGGCCGGGCGCGCCGTACGGCCGGATCTGGTGCTGCGCGGCTCGCTGCGCCGGCACCGGCAGACCGCCGACGCCGCCATCGAGGGCGCCCGCTGGGAGGTGCCGGTCGTCGAGGACGCGGGCTGGGACGAGTTCGACCACATGCGGACGCTGACCGGCAGCGTCGACTGGCACGAGATCGAGGGCGAGACGTACGACGACCGGGTCCTCCGCTTCGAGGCCACCATCGAGCGCTGGGCGTCGGGGCAGCACGACGCGGAGTACCACGAGAGCTTCCCCGCCTTCACGTCCCGCGTCGAGGGTGCCCTGGCCCGGACGCTCGACCGGCTCGAGCCGAAGCAGACCGCGGTCGTGTTCACCTCCGGGGGACCGGTGTCCTGGGTGACCGCCGCGCTGTCCGGCGGCGGCGTCCCGGCGTGGGGCCGGCTGTCCAAGGTGGTCGTGAACTCCTCGGTCACCAAGGTGCTCGCCGGCCGGCGCGGCACCAACCTCATCTCGTTCAACGACCACGCCCACCTCGAGGGCGTCGGCGCCGACCTGCTGACCTACCGCTGACACATTCCGCCCGGTTGAGGTGCGAGCGGAGCGAGCCCCGAAACCAGCGGACCGCCAAACGAGAGGAACCCCTTGTGCGCAAGACCATCCTGATCACCGGCGCGAGCTCCGGCCTGGGTGAGGAGATGGCCCGCCAGTTCGCGGCGCGCGGCCACGACCTCGCGCTGTGCGCCCGCCGGACGGACCGCCTGGAGGCGCTGAAGTCGTCGATCGCCGCGCAGCACCCCGACGTCCGCGTCGAGGTCCGGGCGCTCGACGTGAACGACCACGACCAGGTCTTCGAGGTGTTCCGCGCCTTCCGTGCGGACTTCGGCACGCTCGACCGGGTGATCGTGAACGCCGGGCTCGGCAAGGGTGCCCCGCTCGGCACCGGCCGCTTCGACGCCAACCGCGAGACCGCGGTCACGAACTTCATCGGCGCGCTGGCCCAGACCGAGGCCGCCCTGGAGATCTTCCGCGACCAGGACGCCGGCCACCTCGTGATGATCTCGTCGATGTCGGCCATGCGCGGGATGCCGGGCCCCGTCACGACGTACGCCGCGACCAAGGCCGGCGTCGCCCACCTCGCCGAGGGTGTCCGCGCCGACGTGATGGGCACGCCGATCACGGTCTCGGTGATCTACCCCGGGTACATCCGCTCCGAGATGAACGAGAAGGTCAAGAACGCCCCGTTCATCGTCTCCACCGAGAAGGGCGTCGCCGCCATCGTCGACGCCGTCGAGAAGGAGAAGGCCTCCGCCCAGCGTCCCCGCCTGGCCCTGGGTCCCCCTCGGTCTCGCCCTCAAGCACCTCCCCCTCCCCCTCGCCCGCAAGTTCATGGGCTGACCCGCTGACTCGCGCCCACTCCCGCCGACCCGGGTCAAAGTTCCCGTCGACCCGGGTCAAAGTTCCGGTCGACCCGGGTCAAAGTTCCGGTCGACCCGGGCCTTGTGCAGGGTTGACCCGGGTCCCGTGCTGGGCGACCCTGTGCTCCCCGGCCGCCTCCCGCGGCCGTCATCGGCAGGGAGGTCCGCATGAGCGGTCGCGTGGTGCACTTCGAGATCCCCTTCGACGACCAGGAGCGCGCGACGGCGTTCTACGGCGAGGCGTTCGGCTGGAACCTCGTCCCGCTGCCGGAGATGCACTACGTGCTCGCGACGACCGGCCCGAGCGAGCAGGGCCCGCCGAGCGAGCCCGGCTTCATCAACGGCGGCATGCTCGAGCGGGGCCTCCCGGTCGGCGGCCCCGTGCTCGTCATCGAGGTCGAGGACATCGACGAGGCGCTCCAGAAGATCGACAGCCTCGGCGGCACGACGGTCTCCGCGAAGCAGGCCGTCGGCGACATGGGCTTCTCGGCGTACTTCAAGGACCCCGAGGGCAACGTGATGGGGCTCTGGCAGAACGCCTGATCCCCGGCTCGATCGGAACTATCTCCCGGGTCGACGGGGATTATTGCCCGGCTCGGCGTCAGGGGGAGCGCCAGTTGGCGGCGCCGACGACGATCATCCGGAGCTGGGTGACGGTGGTGCGGACGATCTCGCGCTCGACGTCGGGGCGGTTCGGGGGAGCGGCGATGATCGCCTCGGCGGTGGAGACCATCGCGGTGACGATGAGGTTCGCCATGATCCGGAGGTCGTCGCTCGACCAGGTCTGCGCGTTCGGCAGCCGGGCCAGGTCGGTGGCCAGCTCCCGCTCGAAGAGCTCGAGCTCGTGCCGGATCGCCTCGCGTACGACGGGCGGGCCGCTGGTCCGCTCGCGGGCGATGAACCGGAAGTGCTCGCGGCGCTGGTGCACGTGCTCGACGAGCACCGCGACGGACCCGGCGATGACGCCGCTCAGCTCGGTCGACGTACGTCGGACGTCGCGCAGCATCTCGCGCAGGGACGCGAACGACTGGTCCACGAGCGCCAGCCCGAGCTCGTCGATGGAGGCGAAGTGCCGGTAGAACGCGGTGGGCACGATGCCGACCTGCTTGGTCACCTGCCGCAGCGACACCGTCGCGAGGCTCTCCTCGTCGGCGATCTCGAGGGCCGCGTCGAGGATCGCCTGACGGGTGCGCTGCTTGCGCTCCTGACGGGACTCGGCCGGTGACGACACCCGGGCACTCTACCGATCGGTGAACGGCTGAGCACCGGAACGAGCCGTGGCCCAGGTCACCGAGCGTTCACGTAAGCCGGCCTTGACCATACCCGGGGTATGTCTCGTATGGTTTCAGTGTACGGCTGTTCACTGAAAGGGATGAACGCCCATGAGTCTCACCCAGACCCTGCTCCGGTCGCCCACCGTCGCCGCGCTCACGTCGCCGCACGGGGTGGACCGCTACCTCGAGCTGGTCAACCCGATGTGGGCCGCGCACGAGGTACGCGGCCGCGTGGTCCGTGTCGAGCGCGAGACCCTCGACGTCACCACGCTCACGCTCCGCCCGACGAACACCTGGAACGGCTTCCGCGCCGGCCAGCACGTGCAGGTCGGCGTCGAGATCGACTCCGTCCGGCACACCCGCTGCTTCTCGGTCAGCTCCTCCGACCTGGCCCGCAAGCTGCACGGCGACCCGACCTTCACGATCACCGTCCGCGGTGACGACGCCGGGTTCGTCTCGAAGCACCTGGCCCGCACCGCCGACGTCGGCACGGTGCGTGCACCTGTCCCAGGCCGAGGGCGACTTCACCCTCCCGTCCCTGCTGCCCCGGCGGATCCTGATGGTGTCCGGCGGCTCCGGGATCACCCCGGTGATGTCGATGCTGCGCACGCTCGTCGACTTCCGCTACGAGGGCCGGATCACCTTCGTGCACTACGCCCGCACGCCCGAGGAGACGGTCTTCGCCGACGAGCTCGACGCGCTCGCCGAGCTCCCGAACGTCGACCTGCACGTGTTCCACACCCGCACCGGCGACAAGCGGCTCAACGCGCTGCAGCTGCGCGCGGTGGCGCCGAGCTACGCCCGCACCCTCACCTACGCGTGCGGTCCGGCCGGCCTGGTGCAGACCCTGCGCGAGCTGTACGGCGACAGCGACCTCCTGCGTGTGGAGTACTTCAAGACCACGTCGCTCGCCCTCGACCCGGACGCCACAGGGTCCGTGTCGTTCACCCGCTCCGGCGAGACCGCCCCGAACTCGGGCGGACCGCTGCTGGAGCAGGCCGAGGCACTCGGCCTGCGTCCCGCCTACGGCTGCCGGATGGGCATCTGCCTGTCCTGCACCTCCCGCAAGACCGCCGGCACGGTCCGCAACGTCGTGACCGGCGCCGAGTCCTCCCTCCCCGACGAGGACATCCAGATCTGCGTCAGCCAGCCCGTCGGCGACTGCGTCGTCGACCTCTGACCCGAAGGGACCACCATGGACGACACCAAGATCACCCTCACCCCCGAGCAGCTCGAGGCGTTCGGCGCCGAGCTGGACGCGATCCGCACGCGCGTCATCGCGTCGCTGGGGGACGAGGACGCGACGTACATCCGCAACGTCGTGAAGACCCAGCGCGCCTTCGAGGTCGCCGGCCGCGCGCTGTTCTACCTGCCGCCGGCCTGGCCGCTCGCGGTGGCCGCGCTGTCGGTGTCGAAGATCCTCGACAACATGGAGATCGGCCACAACGTCATGCACGGCCAGTACGACTGGATGGGCGACCCGGCGCTGAACTCCCGGATGTACGAGTGGGACACGATGTGCCCGTCCGAGCAGTGGCGCTACAGCCACAACTACATCCACCACACCTACACGAACATCCTCGGCAAGGACCGCGACATCGGCTACGGCATCCTGCGGATGGACGAGGACCAGAAGTGGAACCCCTACTACCTCGGCAACCCGCTCTACGCCTTCCTGCTGATGGTGTTCTTCGAGTGGGGCGTCCTGCTGCACGACCTCGAGGTCGAGCGGATCGTCGCCGGTGAGCGCACCTGGGCGGACACCAAGCACCTGCATCGCGGCATGCTCCGCAAGGTCCGCAACCAGGCGCTCAAGGACTACGTGCTGTTCCCGGCGCTGACCGGGCCGCTGTTCCCGCTGACCTTCGCCGGCAACCTGACCGCGAACCTGGTCCGCAACGTGTGGACGTTCGGGATCATCTTCTGCGGCCACTTCCCGGCCGGCGTCGCGACGTTCACCGAGGAGGAGACCGAGGACGAGTCCCGCGGCCTCTGGTACTACCGGCAGCTGCTCGGCTCGGCCAACATCACCGGCAGCAGGCTGTTCCACGTGATGACCGGCAACCTGTCGCACCAGATCGAGCACCACCTGTTCCCGGACGTCCCGGCCCGCCGCTACCCGCAGATCGCGCCGGAGATCCGGGAGATCTGCGAGCGCTACGGCCTGCCCTACAACACGGGTCCGCTGCGCAAGCAGCTCGGCAGCGTGGCGAGGAAGATCGTGAAGCTGGCGCTGCCGCCGAAGCGGGGTACGTCGGCCGAGCCGGACGTCGAGCTCGCGCCGGCTGCCTAGAGGTAGCGCCGTGCACCGTAGTACTCGAACCTCCGCACCGGGACCGTCCGCACGACGGCCCCGGTGTGCGGCGCCTCGACCATCCGGCCGCCGCCGGCGTACATCGTCACGTGGTGCACCAGCCCGTTCGTCGCGTAGAACACCAGGTCGCCCGGGCGCAGCGCGGAGCGCGCAACGACCCGGCCGTGCCGCGACTGCGGGAGCGCGTCGCGCGGGATGACCCGGCCGTGCACCCGGTAGTCCAGCCAGGTCAGGCCGGAACAGTCGAGGCCGAAGCCGGACAGCCCGCCCCACAGGTACGGCAGCCCGCTGAACGACCGGGCCGATCGCACCAGGTCGGCACCGGTGCGCGGCCGGGCGGCGGCGCCGCGGGCGTGCACGACGACATCCCTCGCGGCGACGCGACGGACGGCTCCGAGAGGAGTCCGCACCCGCACCAGCGACGCGTCGCTCGACACCACCGGCAGCACGGTGCCGTAGCTGACCTCCAGGACCTTCGCCGCGCTGCTCGTGTCGGTGCGCAGCCACGCGGTCCGTCGTACGACGCTGGCGACCGGCCCGCTCGACGGCGGAGCCGTGGAGGTGATCTGCCGCAGCGGCACCCAGCCCGGGTAGCCGCGCGGGTCCTTCTGGCTCGGCTGGTCCGGCACGACGACGTGCGCCCACGCGCCACGGACGCCGGTCACCACGACCCGCTCGCCGAGCAGTGCCTCGGTGTCGGAGTGGAAGGACAGGGCCCGCCGCTCGGACAGCGACATCGCAGCCAGCCAGGACCGGAAGCGGACCGGCGCCGCGAGCGCGGGAGCGTCGACCGCCCGCGGCGACGACGGCGACTCCCACAGGCGGGCGACCGCGACGCTCACCCAGGCGCTGCGGCCGGCTGACCCGTCGTGTGCCTGGGCCGGCGTGGGAGCGCCGACCAGCGCGACGAGCAGGGCGAGCAGGGCGGCGAGGCGTCTCACCCGGCCAGTGTCGCGCCGACCGGCCGCCGCCGTCCCGCGATCCGGCCACCTGGCCGCCGGGCCACCACGCAGGGGATCATGAGGCCATGAAGGACGAGCTCAGCAAGGGCGAGATCCGCAAGGACGCCCTCCAGAACGGCGTCGAGGCGACCGCCACCGCCGTCGGTGCGGTGACCACGATCGTCACCACCGCGGTGCGCGACGTCGCACGGGCGGTCGGCGGCCTGGCCACCGAGCTGTTCGAGATCCGCGACTCCGCCCGCCGGGCCCAGCGCGACCACGCCGACCAGGACTCGTCGGACGACTGAGCCCGTCTGGTGCGCGCCCCCGCTGTAACGCGGGGTTATGGACGCTCCACACGCGGCACACCGCTGGCAAAGCGTCCACGGCACCGCGAACCCTCACCCGCTCGTACGTCGGAGCCGCCACCCGAGCCACGCGGCGGCGGCCAGCGGCGCGAGCACCAGCACCAGCTCGATCAGGGTCATCACCGGGAGCGGGAACGGCATCGGCGTGCAGCCGGGGCCGGTGATGTCGACGTCCGGCACCTCGTCCCCGACCACGAAGCCGGTGCAGGTGACCGTCGCCGGTCCGCGGGCGAACCACCACGCCGCCGCGAGCCCGCCGGGCAGCACCAGCGACCCGACCAGCTTGTCGCGCCGGGTCCACCGGTCCGACGTCCACAGCAGCAGGACGCCGCCGACCCAGCCGACCCAGGACACCAGCGACCCGGCCGTCAGCAGGACCAGCGCCCCGATCTCCAGGACGATGCCGCGCTCCGCCGTACCGTCCCCCGTCTCCGTCACGGCGCACAGTCTGGTCGCGTCGGGCTCGACTTCGCAGGTGTTGTGGACGGATCGCCAGCGGTACAACGCGTGTGGAGCGTCCATAACCCCGCGTTACAGCGGCGCGGCGCGGCCGGCACCGCTCACCCGAACCGCAGCCGCGCCTCCCGGACCAGCAGCGAGACGACCGGCCGGCGACCGTGCAGGAACGCGAGCGGGCCGCCGGGGTCGAAGCGCCAGGTGCCGCGGCAGGGGACGGCGCGGGCCGAGCCGGCGAACGGCGTGACGACCTCGGTGCCGTCGGAGCGCTCCTGCGAGGTGGACATCACCAGCGGAGCGCGCACCAGCGCCGCTCCGGGGACGGACACGAACGTGCCGCTGGCCACGTGCTGCCCGTCGGCCACCGCGCCGAAGGCGGTGCGGGTCGCGGGGCCGTAGCCCGACGTGCGCAGCGGCAGGTCCGCGAGCTGCTTGGGGATCGCCCACAGCGCCCGGCCGCCGTCACGGGAGACGACCGAGTCCACCCAGATGTCGGTGATCCGGACCCGGCGGCGGGCGGCGTCGTGCAGCCGGGCGACGAGCAGCTCGTGGTAGGCGAGCACCCCGTCCTCCTGGTAGTCCACGAACGCGGCGCCGTACACGCCGGCGGGGCGGTCCGGACGACCGGAGTCCCGGACCGCGAACACCGAGAGCCACATCTGGGCGGTCAGCGACCACGGCGGCGACGGGAACGGCATCCTCGCACCCTAGTGCGGAATCAGCGGCGTCCGAATCCCCCGCAGGGCAAGGAGTTCTGGCAAGGTGGGACCTTCACGGATCGCGGCCGGGATCACGGCCCGGACGCACGGAGGAGGCCCATGGAAACGCGCGTGTGCGTCATCGGGGCCGGCTCCTCGGGCATTGCGGCAGCCCAGGTACTCCACGCGCGGGGCATCCCGTTCGACTGCTTCGAGGTGGGCAGCACGGTCGGGGGCAACTGGCGCTACCAGAACGACAACGGCATGTCCTCGGCGTACCGGTCGCTGCACATCAACACGTCGCGGCAGCAGATGGAGTACCGCGCGTTCCCGATGCCGGACGACATGCCGGACTACCCGAACCACTGGCAGATCGCCGACTACTTCGACGCCTACGTCGACCACTTCGGCTTCCGCGACAAGATCGCGTTCCGCACCGAGGTGGTGAAGGTCGAGCCCCGGGCGGACAGCGGGTACGACGTCACCCTGCGGTCCAGCAACGACCACGGGGAGCCGAGCGAGCCGGAGGTCCGGCCCTACAGCCACGTGGTCGTCGCGAACGGGCACCACTGGGACCCGCGCTGGCCCGAGCCGTCGTACGCCGGTGCCGAGACGTTCACCGGCGAGCAGCTGCACGCGCACTACTACCGCACGCCGGACGTGCTGGAGGGCAAACGCGTGCTGGTGCTGGGCATCGGCAACTCCGCGAGCGACATCGCGGTCGAGTCCTCCCGGGTGGCCGACGAGACCTACCTGGCGATGCGTCGAGGCGCCCACGTCGTGCCGAAGTACATGTTCGGCGTGCCGAGCGACCACCTCACCGACTCACCGCTGGCGCGGGGGCCGCTCGCGTTGCAGCGACTCGGCATGGCCGCGCTGCTGCGGCTCACGCAGGGGCGGGTGACCGACTACGGCCTGCCGAAGCCCGACCACCCGATCCTGCACGCGCACCCGACGGTCTCCGACGACCTGCTGACCCGGCTCGGCCACGGCGACATCGCCGTGCGCCCGAACATCGACCGGTTCGAGGGCAGCAAGGTCTTCTTCGTCGACGGCCGTGCCGCCGAGGTGGACGTGGTCATCTACTGCACCGGCTACAAGGTCACGTTCCCGTTCCTCGACGAGCGGTTCGTGCCGACCCGCGACAACCACGTCGACCTCTACCGCCGGGTGGTCAGCCCCGACTTCCCGGGCCTCTACTTCGTCGGGCTCGTCCAGCCGATCGGCGCGATCATGCCGCTGGCCGAGGCGCAGTCCGCGTGGGTCGCCGACCTGGTCTCGGGCGAGGGAGCGCTGCCGTCGTACGACGAGATGCGCCGCCAGATCCGGGTCTACGACGAGAAGATCAAGAAGCGGTACGTCGCGTCGAAACGGCACACCATCCAGGTCGACTTCCACCCCTACCTCACCGAGCTGACCCGCGAGCGGCGTGCCTCACGCGCCCGCCGGGAGCGGGACTGACGCGTCAGTCGACGATCGCGACGTTCTCGACCTCGGTCTCGTGCGCCGAGGTCGCCACCTCCGCGAGCTTCGCCCGCACGGTCTCGAGCGCCTGCGTCAGCCGCTCCACCCCGTCCGCGAGGCGCCGCTGGTAGTCCATCTCGGCCGCCCGCGAAGCGGTCGCGGGGTTCCAGCCCTCGATGCGGGCGTTCACCCGCTCGCGGAGGCTGTCGAGCTGCTCGACGATCTCGTCGTGCGCGGTGCTCAGCGCCGCCTCCATCTCCGAGAGCGACGCCTGCTTCACCACCAGGGACAGGTCGCTCATCGGGGTCCTCCCAGCCTGCCGGCCAGGCGGGCGAACCGCTCCTGCTCCTGGGCCTCGGTCAGCGCCTCGGTGCGGTCGACCGCGACCAGCTTGGCGGCGTACTCCTGCAGGGTCGGGACCAGCTCCCCGGCGGCGGTGAACCACGCCTCCAGCGCCTCCGCGAGCCCGGCCGCGGACCCGCCCCGGAAGCCGGCCGACGCGCCCTGCAACGAGGTCGCGAGGTCCTTCAACGTGGTCCGGATCGGCTCGATCGCGCCGACGACCATCTGCGCCGCCTCGCTCTGCCGGCCGATCTGCAGCTCGGTGTCCGCCATGGTCCCCCTCCGGTCGATGGCCACGATGGTACGTCGACCACGTCGGCGTCGCACCGGCCCGCGGTTCGGCCCGCGGTTCGGCCCGCGCCGGGGTGGGTATCCTCGGGCGACCGACACGAGTGCATCAGGGGGACTCATGCCGTCGTACGACTTCGAGGTGGACCTCGAGAGCCTGGTCGCTGCCGCGAAAGGCACCGTCGACGCCGTCCAGCTCTTCAAGGACAAGGACGTCGAGGACCTGGTCCCGACCGAGGACGACCTCGGCAGCGACGTGGTCTGGGACGCGGTCGACGAGTTCCAGGAGCGCTGGGAACGCGGCATGAACAACCTCGTCGAGGACATCCAGGAGGCCGGCAGCCGGCTGGCGAAGATCGCCTCCAACTACGCGAAGTTCGACCAGGAGGGCAACAAGACCCTCGCGGCCGTCGCCGGCGACCTCACCGGTCTCCGGATCATGGGCGACTGACCCGTGCCGGACTTCACGATCAGGGGAAACCCGTCCGGCGTCCGCTCCCGTGCGGCGACGACGCGGGCCAAGGCCGACTCGTTCATGACGACCGGCGACGCCCTCGCCAAGGTCACCACCGACGGCTGGAACAGCCGGGCCGCCGACCGCTTCCGCGACAGGTTCGACACGGAGCCGGAGCGCTGGCGCGAGGCCGGTGACGGCTTCGTCACGGCGGCCTCCGCGCTGGAGGCCTACGCCGGGGCGCTGGAGACGGCGCAGAAGCGCGCCCAGTGGGCCGAGGGCGAGTACGCCCGCGGCGAGCAGGTCACCGACCAGGCGCGCTCGGCCTACGACAGCGACGTGGCGCGGGCCAAGGACAAGGTGCAGACGGCCGCGGCGGCGGGCCAGCACATGACACTGACCATCCTGCCGTTCCACGACCCCGGCGCCTCGATCCGGCAGGGCGCCCTCGACGAGTACGCGTCCGCCAAGCGCGACCTCGAGGCCGCGGCGCACACCTGCGCCGACGGGGTGCGGGCCGGCTGCGCGGCGGCCCCCGCCAAGCGCAAGTGGTACGAGAAGGTCGGCGCCGCGGTCGGCGGGTTCCTCGAGGGCGCCGGCGAGGCGCTGATGGACCTCGGCAAGCTCGCGGCCTTCCTGACCAACCCCGCGGTGTTCGTGTTCAACGACATGATGGCGGACGCGATGTCCGGGATGACGTCGGAGGAGATCGCGGCGAAGTACGAGCTCAAGCTCGAGGATGCCCAGGGTCTGCTCGACGCCCTCCAGGAGGACCCCCTCGAGTTCGGCAAGAACATCGGCAAGGCGATGCTCGACTGGGACACCTGGGCCGACGACCCGGCCCGCGCGCTCGGTCACCTGCTGCCCGACGCGGTCATCGCGGTGCTCACCGCCGGCTCCGGGACGGTCGCGACCCGCGGCGCCAAGGGCGGTGTCGACGCGCTGGACGCACTGGCCGGGATGAGCAAGGTCGACGACCTCGCCGAGCTGCGGCACCTCGACGACCTCGGTGGCCTCTCCAAGCTGGACGACCTCGACCCCAGCCGGATCTACCGGATGGAGGACGGCCTCGACCACGCCACGACGTTCGCGCCCGAGCAGCTCGGCGCTCGCAGCGGGCTCGACGGGCTGCTCGACGACGCCCTGAGCGACACCCCGTGGTCCCGCCAGGACCTCATCGACAAGATCAACACGCCCACCCACGACCTCAGCCCGGCCGACCGGGCGCTGCTCAACGACATCCGCGACCAGGTGCCGATGCCGAGGGCGGGTGACACCATGCAGAAGGTGATCACCCCCGAGCAGTTCGACGAGTACCTCTCCGGCAGCTCGCAGCGCTACGAGAGCTTCGACCCGTCGAACATCGGCGGCTCCGTCACCCGCGCCGAGGACACCTCGCACCTCGGCAGCCCGCGCGACCTGCACGACGGCCTGCGGCTCGACTACGAGAACACGCCGTTCAGCCCGGGCGACGACGCGGTGCGGGTGGTCCGCTTCCGGAGCGGCGAGGACGGCTTCGTCGTGCCGCGCAACTCCGACATGGGCGGCTCGAGCCGCTTCGACGACTGGGGTGACCCGTTCACCGGCAACGGCTTCACCAAGGCCGGCGACGACGTGGTCCCCGAGTTCCAGACCCAGGGCCCGGTCCAGATGCGCGACGGCGCCGAGATGTGGCAGAACCTCGACACCGGCACGCAACGGCTGGTGGCCGTGCTCCGGGACGGCGAGTGGGTGAGCGTGCGATGAGCGCGGCCCTGCGTGCCTCCGGCCTGCGGGCGGACTACCGGGGACAGACGTACGACGTGCTGTCGTCGTCGGACACCACCGTCAACCTGGTCACGTCCGGACCGCCGCTGCCCGACGAGACCGGCCGCGGTGAGACCCGCGGGCGGCCGTGGGCCAAAGTGCCGACCGCCGCCCTCGACCGGCTCGCCAAGGTGCGGGTGCTGGCCACCTGGCGGGGCGAGGAGGTCGAGGTCACCGGCGTCGGCGACGACCGGGTGACGTTCTCGTTCCTCGGGTCCGAGGAGTTCGCCCGCGCCAACGGCCTGTCCGGCAGCAGCCACGAGGGCTGGGGCGGCAACACCGACGCCGCCGAGCTCGAGGACGTCCACGAGGAGACCAAGGAGCTGCCGCGGTGAGCGACGCACCGGACCACCAGCCCGCCCGGGACATCCTGCAGAAGCTGCTGGTGCCGCGCGTGTCGTCGGCGATCGTCTCCCAGGGCCACAGCGCCGTGGAGGGCCCGGTCGTGCGGGCGACCGACGCGACCCCGCTGGGCACGCCGGCGGCACTGCTCGCGGCCTACGGGTTCGACGGGGACGACTCCCCCTGGGGGAGCGCGCGGCCGGCGCACGTCGACGTGCTGCGGTTCCCGGTCGAGCCACTGATGCAGCTCGACGTCCCGCAGGACGTGGGCGAGCGACCCTGGCCGACGTACCCCACCGGCTTCCTGCGCGGACGCGTGCCGGTGCCGGTCTGGCTGCTGCAGCGCACCCGGGTCCCGGTGGGCACGGAGTTCTGGCGGATCAAGGACACCGGCGAGCAGCGGGCGCTGTCGGTCTTCGCCGGGCCGGCCATCGGCTGGCGCGGTGCGCAGGGCTACTTCCCGCCGCTGCACCTGGTCGGCCCGCGGGCCACCTGGCGGGGGGCGGACCACCCCGCGGCGTTCCAGCCCGACGGGACCGGCCTGGAGCTGGTCACGCTGACCCGCGACCAGGTGCCCGAGCCGTTCGAGCAGGTGCGGCCGGGGGTGTGGCGAGCGGTGCTGCCGGTCGCCGACTGCGAGCGGGTCTTCGAGGCGGTGCTCACCGCCGAGGCCGACGGGGTCCCGGTGCGCCTGCTGCAGCGGACGTCCGAGGAGTCACTGGTGCTGCTGCTCGACCCCGATCCGCAGCGGGTGCGGAGGCTCGAGGCGCGCGAGATCGAGCCGGGGATCTTCGAGGCCGTCGTGGCGACGGACACCCTCACCAAGCCTTCCGGCGTCGAGCGGGAGCTGCCGGTCCGGTCGCGCTGAGCGGGGGACGGGGCGGGCCGCTCAGCCGGGCGGGGGAGCGGCGGTGCTGTCGCGGACCACGAGCTCGGTCGGCAGCACGGTGTGCTTGGCGCGGGTCTTGGTCCCGGCGCGCTTGGCCTCCAGGACCCGGGTGAGCTCGGCCGCCGAGAGCCGGCCCTTCTCGGCGATGTCCTGGCGGACCGTGGTGAGCTGCGGGCGCAGCCGACGGGCGAGCGGGCTGTCGTCGAACCCCACGACGGACAGGTCCCCGGGCACGTCGAGGCCGAGCTTCTCCGCCGCCCGCACGACTCCACTGGCGATCACGTCGGAGAAGCAGAGGATCGCGGTGGGCCGGTCGTCGCGCTGCAGCATCTCGAGCGCCGCGTCGAACGCCTCACGGTCGTCGCTGCTGAGCTGTCGGTGCACCAGCGGGGCGATGCCGGCCGGGGTCAGCACGTCGAGGTAGCCGAGCAGCCGCTCGCGGGAGATGAACTTGGAGCTCCTTGGAGTCCTCGACCGGGTCGTCGAGGTAGCCGACCGTGCCGCCGAGGGCGGCGATCATCACGCCGACACGGGTGTGCCCGAGGTCCACGACGTGCTGGGCGGCCGCGCGGGCGCCGCCGCGGTCGTCGACGTTGACCGAGGTGATGCCCCGCTCCTGCTCCTGGTCGACGAACACGATCGGCAGGCCGCGGCGGGTCAGCCAGTCGACCGCCGTCATGTCCGGGTCGCAGGAGTAGACGAGGGCGGCGTCCATGGGTACGTCGCGCGCGGGCACCATGTCGCCGACGGCGGTCGACGAGAGCAGGGTGAGGGCCAGGCCGGTCGGCGCCAGCTCGCCGGCGATGGCGCCCATGAAGCCGGTGGCCACGTCGTCGTCGAACGCGTAGCGCAGCGACGAGGTGAGCAGGACGCCGACCGCGCCGGTGGTGCCGCGGGCCAGCGCGCGGGCGGCGGGGTCGGGTCCGACGTACCCGAGCTTGGTGGCCGCGTCGAGGATCTTCTGCCGCATCGCGGCGGAGAGCTGGTCGGGACGCGAGAACGCGTTGGACACGGTCATCCTGCTGACGCCGACCTGGTCGGCGATGGTCTGCAGGGTCACTCGGGCCACGCGGTCAGAGTAGCCAGGCTCTCCAGCGGCGTGGTCCCGAGTGACCGGTTTCCCCGAGCGAGGGGTCAGTGGGCCGGGCTCCAGGCCCGCGGCGCGACGAGATCGGCGACGCGGTGCAGCAGGCCGGCCAGCGCGCTGCGGGTGCGCGGGGCAACGGGGGCGAGCTCCTCGGCCTCGACGACCGACGACAGCGGCTCGCCGTAGGTGAACTGCTCGGCGACGGCGTCCCGAGCGACATCAAGGGTGAGCAGGGCGTACATGGCGGAACTCCTCTGAAGACGATGCTGTGTGGTTCTGTACCAGTACAGTAGCGCGGCGTTCTGTATCGGTCAAGTCAATGCGGACGAACCGGTGCGACCGGGGTTTCAGTGGACGACGTCGGCGGGCCGCCCCGCGTGCAGTCCGACGAAGCCGACCAGGCCGCCCGCGAAGAGCAGCACGGCGCAGATCAGCTGCGCCTGCTCGTAGCCGGCCGCGAAGACCGACGCGTTCTCGTAGTCGGCGCCGGCGATGCCGACCACCGCCGGCAGCGCGCTGACCGAGAGCAGGGAGCCGGTGCGGGCCACCGCGTTGTTGATCCCGCTCGCGATGCCGGCGTAACGGTCCGGAGCGGCGGCCAGCACGCTCGAGGTGAGCGGGGCGACCAACAGCACCAGCCCGGACGAGAACACCAGCATCCCGGGCAGCACACCGGTGAAGTAGCCGGTGTCCTCGTCGACGCCGCGGAGCAGGAGCGTGCCGACCCCGCAGAGCACCGGCCCGATCGACAGCGGCAGCCGCGGTCCGATCCGCGCGGCGAGCGCCCCGGCGCGTGACGAGAACAGCCAGCATCATCAGCGTCAGCGGCACGGTCGAGAGGCCCGCCTCCAGTGGGCTCCACCCGGTCACGACCTGGAGCTGCAGCACCAGGAAGAAGAGCATCGCGCCCAGTGCGCCGTACACGAGCAGGGTGAGCCCGTTGGCCACCGAGAAGGTCCGCGACGCGAACAGGTGCATCGGCACCAGGGCGTCCGGGTGCCGTCGCTCGAAGACGACGAACAGCACCAGCGCGACCACGCCGACGACCGCGGCGACCAGCACCCGCGAGGCGGGGGCGGAGCCGTTCTCGATCAGCGCGTACGTCGCGCCGCCGAGCCCGACCGCGCCGAGAGCCGCCCCCAGCACGTCGAAGCTGCGGGCGGCCTGCGGGTCGCGGGACTCAGGGACGTGCCGTGCCGCCACCAGCACCACCAGCACCGCGACGGGCACGTTGATCCCGAAGATCCAGCGCCAGCTCGCGTTGTCGACGATCCAGCCGCCGAGCAGGGGCCCGATCGCGGCCGCGATGCCCGCCGAGGCCGGCCCACTGGCCGATCACCCGGCCGCGGTCGGCCTTGCGGAAGGAGCCCTGGATCATCGCCAGGCTGCCCGGGGTCAGCAGTGCCGCGCCGACGCCCTGCAGCAGCCGCGCCGCGATGAGCTGGCCGGGGCTCTGGGCCAGCCCGCACAGCGCCGAGGCGATCGCGAACCAGGTCACCCCGACGAGGAACACCCGTTTGCGGCCCAGGTGGTCGCCGAGCGAGCCGCCGACCAGGATCAGCGACGCGAGCGCGAGCAGGTAGGCGTTCGACCACCCACTGCAGCTGGGCGATCGACGCGTCGAGGTCGTTGCCGATGCTGCGCAGCGCGATGTTGACGACCGTGCCGTCGAGCATCGCCATGCCGGAGCCGAGGACCGCGGCGGTGAGCACCCACCGGCCCTGCGGCGTGCCCCGCGCGACCAAGGCCTCGGGCATCAGCGGTCCGACTGCGGGATCAGCCGGGTGTAGCGCATCTCCGTCGGGTGTGGTGGCCACGGCGCGGGTCGGCGGTCCTGCTCCGCCCGCCAGCCGAGGTACTCGTAGAGCCGCCGGGCCCGGGTGTTCTCCTCCAGGCACCACAGCTCCGCGATCGTCGTACCCCGCTCGTCCATGCTGCGCAGCACGGTCTCGATCGCGGTGGTGGCCAGTCCCGACCCCCACTGGCCGGGGTGCACCGCCAGGTGCCGCAGCGAGCGGTCGTCGTAGGCCGCGAACAGGTCGATGCCGCCGTCCTGCGCGTCCCGGACGAGTACGTCGACCCCGGGCTCGTCGAGCACCAGAGCCCATCGGGCCAGGACGTCGTCGTCGGGGAAGGGGTACCGCTCGGGCGGGAACACGTGGCCGAGCCCGGCGAGGTTGGCGGCGCGTTCGAGGTCGAGGAGGGCGGTCAGGTCGTCGACCGTCGCCTCGCGGAACATGCGTTCATGCTCGCACCGGCGCGACGCGGTGCGCCAGCGCGTCCGAGGCGGCACGAACAGTCAGGCTTGACTGTTTGTTTGTCGGCGGTCACGATGGCCGGGTGTCGACCGCCGTCCGCGT
The DNA here is from genome assembly GCA_963827435.1 of uncultured Actinomycetota bacterium. GTDB lineage: Bacteria > Actinomycetota > Actinomycetes > Propionibacteriales > Nocardioidaceae > Nocardioides_B. Next base: position 788,911 of record CAWHAU010000003.1, read on the forward strand.
CCCGCAGGAGGAGCGCACCCGCGCCATGCGGCAGCGCCTGCTCGACGCCACCGTGGAGTGCCTGGTCGAGTTCGGCTGGAGCGGTACGTCGACCACGCTGGTCTCGCAGCGCGCAGGCGTGAGCCGCGGCGCGCAGCTGCACCACTTCCCGACCAAGGCCGACCTGGTGCTGGCGGCCGTCGAGCACCTGTCCGACGCCCGGCGCGAGGACCTGCGCGCCGCCGCGGCCGACCTGCCGACCGGGCGCCGCCGCACGCGGGCCGTGCTGGAGATGCTGGCCACCCACTTCACGGGGCCGGTGTTCTCGGCGGCCCTGGAGCTGTGGGTGGCGGCCCGCACCGACGAGTCCCTGCGCGAGGCGGTCGGCCCCCTCGAGCAGCGCATCGGGCGGGAGACGCACCGCTCGACCGTGGAGCTGCTCGGCTTCGACCAGTCCGAGCCCGGCGTGCGCGAGCTCGTGCAGGCCACCCTCGACCTGGTCCGCGGCCTCGGGCTGGCGAACACGCTCACCGACGACGCGGCCCGCCGCAAGCGGATCCTCGATGAGTGGGCGGCCGTCCTCGACACCCAGGTGGGTCGCTCGTGAACGCCCGGCTCGCGGAGGTGCTCGCCGACCTGGCGGCGGAGGGCGACCGTCTCGAGGACCTCGTCGCCCCCCTCGACGAGCAGGGCTGGCGCACGCCCACGCCGGCCGCCGGCTGGGACGTCGCCCACCAGGTCGCCCACCTGGCCTGGACCGACGAGGCAGCCGTCGCCGCGGCCACCGACAAGCCGGCCTGGGACGCCCTGGTGCTGGCGGCGCTCGCGAACCCCGAGGGCTTCGCCGACGACGAGGCGGACCGCGGGGCGACCGCGGCGCCCGCGGACATCCTGGCCCGCTGGCGGGCCTCCCGCGAGCGGCTGGCCGCGGTGCTGCGCGAGGTGCCCGAGGGCACGAAGCTGCCGTGGTACGGCCCGCCGATGAGCGCCACCTCCATGGCCACCGCCCGCTTCATGGAGACCTGGGCGCACGCGCGCGACGTGGCCGACGCGCTGGGCGCGACGCTGCCCGCCGACGACTCGGTCCGGCACGTCGTCCACATCGGTGTGCGGACCCGGGACTTCTCCTTCGGCAGCCGCGGGATGGACGCCCCCGACGAGGAGTTCCGGGTGTCCCTGACGCTGCCGAGTGGCTCCGTCGTCGAGTACGGCCCGCCTTCTGCCGAGCAGAGCGTGACCGGTTCGGCCTACGACTTCGCGCTGCTGGTCACCCAGCGGGTGCACCGCGACGACACCGACCTGGAGGCCGTCGGCGAGGACGCGAACGCCTGGCTCGACGTGGCCCAGGCGTTCGCCGGCCCGAGCGGCGACGGGCGGGCACCCCGTGGCTGAGCCGGCGTCCGGGGTCCTGCGGGTCGGCAACTGCAGCGGGTTCTACGGCGACCGGCTCTCCGCGATGCGCGAGATGCTGGAGGGCGGCGACCTCGACGTGCTCACCGGCGACTACCTCGCCGAGCTGACCATGCTGATCCTCGGCCGCGACCGGATGAAGGACCCCTCGCTCGGCTACGCCCGCACCTTCGTCCGCCAGGTCGAGGACTGCCTCGGGCTGGCGCTGGAGCGGGGCGTGAAGATCGTCGCCAACGCCGGCGGCCTCAACCCGTCCGGGCTCGCCGACAAGGTCCGCGAGGTCGCCGCCGGCCTGGGGCTGGATCCGGTCGTCGCGCACGTCGAGGGCGACGACCTGCTCGACCGGGCGGCGGAGCTCGGGCTGCCCGGCAAGCCGCTGACGGCGAACGCCTACCTCGGCGGCTTCGGCATCGCCGCCGCCCTCCGCGAAGGCGCCGACGTGGTGGTCACCGGCCGGGTCACCGACGCCTCCCTGGTGGTCGGACCGGCCGTCGCCCGGTTCGGCTGGGGACCGACGTCGTACGACGAGCTGGCCGGCGCCGTGGTCGCGGGCCACGTCATCGAGTGCGGGACGCAGGCGACCGGCGGCAACTACTCCGGCTTCACGCCGTGGACCCAGCCGCTCGGCTTCCCGGTCGCGGAGGTCGCGGCCGACGGCTCCTGCGTGGTCACCAAGCACGCCGGCACCGGGGGCGAGGTCACCGTCGACACGGTCACCGCCCAGCTGGTCTACGAGATCCAGTCCGAGGTGTACCTCGGTCCCGACGTCGCCACCCACCTGGACACCGTGACGCTCGCGCAGGACGGGCCGGACCGGGTGCGGGTGTCCGGCGTCCGCGGCTCGGAGCCGCCGGCCACCCTCAAGGTCTGTGTCAACGAGCTCGGCGGCTTCCGCAACTCGGCCGAGCTCGTGATGGTCGGCCTCGACATCGAGGCGAAGGCAGCCTGGGTGCGGTCGCAGGTGACCGCCGCGCTGGCCGCCTCCCCGGCCGGACCGCCGGCCTCGGTCGAGTGGTCCCTCGCCCGCACCGACCACGACGACGCCGACACCGAGGAGGGTGCGTCCGCCCGGCTCCGGGTCACCGTCCGCGACGACGACCCGAACCGGGTCGGCAAGGCGTTCACCGCCCCGCTCGTCGAGCTCGCGCTCGCGTCGTACCCGGGGTTCACGCTCACCGGGCCACCCGCGCCCGGCACGCCGTACGGCGTCTACCGGTCGGCGCTGGTGGATCGGTCCGTGGTGCGTGAGCGCGTGGTGATGCACGACGGTACCCACCTCCAACCCGAGCGGGCCGCGTCGACGCAGGACGACGGACGGAGCACGACGGTGGCGGCGGGGCTGTGGCCCGGGCATGGCGGGCGAGCGAGGAACGAGCGAGCGGGTGTCCCCGCCGCCGCCGTCGGGCGCAGTCCGGCGGCCGGCCCCACCAGATCAGTCCCGCTCGGCACCATCGCCCACGCCCGTTCCGGCGACAAGGGCGGCGACGCGAACGTCGGGGTGTGGGCGCGCGACGGCCGGCAACGACCGGGCCGCCTGGCTGATCGAGCTCCTGACCCCCGACCGGGTCAAGGCGCTGCTGCCGGAGGCCGCGGACCTCGCCGTGGAGGTGCACCCGCTGCCGAACCTCGGCGCGGTGAACATCGTGCTGCACGGGCTGCTCGGCGAGGGCGTGGCCGCGTCCAGCCGGTTCGACCCGCAGGCCAAGGCGGTCGGGGAGTGGCTGCGGTCGCGGCACGTCGACGTACCGGAGGCCTTGCTGTGAACGGGTTCTGGACCGAGGAGCAGGTCGCGCTGATGGAGTCGGCGCGGGCGTTCGTGCGGGCGGAGGTGGCGCCGCACCTCCAAGAGTGGGAGGACGCCGGCTCGGTGCCTCGCGAGCTGCACGCGAAGGCCGCGAAGCTCGGGCTGCTCGGCCTCGGGGTCCCCGAGGAGCTCGGTGGTGCGGGCGGGACGTTCCTCGACGCGCTCGCGGTGACCGAGGCGTTCACCGAGGCCGGGGCTTCGTCGGGGCTGCTGGCCGCGTTGTTCACCAGTGGCATCGCGCTGCCGCACATCGTGGCGTCGGGGAACGCCGACCTGGTCGACCGGTACGTCCGGCCGACCCTCGCCGGCGAGACGATCGGCTCGCTCGCGATCACCGAACCCGGTGGCGGCTCCGACGTCGCCCGGATCCGCACGACCGCGGTCCGCGACCCTTCGACAGGCGCAGGACAAGCAGCGAGTACGTCGTCAACGGCACCAAGACCTTCATCACCTCCGGGGTCCGTGCCGACTTCGTGACCACCGCGGTGCGCACCGGTGGTCCGGGGCATGCCGGCATCAGCCTGCTGGTCATCGACAAGGGCACGCCCGGCTTCACCGTCGACCGGTCGCTGTCGAAGATGGGCTGGCACTGCTCGGACACCGCCGAGCTCGGGTTCCGCGACGCCCGGGTGCCGGCGGCGAACCTCGTCGGCGCGGAGAACACCGGCTTCGCGCAGATCGCCCAGGCGTTCGTGGTCGAGCGGCTCGCCCTGGCCGGGCACGGCTACGGGATCGCGGCCCGGGCGCTGGAGCTCACCGCGGCGTACTGCCGCGAGCGGGAGACCTTCGGCAAGCCCTTGATCGCCAACCAGGTGGTGCGGCACCGGCTCGTCGAGATGCACCGGCGCGTCGACGCGGCCCGCACCTACACACGCGCCGTCGCCGCCCGCCACGTCGCCGGCGAGAACCCGCTCGTCGAGGCGCTGCACGCCAAGGCGCTCGCGGTCGAGGCCGCGGCGTACGTCTGCGACCAGGCCGTCCAGCTGCACGGCGGCACCGGCTACCTGCACGGGACCGAGGTGGAGCGGCACTACCGCGACGCCCGGATCCTCGGCATCGGAGGAGGAGCGACCGAGGTGCTCGACGACCTGACGGCCCGGCTGCTGGGGTACGGCGCATGACCGTGACCGCCAGACGCAGCGCGATGCTGGAGAAGATCGCGGCGCTCGACGCCGAGCACGCGAAGGCAGTGGCCGGCGGCGGCGAGAAGTACGTCGACCGGCACCACGCGCGCGGCAAGCTGCTGGCCCGCGAGCGGATCGAGCTGCTCGTGGACGAGGGGTCCGCGTTCCTCGAGCTGTCCCCGCTCGCCGGGTGGGGGTCGGACTTCGCGGTCGGCGCGTCGGTGGTCACCGGCATCGGGGTCGTCTCCGGCGTCGAGTGCATGGTGATCGCGAACGACCCGACCGTGCGCGGCGGCGCCAGCAACCCGTGGACGGTCAAGAAGCTGTTCCGGGCCGCACAGATCGCCCGCGAGAACCGGCTGCCGACGGTCAACCTCGTCGAGTCCGGCGGCGCGGACCTGCCGACGCAGAAGGAGATCTTCATCCCGGGCGGCGACCTGTTCCGCGGGCTGACCCAGGCCAGCGCCGAGCGCCGGCCGACCGTCGCGCTGGTGTTCGGCAACAGCACCGCGGGCGGGGCGTACGTGCCGGGCATGAGCGACTACGTGGTGATGGTCAAGGAGCAGGCCAAGGTGTTCCTCGGCGGCCCGCCGCTGGTGAAGATGGCCACCGGCGAGGACTCCGACGACGAGTCGCTCGGTGGCGCCGAGATGCACGCGCGGACCTCCGGGCTGGCGGACTACCTCGCCGTCGACGAGCGCGACGCGATCCGGATCGGGCGGCGGATCGTCGCGCGGCTCAACCACCGCAAGGCCACGTCGTCGGTTGAGGTGCGAGCGGAGCGAGCCTCGAAACCAGCGGGACCGTCTTACAACGAGCCGGACGCCGACCCCGAGGGGCTGCTCGACCTGATCCCCGAGGACCTCAAGGAGCCGTTCGACCCGCGCGAGGTGATCGCCCGACTGGTCGATGGGGCAAGCGGCGACGGCGGGGGCCCCGAGAACGAGGTGGCCTTCGACGAGTTCAAGCCGCTCTACGGGCCGTCCCTCGTGACCGGCTGGGCGCGGCTGCACGGCCGGCAGATCGGCATCCTCGCCAACGCGCAGGGCGTGCTGTTCAGCGAGGAGTCCCAGAAGGCCGCGCAGTTCATCCAGCTGGCCAACCAGATCGACGTACCCCTGCTGTTCCTGCACAACACGACCGGCTACATGGTCGGCGCGGAGTACGAGCAGCGCGGCATCATCAAGCACGGCGCGATGATGATCAACGCGGTCAGCAACAGCACCGTGCCGCACCTGTCGATCATGATGGGCGCGTCCTACGGCGCCGGGAACTACGGCATGTGCGGGCGTGCGTTCGACCCGCGCTTCCTGTTCACCTGGCCGTCCGCGAAGTCAGCGGTGATGGGTCCCGCCCAGCTCGCCGGCGTGCTGTCGATCGTCGCGCGGGCGGCGTCCGAGGCGAAGGGCAAGCCCTACGACGAGGAGGGCGACGCGCAGATGCGGGCCTACGTCGAGCAGTCCGTCGAGGAGCAGAGCCTGCCGTTCTTCCTGTCCGGGATGGTGTACGACGACGGGGTCATCGACCCGCGCGACACCCGGACCGTGCTCGGCATCTGCCTGTCCGTGATCGAGAACGCCCCGGTCGAGGGCACCGACCGCTTCGGCGTCTTCAGGATGTGAGCGCCATGACGAATGACGTGGTCTCGACAAGTCGGTTCCTGAGCCCGTCGAAGGGCTCGACCACCCGCTGGTCGAGACGCGTCGCTAGGCAGGCTCGACGAGCTCCTCAACCAGCGTGCGAGGGGTGACCCGCCTGTGATCAACCGACTCCTCGTGGCCAACCGGGGCGAGATCGCCCGCCGGGTGTTCCGCACCTGCCGCGACCTCGGCATCGAGACCGTGGCCGTGCACTCCGACGCGGACGTCGGCCTGCCGTTCGTCCGCGAGGCCGACGTCGCGGTGCGGCTGCCCGGGGCGACGCCGGCCGAGACCTACCTGCGCGCCGACCTCGTCGTGCAGGCCGCCCTCGACGCGGGGGCCGACGCGGTCCACCCCGGCTACGGGTTCTTGTCGGAGAACGCCGACTTCGCCCGCCGGGTCGTCGACGCCGGCCTGGTCTGGGTGGGCCCGACCCCGGAGTCGATCGAGCAGATGGGCGCCAAGGTCGAGGCGAAGAAGCTGATGGCCGAGGCCGGCGTCCCGGTGCTCGAGGAGCTGTCCCCCTCGGACGTCACCGCGGGTGATCTCCCGCTGCTGGTCAAGGCGTCCGCCGGCGGCGGCGGCCGAGGCATGCGCGTCGTACGCGACCTCGCCGAGGTCGCCACCGCCGTCGAGCAGGCGAGCGCCGAGGCGGCCTCGGCCTTCGGGGACGCGACGGTCTTCTGCGAGCCGTACATCGAGGGCGGCCGGCACGTCGAGGTGCAGGTGCTCGGTTGGCCGGGCGGCACCGTCGACGTGCTCGGCGAGCGCGACTGCTCGGTGCAGCGCCGGCACCAGAAGGTCGTCGAGGAGGCCCCCGCGCCGAACCTCGCGCCCGACGTGCGCACCGCGATGCACGACGCCGCCCGGGCCGCCGCCGAGGCCATCGGCTACGTCGGCGCCGGCACCGTCGAGTTCCTGCTGGACCGCGACCGGTTCTTCTTCCTCGAGATGAACACCCGGCTCCAGGTCGAGCACCCGGTCACCGAGGCGGTCCTCGGGGTCGACCTCGTCGCCCTCCAGCTGACCGTCGCATCCGCCGACCCGTCACCTGGTAGGCAGGATGAGCGGCGTGTCGCACAGGAAGTGACGCTTCGACAGGCTCAGGACGCCGCGGGTCACGCGGTCGAGGTGCGGCTCTACGCCGAGGACCCGGCGCAGGGCTGGCAGCCGCAGAGCGGCCGGCTGACCCGGTTCGAGATCGAGAGCGACGCGTGCTTCGAGCGGTCCGCGGCGTACGGCGTCCGGGTCGACGCCGGCTTCGGGACCGGCGACGAGGTGGGCACCCACTACGACGCGATGCTCGCCAAGGTGATCGCCTGGGCACCGACCCGGACGGAGGCGCTGCGCCGGCTCGCCGGGGTCCTGCGGCGCGCGGAGATCCACGGCCTCCGGACCAACCGCGACCTGCTCGTCGAGATCCTGCGGCACGAGGCCTTCGTCGCGGGCGAGGTGTCGACCGACTTCCTCGAGCGGCACGACGCTGACCACGCTGCGACCCGCGGCGGTCGACCCCGACCTCCTCGAGCAGTCGGCGTTCGCCGCCGCCGTCGCCCTCGCGGAGCGGGCACGGGCAGCAGCCCCGGTCCAGCGGCAGATCCCGGCCGGCTGGCGCAACGTGGTCTCCGCCCCGCAGCGCACCGAGTTCGCCGAGACGACCGTGGAGTGGCTCGCCGGCCGCGACGGCTACACGAGCGGGGCCCTTCGCGCCGAGTTGTCAGGCGCTGACGTCGTCATAGCGTCCTCAGCGCCTGACAAGTCGGCGGTGCGACGCACCTTCCGGGTGCACGTGTACGACGGGCGCGTGGACGTCGAGTCGTCGCTGGGGCATGTCGCGCTCACCCCGGTGCCCCGGTTCACCGACCCGGCCGACCAGGTCGCGAGCGGCTCCCTGCTCGCGCCGATGCCCGGGTCCGTCGTACGCCTCGCGGTCGAGCCGGGACAGTCCGTCGCCGCCGGCGAGCCGGTCCTCGTCCTCGAGGCCATGAAGATGCAGCACACGATCACCGCCCCGCACGCCGGGACGGTCACCGACCTGCCGGTCTCGGTGGGGTCGCAGGTGGCAGCCGGCGAGGTGCTGGCGGTCGTCCACCCGGAGCCCGACGTACAGGAGGAGACGCATGACTGAGACAGCGTTCACCGAGACCGAGGAGCGCACGGCGCTGCGCGCGGCGGTCGCCAAGCTCGCCGGCGGCTACGGGCGCGACTACTTCGTGCAGCAGGCGCGCAGCGGCGGCAAGACCACCGACCTGTGGCTGGAGATCGGCAAGCACGGCTACCTCGGCGTCAACATCCCCGAGGAGTACGGCGGCGGTGGCGGCGGCATCGGCGACGTGGCGGCGGTGTGCGAGGAGCTCGCGGCGAAGGGCTGCCCGCTGCTGATGATGGTGGTCAGCCCGGCCATCTGCGGCACGGTGATCAGCCGGTTCGGCACCGAGGAGCAGAAGCAGCGCTGGCTGCCCGGCATCGCCGACGGCACGCAGACGATGGCGTTCGCGATCACCGAGCCCGACGCCGGCACCAACTCGCACAACATCACCACCACCGCTCGCCGTGACGCCGACGGCTGGGTCCTCAAGGGCCGCAAGATCTACATCTCCGGCGTCGACGAGGCGGCCAACGTGCTCGTCGTGGCGCGCACCGAGGACCAGAAGAGCGGCCGGCTGAAGCCCTGCCTGTTCGTGGTGCCCACCGACGCCGAGGGCTTCGAGTACACCCCGATCCCGATGGAGATCGTCAGCCCCGAGCAGCAGTTCTCGGTGTTCATCGACGACGTCCGGCTGCCCGCCGACGCACTGGTCGGCGACGAGGACGCCGGGCTCGTGCAGCTGTTCGCGGGCCTCAACCCCGAGCGGATCATGGCCGCGTCCTTCTCGACGGGGCTGGCCCGCTTCGCCCTCGACAAGGCGGTCGCCTACGTCAAGGAGCGCGAGGTCTTCGGCGCCCCGATCGGCAGCCACCAGGGCCTCGCCCACCCGCTCGCCCAGTCCAAGATCGAGATCGAGCTGGCCCGGCTGATGACCCAGAAGGCGGCGGCGCTGTACGACGCCGGCGACGACGCGGCGGCGGGCGAGGCGGCCAACATGGCGAAGTACGCCGCGGCCGAGGCGGCCTGCGACGCCGCCGACCGCGCGGTCCAGGCGCACGGCGGCAACGGCATCACGCAGGAGTACGGTGTCGCGGGCCTGCTGGTCGCCGCCCGCGCCGGCCGGATCGCCCCCGTCAGCCGGGAGATGATCCTGAACTTCGTGGGCATGCACTCGCTGGGCCTGCCGAAGTCCTACTGAGCCCCGGGAGCATCCGCATGACCGAGACCGAGCTCGTCCACTACCGCGTCGACGACCACGTCGCGTCGCTGGTGCTCGACAGCCAGCACAACCGCAACGCGCTGTCGAAGCAGCTCGTGCGGGAGCTGTACGACGGGCTGGCGACCGCCGAGGACGACGACGACGTCAAGGTCGTGCTGATCCGGGCCGAGGGCCGCACGTTCTGCTCCGGCGCGGACCTGTCGGAGGCGAGCGACCAGGGCATGGAGCAGGCGGCGGGCGTGCTCGTCGAGCTGCAGCGCCGGATCGCCACGCTGCCCGAAGCCGGTCGTCACCCGCGTGCACGGCAACGTCCGCGCCGGCGGCATCGGGATCGTCGCGGCCTCCGACGTCGCGATCAGCGCGCACGATGCGACGTACGCCTTCACCGAGGTGCGCCTCGGCCTCACCCCGGCCGCGATCTCGCTGTCGGTGCTGCCCCGGATGACCGACCGGTCGGCGGCGCTGACCTTCCTGACCGGCGAGGTGTTCACCGGTCGCGACGCCGAGCGGATGGGCCTGGTCACCAAGGCCGTCGCCGAGGACGAGCTCAACCTCGAGGTCGACGAGGTCTGCGCGTCCCTCGCGAAGGGCAACCCGCAGGGCCTGCGGGAGACCAAGCTGCTGCTCGGCCGGGCCCTGGTCGACCGGATCGACGAGCACGGCGCCGACCTCGCGAAGCTGTCCGCCCGGCTGTTCGGGTCCGAGGAGGCCAAGGCCGCGATGCTGGCGTTCCTCAACCGGAAGAAGTAGCGAGGCCCGAGGGCGTCTGCTCGGCAGCCCGGGGCAAGGCGGACATCGGGCGACCAATCGACGGCAGGTGCCGCGATGAGTAGTTGCCGTGGCGGCTGCTCGGCTGCATGATCGACGAAGAACGACCGAGCGACTTCCCCGGGATTTCGCTCGACAGCCACGGACGCTCCCGCGTCAAGGTGCGCGCCCTGTGACTCAGTGAGGCGACGAGCACTTCGACTTCCTCATCGGGGGCTGACATGGTCCACGCAGCGGCGACCAGCAACCTGAATCTCAACCTGAGCCCGATCGACGTCGTGCTGATCGTGATCTACTTCAGCTTCGTCCTCGGCATCGGTTTCGCCCTGAAACGTGGCGTGAAGTCCTCGCTGGACTTCTTCCTGGCCGGTCGGTCCCTGCCCGCCTGGGTCACCGGGATCGGCTTCATCTCGGCCAACATCGGTGCCGTCGAGCTGCTCGGCCAGTCCGCCAGCGGGGCCCAGTACGGCGCCGCGATGGTGCACTACTTCTGGATCGGCGCGATCCCCGCGATGGTGTTCCTCGGCATCGTGATGATGCCGTTCTACTACGGGTCCAAGGTGCGCAGCGTCCCCGAGTACCTCCGGCTGAGGTTCGACCCGAAGGCGCACCTGATCAACGCGATCACCTTCGTGCTCGGCAGCATCCTCATCGCCGGCGTGAACCTCTACGCACTCGCCATCGTCCTCGAGGCGCTGCTCGGGATCCCGCTGCTGCTGGCGATCGTGCTGTCGGCGGCCTTCGTGCTGTCCTACATCCTGCTCGGTGGCCTGACCAGCGCCATCTACAACGAGGTCATGCAGTTCTTCGTGATCATGATCGGGATGGTGCCGCTGACGATCATCGCGCTCAAGGAGAGCGGAGGCCTGGGCAGCCTCTTCCGCACGCTCGAGTCCGAGCACGGGACCGCCTTCATCCACCCGTGGTCGGGCACCGGCCTCGGAGGGTCCAACCCGGTGGGTGACTGGATCGGGATCATCCTCGGACTGTCGTTCTGCCTGTCCTTCGGCTACTGGACGACCAACTTCGCCGAGGTGCAGCGGGCCATGGCCGCCAAGGACGGCCACTCGGCGCGGCTGACACCCATCATCGGGGCCTACCCGAAGACGTTCGTGCCGCTCATCACGGTGCTGCCCGGCATGGCCGCTCTGGTGCTTCTTCCCGGGATCGGCAGCGGCGGGGAGCAACCTGGAGTACAACCAGGCCATCCCCGCCCTGATGGCGAAGTACCTGCCGCAGGGCGTGCTGGGGGTGGCCGTGACCGGGTTGCTCGCTGCCTTCATGGCCGGCATGGCTGCCAACGTGTCCAGCTTCAACGCGGTGTTCACCTACGACATCTGGCAGGACTACCTCAAGCCCGGTCGGCCGGACCGCTACTACCTCAACATCGGACGCTGGGCCACGGTCGGTGGCGTGGCGCTGGCGGTCGCCACGGCTCTCATCGCCTCCAGCTTCAGCAACATCTCCAACTACCTGCAGACGCTGTTCTCGTTCTTCAACGTGCCGCTCTTCTGCGCCTTCATCATCGGCATGTTCTGGCGCCGAGCCAGCAGGAGTGCGGGCTTCTGGGGGATCCTGACCGGCACGCTGACCGCGGTCCTCGTCTACGCGCTCTACAAGCAGGACGTGCTGACCTTCCGCAGCGACCTGCAGGAGACGATGTGGGGATCCATCGCCGCCTTCGCCGTGGGCGCGGTCAGCATGGTCATCGTGTCGCTGCTCGAGCACCCGAAGACGAACGAGGAGCTGCACGGGCTCGTCTACGGGATGGAGATCAAGGACAGGTCCGAGGTCGGCAGGCACTCCTGGTACCGGTCACCGCGTCGTCCTGGGCGTCGGGGTGCTGGTCCTGAACGCGGCCCTGTACGTCGCCCTCTACGCCGTCTGAACGGAAGGAGCTCGCCGTGACAACACCAGAGGAACGTCCCGGTGAACGTGCCACCGACCCGCTCGCCCTGCTCTTCGACATCCGGTCCTTCACCGGAAGCCTGTTCCTGATCTTCGGGGTCATCGTCACCATCGTGGGCCTCAACGCCAGCGAGGCGGACATCAAGAAGGCCGCAGGGGTGAACCTCTCGTTGATCATCGGGCTCGTCATGCTCGCCACGGGCGTGGTGTTCGTGGCCTGGCTCCTGTTGAGCCCGCCGGAGATCCTGCACTCCCACGAGATGACCGAGGACGAGCTCCCCGAGCAGCTGCGCCACCACGGCCTGGAGGCGATTCCCGAGCACCCCGGAGAAGCCGCTCCGCCGCCGCCGCCCCACGCAAACGTCCTCCCGGCGGACACTGACGACGCTGACGACACCGGGCATCATCGGCCATCAACCGGAGGGTCGCGCGCATGAGGTATCGAACAGTTCTCGTCGGGACCGACGGCTCGGACACGTCCCTGCAGGCAGTCGCCACGGCGGCCGAGCTCGCCGGCGCGATGACAGCCCAGCTGCTGGTGGTCTGCGCCTACCACCCGGTGCCGGCGCGCGAGCAGGCCCGGATCACGCCCGGTCTGGACGACACGAGGTTCCGGGTCGCCGGCTCGGAAGCCGCTCAGTCGGCCCTCGACGCCGGTCTCGCCGCCGCCCGGGCAGCCGGCGCCTCCTCGCCCGAGGGCACGCTCGTCACGGGCGACGCGGTCGAGGCCTTGCTGTCCGAGGCGGACAGCCGCTCACCGGCCCTGATCGTCGTCGGCAACCGTGGCATGAACCGGCTGTCGCGCAGGCTGCTCGGGTCGGTGCCCTCGGACGTGGCCTACCGGGCGAGCTGCGACGTGCTCATCGTCCACACCACGACGCGGTAGGACGCGTGAGACCGTCACGGGTCAGGTCCTCGAGGGGGCGACCGCGGGATCCGTGGCGGACGAGGACCGGCTGCCTGTCACCGAGAGCGTGTTGCGTCCCTGCTCGACGGCGTGCACCCGGCCGGGCAGCACGACGTGGCGCGCCGGGTCGTCGGAGCCGTGCATCCGCTCGTGCAGCAGCCGCGCCGCCGTCGCGCCCATGTCGCGTGCGGGCAGCGTGGCGGAGACGACGGCGAGGGGTGAGACGTCGTAGGGGCCGAGCTCGTCCATGTTCGCCAGCTCGATCGTGCCCGGGAACCCGCTGGGGAAGGCCAGGAGGTCGGAGGCGGCCAGCGCCATGGTGCCGGCGTTGCCCCCGATGATCGCGGTGAGGCCGCCCGGCGAGTCGAGCAGGGAGCGCAGGCGTCTCTGCCGCCGCTCCGCCGGCAGGGCCGAGTAGTCGCGCAGGGCCGACCGCTCCGGCAGCTCCGGGCAGCCCGCGGTCGCGCAGCGCGCGGTAGTGGCCGCTGAGCCGGTCCCGCACGCTGGTGACCTCCTCCTCGCCCCACAGCACCGCGAGGGCGCGGTGCCCACGGTCGAGCACGGCGGTCGTGACTTCGTACCCGATGGCGAAGTCGTCGAAGATCACCGCGTCGGTCGGCATGGACGGGAGGTAGCGGTCGACGAGGACGACCGCCACGCCGCTGCGCCGCAGCTCGTCGATGGTGGTCGCAGCGCGCGAGTGGTCCCGCAGGTAGGCGACGACGCCGTCCGCGCCGTCGGCGACCACCCGCCGCAGCACCGACTCCTCCGCGTCGACGTCGGGCGTGCTGGTCACCACCAGCCGGTGTCCCCTGGCCGCACACTCGGCGGCGATCCCGGCGCGGACCGAGACCTGGTGCGGGTCGACCTCGTTGGGGCTGACGAAGGCGACCGTGCGCTGCTGCGTCGCCGAGGCGGACGCATCCCGCCGCGCTGCGTCGGCGACGAAGGTGCCGCGGCCACGTCGCCGCACGACCAGCCCGTCGGCGACCAGGTCGTTGAGGGCCCGCACCGCCGTCGTCGTGGAGACCCCGAAGCGCTCGACGATCTGGCGTTGGGTGACAAAGGGCTGGTCGGCGGCGTACTCGCCGCGGGCGATGGAGTCGCGGAGGGACGTCTTGACCCAGGCGAAGAGGGACATGCCCGGCGGTGGCCCGCCGGCCGGCTGGTCGGAATCCATGGGTTTCACCTCCTCCCTCGGTGCCGTGAGCCTACCGGGGACGACGAGGTTTGATGTATTGACGTGCTAATTCCCGGGACTTAGGGTCCGAGTGACGCACGCAACACGGAGGACATGCCATGCATGACGATCGGGTCCATGTTGAGCGCCGCATCACGCGGATGCTGACCGAGCGGCTCCGCCCGGCGGTGTACCGCGACCCGGTGCCGCTCCTGCTGGAGTCCTGGCAGGCTCCCGGCGAACCCGTTCCGGTCGGCGAGGGGCTGTCCGCGCAGTACTCCGAGACCAAGGCGGGCGAGCTGTGGGGGCCGCCGTGGGGCACCACCTGGTTCCACGTCACCGGCACCGTCCCCGAGCAGTGGGCCGGCCTGGAGGTCGAGGCCGTCGTCGACCTGGGGTTCGCTCCCGACCGGCCCGGCTTCTCCGCAGAGGCCCTGGCGATGCGCCCGGACGGCACCCCCATCAAGGCGCTGAACCCGATGAGCACCTGGTTGCCGGTCGCGGCGGCCGCCCGCGGCGGCGAGGCGGTCGACGTGTACGTCGAGGCCGCCTCGAACCCCGACATCCACGGCGCCGGCGTGGGGACCCACCTCGGGGACGTGCTCACCGCCGGCAGCGAGCCGCTCTACCGCGTACGGCGCGTGGAGCTGGCCGTGCTCGAGCGCCCGGTGTGGGAGCTCGTGCAGGACATCGAGGTGCTCGACCAGCTGATGCGGCAGCTGTCCACCGACTCGCCCCGCCGCTGGCAGATCCTGCGCACGCTGGAGCGGGCCATGGACGCCATCGACCTGGCCGACGTCGTGGGGTCCGCGCCCGCCGTGCGCGACGTGCTGGCCCCGGCGCTCGCCGCACCCGCCCACGCCGGCGCGCACGTCGCCAGCGCCGTCGGCCACGCGCACATCGACTCGGCGTGGCTGTGGCCGCTGCGGGAGACGGTCCGCAAGGTCGCCCGCACGGTCTCGAACGTCACCTCCCTGATGGACGAGCATCCCGAGCTGGTCTTCGCGATGTCCTCGGCCCAGCAGTGGGCCTGGATGAAGGAGCACCGCCCCGAGGTGTGGGACCGCATGCGCGAGAAGGTCGCCACCGGCCAGCTGGTGCCGGTCGGCGGCATGTGGGTCGAGTCCGACACCAACATGCCCGGGGGCGAGGCGTTGGCCCGCCAGCTGGTGCACGGCAAACGGTTCTTCCTCGACGAGCTCGGGATCGACACCCAGGAGGTCTGGCTGCCCGACTCCTTCGGCTACACGGCGGCCCTGCCGCAGCTCGTGGCGCTGTCGGGGTCCACCTGGTTCCTGACCCAGAAGATCTCGTGGAACCAGACCAACCGGCACCCCCATCACACCTTCTGGTGGGAGGGACTGGACGGCACCCGCGTCTTCACGCACTTCCCTCCCGTGGACACCTACAACTCCGAGCTCAGCGGCGCGGAGATGGCGCACCTGGTCCGCAACTTCTCCGAGAAGGGGCTGGCGAACCGGTCCCTGGTCCCGTTCGGTCACGGCGACGGCGGCGGCGGACCCACCCGGGAGATGCTCGCCCGGGCCGCGCGTCTCCGGGACCTGGAGGGGTCGGCGCGGGTCGAGATCGAGGCACCGTCGGCGTTCTTCGAGAAGGCTCTGGCGGACCACGCCGACCCGGCCGTGTGGGTCGGGGAGCTGTACCTGGAGCTGCACCGCGCCACCTACACGACGCAGGCCGACACCAAGCAGGGCAACCGGCGCAGCGAGCACCTGCTGCGCGAGGCCGAGCTGTGGGCCACCACCGCCGCGGTGAGGTCGGGTACGCCGTACCCGGCACGCGAGCTCGACCGCCTGTGGAAGACGGTCCTGCTCCACCAGTTCCACGACATCCTTCCCGGCTCCTCGATCGCGTGGGTGCATCGCGAGGCACGGGAGACCTACGCACAGGTCGCCCGCGAGCTCGGTGAGCTGATCGCGACCGCGCAGGGGGCGCTCGTCGGCAACGCCGCGGCGGACAGCCGCGTGGTCTTCAACGCCGCACCCCACGCGCGCGGCGGGGTCCCGGCCGGTGGGGCCGTCGTGACGGCTCCCCGCGGCCGACCAGGAGGACGGCTCGTCGACGGCGCACGTCACCGCCGCCGCAGACGGGTACGTCCTCGAGAACGGTCTGGTGCGGGCCGTCGTCGACGGCCGCGGCCTGCTGACCTCCGTGGTCGACCTGGCGTCCGGCCGGGAGGCGATCGCCCCCGGCGCGGCCGGCAACCTCCTGCAGCTGCACCCCGACGTCCCCAACGAGTGGGACGCCTGGGACGTCGACCGGCACTACACCCGCCACGTCACCGACCTGGTGGACGTCGTGTCCCTGGCCCCGGTGACGGCAGAGGGCCCGACCGGCGAGAGTGCGGCCGCCGTGCGGATCGAACGCCGCTTCGGGCGGTCCAGCCTCACCCAGGTGGTGTCGCTCGCCCCCGGTGCCCGGCGCGTCGACGTCGACACGGAGGTCGACTGGCAGGAGGTCGAGACGTTCCTCAAGGCGGCGTTCCCGCTCGACGTCCGGGCCGACCGCTCGTCCTCGGAGATCCAGTTCGGCTACGTCCAGCGCGCGACCAACACCAACACCAGCTGGGACGTGGCCCGCTTCGAGATCTGCGCCCACCGCTACCTCCACGTCGGCGAGCCCGGCTACGGGCTGGCCGTCGTCAACGACTCCACCTACGGCCACGACGTCGCCTGCGCGGTGCGACCGGACGGGGGCACCACGACCACGGTCCGGCTCTCGCTGCTGCGGGCCCCCCGCTTCCCCGACCCGGAGACCGACCTGGGCCGGCACCGGCTCCGCTACGGCCTCGTCGTCGGCGCCGACCTCCTCGACGCCACCCGTGAGGGGCACTGGCTGAACCTGCCGGCGCGCACCCTGCCCGGAGACGCCGGCGTCGACCCGCTGGTGTCCGTCGACAACGACGGGATCGTGGTCTCGGCCGTGAAGCTCGCCGACGACGCCGGCGAGGACCCCGGCGGCGACGTGGTCGTCCGGGTCTACGAGGCGCTGGGCGCGCGGGCGAGCGGTCACCTCGCTCTGGGCTTCCGCGCCGACTCGGTCGCGGTGACCGACCTGCTCGAGCGACCTCTCGACGACGACGTCCTCGACGTGGACGACGGCCGGGTCGCCCTGACCCTCCGGCCGTTCCAGATCCTCACGTTGCGCATCGCCCGACCACGAGTCACCTGACCGGCAGCCACGTCCCGTCGCCCCCACTGCTGTCCGTCCACCCGTCCGCCACCCGCCACCCGGCGGTTGCCCTCCGGAGGAACTGATGTCCCGCTGCCCGCGGTGCTGCTGTACCTCGTGCTGTCGCGGCGGCTCGGTGGCGCGTTCTCGTTCGGCGGTGCGGTGAAGGGCTGAGCGGGCTGCGTGATCTCAGAGGTCCCCGCCGGGCGTCGGCCTCGCAGCATCGACCTCCTTGATCTCTTCCTCCCGCCGGTCCATCTCCCTCCGCAGCTCGCGGCGTCGCTTGGCTGCCGCCTCGCGCCTCAGCTGCACGGGCGTGGTCGGCACCCAGGGCGGGACAGGGACGGGACGGCGCTCGTCGTCGACCGCGACCATGGTGAAGTAGCAGCTGTTGGTGTGCCGGACCTTGCCGAGGCGGAGGTCCTCGGTGGTGACACGGATGCCGATCTCCATCGACGTACGGCCGGTGTAGTTGACACTCGCGTCGAAGGTGACGAGCTCGCCCACGTGGATCGGCTCCCGGAAGACCACGCGGTCCACCGACAGGGTCACGGCGTAGTGACCGGCGTACCGGCTGGCGCAGGTGTAGGCGACCTGGTCGAGGTACTTGAGCAGCTGGCCGCCGTGGACGTTGCCCGCGAAGTTCGACAGGTCGGGCGTCATGAGGACCGTCATCGACAGCGACGGGTGTCCGGAGTCAGGGCGTTCGTCCTGCGCAGTGTCGTCGTTCGCGTCCACGGGCACCCCCTTGCGGCTCGTCACCTCTGGTCATCGTCTCGCGGCCAGGAAGGCCTCGAGCGTTGAGACGACGAGCCGGTGGTCCTCCAGCTGAGGGAGGCCGGAGACGGCGACGGTGCCGATGCAGCCGGTCCCGCGCAGGAGGATCGGGAACGCGCCCCCGTGTGCGGCGAACAGGGACGGGTCGAGGCGGGAGTCCTCGTCGAACGACTTGCCGTCCACCCGGAACTGCTCGCCGACACGAAGCGACGAGCGGCCGTAGCGGTCCACGACGGCGCTCTTGCGCGCGAGCCATCCGTCGTTGTCGGCCGACGAGCCGGGAAGCGCGGCGTGGAAGAGTCGCTGGCCGTTGCGGCGGATCGAGATCGCGACCGCCAGCCCCGCGGAGAGGGCGGCCTCCCGCAGGGCGACGCCGAGCTCCCACGCGGTGTTCTCGTCGAACCGGTCGAAGACGAGGCGCGACTCCTGCGCCTCCAGCTCGTCGAGGAGCTCGCGCCCGGTCATGCGACAGCCCCGGGACGAACCGTCACACCGCTCGCGGCGCTGACGCGGGCGGCCTCGAGGACGTCGGCCGTCGCGACGGCATCGGCCGCGTCCACCGGGGGTGGTCCCTCGCCGCGCACCGCCCGGGCGAAGGCCGGGTAGTAGGTGTCCCATGCGCCGCGTGCCAGTGCGACGGGCGCCGAACCCGACGCGGTGAAGATCCGGTCCAGGTCGGAGGCCGCCTCGACCCCCCAGGTGTCGTACGTCGCGGGGCTCGCGCCGGTGACCAGCACGTCCTCCTGGGTGTCGCAGGTCGTCACGACCAGCGAAGCGGCCGAGCCGGTGACCCGGAAGCGTGGCCCCGGGGCGTGCTGGCTCCAGCTGCCCCACAGGTGTGAGACGGCGCCGTTGGTGTGGCGCAGTGCCACGAAGACGTCGTCATCGAGGCCGGTCTCACGTGTCCGGGACTCGGCATGCACCGATTCCACCGGGCCCAACAGGCAGAGAGCCTGGTCGACGAGGTGCGCGCCGAAGTCGAGCAGGGTGCCACCACCGGCTCTGCCGGGACCGTTGTCCGGGGCGTACCTCTCGAACCTGGACTCGAACCTGCGCACCTCGCCCAGCGTCCCGTCCTCG
The DNA here is from genome assembly GCA_963827435.1 of uncultured Actinomycetota bacterium. Lineage (GTDB taxonomy): Bacteria > Actinomycetota > Actinomycetes > Propionibacteriales > Nocardioidaceae > Nocardioides_B. Next base: position 807,988 of record CAWHAU010000003.1, read on the forward strand.
ACCAGGGCACGCACGGTGAGGAAGTCGGAGTCCCACCGACGGTTCTGGTACGGGCTCAGTGCCACCCCGTGCTCCGAGGCGAGCCCGACGGAGCGGCGTGCCGCGGCCGGATCCAGCGCGAACGGCTTGTCGCAGACCACCGACAGCCCCAGCGCGATCGCCTCGTCAGTGAGGGCCGAATGCGTGTCGGCCGGCGTGGAGATGCTCACGGCCTCGGCGCCGTCGGCGGCCAGTGCCTCGAGGGAGTCGAACGCGCCGACCCCCGGATGTTCGCCACCCAGGAGAGCGCGGCGTTCGTCGGACGTGGTGACGACACCGATGAACTCGCACTCCTGTGCCGAGGCGAGCAGGGGGGCATGGAAGTACCTGCCGCCGAAGCCGTAGCCGATGAGTCCGATCCTGACCGGGTCCATGTGATCACTTCTCCCTGAGGACGTCGAGGTTCACGCCGGGCTGCCCGAGGCCGGCCTATCGCTGAAACTAGAGGTTCCCGGCTCACGCCTGGCAAGCCGTCCCGATGACGGACCAGATCGGCCGGCCGGGGCAGGGCTGCTCTGACAGAGACGCACGTCAGCGCGTTGCTGCGAGACGGCGCCTCAATGCCGGGCCTCGAGGCCGACGGCGTCACGCAGCTCGGCGGCGGCCTCGTGGAGCTCCGGGTCGTCGGCGCCACGGGAGTCCATGAGCGCGGCAAGTGCCTCAGCCAGCACGTTGAGCTTCTCCTGGGCGGCCTCAGCGTCGCGGCGACCCGCGTTCTCCAGGAGTACCAGCAGCAACAGGGTCAGCACACTGCTGACGGTGTGGATGACCACCTGCCACGACTTTGCACTGCTGAACAGCGGTGCACTGGCCAGCCAGACGACCACGATGCCGACGCAGACGACGAAGAACGGCGCTTCGCTGACGCGGCGGTGGGTGGCTTCGACGAACCGCTCGAACCAGGTCCGGCGGTCGTCCCGCTCGCGGGTTCTCTCTGCATCGCTGCGCTTCATGCGCGGACAGTACCCAGCCGGCCCGCTCGCCCCTGGGAATGCGGCTGTTGTCGTCAGTCGAGCCCGAGACGCACCGGTCAGCCAGCCGAGGGCGCACTGGCTGCGGCTCACACAAGACGCCATGCACCAGCAATGGCGGGTGTTTCCTTGACCGTCGAACAAGGTGGCGAGATCCGTCAGAACGTCCGGTCCCCGGGGCCGAGTGTCGAGACCTGCAGCACCCACCCGAGGCGCGCTACCGGAGGGCGACGACTCGTCGAGGAAGTCGTGTCGGCCGTCGAGGCTGACGGCTCAGTCGCTGAGCTCGGACGGCACCGCCACGGCGTCCACGAGGGCGCCGTTGCGGAGGACCGTGATCTCCAGCCGGGTGCCGATCGACTCCTCGAACAGCAACCGCTGGAGCGACTGCGCGTCTCCGAGTGGGTCCCCGCCGACGGCGAGGATCAGGTCTCCGGGGTGCAGGCCGCTGAACGAGGCCGGGCTGGCGGCGACGACCTCCACCACCCGGAGGGCGGTGTGCTGGCCCGTCCGGGCAGCCCACTCCGGAGGCAGCGGTGCCGGTGAGGTGACCAGCCCGAGGTAGCCGCGCCGGACCCGGCCGTCGTGCATCAGCGCGTAGATGATCCGTCGCGAGGTGGCGTTGATCGGGACCGCGAGCCCCAGGCCCATGCCCGCGACGGCGGTGTTGATGCCGACCACCCGTCCCTGGGAGTCGGCCAGGGCGCCGCCGGAGCTGCCGGGGTTGAGCGCGGCGTCGGTCTGGATCACGTCCTCCACGATCCGGGTGGCGGTGCGGGTGCGGACCGGGAGCGCCCGGCCCAGTCCGCTGACGACGCCGGCGGTCACGCTGCCCGCCATCCCGAGGGGGTTCCCCACGGCGACCACCAGGCTGCCGATGCGGAGGTCGTCGACGTCGCGGAAGACCGGCGGCTCGACGATCGGCCGGTCGGCCCGGACCACGGCAAGGTCGGCGAGCGGGTCGCGGCCGACGACCTCGACGCGGGCGCTGCTGCCGTCGGCGAAGGTGGCCTCGCCGGTGTCGGCGCTGCCGACGACGTGGGCGTTGGTGAGCAGGTGTCCCTCGGCGGTGAGCACCACGGCAGAGCCGGACGCCTCCCCCGATCGGCCTCGAGGGCTGACGCGGAGGGCGGCCACTCGCGGCAGCAGGGCCTCGGCCACCGTGGTGACGACGCGTGAGTACGCGTCGAGCGCGTCGTGCTCTGTCGGTTCCATGGCGCTCCTTCGCCCCGTAGGGGAGCAACGCCGTCATGGCCGCCGGTGTTCCAGGGTCACCGGGGCGGGCTGCTGCAGCCGTCCTACGATGCACTCATGGCGTTGGGAATCATGCGGCGCAAGTCCGGTGGGTGCCGGCGATGACCCGCGACCGGGACCGGGACGCTGCCGGTCGACCACGCCAGGAACGACCTCGTGATGCTCTCGGCCGACCTCTGCCCTACGGGGCTACCGGCGTCGAACCGGTCTCGGAGGAACCACTGCCGCCTGCGGAGACCTTGGCGTTCGCCCGAGAGCTGGTGCGAGAGGGGAGACCCTTCTCTGCCCACGAGGTCCTCGAAGCTCGTTGGAAGGCGGGGCCGCGCGAGGAACGGGACTTGTGGCAGGGGCTCGCCCAGCTCTGCGTGGGCCTCACGCACGCCGCCCGCGGCAACACGGTCGGCGCTGCCCGGCTGCTGGAGCGCGGTGCCGCCCGGCTCGACGCGTACCAGAAGGGGGCCGGGTCGACGTACGGGCTCGACCTGACGGCAGTCGTCGCCTGCGCACGTGATCATGCGGCCACAGGTCACTGAGCTCCGAGCCTTCCGCCGGCCACCGGTGGCGAATCTCGACCGAAGATCGCGAGCAGCGGGACGTCACGTCCCTTCCTGACCGGCGTACGCTCGAAGCGAGGCTCTTCTCGTCACCGGAGTCGTCATGGACATGGTGTGGTACGCGCTGGGGGCGCTGGCCGTCGTCGGGGGTGTGGTCTGGGTCGCGAGTGCGCGGGTGGTCCAGCAGATCGAACGCGGCGTCGTGTTCCGGCTGGGACGGGCCCAGCCGCAGGTGCGGCGGCCGGGGTTCACCATGCTGGTTCCGATCGTGGACCGGATGAAGCGGGTCAACATGCAGGTGGTGACCATGCCGGTCCCCGCGCAGGACGGCATCACCCGCGACAACGTGACGGTTCGGGTCGACGCCGTCCTCTACTACAAGGTGATCGACCCGATCAGTGCCGTCGTGGAAGTGCAGGACTACGGGTTCGCGATCGCCCAGGTGGCGCAGACGTCGCTGCGCTCGATCATCGGCAAGAGCGAGCTCGATGACCTGCTCTCCAACCGGGAACAGCTCAACCAGGGCCTCGAGGTGATGCTCGACAGCCCAGCCGCGCCCTGGGGCATCGAGATCGACCGCGTCGAGATCAAGGATGTCGCGCTGCCCGAGTCGATGAAGCGGTCGATGTCGCGACAGGCGGAGGCCGAGCGCGAGCGCCGGTCCCGGGTCATCACGGCCGACGGCGAGTTCCAGGCGTCCCAGAGGCTGTCCGAGGCAGCGAGCGTGATGGCCCGGACTCCGGCCGCGCTCCAGCTGCGGCTGCTCCAGACGATGGTGGAGGTGGCCGCCGAGAAGAACTCGACGCTCGTGCTGCCGTTCCCGGTCGAGATGCTGCGCTACTTCGAGGCCATTGCGTCGGGTACGCCGGCCACGGCCCGCGACGATGCCCCGGCCCGCACAGAGGTCCCAGGCGTTCCCGATCAGCCGCGCCCTGGAGCCGCGTGAGGAGGCTCGGCCTCAGCCGCCGTACGGGACGGTGATGATCTCGAGGTTGTGTCCGCTCGGGTCTTCGGCAGGACGCCGACATGCGAGTCCTGCGGATTCACCGCAGGACGTGGGTCGAGGGGACCGCCAGCGCACCGTCCTGAAGTTCGCTGAAACGGTGAGCTCAGGAGTCCGACCTGCCGTGCGCGAGCGGCTGGGCCCCGCCACCGGCCTGCCCCACACCGTCGGGCGAACTCTCGGGTTCCCAGCGCAGCAGGTCGCCGGGCTGGCAGTCGAGTGCCTCGCACAGGGCGGCGAGCGTGGTGAATCGCACCGCCTTGGCTCGACCGTTCTTGAGCACCGCCACGTTGGCGGGCGTGATGCCGACGCGCTCCGCGAGCGCGCCCACGGCCATCTTGCGCCTGGCCAGCATCACATCGATGTCGACGACGATCGGCATCAGATCACCTCGTCCAGCTCGGCCCGCAGGTGGTGCGCCTCCGCGTCCCGGTCGACCGCCTGGGCGAGCAGCATCCGCAGCACGAGGACAACCAGGGCCACGCCGGCCACGATCAGGGACGCTCCGCAGATGAGCAGGACCATGCCGGGGGGCACGGCTTCGCCGGGCGCGAGGGTGACGGCGAGCCCGAACGTGAGGGCAGAAGCTGCGGCGATGGCGCCGACCACGATGTCGACGTACCGGAAGGCGGCATGGGAGAACACCGTGCCCCGGCGAACCATCGTCAGCAGCCGCCAGACGCACACCGCGGTGACCTGCATGGTCGCACCAGACCCGCGTGAGAACATGCGGGCATGAGCAGCGACGTCGCTCTCGAAGTGACCGCCCTGGCGATCAACGTCACGATCCCGGAGGCACTCCGCTGGACGGACACCCGACGAGGTGAGGAGTTCACGCTGACCACGCTCAACGTGCGGCTTCTTCCCGACGGGCGCCTCGCGGCGAAGGCCTACGGCCGACCGACCGGCGGCGGCCGTGGCACGTACGTCTCATTCCCGGTCCCCGACAGGCCGGAGCTTGCGGCCCTGGTCGCCGAAGCGGCCAGTCGCGCCGGCGCACTGTGGAGCGCCCATCGCGGACCCGGCTGAACCCGCCGGATGGGCTCGCTCGGTGAGGGCGCGACCCTCGATCACCGAGCAGCCGCATCTTCTGCCTGAGTCGATCGGCTCGTGGCACCGGTGTGCAGGCAGGGGAACGCACGTAGGTCAGTGCAACGTGTAGCCGCCGTCGGTGACGAGCACGGCGCCTGTGGTGAACGACGCTGCGTCGCTTGCGAGGTAGACGACGCTGGGGGCGATCTCCTCGGGTGTCGCGTACCGCCGCATCGGCGCGTCCTCGATCCAGCGCTGCCGGAACCGGGGTTCGTCGACCGGCGCCATCTCGGTCTTCACGTAGCCGGGCGCGATCGCGTTCACCCGGATGTGGTGCGGCGCCCACTCCGCCGCCAGGGACTTGGTGAGCTGGTGGACCGCGGCCTTCGAGGCGTTGTAGGCAGGTTGCCACTGCGGACGGTTCACGATCATCGCCGAGATCGAGCCGACGTTGACGATCGACCCGCCTCCCGACTCGATCATGGACGGCGCGACGGCCCTCGACATGCGCCACAGGCCCGTCACGTTGACGTCGAAGACCTCGGCGAACTCCTCGTCCGGCACTTCGAGCGCCGGTCGGTGGAAGCAGATGCCGGCGTTGTTCACGAGGACGTCGATGCGGCCGTGCGCAGCCATCGCCAGATCCACGATGCGGTGTACGTCGTCCTGGTCGGTCACGTCGCCGGTCGCGACCGTGGTGCGCCGTCCCGACCGTCGTGCGATCTCGGTGGCTGCCTCCCGGTTGCGGTCCTCGTGCCGGCCGACGACCACGACATCCGCGCCGGCGTCGGCGATCGCGGAGGCGAAGGCGAGGCCGAGGCCCTGGTTGGCACCGGTGACGAGGGCGGTACGGCCCTCGAGGCTGAAGGGGTTGCTCACCGGTGCTCCTCGTTGACGACGACGACGGACTTCATGCTCGACGGGTCCGCGTCGCTGGTGAGAGCAGCCTCGACCTCCTCGAGGCCGAACCGTGCGGTCACCAGGGCGTCGAGGTCGACCATGCCGGTCGCTGCGAGCGAGATCGCGACCGGCCAGGTGTCGACGTACCGGAAGATCCCGGTCAGCATCACCTCACGCACCTGGATGTCCTGCACCGGCAGTGCGATGTGCTCGTCCCCATGTCCCACCATCACGGCGGTGCCACCCGGCCGGAGGGCCTTCAGGCCGTCGAGCAGGGCGGGAGTCGCCCCGGAGCACTCGAGGAACACGTCGGCCTCGAGCTCGGCCGGGTCGAAACCGCCGGTCGGGTCGACGGCGTGTGCCGCGACGAGCTCGGTGATCCGCTGCCGGCGGGACGCGACGGGGTCGGAGACGATGATGTCGGTGGCGCCCATCGCACGTGCAGACAGGGCAGCCACCGCGCCGATGGGTCCGGCACCGGTGATGAACACCCGGCTACCGGCCGTGGTGCTGCCCTTGCGGTTGGCCCAGAGCCCCACCGACAGTGGCTCGAGCAGACCGACCGCGGCGTCGGAGAGCGAGTCCGGCACCGGGTGTGCGAAGTCCGCCGGAAGCGTGACGAAGTCGCAGAACGCCCCGTCGACCGGTGGGGTCGCGAAGAACTCCATGTCTCGGCAGAGGTTGAGGTGCCCGGTCTTGCACTGCCTGCACCGGCGACACGGTCGTTGCGGTTCCAGGGCGACGCGCTGGCCCACGCGGGTCGGATCCACGGCATCGCCGACGGCGACGATGGTGCCGCCCACCTCGTGGCCGAGCACCAACGGCCCCTCCACGACCATCGACCCGATCCGGCCGTGCTTGTAGTAGTGCACGTCGGAGCCGCACACGCCGACCGAGCCGACGCGGACCAGCGCCTCGTCGGGGCCTGGTTCGGGTACCGGCCGCTCCTGCAGCTCGATGGTCTGAGGCCCGGTCAGCACCGAGGCCCGCATCGTGGTGGCCATCTGTCTCCTCCGGGACGGGCAGTTTGCGCCTGCACCATGTCTGCCGGTTGCCATCCTGCCGTGGCTCGTGAGGTGTGACGAGCTCGGTTTCGGGCTCTCTGAGGCCCGAGTCGTGCCCGGACATCGTCTCCGTCGTGACAGCGGACGGATCGTCGAGCAAGTTTTTCAGTCGTGGGTCGGCCAGCTGAGGGATGAATTCCGTGCCGACTGGCACCCTCAGGAGTGGATTACGTCGAAAGAGTCGCTCGTCATTTACGTCGGCAATGGGCGAGGCCTAAAGTGCCTACGTCGCCTGAGCAGGAGGCGACCATGGCGTTCGACTTTATGGGGCGTAGTCGTGGAGCCAACCATTTTCGACCCTGCCCGGGTCCTCGGGTGCAGTCTTGAGCGCGCTCGGCGGCTCATGAGGGGCCACGTTGTCACTCCGGGCGAGGTGGAGAGCGTCGCTCTCGAGTACTACCCGTGGCGCGCCCATCTGCGAGACCCCGACTCGTACTGGATCACGGTCAGTCAGGCCGCCGACATCCTCGGTGTCTCCGACGCCGAGCTCCGGCAGATGCTGAACCATCGACGCCTACCCTTCTCCACCCACAAGAGCGGCGTTCGGCTGATGCGCCGTCGACAGATCGAGGAGATAGCAGCCCACAGCCACCTGGCGCGTCGCTGACGCGCACCCGTTCCTCGTCGGCGGGGCGAGACGACCCCGTTACGCACGACCGCCTTGGCCCCGCCGACATCCTCTTGTGCTGTCGCCCGCGGTGACGCGGTCACCGGGCGCGAGGTGGCGGTAGGCCCGGAAAGCCATCAGGGCCTCGTGCCGCTCCCCGCTGAGGGCCCCGCCGACGGGAGTGGCCCGGGGTCTCGACAGGAATCCACCGGGGGCTGACGATGAGTAGCAGCACAGCCGGAGGGCGCCGGCGGGTCGCCTCCGGACCAACCCCACGGGATCGGGGCGAGGACCATGGGCAACATCGGCACGGAGCGTCGCGAGATCGAGTTCGAACCTCTTCCTGAGGACCCGCGGCGCGAGTCGGAGCCGCGTCGCGAGCAGCCGCAGCCGGAGCCGGAGCCGGCCCCGGCGTCGACATGACCGACCAGGCTGCCGGCCTCTTGCCCGGGCCGGATCTCGTCGCCGGGGAGCTGCGCGGCTACCGGCAGTTCGAGCTGCGCGCGGACGGGCTCTATCCGACGGTGCACAGCGAGTGCGGTCCCTGGAACGGGAGGCTCGAGAAGGCCCGTTGTGCGGCAGGTGCCGACCACGCCGTGCCGGCGGCGGAGTGCCGCTGCGGGCTGTACGGCTGGTACCTGCCCGGCAGCGCGACCGTGGCCCTCGGCCCGGTCAGCGCGGTGGTGTCGGTGCGCGGACGCTGCATTCTCGGTGACCGGGGCTTCCGTGCTGCCGAGGGGCGGATCGAGGCGGTCGCGCTGCCGGCATCGGTGCGGTGGACGCCGAGCGCGGCACGCCGTACACGACAGATGCTGGCGGTGAACTATCCCCGGACGACGGTCTACGACTCCACGCGGCAGATGCTGAAGGACTATCCACCCCAGGACGTGAGCGGTCTTGGTATCGACCCACCGCCCGACCGGAGCCGGACTCTCCGTACCGCGGTGGTCGCCTTGTGGGCGGCGGTGCTGCTGCCGACGTACGCCCTTGCCGCGCTGCAGGGCGAGCCGCGCGCGGCCGTCGTGGCGAGCTGGTGGCCGGTGCTCGTGCTGCTGGCCGTCGGCTGGCAGGTCGGCCTCGTCTGGCTGTTCACCCGGCTGCTGGCGCTGCAGTCCGGCAGCCCGGCGGGTGGCGTGACCCGAGGGCCGTGAGCCGGGCCAGGACGAGGATCTCCGTGCAGGGACTCAGTGCCCTCGGCGGACTCGTACCTTCTGTGACGTCTCGTTGAGGACCGCCCCCACGCTGGGGATCAGCGTCCCCGGCGCCGTCGCGTAGTAGCGCCCGGGCTTCGCGCGCTTTGCTACGGCGAACCTGCCGTACGCGCTGGTGAGATCCTTGCCGATCCGTCGGTCGGGACCGGGCCGAACCCGCCACACCGTGACGGGCATGCCGCGCCGCAGTCTGTGGTTGGGGTCCGTGGTGCCGAGACGGCCCACGAACCGACCGGCGCGCTTCTTGTACGCGACGGTCAGCGCGCGGTCGTAGAGCGGGCACCCGTTCGAGAAGCCGCGTCCGTCAACAGCGGGGCACCGATCGGTCGGAATGGGGACGTTGTCCTCGTCCTTGTCGTTGGCCGTCAGCCCGTTGTAGAGGATCTTCGCCTGGTTGCAGGAGTCGACGGACAGCGACCACGACTCCAAGACCGTCCCTTTCGGGCGTTCCATGCGCATCTCGACACGCACAGGAAGGTTCTCCGAGATGGGCCACGTGCCCCTGTTCGGAACATCGCCGTAGTTGAAGCTCTCGAAGAGCCGCCAGAGCGTGTCCGTCGCGTTCCTCTGCAACGCGACGCTGTCGTCCATGTACACGAGACCGCCACCCCGGACGATGGTGTGCACGACGACCGGAGCGGCGGGGTCGATGCCGTCGAACTTGACGCGCATCAGGAACACGCCGGAGGCACACCCGGGGCCCGTCACGGAAAGAACCTGCGCCGTCGGTCCGGCGGCGTGGACGGGTGGTGACGCCGTGGCGATCAGCGTGCAGGCGGTAGCGGCGACGGCCGCGAACTTGAGCAGCATGGCTCTCTCCCTCGTGGAGCGACTACTGGTGTGGTGATCGGGCGGGGCAGGCAGCACCCACCGGCCACCAGCGCCGCCGGCGCGACCAGGTCACCCGGGCCACCATGGGCATCGGCGACTCGGTTCTGGCGCGGTGGCGGATGGGTGGCTCTGATCGACACGCACCGGATCGACCATCCCGCGGCTGGGCCGTGCGGGCGCCTGGACGTTCCGCCTCACCGAGCCCGCACCCGGGGTCGTCGTACGTGACATCCATGCTGTGGCCGGGGATCGGCCGGACACGGAGCACGATGCCTTCCATGGTTCGCACGGTAGACGCAAGTGGCTAGCGGCCGGGCCAGCGCGGCGGCGCAGCCCTCGTACGCCGTTTGACCGATGGCAGCACGGCGGTCCGGCCCGACTCTGGGAGCCGGAGGCCACCGTGTCCGTGCTCGCCATCGTCCGCCGCGTACTCGCCGCATCGGTGTTGGTGCTGTCCCTGCTGGCCGGCCCGCCGGCAGCTGCGGACCCTGTCGACGGACTCGTGCCTGTGGCGGAAGCCCGTCCTCGACGTCTACTACGCGAGCGTCGACCCGACATGGCGGGTAGGGCGTGCCCTGCGGATCTGGAACGACGTCCACCAGGGCCAGCCGCGTCTGCGCACGGTCACGAGCAAGGCGGCCGCCGACGTCGTCGTCTCGCCCTACCGCGCGCACGCCACGGACGTCAACGGCTGGACCCTCAACTACTGCGATCGAGACCACATCACCCGGTCGACGGTGCGCCTGAACGCTGCCCGTCCCCTCAGTCACGAATCCAGGGCGAAGGTCACCGTCCACGAGTTCGGTCACGTCCTGAGCCTGCGCCACCGACCGTACCGGCCACGCGAGACGGTCATGGACGCCTATCTGCGGGGCTCGGCGTACCCAACCCTGCTCGACCGGCTCACTCTCGGCTCCATCTACTGAACATTACTGGCCGACCACCCGGCGCCGGTCGTCACCGCGGGAGCACGAGCAACACGTCAGGCCGAGGTGACCCGGCCCGACATCAGTGTCCCGAGCGCGGCGGCCGCGGTCCCGCCGGCCAGCAGCACCAGGAAGACCATCGGCCCCGGCGACGGCGCGGTCATCGCGACCAGCGCGCCGCCGAACGCGAGGCCCACCGCCATCGCGGCCGCTGCGGCGGTCTGGGCAGCGCTGTTGTTGCGGCCCTGCTGGTCGTCGGGGGAGAGGTCCAGCATCAGCACGGACAGGCGTCGAGGACGAGATCCCCATGCCGATGCCGGCCAGCGCCCAGCCGGCCAGCCCCCACCAGGGAGCGAGGTCCGGGAGGACCAGCAGCGTGGCCACGGCGAGGCCCAGAGTCATCGCCACCAGTCCGGCCCGCAGCACCGTCGCGCGGCGCCACGGCAGGTCCCGGCCCTGGACCCAGGAGCCGAACGCCCACATCACGCCCGGTGACCGTCAGGCTGATGCCCGCCTGGGTCGGCCGGAATCCGTGCAGCAGGGTGAGCAGCAGCGGCAGGAACGCGCCGACCGCCCCGAAGGCGACGCTCACCAGCCCGCGTACGGCGATCACGGTCGGCAGACCACGCGCCCCCCTCAGCGTGCCGGCGGGAAGCAGCCGAGCGACCGCGAGACCCAGGAGAGCGGCGGACGTCGCGAGGACCGCCGAGGCGACCAAGGCGTGACTGGTGAGCTGCTCGCCGGCCAGGGTGAGCGCGAGCACCGAGGCACCCGCCAGGACAGCCCACACCGCGCCCGGCGACGACGCCGCCGGCTCCGACGACGGCGCCGGCACCTCGCCCAGCGCCGGCCGCAGCAGCAGCCAGGTCGGCGGGACGAGCACCAGGACGCCGAGGAACACCCACCGCCAGCCGAGCTGCTCGGTGACCACGCCGGTGACGACCGGTCCCACCACCGACGGCAGCACCCAGGCGGCGGAGACCAGCGAGAAGATCCGCGGTCGCAGCTCCGAGGGGATCGCCTTGGCGACCAGCACGATCAGGGACACGTCGACCAGCGCCTCCCCGATGCCGCTGAGCAGCCGGCCGAGGATCACCACCGCGATCGTCGGGGCCAGGGCGACCAGCAGCTGTGCGAGCCCGAATGCCACGACCCCCGTGCGCAGCACCGGCAACGGACCGCGCCGGTCGGCCCAGGCGCCGGCAAAGGCGAGCGTGACCAGGAAGCTCGCGGCCGGTCCGGCGTTGGCCAGCCCGAACGACGCCAGCGCGTCCAGGTCGCGCACGATGCTCGGCAGCGCCGTACCCACCGCCCGGTCCGCGAACGCGGTCAGCGTGACCATGGCGACCGTCCCGACAGAGAGCGCGAGGTGCTCCCGCAGGGTCGGCCGGGTCACGGTCGCGGAGGAAGCCGGGGAGCGCATGACCCCATCCTTCGACCTCAACCGGACTTGAGGTCAACCGAGTTACGTCGTCGGGCAACCGGATCCGGTCCCCGAGTGGTACATCCTGATGTGACGGCCATGGACCAGGTGGGCATCGGGGCCCCTGTCATCGAGCGGAGCGCGTCGATGAGCACGCGGAGGGACGCCCGTCCCGACTTCGAGGAGTTCGTGGTCGTGTGCTCCGACCGGCTGCTGCGCACGGCGTACCTGCTCACTCGCGACCCCGCCCTGGCCGAGGACCTCCTCCAGACCGCGCTGACCAAGGCCTGGTTCGTCTGGAGGCGGTTGGACGAGCAGCCGGAGCCCTACGTCCACAAGATCCTGGTCAACACGTACGCCACCTGGTGGCGCCGCAAGTGGAGGGGCGAGCGGCCGACCGGCGAGCTGCCGGAGCAGGGCCAGCCTGCGGGCGACGGCCCGGAGACCCACCACGACCTGTGGGTCGCGCTCGGCCGGCTGCCACGCCGGCAGCGCGCGGTGGTGGTGCTCCGGTTCTTCGACGACCTGTCGGAGGCGGACACCGCCGAGGTGCTCGGCTGCACGCGCCGGCACGGTGAAGAGCCAGACCTCCAAGGCGCTCGCCAAGCTCCGGGTCGACCCGGCGCTGCTCGACGCCGACGAACGCACGCGGGAGACGACATGAGGATCGACGAGCTCCGCGCCGGCCTGCACGAGGAGGCGCGCGACTTCGGGGGTACCGACCCGATCGGGCCGCAGGCGCGGACCGCGGCGGTGGCGGAGCGGGTCCGGGCCGGCAGCGCCCGTCGGCACACCGCCCGGGTCGCCGGGGTCGTGGTGGCGGCCGTGGTCACCGTCGCAGGCTTCGTGCTCGGGCCGACGCTGTTCTCGGGCCCGGCGCCCGAGACCCTCGGGCCGCAGGAGCCGATGGTGCAGGGGCCGCCCCGGCTGGCCGGCTTCCCGATGCCGCCCAAGCTGACGGTGCGCGGCGAGGACTACAGCTTCGTGCGCGGCGAGCAGGTCGACCAGAGCCGGGAGATCCTTCGCGTCGCGGTCGCGCCCGCCGACCACCGTCAGGTCGTCGCGTGGGCGACCAGCTTCGGCAGCCTCGGGCGGGTGGTCGTCAGCGTGGACGGCGAGGCGGTCGACCGCACCCCCACGGGCACCTTCGAGTACGGCGTTGCGCTCACACCCGGCGAGACCCATCTGGTCGTCGTACGCGTCACCGAGCCGGTACCCGGCAGGCAGATGGGGCTGGCGATCTACGGACCGGTGACGTTCTAGGCCAGCACCCAGCGGTCCGAGGCGACCTCCGCGAAAACCGGGACCTGGCCTGGCAGGCACGGGGTAGAGTTGCCCACTTGCCCGAAACGGGTGCCCAGCACCCGGGTTCTGACCGCATCCAGGAGCCGTTGCCGTGTCCGTCGACCACGTCAGCCCGGGGGTCGCCCCGACCCACGACACCGTGGCCCAGCATGAGATCGCCCACGAGCAGGAGTTCGTCGACCGCGTCTACACCCAGCTCGAGCAGTCGACCAAGAACGCCGAGGCCCTCGCCAAGGAGGGGTACGGCCGGGGCCGGCTCGGCCACGAGGGCGGTCTGGTCGAGCGCGACGCGATGGTGTTCCAGGCCGCGAAGCGGATCGCGACGCTCAACGCCGCCCACGAAGGGCTCGTGTTCGGCCGGCTCGACCTGTCCGCCGACGGCGAGGCGCCCCGCTACATCGGCCGGATCGGGCTGCGCGACGAGCAGCGCGACTCGCTGCTGATCGACTGGCGGGCCCCCGCGGCGGCCGTGTTCTACCAGGCCACGGCGGCCGACCCCCAAGGCGTCGTACGTCGCCGGGTGCTGCGCTGCACGGGTGCGCGGGTGGTCGCGGTCGAGGACGACCTGCTCGACGCCGGGGCCGAGACCGACCTGGTCGTGGTGGGCGAGGGCGCCCTGATGGCCCAGCTGTCCCGCGCCCGCGACCGCACGATGCACTCCATCGTCGCGACCATCCAGGCCGAGCAGGACAAGGCGATCCGCGCGCCCAGCAAGGGCGTGGTGTCGATCTCCGGCGGCCCCGGCACGGGCAAGACGGTCGTGGCGCTGCACCGGGCGGCCTTCCTGCTCTACAGCGACCGGCAGCGCTACGAGCGCGGCGGCGTCCTCGTCGTCGGTCCGTCCGGCGTGTTCATGCGCTACATCGAGCGGGTGCTGCCGTCGCTCGGCGAGACCGCGGTCGCGCTGCGCTCACTCGGCGAGGTCGTCGACGGCATCCGGTCGTTCCGGCACGACGAGCCGGCTGTTGCGGACGTGAAGGGCGCCGCCCGGATGGCCGAGCTGCTGCGACGTACGGCGCGCCAGGCGGTCCCGGACGCGCCGCGGGAGCTGCGGCTGTTCTACCGCGACGACAACCTGGTGCTCGGCCCGCGCGAGCTCAACCAGATCCGCCGCCAGCTGCTGTCGCAGGGCAAGCGCAACCGGCAGGTGCCGCGGGTCCCCTCCGCCCTGCTCGACGCGCTGTGGCGCCAGGTCCGCGGCGAGCGCGGCCGGGACCGCGGCCGCGACGAGTTCAACGACACCCTGCTCGGCACCGCCGCGTTCGTCGACTTCGCGCTGGCCTGGTGGCCGCCGCTCGACGCGACCGACGTGCTCGGCTGGCTGCGTGACCCGGAGCTGCTGGCCCGGGTCGGCGAGGGCGTCGTCAGCCAGGCGGACCAGGCGCTGCTGTCGAAGTCGTGGGGCCCGGTCCGGGAGCCGCGGGAGTACCGCGTGACGCCCGACGACTGGTCGATCGAGGACATCGCGCTGCTCGACGAGCTGCGCTACGAGCTCGGCGACGTGCCCGAGCGCCCGCAGAACGACCGCGACGCCGAGCTCGACCCGCTGGCCGAGCTGTTCGACGAGAACGTCCCTGAGCTCAGCACCACCTTCGAGCGGCACCAGCGCGAGCCGCACCGGCCCCGCCCGACCGTCCGGGTCGAGGACGACGGCTACGCCCACGTGCTCGTCGACGAGGCGCAGGACCTCACCCCGATGCAGTGGCGGATGGTCGGCCGGCGTGGCCGCGCCGCCACCTGGACCGTGGTCGGCGACCCGGCGCAGTCGTCGTGGCCGGCGCCCGACGAGGCGTCCGCGGCCCGCGAGACCGCGCTCGGCGACAAGGCCCGGCACGGCTTCCACCTGTCGACGAACTACCGCAACAGCAAGGAGATCTACGACTTCGCGGCCCGCTACGCCGAGCGCGTGGGCCTGCACGCCGACCTCCCCAACGCGGTCCGCGAGACCGGCACCGACCCGGAGGAGCGCACCGTCGTCGACCTCCGCGACGGCACCCGCGACGCGGTGACCGAGCTGGCCGGCGCGGTCGAGGGCACGGTCGGCATCGTCGTACCCGTTGCCCGGCGGACCCAGGTCCAGGAGTGGCTCGACTCGTGGTCGCACCTCGCCGCCGACGCGTCCGGCGGCAGCCAGGCCCGTGTCGCGGTGCTCACCGGCCTGGAGACCAAGGGCCTGGAGTTCGACGGCATCGTGGTCGTGGCCCCCGACGAGATCGAGGCGGAGTCCCTGACCGGCCGCGCCACGCTGTACGTCGTGCTGACCCGCGCCACCCAGCGGATGGTCACCGTCACCACGTAGCCACCTACGATCGACCCGGCAGGCCACCCGACCGAGCAGAGGGCACCCGTGATCGCAGGCAGGTACACGCTCGAGCGTGAGATCGGCCGGGGCGGCATGGGCGCTGTCTGGCTGGGCGTCGACGAGGTGCTCGAGCGGGAGGTGGCCCTCAAGCGGATCGGTGTGCTGCCGGGAGCCGACAGCACCGACCTGGCCCGTGCCGAGCGCGAGGCACGGCTGGCCGCCCGGCTCGACCACCCCAACGTGGTCGCCGTCTTCAACCTGGTCGTCGACGCCGACACCGACTCCCGGTGGCTGGTGATGGAGTACGTCGACGGCACCGACCTGTCCCGGCTCGTCCGGGAGCAGGGGCCGCTCTCGCCGGACGACGCGGCACCCCTGCTGCGGCAGGCAGCGGACGCCCTGGCCGCCGCCCACGCCGCGGGCATCGTGCACCGGGACGTGAAGCCGTCGAACATCCTGGTGGACCGCAGCGGACGGGCGAAGCTGACCGACTTCGGCATCGCCCGGATCACGACGGACCCGTCCCTGACGCAGACCGGCCTGGTCACCGGGTCGCCCGCGTACCTCCCTCCGGAGGTGGCCTCCGGTGAGCGGGGCGACGAGGCCGTCGACGTCTGGTCCCTGGGGGCCACGATCTTCTACGTCCTGTCCGGCCGCACGCCCTACGAGATGGGCGACAACGTGATGGGCGGTCTCTACCGCATCGTCCACGACGAGCCGCCGCGGCTGACCGACGCCGGATGGCTGGCCCCGCTGCTGGCAGCGACCATGGTCAAGGACCCGTCCCGGCGCTGGTCGATGGCGCAGGTCCGCGACTTCCTGGCCGCCGGCCCGTCCGGTCACGTGCGGCCGCCGACCCGGGTGCTGCCGGTGGCGGCACCCCCGGACGAGGAGGCGACCGAGACCCGGTCGCTGGCAGCCATCGGGGCGGTCCACGACGAGCGCGGCGGCGCAGGCTCCGGGCCCCGGCCGACGGCCGCGCACCAGGGAGATCGTCGCGCTGGTCGGGTTCGCCGTCGCGGTCGTGCTGGCCCTGGTGCTGTTCGCGGTCCTGCCCGGCGACGGTTCGAAGCCGGACAACGCCGCGGACGGCCCGACGTCGAGCCCGACGTCGAGCCCGGCGACGAGCCAGTCCTCGTCACCCAGCAAGACGCCGGCCAAGGCGAAGCCCACCCGGCGCGGGATGGAGTCGTTCATCCGCGACTACGTCGCCGCCGTCGGGTCGAACCCGGACACGGCCTGGCCGATGCTGACCCCGAAGTTCCAGCGCGAGAGCGGTGGCCTGGACACCTACCGGAAGTTCTGGAGCGGTGTGGGCCGCGGCCGGATCCTCGCCATCTCCGCCGACCCCCGCAGCCTGGTGGTCAGCTACCGCGTCCGCTTCGACAACTTCGGCACCGGGAAGCGGCCGACGGTCCTCGACCTCGCGTTCGACGACGGCACCTACCGCATCGACGGCGAGCACACCGAGGGGTTCGTGCCCGCAGGCTGACGGTGCAGGAGCTGCGACGTCCGGGACCGCGTCGGTCCTGGCAGGGTGGCCGGATGACCGACACAGCGCGTGCCTTCTGGAACTCCGAGGCCGCGACCTTCGACGACGAACCCGACCACGGCCTCGCGGACCCGGAGACACGCGCGGCGTGGCGCCGGCTGCTGCTCGAGCACCTGCCGCCGGCGCCCGCGGACGTCGCCGACCTCGGCAGCGGCACCGGCACCCTGTCCCTGCTGCTGGCCGCGGAGGGCTACCGCGTGCAGGGGCTCGACCTCGCCGAGGAGATGGTGGCCGCCGCGACCCGCAAGGCCGAGACGGCCGGGACACCGGTGACGTTCCGGCAGGGCGACGCGTCCACCCCGCCCTACCCGTCGGGGACCTTCGACGTGGTGCTGAGCCGGCACGTGTTGTGGGCGATGCCGGACCGGTCGGAGGCCGTGCGGGCGTGGACCGATCTGCTCCGCCCCGGCGGTCGCCTGCTCCTCGTCGAGGGGCACTGGTTCACCGGCGGTGGGCTCACCGCGGCGGAGTGCGAACGCCTGCTCCGCGAGCACCGCGACTCGGTCGCCGTGCGAGGCCTGGACGACGCGGTCTACTGGGGCCGCGAGATCGACGACGAGCGGTACCTCGCGGTCAGCACCCGATAGCCGCGATGTTCCGCCCGCCGAACGCGCCGGGTCGGCGGAAGCGGCGGGAAGTAGGGTCGCGCTCATGAGCACCCACCTCGACGCCCGAGCCGCACTGGAGGCGTTGCAGGGGCACGAGGCCTGGGCGGCGATCCGGCTGCGGGACGCGTCGACGGTGACCCTCGTGGGCGGCCGTCGGGGTGAGGTCGAGCGGCTGGTCGACGTACCCCTGGAGGAGGGGGTGCCCGACGACGGCCGTCGCTTCGACCGGCTGCTGGCGATCCCGTTCCGGCAGGTCCGCGAGCGTGGGTTCGACGCCCACGACGACGGCACGCCCCTGGTGGTGGTCGACATCGACCTCGAGACCGAGGTCCCGCTGCGCGAGCTCGTCGAGGCGCTGCCGCGCGAGGAGATCACGTTCGCCGACCGGGGCGGCTTCGACACCTCCGACGAGGAGTACGGCGTCGTGGTGGACGCCATCATCCGCGACGAGATCGGCCACGGGGAGGGCGCGAACCTCGTCGTCGGCCGGCACTACCGCGCCGAGGTCGAGGACTGGACTGCCGCGAAGGCACTGACGGTGTTCGGCCGGCTGCTGGAGCGCGAGCGCGGTGCGTACTGGACCTTCTGCTTCTTCACCGGCGACCGGTACCTCGTCGGGGCGAGCCCGGAGCGGCACGTGTCCGTGCAGGGCGGCGACGTCCGGATGAACCCGATCAGCGGCACCTTCCGGCTCAAGGGGCTCACCGACCCGCGGGCCCGCAAGGAGCGGCTGCTGGAGTTCCTGGCCGACGAGAAGGAGATCTACGAGCTCTTCATGGTCGTCGACGAGGAGCTCAAGATGATGTGCGACATCTGCCACGAGGGCGGCCAGGTGCTCGGGCCGTTCCTCAAGCCGATGACGCACCTCGTGCACACGGAGTACCTGCTCGCCGGGCGCACCGACCGCGACGTCCGCGAGGTGCTGCGCGACACGATGTACGCCGCCACGGTGACCGGCTCACCGGTCGAGAACGCCTGCCGGCTGATCCGGAAGTACGAGCCGGAGGGCCGCGGCTACTACGGCTCGGCGCTCGCGCTGCTCGGCCGGGACACGCAGGGCCGTCCCACCGCGGACTCGCCGATCGTGATCCGCACCGCGGACGTCGCCCTGGACGGACGGCTGAAGGTGACCGCCGGCGCCACGCTGGTCCGCGACTCCGAGGCGGCCTACGAGGTCGCCGAGACGCACGCCAAGGCGGGCGGGATCCTCTCGGCGTTCGGCCTCGTCGAGCAGGTGGCACCGGCCGCCGCCGAGGGGCTGGACGACCTGGCCCGCGACGAGGACGTCGTCATCGCGCTGGGCAGCCGCAACCAGCGGCTGAGCCACTTCTGGCTGACCGACCAGGGCGGGTCGCCCCCGGCGCCCGAGCTCAAGGGCAAGCAGGTCGTGATCCTCGACGGCGAGGACGACTTCGTGAACATGCTCCGGCACCTGCTGTCGGTGATGGGGATGACCAGCTCCGTCGTACGCCATGAGGACGTGACGCCCGAGGCGCTCGAGGGCTACGACCTCGTCATCGTCGGGCCGGGGCCCGGCGACCCGCGTGACGGCGACCACCCCAAGATCGCGACCTTCCGCGCGGTCGTCGACCAGCTGCTGGAGCGGCGGCAGCCGTTCCTGGCGGTGTGTCTCGGCCACCAGGTGCTGTGCAGCCGGCTCGGGATCGACCTTGCGTTCAAGGACATCGTCTTCCAGGGCACCCAGTCGCGCGTCGACCTCGGCGCCGCTGCGGAGAACGTCGGCTTCTACAACACGTTCGTCGGCCGCGTCGGCGGCGACCTGCCCGAGGGCGTCTCCGTGCACGCCGACCCGCTGACCGGCGACGTGCACCTGGTCGAGGGCCCGCACTTCCGCGGCATCCAGTTCCACGCCGAGTCGATCCTCACCGAGCACGGCTACGACCTGGTCCACGACCTCGTGCTCGACCTTCTGCATTCGCCGGACGCAGAGTAAAGACCCAGGGCATCATGGACGGCGCAAAGTAAAGAAAACCGCTCGACATCCCGGGGGATCCACATGCCGTTCCTGACCCGCCGACGCCTGCCGGCGTGGGTGCTCACCGCCATGCTCGTCATCGGGCTGGCTGTGGGGCCCGCCGTCGGCGGGCTGCCTGCCGCCCCACCGACCACGGAGACGGCGGACGCCCCGGTCGCGCTGGCCGCGGCCACGCCGAAGAAGCCCAGCATCGTCCTCATCCTGATGGACGACTTCTCCACCGAGCTGCTGGCGACGATGGCCAACGGCATGCGGATGAAGAGCCAAGGCGCGTCGTTCACGAACTCGTTCGTCGCCGACTCGCTGTGCTGCGTGTCCCGCTCCGCGCTGCTCACCGGGCAGTACCCGCACCTCAACGGCGTGTTCACCAACAACCCCAACAGCTACACGACCCCGCAGGGCGGCTGGCGCGCCTTCAAGCAGAACGGCGACATGGCCAAGTCGTTCAACGTCGCGCTCAAGGGCGCCGGCTACTACACCGGCTTCATGGGCAAGTACCTCAACGGGTACGACGTGTCCACCGTCAACGGCAAGAAGGTCGCCCCCGAGCGCCCGACCGGGTGGGACTCGTGGCGGCCGATCTACGGCGCCGGCTACAAGCAGTGGGGCTGGATGTACAGCGTCGACACGGCGTACTCCTCCTACCTCGGCAAGCGGCCGCTGACCCGCAAGGACAGCGACTACTCCACGAACGTGATGGCCAACTGGGGCGTGGACTTCATCAAGCGCCACAAGAACGACGCGAAGCCCTACTTCCTGGAGATCTCGACCTACGGCACGCACAGCCGCACGTTCGGCCGCGCCCACAAGGACGACCCGCTGTTCCCGCCGGCGTACGCCGACCGTCCCGGCCACCTGAAGAAGTACGGCAACTGCGGCCTGGTCGCGTGCACGCGGATGAACGTCAGGAACCTCGTCGGCTTCAACGACGACCGCATCGACAACACGCCGGTCTACTCCGACGGCACCCGTGCGCGGGCATGGCAGCCGAACGACCTGGTCGTGAACTCAGACCTGGAGAACCGCCGCTTCCGCAACCGCGCCCAGATGGCCCAGTCGATCGACCGGCTGATCGGCCGGGTGCGTGCGGCGGTCGGGCCGAACACGTACATCTTCCTGACCTCCGACAACGGCTTCCACCTCGGCCAGCACCGGCTGCACCTCGGCAAGTCCACGCCGTACTCCTCCGACGCCAAGGTGCCGATGGTCGTCGTCGGCCCGGGGGTCGCGCCCGGCTCGCGCAGCCAGGTCATCGGCAACGTCGACCTCGCGCCGACGTTCGAGTCGATCGCGGGCCTGACGCCGAGCACGGAGCGGGCCGGCTGGTCGTTCCTGCCGGCCCTGCAGAGCCCGTCCGCGCCGAGCAGCACGTACACGTTCTTCGAGCACACCTACTCCAACACCAACCCCGACACCGACCCGGACTACGACTCCGACGTCGGCGGCAGCAGCGTCACGCTGCCCGGCTACCTCGCGATCCGCAGCAAGGACGCGTTGCTGGTGCGGTGGGACCTCGACAAGAGCTACCGCGGTGTCGACTACGCCTACGAGCTCTACGACTACCGGCTCAACCCGTACGAGCGGACCAACGTGTTCGCGCGCCACCGCAACGAGCCGTGGGTGCAGGACATGCTGACCAAGCTGCAGCAGTACGCCACCTGCACGCCGGCGCAGTGCCGGGCCCTCGCGCAGGGCCAGGACCCGACGGGCGTCACCGGCTGACCCCAGCCGTCGCTGACTTGGCGCGTTTGGCGACGTTTCACACGCTGACTTGGCGCATCTGGCGGGCTTTCCCCAACCAGACGCGCCAAGTCAGCGGGTCCAGGACAACCAGATGCGCCAAGTCAGCGTCAGCTGGAGGCGGAGCCCTTGTCGCTGTCGAGAGTGACGTCGACGGTGCGGGTCTTGTTGCCGCCCTCCACGACGGTGAGCGTGACCTTGTCGCCGGGGCGGTGGCCGCGGATGGTGGCGACCAGCGAGTCGGAGCCGGTGATGATCTCGTCGTCGACCTTGGTGACCACGTCGCCGCGCTTGAGGCCGGCCTTCTCGGCCGCGGAGCCCTGGTTGACCGACTCGATGCCGGCGCCGTTGAGCAGGCCGTTGTTCGACGACGCGTCGGTCACGGAGACACCGAGCCGGGCGTGCGTGGGGGTCTCGCCGTTGCGGAGCTGCTGGACGACCGGCCACACCTGGTCGATCGGGATCGCGAACCCGAGGCCGATCGAGCCGCCGGACGACGAGTCGACGCCGCCGCTGGACGCCGTACGGATCGAGGAGTTGATGCCGACCACGTCACCGTTCAGGTCCACCAGCGGGCCGCCGGAGTTGCCGGGGTTGATGGCGGCGTCGGTCTGGATCGCGGGGTACGTCGTGTCCTGGCCGCTCTGCCCGGACTGGTTGCCGACCGACACGGGACGGTTCAGGGCGCTGACGATGCCGCTGGTCACGGTCGCCTCGAGGCCGAAGGGCGAGCCGATGGCCACGACGTTCTCGCCGACGTCGACCTGGGTCGAGCGGCCGATGGTGGCCGGCTGCAGGCCCGAGGCACCCTCGGCCTTGATGACGGCGAGGTCGGTGAGCGGGTCGGTGCCGACGACGGTGGCCCTCTTGGCCGAGCCGTCGTTGAAGTTCACGGAGATCTCGCCGCCCTGGCCGGCCACCTCGACGACGTGGTTGTTGGTGAGGATCTCGCCGTCGGAGCTGATGATGATGCCCGAGCCGGAGCCCTCGCCCTGCGCGCCCTTGACGTTGATCTTGACGACCGACGGGAGCACGGACTTGGCGACCGCCTCCACCGAGTCGGCCGACGGGGCGACGTCCTTGCGGTTCACGATGGGCGAGCTCTGCGCCCCCGTCGAGGACGACTCCGAGGAGCCGCCCCCGACCAGGTCGTCGATCGCGGTGAACCCGGCTCCGCCAGCCAGACCTGCGAGCCCACCCACGACCAGGGCCGCCGCCAGGAGACCGGCGACGACCGCACCGCTCGGACGGGGCGACCGCGTGCGATCCGGTCGCCTCTCGTCCGTGCGGTCTGCGAAGCCGAACCCTCCGAACTGCGCGGTGTCATTCTCGGAAGGTGCGCCGTACGACGGCGGCGCGGGCGGGTACGGCGACGGGGACTGCTGCCGGTCAGGGGAGGAGCCGGTCTCGCCGTACCGGTGGGTCGAGCCACCGGGTTGGCCGTCCGTGCGTCGCTGCGTGTCGTCCGTGCGGTTGTCGTCGTGCGGGTTCTGCTCCGTCATGTCATCCAGCGTGACGTGGCCGGCTTAACCGGCACTGAGAACCTCCTGGGACGTCCCCGTGACCCTGCCGGGGATGGTCATCCAGAAGGCGGCCCCGCCCGACTCGGCGACGCCCACACGGACCGTGCCGCCGTGCCGTTCCGCGACCTGGCGGACGATCGACAGCCCGAGGCCGGAGCCGGGCAGGGTGCGGGACTCGGGTGAGCGGTAGAAGCGGTCGAACACGTGCGGCAGGTCGGCCTCGGCGATGCCGCGCCCCTCGTCGGACACCATGAGCGTCCCGTCGACGAGGCGGACCGTGACCACGCCGAGCGGCGGGCTCCACTTGGCTGCGTTGTCGAGCAGGTTGGTCACCGCGCGCTCGAGGGCGGCCGGTTCCCCGGTCACGGTCCAGGGTTCGACGTGGGTGTCGAAGTGCAGGCTGCTGGCCCGGCGACGTACCCGCTCCACCGCCCGCTCGGTCACGTCGGCGAGGTCGACCTCCTCGAGCGCCAGCTGGATCGGCTCGTCGCGGGCCAGCTCGGTGAGGTCGCCGATGAGCGTGGTGAGCTCCTCGATCTGGAACCGTACGTCGTCCAGCAGCTCGGCCCGCGAGGCCTCGGACAGCCCGCCCTGCCGGTCCGCCTGGGTGAGCAGGTCGAGGTTGGTGCGCAGCGAGGTCAGCGGCGTGCGCAGCTCGTGCCCCGCGTCGGCGACGAGCTGGCGCTGCCGGTCGCGGGACGCGGACAGGGCGGTGAGCATCGCGTTGAAGGCGCGGGCCAGCCGGGCGATCTCGTCGTTGCCCTCGACCTCGATCGGGTCGAGCTTCTCGGTCCGGGCGATCTCCTCGGCCTTGTCGGTGAGCCTGCGCACGGGCCGCAGGCCGTTGCGGGCCACGCCCCAGCCGGCGAGCGCCGCGGCGATCACCCCGGCCGCGCCGAACAGGAACATCACCAGGCCGAGCTTGTCGAGCGTGTGCTCGTTGGAGTCGAGCGACTGAGCGACGACGAACGCGATCCCCTCGCGTCCGGTGGGGACCGCCGCCACCCGGAAGTCGCCCTCGGGGGTCGACAGCGTCCGGCAGGAGTACCTGCTGTCCCCGCGGGCCACCGCCAGCTCGGGCGCCCCGAAGGTGGTGCGCTTCTGGGTGATGTACGTCGTCCCGTCGGCCAGCACGTAACCGACCCGCGAGTCGGACGCGCCCTGCACGAACGCCGGGATGTCGGAGGGCTGGTAGCGGGTCGGGTCGTACTGCGCACCCTCGTAGGCCCGGCGGTGCAGCGACTCGTCCATCGTCGACTGGAGCTGGTGGCGCACGGTGACGTACGCCGCCAGCGCGACCAGCGCCACGGAGGCGCCGACGGCGATCGTGGTCAGCAGGATGACCCGGCTGGCCAGCGACCGCCGGTAGCGCCAGTGACCGAACGGCGTGTTCACGGCGCCGGGCTCACTCGGGGTTGGCGCGCAGCACGTAGCCGACGCCGCGCACCGTGTGGATCAGCCGCGGCTCGCCCTCGGCCTCGGTCTTGCGGCGCAGGTAGCCGACGTAGACCTCGAGGGAGTTCGCGGTCGTCGGGAAGTCGTAGCCCCACACCTCCTCGAGGATGAAGGAGCGGTCCAGCACCCGCCGCGGCCGGCGCATGAACATCTCCAGCAGCGTGAACTCGGTGCGGGTCAGCTCGATCGCCCGGCCGCCGCGCCGCACCTCGCGGGTGGCCGGGTTGAGGGTGAGGTCGGCGAAGGTCAGCAGCTCCGCCTCGAGCTCGTCCGTGCCGCTCTGGTGCACGCGCCGCAGCAGCGCGCGGAGCCGGGCGAGCAGCTCGTCGAGCGCGAACGGCTTGGTGAGGTAGTCGTCGGCACCGGCGTCGAGGCCCTCGACCCGGTCACCCACGGAGTCCCGGGCGGTGAGCACCAGGATCGGCAGGTCGTTGCCGGCGGACCGCAGCGCGCGGGTCGTCTCGATGCCGTCGAGGCGCGGCATCATCACGTCGATGACCAGCGCGTCGGGGGCGCGTCCGGCGATCGTGGCGAGCGCCTCCGCCCCGTCGCTGGCCAGGCTCACGGCGTACCCGTTGAACTCGAGGGACCGACGCAGCGACTCACGCACCGCCCGGTCGTCGTCGACGACCAGGACGTGCTGAGGGGTCTCGGTGCCGGTGCTCACGCCTCAACTCTGCCACCGCTGCCTGAGCCGTGCCTGAGAACACCGGCAGCGTCGTCACCACAGGCTGCGCGCGGCCTCGCCGGCACGCGCGCCGTAGCCGGACCCGCCCGACCCGCGGCCGAAGAGGCACGCGTGCACCAGCAGCGGGAAGAGCTGGTGGAGGGCGACCCGGTCCTCCCAGCCGTCGGCGAGCGGCGTCGCCTCCTGGTAGGCGTCGAGGACCCGCGGGAGCTGGGGGCAGCCGAACAGCGCGAGCATCGCCAGGTCGGTCTCGCGGTGGCCGCCGTGCGCCGCCGGGTCGACCAGCCAGACCGCGCCGCTCGTCCAGACGAGGTTGCCCGACCAGAGGTCGCCGTGCAGCCGGGCCGGTGGCTCGTCCGGACCGGCCAGGTCGACGATCCGGCGCACCACCCGGTCGACGGCGTCCGCGTCGGTGGGGGAGATGCCGCCGCGGTCGCGGGCCAGCTTGAGGTAGGGCAGCACCCGTCGGGTCGCGTAGAACTCCGGCCAGGTCGGCGCGGTGCGGTTGGGCAGCGGCAGGGTGCCGATGTAGCCGTCGGCCCCGCCCCCGAACTCCGCGCTGCCCGCGGCGTGCGTCGCGGCGAGCGCCCGCCCGAAGGCGTCCGCGGCGTCGCCGGTCGGCCGGGACTCCTCGACCCAGGCGAGGATCAGGCAGTCGTCCTCGACCGCGAGCACCTCCGGGGTCGGCACCCCGCCGGCCTCGGCGAGCCAGGTCAGGCCGCGGGCCTCGGTGGCGAAGAAGTCCGCCGGGGCGTGCGGGCGGGTCTTCACCAGGGCGTTGCCGCCGTTGGACAGCTTGAGCCGGGTGGCGGTGCAGATGTCCCCGCCGGCGACCGGCGTGGTGGCGACGACGGGAGTGCCGAGCAGCGTCTCCGCCCGGTGCGCGATGCCGCTCGCCCGCGCCATGTCAGTCGTCCGCCTCCACCGGGTCACGACCGGGTCACCATGGGTACCAGCCGGCTCAGCGCCGGCACCAGCGCGTCGGCGGTCCGCTCCACCATCGCGAGCACTTCCTCGAAGCCGTCGTCGCCGCCGAAGTAGGGATCCGGCACGTCCCGGTCACCGGCCGCGCCCACCCGCGGGTCGAAGTCGCGGAACATCCGGACCCGGTCCGCCGGCCCCATCGCGACGAGGTCGGCGAAGTTGTCGGCGTCCATCGCGAGCACGAGGTCGACGTCGTCGAACCAGTCGGCGTCGATCTGCTGGGCGCGGTGGCGGGTGGCGTCGTACCCGTGCGTGGTCAGCAGCGCCGCCGCCCGCCGGTCCATCGGGCCCCCGACGTGCCAGCCGCCGGTGCCGGCGCTGACCACCTCGACCCGGTCGTCGAGGCCGGCCGCCTCGAGCCGGTCGTTGACCACGACGTCGGCCATCGGGGACCGGCAGATGTTGCCCAGGCACACCACGGCGACGCGGTACGGCGTCCCGGTCGGCGTCGTCCGGGGCGGCAGGTCGCTGGCGCGCAGCGTCATCGGGGAGCCACGGGGCTCATCGGTCGTCCGGCAGCAGCACGTCGAGACCCCAGCTCACGATCGTGATGATCAGCGCGCCGACCAGGGCGGTCCCGAAGCCGTCCACGTGGAAGCCGAGGCCGAGCTGCCCGGACAGCCAGCTCGTCAGCATCAGCATCAGGGCGTTGATGACGAAGATCAGCAGGCCGAGGGTCAGCAGGATGAACGGGAGGGACAGCAGCTTCACGATCGGGCGGACCACGGCGTTGACCAGCCCGAAGACGACCGCCACGAGCAGCAGCCGCAGCACCTGCTCGGTCGTCGTCCCGCCGGTGAGCGAGATGTCGGACAGCAGCCAGCAGGCGACGCCCAGGGCGATGGCGTTCACGACGACACGGACCAGGAAGCTCACGCCCCGATCTTGCCAGGTCCGCCTGGGAGCCGTCTCAGGTCAGGTCGAGGGCGTCCAGCATCGAGGTCTCGGCGTGGGCGAGGTGGCGTTCGAGCTCGGCGGCCGCCCCCTCGACGTCCCCGGTCTGCAGCAGCTCGACCAGGGCGGCGTGCGCGTTCACCTGGTCGCCGGTGTTGCGCCGGATCCGGTCCACCTTGGCCAGCGCGAGCCGGATCTCGGAGGTGAGCGACTCGGCGAGCGCGACCAGCCGGGTCGAGCCGGTGAGGGCCACGAAGGACCGGTGCACGGCGAGGTGGGCCGCGGTCAGCTCGGCGGGGCTGGCGCCGGCGTCGGCCGCGTCGGCGAACCGCCGCAGCGCGGTGTGGCAGGCCTCCCGGGCGGCGTCGGTGGCCGTCAGCCAGTGCCGCACGCCCGCGACCTCGAGCACCAGGCGGGCCGCCGAGACGTCGTGGACCGAGGCCGGGTCGGGCTCGGTGACGTGCACGCCGCGGTTCGGCTCGCGGGTGGCCAGCCCCTCCGCGACCAGGACCCCGAGGGCCTCGCGGATCGTGGACCGGGACACCTTCATGGCGTCGGCCAGCGCGACCTCGCGCAGCGGCGTACCGGCCTCGACCTCGCCGTCGAACAGCGCGCGACGCAGCTCCTCGGCGACGCGGTCGACCGTGGACGAGTGCTCGAGGTTGAGCGTCTCGAACGGGTTCACGCCTTCCCCCTCGTGGCCGGCGGCGGACGGTGTCACGCGACCCGCATCCGCGGGTGACACCTCCGTCACATTGTCCGACAAAACTTGACGAGTGGGCCACCCTCGACCGCATACTGGGAGTCGGATTGTCGGACAATCCGACGAGCGCGTGCACCGACGAGGCCGAGGAGGCGAAAAGACATGGGACAGCAGCTCAGCTGGGGCCGTCACTACCTGATGGTCGAGCCGAACCACTTCCGCGTGGACTACGCGATCAACCCGTACATGGACCTCGCCGACCAGCCCGACCCGGTGCGTGCCCTCGAGCAGTGGCACGGGCTCGGCGAGGCGCTCCGCGCCGCCGGCGCCGAGGTCGAGGTGCTGCCGCAGCGTCCGGACAGCCCGGACATGGTCTACGCGATGAACCTCGGCCTGGTCGTGAACACCGGCCCCGAGGTCGAGGACCGTCGCGTCGTGCACTCGCACATGCGCTACGCCGAGCGCCGCAACGAGACGCTGACCGCGGCGCCGTGGTTCGCCGAGCACGGCTTCGCCGGGTCGTACGTCGGACGCGACGGTGTCGGCGCGCACCTCGAGGCCGGGGACGCGTTCGCGTTCCGTGACGCGCTCGTCGTGGGCTACGGCCCGCGCACCGAGGAGCTCGGCCTCAAGCACCTGGCCACCGACCTGGACGTGCGGGTCCGCGGCCTGCGGATCACGCACCCGGGGATGTACCACCTCGACCTGGCGTTCTGCCCGCTCGACGACCGGCGGGCGATGGTCTGCCCGGACGCCCTCGACGAGGCGTCCGCCGCCGCGGTGCTCGCGCTGGTGCCCGAGCCGCTCGTGCTCACCGAGGAGGAGGCGCTGACCTTCTGCGCCAACTCGGTCGTGGTCGGCTCGACGATCCTGATGCCGAGCGTCCCGGACCGGGTGCGCGCCCAGCTCGAGGCGTGGGGCTTCGAGATCGTGCTCGTCGACGTGAGCGAGTTCCACAAGGGCGGCGGCTCGGTCCGCTGCATGACCAACCCGCTCGACGTGGTGCGCGGTCGCGACCTGCCGCACGTCCCCGGCGGCGACGTGGTCCTGCCCTGACGCCGGCCGACCCGGAGACGGGCCCGCGCTTCGTCGTCGCGCGGGCCCGCCCCTGAGGTCCCCCCACCCGGGGTTCCCCTCGGACCGGTTCCCGGTCGGGCTCGCTTCGGCAGGGAGGAGCACCGACCGACCGGACCGACGGCGTTGCGGCCCCCCTCGCGCCGTCGGCACCCCCAGGGTGCCGCTTCCGGGTGGGGAACCGCCTCGGCCGAATGGTTCGAAACGGGCATCCGGACGGCTCACCCCAGGTGCGGGGGCTCCACCAGCACCGGGGCCCGCCGCGCCGACTGGGCCAGCACGATGCCGACGACCACGGCCACGCCGCCGAGCAGCGCGACCGTGTCCAGCGCCTCCGAGAACCACACCCAGCCCAGCGCGCTGACCCCGATCGGCTCGAGCATCGCGACCATCGTCACGGTGGTGGCGGGCAGGTGCCGGAGCGCGAGGAGCGCCACCCCGAACGGCAGCACGGTGCCGACCACGACGATCCAGGCCAGCACCGCCCACACCGGCGCCGTGTGGTCCGCGAGCCGGCCGAGCAGGCTGACGCGGTCGCCGAGGAGGTCGAGCCTGGCGCCGGTCAACGGGTGCACGACGTTGAGGCCGACCGTCGCGACCAGGAAGGACCAGAGGATCACCCGCAGCGGGTCGAGCCGGCCGACGCCGTGCTCCCCGATCAGGAAGTACGTCGCGAAGCAGACCGCCGCCCCCAGGCCGCCGAGCACGCCGACCACGTCGAAGGTGAGCCCACGCCAGATCCCGGTGGCCGCCGCTAGCCCCGCCCAGGCCAGGGCGAGCCCCACCCACAGCCGGGGCCGGACCCGCTCGTGCTGCACGTACCGCGCCCACAGCGCCACCAGGATCGGCGCCTGGTACTCCAGCAGCAGTGCCATCCCCACCGGCAGTCGGTCGATCGCGACGAAGTAGGTCCACTGGAGCGCGGCCACCCCGACCAGGCCGTTCACCACCAGCAGCAGGCCGAGCCGGCCACCCGGCGGGCGCAGCGCGTCCCGCCGGAAGACCGCGGCGACCAGCACCAGCAGGACCGCCGTGCCGGTCACCCGCAGCGTGGTCAGCGCGGTCGGGTCGACGCCCGCGCGCAGGGCCACCCGGGAGACCCCGGCGTTCTGCACGAACAGCAGCGCGCCGAACGCCACGAGGCCCAGGCCGAGGGCCGGGTTGCGATGCGCCATGCGCCCGAGCGTAAGGGGTGTAGGTGTCCCTCGCCCCTGTCGTGTCACCCTCCGGGCCGCCGGCCGGGTCCGGCCAGATGAGCGATTCCAGGGGGTGCGAGTCAGGCAACCTCCCTTGGAATCACTCATCTAGGGTTCGGGCCATGAGCAGCGACGTCGCCCCGCAGGTCCGTCCGGCCATCCGGAACATCCCGGCCTACGTGCCCGGCCGCCCGCCGGCGCCGCGACCGGGGCTCACGACGTACAAGCTGTCCTCGAACGAGAACCCGAACCAGCCGCTCCCGGGTGTCCTCGAGGCCGCGGTCGAGGCCGCGGGCCGGATGAACCGCTACCCGGACATGGGCTGCACCGCGCTCTACGAGGCGCTCTCCGCACGGCTCGGCGTGCCGACCACGCACCTCGCCGCGGGCACCGGATCCGTGGCCGTGCTCTACCACCTGCTCCAGGCGTTCTGCGAGGCCGGCGACGAGGTCGTCTACGCCTGGCGGTCCTTCGAGGCCTACCCCATCGCGGTCGCGGTGCCCGGCGCCGTCTCCGTGCAGGTGCCGCTGACCGCGGACGCCCGGCACGACCTCGACGCGATGGCCGCCGCGGTCACCGACCGGACCAAGGTCGTCATCGTCTGCAGCCCGAACAACCCCACCGGCCCGTCCGTACGGCGCGCCGAGCTCGAGTCCTTCCTCGACCGGGTCCCGCCGCACGTCCTGGTGGTGCTCGACGAGGCCTACCGCGAGTTCGTCCGCGACGAGGACCCGTTCGACGGCGTGGAGATCTACCGCTCGCGCAGCAACGTCGTCGCGATGCGGACCTTCGCCAAGGCCTACGGGCTCGCCGGCTTCCGGGTCGGCTACGCCGTCGCCCCGGAGCCCGTCGCGGCCGCCGTACGCGCGTGTGCGCTGCCGTTCGGTGTCTCGTCGGTGGCCCAGGCGGCGGCCGTCGCGTCGCTGGAGCGGGAGGCCGAGCTGCTCGAGCGCGTCGACGGCATCGTCGCCGAGCGCACCCGGGTCGTGGGCGCGCTGAGGGGGCAGGGATGGGACGTCCCGGACGCCCAGGGGAACTTCGTGTGGCTGCCGCTCGGTGACCGGGCGACCGCGTTCGCGGCGGCGGCCGAGGAGGCCGGGACCATGGTGCGGCCGTTCGCCGGGGACGGCGTCCGGGTCAGCATCGGCGAGCCGGCCGGCAACGACGTCTTCCTCGAGGTGGCAGCTCGCTTCACGGCCTGACGGACTGGGCACCAGGCCGGCGTGGGGGGCGCCGCGACGAGGCATGAGGCTTCCCGCACCCAGCGTCCCCAGTGCGGGCCGCCGGCGACTGTCGGTGCCGGGTGGTGGGGTGGTGGCAGAAAAGGAGTTGGGCGCGGTCAGGACCACCGGGTAATCTGCGCCTTACAACTTCCAGCCGCCCCGGGACCACCGGGTCACCAGCCCTGCGTGCCGGGCGGCTGACCGCCAGGCAAAACGAGGGGACCCCACCAGCCGATGACGGACGCACCCGCCGAGACCGCCGGTCCCAACGATCATCCCGCTGCCGGGGTGGGGTCACTGTGGCGGCTCCGCGGCTACCTCCGTCCTCACCTCGGGTCGCTCGTGATCATGGCGACCACCGCGCTCGTCGGGGTCGGGCTCACGGTCGCGATCCCGCTCGTGACCAAGGCGCTCATCGACGGCCCGATCGCCCAGCGCGAGCTCGGCCCGCTGGTCCCGCTCGGCCTGCTGGCGCTCGCGCTGGGGATCCTCGAGGCGGTGCTGATCTTCCTGCGCCGGTGGGTGCAGTCCAACGCGGTGCTTTCCGTCGAGACCACCATGCGGCACGACCTCTACGACCGGCTCCAGCAGCTGCCGATGGCCTTCCACGGCCAGTGGCAGTCCGGCCAGCTGCTCTCGCGGGTGACCAACGACCTGTCGAGCATCCGCCGGTTCTTCGGCTTCGGCCTGCTGTTCCTGGTGATGAACATCCTCCAGCTCGTGGTCGTCACAGTGGTGCTGCTGAAGATGTACTGGCCGCTCGGCCTGGTCGTGGCGGCCGCCTCGGTCCCGATCGTCACGCTGTCCAACCGGTTCGAGCGTCGCTACGTGCTGATCTCCCGGCAGGTCCAGGACCAGCAGGGCGACCTGGCCACCGCGGCCGAGGAGGGCGCGGTCGGCATCCGGGTCATCAAGAGCTTCGGGCGCGGGCCGTTCGTGTCCGGCCGCTACAACGAGGCCGCCCGCACGCTCTACGACACCTCCATGGACAAGGTCCGGCTGTCCGCGAAGTTCTGGACCTTCCTCGAGGTGATCCCCAACGTCGCGGTCGCGGTCGTGCTGCTCTTCGGCGCCCTCGGTGTCGGCCGCGGCGACCTCACGCCAGGCACCCTCGTCGCCTTCATCACCCTGATGCTGTCGCTGGTGTGGCCGATCGCGTCGCTCGGCTACATCCTCGCGATGGCCCAGGAGGCGATGACGGCCGCCGCCCGGATCCTGGAGATCTTCGACACCCGGCCCTCCATCGTCTCGGGCGACCGGGTCATCGAGCGTCCGCGCGGCCGCCTGCGGCTCGAGGGCGTGTCCTTCGCGTTCCCCGACCAGCCCGACGAGCCGGTGCTGCGCGACGTCCACCTCGATGTCGCGCCCGGCGAGACGGTGGCCGTGGTGGGGGCGACCGGCTCCGGCAAGACCACGCTCACCGCGCTGGTTCCCCGTCTCTACGACGTCACCGGTGGCCGGGTGACGATCGACGGGGTCGACGTCCGCGAGCTCGAGCTGACCAACCTGCGGCAGATCGTCGCCACCGCGTTCGAGGAGCCGACGCTGTTCTCGATGAGCGCGCGGGAGAACCTCCTGCTCGGCCGCCGGGACGCCTCCGACGAGGACATCGCCGAGGCGATCGAGGTCGCGCAGGCGCAGTTCGTGCACGACCTGCCCTGGGGCCTCGACACCCGCATCGGCGAGCAGGGCATGTCGTTGTCGGGCGGCCAGCGGCAGCGGCTCGCGCTTGCCCGCGCCGTCCTCGCCCGGCCGCGGATCCTGGTGCTCGACGACACGCTCTCGGCGCTCGACGTGCACACCGAGAAGCTCGTCGAGGAGGCGCTGCGGCACGTGCTGCGCGACGCCACCGGCATCGTCGTCGCGCACCGCGCCTCCACCGTGCTGCTCGCCGACAAGGTCGCGCTGCTCCAGGACGGCACCATCACCCACGTCGGCGACCACCGTGAGCTGCTCGCCACGGTGCCCGCCTACCGCGACCTGCTCGCGGCCGACGCCGAGCTCGAGGAGGTGTCGGCATGAGCGCCCAGGGCACGACGTCGACGACCACCGCACCGGCCAACGACGCCATCGAGCGCTGGCGCGGCGTGGCCGCCGAGCACACCGAGGAGCTCACCGAGACCGAGTCCGGCCTGCTGCAGGCCCGCTCGCGGCGGCTGCTCGCCGACCTGATCCGCCCGCACCGCCGACTGATCAAGTTCCTGCTGCTCGTCGTCGTCCTCGAGAACGTCGCCCGGCTCTCGATCCCGTACCTCGTCAAGGAGGGCATCGACCGCGGCATCCCGCCGATCCAGGCGACCGGTGACACCACCACGTTGTTCACGATCGTCGGCGCCGTGCTGCTGGCCACGACCGTGCAGGCGGTGACCCGGCGGACCTTCCTCGTCACGTCCGGGCGCATCGGCCAGGACATGCTCTACGAGGTCCGCCGCCGGGTGTTCCGGCACTTCCAGCGGCTCAGCCCGGCCTTCCACGACCAGTACACCTCCGGGCGGGTGATCTCCCGGCAGACCTCCGACATGGACGCGATCTACGAGATGCTCGAGACCGGGTTCGACGGGCTGGTCACCGCGGTCCTCACCCTGGTCGGCGTCGCGGTCCTGCTGCTGACCCTCGACGTGAAGCTCGCGCTCGTCGCGCTGGTCTGCTTCCCGTTCCTGCTGGCGCTCACCAACTGGTTCCGCAAGGAGTCCGCGAAGACCTACCGCGTCACCCGCGAGAAGGTCGCCCTGGTGATCGTGCAGTTCGTCGAGTCGATGCTGGGCATCCGCGCGGTGCAGGCCTTCCGTCGCGAGCCGCGCAACCAGGAGATCTTCGACGACGTCAACGAGCAGTACCGCGTCGCCAACCTCAAGGCGTTCCGCCTGGTCACGTGGTTCATGCCGGGCATCAAGCTGATCGGCAACATCACGATCTCGATCGTGCTGATGTACGGCGCCTACCTCGCCTTCCAGGGCGAGGTGACCGTCGGTGTGCTGGCCGCGTTCCTGCTCTACCTGCGGCAGTTCTTCGAGCCGATGCAGGAGATCTCGCAGTTCTACAACACCTTCCAGTCGGCCAGTGCCGCGCTGGAGAAGCTCTCCGGCGTGCTGGAGGAGCGGCCCAGCGTCCCGGAGCCGACCACACCGACCGCGCTCGACCGGGTGCGCGGCGACGTCCGCTTCGAG
The DNA here is from genome assembly GCA_963827435.1 of uncultured Actinomycetota bacterium. Taxonomy (GTDB): domain Bacteria; phylum Actinomycetota; class Actinomycetes; order Propionibacteriales; family Nocardioidaceae; genus Nocardioides_B. The sequence goes on from CAWHAU010000003.1 coordinate 842,213, forward strand.
CGGGTGCGGTTCGAGTACGTCGAGGGCGTGCCGGTGCTGCCCGACCTCGACCTCGGCGTCCCGGCCGGCCAGACACTGGCACTGGTCGGGACGACCGGTGCGGGCAAGACCACCATCGCCAAGCTGCTGTCCCGGTTCTACGACCCCACCGACGGTCGGGTGACCCTCGACGGCGTCGACCTGCGCGCGCTCGACGAGCCCACCCTGCGCAAGGCCGTCGTGATGGTGACCCAGGAGAACTACATGTTCGGCGGCACCGTCGCCGACAACATCCGCTTCGGCCGTCCGGAGGCCACCGACGACCAGGTGGTCGCGGCGGCGCAGGCGATCGGCGCCCACGACTTCATCACCCGGCTGCCGCACGGCTACGACACGGACGTCGCGAACAAGGGCGGCCGGCTGTCGGCCGGTCAGCGCCAGCTCGTCGCCTTCGCGCGCGCGTTCCTCGCCGACCCCGACGTGCTGATCCTCGACGAGGCGACGTCCTCCCTCGACGTCCCCTCCGAGCGGCTGGTGCAGCGCGCGCTGCGCACGATCCTCGCCGACCGGACCGCCGTGATCATCGCCCACCGCCTGTCCACCGTGGAGATCGCCGACCGGGTGCTGGTCCTCGAGCACGGCCGGATCGTCGAGGACGGCTCGCCGCAGGACCTCATCGACGGCGGCGACGGCCGGTTCTCCGACCTCCACGACGCCTGGCTGGACTCGCTCGCGTAGGGCTGTTTACCAGGGGATGCAGGAAATCTGCACCTGCCCATGGGAAACATGCCGTGGGGAGGTGCAGTTCTCCATGGTCAGTACGGCGGCCGGGCGGGCCTCACCCGAAGGAGCCGTGCCGACCCTCACCGGACCGGAACCGCGCGGCCCCGTCCGCCGTGTCGGCGGCGAGCGACACCAGCCCGTGCCGGAGCTCGTTGGCGAGGGCGTCCGCCTCGGTCATCCCGTCCTGCTCCAGGAGCGACAGCCGGTCGTGCCGCAGGCAGGTCTGCGGGAAGGCCGCGAGCTGCGCGGCCAGCGCCTCCGCCTCCTCGCGCGCGGTGCCGTCCGGGACGACCCGGCTGACCAGCCCCATGTCCAGGGCCTCGCGGGCGGAGACGGGGCGGCCGGTGAGCACGAGGTCGAGGGCACGGCCGGTGCCGACGATCCTGGCCAGCCGAACGGTGCCGCCGTCGACCAGCGGCACGCCCCAACGACGGCAGAACACCCCGAGGACCGCTGACTCCTCGGCGACTCGCAGGTCGCACCACAGCGCCAGCTCGAGACCCCCGGCGACCGCATGCCCCGCGATCGCGGCGACGACCGGCTTGCCGAGCCGCATCCGGGTCGGCCCCATCGGGCCGTCGCCGTCGGGTTGGACCCGGTTCTGGTCGGCGGTGCCGATCGCCTGGAGGTCGGCGCCCGCGCAGAACGTGCCGCCGGCGCCGTACAGGACGGCCACCGACGCGTCGTGGTCGGCGTCGAAGGTGCGGAAGGCGTCGGCGAGCGCGGACGCGGTCGGCCCGTCGACGGCGTTGCGTCGCTCGGGCCGGGACAGCACGACCGTGGTCACCGGACCGCTTCGCTCGATGCGTACGGCGCTCTCGAGGTCGCGCCCGGTCCCTTCCGCGGAGTCACTCACCGGCACATGATCCCGCAGCACCGGGACCATCGGCCCTGCCCCGGCCAGGGTCGCCGGCGGGACACTGGAACCGGGTCACCGGTGACCCGGGAGAAGCACCCCCCTTGCTGCGGGAGTCGAGGTGGCGTCATGTCGAGCCGGGCAACCCCGTTGGACGTCCTTCTGCGCCGGTGGGTCGAGGGTGACCTCATCACCGCGGAGCAGGCGGCCGCCATCCGCAGCGTCGAGCGTGTCGACCGGGTGGTCCCGGTCGCCGAGCCGCTGTCTGTGCCGAGGGCGTCGGAGCACACGCCGCTGGTGATCGAGGCCCTCGGCTACCTCGGCGGCGTCGTGATCCTGATCGCGGCGGCCCTGGTCACCGGACAGTTCTGGCCCGAGATCTCCACGAACGTGCGGCTGGGCCTCGCCGTGGTCGCCACCCTTGCGCTGGTGGCCACCGGCCTGGCCCTGCCGTGCCGAGCCGATGACGTCCACGGTCCGGTGCGCCGACTCGTCGCGGTGCTGCTGGCGCTCGGCACCGGGGGTGTCGCAGCGAGTCTGGCCCTGGTGGGCAACGAGGTGGCGGACTGGTCAGCGAAGGACACCGCGCTCCTTGCCTCGGCCGGAGCCGCGGTCGTCGCCGCCGGACTGTGGCGGCTTCGGCCCTCGCTGGTGCAGCAGGCGGTCACCGTCACGGCGCTGCTCGTGGCCGCGGCGACGGCGACCGCGCACATCGACGGCCATTCGTCGCTGCCGGGGCTGGCCGTGTGGGCCGGCGGTCTCGCGTGGCTGCTGCTCGGGTGGGGCGATTGGCTCGGGCCCCGGCGTGCGGTGGTCCCGCTCGGGGCCGTCGGCATGCTGGCGGGTGCGGTGATGGGCTTCGGCTCCGACAGCGGGATCGCGCTGGGGCTGCTGACGACGGTCGGGCTGGCGCTGGCCGCGGTCGCCGTGCGTGACCTGCTGCTGCTGGCCGTCGCGGCGGTCGGCGCGTTCCTGGTGCTCCCTGCGGCGGTGAACACCTGGTTCCCCGGCTCGCTGGCGGCGCCGGTGGCACTGCTCCTGATCGGGGTGCTGCTGGTGGGGGCGGCGTTCCGGATCGCTCGCGGCCGGGGGCACCGGGAGACGTCCAGCACGCGGACCTACCGCCAGGGGGACCGTCGGTTCGCGGCGGCCGCCGCCGCCACGGTCGCCGTCGGGGCCGGCCTGGTCATCGTGATCGTCGGCAGTCTCTTCTGACGCGAGCCCACGATCCGGTTGTCGCGCCTGCCGGTGCGGATCGTCACCGCGTGGCCGCCTTGTCGGCCTCGGCCGCCTCCCGGAGCCGGACCAGCGTGCCGGAGATGCCCTCCCGGTTGCGCTCCGGGAAGCCGAGCGCGCGCAGACCGGCGAACACCGGGGAGGTGTAGCGGGTCGCGTCCCACGTCTCGGTGACCTGGGTGCCCCCGTCGTCGGTCGGCTCGAGCTCGTAGCGCCAGCGGTGCGCGCCGAAGTGCCGCCACGCGATCCGCCGGTCCTGCTCGTACTCGACGACACGGTTGCGGATCCGGTAAGGAAGCCCGAACAGCTTCATGGAGACACCGAAGGTGGCGCCCTTCGCGAGCCGGTCGGGGCCGGTGATGATGCCCTGCACCGAGCCGGAGCCGTCGATGCGCGGGTGCTGCCGCGGGTCCGCGACGATCGCGAAGACCACGGCGGGCGGGGCGTCGATCGTCGTGCTCTCCGAGACCAGTCTGTCGTCCATGCGGTCAACGTAGCCGCGGACGCCACGGCCGGAACGCCGCCCCCGGAATCGGAAGTGCCCCCGGGCCGCTTGGGCCGGGGGCACCCTCCGGAAGTGAAGGACTCGGCGCCCCTGTGTGCCTCGTCCTCACGGCCCCCACAGTCCACGGCGGGCGGCCCGTTGGGAACCCCGCACTGGCGAAACCGCCCGATCGACCCATGACAAAGTGGTCATCCATGGCCCGGACGGGGGACAGACCAGCGTTAGACCCCCGGATTAGGTGCTGCTCGGAGCGAGCCGGTACGTTATGAGCGCCCTGATTCGGTGTGTCACCGGTCACAGGGTCCAGCCAGATCGACCAGCAGCACGACCGCGACGCACCACCCCCGCGCGTGGCTCGCGCCCCGGTCGTCAGCTCCCAACATCGGCGGCCGGAGACCCCGCTCGCTGAGGACACGAAGGAGTGCAGGTGAGCGAGCACAGATCCGACTTCGGACCGGACCTCGGCGAGGTATTCGGTCCCCACCAGGTCGACGGTGGCCCCGACCTGGTGCAGCTGTTGACGCCCGAGGGGGAGCGCGTCGACCATCCCGAGTTCTCCTTCGACCTCGGCGACGACGCCATCAAGGGCTTCTACCGGGACATGGTGCTGACCCGGCGCATCGACACCGAGGCCACCGCCCTCCAGCGGCACGGCGAGCTCGGCATCTGGGCGCAGCTCCTGGGCCAGGAGGCCGCGCAGATCGGCTCCGGCCGCGCGCTGCGCAAGCAGGACTTCGCGTTCCCGACCTACCGCGAGCACGGTGTCGCCTGGTGCCGGGACATCGACCCGCTGCGGTTGCTCGGCCTGTTCCGTGGCGTCGACCAGGGCGGCTGGGACCCCAACGACGGCAACTTCGGCCTCTACACGATCGTGATCGGCGCGCAGACGCTGCACGCCACCGGCTACGCCATGGGCATGCAGCGCGACGGCGTCGTCGGCACCGGCGACCCGGACCGCGACGCCGCGGTGGTCGCCTACTTCGGTGACGGCGCGAGCAGCCAGGGCGACGTCAACGAGGCGTTCATCTTCGCCGCGTCCTACAACGCGCCCGTCGTCTTCTTCTGCCAGAACAACCAGTGGGCGATCTCCGAGCCCATCGAGCGGCAGACCCGCATCCCGCTCTACCAGCGGGCCCTCGGGTTCGGCTTCCCCGGCGTCCGTGTCGACGGCAACGACGTCCTGGCGACGTACGCCGTGTCGCAGGCCGCCCTGCAGCGGGCGCGCGAGGGGCAGGGCCCGACGTTGGTGGAGGCGTACACCTACCGCATGGGTGCGCACACCACCACCGACGACCCGACCCGCTACCGGCTCTCGGAGGACCTCGAGACCTGGAAGCTCAAGGACCCGATCCAGCGGGTGAAGGCCTACCTCACCCGCAACGGGCTCGTCGACCAGGACTTCTTCGAGGAGATCGACGCGGAGGCCGAGAAGCTCGGCGAGCACCTGCGCGAGGGCTGCCGTGCGCTGCCGGAGCCGCGGCCGCTCGACATCTTCGACTACGTCTACGCCGAGGAGTCGCCGGAGCTCGTCGAGCAGAAGGCCGGCTACGCGGCGTACCTCGACTCCTTCGAGACCAGCGGGACGGGAGCACACTGATGGCCAAGATCACGCTCGCCAAGGGCCTCAACGCGGGCCTGCGCAAGGCGATGGAGGACGACCCGAAGGTCCTCATCATGGGTGAGGACGTGGGCAAGCTCGGCGGTGTCTTCCGGATCACCGACGGCCTGCAGAAGGACTTCGGCGAGGACCGGGTCATCGACTCGCCGCTCGCCGAGTCCGGCATCCTCGGTACGGCGGTCGGCATGGCCATGCGTGGCTACCGGCCGGTGTGCGAGATCCAGTTCGACGGGTTCGTCTACCCCGCCTACGACCAGATCGTCAGCCAGGTCGCGAAGATCCACTTCCGCAGCCAGGGCAAGGTCAAGATGCCGATCGTCGTGCGCATCCCGTTCGGCGGCGGCATCGGTGCGGTGGAGCACCACAGCGAGAGCCCGGAGGCGCAGTTCGCGCACACGCCCGGCCTCAAGGTGGTGGCCTGCTCCAACCCGGTCGACGGCTACTGGATGATCCAGCAGGCCATCGCCTGCGACGACCCGGTGATCTTCCTCGAGCCGAAGCGGCAGTACCACGCCGACAAGGCCGAGCTCGACGAGTCGGTCAGCCCGCAGCCGCTGTTCACCTCACGCGTGGTGCGCGAGGGCTCGGACCTCACGCTGCTGGCCTACGGCCCGATGGTGAAGACGTGCCTGGCGTCGGCCGAGGCCGCCGCCAGTGAGGGCCGCAGCATCGAGGTCATCGACCTGCGCACGCTCTCACCGCTCGACATGGGCCCGGTCCTCGAGTCGGTCCGCAAGACCGGCCGCGCGGTCGTCGCCCACGAGGCGCACGTCAACCTGGGCATGGGGTCCGAGGTGGCCGCGCGGATCACCGAGCAGTGCTTCTACTCGCTCGAGGCCCCGGTGCTCCGGGTGGGCGGCTTCGACACGCCGTACCCGCCGAGCCGCATCGAGGAGGAGTGGCTCCCGGACCTCGACCGGGTGCTCGACGCCGTCGACCGTTCGCTCGCGTTCTGAGAGGGACTGCCCGTGCCTGAGTACAAGCTGCCCGACGTCGGAGAGGGCCTCACCGAGGCCGAGATCGTCACCTGGAAGGTGAAGGTCGGCGACGTCATCAAGGTCAACGACATCGTCGTCGAGATCGAGACCGCCAAGTCCCTGGTCGAGCTGCCCTCGCCGTACGCCGGGACCGTGCAGGCGCTGCACGTGCCCGAGGGCGAGACGGTCCCGGTGGGCACGCCGATCATCTCGATCGGCGACGCCGCGGCCGCGCCCGCAGCGGCCCCGGCCGCGCCGGCTCCCTCCACGGAGTCCGACCCGTACCTCGGGCTGGCCGAGAAGGCCGGCGCCGAGGTCGCGGCGGGAGAGATCGACATGTCCAACCCGGCCGCGACCGGCGGCGGCGAGAACCAGACGCTGGTCGGCTACGGCCCGCGCGTGGCCTCGGCGCAGCGCCGTCCGCGTCGCGGTGGCGCCAGCCCGAAGACCGACGCCGGTGCCGCGGCCCAGCTCGAGGTCCAGGGCGCCTTCGGCCAGGGGCGGCCCGAGCCCGTCGACGTGGTCGAGGCCGAGGAGACCCCCGTCCCCGCGACGCCGGCGGCCCACCACGAGCCGACCGGTGACGTCCGGGTGCTGGCCAAGCCCCCGGTCCGCAAGCTCGCCAAGGACCTCGGCGTCGACCTTCGCACCCTGACCCCGTCGGGTCCGGAGGGGACGGTGACCCGCGAGGACGTCCTCGCCGCGACCCGCGCCCCCGAGCCCACGACGCCGGCGGTCGAGCCTGTCGCGATCACCCGGGGTGCGGCGGACCGGCGCGAGCCGATCAAGGGCGTCCGCAAGATGATGGCGCAGGCGATGGTCGACTCGGCCTTCACCGCCCCGCACGTCACCGAGTGGATCACCGTCGACGTCACCAAGACGATGAAGCTGGTCGAGAAGCTCAAGGCGCACCGCGACTTCCGCGACGTCAAGGTCTCCCCGCTGCTCGTGGTGGCCAAGGCGGTCTGCCTGGCGGCCAAGCGCACCGAGGAGATCAACGCCGCCTGGGACGAGGCAGCGCAGGAGGTCGTGTTCCGGTCCGGGGTCAACCTCGGCATCGCGGCGGCCACCCCGCGCGGGCTGGTCGTGCCCAACGTGAAGGACGCCGACGCGCTGTCGCTGCCGGAGCTCGGCTCCGCGATCAACGCGCTGACGCGCACGGCGCGCGAGGGCAAGACGCAGCCGGCGGAGATGAGCGGCGGGACGTTCACGATCACCAACGTCGGCGTCTTCGGCGTCGACGCCGGCACCCCGATCATCAACCCCGGCGAGTCGGCGATCCTCTGCTTCGGCGCGGTCCGCAAGCAGCCGTGGGTGCACTCCACCAAGAAGGGGGCGAAGATCAAGGTGCGCGACATCACGACGCTCGCGCTCTCCTTCGACCACCGGCTGATCGACGGCGAGAAGGGCTCACGCTTCCTCGCCGACGTCGCGTCCGTGCTCGAGGACCCGGCCGCCGCGCTGTTCTTCTGACGCGCTGTTCTGACGTGTGAGCCGGGCCGGTCGCGAGACCGGCCCGGCCCTACCATGGGTGCAGACATGAGCACTCCGTCCGTCCCCGGCGCCGGGAGCGCCAGCCAGCGCGCCTACGAGTTCGCCAAGTGGGCGATCCTGAGCGCGGTCTACCCGGCCGGTGCGGTGATCACGGAGGCGGGCCTCGGCCACGAGCTGGGGCTGAGCCGCACGCCGGTGCGCGAGGCGCTGCTGCGTCTCGCGGTCGAGGGGCTGGTGCGGATCGAGCCGCGGCGCGGTGCGGTGGTCAGCACCTTCTCGATGGTCGACGTCGAGGACGTCCTCGAGGCCCGCGCCCTCGTCGAGAACCACACCGCCGCCAAGTCGTTCGCGCACCGGTGCGAGCTCCTGCCGCAGGTGGAGGAGGTGCACGCCGCGATGGTGCGCACCAGCCGCGAGCGCGACACCGCCGGCTTCACCTACTACGACCGGCTCTTCCACGAGCTGATCGTGGACGCCGCGCAGAACTCCGTGCTCTCGTCGATCTACCGCACCCTGCGCGAGCGGCAGACCCTGTTCACCTCGGTGATGATGCGCGGCCGCGCCGACCGGATGCAGGCCGACGTGGAGGAGCACGAGCGGCTGCTCGAGGCGTTGCGCGGCGACGACCAGGCGGCCTTCTGCGACGTCGTCAAGGCGCATCTCGCGTGGTCGATCGACCTGGCCCGAGCGTCCTTCGAGCCGGTCCCGCAGTGACGGCGGACGTCGGTCTCGGCGGCCGTCGCGCGCTCGTCGTCTGGGGCACCGGTGTGGCCGTGTACTTCCTCGCCATCTTCCACCGCTCCTCCCTCGGTGTGGCCGGCCTGGTGGCGGCCGACCGCTTCCACATCACCGCCTCCCAGCTGTCCACGTTCACCGTGCTCCAGCTGCTGGTGTACGCCCTCATGCAGATCCCCGTCGGCGTGCTGCTCGACCGCTTCGGCCCGCAGAAGCTGCTGGTCGCCGGCACGGTGTTCATGACGCTGGCCCAGCTCGGGTTCGCCGTGACCGGGACGTACGCCGGTGCGCTCATCGCCCGCGTGTTCGTCGGGATCGGCGACGCGATGGTGTTCATCAGCGTGCTGCGGCTGATCGCGTCGTGGTTCCTGCCGATGCGCAGCCCGCTCGTCACCGCGTTCACCGCGATGATCGGCCAGTCCGGTGCGCTGCTGGCGGCGATCCCGCTGTCACGTGCGCTGGCGTCGTACGGCTGGACGGTGACGTTCGCAGCCAGCGCCTCCGTCGGCATCCTGCTCGGGCTGCTCGTGCTCCTGCTGGTGCGCGACGTGCCGCCGGGCGCACCGCCCTCGACGAGCGCCAAGGACGTCCGCACCGTCGGGCGCGACCTCAAGCTGGCCTGGCGCGACCCCGGCACCCGGCTCGGGCTGTGGTCGCACTTCACCACGCAGTTCGCCGCGAACGTGATGGGCCTGCTGTGGGGCTACCCGTTCTTCGTGCACGCCGAGCACCGCAGCGACGCCGAGGCGGGCGCGCTGCTGAGCCTGCTCGTCGGGGTGTTCATCGTCGGTGGCCCGGCCATCGGCGGCTACATCACCCGGCACCCCTGGCGCCGCTCGACGATCGTGCTCAGCATCGTCGGCGCGATGGTGCTGACCTGGACCGTCGTGCTGCTCTGGCCCGGTGACGCGCCGACCTGGCTGCTCGTGCTGCTGGTGGTCTTCACCGGTCTGGGCGGCCCCGGCTCGATGATCGGCTTCGACCTCGCGCGCACGTTCGCGCCGGCGTCGCGGCTCGGGCAGGCCAGCGGCATCGTCAACGTGGGCGGGTTCACCGCGTCCCTGCTGTGCGTGCTCGGCATCGGCCTCGTCCTCGACGCGGTGACGCCCGGGTCGTCCACGGACTACAGCGGGTCGGCCTACCGGTGGGCGATGTGCGTGCAGTACCTCTTCTGGGTGGTCGGCGGCCTGCAGGTCTGGCGCTACCGCTACCGGGCCCGCGCGCACCTCGCGGACACCCAGCCCGAGACCTTCCAGGAGATGTCCGGGCTGACGGAGTACACCCCGCCTAGAGCCGCCCGAGCGCGCGGTACCGGGCGACGCGATCGGCCGTGACGGTCGCCGAGTCCCGCTGCATCAGCGCCGCGAGCTCGAAGCGCAGCACGTCGGCGAGCCGGGCGTAGAACGCCTCGGGCTCGTCGGCGGCGTCCGGCCGCTCCGCGACGATCCGGTCCACGATCCCGGCCTGACGCAGGTCGAGCGACCGCACGCCCTGGGCGCGGGCCATGTCGGGTGCGTGGTCGAGGTCGCGGTGCACGATCGCGCTCGCACCCTCCGGCGGCAGCGGCGACAGCCAGCCGTGCTGCGCGGCGATCACCCGGTCGGCCGGCAGCAGCGCGAGCGCGCCGCCGCCGTTGCCCTCACCGAGCAGCAGGCACAGGGTCGGCGCGTCGAGGGTCACCAGGTCGGCGAGGCAGCGGGCGATCTCGCCGGCCAGCCCGCCCTCCTCCGCCTCGACCGAGAGCGCGGCGCCGGGGGTGTCGATCACGGTCATCAGCGGCAGGTGCAGCTCGGCGGCGAGCCGCATGCCGCGCCGGGCCTCCCGCAGGGCGCCGGGGCCGAGCGGGTGCGCCTTGGTCTGCCCGCGCCGGTCCTGGCCGAGGAAGATGCAGGGCGACCCGCCGAACCGTGCGAGGGCGATCAGCAGCCCCGGGTCGGACTCGCCCTGGCCGGTGCCGTTGAGCGGGATCACGTCGGTGGCGGCGTACTTCAGCAGCCGCCGCACTCCCGGCCGCTCCGGCCGGCGCGACCGGGTGACCGAGTCCCAGGTGTCCACGTCGTCGACCTCGTCGACCGGCGGGTTGGGTACGTCGACCAGCACCTCCTTGCGCGCCGTGAGCACGTTGAGGGCCCGGTCCAGGATCTCGGCGACCTGGTCGTGCGGCACCACGCCGTCGATGAGGCCGTGGGCGTAGAGGTTCTCCGAGGTCTGCACGCCCTCCGGGAACTGCCTGCCGTACAACGCCTCGTAGACCCGCGGCCCGAGGAACCCGACCAGCGCCCCCGGCTCGGCGACGGTGACGTGGCCGAGCGACCCCCACGAGGCCATCACGCCGCCGGTCGTGGGGTGCCGGAGGTAGACGAGGTAGGGCAGCCCCGCCTTCTTGTGCGCCGCGATGGCCGCGGAGATCTTGACCATCTGCACGAACGCGACGGTGCCCTCCTGCATCCGGGTGCCGCCGGAGACCGGCGCGGCCAGCAGCGGCAGGCGCTCGGCCGTGGCCCGCTCGATGGCCCGGGTCAGCCGCTCCGCCGAGGCGACGCCGATCGAGCCGGCCAGGAACCGGAACTCGCAGGCCACCACGGCCACCCGCCGCCCGTGCATCCGGCCCTCGCCGCTGATCACCGACTCGTCGAGCCCGGTCTTCTCCTGCGCGGCGGCCAGCTCGGCGGCGTACGCCTCGCTGATCGGGCCGCGCACCGGTGGCTCGTCCCAGCTGCGGAAGGAGTGCTCGTCGAGCACCAGGTCGATCAGGTCGGTCGCGGACAGCCGATCGCTCATGCCCCGATGATGTCAGCCGCGCCCTGCCCCGCCTCCGGGTAGTCCGTGACGAAGTGGCTGAGATTCGGCGCCCGGACGAGCCATTCCGTCACGGACTACCGGCGCGAGGGCGTGCCGGGTCAGACCGCCTGCAGGCCGTCGCCGTCGACGGCCACCTCGACCGGGTCGATGATCTCGAAGGAGAAGATGCCCTGCGGCTCCTGGTTGCGGAAGCCGACCAGCACCCACGAGCCGTCGCGGCGCTGCACCAGCGGGGCGGCGAACAGCGTCGGCTCGGCCCGGAACGGCACCGCCTTCGACACGTCCCAGGGGCCGAGCAGCGACCCGCCGGGCTCACCGACGACGGACCACGTGCACCACTCGCCGTGCTCGGCCCTGCGGGCGTCGCTCTGCTCCTCCGGGTGGCAGGTGAACACCAGCACCGGCCGCCCGTCGACCACCCGGACCTGCGGCACCTCGAGCTGGCCGAAGCCCGACGGGTCGCCCGAGACCGGCGGCTGCACCTCCCAGGTGACGAGGTCGTGCGAGCGGGCGTGCGCGAGGACGCCGTCGTCGTACCGCTCGGTGCCCTTCAGCCGTGCGGTGACCAGCATGTGCCAGCCGTCGCCGTCCGGGTCGCGGAAGACGAACGGGTCGCGCCAGGTCTCGCTGGCGGTCGGGTCCTCGTCGAGGGTCTTGTACCAGCGACCGTCCGCCGCCAGGGCCGGCGCGTCGGCGCCGCGCCGCCAGTGGTGCAGGTCGTCGGACTCGACGACGCCGACCCGCTGGTCGCGGAGCACGTGCCCGCGCGCGGTGTTCAACGCGGTGTAGAACATCCGCCAGGTGCCGTCGTCCGCGCGGACCGTGGAGCCGGTCCACAGCGCGAGGTCGTCCCAGCCGTCCTCCGACGGCAGCAGGGTCGTGCCGTGGTCGGTCCACTCCACGAGGTCGGTCGAGGTCGCGTGCCCGATGACCGCGCGGGCGTGCCGCCGCGACGGGTCCTCGAGCGCGCGCGGCGCCTTGAGGAAGTAGAGGTGGTAGGTCTCGCCGTCGTCGGCGACCCAGCTGTCCCAGACCCAGTCGTCGGGCAACCGCAGCATGCGGGCTCCTCTGCTCGAAGTCGTCGCACTGTAGCGACGTCTTCGCTGCGGGTGCAGCGACCGTTCACGCCTCGTCGGCGGTCACCGGGAGGCGGACCCGCATGGTCGTCCCGCCGGGCCGCGAGTCGATGGTGATCTCGCCGTGGTGCCGCTCCACGACGATGCGTCGGGCGATGTCGAGACCGAGTCCGGTGCCGGCGTCCACGTCCTTGGTCGTGTAGAACGCCTCGAAGGCGCGGGCGGCGACCGCGGGCGTCATCCCGGCGCCGGAGTCGACGACCTCGACGACCACGGCGTCGCCGTCGTGACGGGTGACCAGGCGCAGCGTGCCGCCGCCGTCCATCGCGTCGACCGCGTTGTCGACCAGGTTGGTCCACACCTGGTTGAGCTCGCCGGGGTACGCCTCGATCATCGGTACGTCGACCGCGTACTCGCGCACCACGGTGATGGTCTCCCGCAGCTTGTGCCCGAGCATCACCAGCGTGCTCTCGAGGCCCTCGGTGACGTCGATCCGCTGCCGGGACGCCCGGTCCATCTGCGAGTAGGAGCGCACCGCCGACACGAGCTCGGAGATCCGTCGCGTGGACTCCTGCACCTCGCCCAGCAGGGTGGCGGCCGAGAACGTGCTCGCCACCCACCGCAGCGCCGGCTCCAGCGCCGACCCCTCCAGGACCGCGGCGGCGCGCTCGCACCACGCGACGTCGATCCCCGCGGCCGCGAGCGGCGGTGCGAGCAGCCAGTCCTCGTCGACCCGGTGCCGGCCCATCCAGGCCGACAGCGCCTGCTCGCGGGCGGCCAGGGCGAGCGGGTCCGGGACACCGACGGGGGCGGCGACCTCGCGGCGCAGCGCGTCGAGGCCGGCGAACTGCCGGGCGGTGATCTCCGCGTCCGCCAGCCGGCCGAGCGACGACAGCAGCTCCTTGCAGGCCGTGTCGAGCTCGGCGGCGGCGCGGGTCGCGGCCGATGCCGGGTTGTTGATCTCGTGGGCGAGCCCGGCGGCCAGGGTGCCGAGGGTGACCAGGGCGCCGCGCTGCCGGGCGGTGGACTCGATCGAGCGGGCGGTGCGGTAGACGCCCTCGATGAGGTGCCCGCCGAGCGGGAACCATGCGTCGGACAGGGACCGCAGCGTCGTGGCCGGCACCCGGAGCACGCGGCCGGGGACCTTGCCGCGGCCGGTGGCGAGGTAGACGCCCTGGTCGTCCCAGGCGCGGAACCCGCCGGCCCACCGGCCCGGCACGTCCATCCGCGCCACCACGGTGTCCTCGCGGCCGACGTGCTTCACCAGCTCGATCGACCCGTCGACCAGCACCCACCAGAAGTCGGCGTGCTCGCCCTCGGTGAACAGCACCACGCCCGGCTCGATCGGCACCTCCGCACCACCCGCGAGCAGCTCGTCGAGCTGGTCGTCGGAGAGCCCGCCGAACAGCGAGAGCGGCCGCAGGTCGTCGACCTCCATCAGATCGTCGCCAGGTAGCGGTGCACGAGGTAGACCGACATCGCGCCCTCGCCGACGGCGGAGGCGACCCGCTTCATCGACTCGAGGCGTACGTCGCCGGCGGCGAACACACCGGGCACGCTCGTCTCCAGGGCGAAGGGTGGCCGGGCCAGGGGCCAGGCCGGCACCGCGCTCGGAGGCGACCAGCTCGGGGCCGGTGAGGACGAAGCCGTGGTCGTCACGGACCACGTCCGGTCCGAGCCACTCGGTCCGCGGAGCCGCGCCGATGAACACGAAGAGCCAGCTGGTGGCGACCTCCTCGACATCGCCGCTGTCCCGGTCCGCGAGGGTGAGCGACTCGAGGTGGCCGTCACCCGCGGGCCTCGACGACCTGGGTGCGGGTGCGGACCTCGATGTTGGGCACGGAGGTGACCCGCTCGACGAGGTACCGCGACATGGTGGCTTCGAGACCGGCGGAGCGCACCAGCAGGACCACGCGCTTGGCGTAGCGCGAGAAGTTGAGGGCCGCCTGGCCCGCCGAGTTGGCGGCGCCGACGACGTACACGTCCTCGTCCTGGCACTGACCGGCCTCGCTGGCGTTGGCGCCGTAGTAGACGCCGCGTCCGGTGAGCTCGTCGAGGCCGGGGGCGACCAGCCGCCGGTAGGAGACCCCGGTCGCGGCGACGACGGTGCGTGCCTCGATCTCGCCCGAGCCTTCCAGGAGCACGGCGCGCACGGGCCCGCGGGTCTCGAAGCCGACCACGTCGCGGGCGAGCACCATCTCGGCGCCGAACCGGGACACCTGGGCCAGCGCCCGGTGGGCGAGGTCGGACCCGCTGAGCCCGCGGGGGAAGCCCAGGTAGTTCTCGATCGCGGCGCTCTGCCCGGCCTGCCCACCGGGCGCCTCACGCTCGACGATGACGGTGCTCAGGCCCTCGGACGCGGCGTAGACCCCGGCCGCCAGCCCGGCCGGCCCGCCGCCGACGATGCACACGTCGTAGAGCGGCTGCTGCGCGGTGGTGTGCAGGCCGAGCGCGGCGGCGAGCGCCAGCGTGGAGGGGGACCGCAGCGGGTCGCCGTCCGGCACCAGCACCAACGGGAGGTCGGGGACCTCGGCCTTCGCGAGCTGCTGGAGCCGCTGGGCCTCGGGGTCGCGCTCCACGTCGTACCAGCGGTAGGGCACGTGGTTGCGGCTCAGGAACATCTTCAGCTCGTGGCTGCGGTCGGACCACCGGTGGCCGACCACGCGGAGGTCGGCCGTGACCTCCGGGTGCGCCTGCCGCCAGTCGTCGAGCAGGTCGTCGACGACCGGGTAGAGCCGCTCCTCCGGCGGGTCCCACGGCTTGAGCAGGTAGTAGTCGAGGCCGATGTCGTTGAGCGCCGTGATCGCCACGTCGGTGTCGGCGTAGGCGGTGAGCAGCAGGAGCTTCGCGTCGGGGGCGTGGGTGCGGGCCTGCGCCAGCATCTCGATGCCGGTCATCCGCGGCATCCGCTGGTCGGCCACGATCATCGCCACCGGCTCGTCGGCCAGCGCGAGATGGGTGAGCACCTCGAGGCCGCCGGCCCCGGACGTCGCCCTCACCACGCGGTAGTCGGCGCCGTAGTGCCGGAGCAGGTCGCGACCGATCGCCGCGGACACCAGCGGGTCGTCGTCGACGGTCAGGATGACCGGCTTGCTCATGACGTCACCCTTCGGGTGATGCCGCCGCCTGGTCCCGAGGAGGCTGGAGGGCGAGGGACGGGGAGGCGGCCAGCATAGGGAGCCTCAGTCGAACGAGTCGAGCCATGCGCGGACCGACGCGTCGTGCTCCCCGAGCCGCGGCGGCGGCAGATGCGTCTCCCGGGCGCCCGCGAAGGCGTTGTCGTCGAAGCGCAGCGGCGGACCGGGCAGCTGGACCGGGCCCAGCGTCGGGTGGTCCACGTCGACGAGCAGCCCCTGGGAGAGGGTCTGGTCCCAGGTGTAGACGTCGTCGAGCGTGCGCACCTTGCCGGCCGGGATGCCCAGCTCGGCGAGCCGGGCGAGCCAGGTCTCGGCGGGGGCGGACGCGAGCGCCGCCTCGATCGCGGCGACGAGCACGTCGCGGTGTCCCACGCGAGAACGGTTGGAGGCGAACCGGTCGTCGTCGATGCGGAGCAGCCCGGACAGCGCCCGCCACTGGGTGTCGTTGCCGCAGGCGATCTGGACGGGCGCGTCGGCGGTGCGGAAGAGGCCGTACGGCGCGATCGACGGGTGGTGGTTGCCCAGCGCGTGCGGGACCTCGCGGGCCACGGTCCACCGGGTGCCCTGGAAGGCGTGCACGCCGACCACGGAGGCGAGCAGCGACGTGCGCACCACCCGTCCGCGTCCGGTGGCCTCCCGCTCGTGCAGCGCGGCGAGCACGCCGTACGCGCCGTACATCCCGGACAGCAGGTCGCCGATCGGCACCCCGACCCGGGTCGGCTCGTCCGCCGACGGGCCGGTCAGCGACATCAGCCCGGCCTCGCCCTGCGCGATCTGGTCGTAGCCGGCGCGACCGCCCTCGGGGCCGTCGTGGCCGAAGCCGGTGATCGACAGGACCACCAGGCGGGGGTTGATCTCGTGCAGCCGCTCGACGGGGAAGCCGAGCCGGTCGAGGACGCCGGTGCGGAAGTTCTCCATCAGCACGTCCGCGCGGGCGACCAGCCGGGTCAGGAACGCCTTGCCCTCCTCGCTCTTGAGGTCGGCGGTGACCGACTCCTTGTTGCGGTTCGCGGAGAGGAAGTACGTCGAGACGGGCTCGTCGTCCGGCCCGACGAAGGGCGGCCCCCAGGAGCGGGACTCGTCACCGCCGTGCGGTGACTCGACCTTGATGACGCGGGCCCCGAGGTCGGCCAGCATCATCGCGGCGTGCGGGCCGGCGAGGGCGCGGGTGAGGTCGACGACGACCAGGTCCGACAGCATCCGTGCAGTCTACGAACCCGTCCGGAGCACGTCAGGAGGGCGAGGTCGGCGACAGCAGCCACTCGTCGAAGAACGCCTGCAGCGCGGCCGGGTCCTGCCCCGACGTGGCGGTCAGCCAGGCGACGTAGGACCGCCGGTCCTGGACCGTGTCCCGGTGCTCCTGCGGCCACCGCCGCAGCAGGTCGTCGAAGGTGCCGGCGCCGAGCCGGTCGCGCAGCCGGACCAGCATCCGGGCCGCGCAGTAGTAGACGTTGACCTGCGCGAACTCGTGCCGGTCGTAGTCGCCGGGCGGGCCGTAGAGCTCCCGCCACAACGCGTCGTTCTCGTCGAAGGTGCGGACCCAGGACGGCCACGACTTCCAGCCCTGCGCGGCGGAGTACTGCGCCTCGAGGTACATCGCCATGCCCTCGTTCATCCACACGTCCGACCAGTCGTCGGGCGTCACCGTGTCGCCGTACCAGTGGTGCGCGAGCTCGTGCACCACCGTCTGCCGCACCTCGCGCGCGCCGTAGCGGTAGTTGCGGGCGCCGAACGTGACCAGTGTCTGGGTCTCCATCGCGGAGTCGGACGGGGTGACCACGACCCCGGCGCGGTCGAACGGGTAGGGGCCGAGCCGGCTCTCCAGCCAGCTGATCGCGGACGGCGTCGACCGCAGCGGGGCGAGGTACTCCGGGTGGTTGCGCGGCACCCAGTAGCTCAGCGGCAGCCCGTGCGGTCCGGTCTGGGTGGCCCGGCGGTAGGGCCCGATCGCCACGGTCATGAGGTACGACGAGACCGGGTCGGCGTTCGTGAACCGGGTGACCGTGCGCCCGTGCTGCACGTGCCGGGACACCAGCCGTCCGTTGGAGACGCCGACCCAGCGCTTCGGCACGTCGAGCCGGACCTGGTAGGTCGCCTTGTCGGACGGGTGGTCGTTGACGGGGTACCAGGTGAACGCGCCCCACGGCTCCTGCATCGCCCACACCTGGCCGTCGCGGGCGGTGTGCCAGCCGAGCCCGCCGAGGTCCTGGCGGCTGGTCGGTGCCGGGGTGGTGGACGGGCGGCCGTGGTAGCCCACCCGCACGTCGTACGTCGATCCGGCGAGCAGCGTCGGGGCCGTGACGTCGAGGTACCGCGCGTGGTGCGACGCCGTGACCGCCACGGCTGCCCGCGTCGTCCGGTCGGTCACGACGAGCCGGTCGACGTGCAGCCGTCCGGAGAGGTCGAGCCGGAAGCGGCCGTCCTGCGCGGGGACCAGGCTGAGCCGCGCGGTGCCGCGCAGGGTGCGGCTGCCGGGCTCCCAGCGGAGGTCGAGGGCGTAGCTGTGCACGTCCACCCCGGGGCTGCCGACGGACGGGTACACGCTGTCGGCGTGCTGGCCGGGGGCCGGCGCGTGCTGGACCGGCTCGAACGCCGCGGCGGGACCAACCGGTGCCCGATCGCCAGCACCGTCGCGAGAAGGGCGGCGACGCGACGGAACATGCGTGACCTTCCCTGACGAACCGGACGTCCTCGAAGTCTAGGGCCGGCGTGCCCCGCACGGCCTTGAAAGCCAGCAACCACGCTGACTTGGCGCGTCTGGTTGCCTCGACCACGCTGACTTGGCGCATTCGGCGACCCGCCGTCGCCAGACGCGCCGGGTCAGCGGCAGCGTCCCCGCCAGATGCGCCAAGTCAGCGTTGGGGGCTAGCGCTGGTCGGAGATCCGCTTGGCCTTGCCGAGCGAGCGCTCGAGCGCGTGCGGCGCGAGCACCTCGACCCGGACCGTCGTACCGATGTTGTCCTTCACGTGCCCGGCCAGCCGTCGTCCGAGGGCCTCGCGGTCCGCCTCCGCCACCGACTCGTGCGCCTCGACCTGCACGGTGAGCTCGTCGAGGTTGCCGGGCCGGGTCAGCACGCAGAGGTAGTGCGGGGTCAGGCCCTCCACCTTGAGGATCTGCTCCTCGACCATGGTCGGGAAGACGTTGACGCCGCGCACGATCATCATGTCGTCGGTGCGGCCGGTGACCTTCTGCATGCGGCGGAAGGACGGGTACGCCGTGCCGGGCAGCAGCCGGGTCAGGTCGCGGGTGCGGTAGCGGATGACCGGCATCGCCTGCTTGGTGAGCGAGGTGAAGACCAGCTCGCCCTCCTCGCCGTCGGGGAGCACCTCGCCGGTCACCGGGTCGATGATCTCGGGGTAGAAGTGGTCCTCCCAGATGTGCAGGCCGTCCTGGGTCTCGACCGCCTCCTGCGAGACGCCGGGACCCATCACCTCGGAGAGCCCGTAGATGTCGACGGCCTTGATGCTGGTGCGGCGCTCGACCTCGGCGCGCATCTCGTCGGTCCACGGCTCGGCGCCGAAGATGCCGATCTCGAGCGACGTGCTGTGCGGGTCGACGCCCTGGGCCTCCATCTCGTCGAGGATCGAGAGGAAGTACGACGGCGTCACCATGATCACGCGCGGCTCGAAGTCGCGGATCAGCTGGACCTGCCGCGGTGTCATGCCGCCGGAGATCGGGACGACCGTGCAGCCCAGCCGCTCCGCCCCGTAGTGCGCGCCGAGCCCGCCGGTGAACAGGCCGTAGCCGTAGGCCACGTGCACGACGTCGCCCGGCCGGCCACCCGCGGCGTAGATGGACCGGGCCATCACCTCGGCCCAGGTCGCGATGTCCTCGGCGGTGTACCCCACGACGGTCGGCCGGCCCGTCGTACCGGAGGAGGCGTGCACGCGGTTCACCTGCTCCCGCGGCACCGCGAACATGCCGAACGGGTAGTTCTGCCGCAGGTCCTCCTTGGTGGTGAAGGGCAGCCGGGCCAGGTCGGCCAGCGACGTCACGTCGGAGGGGTGCACGCCCGCCTGCTCGAACGCGTGCCGGTAGTGGGGCACGTGCTCGTGCACCCGGGTCAGGGTGTCGCGCAGCCGCTCGAGCTGCAGCGCCCGCAGCTCCTCGGCGTCGAACGTGGGGATCATGCGTCCTCCTCGGGATCGAACAGCGTGCCCCGGATCTCCTTGCTACGGCCGACGAACTCCGCGACCACGGTGTCGTCGCGGCGCACGGTGATGTCGTAGACGCCGTCGCGGCCCTCGCGCCTGCGCTCCACCGCCTCGGCGACCAGCAGGTCGCCGAGCCGCGTCGGCGCGAGGAACCGGATCTCGCAGGCCGCGGCCACCGTGGACCGGTTGTAGGAGTTGCAGGCGAACGCGAACGCCGAGTCCGCGAGGGTGAACGTGAAGCCGCCGTGCCCGATCGCGTGACCGTTGACCATGTCCTCGCGGACCTGCATGGTCAGCGTCGCCCGTCCCGGCGTGACCTCCACGATCTCCATGCCGAGCGCCCGGCTGGCCGCGTCCGAGGCCCACATCGCCTCCGCCGAGAGGCGGGCGACGTCCTCGTCCGACAGCCGGCTGCTCACAACGTCTTCTCCATCAGGGCGACCAGGTGCTCCTCGTCGCCGAGCCGGCCGACCTCCTTGTACCCCCGCGCCTCGTGGAACGCCAGCGAGGCGTCGTTGCGCGGGACGAGGTTCACCTCCAGGGACAGCCGGGTGTACGGCGCCGCGACCTTCTCGATCTCGTCGTACACGAAGCCGCCGAGGCCCTGCCGGCGGAACTCCTCGTGCAGCACGATCCGGTCGAGGTAGTAGAACCGCTCGTGCCGCTCGGCGAACCAGCGGTAGTTCTCCGAGTCGTACGTCGTCCCGGGTCCGAACGTGATCACGAAGCCGGCGAACGCGCCGTCCACGTCGAGCACGTCGAACCGGTCGGCGATCCCCCGCAGCTCGTGCAGCCGGGCCTCGTCCATCGGCGCGAGCTTCACGACGTTGCGCTCGTTGAGCATCAGCACGTCGGCAATGTCGGTGTCGCGCAGCTGTCGCAGGTCGGGCACGTCGCCACCCTAGCCACGTCCACCCCGTTGGTTGAGGTGCGAGGGTGCGAGCCCCGAAACCACCGCAGTCGCTGACAGGTCGGCGGTGGGTGCGGGATCCTGGTGAGGCATCGGACACGGGGGAGGACGCGCATGGGCTTGGTGGAGGCGCGGTGACACGCGGACAACCCGGACGGCGCGCGGTCCGGTCTCGGGGCCGGACCCGGTCGGCGCTGCGTTGGCCGAGGCGGCCTCAGGGGGGCCGCTGGTGCCGAGATTCGAGGACGACGATCTCGTGCTCGAGGACCTGCGGGAGTGGGTCGACGTGCGCGAGGTCGAGGGTGCCGAGGCCTTCGACACCGTGGTGCTGCTGGCCGACGAGATCGCGTCCTACACCGATGCCGCCGACGACGGGCTCGACGCGGCGCTCGCCGACCAGCCGGGGGTCGACGACGTGTTCGCGGAGGACCGCGAGGTCGTCTACCTGCGCACGTCGCTCGCCCTGGCCGACGTGCACGCCGCGGTCGTCCGGGCCGTCGTCGAGGTGAACCGGACGCCGCGGCCTCCGGCCCCACCGGCGCACGAGGTCACCGACGAGCAGGCGCACGCCCTCGCCGAGGACGTCGCGCCGGTGCTGCTCGCCGCCGGTTTCGTGCGCCGGAGGGGGGACGCGCGCGAGCGGTCGTACTTCCACCGGGTCGGGGAGGACGGCTTCGTCCAGGCGGCGAGCGTCGCCCGCGGTCTCGGCGCGCTGTCCGACGGGACGTCCCTGCACGGGACCGTCCAGCTGCACTTCGGGGTGCGGGTGCCGGAGACGGCGTCGTCCGCGCTGTCGCCGAACCTGGAGTACTTCGCCGTCGGTCGCTGCTCGTTGAGCAGCGGGCTGAACGTCGCGCCGACGCCCGACGCGCTCCTCACCGCGATGACCGCCGAGGTGCTGCCCTGGCTCGACGCCACCAGGAGCCGTGCCGCGCTGGCCGCGTGGGTGGCCGCCGACCCGGAGCGGATCTTCCCGCCCGCCGAGCGGCCTCGCTACGCGCGCCTGTTCGCCGAGTGGGGCCAGCCGGCGGCCGCCCGCGCGCTGCTGGACGACCTGCAGCGGCACTGGCGCAGCCTGGCCAAGTACCCCGACGCGGTCGAGGCGCGCCGACTCCTCGGCTGACTCCGGCTCGCTGGTCGAGGTGCCCGAGCCCCCAAGGGGCGAGGGCTCGAAACCCGGTCAGGCCGCTGACCTACTTGCCGGGGAAGTGGCGGTGCAGAACGATCGTTCTGCAGGGGGATGGAGCGAGACCACCCACCCGAGGAGAACCGATGAGCACGATCACCGCCGTCGAGCAGGCCGAGATCGACCACGCCAACGAGTCCGGCCGCGAACCCGTCGTGTTCGTGCACGGACTGTGGCTGCTGCCGAGCAGCTGGCAGGCGTGGCGCGAGCTGGCCGAGGATCGTGGGTACGTCACGCTCGCGCCCGGCTGGCCCGACGACCCGGGCACCGTCCAGGAGGCCCGGACCAACCCGTCCGCCTTCGCCGGCAAGCGCGTCGGCGCGATCACCGACCACTACGCCGAGGTGATCCGCCGGCTGCAACGCAAGCCCGTCGTGATGGGGCACAGCTTCGGCGGCCTGATCACCCAGAAGCTGGCCGGCATGGGGCTGGCCGCCGCCGCGGTGGCCATCGACCCGGCGCCGTTCCGGGGCGTGCTGCCGCTGCCCGTCTCCGCCCTGCGCGCCTCCGCGCCGGTGCTCACCAATCCCCTCAACTACCGCCGGTCGGTGATGCTGACCGAGAAGCAGTTCCGCTTCGCCTTCGGCAACGCGGTCAGCGAGGCCGAGTCGGCGGAGCTGTACGAGACCTACGCCGTGCCCGGGTCGGGCGTGCCGCTGTTCCAGGCCGCGACCGCGAACCTCAACCCCCGCAGCGAGGCGAGCGTCGACACGACGAACCCGGAGCGCGGTCCGCTCCTCGTGATCTCCGGCGAGAAGGACAACACCGTGCCGTGGGCGATCGCCAACGCGTCGTACAAGAAGCAGGCGAAGAACCCGAACCCCAGCGAGATCACCGTGCTCCCCGGACGCGGCCACTCCCTGGTCGTGGACGGCGGGTGGCGCGAGGTGGCCGAGACGGCGTTCGCGTTCGTCGAGAAGCACGGGGTCACCGCGAGCTGACCGATGGGTCCCGGATGCGCGTCTGGTCTGCAGCCGGCGGACGACCGGAGTTCACCCGAGACGAGGACGCCCGAGACGGGCAGCGGGGGATGGCCGCATGCCTCAGGCGCGCACCCGCGCGTTGTCCGGGTCGTACGGCGCGCGCAGCGACACGGTCACCGGACGGACGGAGCCGCCGACGTTCACGGTGAAGCCGCCGGAGCTCGCCCACTCCCGGGACGTCACGCCTGCCGGGTCGGCCACGTAGGCCAGGCCGACGCAGCCGCCGACGGTCTCGCCCCACGCGGCACTGGTGACCTGCCCGACCGGGACGCCGTCGCGCAGCACCAGCTCGCCGCCCCACAGCATCGGCTCCGGGTCGTCCACGACGAAGGACACCAGCCGGCGCCGCGGACCCGCGGCGCGTGCCTCCTCGAGCGCGGCGCGGCCGAGGAAGTCGACGTCGCTCTTGAGCTTGCAGGCGAACAGCAGGCCGGCCTCGACGGGTCCGTAGTCGGGGGTCAGCTCCCGGCCGAAGGCGCGGTAGCCCTTCTCGAGCCGCAGCGACTCGATCGTCGAGTAGCCGGCGTCGACCGCGTCGAACGGAGCACCCATCAGCGCGTCGTAGACCACCGCCGCCTGCTCCACGGGCACGTAGAGCTCCCAGCCGAGCTCGCCGACGTAGGTGATCCGGGTCGCGCGGACGGTCGCGTAGCCGGCGCGCAGCGGGCGCGACGTGGCGAAGCCGAAGTCCGTCAGGTCCTCGCCGGACACGTGGGCGAGCAGGTCGCGCGAGCGCGGCCCCATCACCCCGAGCACGGCGTAGGCAGAGGTGACGTCGACGACCCGGGTGTCGTGCCCGGCGGGCACGTGTCGCCGTAGGTGGTCGAGGTCGCGGACGGTGGTAGCCGAGCTGCTGACCAGGAGGTACTCGTCGTCGGCGACCCGGGTCACGGTCAGGTCCGACTCGTAGGTGCCGCGCCGGTTGAGCAGCCCGGTGTAGACGACCGTGCCCACCGGGACCGCGACGTCGTTGGTGCAGATCCACTGCAGCGACGCCTCCGCGTCACGCCCGGTGACGACGTACTTGGAGAACGAGGTCTGGTCGAACACGGCCACCCCGCTGCGCGTCGCCTGCTGCTCGGCCGCCGACCAGGCCAGCCACCGCGGCCTGCCCCAGGTGTAGTCGAGCGTCGGCTTCTCGCCCGCGGGCGCGAACACGTTGGCCCGCTCCCAGCCGGCCTTCGAGCCGAACACCGCGTTGCGCTCCGCGAGCCGCGCGTGCAGCGGCGAGCAGCGCAGCGGCCGGGCGCTCTCCAGCTCGCGGTTCGGCCACGGCACGGCGTAGTGCAGCCCGAGGATCTCCACCACCCGGTCCCGCAGCCAGCGCGGGTTGCTCGCGTAGTCACCGAAGCGGCGTACGTCGACCGCCACCAGGTCGGAGGTCGGCTCCCCCTCGACGACCCACTCGGCGAGGGCGCGACCGGCCCCGCCCGCGGACGCGATGCCGACCGAGTTGAAGCCGGCGCCGACGAAGAAGCCGCGCACGTGCGTCTCGCCCATCAGGAACTGGTTGTCCGGCGTGAACGACTCCGGACCGTTGTAGAACTTGCGGATCCCGGTCTCGTGCAGGGCCGGGATGCGTTCGAGCGCGCTGTCCATCAGCACCTGGAAGTGGTCCCAGTCCTCGTCGAGAAGCGCGAACTCGAACGGGTAGGGCACCCGGTCGGGCGAGACCCACGGCTTGGCCTCGGGCTCGAAGCCACCCACGACGAGGCCTCCCACCTCCTCCTTGAAGTAGGTCCAGCCGTCGGGGTCGCGCAGGATCGGCAGGTCCGGGTGCACACCCTCGATCTGGTCGGTGACCACGTAGAAGTGCTCGGCCGAGTGCAGCGGCACGGACACCCCCGCCATCGCGCCGACCTGGGCCGCCCACTGGCCGGCGCAGTTGACCACCACCTCGGCCTCGACGTCGCCCCGGTCGGTGCGCACGCCGGTGACGGTGCCGTCCTTGGTGAGCACGTCGGTGACGCGCACCTTCTCGACGATCCGTGCGCCGCCCAGGCGCGCGCCCTTGGCCAGCGCCTGGGTCAGGTCGGTGGGGTTGGCCTTGCCGTCGCCGGGCAGCCAGATCGCGCCGACCAGGTCGTCGGCGCGCATCACCGGCCAGCGCTCCCGGGCCTCGTCGGGGGTCAGCAGCGCGCACTCGAGACCGAACGCGTCGGCGGTGGCCGCGGTGCGGCGCAGCTGGGTCATCCGGTCCTCGGTGCGGGCCACGATCACCCCGCCGCACTGCTTGTAGCCGGCCGACAGCCCGGTCTCCTCCTCGAGCCGGGCGTAGAGCTCGCCGCTGTACTGCACCAGCCGCGTGCCGCTCTCCGACGCACGCAGCTGGCCGACCAGCCCGGCCGCGTGCCAGGTCGTCCCGCCGGACAGGCTGCCCTGCTCGAGCAGCAGCACGTCGGTCCAGCCCAGCTTCGTGAGGTGGTAGGCGGTGCTGGTGCCGATCACGCCGCCGCCGACGACGACGACGCGGGCGCGGGACGGGAGCGCTACCTCAGTCGGCACGGGTCGCTTCCTCGAGGAGGGTCTCGAAGCCGGTCGGAGGTGAAGCCGCGCGCGGCCTTGTCGAAGCGCTCCTGGCCCCACGACGTGAAGTCGAAGTCGATGTGGCTTGCGGCGGCCTGGATCGCGCCCCACAGCGACCAGCCGTAGGCCGACACCAGCGCCTGCAGCCGGACCCGCGCGAGCTTGGCCCGCAGCGGCTGTCCGTAGTAGGCCGCCACCAGTGCGTCGACCTGGTCGTCGTCGAGGTCGCACTCGGTGCTGGTGTTGCCGAGCTCGAAGCAGGCGTCGTTGTTGCCGGAGTACTCGTAGTCGATCAGCCAGATCTTCGCCCCGTCGTCGACGAAGTTGCCGGCCAGCAGGTCGTTGTTGCACGGCACCGTCGGCTCCGCCCGCACGGCCAGCGCGCGCTCGACACGGTGGAACGCGTCATCGTGGTCGGCGTAGCCGTCGAAGAGCGGATATCCCTTGTCCCGCACGGTTCTGAGATACCTGGCCTGCCGCGCGAACATGTCGAAGTCGCCGCTGAAGCGGGGCCCGTCGTGCAGCCGCCGGATCGCCCACCCCGCCCGTCGTACGACGTCGGGGTCGTCGAACGAGGAGTTCTCGTAGGTGGTGCCGTCGACGAACCCGATCACCAGCACCCCCAGGTCGGGCCGGTAGTCCACGACGGGGGCGCCCACCCCCGCCCGCGCCGCGGCCACCGTGTTGACGTGCTCGGCGTCCCGGTCGATGCCGAGCAGCTCGGCGTCGCCGCGGAACCGCCGCACCACCAGGTCGTGCGTCGGGGTGCTGACGTGGAGGTTCTGGTTGGTCAGCCCGCCGGGCAGCTCGGCGACCGTGCGCGGAAGGCCCTGCAGGACCGGGATCCGGTCCAGCAGGGCCTCCAGCTCGTGGTCGGTCGTGCGTCACCGGGTCAGTCGTCGAACGCCTCGAGGACGGCCTTGTCGATGGTGTGCTTCGGTCCGGTGAACCAGCTCTTGGCCGAGGTCTTCCACCAGACGGTGAGCAGCAGCAGCGCGCCGAGGGTGACGATCGGGGCGTAGTTGACGAACTTCCACTCGAAGGTGTCGCTGAACGGCACCGCGCCCGGCACGAACGGCATCATCAGGTAGACGGACACGACGATGATCTCGGCGACCGCGATGAGGTTCATCCACTTGTACTTCGAGCCGTTGTTCCAGGACCCGACCTCGAACTTCTCCCCGTGGCGCCACCGGAGCCAGATGGGGATCGCGAAGGCGAGGTAGAGGCCGATCACGGCGATCGACGTGACGGCGTAGAACGCGACCGGCACGATCAGCGGCGACTCCTCGGTGCCGATGTTCACCGAGATCAGCGCCGGGAGCGTCACGAGGGCGCTGACCACGGCGACCAGCATCACGGCGTTGGCGGGCACCCGCTTCGCGGTCAGGGCCGACCAGCGCTTCGACCCGGGCACGGCCCCGTCGCGGGAGAACGCGAAGAGCATCCGCGACGCGGAGGTCATGCAGGAGGTCGCGCAGAAGAACTGCGCCGATGCCGAGATGAACAGCACCAGCGCGCCCCACTTGCTGCCCATCGCCTGGGTGAAGATGTACGCGACACCGCCGGCGCCCACGCCCGCGTTGTCCGGCTGTCCCTGCGCGTTGTCGGGGATGGCGAACACGACGCACAGCAGCAGGATGTAGCCGCCGAGCACTGAGTAGGCGATCGACCGCCAGATGCCCTTGGCGGCCGCCATCGACGCCGCCCCGGTCTCCTCCGACAGGTGGGCCGAGGCGTCGAACCCGGTGATGGTGTACTGCGTGAGCAGGAAGCCGAACGGCACGATCGCGAACCAGAACGCGAAGGTGCGACGTGCTTCCGTCGGAGAACCCCGAGTTGTTGAACCGCTCGGAGAAGACGTAGCTGAACGACTGGTGCTGGTCCGGCACCAGGATGAGGATCAGCACGATGGCGCTCGCGCCGACGACGTGCCACCACACGGAGACGTTGTTCATGACCGCCATCAGGTGGCTGCTGAAGATGTTCAGCACCGAGGCGCCCGCCAGCACGATCAGGAAGATCACGAAGACCCGGGTGAGGGAGTAGCCGTCGGCGTACCCCTTCGAGAACGTCGACAGCGTGAGGTCGATGAAGGTCGCGCAGCCGTAGGAGACACCGGCGGTCACCGCGATGAGTCCGATCAGGTTCAGCCACCCGGTGAAGAAGCCGGCCGCGGGGCCGCCGAGCTTGGACGCCCACCAGTAGATGCCGCCGGATGTCGGGTACGCCGACACGAGCTCGGACATCGTGAAGCCGATGAGCAGGATGAAGGCACCGAGGATCGGCCAGGTCCACGAGATCGAGATGGGTCCGCCGTTGTTGAAGCCGGCACCGAAGTTCGTGAAGCAGCCGGCCAGGATCGAGATGATCGAGAAGGAGATGGCGAAGTTGGAGAAACCGGACCAGGAGCGGTTCAGGTCCTGCTTGTAGCCGAGCTTGGCGAGCATCCGCTCGTCGTCCGAGAGGTGGGGCGATTGGGTCGATTCGGCCATGTTGAGGCTCCCTCAGACGTAGGGCGAGTTGGCCCAAAGTAGCGCCGGGTCCGAAGATGCGTCCATAGCCCAGACGGAAAAGGTCTGACATCGAACCAATGACCATTGACGCGGTTACTTGTCCGTCACAACACTGGTGGGCGTGTCCGTCGACCCGACTGTCGAGCCCCGCATCGAGCTGGGCGAGAGCGTGCTCCGGGCGGTCCGCGGACGCCACGCGTTCGAGGGTTGCGTCGAGCAGCTGGCCACCGCGATCCGGCTGGGCGTCTACCCGCGCGGCAGCACCCTTCCTCCGGAGCGGGAGCTCGCGGAGCGGATGGGTGTCTCCCGGGCGACGTTGCGGGAGGCCATCGCGGCGCTGCGCTCCGCGGAGTTCGTCAACACCACCCGCGGCCGCGGCGGAGGCACCGTCGTCAGCTACCGGCCGAGGAGGCCGTCGGCACGTGGCGCCCGGGCGCTGGTGCCGCGGAGCGAGGCGCTGCGCGACATGCTGGTGTTCCGCCGGGTCGTCGAGCCCGGCGCCTGCCACATCGCGGCG
Source organism: uncultured Actinomycetota bacterium (assembly GCA_963827435.1). Lineage (GTDB taxonomy): Bacteria > Actinomycetota > Actinomycetes > Propionibacteriales > Nocardioidaceae > Nocardioides_B. The sequence goes on from CAWHAU010000003.1 coordinate 870,204, forward strand.
TCGCGCGAGCTGCGGCCCGACCAGCGGGAGCTGCTGACCGTGGCCCACGAGGACGTCGCGTCCGCCACCGACCCGGCCGAGCACCGCCAGGCAGACTCGCGCTTCCACCTCGCCATCGCCGCGGTCACCGAGTCGCCGCTCACGATCCGTTCGGTCACCGCAGTGCAGTCCGACCTGCACGACATGCTCAACGCGATCCCGGTGCTCGACGTCAACATCGAGCACTCCTCGCGGCAGCACCGCGCCATCCTGAACGCCGTCCTGAAGGGCGAGGCCACCAAGGCCCGCCGGGTGATGGAGAGCCACTGCGACGACACCGCCGCCCTGCTGCGTGGCCTGCTCGCATGACGCCGCCGACGTTGGTCGAGGTGCGAGCGAAGCGAGCCTCGAAACCTCGACCAACGTGTAGGACGAAAGGACACCCATGAGTCTTCCCGAGCGCAACCCGCGGCTGCTCGACCTCGAGCGGCTCAAGCAGCTGATCGGCAGCGGTGAGGTGGACACGGTCGTCATCGCGTTCACCGACATGCAGGGCCGCCTGCAGGGCAAGCGGCTGCACGCGTCGTACTTCCTCGACGTCGTCCTGGAGACCGGTGTCGAGGGCTGCAACTACCTGCTCGGGGTGGACGTCGACATGAACACCGTCGACGGCTACGCGATGACCTCGTGGGACAAGGGCTACGGCGACATGGAGTTCGTCCTCGACCACGACACGATCCGGCTGCTGCCGCACCTGCCGGCGACGGCGATGGTGCAGTGCGACCTCGTGTGGGACGACCATGCGCCGGTCGAGCCGTCGCCGCGGCAGATCCTCAAGCGTCAGCTCGAGCGCGCGGCCGACGCCGGGTACGTCGCGCTGGCGGGCACGGAGCTGGAGTTCATCGTCTTCGACGACACCTACGAGGCCGCCTGGTCGAGCGGCTACCGCGACCTCACGCCGAGCAACCAGTACAACGTCGACTACTCCATCCTGGGTACGACGCGGGTGGAGCCGCTGCTGCGGGACATCCGCAACTCGATGCACGCCGCCGGGATGAACGTCGAGGGCGCGAAGGGCGAGTGCAACCTCGGCCAGCACGAGATCGGCTTCCTCTACGACCGCGCCCTGGTCACCGCCGACAACCACTCGGTCTACAAGACCTCCGCCAAGGAGATCGCCGCGCTGCACGGCAAGGCGCTCACGTTCATGTCGAAGTTCAACGAGCGCGAGGGAAACTCGTGCCACATCCACCTGTCCCTGCGTGGGGACGACGGCTCCACGGTGTTCTGGGAGGACGGCCGCCGTACCCCTCTCTACGACCAGTTCGTCGCCGGCGTGCTCGCCACGATGCGCGACTTCACGCTGATGTACGCGCCGAACGTCAACTCCTACAAGCGGTTCGCCGACGGGTCGTTCGCGCCGACGGCGGTGGCCTGGGGGCTCGACAACCGCACGTGCGCCGTCCGCCTCGTGGGTCACGGGGCGGGCGCGCGCATGGAGAACCGGCTGCCCGGGGGGGACGTGAACCCGTACTTGGCCCTGGCTGCCATGCTCGCCGGGGGCCTGCACGGCATCGAGAACGAGCTGGAGCTGGAGCCCGAGACGACCGGCAACGCCTACAAGAGCGACAAGCCGCGTGTGCCGCACACGCTGCGCGCCGCACGGGACGCGTTCGCCTCCTCCGAGGTCGCCCGCAAGGTGTTCGGCGAGGAGGTCGTCGCCCACTACACGAACATGGCCGACGTCGAGCTCACCGCCTTCGACGCGGTCGTGACCGACTGGGAGCTGCGGCGCGGCTTCGAGAGGATGTGACGCATGGTCTCGACAGGCTCGACCACCCGGGGCGCTGACACCTGCACCGTCGTCAACCCGGCCACCGAGCAGCCGGTGATCGACGTGCACCTGGCGTCCGTCGCCGAGACCGACGCCTTGATCGAGAGGGCGCACGCGGCGTTCCCGGCGTGGAAGGCGGTCGCCCCCGGCGAGCGGGCCCGGCTGCTGCGCCGCTTCGCGCAGGTCGTCGACGACCATGTCGAGGAGCTGGCCGAGCTCGAGGTCCGCAACGCCGGCCACACGTGGGGCAACGCCACGTGGGAGGCCGGCAACGTCCGCGACTGCCTCAACTACTACTCCGCCGCCCCGGAGCGGTTGTTCGGCCGGCAGATCCCGGTGTCCGGCGGCATCGACGTCACCTTCCACGAGCCGCTCGGCGTGGTCGGGATCATCGTGCCCTGGAACTTCCCGATGCCGATCCTGGGCTGGGGGATGGCGCCCGCGCTGGCGGCCGGCAACTGCGTCGTCGTCAAACCGGCGGAGCTCACCCCGCTGACCGCGGTCCGCATCGGCGAGCTGGCCATCGAGGCGGGCCTCCCCGAAGGGGTGCTGACCGTGATCCCCGGCAAGGGGTCCGTCGTCGGCGAGCGCTTCGTGACCCATCCGCTGGTCCGCAAGGTGGCCTTCACCGGCTCGACCGAGGTGGGCAAGCGGATCATGGCCGGCTGCGCCGACCAGGTGAAGCGCTGCACCCTCGAGCTCGGCGGCAAGAGCGCCAACGTGATCTTCGCCGACGCCGACCTCCGTGCGGCGGCCGCGGGCGCGCCGTACGCCGTGTTCGACAACGCCGGGCAGGACTGCTGCGCCCGCTCCCGGATCCTCGTGGAGCGGTCGGCGTACGACGAGTTCCTCGGCCTGCTGGAGACCGCGGTGCAGGGGATGGCCGTGCTCGACCCGTCGGACAAGGCGAGCGAGATGGGGCCGCTGATCTCCGCGCAGCAGAGGTCGGTCGTGCAGGGGTACGTCGACGAGGTGGACGTCGCGTTCACCGGGCCGGCGCCGGACGGGCCGGGCTTCTGGGTGCCGCCGACCGTCGTGCTCGCCGAGTCGACCGAGCAGCGGATCTGGCGCGAGGAGGTGTTCGGGCCGGTCGTCGCCGTGCTGCCGTTCGACGACGAGGCGGACGCGGTCGCCAAGGCCAACGACACGGAGTACGGCCTGTCCGGCTCGATCTTCACCGGCGACGTCGGCAAGGCGCTGCGCGTCGCGCGGGGCATCGAGGCCGGCAACCTCTCGGTGAACTCCAACGCCGCGGTGCGGTACTGGACGCCGTTCGGCGGCTACAAGCAGTCCGGTCTCGGTCGCGAGCTCGGGCCGGACGCCCCGAACGCCTTCACCGAGGAGAAGAACGTCTTCATCGCCCACTGACAGCCGTTGGTTGAGGTGGTCGAGGCGCTAGCCGAGCGCCCTCGAAACCTCCCAGCCTCGTGGCACAGAGGTGTCGAGGCCGCAGGCTCGCACCTCGAAACCAGGCGACACGAAAGGACACAGACCATGGCAGGACGTCTCGACGGCAAGGTCGCCGTCGTCACCGGCGGGTGCTCGGGGATCGGGCTCGCGACGGTGCTCCGGTTCGCGGAGGAGGGCGCGCAGGTCGTGATCGGCGACCTCGACGACGCCCGCGGGAAGGAGGTCGTCGAGGGCATCGCCGGGCTGTTCGTGCACTGCGACGTCACCGACAAGGAGCAGGTCGACGCGCTGTTCAAGACGGCCAAGGACACCTACGGCTCGGTCGACATCGCGTTCAACAACGCCGGCATCTCGCCGCCCGAGGACGACTCGATCCTGGACACCGACCTCGACGCCTGGCGCACGGTGCAGGAGGTGAACCTCACCAGCGTGTACCTCTGCTGCAAGGCCGCCCTGCCCTACATGCTCGAGCAGCGCTCCGGCTCGATCATCAACACCGCGTCGTTCGTCGCGGTGATGGGCGCCGCCACGTCGCAGATCTCCTACTCCGCCTCGAAGGGCGGCGTGCTGTCGATGTCCCGCGAGCTCGGCGTGCAGTTCGCGCGCGACGGGGTGCGGGTCAACGCGCTGTGCCCGGGGCCGGTGAACACCCCGCTCCTGCAGGAGCTGTTCGCCAAGGACGAGGAGCGCGCGCAGCGCCGGCTGGTGCACGTCCCGATGGGCCGCTTCGCCGAGCCCGAGGAGATCGCGAACGCGGTGCTGTTCCTGGCCTCCGACGAGTCGTCGTTCATCACCGCGAACACGTTCCTCGTCGACGGCGGGATCTCGGGCGCCTACGTCACGCCCCTATGACCTCGGTCGAACCTCTCGTCGGGCTCACCACCTACCGTGAGCAGGCCCGCTGGGGGGTGTGGGACCAGCCGGCCGACCTGCTGCCGACGCAGTACGCCGACGCCGTACGCCGGGCCGGCGGGGTGCCCGTGCTGCTGCCGCCGCAGGAACCGACCTCCGCCGTCGCGGTGGTCGCCGGGCTCGGTGCGCTGGTGATCACCGGAGGCGCGGACGTCGACCCGGGCCGCTACGGCGCCGACCCGCACCCGGCCACCGTCGCCTGGCGCACCGACCGGGACGCGTGGGAGCTCGCGCTGCTGGACGCGGCCGACGCCCGCCGTCTGCCGGTGCTCGGCATCTGCCGCGGCATGCAGGTGATGGCGGTGCACCGCGGCGGGCGGCTCGCGCAGCACGTGCCCGACGAGGTGGGGCACGAGACGCACTCACCCGGCGGCGACCTGTTCGGCGAGGTGAAGGTGTCGACCCGCGAGGGCAGCCTGCTGCGGGCGCTCGTCGGCGAGCACGGCCACGTCTCCTGCCACCACCACCAGGCCGTCCTGGAGCACCCCGGCTACACCGCTGCCGCGTTCGCCGCCGACGGCACCCTCGAGGCGATGGAGGCCGCCGGCGACCGCTTCGAGCTCGCCGTGCAGTGGCACCCCGAGACCCGCGCCGACGCCGGCCTCTTCAGCGGCCTCGTCGCCGCCGCCGTCCGACAGGCCTAGGAGTCCCGGTCGACCCGGGTCAAAGTCCCGGTCGAGCCGGGGGAAAGTTCCGGTCGAGCCGGGGGTCAGCGGGCCGGAGAGCTCCGGGTGACGAAGGCGGCGAGGTCCTTGCTCTGCTGCTGGCGGGACGGCTCGTGGACGTACATCATGTGGCCGGCCTCGTAGTACTTGTGCTCGATGTTCGCGCGCAGCTCGTCGGGCAGGTTGAGGTGGGCGATGACGTCCTCGGCCGCGAAGTGCGGGGTGGCGCCGTCGTAGTAGCCGTAGGCGACGTGCACCTGCAGGTGCGGGTTCTGCCGCATCGCGCGCTCGAGCTTCGGCGTCACGTCGATCGGGCGGCCCTCGAAGTCCTTGAACGACCAGGGGTGCACACGGCGGGAGATCTGCTCGTAGGGCAGGTCGTTCTCGTAGCCCAGCTCGTCGCGCACGTAGTGGTTGAACGCTGCCGCGTAGGGGCCGGCGATCGCGTCGTGCGACGGGTCGGCGTCCATCTCCTCGGCGATGGCGCTGCCGGCCGGGCCGCTGAAGCGACCGTCCAGCCGGCCGGTGGTGCGCCGCTCGTCGCGGAGCAGCTCGCCGAAGAACCGCCAGTGCTCGATGCGCAGGTCGGCGCGGTCGACGTACTCCTCGGAGAGGCCGGTCAGCGACGCGAGCTTGCGTACGGCGGCGGCGCGCTCCTTGGCGGTGAGCCGGTTGCCGCGCGCGAGCACGTGGGGGTACTCGTGGGCGGCGTACTCCTCGGCCTCCTTGAGCAGCGCCTTGAGGGACCGGCGCGCGACCTTGCCGTGGTAGTGCGCGATCGCGGCGTACGTCGGGAGGTACAGCGCGTGCGCCCGGTCGTTGCGCTGCTTGTCGAAGTCGATCGACGACAGGTCGAGGACGCTGGAGATGAGCATCAGCCCGTTGACGTACATCCCGTGCCGGCTCTGCAGGTGCTCGACCAGCGCCGCGCCGCGCAGGGTGCCGTAGGACTCGCCGGCGACGAACTTCGGCGACATCCAGCGCCGGTGCCGCGACGTCCAGATCCGGATCAGCTCGCCGACGGACTCGATGTCGCCCTGGTAGCCGTGGAACGTCTCGGGCTTGGTGCCCTCGAGCGTGCGGGAGTAGCCGGTCGACACCGGGTCGATGAACACCAGGTCGCTGACCGCGAGCAGGGACTCGGCGTTGTCGGTGAGGTCGTACGGCGGAGGGAGCAGCGCCCCCGCGTCCCCCATCAGCACCCGTCGCGGGCCGAGGAGCCCGAGGTGCAGCCAGACGCTGGAGCTGCCGGGGCCGCCGTTGAAGGCGAAGGTCACCGGGCGGTCGGGCTCGCCGTCGACGACGTAGGAGGTCAGGGACATCTCGGCCTTGGGCTTGAACCCGGTGAAGGTGCCGTCCTCGTAGACCTCGTCGCGCAGCACGACCCGGCCGGTGGTGGCCGTGTAGTCGAGGGTCCGGCGGCCGACGCGCAGGTGGTGCTTGCTGCTGACCAGGTCGTCCTTCGGCTCAGCCGGTTTGGTCGTCGTGTCCGGCGTGTCGCCGGAGGTCTTCTTGTCGGTCGGGTCCGTGTTCACCTTTTCGTCAGCCACGCGCCCACCCTACGGGTGCCGACTGTCGGCGCCGTGCGCCACGATGGAGGTCTCGACCGACCGACTTCTTGGAGGCATCCATGACCAGCAAGCTCAACCCCTACATCTCCTTCCGCGACAACGCCCGGGAGGCGATGGAGTTCTACACGTCGGTCTTCGGCGGCGAGCTGAACGTCAGCACGTTCGGGGACTTCCAGGCCAGCGAGGACCCGGCCGAGAAGGACAAGGTGATGCACTCGCAGCTCGAGACCCCCGCCGGCTACACGCTGATGGCCGCCGACACCCCCAACGCCATGGAGTACACCCCCGGCACCAACCACTCGGTGTCGATCAGCGGTGAGAACGCCGACGAGGCCGAGCTGCGCGGCTACTTCGAGAAGCTGTCCGACGGCGGCAACGTCACCATGCCGCTCGAGGCCGCGCCGTGGGGCGACACCTTCGGCATGGTCGTCGACAAGTTCGGCGTGAGCTGGCTGGTCAACATCGCCGGCGCCGGCCAGGGGTAGACGCCGGGTCGACGGCGCGTCAGCCCATCGAGTGCAGCCGGTCCGCGGCGATGGTCACCACGAGCCGGACCTGGTCGCGTCCCCCGTACCACGGGTAGGCGCGCCCCAGGTAGCGCTCGGACAGCGCCTCGATGTGCTCGACGCCGCCGTCGCGGGTGACGTCGACGACCCGCCCCCGCACGGCGTGGTAGCGGCTCGGGTGGGCCGGGTCGGACACCGTGACGGCGACCCGCGGGTCGCGTTCGATGTTGCGGGCCTTCTGGTGCCCCTCGACGGTGTTGACGAGGATGTGCTCGCCGTCGGTGTCGCACCAGACCTGGGTCACCTGAGGTGAGCCGTCAGGCATCGTGGTGGCGATGTAGCAGGTGCTGGGCTGCTTGAGCAGCGTCAGCAGGTCGGGGGGCAGGTCCACGGCGGTGAGCTCCCGGTGCGCTGGGGGGACGGGCGACGAGCTGGGTAGCCATGCGGTCCCCGTCCACGCCGGCTTCCAAACGTGCTAGTCGATCACCCGCAGCCGCACCGTCTCGGGCACGGCGTGCAGGCTGGCGAGCACGTCGGGGGACAGGTGCGAGTCGGTGTCCGTGACCACGTAGCCGGTGTGGCCGCGGGTGGCGAGCACCTGCCCGCCGATGTTCACGTCGTGCTCGGCGAGCACCTGGTTGACGTGTGCCAGCACGCCCGGAGTGTTCTGGTGGATGTGCGCGATCCGCTGCTCGTGGGTGGTGCGGCCGGGGGTGAGCGTCGGCAGGTTCACCGACAGCGAGGTGCTGCCGCTGTGCACGTAGTCGCGCAGCTTGGTGCCGACGAACCGGCCGATGTCCTCCTGCGCCTCCTCGGTCGAGCCGCCGACGTGCGGGGTGAGGATGACGTTCGGCAGCCCCCGCAGCGGTGACTCGAACGCCTCGCCGCGGCCCTTGGGCTCGGTCGGGAAGACGTCCACGGCGGCGCCGGCGACGTGACCGGCCACGATCGCGTCCCGGAGCGCGTCGTAGTCGACGACGAACCCGCGCGAGAGGTTGAGGAACAGCGACCGCGGCCGCATCCGGGCGAACTCCTTCGGCCCGAAGATGCCGGCGTTGCCGGCCCGTCCGTCGACGTGCAGTGTCACCGTCTCGACGCTGTCGAGCAGCTCGTCGAGCGACGAGCAGCGCTTGGCGTTGCCGAGCGCCAGCTTGTCGTCGGTGTCGTAGAAGTACACCTGCATGCCGAGCATCTCCGCGACCACCGACAGCTGCGAGCCGATGTTGCCGTAGCCGACGATGCCCAGCGTGCGGCCCCGGATCTCGTGGCTACCGGTCGCGGACTTGTCCCACACGCCCGCGTGCAGCGCCTTGTCGCGCTCGGTGAGCCGGCGGGCCATGGCGATGATGTCGGCGACCGCGAGCTCCACCACCGAGCGGGTGTTGGAGAACGGCGCGTTGAACGCCGCGATGCCCAGCCGGGTGGCGGCGTCGAGGTCGATCTGGTTGGTGCCGATGCAGAACGCCCCCACCGCGACCAGGTCCGGGCGGGCCGCGAGGACGCGGGACGTGACCTCGGTCTTGGACCGGATGCCGAGCAGGTCGACGCCGTCGAGCGCCTCGATCAGCTCGTCCTCGTCGAGCGCGGAGGAGTGGGTCTCCACCTCGACCCCGGCCTCGTCGAGGATCGCGGACGCGAGCGGGTGCAGGTTCTCCAGGAGCAGCGCTTTCACGGGTCCCACTGTGGCAGGAGCCCCGCAACGCGCCCGCGCGTGCCCCGATCCGTGGACAGGCTCAGGGGTAGACGACGCCGGTCGCCTGCTGGGCGGCCTCCCAGAACCTCCGCGCCGCCTCCGGGTCCCGCGCCAGCTTGGTGGTGCCCACGACCTGCGGCATGCCCCGCACCTCGCCCGGCCCACCGGGTCCGACGTACGTGCTGCCCGGGAGGTCGGAGGTGGCGGCCATCAGCAGCGGCAGCGCCCCCATCGAGGCCGGCTGGCCGAGCAGCGCGAACCCGGCGTCCAGGATCCGGCCGCCCGGGTGGGCGCGCTGCCCGGAGGTCATCAGCCCGGTGGCGGTGAGGCCGGGGTGCGCGGCCAGCGCCCGCACCGGCAGCCCTGCCGCCCGCGCGCGGCGGTCCAGCTCGAAGGTGAACAGCAGGTTGGCCAGCTTGGTCCGGGCGTACGTCGGCCAGCGCCGGTAGGCGCCCTCCTGCACCCGCGGGTCGCCGAGCGGCGCCGTCCGCGCCGCCCGGTGACCTTGCGACGACACCGACACGACCCGGGCGTCGCCGGACTCGACCAGCCGCGGCCACAGCAGCCCGGTCAGGGTGAAGTGCCCGAGCACGTTGGTGGCCATCTGCAGCTCGAAGCCGTCGCTGGTGCGGTGGTACGGCGTCGCCATCACGCCGGCGTTGTTGACCAGGAGGTGCAGCGGACCGTACGTCGCCGCCTCGGCCGCACCGCGGCGGACCGACGACTGGTCCGCGAGGTCGACGAGCACCGGGCGCAGGTCGGCGCCGGGCTCGTCCCGGCCGATCCGGGCGACGGTCGCGGCCAGCCTGGCCTCGTCGCGGGCGGCCAGCACCACCTCCGCGCCGTGCCGCGCCAGCGTCGCCACGACGACCTCGCCGAGACCGCTCGTGACACCCGTGACCAGGGCGCGGCGCCCGGTCAGGTCGGGGATGTCGTCGGGGGTCCAGGCCCGCCCGCGGCTCACGGCGTGATGGCCATCGCGTCGAGCACTCGCCGGCCGAGGGCGTTGTCGCCGCCGACCTCGACGTCGAGGTCCGACGAGGGCCGGCGGCCACCGCACAGGACGACATAGGTCTCGGTGTCCATGCGCAGGGTGACGGTGGGGTCCGCCGGGTCCTCTCGGACGGGCGCGGCGCGGCCGTCCGCGCCCACCTCGACAGCCAGGTGGACCGGCTGCGCGCCGGTGACGTCGAGCACCACCGACGTGCCGGCCGGCGGCGCGACGCGCTTGCCGACGACGAACCCGAGCCCGCGGGCGAACACCCCCACGGTGTGCCGTGCCGCGGCGGTGTCCAGGCCGCCCGGGCGTCCGACCGCGCGACGGATGTCCTGCTCGTGCATCCACACGTCCAGCGGGCGGTTGGACAGCAGGGTGTCCCAGGTCCAGCCGATGCCTCCCGGGGTGACGGGTGCGCGGACCGAGCCGTCCGTGGGCGGGTCGGCCCGCAGCGCGGCCAGCCGGATGGCGGCGGACGTCTCGAGCTCGTCGACGACGGCGGTGGGGGACCAGTCGCGGCGGGCGATCGGGCCGCGCTCGGTGTAGGCGCCCATCGACGACGTGACGTGCGCGAGCGCGGGCACCTCGACCTGGTCCTGCGGGTTGCCGGCGAGCTCCGACTCGAGGTGGGCCAGGTGTGCGGCGACCGCACGCACGTCCCACCCGGGGCAGTCGGTCGGGCGCGACCAGTCCTCGTCCCGCAGCGACCGGAGCAGGGTCACGGCGTCCTCGACCGCGACGGCCCACGTGTCGACGTACGCCTGCAGCCGGTTCTCGTCGTCCATGCGTCGACCCTACGAGACGCCGTCAGTTCACCTGCCGCTGCTGCCCGGCCCAGAACGGCTCGCGCAGCTTGAACTTCTGCAGCTTGCCGGTCGCGGTCCGCGGCAGCTCGTCGACGAAGTCGACCCGCTTCGGGCACTTGTAGCCGGCCAGGTTGGTGCGGCAGTGCGCGATCAGGTCCTCGGCGGTGACCCCGGTGTGCGCGGGTACGACGAGCGCGGTCACCAGCTCGCCCCACTTGTCGTCGGGGATCCCGATCACGGCCACCTCCTTGACGTCGGGGTGCGACATCAGCGCGTCCTCGACCTCGATGGAGGAGACGTTCTCGCCGCCGGAGATGATCACGTCCTTCTTCCGGTCGGAGATGACCAGGTAGCCGTCGTCGTCGAGGTACCCGCCGTCCCCGGTGTGGAAGGTCCCGCCCTCCTGCACCCGAGCGGTCTCGTCGGGCTGGTCCCAGTAGCCGTCGAGGTTGTGGTTCGACGAGGTGAGCACCTCACCCTCCGGGTCGATCGACACTCGTACGCCGAGCGCCGGCGCGCCCGCGCGCCCGAGCCGGCGGGCCTTCTCGTGCGTGCTCAGGTCGTCCCACTCGGCGCGCATCCGGTTCGCGGTCACCAGCGGGGCGGTCTCGGTGAGGCCGTAGATCTGGCAGAACTCCCAGCCCAGCTCCTCCATCACTCGTTCGATCGTGCGGGTCGGCGGCGGCGCGCCGGCCACGATGATCCGCACCCGGTCCCGGCCGGGGACCTCCCCGTCCCAGCTCGCGGCCCCCTCCAGCGCCGCGCTCACCACGGCCGGGGCGGCGCACATGAAGGTCACCCCGTGCTCCTCGACGCGGCGCAGGATCTCGGTGCCGTCGACCTGCCGGAGCACCACGTGCTGCGCACCCAACCCGGTGACGCCGAACGGCATGCCCCAGCCGTTCGCGTGGAACATCGGCAGCGTGTGCAGGTAGACGTCCCGGTCGCTCACGCCCGCGTGCAGCCCGAACACGGTGGCGTTCAGCCACAGGTTGCGGTGGGTGAGCTGCACGCCCTTGGGTCGCGCGGTGGTGCCCGACGTGTAGTTGATCGTGGCGGTGGCGCCCTCGTCCGGCTCGGCCCACTCCCGCGGCTCGGTGTCCGGGAGGTAGAGGTCGTCGTCCTCGCCGAGCAGGAACTTGTGGGGTACGTCGAGCGCGGCCAGCGTGTCCTTGAGCGCGGGGTCGGCGTACACCACGTCAGCGCCCGAGTGCCCCACGATGTACTCGATCTCCGGCCGGCTCAGCCGGAAGTTCACCGGCACCAGGATCCGGCCCCAGCCGCTGACGCCGAAGAACGACGTGAACAGCCGCGCCGAGTTCTGCGAGACCACCGCCACGCGTCCTCCGGTGGGCACGCCGAGCGCGTCGAGCTTCGCGGCCTGCGCCCGCGCGTTCGCGGCGACCTGCCGGTAGGTGAGCGACCCGAGGCTGGGCGCCGGCTGGTCCGGCTCGTCGACGATCCCGACCCGGTCGGGGTAGACGGTCTCGGCGCGGTCCAGGAAGTCGCGGACGGTCAGCGGGTAGAACACGTGAGCCTCCTCGGTCGGTTGTCGCGTCCACTCTGGCCCCTGTGGACCCGCTCGGGTAGTCCGTGACGTTCTGGCTCTCCGGAGGGTGGATCTCCAGCCATTCCGTCACGGACTACCCGCACCCTGGGGATGACGCGGCGGCTTCGTCGTGTTGGCTACCGGCGTGACCGCTGCGACCGAAGGCCGCCGCCCGCGGGTCCGCGCTCCCGAGCTGCGCGGCCGGGGCTGGCTGAACACCGACCGTGACCTGACCCTCGCCGACCTGCGCGGGCGGTTCGTGCTGCTCGACTTCTGGACGTTCTGCTGCATCAACTGCCTGCACGTCCTGGACGAGCTGCGACCGGTCGAGGAGAAGCACGCACGGCGAGCTCGTCGTCGTGGGCGTTCACTCGCCGAAGTTCGTGCACGAGGCCGACCCGGAGGCGCTGCGGGCCGCGGTGGAGCGCTACCAGGTCGCCCACCCGGTGCTCGACGACCCGGAGCTGGTGACGTGGCAGGCGTACACCGCCCGGGCCTGGCCGACGCTCGTGCTCGTGGACCCGGAGGGGTACGTCGTCGCTCAGTACGCCGGCGAGGGGCACGCGCACGCCATCGACGCGCTGCTCGCCGAGCTCCGCCCCTCGTACGTCGACCGGGGCACCCTCCAGCCGGGCGACTCGCCCTACGTCGCGCCGGATCCGCAGTCCGGCGACCTGCGCTTCCCCGCCAAGGCGACCCGTCTCCCGGCCGGGACGTTCCTGGTCGCCGACGCCGGCCACCACTCCCTGGTCGAGCTCGCCGAGGACGCCGAGACCGTCCTGCGCCGCATCGGCACCGGCGAGCGCGGCCTCGTGGACGGCGGCAGCGAGGCCCGGTTCAACGAGCCCAACGGCCTGTGCCAGCTGCCCGGCGACGTCGCGGCCGAGGTCGGCTACGACGTGGTCGTCGCCGACACCGTCAACCACGCGCTCCGCGGTGTCGCGCTGGCGACCGGCCAGGTCACCACGCTGGCCGGGGACGGCCGGCAGCTCATGCAGGGCGACCGGGAGCCGGGCGCGCTGTCGAGCCCGTGGGACGTCATCTGGTGGCGCGACCGCGTCTGGGTCGCGATGGCCGGCGTGCACCAGCTCTGGACGTTCGACCCGCGCACGGGCGGCACGGAGCCTGCCGGCGGCACGATGAACGAGGGTCTGCTCGACGGGCCGCTCGCGGAGGCGTGGTTCGCGCAGACGTCCGGCCTGGCCGTGGCCGGTGACCGGCTCTGGCTCGCGGACAGCGAGACCTCGAGCGTCCGCTACGTCGAGGACGACGAGGTGCACACGGTGGTCGGCAGCGGGCTGTTCGACTTCGGCTTCCAGGACGGCGAGGCCGCGCAGGCGCTGCTCCAGCACCCGCTCGGCGTGACCGTGCTGCCCGACGGGTCGCTGGCCGTGTGCGACACCTACAACGGCGCCGTACGTCGGATCGCGGACGGTGCCGTGACGACGCTGGCGACGGGTCTCGCGGAGCCCAGCGGCGCGGTCGTCGACGGGGACCACCTCGTCGTCGTGGAGTCCGCCGCGCACCGGCTGACCCGGGTGCCGCTGGCCGGCGTCGCGGAGGCGGACGGCTTCGCGCACACCACGCACCGGCCGGTCACGGACATCGCCGGCGGCGAGGTCGAGATCGTCGTGGACTTCACGCCGCCGCCGGGCCAGAAGGTCGACGACCGGTTCGGGCCGCCGTCGCAGCTCTTCGTCTCCGCGACGCCGCCGGCGCTGCTGAAGCAAGGGCGAGGGCCGCGGCACCGACCTGCGGCGGACCGTCGTGATCGACGCCGCCGTCGGTGACGGTGTCCTGCACGTCGCGGCCCGGGCGGCCTCCTGCGACGCGCACGGCGGCGAGGGGGCGGCCTGCCACCTGCACCAGCAGGACTGGGGGGTCCCGGTCCGGGTCACCCCTGACGGGGAGCCGCGCCTCGTCCTTCCTCTCTCCGGCTGAGTGGTCAGGCGCTCACGTCGCCCTGACGACGCCACCGCCTGACAACTGTCGACACACGCACGAAGGGGGCGGGTCCGCCGCAGCGGACCCGCCCCCTTCGTGCGTGTGATGTCAGCGAGGGGGACCGTCGTACCGACGCTCCTCCACGTGCCGGGTGCGGGATCGCTGCTGGTTCATCACCAGCGCCAGGACGATGCCCAGCACACCGACGATGAGCAGGATCCACCCGAGTGCGACGTCGTCGACGAAGCTGATGTCGAACTGGATGACGCCGAGGACCAGGATCAGGCCGATCACCACGAGGACGATGCCGGTGCCGATGCCCATGTTCTCTCCTTGGGGTTGCATGCGACCGCGGTCGCGTCGAGGGCGGGGAATGCCCTCTTGGTCAGGGGATACCCCCGGGACAACCTTGTCAATCAGGCAGGCGCGGTCAAATCCTGACCAATCGGAAGCCCGGGAACGACGAGGGCCGCCCCGCGCACGGGACGGCCCTCGTACGTCGGACCGGGTCGGTCAGAACGCCGACTCGTCGAGCTCCATCACCGAGAGGTCGGTCGCCTCGGCGATCGCCCGCTCGGCGGTGACCTTCGGGAGCACGGTGCGCGCGAAGAACTGCGCCGCGGCGACCTTGCCCTCGTAGAACGACTTGTCCTTGCCGGCGTCGCCGGAGAGCTTCTCCAGCGCGATCTCGGCCTGGCGCAGCAGCAGCCACGAGCAGACCACGTCGCCGAGCACCATCAGCAGGCGCGAGGTGTTCAGGCCCACCTTGTAGATGTTGTGCAGGTTGCCGCCCTCGGCGCTCGGGTCGGCCGACATCAGGTCGTTGATCATCGCGCCGACGATCGCCTGCGCGTCCTCGAGCGCGGTGGCCAGCAGCTCGCGCTCGTTCTTGAGCCGGCCGTTGCCCGCCTCGTTCTTGAGGAACGTCTCGATCTCGCCGGCGAGGAAGCCGAGCGCCTTGGCCTGGTCCTTCACGATCTTGCGGAAGAACAGGTCCTGGCCCTGGATCGCGGTCGTGCCCTCGTAGAGGGTGTCGATCTTGGCGTCCCGGACGTACTGCTCGATCGGGTAGTCCTGCAGGAACCCCGAGCCGCCGAACGTCTGCAGCGACTCGGTGCCGAGCAGCACCCACGACCGCTCCGAGCCGTAGCCCTTCACGATCGGCAGCAGCAGGTCGTTGACCCGCTCCGCGAGCTCGTCGCGCTCACCCTTGTGGGCGGCGACCTGCACCCGGTCCTGCCACGAGGCGGTGTAGAGCACCAGCGCCCGCATGCCCTCGGCGAACGACTTCTGCGTCATCAGCGAGCGACGTACGTCGGGGTGGTGGGTGATCGTGACGCGCGGCGCGGTCTTGTCCGAGGCGCGGGTGAGGTCCGGGCCCTGCACGCGCTCCTTCGCGTAGTCCAGCGCGTTGAGGTAGCCGGTGGTGAGCGTGGCGATGGCCTTGGTGCCGACCATCATCCGGGCGTTCTCGATGACCTGGAACATCTGCGCGATGCCGTCGTGCACCTCGCCGAGCAGCCAGCCCTTGGCCGGGCCACCGTTGCTCGGGTCGCCGAAGGTCACCTCGCACGTGGTGGACACCTTGATGCCCATCTTCTTCTCGACGTTCGTGACGAAGGCGCCGTTGCGCTCGCCGGTCAGCTCGCCGGTCTCGAGGTCGAAGTCGTACTTGGGGACGATGAACAGCGACAGGCCCTTGGTGCCCGGGCCGCCCTTGCCCTCGACGCCCTGCGGCCGCGCGAGCACCAGGTGCACGATGTTCTCGGACATGTCGTGCTCACCGGAGGTGATGAACCGCTTCACGCCGGTGATGTGCCACGTGCCGTCCTCGGCCTGCACGGCCTTGGTGCGGCCGGCGCCCACGTCGGAGCCGGCGTCCGGCTCGGTCAGCACCATCGTCGCGCCCCACTGGCGGTCGACCATGTGCTGGGCGATCTTCTTGTCCCGCTCGTTGCCGTTGCGGAACACGATGTTGGCGAAGCTCGGGCCGCAGGAGAACATCCACACCGCGGGGTTCGAGCCGAGCACCATCTCGGCCACGGACCAGGCGAGCGTGCTGGGCACCGGCTGGCCGCCCAGGTCGGGGTCGAGCACCAGCCGGAACCACTCGGCGTCCATCCAGGCCTGGTAGCTCTTCTTGAACGACTCGGGCATCGTCACCGAGTGCGTCTGCGGGTCGTAGACCGGCGGGTGGCGGTCGGCATCCTCGAAGGACGCGGCCAGGTCCTCGCGGGCCAGCCGGTCGACCTCGCCGAGGATCGACTTGGCGGTCTCGACGTCGACCTCCTCGAACGGGCCGTGGCCCAGGACCTCGTCCCGGCCGAGCACCTCGAAGAGGTTGAACTCGATGTCCCGGATGTTGCTCTTGTAGTGGCTCACTGCTCCACCTTCGCCGTTGGGAACCGGCCGCCCAGGGTGGCGGTCGGGGGCCCACCGTGGGGCCCTACTCATCAGTAACTTCATTATGCTACCCACCAGTAGCCGGGCGCAAGCATTTCGTGGTGTACGTCGCGCAGGAGACCGTCCACACGGGTCATGGCCCCTTCATCCGGAGCCGGACTAGCGTCCGACGCAGGCAACCAAGGCGTGGACTGCTCGCGCGCGGCGACGGGTCGGGGCGACCGCACCCCACGCTCAGCCCTCCGGGCGGCTTGGCTGGAACGCCCACTCAGAGGAGACGAACATGGCCTACGGAATCGTGCATCACTTCCCGGGTGGCACCAGGGAGCAGTACGACGCGTCCATCGCCGTGGTCCACCCGGGCGCCGACCGGCTGCCCGACGGACAGATCTTCCACGCCGCCGGCCCGTCGGCTGGTGGATGGACGATCGTGGCGGTGCACGAGTCGCAGGAGAGCTGGGAGCGCTTCCGCGACGACATCCTGCTTCCTCGCCTGCAAGAAGGAATCGACGGCGGGTTGGCGGGCCCACCGGAAGAGACGACCATCGACGTGTACAAGATGCTGCCCTAGCTGGCCGGTCGGCGTACGGCGCCTCTCAGCCGGCGAACGGGGCGGGCTCGCGCTGGTCCCGGCGAAGCGGGTGGTCCTCGGGGACCTCGACCAGCACGATGCGGACTCCGTCCGGGTCGGCAACCCACATCTCCACCAGCCCCCACGCCTCGTGCCGCGGCTCGCGGAGTATCGGCACCCCGGCGTCGAGCAGCCGCCCATGCTCGGCGTGCACGTCACGCACCTGGATCCAGATCGCCAGCGCGTCCCCGGGTGGAGCTGACGAGCGACCGCTCACCTCGAGAAAGCCGTTGCCCAGGAAGAACACCAGACCGGGGGCTTCCGGGCTGCCGAACTGCCGGTGGATCGCCAGGCCCAACGTGTCGCGGTAGAAGCGGTGACTCCGGTCTGGGTCGGAGGGACGCAGGAGAAGGCGGCTGGAGAGCACGTCCATGCCGCTCATCCTGCCGTCGGGTCGTTCCAGGCTGATGACGGAGTTGGGGCACAGCCGTGCCGCGGCGACCACCGCCTGCTCATGGACCGGTGGTGGCTCGGGGTCCAGGACGAGCACGGTCCCGTCCTCCTCGTCCTGGTCGAAGACCTCGGGGGCGGTGAGCGCGCAGAGCCCGGCGCCACGGCATCGTCCGACGTCGACGGCGATTCTCATGGCTCGTCCCAGGTGACCGGCAGCTCGTGGACTCCGTAGACGAACATCTCGTCCCGCATCGGCACCCGCGAGGGCGGGACGGCGAGCCGCAACGAGGGGAACCGCTCGAGCAAGGCCCGGAAGCCCACCTTCATCTCCACGCGGGCCAGCTGCTGGCCGAGGCACTGGTGGACCCCGTGGCCGAAGGCCAGGTGCGGGGAGTACCGCCTGCTCACGTCCAGCTCGTCCGCGTCCGGGAACTGACGCGGGTCGCGGTTGGCGGCCGCGAGCGAGGCCACGATCGGCTCGCCGGCGCACACGGACCGGCCACCGACCTCGAGATCCTCCTTGGCGGTCCTCACCAGCCCGAACTGCACGATGGACAGGTAGCGCAGCAGCTCCTCGACAGCCTGCTCGACGAGGCCGGGATCTCCGCGCAGAGCCGCGAGCTGCGGCGGATGCGCCAGCAGGGCGAACGTGCCCAGCGCCAGCATGTTCGCCGTGGTCTCGTGCCCGGCGATGAGCAGCAGGTTCCCGATGTTGACCAGCTCCTCGTCGCTGAGGCGGCCGTGCTGGTCCGTCCGGCCGATGAGCCCGCTGAGCAGGTCGTCCTCCGGTCGCGCTCGTTTGGCCTGCACGAGGGCGCGCATGTAGTCGTCCATCTCGTCGCGGACCTCGACGAGGGTGCGTCCGTCGGTCGTCATGCTGAGCAACGTCCTGGATCTCCGCTGGAACAGCGCACGATCGCCGTACGGGACGCCGAGCAGCTCACAGATCACCAGGGAGGGGACCGGCAACGCGAAGGCCTGCACC
Organism: uncultured Actinomycetota bacterium; assembly: GCA_963827435.1. Lineage (GTDB taxonomy): Bacteria > Actinomycetota > Actinomycetes > Propionibacteriales > Nocardioidaceae > Nocardioides_B. The sequence goes on from CAWHAU010000003.1 coordinate 888,482, forward strand.
AGGTCCACCGGCCGGGGCATCTCGCGCATCGCGTCGAGGTGGTCGGCCACGATCCGTTCGACCCGCGGGACGAGGGCGTTCATGCGTCGCACGGTGAACTGACCGGTGAGGAGCCGACGGTAGCGAGTGTGATCGGGCGGATCCATGCCGATGAACTGACCGGGACGGATCTGTTGCAGCTCCGCTGCCTCCGGTGGCACCTCACGCACCGGGTTGGAGCCGAGAGCGCGCTCCGAGCTGATCCGAGGATCGGCCAGCAGCGCACGCACGTGCTCGTACCGACTCACCAACCAGCCGTGACTGCCATCCGGGAAGGCGAGCCGGGCGACCGGATCCTCGTCCTGAAGGCGCCGGTACTCCGCGGGAGGGTCGAAAGGGCTCTCCCGGGTCTTCGGCAACCGCAGCTCCGCGTGACCGTTTCCCGCGGCCGGCTCGCGCTCCCGTGGGGACAGGGCTGTCGGAGATGAGCCTGCAGACTTGTCCACTCGCCCACCACTTCTCGTTGCGAGAGGGGCCGTCAAGGCCCGGCTACCAAGTCTAGGCAGCGGCCCGGTTCTGGCCAGCGTGACAAACCGGGTCAGGACGCCGTACGGCGGGCAGCCGCGCCGCGGGCGACGGGAGTGGCCAGCACGAGCAGGCCCAGCACCAGGGTCACCGCGTAGCGGATCCAGTCGTGGTCGGCGTCGACGAAGTCCGCGGCCACGTTGAACGACGCGTGCAGCAGCGCCACGGTCAGGATGCTCCGGGCGCTCCACGCGTCCACGGCGCCGACCAGCAGTCGGAGCCCGATGCCGGACACCGCCAGGGCGGCCAACCCGACGAGCACGTCCCGGACCCCACCGACGTCGACGAACGCCAGCGGGAGGTGGACGGCGACGAAGAGAGCCGCCGTGACGAGGCTGCCGGTCACGAAGCCGTAGCGGTACATCGCGCGTCGCTGGAAGAAGCCGGCCCACGCCATCTCCTCCCAGAGGTTGACGATCAGAACGCTCGTCACGACGTTCACGACCACGTCGGCCAGGAAGCCGTTCGTGATGGGCGTCTCGGCGCCGGTCAGCCGCGCGCCCGTCCAGGTCAGGAAGGGGATCACGGTGGGGGCCAGGAGCAGGAGACTGGGGCGCTGCGGGAGGCGAACACAGTCGAGGAGGAGCGCCTTCATGGACGCGTCGGGATCCCGTCGGGTGAGCACGACCGCAGGGGTCACGAGCCCGACCACCAGGGTCAGCAGCACGAACGGCTCGACGGGAAGGTCGGCCACGAGGGGGAGGGACAGCAGCACCCAGCCGCTGAGCACCGCGGTGAGGCCGAAGACCCGCAGGTGACCCGCGACCGGCCGGTCCGCCTCCGTCAGGTACGCCGGCGGGGTGTGGGTGCTGGGACGCATGGGCTCATCGTGACGCGAGTGCCCGTCCAGGAAGTGGCCCGCGAGGAGGAGACCACCTACGTCATCTGACGGAGGCGTCCTCCCCGGACCCGCGCGTACCGTCCCACGGGGGCCGGGCTCGACGAGTGACGAACGGGCGTCGGTCGAGACCGACTCCACTCGGGAGGATCCGATGTACCTGTCTCGGTTGTTGCGCCACGGAGCCCTCGTCATCGCGCTGACGGCCTCTGTCCTGGTGGTGGGCGCTCCCGCCGCACAGGCACGTGCGCACTGCGGCATGAGGATCAAGCACGACTTCACGCTGCGACGGAACCTGCACAACTGCCGCGGCGACGGCCTCGTCGTCGTGGGCGACGACGTCACCGTCAACCTGCGCGGTCACACCATCGACGGGCTCCGCAGGCGCCACAGCTTCGGCGTCCGGGTCGCCGGCGCCGACGGCGTGATCGTCAAGCGCGGCAAGATCCGGCAGTTCGGGATGGGGATCCTGCTCGTGAACTCCTCCCACGTCTGGATCCTGCGCAACCGGATCAGGGCCAGCTTCGACGAGGGTGTCTTCACCGACGAGACCAGCGACCACGTGCTGATCGGGCACAACCGGATCGTCGGCAGCGGCATGCGCTCGGGCGCTCTCTGGGCCGACGCCATCGACGAGCGCGGCGACGCCGTCCGGGTGATCGCCAACACGATCTTCCGCAACCACGACGACGGCATCGACATGAACGGGACCGACCTCACGGTCGCCCGCAACCGGGTGGTCTGGAACGTGCACGACGGGATCGACGTCGACGGCCACGACGTTCGCGTGGAGGACAACGTGTCGGTGCGCAACGGGGACGACGGGATCGGCGTCAGCCGGAGCGCGACCGACGTGATGATCCGTCACAACATCACCCGACAGAACGCCGACCTGGGCATCCAGCCCGTCGCCGACACCTTCGACGACGGCGGCGGCAACCGAGCCTCGCGCAACGGCGACACCCGCCAGTGCGTGCGCGTGGTCTGCGCACCCTGACCGGTCCTCCCCGCCCGCGTAGCGTGGACGGTGCCCACGCCACCCGGCAACGGAGGTCGATGGATCATGACGACGCTCACCGCACCGCCCCTGGAGCCACAGCCGGTCGAGCCCGAGCCGGCGACGCCGAAGCCCGTGGACCCGGACATGCCGCCGGACCCGTTCACCGAGCCCGAGCCCGAGACGCAGCCGGGCAGTCCCGGCGAGCCCGGCACCCCGGCGCCGCCCGCGCCCCCGCTCTGACGCAGTTCCTCCCGTACGGCGGTGGCCTAGGCGTGCGTCTCGTGCTCGTGGTCGGCGTGCGCGGCGGCCTCGAACTGGATCGTCGAGTGCTCGATGTCGAAGTCGGTGTCGAGGCAGCGCTGCAGCTCGTCGAGCATCGGGCCCAGATGCCCGTCGTGGAAGCACGAGTCGTCGACGACCACGTGCGCGGTGAGCACCGGCAGGCCGGTCGCCACCTGGGTGGCGTGCAGGTCGTGCACGTCGAGGACGTGCGGGTTGGTCATCAGCCGCTGCCGGACGGCGGTCAGGTCCAGCCCCTTCGGGGTCGACTCGAGCAGCACGTTCACGCTCTCCGCGAGCAGCTTCAGCGTGCGGGGGATGATCAGCGCCCCGATCACGAGGGAGACGACCGCGTCGGCGCGCAGCCAGCCGGTGGTCGCGATGACCGCGGCTGCGACCAGCACCGCCACCGAGCCCAGCGCGTCGTTGGCCACCTCGAGGAAGGCCGCGCGGACGTTGAGGTTGTCGCGCCGTCCGCCGGCGAGCACGGCCAGGCCGACGAGGTTCCCGGCCAGGCCGAGGACACCGAAGACCACCATCGCGGCCGGGGCCACCTCGGGCGGCGCGAACAGCCGCCGCACGCCCTCGACGAGCACGAAGCCGCCCACCGCGAGCAGCACCGCGGCCTGTCCCGCGGCGGCGACGACCTCCGCGCGGCGGTAGCCCCAGGTGCGTGAGTCGGTGGCCGGCCGGCGGGCCAGGACCGCTGCGACGTACGCCAGGGTCAGGCCGCCGACGTCGGTGAGCATGTGGCCGGCGTCGGCGAGCAGCGCCAGGCTGCCGGAGACGAAGGCGCCGACCACCTCGACGACGAGCACGGCGAGGGTGATGCCCAGCACGACCGTCAGCCGACCGCGGTGGTCCACGAGCTCGGCGCCGTGCGCGTGCCCGTGACCTCCCCCGGAGCCCGGTTGCGCTGCCACGGTCCCAGGGTAGGGCGCCGGCGCTGTGACCCGCTCGACACGCCAAACATGACTTGTCCAGTTGACTTACATGCGCGTCCGCTTCTTAATCTACTGAAGTAGTCAACAAACAGACGTCGCGAGACATCGCGGCATGCCGGGTGCACGGCGTGCCGGTCCCGAGACCGAAGGGTGCGATTCACCAGTGCGAAGCTTGATCCTCCTGGCCATCGTGGGCGCGGCCGCCCAGCTCGTCGACGGCTCGCTCGGCATGGCGTACGGCGTCACGTCGTCCACGCTGCTGCTGGCCACCGGCGTCGCGCCGGCCGCCGCCTCCGCAGCCGTCCACTTCTCCGAGATCGGCACCACGCTGGTCTCCGGGTTCTCCCACCACAAGCTCGGCAACGTCGACTGGCGGACCGTCGGCATCATCGCCGTCCCCGGCGGCCTCGGCGCCTTCGCCGGGGCGACGTTCCTCTCCAGCATCCCCGGGGACACGGCCAAGCCGTGGGTCGCCGCGCTGCTCCTCGGGCTGGGCGTCTACGTCGTCTACCGGTTCCTGGCCCTCGGCGGTCGCCGCCCGACGTTCCAGGGCAGGCTGTCGGCCGCCTTCCTCGCGCCGCTCGGTGTCGTGGCGGGCCTGATGGACGCGATCGGCGGCGGCGGATGGGGCCCCGTGGGTACGACGTCCCTCCTCTCCTCCGGCCGGCTGGAGCCGCGCAAGGTCGTGGGCTCCATCGACACCTCGGAGTTCGTCGTCGCGGTGGGTGGCTCGCTGGGCTTCCTGTTCGCGCTCGGCAAGCAGGGCATCGACTTCCGGGTCGCCGCCGCGCTGCTCGTCGGTGGTGTCGTCGCCGCCCCGCTCGCCGCCTGGCTGGTGCGCCACCTCGCGCCCCGGGTGCTCGGCGTCGCGGCCGGCGGTCTGATCGTGCTGACCAACATCGACACCATCGTGAAGGCGCTCGGCGGCACCGGCGCCGCCGAGCTCGCGGTGGCCGTCGTGGTCGCGGTCGTCTGGGTGACCCTGGTCGTCTGGGCGGTCAAGCAGGAGCGGCTGGCCCGCGAGCTCGACCCCGAGCTCGACGGCGAGAAGGTCGCTGCCTGACCCACGGACGCGGGGCCCGGCGGTGCGCACCCTCCGCCGGGCCCTGCTCAACAGCTCGATCCGGGTGCCGGGGTCCAGTGCGCGCTGCTGCACCCCGCAGTTTGTGTAGTTGTCTGACAGACTTAGCCACATGCGAGTCTCCGCGAAGTCCGACTACGCCCTACGGGCGCTGATCGAGCTGGCCAGCCGCAAGGACGGCTCCCCGGTGAGCGCCGAGGAGCTCGGCCGCCTCCAGGAGATCCCGCACGGCTTCCTCCAGGCGATCCTCGCCGACCTCCGCCGTGCGGGCGTCGTGATCAGCCAGCGCGGCCAGTCCGGTGGCTGGCGGATGGCCCGCGACGCGGCCGAGGTCTCCGTCGCCGACGTCATCCGGGCCGTCGACGGGCCGCTGGTCAGCGTCTACGGGCTGCGCCCGGAGGCGGTCTCCTACAACGACTCCGCCGAGGTGCTCCAGCACGTCTGGATCGCCGCCCGCAGCAGCCTGCGCGACGTGTTCGAGCACGTCACCATCCGGGCCCTGGCCGACGGTCGGCTGCCCAAGGCCGTCACGTCGCGCACCGCCTCCGAGGACGCCTGGCAGCCGCACTGACCGTCGCGGCGACCGGGGACACGCCGGTTCCCCGCTTCGACCACTCTGGCTGGACAGCCGCCTGACCTCGGCTACGCTCCGGTCCGAGGTTGAGCAGACAGCCGAGGTTGACCGACAGGCCGAGGCTGGTTGTGACGACGTCGATCCCGGGCGCCACCGGGAGTTTCCACTTCTCGCGCGGCACCGGGACCTGGACGTGGTCCGAGCAGGTGTACGCGATCTACGGGTTCGCGCCCGGTGACGTGGTGCCCACCACCGCAGCTGATCCTGGCGCACCAGCACCCCGAGGACCGCGCCGAGGTCGAGCAGGTCCTCGCCGACGCGGTCGAGACCGGGACGCCGCACACCCTGTGGCACCGGATCCGCGACGCCCACGGGAACACCCGCCAGGTGGTGATGCTCGGTGCCGGCGACTTCGCCGACGACGGTGCGCTCGTGGGGTTCAGCGGGATCCTGGTCGACCTGACCGAGGCCGTACGACGGACCACCGCCCGCGAGGTCGACGAGGCGATGGAGCTGATGTCGCAGAGCCGGCCCGCGATCGAGCAGGCCAAGGGAGCGCTGATGATCAGCTACGGCCTCGACGCCGACCGGGCCTTCCAGCTGCTGCGCAGCTACTCCCAGCGCACCAACGTCAAGCTGCGCGACGTGGCCCGCAACGTGGTCGAGGCGCTCGTCGACCGCGACCTGCCGCTCGGGTCGCGGGCGACCTGGGACGATCTCGCCGCCGAGCTCACCGACGACCCCTCCGAGGAGCGCTCGGGCTAGCCGCTGGCTGCGTCGAGCTGAAGAATCGACGAATCATCCGGTGTCATGGTCGGGTCTAGGCCATGGTCAGGCAGGCGGCGATGGGGTAGGGCAGGTCGCCGGGCAGCAGGAGCTGCGGCATCTGGGCGAAGCGCCACACGCCGTTGCCGTCGGGGGTGAAGGTCCAGATGACGTCGAAGCGGTCGGGCGGCCAGTAGATCGGGTGGGATCGGTTCCACCTCGCCGAGGTGTTGGGGGATCTTGTGGAGGGCTTCGTGGTGCCAGGAGATGAGGGTGGCGCCGGGGCGGGCGCTGATCTCTTTGGTGAGGTGGCCCTCGTCGCCGGCGGCGTAGCGTTTGACGACCTTCAGGCCGAGCCGGGCGGCCAGCGGGCTGACGGTCTGCATCGAGCGTTTGCTGTGGCCGCCGGCGTGTGCGGAGGCATAGATGGTGTCGGGGCGTCTCAGCGCGGCGGGTGGGTCGCCGCGGGACGGGGCGAACAGCTCGACGAGCGCGCCGGCGCGGATCCAGCCGGTGACGGTGAGACTGTGCGGGTCCTCCTCGCCGTCAGGGTTGACGCCGTGCGGGCTGCCGGAGGGGTGCAGAGGCTTTTCCGCATGCCGGATCAGCATGATCATGCGCGTGTCCGGGAACTGGCCGTCGCCGCCTGATCCGCGCACCGCGTCGGTCATCGGGCTGCCCCCACGAGCTGGGTCGGGCACGGAGGTGCGTCGTCGAGGACACGGCAGGGGGTGAGGAGGATGCTGCCGGTGGCCAGGGCGGTCAGCGCTTGTTGGTGGGTGGTCATGAGTACGGTGCGGCCCTCCATGAGCCGGATGAGGGCCTGCACGACGACTTCCTCGGCGTGCGCGTCCAGGCCGACGGTCGGTTCGTCGAGCAGCACCACCGGAGAGTCCATCAGCAGGGCCCGGGCGATCCCGACCCGTTGGCGCTGCCCGCCGGACAGGCCGATCCCGCCGGCCAGGATCCGGGTGTTGAGCCCGTCGGGCAGATCCTCGGCGAACTCGGTCACCAACGCCGCCTCGGCGACCCGGGCGACCTCCTCGTCGGTGGCCTCGTCACGGCCGTAGCGCAGGTTGTCGGCCAAGGTGCCGGAGAACAGGAAGGTCTCCTGGAGGACCATGGCCACCTGGGCGTGCAGCCAGTGCTCGGGCACGTCCGGCACCGACAGCCCGTCCAGCAACACCTCGCCGGTGGTGGGCCGGTACAGCCCGCCGATCAACGACAGCGCGGTCGACTTGCCCGCGCCGTTCTCGCCCTGCAGCGCGATCCGCTCCCCGGCATGGATCTCCAGGCTCAAGTCCCACAGCACCGGACCGCGTCCGTAGTCGAGCCCGACGTTGCGCAGCTCGATCTCGCCCCTGACCCGCTCCGGCAACCCGGTCCTCGGGAAGCAGGTGGTCGCGCGGCTGGTCCAGGATCGCCGCGACCCGCTCGGCTGACGCCGCGCCCTGGGTGAAGCTCGGCGCGAGCTTGGCCAGCGACTTCATCGGGGAAACCATGTTCTTCAAGTAGGTGGTGGCCACGACGAGCACGCCGACCTCCCACCAACCGACCAGCGCCCCATAGCCGCCGACGAACAGCAGCCCCGCCGTCCCGAACGCAGCGATGACCTGCAGCACGGGGCTGAACTGGGCACTCAGATCCACCGAGCGCAGCCCCAGCCGCAGCACGTCACGGTTGTCCTGCCCGAAGCGCTGCTCCTGGGTGTCCTGGCTGCCGAACGCGTGGATGGTGCGCATGCCCTGCAACGACTCGGTGACAAACCCGGTCAGCCTCCCCACGGCGGCGCGCCGTTTCCGGGACGTTTGGCGGGTGAGGCGGGCGTAGTGGTTGGCCACCAAGAACACCAGCGGAGCCACGCACAGCCCGATCAGCCCGAGCCGCCAGTCCAGCGCGATCAGGAACGCCGCCGTCCCGAACAAGGTCAAGCACGGCGGGGAAGAGGGTGGAGAAGAGGTCGACGAGGCTGTCCTGGATCTTGCCGGTGTCCTGGATGACCCGGGTGGTCAGCTCCCCGATCGACTGCCGGTCATGAAACCCCATCGGCAACCGGTCGATGTAGGAGAACACATCGGTGCGGATCCGGGAGGTGATCCGCTCCCCGGCACCGTTCATGATCCGATCACCCAAGTAGTCGAACAGCGCCGACAAGGCCGTGATGACGAGTGTCGCCACCGCCGCGACAGCCAACATCGCCACCGCCGAGCCACCGAACCAGTCCGCAAAGTACGCGAGCACCCCGGTCTCGCTTGTTCTTGTGCTGCAAGCCGTTGATCACCAACGCCAGCGGCCACGGCGCTGCCAGGTCCGCCGCCAGCTCGCAACCCCGCATCGCCGTGCCCAGCAGCAGAGAACGCAGCTCGGCCCGGCCGTAGTCACGGAACCGCCACAGCTGCCGCAACGTCCCGATGTCCGGTACGTCGCCGGGGCGGGACGCGACCGACCTCGGCGGCGTCGGTGCTGCCCTTCGCTCTGGTCACTGGCAGGGTCATCGCGCCCTCCACGAAGCCTCATGGTCGCGATCGTCTTGTGCGTGTCGGCCCAGAGCGGACAAGGGATCATCGAGGCCAGATCCAGCAACGACTCCCGGCGGCGTGACCGACGACTCGTGCACTGAGCATCATTCCACCGGAGCGGCTGCCAGGACAGATCCTCAAACGGGCAAGAAGGGTGTCAACCGCGCGGGACAAGCAGGCGCTGCGCCCGTTGGCCGAAGCCGCCGCCGCGATGGCTCACTCCTGCGCGTGCGTGGTGACCCACTCGACGAACGGACGCCCGGCCCGCCAGTCCTCGCGCACCCGGTCGAGCAGCTCCGGCGTGTGGATGAACGGCTCGAACCCGTAGGACCGGCCCAGCGTCATCGACTTGTGTCGCAGCAGGTCGATGCGAGGGTGGTCGGCGTCGTACCCGCGCGGAGTCGTCTTGAGCGTCTCGCCGCCGAGCTCCCAGCCCTGCTTCACCATCTTGTTCAGGATCCGGCGCAGCTGCGGCCCGCTCCGGTCGTCGGCGACGGCCTCGCGGATCGCAGCGAGCCGGGGAGTGCTCGCCTCGTAGAAGCCGACCCCGACCCGGACGCCCGCCGCGCCGACCTGGACGTACCAGCCGGTCGACGGGCCGGACGGCACGAACGCGCCCTGGTGGGTCTTGTACGGCGTCTTGTCCTTGGCGAACCGCACGTCGCGGTAGGGCCGGAACACCTTCGCGGCCCCGAACTCAGGCTCCAGCGCCGCCACCAGCGCGGCCATCGGCGTCTTCACGGCCGTGTCGTAGGTGTCCTTGTGCGCGGTCCAGAACGACTTGGTGTTGTCCATCTCGAGGTCGTCGTAGAAGTCGAGGGCCGCCACCGGGAAGCCTTCGAACGTCGCGGTGTCAGCCATGTCGCGAGGATAGATGTCAGGACGTGAACCGGGTGACGGGGTCGTCCGCGAGGACGCACTCGATCCGGTCGCGCAGGGTCTGCTGCATCGGCGGGAGGTCGGCCGACGGGAACCACCGGACCGCGAGCGACTCGTCGTCCCCGACGTGCGCGTCGCCGGACACGAAGGTGCAGGCGAAGGTGTGGTCGAGGTACGCCGCCCGGTCGCCGTTCACGTGCGTGATGGTCGGCAGCGCCTGCACCCAGGCCAGCCGGTCGACGGTCACCTCGACACCCGTCTCCTCCAGCACCTCGCGCCGGGCCGCGACGCCGGGGTCCTCGCCCGGGTCGACGATCCCCGTCACCGGGGCCCACTCGCCGGTGTCCGAGCGCTGCACCAGCAGGACGTCCGCTCCGCGTCGCACGACCGCGGTCACGCCCGGCAGCCACAGCTCGGCGGTGCCGATGTGCCGGCGCAGGTCTCGGACGAAGTCGGGGATCGGCATGTGACGCACCCTAGGGTGCGTTGATCAAGGCTTGCCGTCGCGCAGAGGCGACCGGACTGGACACGGGCCCTGAGGTCGTGCGCTGCTGTGAAATAGTCACGCGGATGAGGGATTCGACCCCCGCCTCAGCCTCGGGACCGGGTGAGGGACCCGTCTCCGCGGGCGGACCTGCCTTCCTCCGCGCCTCCCTGCCGGTCCGGGGGCTGATCGTGGCCACCGTGCTCGCCGCGCTGGTGCTGCCGTTCGTGCTCCGGCCGTGGGGGCAGACGACCACCAAGAACCCGCTCGCCGCGACTCTGGTGTCGCTGCTCGTCATCTGCGTGCTCAACGTCGAGATCGGCCGGCTCCTCGAAGGCGGCCGGTCCGACAGCCAGCGTCCCCACAAGGCACTTGTCGGCGTGGGGCTTCTGCTCGGTGCTGCTGCTGCCGCTGCCCTACGTGCTCCCGGTCACGGCGGTCGCCTACGCGCACGCCCGCTGGCGCGGCATGCGGGTGCCGTTGTGGAAGTGGGTCGGCTCCGCGTCGTACGTCGTCCTGGCCAGCGTCGCGGCCGGGATCACGGCCCGGCAGGTGCACGGACCGGACCCGAACTGGATGCAGGGGCAGGGCGGCCTCGGGCTGCTCGCGACCTGCCTCGGCTGCCGCGGTCTTCCTGGCCGTGGAGACGGTGCTGTTCCACGGCAGCGCCTACCTGAACCACGCGGACGACGAGGAGTGGCTGCGTCGCACGCTGGCCGGCCGGTCGTTCTACGGCATCGAGGCCAGCGTGCTGCTGATGGGGGCGCTGTCCGCGGCCGTGTGGACCGCCGGCGCGTGGTTCGAGCTGCTGCTGGTGCCGGTCTACGTGCTCGCCCAGCGGGCGGTCCTCCACGAGCCGCTGCGGGAGCGCGCCGAGACCGACGGCAAGACGGGGCTGCTGCGGTTCGAGCCGTGGCGCCGGCTCGCGGTGGCCGAGCAGCGACGCTGCACCGCGAAGAAGCGGGCGTGGAGCGTGGCCTTCGCGGACCTCGACCACTTCAAGCAGTACAACGACTCCTACGGGCACCTCACCGGCGACGCCGCGCTGGCCGCGGTGGCCGGAGTGCTCCGCGGACAGCTGCGCTCCCGTGACCTCGTCGGCCGTTTCGGGGGCGAGGAGTTCTGCGTGTTCCTCCCCGACACCCCGGCGGCGGAGGCCCGGGCCGTGGCCGAGCGCCTGGTGACCGCGGTCGCCTCCTGCACGCTGCCGGAGAGCGGCGCCCGGGCCACCATCAGCGTCGGCGTCGTGAGCTTCGACCCCGGCGCCGAGGTCGAGGAGCTCGTCGACGCGCTCACCGCCGCGGACCGGGCGTTGTTCCGGGCCAAGCTCGACGGTCGCAACCGGGTCGTGGCCCGCCGCGTGGTCGCCGGGGACCGCGACTGGCTCGCCGGCGTCGGTGTGCCCGACTGACCGGCGTCTGCTTCGATGTGCCGGTGCCGAACCCCACGACCGTCAGCGTCTTCGACGACCAGCAGCGGGCCTGGCGGGAGTACACCGCCTCGCCCTGGGCCCGGATCCGCTACGCCGTGGTGGCCGAGACGCTGCGCCGCAACCTCGACGCGCTGGACCAGGAGCGGCTGCGTGTGCTCGACGTCGGCGGCGGTGACGGTCTCGACGCGCTGCCGCTCGCACAGGCCGGCCACGACGTGACGCTGCTCGACCCCTCGGAGCCGATGCTCGCCCACGCCCGCGAGTCCGCCGACCGGCTCGGCGTGGCCGACCGGGTGCGGACGGTGCGCGGCTCGCTCGACGACCTGGCGTCCCTCGGAGACGGGTGGGACGTGGTGCTGTGCCACTTCGTGCTGCGCTACCGGCCGGCCGACGCGGTCGACGTACCCCGGCTCGTGGCGGCGGTCCGACCGGGCGGCGTGCTGTCGGTGCTCGACGCGAACCCCGCCGGGACGGTGCTCGGCCGGGCCGCCCGGCAGGGGCCGGCTGCGGCCCTGGACCTGCTCGCACGCGGACCGCCTGCACAGCGTGGTGTTCGGCGAGGACACCCGCAAGATCACCGACACCGAGATGCGGAAGGCGCTCGAGGACGCCGGGTGCGAGGTGATCGCGCAGTACGGCGGCCGGGTGGTCAACGACCTGCTCACCGACGACGAGGCCAAGCAGGACCCGGGCTACTTCGACGACCTGCTGCGTCTCGAGCTCGCGCTGTGCGACCGGGAGCCCTTCAACCGGATCGGCCAGTTCTGGCAGGTCGTGGCGACCCGGATCTGACGTGGCCCGGCTGCTGCTGCTCAACGGACCGCCCGGCATCGGGAAGTCGACCCTGGCCCGCCGCTGGGCCGACGACCGGCCGGGGACGCTGTGCCTCGACGTGGACGTGCTGCACGGGTTCCTCGGCGGCAGCGTCGGGCGGTTCGCCGAGCACGGCGAGGTGGTCCGGCCGCTCGCGCTGGCGATGGTGACCACCCACGTGCGCGGCGGCCGGGACGTGGTGCTGCCGCAGTACCTCGGGCGCACCGGGGAGGTCGCCCGCTTCGAGCAGGCCGCCCGTGACGGCGGCGCGTCCTTCGTGCACATCGTGCTGATGGACGACGAGGACGCGAGCGTGCGGCGCTTCGACGCCCGGGGCGCCGAAGGCTGGCACGCCGAGGTCAGGAGCATCGTCGCGGACAGCGGCGGTGAGACACTCCTGCGCACGATGCACCGACAGCTGCGCGTGGTGATGGCCGAGCGGCCCGAGGTCGTCGAGGTGCCCAGCGTGGACGGCGACCCGGACACGACGTACGCCGCGCTGGTGGCCGCCCTCGACGGGACCGCGCACGAGACGGAGGAACGATGAGCGAGACCTGGCTGCCCGACGGGTGGGACCACCCGACCCGCGTGGACCTGCCCACCGGACACCACCTGCGACCGATCCGGGCCGACGACACCGAGCTCGACATGGTCGCCGTGATGAGCTCGCAGGAACGGCTGTTCTCGATCTACGGGAAGGCCTGGGGCTGGCCGCCGGCGACGATGACGGCCGAGCAGGACCGCGAGGACCTGCAGCACCACGCCGACGAGATCGAGCGGCACGAGTCCTTCAACTACGCGCTGTTCGACGCGGACGAGACGGTGCTGCTCGGCTGCGTCTACATCGACCCGCCGTCCAAGGTCGGTGACGCGGACGCGGAGATCTCCTGGTGGGTGGTCGACTCCTGCGTCGGCACCGACGTCGAGGCGGCGCTGGACGCGCTCGTGCCGCGGTGGATCGCGGAGGACTGGCCGCTGGAGCACCCGAGGTACGTCGGCCGCGATCTCACCTGGGACGAGTGGGTCGCGCTCGACGACCTCGCCTGATCTCTTGCTGCGTGTGTCCCTGTTGACGCTCGCGTGGACCGGGCATGTTCCGGTGCCCGGGAGTCAGCTCGGCGGACGCTGTCAGACGGGCGATTCCTTGCTGCACCCGGTGCGGTAGGCGGTCTGACGCGGGCGTGTGAACCAGGCGGTCAGCTTCGCGGGCGTACCGTTGGCCGTGACTCTCGGTGACCCTGCGACCCGAGGACGCGAATTGCGGATGAGCAGTGACCGCGCCGCACAGCTTGCTCGGCGCCGGTCTCGCGGCCCTCTGGCTGGTCGCCCTCGTCATCATCGACCTGGCGATCCCCGGCACGGCAGTCGTCCTCTCCCCGCTGTTCGCCCTGGCACCACTGATTGCCTGCGCCGTCCTCCCCGCGCGGGCCACCGCGGCGGTCGCCGTCGCTGCTGTGGCCGCGGCGATCGCCTCCGGCTGGTGGAACCACACGTCAGGCAGCCCACAGCACCTGGTCCGGATCGCCGAGCTGCTCCTCATCGGTGCCGCCGCAGTCGTCATCGCGGCCGTCCGCGTACGCCGGGAACAACGACACGCACGGGTCGTCGCGATCGCCGAGGTGGCGCAGCGGACCATTCTGCCCACCCTTCCGAGCCTGGTCGGCCAGGTAGCCCTCGCCGCCCGCTACCAGTCCGCGGCGCAGGACGCGGTCGTCGGCGGGGACCTCTACGACTGCTACCACTCCGCGGAGCGCGTGCGGTTCCTGGTCGGGGACGTGCGCGGCAAGGGCATCGCTGCGGTGGAACAGTCCGCCCGGGTCATTCGCGCGTTCCGCCAGTCCGCCGGCACCAAGACCACGCTGTCGGCCCTCGCCCAAGACATGAGCGAGTACCTGGCGCCCTTCTTCGACGACGAGGAGTTCGTCACCGCACTGCTCGTCGACGCATCCGAGCCCACCCAGATCACGCTCGTCAGCTGCGGCCACCCGCCGGCCATGCTGGTCCGGCCCGATGGCCGCACGTCGCTCCTGGACGCGCCCGCGGGGCTGCCGCTCGGCCTGGGCGACATGTACGACGCAGTCACCGTGCCCTGGGCTCCGGGTGACCGGCTGCTGATGTACACCGACGGCCTCAGCGAGGCACGCAACGCGCGGGGCCAGTTCCTGGACCTGCCCAGCCTCGCGCCACTCCTGATCGCTGAGCCGGTCGAGGATGCGCTCAACGCCGTGCTCCACGCAGTACGCCGCCACGTCCCGAGCGGCCGACTGACCGACGACCTGGCCGTCATGCTGCTCGAGAGCACCGCCACCGACCGGGCCGCACCTGTCGACCCGGGCAGGCGGGAGCTTCCCTTACCCGCTTACCAGCCCCACGATGACGACGGCCTCCACGCACGGATCGCCCAGTCAGGGGATGACGAGGGTGGCCCGGACCATGCAGTGGTCGGACGGGATCACGCCGGTCACCATCAGCGACGTCGGGTCGTAGTCCACGACCGTCTTCCAGTCCTTGACCTCGAGCGAGTTGGTCGCGAACACCCAGTCGATGTTGTTGCCGATCTTGGTCGCGGGCGCGTCGTCGTAGGAGAACGTGCGCACGTCTCGCCGGAACCCGTTCGAGGAGCTCACCCAGGCGTTCTCCAGCGTCCGGGCCCGCGGCGACGCGATGGCGGAGCTGTTGAACTGCTGGTCGAGCACGTCGCCGTACCCCTCGTTCTGCATGCGCGGCAGCATCTCCGCCGACCAGTCGCTGAACTTCGTCGTGTTGAAGTCGCCGACCACGACCACGGGCCGGCCGTTCTTCAGCAGGTTCACCCGGGCGATCAGCTCGCGCCACTGGGCGACCCGGACGCCGGTGTCGTAGGAGTCGAGGTGGGTGTCCGCGAAGAAGAGCTCGCCGCCCGTCGCCCGCACCCGGAACACGCCCCAGGCCAGGTAGCGGTCGATCTTGCCGGCGGCCTGCGCCGCGTACTTCATCGAGCCCTGCGCGACGAGCTCGAGCCGGTCGGTGTCGTAGATGATCCGGGTGCTGTTCGAGGCGCCGCGGTAGGTCGCCACGCAGTCCGTGGAGCTGGTCGCCTTCAGGCAGTTGTACGAGCTGGCGTTGGTGACCGCGTAGTGCGCCCCGCGCGCCGCGAGCGCGCCGACCAGGTCGTCGTACTGGGTGCTGCCGTAGTCGAGGCTGCTCGCGTACGTCGTGCTCTGGTTGGCCTCCTGGAGACCGATCACGTCCGGGTGCTCCGTGAGGATCTGGCTGACCACGACCGGGCGGCGGGTGCGCCACGTGGTCTGCTCGCCGGAGGCGGACGCGTCGTTGTTGACGCCGAAGAGGTTGAAGCTGGCGACCCGCACGTCCGCGGGTCCGGTGCTCGTGCCCGAGGGGGCCGGGGTGGACGAGGGCCACACGACGGGGGCGGGTGGCGGTGGGGGCGGGCGTCGCGGTGCGGCCGGACGGGTAGGTCCGGGCGGTGAACGCGCTGAGCGGGGCGCCCGAGCGCGGGTTCACGACGCGCACCCGGAACCAGTAGCGGGTCGCCGCCTTGAGCGACCGCAGTGTCGTCGTGGCCCGGGTGGTGCGGACGGACTTCGCGCCACGCATCGAGGAGGTCGGGGCGTACTGCACCTGGTAGCCACGGGCACCGCGCGGCGCCGTCCAGCGGACCGCGATCGTCGAGGTCGTCACGGCCCCGGCGCGGACGCTCTTCGGGGTCTTGAAGCGGTACGCCGCGTCGGCCGGACCCACCACCGCGAGGGAGACGGCCAGGGCGCACGCGAGCGCGAGCAGCACACGTACGGCACGAATGGCCATGACAACGCCCCAGGTCGTTCGAGATGCGGCGCGCACCCCCTGGCACGCGGACGCGGTCGGGACAACCCGACTGGGGAGAGTGTCGGCAGCGCGGAGGCCCGGCTTGAGCCGCGGCCCCGGCGGCGACCGGGAGGAGTGGAGCGGATGACGAGACTCGAACTCGCGACATCGACCTTGGGAAGGTCGCGCTCTACCAACTGAGCTACATCCGCCTGCCCCGTTGCCGGGACGACCGGAATAGTACCCGGTGAACGTCAGGGAGCGGACGCCAGCCACTCCGCGGGGTCGACGGTCCGGTTGCGCTGGTGGATGCCGTGACCGCCGTACGGGTAGTCGGCGGCGCCGGGGTCGCTGGCCGCGTCGAGGCGCGCGGTCTCCTCCGCGGACAGGTGCAGGCCGGCCGCGCCGAGGTTGTCCTTCAGCTGCTCCATCGTCCGGGCGCCGAGGATCACCGACGTGACGGCCGGGCGGTCGACCAGCCAGGCCAGGGCGACCTGCGCCATCGAGACGCCGCGGCCCTCGGCCACGTCGCGGACCGCGTCGACCACGTCCCAGGTGCGCTGCTGCGAGGAGCGCCGGTCGTAGGCCTCGACGCCGCGCGAGGGGTCCTCGCCGAGCCGGGTGGCGCCGGTCGGGCGCTCGTCCTGGGCGTACTTGCCGGTGAGCCAGCCGCCGCCCAGCGGCGACCAGGGCAGCAGCCCGAGGCCGGCGTCCAGGCAGGACGGCACGATCTCCCACTCGAGCTCGCGGACCAGCAGGTTGTACTGCGGCTGCAGCGTCACCGGCGACGCCCAGCCGTGCTCCTTGGCGAGCGCCACGGTCTTCTGCACCTGCCAGCCGGTGTAGTTGGACAGGCCGACGTAGCGCACCTTGCCCTGCCGGACGAAGTCGTCGAGGGCGCCGAGGGTCTCCTCGAGCGGGGTGACCGGGTCCCACGAGTGCACCTGGTAGAGGTCGACGGTCTCGACGCCCAGCCGGCGCAGCGAGTCGTCCAACGCGCGCTGGAGGTGGCGACGCGAGAGGCCGAGGTCGTTGACGTCGTCGCCCATCGGGAACCGGCCCTTGGTGGCCAGCACCACGCGGTCCCGCGTCTGCGGGTCGGCCTTGGCGAGCCACCGGCCGATGATCTCCTCGGAGGTGCCGGCGGTGTAGACGTCGGCGGTGTCGACCAGGTTGCCGCCCGCCTCGACGAAGGCGTCGAGCTGGGCGTGCGAGCCCGGCTCGTCGGTCTCCTTGCCGAAGGTCATGGTGCCGAGGGTCAGGGACGAGACCGCGCAACCGCTGCGGCCGAGGGTTCGGTAGTCCATGGCCACCACCCTGCCCGGGGGCTCAGGTCTTGCCAACCGCGGGCCCACGGTATTGGGTGCAGTGACACAGGTCACTCTCGGGAAGAAGGCCCCATGCGTCGCACCCCACTCGTCGCTGCCGTCCTGTCCGCCGCCCTGGCCCTTCCCCTGACCGGGATGTCGCCTGCCACGAGCGCGCCGGCCCCCGACGACCCGACGGCGAGGGCCCTGCGCTCACCGGAGCTGAGCACCACGACCCGGCTGGCCGACCGGCGCAGCCTGGTGGTGGGGGACCGGTTCTACGAGATGGGAGCGGAGGACGGGAGCTACCCCGCGACCGGGTTCCACACGCGCGGTGAGATGGGCGGCTTCTGGACGCCACCGATCAAGCTGCTCGACGGGCTCTGGTTCAACGTCAACGGGCACTGGCTGGGCAGCCACCGCTACACCAGCGGGTGGGGCTACCAGCGGATGACGCTCGGCACCGTCGACGGCGTCAAGGTCACCCGCACCGACTTCGCCCCGGACGGCGTCCGCGCCGGGCTCGTCGGCCTGCGGTTCTCCAGCGCCAAGGCCGTGAAGCTCTCGCTCGACGTGGACGCCCACTCCGAGCTGATGAAGGTCTACCCGTGGGGCGAGACCGCGCCGAGCCAGACCGACTACAACCTCGCCGACACGGTGCAGGCCGACGCCAAGGGCCTGCTGTTCCGGGAGCAGGGCACCCCGCCGGTGCCGAACGCGGAGGCCCACGACTACGCGGCGCGTCGTCGGCTCTCGGCCAAGCCGAAGGCGACCAGCACGACCGGCGCCCACCGCGGGCCGCAGGGCGCCGTGATCTGCCCGGCGTCCGGCCCGGGCGCACCCCCGCAACCGGACCGCTGCGACGACACGGCCTACGGCAAGGGCGCGGGCGGCGGCCTGTCGTACGACGTCCAGGTGCCCGCCGGCGGGACGGACGGTGTGGTTCGCGGTCGCGGGCAGCGACCGAGGGCGTCGACCGAGGCGAAGGCCGCAGCAGGCCGCGGCGCTGAAGGACCCGGTCGGGCTGCTCAAGGCGCAAGCTCGCGCACGGCCGGGCCGCCGAGCGGCACACCCGGGTCTCGCTGCCCGGCGACCGGCTGCTGCAGCGCAGCGTCACCTGGAGCAAGCAGAACCTCGTCGAGTCCGTGCAGGAGGCCCGCAACCTCCAGGTCCGCGTGACCAACGCCGGCAAGACCTACCCGGCGCCCCAGGGCACGGTCGCCAAGGCCCGCTGGATCGGGGCCGGGTGGCCGGACTACCCGTGGCTGTTCGCGACCGACGGCGAGTACACCGGCTTCGCGGCCGTCGCCGCGGGCCAGTTCACCGCGATCAAGAACCACCTGCGGGCGCTGCGTGACGTCAGCGAGGTGGCCAACGGCACCAGCGGCAAGGTCGTCCACGAGGTGACGCCCGACGGCCAGGTCTACTTCGGCGCCAACAGCGACCCCGGCAACACCGACGAGACCGCGAAGTTCCCGAGCACCGTCGCGCTGGTGTGGCGGTGGACCGGGGACGACAGGTTCCGCGACGACATGTACGCCTTCAGCGTCCGGAACATGAAGTACATCTTCCGCGAGCTCGACGCCGACAACGACGGCTGGCCCGAGGGCCTCGGCAACGTCGAGCGCGACGGCATGGGCGAGGAGAAGCTCGACAACACCGTCTACACGATCCGCGGGCTGCGCGACCTCGCCGACATGGCGTCGTCGAAGGGCGACACCGCCACCGCGCGGTGGGCGAACGGCAAGGCCGCGGGCATGGAGTCGCGGTTCGACTCCTCGTGGTGGTTCGGCTCCACCGCCGACCAGTACGCCGACTCGCTGCGCAACCCGGACAACACCAAGGTCTTCCAGCGGCACTGGATCGGGGTCACGCCGGTCGAGGCGGAGATCAAGCGTCCCGGCAGGCCGGCCGGTCCGCTGGCCCCGCTCGGTCACGCGCGGGCGCTGGTGAAGAAGCGGCAGACCGCCTGCTACACCGGCCAGTACGGCCTGTTCCACACCGGCACCGGGGCGACCACGTCGGCCGACGGCAACTCGGGCGCGACCTGCGACACCGCGACGTCGTCGGTCAAGGCCGAGCGGGCGGTCTTCACGCTGAACACCGCGATCATGGCGGTCGCCGAGGCCGCGCTCGGCCGGATGGCGCCGTCGCAGCTCAAGCGCTACACGACCGGCAACGCCAAGGTCCAGGTCGCCCCGAAGGTGTGGGAG
Source organism: uncultured Actinomycetota bacterium (assembly GCA_963827435.1). Lineage (GTDB taxonomy): Bacteria > Actinomycetota > Actinomycetes > Propionibacteriales > Nocardioidaceae > Nocardioides_B. Next base: position 907,981 of record CAWHAU010000003.1, read on the forward strand.
ATCCCCGGCGCGATGCCGGAGATCTCGCCGTCGCCGGACTTCGGCTCGAACATGGAGAAGAAGTTCACCGAGCGGTCCAGCGGGCTGCAGGCGTGGGGCGCCTACGGCATCCTCTGGCCGGTCGTGCACTACCAGCTCGGCGTCAGCCCGGACGCCGGTCGCGACCGGTTCACCGTCGTGCCGCAGATCCCGTCCGGCCAGTACAAGGTGGCGGGCCGCGACATCCGGATCGGCACCGGCGCCGTCAACGTCACCGCCCTGCGCGGCAACGGCCGGCTGGAGACGATCGTGCGGCAGAGCCGGCACGACCGGCTCACGATCGGTGCGCTGCTGCCCACCGGCAAGCACGTGAGGTCGGTCCGGCTCGACGGGCACAAGGCGACGTACCGCGTGGTGTCGACCGCCCGCGGCCGCGAGGTCCGCGTCAACGGCGGGAAGGGTCTCGGCGTCACCGACCTGGTCGTCCGTTTCCGCTGACCGTCCGCCGAGCTGTCAGGCGCTCACGTTGCTCCGGCGACGTCAACGCCTGACAGGTCGGTGAGGGCGGGCCGGCGCGGTAGGGTCACGCTCGTGCTGCTCTCCGACCGCGACATCCTCAGCGAGATCGACGCCAAGCGCGTCGCCCTGGACCCCTTCGACGAGGCGATGGTGCAGCCGTCGAGCGTGGACGTCCGGCTGGACCGGTTCTTCCGGGTGTTCGAGAACCACAAGTACCCGCACATCGACCCGGCGCAGGACCAGCCCGACCTCACCCGGCTGGTCGAGCCGGAGGCGGACGAGCCGTTCATCCTGCACCCCGGCGAGTTCGTCCTCGGGTCGACGTACGAGGTCGTCACGCTGCCCGACGACGTGGCCGCCCGGCTGGAGGGCAAGTCGTCGCTCGGCCGGCTCGGCCTGCTGACCCACTCGACCGCCGGGTTCATCGACCCGGGCTTCTCCGGCCACGTGACGCTGGAGCTCTCGAACGTCGCGACCCTGCCGATCAAGCTGTGGCCCGGGATGAAGATCGGCCAGCTCTGCTTCTTCCGGCTGTCGTCGCCGTCCGAGCACCCCTACGGGTCGGACAAGTACGGCTCCCGCTACCAGGGCCAGCGCGGCCCGACGCCGTCCCGCTCGGCCCTGAACTTCCACCGCACCGAGGTGTGAGTCCCCGAAATCGCCGCGGGAGGCTGCCGGGCTCGGTCAGACTGGACCCGCGAGGTAAAGATTCCGGCGGGGGAGGGTCCATGGGTGACGTCGTACGGTCGCTGGGCCGAGCCCGTGCCGGAGCACGAGGCGCGGGTGCTCACGGGCGCCGTGTGTCGCGGCGACCGTCGTGCTGCTGTTCTGCCTCGCCGTGCCGTTCAGCCCGACCGCGCCGCTCCGGCTGACCGCCGCCCTGGTGGTCGTGTCCGCGGTCCTGGCGCTCGGCCTCTTCGCGGCCCGGCGCCGGCTGCCGGTGGCGGTGGTGCACGGCTTCGTGCGCGCTCGCCGATCGCGACTCGTCAGCGTCTGCGTCGGCACGCGCCACCACGGCGGTGGGGGCCGCCGTCACGGCGTTCGGGTTCGTCTGGCTGGCGATGTACGTCGGCGTGGTTCCACCCCGGCACCGCGGTGCGGGTGCACACCGCCACGATCGGAGCCGGGCTGCTCGCCGGTCTGTGGGCGAGCGACGCCCCGGCGCTGTGGCAGACCTGGTTCTTCGTGATGGCCGGCGTCGGCGGTGTCGCGCTGACGCTCGACGTCGCTGGTCCGCCGGCTGGCGGGCAGCGCCGCCGACCACGACCAGCTGACCGGCCTGCGCAACCGTGCTGCGTTCCTCGACCCGCGGCGGAGCGGGCGATGTCCCTGCGCAGCGCCGCAAGGGCGCGGTGACGGTTGCCGATCATCGACCTCGACGACTTCAAGACGGTCAGAACGACTTCGCCGACGGCCATCGCCGCCGGCGACCGGCTACGGGTCGGACAAGCATGGCCCGCTAGCTGGGACGGCGGCGGTCCGCACGACCGACCTGCTCGGCCCGCTACGGCGGCGACGAGCGTGCTGCTGATGCCGGACACCACGGCCGCCCAGGCCCGCGAGCTGCTGGACCGGCTGGCCGGCGCGAACACGGACTCCCGCTGGACCGCCGGTGTCGCGCAGTGGGGCGGAGAGCCGCTGGAGGGCTGGATCGCCGCCGCGGACCGGGACCTCTACCGGCGCAAGGCGTCCCCGCGCGGGGAGCGTCCGGCCCGGCCGCTGGTCGGCTGACCCCGGACGCGAAGAGCCCGCTGCGCCGTGGTGGTGCGCAGCGGGCCCTCCGGTCCGGTGAGGGGTGTCAGCCGTCGAGACGGTCGGCCATCCGGTGCAGCCGGGCGGCCAGGGCGTGCCGGCCGTGCGGTCGACGTACGCCGGGGACGCGGGAGCGCTGCGCGGAGGCGACCCGCTCGGCGATCTGCTGGCTGGCGAGGCGGTCGGTGAAGTAGCTGAACTCAGACATGGTGCCGGTTCCTCTCGGTCGATGCGGGTCGGTGGGTGCTGTCGATGCTGTCGGGGTGAGTGCGCCGGGCGCTTGACCGTGCTTGCGGAGCGGACCTCGGCGGTTCGTCGTCGGGCGTGATGGCCCAGAGCCAGGTGACTCTCACAGCTGCTCCAGGTAGACGGAGCCGCTGCCGGTCTTGGCGCGCAGCTCGAGGTACTCCTGGCCCTCGGCCGGCTCGCCGACACCCTGGAGGCCGTTGTGCACCTGCCCGGAGCCGCTCTGGATGTCGGTCCACACCGGGACGCCGGCGGGGATGCCGACCCGGACGTCGCCGGAGCCGGTCTTCGCGACGAGCTGGCCGCGGCTGGCCTTCTCGACGAAGATCCCGCCGGAGCCGGTGCGCAGGGCGGCGTCGCCGCTGGCCTCGCGGACCCGGAGGTCGCCCGAGCCGGTCTTGGCCAGCACCTCGGCCGCCGACCGTGCCGAGCTGGATGCTGCCGGAGCCGGTGGTGACGTTGGCGGCGCCGCCGAGGTCGCCGAGCTCGATGTCGCCGGAGCCGGAGCCCACCCGGAGGTCGCGCTCGACGCTGCCCAGCGTCACGTCGCCGGAGCCGGTGTGGATGTCGGCGTCGCCGTCCACGGCCTCGAGCCGCACCGAGCCGGAGCCGGTCTTGACCGACACCGTGCCGAGCTCGCCGTGGGCGGTGAGGTCGGCGGAGCCGAGCTTGGTGACGACGCGGCTGCCGGTGGGCAGCGACACGTGCACGTCGAGGCCGTTGCGGCCGCCGAACAGGCCGCCGAGCCGCGGGGGAGCGGTGATGTGCACCTCGTCGCCGCGCTGCTCGACGACGACGTCGTCGGCGCCGTCCCCGTTGATCTCGACCTCGGTCTCGGCGACGGCCGACGCGTGCAGCACGACGCTGCCGGAGCCGATCGCCACGAACAGCGAGATCGCGTCCGGGGTGCTGAAGGTCTTCTGCATGGTGGTCTCCGATTCAGGGTGTGCTCGGCTCCCGTACCGGCGTCGCCGGTCGGTTGCCTGTGGGTGGTGGGGCTGGTGGGTGGTGGGGCGGTGGGCTAGATCCAGCCGGTCATGCGCTTGGAGCCGCGGGGTCGCCCGGTCGGGAAGCCCTGGCTGTCGAGGAACGGGATGCTCGAGAGGTCGACGTCGACGTGCACCGCGCGCTCGCGGGTCGCCGCACGGACCACGTTGACGATCCAGCTGTTCAGCGAGTGCCCGCCCTTGGCGGCGAGCTCCTCGGCCTTGTACTTCACCGACTCGGGGATCCGCAGGGTGATCCGGGCCAGCGCGTCGTCGTCGCCCTCCTCGCTGTCCTCGGCGCTCGGCGGCGTCGGGGGCTGCGGCGGGGCCGGCGGCTGCAGCGGCATGGTGGGTACGTCGACCACGAACTCGGGCTCACGGCCGCGGAGCCGGACGTCGACGGAGCCGGTGGGCAGCTCGCTGGTGATCTCGGCGGCGGCCTGCGACAGGGCGTCCATCAGGGCGAGCCGGACCGCCGGGTCGAGGGCCAGCGCGAGCCGCTCGGCGGCGGCCTTGGCCTCCGGGCCGCCCGCCTCGGCGGCGGCCGCGAGGTCGTGCCGGAGGCTCTCGACGTAGGGGGTGATGTCCATGTGCATCAGCGTGACACCACGGTGACGTCATGTCAAGCATGCTGTGACGTCATTTCTGACATCGCGTGACGTCAGGTGGCGTCAGATGGCGTCAGTCGGTGTCACAGCCGTCGGATGAAGCCGCGGACCCGACCCTCGTAGGCCCGCGGGTCGGCGTTCCACGCGGCGACGTGGTGCGCGCCCTCGACGGCGTCGAGCCGGACCAGGTCGCGGTGGTCGGCGGCCAGCTGCCGGCTCAGCGCGATCGGCACGGTGGTGTCCTCGGTGCCGTGGAAGACCAGCGTCGGCACGTCCAGCCAGCTCCGAGTCGTCCGCGTAGTTCACCGCCGACCAGTCCAGGCCGTACCTCAGCGTCGCGAGACGCTTCGCGGTCCAGGTGAGCGCCCCGGGCACGTGCCCGAACAGCGGGAGCGGCCGCTGGCTCGCGCCGTAGGAGACGGTCTCCCCGAGGTCGAGCATGGGGGCGTCGAGCACCAGGCCGGCCACCCTCGGGTGGGAGGGGGTGTGCTGGAGGTAGGACGCGATGATGCCGCCGCCCATGCTCGCGCCGACCAGCACCACGCGGTCCGCGCCGTGCTCGGTCGCGTAGTCGACGGCCTTGGCGAGGTCGCGCCACTCGGTGCGGCCGTACTGGTAGCGGTGGCTGGGCTCCTGCGGGGCGCCTACGTCGTTGCGGTAGGTGATCGCCATCGACGGCAGGCCGGCGCCGACGGTCGAGCGCATCAGCCGCAGCATCTCCACCCGGCTCTCGCCCTTTCCGTGCACCAGCACGGCCCAGGTGCTGCTGCGGCCCGGGACGAACCAGGCGGGTGCGTCGCCGAGGTCGGTCGGGTAGCTGATCTCGCGGGCCCGCCGGCCCAGCGCGGCCTCCGGGTCGGGGAACGCGTTGCGGGTCCAGCCCACGGACTCGGTGTCCTGCGGGCGGGTGCCTTCGAGCATCCGGAACTGCCGGGTGATCTCGGCGCCGGGCCCGGACGACGTACCGAAGACCTGGCCGTAGCTGTCCCCGGCGAAGACGCCGAAGACGCCGGTCGAGCCGAGCTCGTCGCGCCAGGAGGCGGCGTCGTCGACGGCGAGGGTGATGTCGCCGTCGCCGGACCCGCGCCGCGGTGAGCACCTCCTCGGGGTGCGCCGGCTCGACGGTGAGCGCGCTCGCGTCGATCTCGCCGGCGAAGTACCAGCCGCCCCCGCCGAGGAGGAGCCCGGTCAGCAGCACCAGCAGGACGAGGAGGGAGACGAGGAGGCGGCGCGGCCACCGTCGGCGCCGGCGCGGGGTCGGTGCGGTCCCGCTGGTGGTGTCCTGCTCGACCGCGCTGGTGCTCATGGGTCCAGTTCACACCGTGCGGGGCGATTCGTGCCTGAGTAGGCGTACCCGGTCGGCATGGTCGGATCGGGCCATTCCGGGGTGAAGACGACGACGGGGCCGCCCGGCTCGCGCCGGACGACCCCGCCTCGCGTCGAGGGTCAGAAGGCCCCGGTGCCGTTGGGTGTGCCCAGGCCGGTCGGGCCGTCCCAGCCGGTGCGGGCGTTGCACCACTGGGTCGTGGGGCAGGTCCCGTTGCTCCCCGTGCTCACGTCGAACAGGTTCGCCGTGTGGCTGTAGGGGAGGGCGTTGGCGTAGCCGGCGGTGTTGCCGGACAGCGCGTAGACCGCCGCGATGATCGGCGCCGACTCGCTGGTGCCGCCGACCTGGGCCCAGGTCGAGGCCGACTTGCTGGTCGGGTAGTAGACGGCCATGCCGCCGTTGCTCGGGTCGGCGGCCGCGGACACGTCCGCGATCGCGCGCTTGGCGCAGCCGGTGTTCGAGCCGCTGGCTGCGGCCAGGGCGGCGTTCACGGTCGAGCAGCCCGATCCGGCGCCGCTCCAGGCGGACTCGGTCCAGCCGCGGGTCGTGCCGGATGCGGCGAAGAGCGAGGTGCCGCCGACCGCCGTGACGTAGGTCGACGAGGCCGGGAAGCTGCCGCCCTGGTAGCCGTTGTCCCCCGTGGACGCGGTCACCGCGATGCCCGGGTGGTTGTAGGGGCTGCCGTACGTCGCGTCGGACAGGTCGCCGCCGCCGTAGCTGTTCGAGACGGCGACCACGCCGGCCTGCTTGGCGGCGGTGTTCACGGCCGTGCCGAGGTCGACGATCGAGGCGCTCTTGGCCTGGACGACGAGGATCTTGCAGTCCGGGCAGATCGCCGACACGGCGTCGACGTCGAGGGCCTGCTCGCCCGCCCAGCCGGTGTTGAAGCGCGGCAGGCTGGTGCCGCCGTTCTGGTCCTTGATGGTCAGGCAGCCGCTCGCGGTCGTGCACGCGGGCAGCCCGAAGTAGGAGCGGTACGTCGCGAGGTCGCGCTCGAGGTTCGGGTAGCCGTAGGCGTCGACGATCGCGACGGTCCTGCCGCCCGAGCTCGTGCCGGTCAGCTTGTAGGCGTCCTTGAGCTGGGCCGGGGTCTTGGCGCCGGGGTTCGGGGTGGCGGTGTTCGGCACCGTGCCCTTGCCGTTGACGAGCACCTTCGACAGGCAGCTCGCGACGGTGGCCTGGGTCGAGGCGGCGCAGACGCGCTTGGCGTGCAGGCCCGAGGGGGCGGCGTCCGCGGCGGGTGCGCCGGTCGCGAGGGCCCCGAGGAGCAGGGTGCCCGCTCCGAGGGCGGACAGCAGAGTCTTCTTGATCACCGGTGCGCTCCTGGGTGTCCCGTCGGCCCCCGGCGGCGCCTACCGCTGCCCGACGTCTACGGACATAGCACCTGAAACACATCTATGTGCGCCATAGCCCATACGTGCAGAGGTGTGCTCTGCACAAACATGCAGAACCCAAGTGATTTACGGAACGAGGACGTCCGAGGCAGCGCGGCTGGTTGAGGTGCCCGAGCCGCTAGGCGAGGGGCTCGCCAGCGGCGGGACACTGCAGGGAGGGCCGCCCCTGACGTCAGGCCAATGGCCTGGGCGAGGGCTGGCCCGGTTGTCCTCGAGGCGCGGGCTCAGAGCAGCGTCAGAAGAGCTTGCCCTGGTCCTCGTGCTCTGGCTCCCTCGCGGGCTCGGCGGCCTCGGGCTGCGGCCGCCTCGACCTCCGGGTCGGGCTCCTTGGCCGCGGCGGCGTCCGGCCCGACGTCCTGCGGGTCGCTCACCGTCTCGTCCGTCTGCGTGACGTCGCCCGGCTCCGGCTCGGCCTGGGTGGCCTCGTCCTTGGGCTCCTCGGCAGGCTCCTCGGCCTGCGCGTCGGCGGGCTTCTCCGCCGGCTCCTCGGGTCGGTCGAGCACCGCCGTCGCGGTGCCGGCCGCGGCGGTCGACGTACCGCTGTCGGCGGAGCCGCCGGGAGAGGCGGCGGCCGGTGCGGGCTCGGCCACCGGGGCGCGCTTCACGGAGGCGAGCAGCATCTGCGCGACGTCGAGGACCTCGACCTCCTCGCGGGCCTTGCCGTCGGCCTGCAGCGAGGTGAGGCCGTCGGAGAGCATCACCCGGCAGAAGGGGCAGCCGACCGCGATCTGGTCCGCACCGGTGCCCACGGCCTCGGTGGTGCGGTTGAGGTTGATCCGCTCGCCGGTCTTCTCCTCCATCCACATGCGGGCGCCGCCGGCGCCGCAGCAGAAGGACCGCTCGCTGTTGCGCGGCATCTCCTTCATCTCCGCGTTGGGGAGGACGGCGAGGAGCTCGCGCGGCGGGGAGTACACCTGGTTGTGCCGACCCAGGTAGCACGGGTCGTGGTAGGTGATGCTGCGCTTGGCGGTGCCGTTCGTCTCGGCGACCGGGGTCAGCTTCCCCTCGCGGACCAGCCGGTTGAGCAGCTGGGTGTGGTGCACGACCTCGAGCTCGACGCCGAACTCGGCGTACTCGTTCTTCAGCGTGTTGAAGCAGTGCGCGCAGGTGGAGACGACCTTCTTGACCTTGGTCTCCTTGAACACCTCGGCGTTCTGCATCGCGAGCTGCTGGAAGACGAACTCGTTGCCGGAGCGGCGGGCCGGGTCGCCGGTGCAGGTCTCGCCGTCGCCGAGGACGGCGAACGTGACGCCGGCCAGGTCGAGCAGCTCGGCGACCGCGCGGGTGGTCTTCTTCGCGCGGTCCTCGTAGGCGCCGGCGCAGCCGACCCAGAAGAGCCAGTCGACCTCGTCGAGGTCCTCGACGTCCGTGCCGACCTGCTTGACCTCGAAGTCGAGGCCCTTGGCCCAGTCCATGCGCGCGTTGGGCGACATGTTCCAGGGGTTGCCCTTGTTCTCCAGGCCCTTGAACAGCTGGTTGAGCTCGGCGGGGAAGTTCGACTCGACGAGCACCTGGTAGCGGCGCATGTCCATGATGTGGTCGACGTGCTCGATGTCGACGGGGCACTGCTGGACGCAGGCGCCGCACGACGTGCAGTTCCACAGCACCTCGGGGTCGATGACCGCGCCACCGCTGGGCAGCGTCGGGTCGCCCTCGGTCGCGCCGACCAGCTCGCGCTCGGCCTCGGCCTTGACGTGGTCGGGGAGGGCGTCGCGCTCGGACTCGTCGGCGAGGAGGTACGGCGCCTTGGTGTACGCGTGGTCGCGCAGGTTGGTGATCAGCAGCTTGGGGGACAGCGGCTTCTCGGTGTTCCAGGCCGGGCACTGGCTCTGGCAGCGGCCGCACTCGGTGCACGACGTGAAGTCGAGGATGCCCTTCCACGCGAAGTCCTCGAGCTTGCCGACGCCGAGCGCGGCGTCCTCGTCGAGGTCCTCGATGTTCTCGAAGTCGATCGGTGCGCCGTTGATCATGATCGGCTGGAGACCGCCGAGCGCCGTGCCGCCGTCGGCGTTGCGCTTGAACCAGATGTTGAAGAACGCCGTGAAGCGGTGCCAGGCCACGCCCATGTTGGGGTTCAGCGAGATCACGATCATCCAGGTGAAGGAGACCAGGATCTTGATCATCGCGACGAGGTAGATGACGTTGGCGAGCGCGTTCTCCGACAGCCCGGACAGCGCCTCGCCCGATCCAGAACGAGAAGGGGAAGTGGAAGGCGTTGGCGGGCTCGTCGCCGTACTGGGAGATGGCGTACTCCGCGCCGCGCAGGATCGCGATGCACAGACCCACCCCGAGGATGACCGCCTCGACGAAGTAGCCCTGCCACATGGTCGAGCCGTAGAACCGGCCCTTCACGCCGCGGGTGCGCTCCTTCGGCCGGGTCGCGCGGTAGCCGATGAAGGCCACGATCGCGATCAGCATGCCGGTGGTGAACAGCTCGCTGATCCACTCGTAGAGGAAGAAGTGCCCGATCAGCGGGAGCGCGAAGTGCGGGTCGAAGAGCTGGCCGAAGGCGGTCAGCAGCGTGAAGAAGAGCAGCCCGAACCCGATGAACACGAACCAGTGGCCGGCCCCCATCCAGGTCCACTGCAGCATCCGCGTGTGCCCGAGGGTCTCCTTGAGCATGGTGGTCCAGCGGGCGCCCTTGTCGTCGGTGCGGCCCACGGCCGGCTGCCCGACCTTGATCGTCGCGATGATCGTCCGGATCGCCTTGACGAACAGGGCGATGCCGACGGCGGTGATCGCCAGAGACACCACGATGGCGAGGATCTGCATGAACGCTCCTGGGGGCGGGGGCTGGTGCAGGCGGGTCGTCCGAGCGTAGGCCGGGCGCTTCGTCGCGTCATGGGCCGTGCGCTGTGACAAGGATCCTACCTGCGGGTAACTTCGCGCGGCTCGTGTGGTCCGGCACGCGTCGACGGCCTCATGTCAGCGGACCGAGCGCAGGTGACCGGTGCGGGAGAACGTCGCGGTGAGACGCACGGTGGCGCCGTCCCGGCCGCGGGCGCAGTAGCCGTAGGTGTTGCCGAGGCGGGTGTGCGGCTGGCCCGCGTGCCTGAGCACGTACGTCGACGAGGCGCCGCGTCGCAGGCCGCGGATCACCGAGGCCTTCCTCAGCGCGCGGGGGTCGCGGCAGGCGTCGTTGCTGACGCCCTCGGCCCGCTCCCACATCTGGAGGTAGGCCTCGGGGCCGCGCGCCATGTCCTTGACGATCGCGTTGCCGGCGAGCTTGCGCAGGTCCTGCACCCAGTCGGGGTAGAGCCCGTAGTGCGCGACGCCGTCCTGGTTGATGTCGTACACCCGGCTGCCGCTGACCTGCTTGTTCACGGTGACGCCGCCGAGCCCCCGGAAGGGGTAGGTGACCGGGCTCTTCGCGCCGGAGCCGCGCGGGTCGCCCTGCGCGCCGAGGCCGTTCATGTCCGCGCCGTAGCCGAAGCCGAAGTAGTAGCGCGGGTCGGCCCACTGCAGGTGCTTGCGCCACTTCTCCACGAAGCCGGTGCTGTCGCCGGCGTAGGGCGTGATGAACCCGCCCAGCTTGTAGATGCGCGGGTAGGCGTCCGGGGTCGCCCACGAGTGGCTGGACACGACGCCGGGGTAGTGCAGCGACTCGACCAGGTCGAGGGCGGCCTTGCGGCCGGAGACGCTCATGTGGTCGGGGTCGAAGATCATGTGCCGCTTGGCCATCCCGCGGATCGTGAACGCCCCGAGGTCGGAGAGGCCGCGGTTGTTGCAGTGCGGCGTCGCGCCGTACAGAGGGAGCGCGACGGGCGGCGTGACGCCGTACTCCTGCTGGATCGCGCCGAACAGCGCGTCGCGCTGGCGGAACGCGTCCGGGGCGGCCCCGTTCTGATCGGCCGGTGCGAGCTGGTTCTTGTCGTGCACGTCGGCGGGGTACGACGCCGGGCAGTGCCGCATGTCCCAGAACGAGCCGGTCTCGAGGAAGTTGGCGGCGTTCACCGCGACGCCGGTCTGCCCCTCGTCACCGGCGACACCGGAGAGGGCGTTGTCGAACTTGTTGACCAGCTCCATCTGCGAGACGCCCATCTTGCGGACCTCGGTGAGCTGACGGTCGATCGACGCCTCGGTGCACGACGGGTCGGGCACGTCGGCCTTCATGGTGCAGCCGAACAGCACGCTGGTCTCGATGCCCATGACGACGGCGAGCTTGCCCTGGTTGACCACACGGCGGGCCTGGTAAGGGTTCGTGACGATGCGGTACCAGCCCTTGCCGGGTCCGCCGTACTGCGCGTCGACGTACCTCTCCAGCTTGTGCATGTCCCTGGCCTGCAGGCGGATCGAGGTCATGTCGTCGCAGGAGTTCCGCTTCAGCGGGTAGACCTGGCAGAGCTTGCCGTTCTCCACGAGCAGGTTGGTGAACACCCGCAGGCCGCCCTTCCAGGCGCGCTCCATCCACTTGTAGTAGGTGCCCTCGTGGGTCAGCGAGTGCGGCGCCGGCCAGTCCTTGAAGGTCGGCCAGCCGACCGGGTCGTGACCGGTGCCGGGCGTGCCGCTGTTGAGCAGGTCCTCGAGCACCGCGCCCTTGCCGTTGGCGACGTAGTGGTCCGGGCAGTCCTTCAGCGCGTAGGTCACGCCGTACGGGTGCCACGGCCGGCCGCAGTGCACGTCGCCGCCGAGGAACTCGAACGCCATGCCGTGGGTGTGCGCGTCGACGAGGCCGCGCACCTCCTGGATCGACGAGGTGCCCTTGAAGGTGCGGCCGGAGATGTTGTCCTGCACCTCGGGCCAGGCGGCGCAGCCGCCGACGGTGTGCAGCCGGAACGCCGACGGTGCGGCGGCCAGCACCAGCGTGCCGTCGCCGGCGACGGCGAGCCCCTTGCCTCCGAGCCGGAACAGGTACGTCGACCCGCGGCGCGTCACGGTCCAGTCGCCGTTCTCGCTCGGGGCGCCCGCGGAGACGACCGTGTCGTCCGGGCCGAGCGCGCTCCCGCCGCGCGACACGAAGTCCTTGCGGGTGCCGTAGAGGAGGTACTTCCCGAGGTCGGTCGCCTGGAAGTGCAGCGGCAGCGCACGGGACCGCAGGCCCTTGCTCGCCGCGAACCCGTCGCCGGCCCGGGCCACCCAGCGGTCGTTGCGGGCCGCCTGCAGGCCGTAGCAGCCGCTGGCCATCGCGAAGCGGTTCTGCGGCACGGCCCGCCGCGCCGGCGCGGCCGAGAGTGGCACCAGCCTGGGGGAGGGCTCCGACCGCTGCCTGGCCACGGTGGCGGTGTCCACCGCCGCCTGCACCGGGGTCGTCGGGTCGGCGGTGTCCGCGGTCTCGACGTCGCCGGTGGTGCGCGAGATGGAGTTCTTCGTCAGCGGGTCGTCGTGGTTGTGGGTGTGCCCGTCGAGGTTCGGCGGCAGCCCGGCGCCGCACGGTGACCGGGGCGTCGACGTGCGGCTGCGCCTCGGCGGCCGCGGCCCGGCGGGCCTGCGCGTCGGAGGTGTGCTGCTTCTGGAGCAGGCCCGAGGCGTCGCGCGCGGACTGGCCGTAGGACGGGACCAGGATGCTCGCTGCGATGACCGCGCCGGCGGCCACCGACGCCGACCAGACCAGCCGGCGTCGCAGCGAGCGCCGGAGCGCGCGGGTGGTGAGGTCCTGCTCGCGGTTCTGCTCGCGGTTCTGCTCGCTGGGGGGCATGTCCGTCCTCCGCCGGTCGTCTGCGAACTGAAACGAGTTCCAGGCGGATCGGTTACTCGACTACCACTCACCGCCCGGGTAGTCCGTGACGGATTGGCTGGTTTCGGGCCTCGGGACAGCCATTTCGTCACGGACTATCCGAGTGGGGTCAGCGGGAGGTGCGACCGCCGAGCCGGCGGGTGAGCGCGTCGGCGCAGCGGCGGGTGGCCGCGACCGTGCGGGCCACGTCCACCTCCGCCTCGACCGGGTAGGTGACCGCCACCCCGGCGACCGGGTGCTGGTTGTGGTCGAGCACCGCCGCGGCGACGCTCGCGAACCCGGGCGTCACCTCGCCCTCCTCCACGGCATAGCCGCGCTGCCGGGTCTCGGACAGCAACGTGCGCAGGGCGCTCGGGGAGGCCGGGCCCACGCCGTGCCGGTCGACGAACGCCGTCCGGTCCGGGTACAGCGCCCGCACCTGCGCCGCCGGCAGCGCCGCGAGCACCGCCCGGCCGCTCGCGGTCAGGTGCGCCGGGAGCCGGACCCCGACGTCGGTGACGAGCGGCGGCCGCCCCGGAGCACGCTCCTCGACGACGTACAGCACGTCGCGGCCGTGCAGCACCGCGAGGTGCGCGCTCTGCCCGACCGCGTCGACCAGCGAGGCGAGCTGACGGCGGCTGATCCGCTGCAACGGCTCCTGGCGGGCGTAGCCGCTGCCCACCTCGAAGGCCGCCACCCCGAGCCCGTAGCGGTGCTCCTCGGGCAGGTGGACGACGAAGCCCTCCTCGATCATCGCGGTCACCAGGTGGTAGGCGGTCGAGCGGGGCAGCCCGACCGCCGCGGCGAGCCGGTCGAGGGTCACCGGGTCGGGCTGGCCGGCGAGGTACCGCAGCACCCGCAGCGCCCGGGTCGCCGCCGGCACCTGTCCCATGCGGGGCAACCTACTGCGCGTCCGACGCGGATCGCGCAGACTGGGCACCCTCTGCGCCCTGCACCCGAGGAGAGGTTGAGCTCGTGGCTCGATGGTTGGTCCACGCGGTGACGCTCGTCGCCGCCCTGGTCGTCCCCGCCCTACCCGTCCCGGCCCAGGCGGCCGAGGTGCCCAGCAAGGAGCAGTGGCTGGCCGACACCCGGCAGGCGATGGACGGCTCCCGTGCGTACGTCGGCCGGCGGGTCGACCAGGGCGGACGCCGGCTCGCGGTGAACTTCGACATCGACAACACCTCGCTGGCGACGTACTACGCGAAGGGCACCGCCGTCCCGGTGGTGCTGCGCTTCGCGAGGTACGCCCGCAGCCAGGGCGTCACCCTGCTCTTCAACACCGGCCGCGAGCGTGGCCACCTCGCCGGGGTCGCCCGGTCGCTGCGCCGGGTCGGGTACGACGTCCGGGAGATCTGCGGCCGCAAGCCCGGCGAGACCCTGTCGCACAGCAAGCAGCGCTGCCGGGCGCACTTCGTCGCCGAGGGCTACACGCTGATCGCCAACGTCGGGAACCGCTCCACCGACTTCACCGGGGGCAACTACGAGCGGGCGTTCCGGCTGCCGAGCTACGGCAACGCCCTCGGCTGAGGTCCCGGTCGCTGGTCGAGGTGCGCGGAGCGCCAGCGGAGGCGCCTCGAAACCCCCAGCCTCGGGCACAGAGGTTTCGAGGCTCGCAAGCTCGCACCTCTACCACCGGAGTCGGTCTCGGATCCGAGACGCCCGCACCCCCCGGCCCTGGCAACGCCGACCCGGGGCGAGTGGAATGAACCCATGACCTCGCAGCACACCGTCACCGTCGGCGTCGGGCCCGTCTCCTTCGACGACGTCGTCGCCGTGGCCCGCCACGACGCCCCCGTCGAGCTCGGCGCGGACGCCATCACCGCCATCGAGCAGGCCCGGCTCACCGTCGAGAAGCTCGCCGCGGCAGCCACCCCGGCGTACGGCATCTCCACCGGGTTCGGCGCCCTGGCCACCCGGCACATCCCGACCGAGATGCGGGCCCAGCTGCAGAAGTCGCTGGTCCGCTCCCACGCCGCCGGCAGCGGCCCCGAGGTCGAGCGGGAGGTGGTTCGCGCGCTGATGCTGCTGCGGCTCTCCACGCTCGCAACCGGCCACACCGGCGTCCGGCTCACCACCGCCAGCACGATGGCGGCGATGCTGAGCCACGGGATCACCCCGGTGGTGCACGAGTACGGCTCGCTCGGCTGCTCGGGCGACCTGGCCCCGCTGTCCCACTGCGCGCTCGCACTGATGGGCGAGGGCGAGGTCACCGACCGGCACGGCGTACGTCGACCCGCCGCCGTCGCGCTCAGCGAGGCCGGTCTCGAACCCGTCGAGCTGGAGGCCAAGGAGGGCCTCGCGCTGATCAACGGCACCGACGGCATGCTCGGCATGCTGGTGATGGCGATCGCCGACCTGCGGATGCTGCTCAAGGCCGCCGACGTCACCGCGGCGATGAGCGTCGAGGGCCAGCTCGCCACCGACCGGGTGTTCGCCGCCGACCTGCAGGCGCTGCGCCCGCACCCCGGCCAGGCCGCCTCGGCCGCGAACCTCACCCGGCTGCTCGCCGACTCCGGCATCGTGGCCAGCCACCGCGGCCCCGACTGCAACCGGGTCCAGGACGCCTACTCGCTGCGCTGCTCGCCGCAGGTGCACGGCGCCGCCCGCGACACCGTCGACCACGCGGCGCTGGTCGCCGCCCGCGAGCTCGCCTCGGCCGTCGACAACCCGGTGGTGCTCGACGACGGACGGGTCGAGTCCAACGGCAACTTCCACGGGGCGCCGGTGGCCTACGTGCTGGACTTCCTGGCGATCGTGGCCGCCGACGTGGCCTCGATCAGCGAGCGACGCACCGACCGGTTCCTCGACAAGACCCGCAGCCACGGGCTGCCGCCGTTCCTGGCCGACGACCCGGGCGTCGACAGCGGCCACATGATCGCGCAGTACACCCAGGCCGCCATCGTCTCCGAGCTGAAGCGGCTCGCGAACCCGGCCAGCGTCGACTCGATCCCGAGCAGCGCGATGCAGGAGGACCACGTCTCGATGGGCTGGTCCGCGGCCCGCAAGCTGCGCCGTTCGGTCGACGGGCTGGCCCGGGTGATCGCGGTCGAGTACCTCACCGCCGCCCGCGCGCTCGACCTGCGTGCGCCGCTGGCCCCGTCGCCGGCCACCGCCGCGGCGGTCGCGCTGCTGCGGCGCAACGTGGAGGGCCCCGGACCCGACCGGCACCTCGCCCCCGAGATCGAGCACGCCTTCGTCGACGTACGCAGCGGCGCCCTCGTCGCCGCCGTGGAGAACCTGATGGGAGAACTCGCATGACGGTTTCGACAAGCTCAACCAGCGGTCCGCGCGAGGTGCGCGCGCCGCGCGGCCCCGAGCTGACCGCGAAGTCGTGGCAGACCGAGGCGCCGCTGCGGATGCTGATGAACAACCTCGACCCGGAGAACGCCGAGCGTCCCGACGACCTCGTGGTGTACGGCGGCACCGGCAAGGCCGCGCGCAGCTGGGAGGCGTACGACGCGATCGTGCGCACCCTGACCACGCTCGAGTCGGACGAGACGCTGCTCGTGCAGAGCGGCAAGCCGGTCGGCGTGATGCGCACCCACGAGTGGGCGCCGCGGGTGCTGATCGCGAACTCCAACCTGGTCGGCGACTGGGCCAACTGGGAGGAGTTCCGGCGGCTCGAGCACCTCGGGCTGACGATGTACGGCCAGATGACCGCCGGGTCGTGGATCTACATCGGCACCCAGGGCATCCTGCAGGGCACCTTCGAGACGTTCGCCGCGGTCGCCGACAAGCGGTTCGGCGGCACCCTCGCCGGCACCATCACGCTGACCGCCGGCCTCGGCGGCATGGGCGGCGCGCAGCCGCTCGCCGTGACCATGAACGACGGGGTCGCGATCTGCATCGAGTGCGACGCCTCGCGGATCCAGCGCCGGATCGACCACCGCTACCTCGACGTGCAGGCCGACTCGCTGGAGCACGCGGTCCGGCTCGCCGTCGAGGCCCGCGACGCCCGCACCCCGCTGTCGATCGGCGTCCTGGGCAACGCCGCCGAGCTGGTGCCCGCGCTGCTGGAGCAGGGCGCCCCGATCGACATCGTCACCGACCAGACCTCCGCGCACGACCCGCTGGCGTACCTCCCCCTCGGCACGGCCTTCGAGGACTGGGACACCGAGCGCGAGGCCGACCCGGTCGGCTTCACCAAGCGCGCGCAGGCGTCGATGGCCGCGCACGTGCGGGCGATGGTGGAGTTCCAGGACAAGGGTGCCGAGGTCTTCGACTACGGCAACTCGATCCGCGACGAGGCCCGCAAGGGCGGCTACGACCGGGCGTTCGAGTTCCCCGGCTTCGTGCCCGGCCTACATCCGGCCGCTGTTCTGCGAGGGCAAGGGCCCCTTCCGCTGGGCCGCGCTGTCCGGCGACCCCGCCGACATCGCCGCCACCGACAAGGCGATCCTCGAGCTGTTCCCCGAGAACGAGCGGCTCCGCAAGTGGATCACCATGGCCGGCGAGCGGGTGCACTTCCAGGGCCTGCCCGCGCGGATCTGCTGGCTGGGGTACGGCGAGCGGCACCTCGCCGGCCTGAAGTTCAACGAGATGGTCGCCAGCGGCGAGCTCAAGGGCCCGGTGGCGATCGGCCGTGACCACCTCGACAGCGGGTCGGTCGCCTCGCCGTACCGCGAGACCGAGGCGATGAAGGACGGCTCCGACGCCATCGCCGACTGGCCGCTGCTCAACGCCCTGGTCAACACCGCCTCCGGCGCGACCTGGGTGTCGATCCACCACGGCGGCGGCGTCGGCATGGGCCGCTCGATCCACGCCGGTCAGGTGACCGTCGCCGACGGCACCGACCTCGCCGCCCAGAAGATCGAGCGGGTGCTCACCAACGACCCCGGCATGGGCGTCATCCGGCACGTCGACGCCGGCTACGAGGAGGCGGCCACCGCCGCCGCCGAGCGCGGCGTCCGCATCCCCATGCAGGAGTCCTGACCACCGCTGACTTGGCGCGTTTGGTGGCGCCACAGACGCTGACTTGGCGTGTCTGGTTGTGACGTTCCAACCAGATGCGCCCAGTCAGCGTGGTTTCGGCAACCAGTTGCGCCAAGTCAGCGGGAGCGGCGGGGCCACCAGGAGCGGCGGTGGGGGCGGTCGCGGCGAGCGTCCCGGGACTGGTCCTCGGCGGCTTCGGCGGCTGCGGCGCGGGCCGCCTCCCGGCGGGCGGTGCGGCGCTGCCGCCACGCCTCGACCTCGGCCTCGACGTCGCGGGTGGGGGTGACGACCGGCGGTCCGCCGGTGAGCTGGCGGCGGGCGTCGACGACGCGGGCGTTGAAGTCCGTGACGACCCGGCGTACGCCGTCCGCGCTCGCCTCGCGGTCGAGGACCGCGTCGAGCTCGGCGTCCTCCTTGCGCAGCCCGATCGCGGCCGGCGCGATGCCGGTGATCTTCTCGCGCTCGATGAGCCGCTTCACCCACCAGTCGGGGTCGTGCTTCTCGGGCAGGTCGAGCGGCTTCCCGGCGCCGGGAAGGTCGTCGAACTCGCCGCGGCGCATGGCCTCCTGCACCTGCAGGTCCACCCACCGAGCCTGGTTGCGGATCCGCTCGGACGCGGCGTTGCGGCCGGTGCGCTCGTCGCGCTCGTCCTCGATCCCGGAGCGGTCGATCCGGTCGCCCATGTCCTCACCCCCGGAGAAGTGCTGGTCGCCGTCCAGGGTACGTGCCGGGCTAGGCGTGGTCGGCGAACGCCTGCTTGGGTACGACGAGCAGGGAGACCGCCGCGACCAGGGCGGTCACCGCGCAGACCGTCCACACCGTGAGGTACCCGCTCAACGGGGCGTGCCCGGTGGCGGCGCTGTCGTCGAGCGAGCCGGTGGTGGCCAGGGCGATGGCGAACACGCTCGACGCGATGGCGCCACCGATGGTCTTGGTGGTGTTGGTCATCCCGGTCACGAACCCGGTCCGGTCGGGCGGTGCGGCGGCCGCGGCGGCCGCCGGCAGGGCGGCGACCAGAGCGCCGGAGCCGACGCCGGCGACCGTCATGTTCAGCAGTGCCGAGAGCGTGGAGCCGTGGAAGGGCAGGAACAGCGCGTACCCCACCGCGACGAGCAGGCTCGCGGCCACCATCGCGCCGCGGGTGCCGGCCAGCCGCGCGACGACCGGCAGCAGCAGGGCGCCCGCGACGAGCGCGACGACGTACACCCCGATCAGCGTGGAGACGAACCCCGCCGACGCGCCCAGCCCGTAGCCGACCACGTCGGGGTCGGTGCGGGCGAACGTCGACAGCGGGATCTGCGCGCCGAGCACCGACATGCCGAACAGGAACGCCGTCAGCTGCACCGGCCACTGGGCCGCCGTCGCCAGCAGCCGTACGTCGATCAGCGGCTCGGCCCGGCCCAGCTCCAGCCGTGCGAACGGCACGAAGGTGAGCAGGCCGAGCAGCACCAGCACCCACGCCGCGAGCGAGGAGGGGCCCTGCAGCCGGACCAGGATGAGGCCGGCCATCACGAGCCCGATCGCGACCGTCACGAGGCCGAAGCCGGCCCAGTCGACCCGGCCGTGGCCGGCGGGCGGGGTCGGCGCGATGCCGAACCAGACCACCAGGAAGCACAGGGACACGGCGACGGCGGGGAGCATCAGCACCGTGGTCATCGACGCGCCCCCGCCGTCGACGAGGGCGCCGGACGTGAGCGCGCCGACGATCACGCCGAGCTCGAGGGCGGCGACCAGGAACGCCGCGGCGCGGCGGGTCAGCGCGCTCTGCCGGCCGGTGCCGGCCGTGCGGCGGTGGATGATGCTCACCTCGAGCGGCAGCCACACGACGTAGAACCCCTGCAGCGCCCAGGCCACCAGGAACGTCGTGAAGCTCGGCGAGAACGCCACCGCCCACGAGGCCAGCGCGGTGACGGCCGTGGACAGCAGCAGCACGGTGCGGTGCCCGACCAGGTCGCCGAGCCGGGCGAGCAGCGGCACCACCAGCGCCGAGACGACGAGCTGCGCGGCCTCGAACCAGTTCACGTCGGCGTCGTGGATGTCGAGGTGCCGGGCGATGTCGGAGAAGATCGGCGTGTAGTAGCCCTGCAGGATGCCGCTGGACACCTCGACCGCGACCAGGAAGCCGACGATCGTCCAGAGGCCGGTGCGGGTCGGGCGGTGGCGCGACGGTGGTCATGACGCGGGCAGCCTCTCGATCAGTCGCTGGTACCACTGCATCCCGTCCGCGAGGTCGGCCGTGCCGAGGTGCTCGTCGAAGCTGTGCAGACCGGCCCGTTGCGCGCGGGACATCCGGAACGGCGTGTAGCGGTAGACCCGAGGGCAGATCGCGGTGAAGAAGCGGGCGTCCGTCGCGCCCATCATGATGTACGGCGTCGCGACCGCGTCGGGGAACACCTCCTCGATGCACGACTCGATGTGCCGGAAGGCGTCGTCGTCGGTGGGGGAGACCGGGCTCGGCTCACCCGCCTCGAGCACCGCGACCGTCACCGAGTCGTCGCGCACCGCCCGTCGTACGTGCTCGACCACCGAGGCCACCGTGTCACCGACCAGCACCCGGACGTTGACGCCGGCCCGGGCGGTCGAGGCGATCACGTTCAGCGCCGGCGACCCGGACAGCGTGGTGACGGTGGCGGTGGTGCGGGTCATCGCGGCGGTCTCCGGCCCGGCGGCGACCAGCGCGCGGGCCAGCAGGGGGCCGGCCCGGTGCGCGTTGGCGACCAGCGGCCGCAGCGGCGCCGGTGCGTGCGGGGCGACCCGGCGCAGCATCTCCAGCGTGGGCGCGTGCACGCGCGCGGGGAACGGGCTGTGCTCCAGCCGCAGGATCGCCCGTGCCAGCCGCGCGGTGGTGTCCATCCGGGACGGCATCGACGAGTGCCCGCCGCGGCCCTCGGTGCGCAGCTCCAGGTTGGTGGTGCCCTTCTCGGTGACCCCGACGACGGCCAGGGGCGCGGCGACACCCGGGAACGCGTCGGCGGCGACCGCGCCGCCCTCGTCGAGCACGAACCACGGCTCGACGCCGCGTTCGCGGAGCACCGCGACGGCCGCCGGTGCGCACCGGCCGGACACCTCCTCGTCGGCGCCGAACGACAGCCACACGTCCTGCGCCGGCGCGAAGCCGCGCTCCAGCAACCGCTCCACGGCCTCGCAGATCGCGACCAGCGAGCCCTTGTCGTCGAGCGTGCCGCGGCCCCAGACCGCGCCGTCGGCGACCACCGCGTCGAAGGCGGGGTGCTGCCAGGGCGAGTCCGGGTCGACGGGTACGACGTCCTGGTGGGCCATCAGCACGACCGGCCGGTCCGACGACGTGCCGGCCCACCGGAAGAGCAGGCCGTGGTCCCCGACCCGGGTCAGCTCCAGGCGCTCGTGCAGCAGCGGGAACAGCCGGGCGAGGGCGTCGAGGTGCGCGTCGAACGCCGCCGTGTCGTTCGCGGCCGGGTCGGCGTGCGACACCGTGGGGATGCGGACGAGGGTGCGGAGCTTCTCGGTCAGGACGTCGTCGGGCGCGCTCACCTCAGGAGGGTAGAGCCGCCTCCAGCCGGTGCACCCACAGGCCGGCCGGCGGGCCGGGGAACCGGTCGGTGGCGCGCAGCCGCCAGCCGTGGTCGTGCGCGTAGGCCGGCGCCAGGCTCTCGTGCGTGACCACCTCGAGGACCGGCACCAGCCCGCGGGACCGGATGTCGGCGAGCGCGGCGTCGACCAGGGAACGCCCGATGCCCCGGCCGCGGAAGCACGGCCGCACGAACAGCTGCCCGACCCCGGCCAGGTCGGCGGCCGGGTGACCGGTGATCTCCCGCCAGCGGAGGCCGGTCGGCCGTGTCGAGCCCGACCCGGGTGACGGCCACGTGCCCGACGATCTCGCCGTCGCGCTCGGCCACGTAGGCGGCCAGCACGTCCGGCCCGTCGATCCACTCGCGCGGTTCGTTGCGCCGGGTGCCCGGGAACTGGCCCTCGAAGAACGCGCGGTGCATCAGCCGGGTGCAGGTCGGCAGGTCCCGGGGCCGGCGGGCGCGGACCCCCTGGGGCGTCGTGGCGGCGGGCGCCGGTGTCCGGTCCCGGAACCGCCGGGGCAGCACGGAGCTGATCGTGCGGCGCTGCGGTCGCGGCGCGAGCGTGGTGTCCATGGGGTCCCCCTCTCGGTGCCCCGAGTCTTCGCCGGGCGCGCGGGGCGTGTCCATGGCCCGGTCGGGGCATGCGGTGGTCTCGGATCCGAGACCCGGGTGCCGCGTGGTCGATTGACCAGGTCCGTCGTACTCAGTGGACTAGGGGGTATGCCAGCCGCCGCGATGCACGACCTCGTCGACGGGCTTGCGGGGGCGGCGCGACGGCGAGCCCTTGGCGCCGGCGTCCTCGGTGCGGTGCCCGACGGTGATCGCGCCGATCGGGGTGTGCGTCTCCGGCACCCCGAACTCGGCACGGAACCCGGCGACCTGTTCGCTGGGGATCCCGAAGAAGCAGGCGCCCAGCCCCTCGTCGACCGCGGTCTGCAGGATCAGCAGCGAGGCCATGCCGGTGTCGATGTGCCAGTAGGGCACCGGCCACCGGTGCTCCTCGCGGTCGGCCCAGCCCTTGTCGGGCTCGGCGTAGCGGTCGAGGTAGGCCGCCTTGCTCGACAGCGGCACGATCACGACCGGAGCGGTGCGCATCCCGCGCAGCCACCGGTCCGGCACCTCGGTGTCCTCCGGCGTGGTCGCCGCCCAGAAGCGCGTCACGTCCTCGGGGGTGTCCAGCACCACGAACGCCCAGCCCTGGCTGAACCCGGCGCTCGGTGCGCGCACGGCGTTCGACAGCATGCGGTCCACGACCGCACGGTCGACCGGACGGTCGGCGTAGGTGCGGATCATCCGACGGCGGCGCACGACGTCCTGGAACTCCATGGAGGCGATCATGCCCGCTGACTTCGAGGCGATGTGGCGCGACCTCGCGCCGGTCGGGCGGTCCGCGTCGAGCGGCGGCTACTTCCGGCAGCCGTTCACCACCGCCGAGCGCGAGCTGGACGTCGTGGTTCACCGAGCAGTGCAAGGCCCGCGGCCTCGAGGTCGAGCGGGACCGGTTCGGCAACACCGTCGCCTGGTGGCGGCCGGCGGGCGCGGCCGGTCCGGCGGTGCTCACCGGGTCGCACCTCGACTCGGTCCTCGACGGCGGTGCGTACGACGGACCGCTCGGCGTGGTGACCGCGCTCGCCGCGGTCGACGTGCTCCGGGACCGGGGTGTCACCCCCGCGCGACCCGTCGGCGTCGGGGTCTTCGTCGAGGAGGAGGGCTCGCGGTTCGGCCTGGCCTGTCTCGGGTCCCGGCTGGCCACCGGCGCCACCGACTGGGCCACCGCGCGCACGCTGACCGACCGCGCCGGCGTCGCCGTCGAGGACGCGCTGGCCGAGGTCGCGCGCGGCGACGCCGACCTGCTGCGCGACGTGGGCTGCTTCGTGGAGCTGCACGTCGAGCAGGGCCGCGACCTCGTCGACCGGGACGTCGCCGTCGGCGCGGCGAGCGCGATCTGGCCGCACGGCCGCTACCGGTTCGACTTCACCGGCGAGGCCAACCACGCGGGCACGACCCGGATGGAGGACCGCCGCGACCCGATGCTGACCTACGCGATGACGGTGCTCGCCGCCAACGAGGAGGCCCGGCTCGCGGGGCAGCGCGCGACGTTCGGCCGGGTCGACGTACGCCCGAACGGGACGAACGCCGTGCCGTCGGCCGTGACCGCCTGGCTCGACGCCCGCGCCGAGACCCCCGAGCACCTCGACGCACTGCTCGCCGACGTGGAGCGGGTGGCGCAGGAGCGCGCCGGCCTCGACAGGACCGGATTGGTGGTGACCCCCGAGTCGGTCTCCGGTGCTGTGCACTTCGACGCCGACCTCACCCGGCGGATCGCGGAGCCGCACGGCTGGCCGGTGATCCCGACGATGGCCGGCCACGACGCCGGCGTGCTGTCCGCGGCCGGCATCCCGACCGCCATGCTCTTCGTCCGCAACCCGACCGGTGTCTCCCACTCGCCCGACGAGCACGCGGAGACCGCCGACTGCCTCGCCGGCGTCGAGGCGCTCGCCGACACGCTGGCGGGGCTCGCGACGTGACGACCTACTGGCTCGAGCGGGCCTGGACGGGCCAGGGCCCGGTGCGCTCCGGTGTCCGGGTCACCGTCGAGGACGGCGTCTTCACCGAGGTCGCCGACGGGGACCCGGACGGCGCGGAACGCCTGGCGGGCTTGACGATTCCCGGCCTCGCGAACTGCCACAGCCACGCGTTCCACCGGGCGCTGCGCGGCCGCACGCAACGGGAGCGCGGGACGTTCTGGACCTGGCGCGAGCAGATGTACGCCGTCGCCGAGCGGCTCACCCCCGACACGTACTTCGAGCTGGCCCGGGCGACGTACCGGGAGATGGTCGCCGGCGGCATCACGTCCGTCGGGGAGTTCCACTACCTGCACCACGGCCCCGACGGCACGCCGTACGACGACCCCAACGCGATGGGGCACGCGCTCGTGGAGGCCGCCCGCGAGGCCGGGATCCGGATCGCGCTGCTCGACACCTGCTACCTCACCGCCGGCATCGGCCGGGGGGCCGAGGGCGTCCAGGTCCGCTTCGGTGACGGCACCGCGGACGGCTGGGCCGAGCGGGTGCCGACCGGAGGCGGGGAGACGGTCCGGTACGGCGCCGCGATCCACTCCGTGCGCGCCGTGCCCCGCGACGAGATACCGGTCGTGGTGCGCTGGGCGGAGCAGCACTCGGCGCCCCTGCACGTGCACCTGTCGGAGCAGGTGGCGGAGAACGCCGCCTGCCGCGATGCGTACGCCGCGACCCCGACCGCCGTGCTGGCCGAGGCCGGGGCGCTCGGCCCGCGCACCAGTGCCGTGCACGCCACCCATCTCACCGACGAGGACGTCCGGCTCCTCGGACTCAGCCTGACCCGTGCCTGCTTCTGCCCCACCACCGAGCGCGACCTCGGTGACGGGATCGGGCCCTCCCGCCGGCTGCGCGACGCGGGCAGTCCGCTGACCCTCGGGTCGGACAGCCACGCGGTGGTCGACCTGTTCGAGGAGATGCGGGCCGTCGAGCTCGACGAGCGGCTCGCCACCCAGCGCCGCGGGCACTGGTCCGCCGAGGAGCTGCTGGTCGCCGCGACCGGCGACGGGCACGCCTCGCTCGGCTTCGAGGGGGCGGGCCGGATCGAGGTCGGCGCGCCGGCGGACCTGGTCACCCTCGACACCACCTCGATGCGGACCGCCGGCACCGGCGCCGACACGGGCACCGCGGTGTTCGCCGCGACCGCCGCCGACGTGGTCCGCGTGATCCGCGACGGCGTCGACGTCACGGTCGACCCGCGCGAGGTCGGTGCCGAGCTCGATGCCGTGGTGGGGAGAATCCTGTCGTGAGCACCCTGGCCCTGACCGGCATCGGCGAGCTGTCGACCCAGGCCCCCGAGCTCGGCGTGCTGCACGACGCCGCGCTGGTGGTCGAGGCCGGACGCGTGGCGTGGGTGGGTCCGTCCCGGCAGGCACCGGCCGCGGACACGGCGTACGACCTCGGCGGGCGCGCCGTCGTCCCCGGCTTCGTCGACTCGCACAGCCACCTGATGTTCGCCGGCGACCGCGCCGAGGAGTTCGCGGCCCGGATGACCGGCACGCCGTACTCCGCCGGCGGCATCCGCACCACCGTCGCCGCCACCCGTGCCGCCTCCGACGAGCAGCTGGCCGCGAACCTCGCCCGCCTCGTCGACGAGATGCGCCGGCAGGGCACCACGACCGTCGAGGTCAAGAGCGGCTACGGGCTCACCGTCGCCGACGAGGCCCGCGCGCTCGCCATCGCCCGGCACGTCACCGACGAGACCACCTTCCTCGGTGCGCACGTGGTCCCGCCGGAGCACGCCGACGACCCCGCGGCGTACGTCGACCTGGTGACCGGCCCGATGCTGGAGGCCTGCGCGCCGCACGCCCGGTGGGTCGACGTGTTCTGCGAGCGGGGCGCGTTCGACGAGGACCAGGCCCGGACGATCCTGCAGGCGGGTGCGGCCAAGGGTCTGCGCGGCAGGCTGCACGCCAACCAGCTCGGCCCCGGCCCCGGTGTCCGGCTCGCCTGCGAGCTCGGGCTGGTGGCCGTGGACCACTGCACGTACCTCTCCGACGAGGACGTGTCCGCACTGCGTCGAGACCGGCACGACGGCCACCCTGCTGCCGGGCGTGGAGTTCTCCACCCGGTCGCCGTACCCGGACGCCCGCCGGCTCCTCGACGCCGGCGTGCACGTCGCGATCGCCAGCGACTGCAACCCCGGCTCCTGCTACACCTCCTCGATCCCGCTGTGCATCGCGCTCGCCGTCCGGGAGATGGGGATGTCCCCGGCCGAGGCGCTGGCCGCCGCGACCACCGGCGGCGCCCGGGCCCTCGGCCGCTCCGACGTCGGCCACCTCGGCGTCGGGGCCCGCGCGGACCTCGCGGTGCTCGACGCCCCGTCGTACCTCCACCTCGCCTACCGCCCCGGCGTCCCGCTCGTCGCCCAGACCTGGGTGGCCGGCCGCCGCGCCTGAGCGGGTCTGACGCCGGACACCCCCGACAAAACCGGCACACACCCAGCGTTGCAACGTCGGGGGTGTGCCGGTTTCCCTGGGTCCCCTGGGAATCTGCGCACCCCGCCTAAGGCACCCCTGAGGCACCCGGCGCCGAATAGGGACTTCTTCCGATGTGTGCCGCTACCTCAGGCACGCAGGATCGGGTCATCAGATGGAAGACATGGCACAGACAAGGAGCACACAGCCATGACGATGACTCCGGAACCGTTCCTCGAATCCGAGATCAAGTACCGCCAGCAGCACCTCGCCGAGCAGTACGCACCCCGCGGCCGGCGCTACTGGGTGCCGCGCCGCCCGACGATGAAGCTGCCGTCCTCGCGGCGTCGGCTGGTGACGCTGGCGTTCGGCGACTGACGGCATGACCGCCGTCGCCGAAAGTCACGAGCGGCTGTCGGCGCCCTCCGCGATGATGGAGGACGTGGCACCGCTCCCCGACACGATGCAGCCGATCCTGGGGCGCGATCGTGAGCTCGCCCTGCTGGCCGACCTCCTCGGCCTGGCGGGCGAGCCGCGGTCGCGCTCGGTGCTGCTGGTCGGTGACGCGGGCGTCGGCAAGACCCGGTTGCTGCACGAGCTGGTCGCCCGTGCGGGTGAGGCCGGCTGGCGGACGCTGGTCGGGCACTGCCTCGACTTCGGTGACAGTGCGCTGCCCTACCTCCCCTTCTCCGAGCTCTTCGGCCGGCTCGCCGTCGACAGCCCGGACGTGACCGCCGAGCTGCTGCTCGACCGCCCGGTGCTCTCCCACCTGCAGCCGGGCCGCCGGCTGATCTCCGGCGCCGGCGGGCAGACCGCGGACGCCGCCGACAACCTGGAGCGGTCCGACCTGTTCGACTCGATCCACGGTGCCCTCGACGACCTCGCCGAGCAGAGCCCGGTCCTGGTCGTCGTCGAGGACGTGCACTGGGCCGACCGGTCCACCCGCGACCTGCTCTCCTTCCTCTTCGCCCGCCCGTTCCGCGGGCCCGTCGTCGTGCTCGCGTCCTACCGCTCCGACGACCTCCACCGCCGGCACCCGCTGCGGGCGACCGCCGCGCAGTGGGTCCGGGTGCCCGGTGTGCAGCGGGTCCAGCTCGACCCGCTCCCGGACTCCGACGTACGTCGCCTGGTCCGCGCCCTGCTCCCGGGGCCGCTGTCCGAGAGCGACCTGCACGCGATCGTCAGCCGGGCGGAGGGCAACGCGTTCTTCGCCGAGGAGCTGGTCAGCGCAGCCGAGGGCGCGCACGGCGCCGGCCTGCCCGACGACCTCGCCGACCTGCTGCTGGTCCGGCTCGACCGCCTCGACGACGAGGCCCGGGCGGTCGTCCGCGCGGCCGCCTGCGCCGGCCGGCGTGTCGGGCACCCCCTGCTCGCGGCCGTGGTCGGCCAGCCCGACGACGTCCTCGACCGCTCCCTGCGCACGGCTGTCGAGCAGAACATCCTGATCCGGGTGGGCGGCGAGAGCTACGCCTTCCGGCACGCCCTGCTGGCCGAGGCGGTCTACGACGACCTGCTCCCGGGCGAGCGGGTCCGGCTGCACGCGGCGTACGCCCAGGCGCTCGTCCAGCACCGCGCCGACGGCACCGCTGCCGAGCTCGCCCGGCACGCCCGGCTGGCCCACGACCCGGTGACGGCGGTCCGCGCCAGCGTGCAGGCCGGCGACGAGGCCATGTCCGTGGGCGGTCCCGACGAGGCGGCCAAGCACTTCGAGACCGCCCTGGAGCTGTCCGCCGACCCGCGGGTCCGCGACCTCACGCTCGAGCCGGTCGACCTCGCGGTGAAGGCCTCCGACGCCCTGATCGCGTCCGGCCACGCCGAGCGGTCCGCCAAGCTCGTCGCCGCTCAGCTCGCCCACCTGCCCGCAGACGCGCCCGCCCACCACCGGGCGCGTCTGCTGATGGCGCACGCCTCCGCGGCGATCACCCTCGACAACGCCGGCGACCCGCTCGAGATGACCACGGCAGCCCTCGAGCTGGTGCCCGACGAGCCGTCCGCGATGCGGGCCAGGCTGCTCAGCCTGCACGCCCGCGCCCACCTGTACCACGGCCTCGACGAGGTGGCCGCCCAGCAGGCCATGGAGGCGCTCGGCCTGGCGCAGAAGCTCGACATGCCGTCGCTGGTGGCCGACGTGACCACGACCCTGGCCGGCATCGACGACCGGGCCGGCGACACGGAGACCGCCCAACGCGTCCTGGCCGAGGTCATCGAGGGCGCGCACCGTGACGGTGACGTGCACGCCGAGCTGCGCAGCCGCTACCTCCTCGCGAGCCTCCACCACGAGCGCGGCGACCTGGCCAAGGCCCGCGAGGCCTACCACGCCGGCCACACCCTGGCCCAGCAGATCGGGCGACCGTGGACGCCCTACGGCTTCGAGGCCCGGCTGATGGAGGCGCTGGTCGCCTACGAGCTCGGTGACTGGGACGCCGTCCTGGAGCTGACCATGGTCGGCGGCCAGTCCCCGCCGCCGATCCCGGAGGCGATGCTGCTCGGCATCCGTGCGATGACCGTCGTGCACCGCGGCGACCCGTCCGCCGAGACGGTGCTCGAACAGCTCCGCCCGCTGTGGTCGCTCGACGGGCTCGTCGGCATCAGCGGGGCCGCCGCCGAGATCGACTGGTACGGCGGCCAGGGTGATGTCGCGCGGGCGACGGCCACCTTCTGGCGGGCCGTCGAGGTGGTCGGGCTTGCCTGGTCCGAGGCGTTCCAGGCCCGGATCCGGCTGACCGCGCTGCTGCTCGGGCACCTCGCCGACGCCGCGGCCCGCGCCGCGCACGCCGACCGCGAGGAGCACGTCACTCCCGCGCCCTCCCTGCTCGCCGGGGTCGACCGGGTGATGCAGCGGGTGCGCCGCCGCAAGCGACCGTTCGGTCCCGAGGGTGTCGCGTGGCTCGAGCGGGTGCACGCCGAGCACCTGCGGCTGCGCTGGCTGGCCGACGTGGACCCGCCCGACGCCGACGAGCTGGTCGTCGCGTGGGAGCGCACGGTCGTCGCGTTCGAGGCGATGGGCCACCCGTTCGAGGTCGCCCGCTCGCAGGCCCGGCTCGCGTCCGTGCTGCGTGCCACCGGCCAGGCGGCGGAGGCCCGGACGCTCACCGACGCCGCCCGCACCGCGGCCCGGGCCCTCGGTGCGCGGCCGCTGCTCGACGAGCTCCGTGCCGGCGGCGAGGGCCGCTCCCGCGACGCGCGGACCGACGGCGCGCTGACCGCGCGCGAGACCGAGATCCTGGGCCTGGTGGCACAGGGCCGCAGCAACGGTGAGATCGCCCGGCAGCTGTTCATCTCCGCCAAGACCGTGAGCGTGCACGTCTCCAACATCTTGGCCAAGCTCGGCGCGAGCGGCCGCACGGAGGCCGCGGCCATCGCCCGCCGCGACGGCCTGCTGCCGGGCTAATCCGGTCGCACGACCCCGGCGCTCCTGCCACCATCTCCCCTCGTGGGCTGCGGAGGGACCGCCTGCGGGCGCTGCGCGTGGACACCACGCCGCTGCGGACGTCGCGCGACTTCCGGCTGCTGTTCCTGGCCGGCACGGTGTTCTACCTCGGCGGGATGGTCTCCTACGTCGCGCTGCCCTACCAGCTCTACCGGCTCACCGGCTCCAACTTCGCGGTCGGCGCCCTGGGCATGCTGGAGCGGGTCCCGCTGCTCTTCTTCGGCGACTGGTCCTGGACGAGCGCGGGCCGACCCCGCAAGAGCCGCGCCGGCTGCGGGCCGGCGACCGGTGGCGCGCTGGTGCTCGCCCTCCTCGACGGCATCCCCGAGTCCGCGCGATCGGGTCAGCCGTCGGAGGCGGTGGCGTGGGGGTCGCGGTCGTGGCTGCGGTGTTCCTCTCCAACATCCCCGAGGGTCTGTCCGCCTCCTCGGGCATGAAGGCCAGCGGCCGGTCCACGGCGTACATCCTCGGCTCTGGGGCGCGTGGCCGCCGCGTCGACCGCTGCGGCCGCGCCGGGTACGCCCTGCTCGGCGGCCGTCGCCGGAGGTGATCGCGATCGTCCAGGGTTCGCCGCGGCGCGATCCTCCCATGCTCTCGACACCATGGTCCGAGGCCGTGAGCACGCCGGGTCCCTGGTCGGCCTGGTCACCGTCCTCGGGTTCGTCCTCGCTTCCTGCTGTCGAACGCCTAGATCTGGTCGCACCACCCCGGCCCTGCCACCATGTCCCCTCGTGCGAGGGACCGCCTGCGGGCGCTGCGCGTGGACACCACGCCGCTGCGGACGTCGCGCGACTTCCGGTTGCTGTTCCTGGCCGGCACGGTGTTCTACCTCGGCGGGATGGTGCCTACGTCGCGCTGCCCTACCAGCTCTACCGGCTCACCGGCTCCAACTTCGCGGTCGGCGCCCTGGCATCGTGGAGCTGGTCCCGCTCCTCTTCTTCGGCCTGTACGGCGGTGCGCTGGCCGACCACGTGGACCGGCGCCGGCTGCTGGTCGGCACCGGCATCGCGCAGGTGCTGTTCACCGTGGTGCTGATGGTGAACGCGTTCGGCCCGCAGCGGCTCTGGGTCATCTACGTCGTGGGTGCCCTGCTCGCCGCGGCCGGGGCGTTGCAGCGCCCGTCGAAGGAGGCGCTCGAGCCGCGGACCGTGACGCACGACCAGATCACCGCCGCCAGCGCCCTGTCGTCCCTCGGCGTGCAGGTCGGCCTGCTCGCCGGACCGGCCGTCGGTGGCGTCCTGGTGTCCACGGTCGGGGTGGGCTGGTGCTTCGCCGTCGACGTCACGGGTCTTCTGGTCGCCACCGTGCTGTTCGCCGCGATGCGGCCGTACCCGCACGAGACCGAGACGACCCCGCCCAGCCTGCGCGGCATCGGCGAGGGGCTCACCTACGCGCTGCGCCGCCGGGACCTGCTCGGCACCTACCTCATCGACATCACCGCGATGCTGCTGGCCATGCCGGTGGTGCTCTTCCCGGCGCTGGCCGAGGACGTGTTCCGTCATCCCGAGCTGCTCGGCCTGCTCTACACCGCCGAGACCGTCGGCAGCATGCTCGCGACCGCCACCTCCGGGTGGACGTCGCACGTGCACCACCACGGCCGGGCGATCGTGACCGCCGCGCTCGCCTACGGCGTCGCGATCTGTCTCGCGGGCCTGGCCCCGACGATCTGGGGCACGATGCTGTGCCTGGTGCTCGCCGGGGCGGCCGACATGGTCAGCGGCCTGTTCCGGGCGACGATCTGGAACCAGACGATCCCGGACGCCATGCGCGGCCGGCTCGCCGGCATCGAGATGCTGTCCTACTCGCTGGGCCCGCTGGGTGGTCAGGTGCGCGCCGGCGTGGTAGCCGACCTGTGGACGGTCCGCGGGTCCGTCGCCAGCGGCGGCGCGCTGTGCGTGGCCGGGGTGGCGGTGACGGCGCTGTGGCTGCGGGAGTTCTGGTCCTACGACACCCGCACCGACGAGCACGCGGTCCGCGAGCGGTCGCTCCGTCAGCCCCGTAGGACCGGCCGGCGCGGAGCGGCGAGGGCTGGCACCGGATCTTCACCGGGGGTGTCCAGCACGCTCACATACTCGTAGTATGCGAACCATGACGGTCACCGACGAGCGCTTCGCGAAGATGCAGCCACTGTCCGGCAACGTGAACCACCTGGCGCCGCGGGACCTGCCGCCCGGCCCGCGCTGGCCCGCGTTGCTGCAGAGCATCGCGCTGGTCCGCTTCCGTCACCAGTTCGTGCCGGCCATGCACAAGAGGTACGGCGACGTGTTCACCGTGCGGATCATGCCCAAGGGCTCGGCCCTGGTGCTGTTCACCCGGCCCGAGCACGCCAAGGAGATCTTCGCCGGCGACCCCGAGGTCTTCCACGCCGGCAAGGGCAACGCGATCCTCGGCCCGATCATGGGCGAGCACTCGCTGCTCCTGCAGGACTCCACGGAGCACAAGCGCGCCCGCAAGCTGCTGATGCCGGCGTTCAACGGCGCGGCCCTGCGGGGCTACCAGTCCGTGGTCGCCCAGCTCGCCGCCGAGGAGGTGGACCGCTGGACGCCGGGCGTCGCGTTCCGCTCGCTCGACCGGATGAACGCGCTCACCCTCGAGGTGATCCTGCGGGTCGTGTTCGGGGTCACCGACGAGGACCGCCTGGCGCGCCTGCGGCCACTGGTGAACAAGACCGTGGACATCTCGCCCGCGGTGCTGCTCGGCTGGGGCTACCCGTTCCTGCAGCGGTTCGGCCCCTGGAAGGCGACCGTCGACAACCAGCGCCGCCTCGACGAGGTGATGTACGCCGAGATCGCCGAGCGCCGCGCCGCGCCCGACCTGGCCGACCGCACCGACGTGCTCTCGCAGCTGCTCCGGGTCGAGGGCGACGACGGGCTGTCCGACCCCGAGCTGCGCGACCAGCTCGTCACGCTCCTGCTGGCCGGGCACGAGACCACCGCGACCGCCCTCGCCTGGTCGCTCCACGAGCTCGGCCGGCACTCCGAGCTGCGGGCCCGGGCCCGGGCCGCGGCCGCCTCCGGCGACGACGACTTCCTCGAGGCGGTGCTCAAGGAGTCGATGCGGCTGCACCCGGTGATCCCGATGGTGGTGCGGCACCTGATGAAGCCGGTCACCCTCGGCGGGGTCGACCTCCCCGCGGGCGCGAACATCGGGCCGTCGATCCTGATCAGCCACGCGCGCGAGGACAACCACCGCGACCCGGACGCGTTCCGCCCGGAGCGGTTCCTCGACGGTGAGGTGGCCACCAACACCTGGATCCCGTTCGGCGGCGGCGTGCGCCGCTGCATCGGCGCCGGGTTCTCCCTGATGGAGGGCGTCGCGGTGCTCCGCGAGGTGCTGCTCCGCTACGACGTCACCCTCCCGGACGGCGCGACCGACTACCCGCGGGTCCGCAACATCACCAGCGTGCCGCGGCACGGCGCCCGCGTCGTGGTGCGCTGAGCTCAGCACCATTCCAAGAAGGCTCCAAGAAACCTCCGCGACGCTGGCGGCTCACCCACGTCGAGAGGTCACCTCGTGCTGGACACCGTGCTCGGACTCCCGGTCCATCCGCTCATCGTGCACGCCACCGTCGTCGTCGTCCCCACCGCGGCACTGGCCGTCGCGCTGTACGCCGTGTGGCCGCGCTTCCGCGCCTGGGCGCGCTTCGGCCCGCTGGCCCTCGCGGCGGCGGCGGTCGTGCTGACCCCGCTCAGCACATCCTCCGGCGAGTCCCTCGAGCACCGGGTCGGCGGCAGCGCCGCGATCGAGCAGCACTCGCACCTGGCCGACCTGCTGATCTGGTGGGTCGCCCCGCTGGCCGTGCTCGCGGCCGTGCTGTGGTGGTGGCACCGGGCGGAGCGTCCCGCGCGCTCGGGCCGGTCGCTCGCGCTGGTCGCGGCGGTCCTGCCCGTCGTGGTCGCCGTGGGCACCCTCGTGCAGGTCGTGCTGATCGGGCACACCGGTGCGGAGGCCGCCTGGTCCGACGTGGGCTCCGCCGCCGCGTCGCAGGATGACGGGGACGGCTCCTGAGCGTGGTTCCTATCCTGGGCCGATGACGAGTCCCCGGGTGCTGCTCGTCGAGGACGACCCGGAGCTGGCCGCGATGCTCGTCGAGCTGCTGACCGAGGAGGGGTACGCCGTCGACGCGGCGCCCGACGGCCAACGGGGGCTCCACCTCGGACTCACGCGCGACTACGACGTCCTGCTGCTCGACCGTGGTCTGCCCGCCCTCGACGGTCTCGACCTGCTGAGCCGGCTGCGGGGGCAGGGGCGCACGACGCCGACCCTCGTGCTGTCCGCCCTGGCCCACCCGGGCGACCGGGTCGCCGGGCTGGACGCCGGCGCGGAGGACTATCTCGGCAAGCCGTTCGACGTCGAGGAGCTGCTCGCCCGCCTCCGGGCCCTGCGCCGTCGTCACCTCGACCGGGCCACGCGCATGGACGTCGCCGGGGGCCTTCTCGACGTGGGGACCCGCTCGGTCCACCTGGCCGCCGGCGGCGAGGTCGCGCTCTCCGAGCGCGAGGCGATGCTGCTCACTGTGCTGGCCCGGCACCCGCGGACACGTCTTCACCCGTGCCGAGCTCGTCCGCACCGTCTTCGAGGGCGCGGACGACGAGGGCGTCGTGGACACGTACGTGCACTACCTGCGACGCAAGCTGGGCCGCCCGGTCGTGGAGACGGTGCGGGGAATCGGCTACCGGGCCGGCCGCACGTGACGTCCCAGGAAGGCGACCTGCGGCGCACGTCGGTCCGGCTCGGCCTGCAGACCGGGCTGCTGGTCGTCGGTGTGCTCGCGGTGGTCGGGGTGCTGATCTTCGTGATCTACGCCCGCGCGGCCGACGAGGCGGCGGATGCCACCCTGCGCGAGACGACCAGCAACATCGACTCGCCCAGGGAGGCGCCGCCGGGCGTGCACGTCGTCGTGGTCACGCCCCGGGGGCACAGGGAGTCGGCGGGCATGCCGGCCGGCTTCCCCGACCAGGCCGCACTCACCGCTGTCCGCCGGGACGGCAGGATCCGGGAGACGGACCGCACCATCGACGGCCGCGACTACACGGTGCGCACCGAGCGGGTCGGCACCCGGGTCACGCAGGCGGTGCTGGACCGGCACGAGCTCGAGGAGGAACGCGGGCGCATCCTGACCTCCCTCCTGATCGCCGGCGGCGTCGGGGTCCTGCTGGCCGCACTCGTCGCGACCTGGCTGGCTCGCCGGGCGATGCAGCCGCTGACCGAGAGCCTGGCCATGCAGCGTCGGTTCGTGGCCGACGCGAGCCACGAGCTGCGCACGCCCCTGACCCTGCTCAGCACCCGCCTCCAGCTGGTGGCGCGGCGTGCCCGGCACCAGGGTGGGGAGCTGGGTGCGGACGCCCTCGACGGTGTGCTCGCCGACACCGGTCGGCTCACTGACATCCTCGACGACCTGCTGCTCGCGGCGGACACCCGCGCGGCCGAGCGCACCCGGCTGGACCTGGCGGCGGTGGCCCGCGAGAGCGTGGACGCGGCGGCGGGGACGGCCGAGGACCGAGGGCTCGTCCTGGTGCTCCTCGCCCCGGCCGAGGTGTGGGTGGCGGGCGCCGCCACCGCCCTGCGGCGGGCCGTGACCGCGCTCGTCGACAACGCGCTCGACCACGCCGCGACCCGGGTCGAGGTCGAGGTCGCGGCCCGGTCGGGCACCGCCGCGGTCACGGTCACCGACGACGGGCCGGGCATCGCCGAGTCCGCGCGGCCGCGGCTCTTCGAACGCTTCACCGGCGACCGGGACGCAGGTGCTCCGTCGTCTCGCCGGCACTACGGCATGGGCCTGGCGCTGGTCGCGGACGTTGCCGCGTCCCACGACGGGTCGGTCTCCGCGGCCAACCGGCCGGACGGTTCCTCCGGTGCGGTCCTGACACTGACGCTGCCGGTCCTGCCTGGCTCCGCGTTCGGCGGTTAACCGGACCGGCGAGGCCACTTTTACGTTGTCCTGAGCCGATCCTGCCGACATGTGACGCCTTTGCTCCACTAGCGTCACGATTGCGCAACACGGGGGGTTCGCTGCTTGACTCCGTCGCCAAGTAGGACGACGTTGACCTATCGGCGCACCCGTGCGTCCTTGCACGCGCCGTTCGCGTGCACGCCGACCCGTTCGACCCGAGGAGTCACACCGCGTGAGCACGCCCCTGGAAGTCGAGCCGGGCGCCGGAGGCGCGCCGACCGAGCAGGAACTCGTCGGCTCGGGACCGGTCATCGAGGGGCGTTCGCTCGGTCAGATCGCCTGGCGGCGACTGCGCCGCGACAAGGTCGCGCTCGCCGGTGCCTTCTTCCTGATCTTCCTCGTCCTCGTCGCGATCTTCGCGCCGCTCATCGTGCAAGCTCCTCGGTGACCCGCCCAACGAGTTCCACCAGGACCTGATCGACACCGGCGGTCGGACGCTCCTGCCGATCGGGCAACTTCGGTGGGATGAGCTGGGACCACCTCATGGGCGTCGAGCCGGTCAACGGCCGGGACATCTTCAGCCGGGTCGTCTACGGCGCCCGGATCTCGCTGCTCATCGCCTTCCTCGCCACGGTCGCTCTCGGTGGTCATCGGTACGACGCTCGGCGTGGTCGCCGGATTCCTCGGCGGATGGGTGGACTCGTCATCAGCCGGGCCATGGACGTGTTCCTCGCCTTCCCGCTGCTGGTGTTCGCGCTCGCGCTGGCCGGCGTCATCCCCGACGAGGCATTCGGGCTCGAGCGGCAACACGCTGCGCATCGTCGCTGCTGGTCTTCATCATCGGCTTCTTCAACTGGCCCTACATCGGCCGCATCATCCGGGGACAGACCCTGTCCCTGCGCGAGCGGGAGTTCGTCGACGCCGCCCGCAGCCTGGGGGCGCGGCGCCCGTACATCCTGTTCAGCGAGATGCTGCCCAACCTCATCGCGCCGATCCTCGTCTACTCGACGCTGCTGATCCCGACGAACATCCTGTTCGAGGCGGCGCTGTCGTTCCTCGGCGTGGGCGTCCGTCCACCGACCGCCACGTGGGGCGGCATGCTCTCCGACGCCGTCGAACTACTACACGGTCCCGCACTTCATGCTCTGGCCCGGGCTCGCGATCTTCAGCACCGTGCTGGCCTTCAACCTCTTCGGGGACGGGCTGCGCGACGCGCTCGACCCCCGAGCCCGCTAGACCGTTCCACCCATGAGAAGAGCCTACGCACTCCACAGAGAAGGGGCGTAACCGCACGATGAGAAGCAGCGATGGAGGGCTTCGCGGCTCTGACCGCTGTCGCTGCCCTGGGCCTGTCGGCCTGTGGCGGCAGCGGCGGCGGCAATGGCGACGGGGGCGCCGTCGGGTCCGGACGCCGCGTCCAACGCCGCCGTCGGCAAGGTGTAGCAACCCGTCGGACAAGAAGGGCGGGGTCGTCAAGATCGCCAACTCGGGGACTGGGACACGACTCGTGACCCGGGCGACACCTACTACGGCTACTCGTGGAACTTCGCTGCGTCTCTACGGTCGCTCCCTCCTCATGTTCAAGGCGGCGCCGGGCGAGGCCAGCGACGAGCTGGTCCCGGACCTCGCCGAGGACCTGGGCAAGCCGAGCGACGACGGCAAGACCTGGACCTACAAGATCAAGAAGGGCGTCAAGTTCGAGGACGGCACCGAGGTCACGTCCAAGGACGTCGCGTACGCGGTGCGCGCGCTCCATCGACAAGGCGACCTTCCCGAACGGCCCGGCGTACTTCGACGCCATGCTCGACTGGCCGGCCGGCTACAAGGGCCCCTACAAGTCGAAGGACAAGGACTTCTCCTCGGCGATCGAGACGCCGGACGACCAGACGATCGTCTTCCACCTCAAGCAGCCGTTCGCCGGCTTCGACTACCTCGCGCAGCTCCCGCAGACCATGCCGGTCCGAGCAGGGCAAGGACACGGGCGCGAAGTACAAGGAGCCGTGCAGTCTCGACGGGTCCCTACAAGTTCGAGGACCTGCAGCCCGGCAAGTCGTTCAAGCTGGTCCGCAACGACCAGTGGGACCAGAGCGACGGACCCAACCGCAAGGCGCTGCCGGACGGGTACGACGTCTCGCTGAACGTCAACGCCGACGACATCGACAACCGGATCATCGCCGGTGACCTCGACGTCGACATCGCGGGCACCGGCGTGCAGCCGGCCGCGCTGGCCGGGGTGCTCGGCGACCCGACCGCTCAAGGCGCACACCGACAACCCGACGATCGCGCGGCTCTGGTACACCTCGATCAACCCGACGGTGAAGCCGTTCGACAACATCGACTGCCGCAAGGCCGTCGAGTACGCGATGGACCGCACGTCGTACCAGACCGCCTACGGCGGCCCGTTCGCCGGTGGCGAGATCGCGACGACGATGCTGCCCCCGCAGATCCCGGGCTACCAGAAGTTCGACCTCTACCCGACGCCGGACAACAAGGGCGACGTCGAGCAAGGCCAAGGACGAGCTCTGAAGGCGTGCGGCCAGCCGAACGGCTTCAAGACCAACATCTCCTACCGCGACCGAGCGTCCGAAGGAGAAGGCGACCGCCGAGGCGTTCCAGCAGGCGCTGGCCAAGGTCGGCATCGAAGCTGACGCTCGAAGGGCTACCCGCAGGGTGACTACTTCTCGGCGTACGCCGGCAACCCGCCGTTCGTGCGTCAAGAACAAGCTCGGCCTGGTCGTCAACGGCTGGGGTGCTGACTGGAACGACGGCTTCGGCTTCCTGTCGCAGATCGTGGACAGCCGGGTCATCCGGGAGACCGGTGGCTCGTCCAACACGAGCGTCCGGATCCCCGAGGTCGACAAGATGCTCGACGCGGCGATCAGGTCGAGCTCGACCAGGCCAAGCGCGAGGCCGACTGGGGCGCGATCGACAAGCGGGTCATGGAAGAGGCCGTGATCTACCCGGGCGTCTACGCCAAGAGCGTGCTGCTGCGGAGCAAGAACCTGACGAACGTGTTCGTCAACGACGCTTACGGCATGTACGACTACATGGCGATCGGCGTCAACTAGCAGTACCGCTCGATACCGTTCACGCAGATTCGCTGATCGACAGATCCGAGGAGTGAAGGCGTAGGTGCCCGGCCGGGGGAGACCGCCGGCCGGGCACCGGTGCCGAAGACACGTGGTTGCTTACATCATCCGGCGGCTGATCGCCGCGGCGGCGTTGCTGGTCCTGGTCAGCATCATCACGTTCTCGATCTTCTACCTGGTGCCGCGCTGGGCGGGCGCCACGCCCGAGACCCTGGCGACGCGGTACGTCGGCCGCACCGCCACCGCGGAGACGGTGCACCTCACCGCCGAGCGGCTCGGCTTCTACGACCCCTTCTACCTCCAGTACGGACGCTGGGCCAAGACCCTCGTCGCCGGCGCGTGAGTTCGACATGGGCGCGGAGATCGAGCACTGCCCGGCGCCGTGCCTGGGCTACTCCTTCATCACCCGGCAGGCGGTGTGGCCCGAGCTGGTCGACCGCGCGCCGGTCACCTTCTCCCTGGCCATCGGGGCCGCGGTGATCTGGGTGGTCTCCGGTGTCAGCATCGGCGTGCTCTCGGCCCTGAGACGCGGGTCGGTCTTCGACCGGGGGGCGATGACGTTCGCGCTGGCCGGCGTCTCGATGCCGATCTTCTGGACCGGTCTGATCGGCGCTGTCGTTCTTCGCCTACAAGTGGAGGTCTTCGTGCCCGGCGGCACCTACACCCCGTTCACCAGAACCCCGCGGAGTGGGCGCTACGACCTGCTGCTGCCCTGGATCACGCTGGCCCTGCTGTTCTCGGCGCAGTACGCCCGGCTGACCCGCGCCGGCATGCTCGAGACGATGAACGAGGACTACATGCGCACCGCGCGGGCGAAGGGCCTGCAGGAGCGCCGGTCGTCGTCAAGCACGGGCTGCGCGGCGCGCTCACCCCGATCCTCACGATCTTCGGCCTGGACTTCGGCCTGCTGATCGGCGGCGCCGTCCTCACCGAGACGGGTCTTCTCGCTCAACGGCCTGGGCAAGTACGCCGTCGACGGCATCGCGACCAACGACCTGCCCAAGGTGCTCGGCGTCACGCTGTTCGCCGCGCTGTTCGTCGTCATTGCCAACCTGGTCGTCGACCTGCTGTACGCCGTCGTCGACCCGAGAGTGCGGAGCGAAGTGACCCTCACCGACCACGAACGTCACCGCCCCTCGACGCCCCGGTCGCGGCGCCTTCCTCGAGGTCCGCGACCTGCGCGTGCACTTCCCGACCGACGACGGCCTGGTGAAGTCGGTCGACGGGCTGTCCTTCGGCGTCGAGCGCGGCAAGACCCTGGGCATCGTCGGCGAGTCCGGCTCCGGCAAGAGCGTCACGAGCATGTCGATCATGGGCCTGCACAAGAAGGGCACCGCCAGCATCAGCGGCGAGATCCTGCTCGACGGCAAGGACCTGATCTCGTCCACGCCGGAGGAGGTCCGCCAGATGCGCGGCAAGCGGATGGCGATGATCTTCCAGGACCCGCTGTCGGCGATGCACCCCTACTACACCGTGGGCAACCAGATCATCGAGGCCTACCGGATCCACAACGACGTCTCGAAGCAAGCAGGCCCGCGCGCACGCGATCGAGATGCTCGACCGCGTCGGCATCCCCGAGCCGCACCGGCGCGTCGACGCCTACCCGCACCAGTACTCCGGCGGCATGCGGCAGCGCGCGATGATCGCGATGGCGCTGTCCTGCGACCCGGACCTGCTGATCGCCGACGAGCCCACGACCGCGCTCGACGTGACGGTGCAGGCGCAGATCCTCGACCTGATCCGTGACCTGCAGAAGGAGTTCAACTCCGCGGTCATCATCATCACCCACGACCTCGGCGTGGTCGCCGAGCTCGCCGACGACATCCTGGTCATGTACGCCGGCCGCGCGATCGAGTACGGCACGGCCGAGCAGATCTTCAACGAGCCGGAGCACCCCTACACCTGGGGCCTGCTCGGCTCCATGCCGCGCTTCGACCGGGACCGCAGCGAACGCCTGATCCCCATCAAGGGCACCCCGCCCAGCCTGATCAACGTGCCCTCGGGCTGCCCGTTCCACCCGCGCTGCCGCTTCGAGAAGAACACCGACGGGCTCTCGCAGAGCGAACGTCCCGACCTCCTCGACAACGGTCAGGGCCACTTCGTCGCCTGCCACATGTCGCAGGCGCAGCGCCAGCAGATCTGGCGCGACGAGATCAAGCCGCTGCTCTGAGCCCGCACCCCGACCATCACCACCACCGGCCAACCGACACGGCAAGGACGACCGACACGATGACAGTCACCGAGACCACCGGGGGCACCGAACGGCGCGACAGCGACGACCTGCTCACGGTGTCCGGCCTGGTCCGGCACTTCCCGATCCGCCGCGGCCTGATGCAGCGGCAGGTGGCCGCGGTGCAGGCCGTCGACGGCATCGACTTCTCGGTGAGACGCGGCGAGACGCTGTCCCTGGTGGGCGAGTCCGGCTGCGGGAAGAGCACCACCGGCCGGCTGATCACCCGGCTCGACGAGCCGACCGGCGGGAAGATCGTCTTCGAG
Organism: uncultured Actinomycetota bacterium; assembly: GCA_963827435.1. Lineage (GTDB taxonomy): Bacteria > Actinomycetota > Actinomycetes > Propionibacteriales > Nocardioidaceae > Nocardioides_B. The sequence continues at coordinate 948,829 of CAWHAU010000003.1, forward strand.
GGCCGCGACATCACCCACCTCAGTGACGGCGCGATGCGGCCGCTGCGCCGTCACATCCAGATCATCTTCCAGGACCCTTACTCCTCGCTGAACCCGCGCCACACCGTCGGCAAGATCGTCGGGGCGCCGTACCACCTCCAGGGGGTCAAGCCCGAGGGCGGCGTCAAGAAGGCCGTGCAGGACGTCCTCGCGCTCGTCGGCCTCAACCCCGAGCACTACAACCGCTACCCGCACGAGTTCTCCGGCGGGCAGCGGCAGCGCATCGGCATCGCGCGCACGCTCGCGCTCAAGCCCAAGCTCATCGTGCTCGACGAGCCGGTCTCCGCGCTCGACGTGTCGATCCAGGCGCAGGTCGTGAACCTCCTCGAGGACCTGCAGGAGGAGCTCGACCTCACCTACGTGTTCATCGCGCACGACCTGTCCGTGGTGCGCCACGTCTCCGACCGCGTCGCCGTGATGTACCTCGGCAAGATCGTCGAGATCGCCGACCGCGAGGGGCTCTACGGCCGCCCGATGCACCCGTACACCACCGCGCTGATGTCGGCCGTGCCGGTGCCGGACACCTCGCGCCGCACCCAGCGGGACCGGATCCGGCTCCAGGGCGACGTGCCCAGCCCGATCAACCCGCCGCCCGCATGCCGCTTCCACACCCGCTGCTGGAAGGCGCAGGACATCTGCAAGACCCAGGAGCCCCCGCTGCTCGAGCTCGCCCCGGGCCACCAGGTCGCCTGCCACTTCCCGGAGAACGCCCCGACCCAGGCGCAGAAGCCCGCCGAGACCCCGGCCGACACGCCGTCCGAGACCCCCGCCTGACAGCACGCTCGTCAGACCGCGGGAGCCGGGGCCACAACCGCGGACAGCATTGCCGGGCTCCGGCCCGATGTGACGCGCCCCTCGCCGAGTCGGCTACGCGACCTTGGGCGCGTGCAGCATCCTTGGACGCATGGCGCGCGACGACGACGAGGACGTCCCCTGGACCCGGCAGCTGGCCGTCGGCGTCGGGGTGCTCGTGGCGGTGGCGCTGGTCATCGGCGGAGTCATGAGCGTGGTCGCGCTGGGGGCCGCCAAGGTGACCGGCCTCGGTGGCGCGCACGCGTCGGCGACGGCGCCGCCGAGCCTCTACTTCCCCAGTGACGACCCCACCACGACCCCGGAGAGCTTTCCGGACCCGGACGGCTCCGACGAGCCGTCGCCCTCGCCGAGCCGCGAGTCGCCGAGTGCGAAACCGACGCCAGAAGACCCGCGCGATCACCCTGCAGGCGTTCCCGCAGCAGGTCCCGCCCAACGAGCGGATCAACCTGACCGGCGTCTACCAGGGTGGCGAGGGGGCCCGGCTGCAGGTCCAGCGCTTCGAGAACGGCTGGGTCGACTTCCCGGTGAGCACGTCGGTGAGCGGCGGCGCCTTCACGACGTACATCTACACCGGCCGCTCCGGGCCCAACCGCTTCCGGGTGATCGACAAGGAGGCCGACAGGGCCTCGAACCCGGTCCGGGTCCGCGTCGGCTGAGCCCGCCGCACCCGTCCGCCGGGCGGCCGGAGATTCTGTTCGCGCCGGCGGGAACATTCGCCCCCTCTGCCTGCGTTGAGCCCTGTGACAAGAGTTGAGTTGATCCGGCTCAGGTTGTTTGACAAACTCGAAGCAGCGAGACAACCTCGTCGGGACCCAGCAGACCCAGCACACAAACCGAGACACCCTCCGGCCGCGCGGCCGGGGCGCAACTGGAGGTACACACCATGGCTCGTGCGGTCGGTATCGACCTCGGGACGACGAACTCCGTCGTCTCCGTCCTCGAAGGTGGAGAGCCCACCGTCATCGCGAACGCCGAGGGTGCTCGCACCACCCCGTCGGTCGTCGCCTTCGCCAAGAACGGCGAGGTGCTCGTCGGTGAGGTCGCCAAGCGGCAGGCCGTCACCAACGTCGACCGGACGATCCGGTCCGTGAAGCGGCACATGGGCAGCGACTGGAAGACGAAGATCGACGACAAGACCTTCACGGCTCAGCAGATCTCCGCCTTCGTGCTGCAGAAGCTCAAGCGCGACGCGGAGTCCTACCTCGGCGAGACCGTCACCGACGCGGTGATCACGGTCCCGGCGTACTTCTCCGACGCGCAGCGCCAGGCCACCAAGGAGGCGGGCGAGATCGCCGGCCTCACCGTGAGCCGGATCGTCAACGAGCCGACCGCGGCCGCGCTGGCCTACGGGCTCGACAAGGAGTCCGACCAGACCATCCTGGTCTTCGACCTCGGCGGCGGCACGTTCGACGTGTCCCTGCTCGAGATCGGCGACGGCGTGGTCGAGGTCAAGGCCACCTCCGGCGACAACCACCTCGGTGGCGACGACTGGGACTCCCGGCTCGTCGACTGGATGGTCAAGAAGTTCAAGGACAACAACGGTGTCGACCTCGGCAGCGACAAGATCGCCCGGCAGCGCCTCCAGGAGGCCGCCGAGAAGGCCAAGATCGAGCTGTCCTCGTCCTCCGAGACCACGATCCACCTGCCCTACATCACGCACTCCGAGTCCGGCCCGCTGCACTTCGAGGAGAAGATCAGCCGCGCCGAGTTCCAGCGGATGACCTCGGACCTGCTCGACCGCACCAAGTCGCCGTTCAAGCAGGTCATCAAGGACGCCGGCATCGACGTCGCCAAGATCGACCACGTGATCCTGGTCGGCGGCTCCACCCGGATGCCGGCCGTCGCGGAGGTCGTCAAGGACCTGACCGGCGGCAAGGAGCCCAACAAGGGCGTGAACCCCGACGAGGTCGTCGCCGTGGGCGCCGCGCTGCAGGCCGGCGTGCTCAAGGGCGAGGTCAAGGACGTGCTGCTCCTCGACGTCACCCCGCTGAGCCTGGGCATCGAGACCAAGGGCGGCGTGATGACGCGCCTCATCGAGCGCAACACCACGATCCCGACCAAGCGCTCCGAGGTGTTCACCACCGCGGACGACAACCAGCCCTCGGTGCAGATCCAGGTCTTCCAGGGCGAGCGTCAGATGGCCGCGCAGAACCAGCCGCTCGGCAACTTCGAGCTGACCGGGCTGCCCCCGGCCCCGCGCGGCGTCCCGCAGATCGAGGTCACCTTCGACATCGACGCCAACGGCATCGTGCACGTGTCCGCCAAGGACCGCGGCACCGGCCGTGAGCAGTCGATGACGATCACCGGTGGCTCGGCGCTGTCCAAGGACGAGATCGACAAGATGATCAAGGACGCCGAGCAGTACGCCGAGGAGGACCGTCAGCGCAAGGAGGCGGTCGAGACCCGCAACCAGGCCGACGGCGTCGCCTACAGCACCGAGAAGTTCCTCGCGGAGAACGGCGACAAGATCCCGGCCGAGGTGAAGACCGAGGTGGAGACCGACCTCGAGGCGCTGAAGAAGGCGCTCGAGAGCACTGACGAGGCCGCCACGTCCGACATCGCCGCGGCGCTCGCCAAGCTCAACGAGTCCAGCCAGAAGATGGGTGCGGCGATGTACGCCGCCGGCGAGGCCGACGCCTCGGCGGCCGGGGGCACCACCGGCACCGGTGACGCCGACGAGGACGTCGTGGACGCGGAGATCGTCGACGAGGACACGGACGGCGCCGGCGAGGGTGAGCGCAAGTGACGGACCCCCACACCGATCAGCCGCTCGACGAGCCGGTCGACGAGCCGGTCGACGCGCCGATCAACGGGGCCGGGGACGCGTCCGAGGAGACCGGGGCGCCGCAGGAGACTGCGGCCCCCGGCGCTCCCGGTGCCGACGCCGCTGCCACCGACGGGATGGCCGACGACAGCCCGAACGACCTGGTCGCCGACCTCGCGGCCGCGCAGACCAAGGTCGCGGCGCTGACCAACGACCTGCAGCGGTTGCAGGCCGAGTACGTCAACTACAAGCGGCGCGTGGACCGCGACCGGGAGCTGGTCAAGCAGAACGCCGCCTTCTCGGTCCTCTCCGCGATGCTGCCGGTGCTCGACGACCTCGACCGCGCCCGTGAGCACGGCGAGCTCGAGGGCGGCTTCAAGGCCGTCGCCGACTCGCTCGAGCGGATCGTGGCGGCGCAGGGCCTGGTCAAGTTCGGCAAGCCGGGCGACGAGTTCGACCCGCGCTTCCACGAGGCGCTCATGCACGCCCACTCCAAGGACGTGACGACCACGACCTGCCAGGACATCGTCTCCGCGGGGTACATGATCGGCGAGCGCGTCGTACGCCCCGCCCGGGTGACCGTGGTGGATCCTGAGCCCGAGGCCCCGGCCGACGGCGACCAGCAGTAACCAGCAGACACCAACCCGCGGAGGGAGGGGGTGCACGGATGACCAGTGCGGACTGGGCGAACAAGGACTTCTACAAGGTCCTCGGCGTCGCCAAGGACGCCTCGGCGGCCGACATCAAGAAGGCCTACCGCAAGCTCGCCCGTGAGAACCACCCCGACTCCCACCCGGGGAACAAAGGGGCGGAGGAGCGGTTCAAGACCATCGCCGAGGCCTACGACGTCGTCGGCGACACCGAGAAGCGCAAGCAGTACGACGACCTGCGCACCGGTCTCGGGGGCTTCGGACCGTTCACCACGGCCGGCGGCGGCACCGGCGGGTTCGACTTCAACGACCTGTTCGGTGGTGGCACCGGTCGCACCGGCGGCGGCGGTGCCGGCGGGTTCGGCGACGTCTTCGGCGGCATGTTCGGGGGTGGCGGCGGTCGCACCCGGGCCTCGGCCCAGCCGCGGCGCGGCGCCGACATCGAGACCGACGCCACCATCGGCTTCGCCGACTCCATCGACGGCGTCACCGTCTCGCTGCGGTTGTCCTCCGACGCGCCCTGCCCGGACTGCTCCGGCACGGGTGCCAAGGCGGGCACCCTGCCGCGGGTCTGCCCGGACTGCGAGGGCGTCGGCATGCGCGCGGCCTCGGTCGGCGGCGCGTTCACGATGAACGAGACCTGCCCGACCTGCCGCGGCCGCGGGCTGGTCGTCGACGACCCGTGCCCGACCTGCCACGGCTCCGGGCGCGGGATGTCCAACCGCACCATCTCCGCCCGCATCCCCGCCGGCGTCAAGGACGGTCAGCGGATCCGGCTGCGCGGCAAGGGCGCGAACGGCGAGCGAGGCGGGCCGCCCGGGGACCTCTACGTCAACGTCAAGGTGGCGACACACCCGTTGTTCGGACGCAAGGGCGACAACCTGACCCTGACCGTGCCGGTCAGCTTCACCGAGGCCGCACTCGGCGCCGACATCAAGGTGCCGACCCTCGGTGGTGCCCCGGTCACGCTCAAGATCCCGCCGGGCACCCCCAACGGGCGCTCGTTCCGGGTCCGCGGCCGCGGCGTGCAGCGCAAGGACGGCAACAAGGGCGACCTGCTCGTCACCGTCGAGGTGCAGGTCCCGGCCCACCTCGACGAGAGGGCCCGGGCGGCCGTCGAGGCGCTGCGCGACGCCACGGAGGTGTCCGACCTCCGCGCCAACCTGTTCGACGCCAGCACCCGACACGGGAGCTCGTCGTGACCGGGGTGCCGGGGAGTGCCCCGGGTCCCGAGGTGCCGGTCTACGTGATCAGCGTGGCCGCGGAGCTGACGGGTCTGCACCCGCAGACCCTGCGCTCCTACGACCGCCTCGGCCTGGTCCGGCCGGGCCGCACCGGCGGCGGCGGCCGGCGCTACTCCTGGCGCGACATCGAGGTGCTCCGGGAGGTCGCCGAGCTGACCTCGACCGGCATCGGGCTCGAGGGCGTCCGGCGGATCCTCGAGCTCGAGCACCAGGTCGACGCCCTCCAGCGCCGGGTCGCCGAGCTCGAGCACGACCTGGCCGCGGCGGAGTACACCCTGCGCCAGACCCTCGAGGCCCGCGTCACCAAGAACCTTCCCGCGCTCCGCAGCACCGTGCCGACCGGACAGTCGGTCACAGTCTGGCGGCGCGGCCGCAGCTAGCCATCACCTCGTCGCGACTTCCGTCTGCGGTCGCGCCGACGAGAGCCCTCCGCAGGACCGCAGACGAGATGGGGACACCACACATGGACGCATCGAAGCTCACCACCCGCAGCCAGGAAGCCATCAACACCGCCATCTCGGCGTCGGCGTCGGCCGGCCACGCCCAGGTCGAGGCCGTGCACCTGCTCGCCGCGCTGCTCGGGCAGCCCGAGGGCATCGTGCGGCCGCTGCTGCAGGCCGTCGGCGTGGAGCCGTCGAGGGTCGAGGCGGGCGTGCGCGCCGAGCTGGACCGGCTCCCCGCCGCCAGCGGCACGACCGTGGGCGCCCCGTCGTACGCCCGGGCCGCACTGCAGGTGCTCAGCACCGCCACCGACATGGCCGCCGAGATGAAGGACGACTTCATCTCGACCGAGCACCTGCTCATCGCTCTCGCCACCGTCGACTCCACCGCCCGGACCGTCCTCACCGAGGCGGGTGCGAGCGCCGACGCGCTGCGCGGCGCGCTGACCAGCGTGCGCGGCTCCGGCCGGGTCACCAGCCCGGACCCGGAGTCGACGTACCAAGCACTCGAGAAGTACGCCGTCGACCTGACCGCCGCGGCCCAGGAGGGCAAGCTCGACCCGGTCATCGGCCGGGACGCCGAGATCCGCCGCGTGATCCAGGTGCTGTCGCGGCGCACCAAGAACAACCCGGTGCTGATCGGTGAGCCGGGCGTCGGCAAGACCGCCGTCGTCGAGGGGCTCGCCCAGCGGGTCGTCGACGGCGACGTGCCCGACTCCCTCAAGGGCCGTCGGGTGCTCTCGCTGGACCTCGCCGCGATGGTCGCCGGCGCGAAGTACCGCGGCGAGTTCGAGGAGCGGCTCAAGGCCGTCCTCGAGGAGATCAAGGACTCCGGCGGCCGGATCATCACCTTCATCGACGAGCTGCACACGGTCGTGGGTGCCGGTGCCGGCGGCGACTCCGCGATGGACGCCGGCAACATGCTCAAGCCGATGCTGGCCCGCGGCGAGCTGCGGATGATCGGCGCGACCACGCTCGACGAGTACCGCGAGCGGATCGAGAAGGACCCCGCCCTCGAACGCCGCTTCCAGCAGGTGTTCGTGGGGGAGCCGTCGGTCGAGGACACGGTGGCGATCCTGCGCGGGCTCAAGGAGAAGTACGAAGCCCACCACGGCGTCACCATCGCCGACAGCGCCCTGGTCGCGGCGGCGATGCTCTCCGACCGCTACATCTCCGGCCGTCAGCTGCCCGACAAGGCGATCGACCTCGTCGACGAGTCGGCGTCCCGGCTGCGCATGGAGATCGAGTCCAGCCCCGTGGAGATCGACCAGCTCCGCCGGTCCGTCGACCGGATGAAGATGGAGGAGCTCGCGTTGGACCGCGAGGCGGACGCCGCCTCCCGCGACCGGCTGGCCAAGCTGCGCGCCGACCTCGCCGACCGCGAGGAGGAGCTGCGCGCTCTGGAGAGCCGCTGGGCGCGGGAGAAGGCCGCGCTCGAAGGGGTCGGTGAGCTCCGCAAGCAGATCGACGAGCTGCGCATGCAGGCGGAGCGGCTGCAGCGCGAGGGCGAGCTGGGTGGAGCGAGCGAGATCCTCTACGGGCGGATCCCCACCCTGGAGAAGCAGCTCGAGCAGGCCTCCGAGGCCGAGCAGTCCGTCACCGACCCGATGGTCCGCGAGGAGGTCGGCCCCGAGGAGATCGCCGACGTCGTCGAGGCCTGGACCGGCATCCCGACCGGACGCCTCCTCGAGGGCGAGACCGCCAAGCTGCTGCGCATGGAGGAGGTGATCGGCGAGCGGCTGATCGGCCAGCGGGCCGCCGTCACCGCGGTCTCCGACGCCGTACGACGCTCGCGCGCCGGCATCTCCGACCCGAACCGGCCCACGGGCTCGTTCCTGTTCCTCGGTCCCACCGGGGTCGGCAAGACCGAGCTGGCCAAGTCGCTCGCGGACTTCCTGTTCGACGACGAGCGGGCCATCGTCCGCATCGACATGAGCGAGTACTCCGAGAAGCACTCGGTGGCGCGGCTGGTCGGCGCGCCCCCCGGCTACGTCGGCTACGAGGAGGGCGGCCAGCTCACCGAGGCCGTGCGCCGGCGCCCGTACTCCGTGGTGCTGCTCGACGAGGTCGAGAAGGCACACCCCGAGGTCTTCGACATCCTGCTGCAGGTCCTCGACGACGGCCGGCTCACCGACGGCCAGGGCCGCACGGTCGACTTCCGCAACGCGGTGCTGATCCTCACCTCGAACCTCGGCTCGACGTTCCTCGTCGACCCGACGCTCGACGAGGAGAAGAAGCGCGAGTCGGTGATGGCCATGGTCCGGCAGTCGTTCAAGCCGGAGTTCCTCAACCGGCTCGACGAGATCGTGCTGTTCGACGCGCTCTCCCGCGACGAGCTGTCGCACATCGTCGACCTGCAGATCGCCCAGCTCGCCAAGCGGCTCGCCGTCCGGCGGATCACCGTCGACGTCACCGAGGCCGCCCACCGCTGGCTCGCCGAGACCGGCTACGACCCGGCCTACGGCGCCCGCCCGCTTCGCCGGCTGGTGCAGACCGCCATCGGGGACCCGCTGGCCAGGCTGCTGCTCGGCGGCGAGGTGCTCGACGGCTCGAACGTGACCGTCGACGTGGACCCGTCCGGCGGCGGGCTGATGCTGACGACCGACGCCTGAGCGCGCCGGGCGACCGGCCGGGCTGGACCGACGGCGCGGCGGCGACAGGAATCATCCGGCGCTAGGCGCGAAGCGCCGGATGGTCACTGTCGCCGCCGCGCCGTCGGTCGGCGGCCGGCAGGGCGCGGCACCTGACGGGTGGCCGGACCTCGCTCGATACGCGCGCGCCGGGCGGCCCGCCCGACCCGGCGGCGCGGCTCCGACGCGCTCCCGGGACCTTGCCGCCCGCGTGATGGAATGGACGCATGAGCGAGTCGGACGGGCAGCGCGCGGGGGCACGCCCACGCCAGGTCACGATCGCTGGCGTGATGGCCACAGCGGCCTGCCTGCTGCTCGTGGTCAGCCTGTTCGACTCGATGGCCACGGTCCGCTCGGCCGACGTGCGCGAACGGATCGCCGACGAGCTCAGCCGCCCGCCCGGCAACGGGCTCGGGCTCGAGCCGGCGGCCGTCGTGGACCTGCTCCGCGCACTGGTCCTGGTCAGCGGCGCGCTCGCGGCGGCGGGCGCGGTGCTGTCGATCTTCGTCCTGCAGCGGCACAAGGGCGCCCGCGTCGGGCTCAGCGTCATCGCCGTGCTGATGCTGTTCTCCGCGTCGTTCGTCTCCGGGCTGCTGCCCATCCTCGTCGCGGTCGCGGCCTCGATGCTGTGGGGCCGGGAGGCCCGGGACTGGTTCGCCGGCCGGCCGCCGCGTCCCGCCGTGGAGCCACCCCGGGCACCGACTGGGTCCCCGCCCGGTGATGCGCCCGGTGATGCGCCCGGTGATGCGCCCGGCGGTGCGCCCGGTGGGGAACACCGGCCGGGATGTCGGCCTGGCAGCCCGGCCCGCCGGCCGACCGTCCGGAGAGCGGTCCGGCCCCGGCGACCCGCCCCTACGGCACGGCGCCCGTGGCCTACCCCTCGCAGCACGGGTACCTGAGCGCGCCGTACGCCTCACGGCGGGCCCGGCCCACTGCGGTCACGGTCGCGGCCTGGCTGACCTGGGTCTTCTCCGGCCTGGTCGCCGTGTTCTTCATGCTCGGGGTGTTGACGATCCTCGCCGACCACGAGGCCCTGGTGGGGGCGATGCAGCGCAACGCGCGCGTCGCGGAGCAGGGGTTCAGCGCCCGCGAGCTCCTCGGCTTCCTCTGGATCACCTGCGCGGTCGGCATCTTCTGGTCGCTCGCGTCGATGTCGCTCGCGGTGCTGGCCTACCGGCGCCTGGAGATCGGGCGGGTCGTGCTCACCATCTCCGCGGCCGTCGCCGGGCTGGTCGGACTGGTCGCGGTCCCGGTCGGATGGCTGCCGGCGGCCGCCGCGATCACCTGCGTGGTGCTGCTCAACCGCCCGTCGGTGCGGGCGTGGTTCGCCGGTCAGGACGTGCCCCCGCCGTCCCCGCAGGGACCGGGCGGTCCGTCGGAGAAGCCGCCGGTCTGGTGACTCAGGCGTGCAGGTCGGCCTGCTGAAGCCGGCGCACGCCCTCCTCGACGACCGAGGTGTCCTTGCAGAACGCCCAGCGCACCTTGTGCCGGCCCTCGTCCTGGTCGTCGTAGAACACCTGCGACGGGATCGCCACCACCCCGGCCTTCTCGGGCAGCGCGAGGCAGAACGCCATCCCGTCGGGGTGGCCGAAGGCCCGGACGTCGGTGGTCACGAAGTACGTCGCCTCGGGCTCGTAGACCTCCAGGTCGAGCGTGCGCAGGCCCTCGACGAGCAGGTCGCGCTTGGCCTGAAGCTCCTTGGCCAGGTCGTCGTAGAACCCCGCCTCCTGCGTGAGCGCGTGCGCGACGGCCGGCTGAAGCGGGGCGGCGTTGCTGAACGTCAGCCACTGCTTGGCTGCCATCACCGTCGCGACCAGGTCGGCCGGCCCGGTGACCCAGCCGACCTTCCAGCCCGTGAAGGAGAACGTCTTGCCGGCACTCGAGATGGTGACCGTCCGGTCCCACATGCCCGGGAGCGTGCAGATCGGCACGTGTGCCCGGCCGTCGAACAGCAGGTGCTCGTAGACCTCGTCGGTGACGACCACCAGGTCGTGCTCGATCGCGACGTCCGCGACCGCCTGCAGCTCGTCGCGGTTCAGCACCGCACCGGTCGGGTTGTGCGGCGTGTTCAGCAGGATCGACGTGGTGCGCGGGGTCACCGCGGCCCGCAGGGCGTCGACGTCGAGCCGGAAGTCCGGCGCGCGCAGGGTCACCGGGCGCCGTACGCCGCCGGCCATCTCGATGCACGCGACGTAGGAGTCGTAGTAGGGCTCGAGCACCACCATCTCGTCGCCCGGGTTGACCAGCGCCAAGATCGCGGCCGCGATCGCCTCCGTCGCGCCGGCCGTCACCACCACCTCGGAGGCGGGGTCGAGGTCGAGGCCGTAGTGCCGGGCCTGGTGCCCGGCGACGGCCTCGCGCAGCTCCGGGAACCCGGGGCCGGGCGGGTACTGGTTGCGGCCCGCCCGCAGCGCCTCCACCGCCGCCTCGACCGCCCCCGCGGGTCCGTCCCGGTCGGGGAACCCCTGCCCGAGGTTGAGGCTCCCGGTGCGCACGGCCAGTGCGGACATCTCGGAGAAGATCGTCGGCGGGATCGAGCGCAGGCGCGCCGCCTTGCGGTCCGGGGACGGTGCTGGCGTCGTGGACATACCCGCGACTGTACGGCGTTCGTCTGCGTGGCCCGGGACCCATGAGGGATGATCGGCGCATGGCCACGCAGACCCTCGAGCGTCCGCCCGCGAGCCCGCGCCGGGGCCGCGGTCTGTCGTTCTGGATCGGCGTCGGGCTGATCCTGGCCGGCCTGGGCGTGCTGGCCTACGTCGCCTGGCAGTTCTTCGGCACCAACATCGTCGCCCACCAGAAGCAGCAGAGCATCGTCGAGCAGACCCAGAAGGTGTGGAGCTCCGAGGCGGGTGCGGGCGCGACCGGCGCCGCCAAGGGCGTCGAGCTCAACGGCGCGGAGGCGCTGATCCGGATCCCGAAGTTCGGCAGGAAGTACGTCATGCCCGTGCAGAAGGGCGTCTCCGACCGGGTGCTGGCCGAGGGCTACGGGCACTTCAAGGGCTCGGCGAAGGCGGGCGGCGTCGGCAACTACGCGCTCGCCGCGCACCGCGTCACGCACGGGGAGCCGCTGCGCCGGATGCCCGAGCTGCGGCCCGGCGACGAGGTGATCGTCGAGACCAAGGACCGCACCTACACCTACGAGCTCGACACCAACCCGAACGACCTGATCGTCACGTTCGCGGACGTCTGGGTGATCGACAAGCTCCCGAAGAACCCGCACGGCGGGGTCGAGCCGGCCCAGAGGCCCGGCCAGAAGCTGATCACGCTGACCACCTGCGCCGAGCTGTTCCACACCGACAACCGGATGATCGCCTTCGGGCACCTGGTCGAGACCACCACCCGCTGAGGCCCGCCGAGCTGTCAGGCGGTGGCGTCGCCCCAGCGACGTGAGCGCCTGACAGGACGGCCTAGGGTGACCCGCATGAGCGATCGGGACCTGCTGCTGGCCCAGGTGCGGGACAAGGCCGTCGTGCACGGCCGGGTCACCCTCTCCTCCGGCAAGGAGGCCGACTACTACGTCGACCTGCGCCGGGTCACCCTCGACGCCGAGGCCGCCCCGCTCGTCGGCCGGGTGATGCTCGACCTCACCGAGGACTGGGGGTACGACGCCGTCGGCGGTCTCACCCTCGGGGCCGACCCGGTGGCGACCGCGATGCTGCACGCCGCCGCCGCGCGGGGCCGCAAGCTCGACGCCTTCGTGGTCCGCAAGGCCGAGAAGGCCCACGGGCTGCAGCGCCGGATCGAGGGGCCGGACGTCGCGGGCCGGCGCGTGCTGGCCGTCGAGGACACGTCGACCACCGGCGGCTCGGTGCTCACCGCTGTCGAGGCCCTGCGTGAGGCCGGTGCCGAGGTGGTCGGGGTCGCGGTGATCGTGGACCGCTCGACCGGGGCCCAGCAGCGGGTCGAGGACGCCGGCTGCGACTACCGCTTCGCGTTCGGGCTCGACGACCTGGACCTGCCCCAGGCGTGAGGCTCAGTCCTCGGTGACCTCGGTGACCTCGGCGATCTTCTCCGCGGCCCGTGCCCGCATGAACTCGACCCCGATCGGGATGACCGACACCAGCACGATCGCGAGCAGCATCGCCTCGATGTTGTTGCGCACGAACGAGATCTGGCCGAGGTAGTAGCCGAGCACGGTCACGCCGCTCGCCCACAGGGCACCGCCGATCGCGCTGTAGACCATGAACCGCCGGAAGCCCATGTCGCCGACCCCGGCCATCACGGTGATGAAGGTCCGCACGATCGGCACGAACCTGGCCAGCACGATGGCCCGGTTGCCGTACTTCTCGAAGAACTCGTGCGTCTTGTCGACGTACTTCTTCTTGAAGAGCTTGGAGTCCTCGCGGGCGAAGATCTTCGGCCCGACCTTGGCGCCGATCGCGTAGCCGCTGGCGTTGCCGACCATCGCCGCCACGAACAGCACGACCGCGCACACCCACAGCGGGTAGGAGATCTTGCCCTGGGACACCAGCAGGCCGACCGTGAACAGCAGCGAGTCGCCGGGCAGGAAGAAGCCGACCAGCAGGCCGCACTCGGCGAAGATCACCGCCGCCGCGCCCCAGAGGGCGTAGTCGCCGAACGTGTCGAGGAGGTACTGGGGGTCGAGCCACTTGACGCCGAGCAGGAGCGGGGCGACCAGGGCGGAGGGGTCCGTCACCCCCCGAACGATAGAGGGGGCACCTGAACGCGACCTGTCCGCATCCCGTCCGGACCTGCCGCCCTAGGCTCCTCGGCATGCCCGACGAGCCGCGCGCGCCGTACGACCCGATGCCGCACGGTCCCGCCGAGGTGGGCGTCGGCCCGTGGGACGGTCCCTGGCCCGAGGGTGAGCAGTACGACGAGCGGCTGCTCGCCGAGGGGGACCGGCGCAACGTCGTGGACCGCTACCGCTACTGGACGGTCGAGGCGATCGTGGCCGACCTGGACACTCGGCGGCACTCCTTCCACGTGGCCATCGAGAACTGGCAGCACGACTTCAACATCGGCACGATCGTGCGCACCGCCAACGCGTTCCTCGCCCGCGAGGTGCACATCGTCGGCAACCGCCGCTGGAACCGGCGCGGCGCGATGGTGACGGACCGCTACCAGCACGTCCGGCACCACCCGGACGTCGCGTCGCTGGCCGCTCACCTGCACCGGGACGGCGTCGCGCTGCTCGGCATCGACAACCTGCCCGGCTCCCGGCCACTGGAGACCCTCGACCTGCCCCGCGACGTGTGCCTGCTGTTCGGGCAGGAGGGGCCGGGGCTGTCGGACGCGGCCCGGGAGGCCTGCGACGGGACGTTCTCGATCGCGCAGTTCGGGTCGACGCGCTCGATCAACGCGTCCGCAGCCGCGGCGATCGCGATGCACACCTGGGTGCGGCAGCACGCCGACCTCGGCGAGTCCTGGCGCGGCTGAGCCGCGGGCCGCTCAGGAGATGCCGAGCAGCGTCACGACCAGCGAGAGGGCCGCGACGGCGGCGGCCACGGCGGCGACCACCACGGTCGCCCGGGCAAGGTGGCCGGCCCAGGACCCGGCGGAGGTCTGGTCCGCGAGTGCCCGGCGGGCCAGCCAGAGCGCGACCGCGTCGAGCAGGAGCGTGGCCATGAACACCGACGCGAAGACCGAGCCGATCCGGCCCGCCGCGAAGCTGCCGCCGAGCAGCGCCTGCACCATCCCGGTCCAGGCGCCCTGGCTGGTCATGGTGAGGAGGTGAGTTGGCCTCGGGCGTCAGGACGGTGCCGCGCGAGCCAGGTGGCGCGGCCAGCTGGTCGTGGTCGGTCATCGGCTCCCCCTTCGTGGCGCGGTCGTCGCGCGTGCTCACGGTACGCCGTCCGGGGGGCGCGGACCTCGATCAGCCGGCGATGTCGAAGACCGGTTCACCGGCCGTGACCGGCGAGCCGGGTGGGTGCGCCAGGTCGGCCCGGGCCGGCAGGTCCAGCACGACGACCGCGCACATCGGGGAGCGACCGGTGCCTGCGACGTACGCCGGGTCCCAGCCGACCACCGGCTGACCTGCCTCCACGTGGGTGTCCTCGGTGGCGAGCAGGGAGAACCCGTCGCCGCGCATCGTCACGGTGTCGATGCCGAGGTGCACCAGGACGCCCACGCCCTCGTCGGTGACGACGAGGTAGGCGTGCGGGTGCAGCTTGGCCAGCCGTCCGCTCACCGGCGCCACCGCGGTCTGCGCCGACGCCACCGGGTCGATGGCCAGCCCCGACCCGACCAGACCGGAGGAGAACACGGGGTCCGGGACGTCGCTGACCTCCCGGCTGGTGCCGGTGACCGGCGCGACCACGCGCATCAGCGCAGGTCCACCAGCAGGTCCTCGATGTCGGACGCGACGGTGTCGGCGTCCGGGCCAAGCACCACCTGGACCACCGCGCCCGCGCGCATCAGGCCGTGCGCGCCCGCGGCGCGCAGCGACGGCTCGTCGACCAGCGAGACGTCCTCGAGCTGGGTGCGGAGGCGAGTGATGCAAGCCTCGATCTCTACGATGTTCCCGGCTCCACCCAGGCCGGCGAGAATCGCCGCAGCTTGGCTCATGGCAGCATCCAACCAGACGGGCGAGGGGTGATCTCGGGTGGCCACCGGCGCTGCGGACCAGCGGTCCGTCGGCCGCTCCTCGGCCGGCCTCGGGGTGCTGCAACGGCTCGGCCGCAGCCTGATGCTTCCCATCGCCACGCTGCCGGTCGCCGCCCTGCTTCTGCGTCTGGGCCAGGACGACATGCTCGGTGACGGCGCGACCGGCCTGGCCCTCGGCGCCCACTGGCCGTGGCTCACCCCGGTCGCGCACGTCCTCGCCGCGGCCGGTGGCACGCTCTTCTCCCACCTCGGACTGCTCTTCGCCGTCGGGGTCGCGGTCGGCTTCGCACGCCGGTCGGACGGCTCGACCGCGCTCGCCGCTGTGGTGGGCTACCTCGTCTTCGACGCGGTGACCGACGCGCTGAGCCCCTCCGTGCTGCCCGCCGGCACCGATCCGGTGGACTACGGCGTCGCCGGCGGGATCCTGGTCGGGCTCATCGCGGCCTTGCTCTGGGAGCGGTTCCACCGCATCCGGCTGCCGACCTACCTCGCGTTCTTCGGCGGCCGCCGGTTCGTGCCGATCGTCACCGCCAACGTCACGCTGCTCCTCGGCGTGCTGCTCGCCTTCGCGTACCCCGCGTTCGACGCCGGGCTCACCGCGTTCGGCCGCTGGCTGGTCGGCAACGACGTGCTCGGCGCCGGTGTGTACGGCGTCGCCAACCGGCTGCTGCTGCCGTTCGGCCTGCACCACCTGGTCAACTCGGTGCCGTGGTTCGCCGTCGGCTCGTTCACCACGTCCGGCGGAGTCACGGTCCACGGCGACGTGGCGCGGTTCCTGTCCGGCGACCCGACGGCCGGGTCCTACATGACCGGGTTCTTCCCGATCATGATGTTCGCGCTGCCCGCGGCCGCTCTCGCGATCTACCACGAGGCGGACCTCGGCCGCCGCAAGGTCGTCGGCGGGGTGATGCTGTCCGGCGCGCTGACGTCGTTCCTGACCGGGGTGACCGAGCCGCTGGAGTTCGCGTTCATGTTCGTGGCCTGGCCGCTCTACCTGCTGCACGCCGTGCTGACCGGTACGTCGATGGCGCTCGTCAACGCGCTCGGCGTCAAGGACGGCTTCGGCTTCTCCGCCGGCGCGATCGACTACGTCCTGAACTTCACCACCGCGACCCGTCCGCTGGTGCTGCTGGTCGTCGGGGTCGGCTACGGCGTCGTCTACTACCTGCTGTTCCGGGTGGCGATCCGGCGGTTCGACCTGGCCACGCCCGGCCGCGAGCGCGACCAGCCCGCCTGTGCGGGCGGGGACGTCGAGCCGCGCGGCTGACCCGTCACCGTCCCACCGGGCGATCACCAGCTGGACGCTCCACGAGCCCCGGGAGCGACCCGCCGGTAGCCACTAGTGTTGACGTCGCCAGGAGAGACCGCTCCACCGTCCGAGGAGACAGAGATGCCCATCGCCACCCCCGAGATCTACGCCGAGATGCTCGACAAGGCGAAGCGCGAGTCGTTCGCCTACCCGGCCATCAACGTCTCGTCCTCGCAGACCCTCAACGCCGCCCTCCAGGGCTTCGCCGACGCCGGCAGCGACGGCATCATCCAGGTCTCCACCGGCGGCGCGGACTACCTCTCCGGCCCGAACGTGAAGAACATGGTCGCCGGCTCGGTCGCGTTCGCGGCCTTCGCGCACGAGGTCGCCAAGAGCTACCCGGTCAACATCGCGCTGCACACCGACCACTGCCCGAAGGACAAGCTCGACGGCTTCGTGCGGCCGCTGCTCGACATCAGCATCGAGCGGGTCAAGAACGGCCAGGACCCGCTCTTCCAGTCGCACATGTGGGACGGCTCCGCCGTACCCCTCGACGAGAACCTGCAGATCGCCGAGGAGCTCCTGGAGAAGGCCGCGGCCGCCAAGATCGTCCTCGAGATCGAGGTCGGCGTGGTCGGCGGCGAGGAGGACGGCGTCGTGGGTGGGGCAGGCGACAAGCTCTACAGCACGGCCGACGACGCGCTGGCCACCGTGGCGGCGCTCGGGACCGGCGAGAAGGGGCGCTACCTGACCGCGCTGACCTTCGGCAACGTGCACGGCGTCTACAAGCCCGGCAACGTCAAGCTCCGCCCGGAGATCCTCCAGCAGGCGCAGCAGGCCGTCGTCGACAAGCTCGGCCTCGAGCCCGGCTCGAAGCCGTTCGACCTGGTCTTCCACGGCGGCTCCGGGTCGCTGGCCGAGGAGATCGCCGCCGCGGTGTCCTACGGCGTCGTGAAGATGAACGTCGACACCGACACCCAGTACGCCTTCACCCGGCCGGTCGCCGGGCACATGCTCAGCAACTACGACGGCGTGCTCAAGGTCGACGGCGAGGTCGGCAACAAGAAGGCCTACGACCCGCGCGCCTGGGGCAAGGCCGCCGAGGCCGGCATGGCCGCCCGCGTCGTGGAGGCCTGCGAGAACCTCTCCAGCACCGGGACCAGCGTCTCCCGCTGACCGGCCTACTCGGCGGCCGTGGCGGGCGCCGGCACCGGTGAGACGGCCGCCGGTCGGCCCTGGGACTGCTGGAAGAACAGCACCCCGACCAGCCCGATCAGCAGCACGATCGGCGGCAGCAGGATCGCGTCGGCCATCGCCGCGCTGAACGCGTCGAGCGCCTGCGCCGGCATCGCCCCGCCGCTCGTCGTCTCGGTCGGCTGGAACGACAGGCCGTGGGCGGCGATCCGGGAATCCATGAGGACGGCGATGGCGGCCGAGCCGAGCACCGCGCCGAACTGCCGCGTCGCGTTGTAGACGCCGGCGCCGGCGCCGGCGAGCTGCGGCGGGAGGTTGCGGGTGGCGGTGGCGCTGAGGGGCGCCCAGACGCCGGCGTTGCCGATGCCGAGCAGCACCATCGGCAGCAGGATCTCCCAGGTCGCGGAGTCGGGCGTCATCACCCGGGACAGCCAGGTCAGCGACACGATGATGGCGGTGAACCCGACCGCCGTGATGGACCGCGGGTGGATCCGGTCGGTGAGCTTGCCGACGGAGGGCGCCAGCACGATGGACATGACCGCCATCGGCACCAGCAGCAGCGCGGACTGGGTCGGGGAGAGGCCGCGGACCAGCTGGGCGTAGAGCATGATCGGGAAGGCCATCGCGGTGATCGCGAAGCCCATCGTGGAGATGCCCAGGTTGGCCAGTGAGAAGTTGCGGTCGCGGAACAGCCGCAGCGGCACCAGCGGCTCGCGACGGTTGCGGGCCTGCCAGACCAGGAACGCCGCGAACACCACGAGCCCGGAGACGATCAACGCCGGCACCGTGATCACCCCGGTGATGGTGCCCCAGTCGTACTGGTGGCCCTCCTGGATGCCGAACACGAGCAGGAACATCCCGAGCCCGCTGAGCACGACGCCCAGCCAGTCGAAGCGGTGCATGTGGGTCTCGAGCCGCGGCACCAGCCGCCAGGCCAGCGCGAACCCGACGATGCCGACCGGGATGTTGATGAAGAAGATCCACTCCCAGCCGAGGGAGTCGACCAGCACACCGCCCAGGATCGGGCCGACCAGCGTGGCCACGCCGGCGGTCGCGCCCCACAGCGCCATCGCCTGGCCCCGGCGCTGCGCCGGGAAGATGCGGGTGATGATCGCCATCGTCTGCGGCGTGATCATCGAGGCGCCGAGGCCCTGGAACACCCGCGCCACGATCAGCCCGTCGATCGACGTGGTCAGCCCGCACCACAGCGACGACAGCGTGAAGACCGTCAGCCCCGCGAGGTAGAGGTTCTTCGGGCCGTATCGGTCACCGAGCCTCCCGGTGATCAGCACCGGGACGGCGTACGCCAGCAGGTAGGCGCTGGTCACCCAGACGACGGAGTTCACGTCGGCGTGCAGGTCCTCGATGATCGCCGGCGTCGCCACCGACACGATCGTCGAGTCGACCAGGATCATGAAGAACCCGAGGCAGAGCGCGAACAGCGCCGGCCACGGGTCCTTCTCGGTGGTCGCGGGCGCGGGGGCAGCGGTCTGCTGGGTCACGAACCCATGCAACACCCGGGCATGGACAATTACTCCCATGACCTTCCAGGACCTGATGGCCGGACCGCCGCCCACCCACCTGCCGGCCGACCCGGCCGCGGAGCCGCTGGCCGCCGGGACCCCCGCGGCCGAGGTGGTCCGCGCCCACCCGGAGTCGCCGCTGGCCTGGGCGACGCTCGCCGAGCAGGCGCTCGGTGACGACGCGGTCGACGACGTGACCGCCTATGCCTACGCCCGCGTCGGCTACCACCGCAGCCTCGACCTGCTGCGCCGCAACGGCTGGAAGGGCCACGGCCCGGTGCCCTGGGAGCACGAGCCGAACCGCGGCTTCCTGCGCGCGCTGGCCGCCCTCGCCCGCGCCGCGGACCGGATCGGTGAGACCCCCGAGGCCCAGCGCTGCTCGGAGTTCCTCCGCGACAGCAGCCCGGCGGGGTACGACGCCCTCCTCGGCTGACCGTGCCGCCGCCCGCCCCGCTGTAACGCGGGGTTATGGACGCTGAACACGAGGCACACCGCTGGCAAACGGTCCCCAGGGCTGGCAGGGAACGGCGCGGGTAGGTCGCACGCCCGCTTTCGTCCCCGTGTCCGCGGCAGGGTGTTCTGTCCACAGCCGGACGTCAGCCCGATCGCCACGGCGACGGAACCGTCGGAACCTCGCGGTATGCGACCAGCCCTCAACGCCGTGGCCGCCCGCAACGGCGGCGTGTTCCTCCGCCGGGAGGCGGTGCGTGCCGGCTACAGCGAGCGCGAGATGAAGACGCTCACCGGACCGCGCGGCGACTGGGTCGTCGTGCGCCGCGGCTGCTACGCCGAGCGCAGTGTCTGGGACGCCGAGGACGACGAGGGCAGATACCGCATGCGGGTGCTCGCCGTTCACCTCACGACCACCCGGCCGGCCGTCCTGTCCCACGCGGCGGCGGCCGTGCTCCTGGACATGCCGACCCGACCCCGGTGGCGTGAGCTCGTGCACGTCACGCGTCCCGGGGTGACCGGGTCGCGCACCGAGAACGGCGTGAAGCACCACCTGGCCGGGTTCGACGAGGACGACGTCCTGGACCTTCGTCGCCGTCGCGTCTTCGGGCTCGCCCGCACCGCGGTCGACATCGGCCGGGAGCACGGGTTCGAGGACGGTGTCGTGGCGTGCGACGCGGCCCTGCGGGTCGGCCTGCCGCGCCGCGAGCTGTGGCGGGTGCTCGACGGCATGCACTGCTGGCCGAACATCACGCGCGCCCGGGCCGCCGTACAAGTCGCCGACGGAGGTGCGCAGAACGTCGGGGAGACGCTGCTCCGGCTGATGGTGCTCGAGCTCGACATCGGGATCCCGGAGACGCAGTACGAGGTGGTCGAGGGGACGCGCCGCGCGTTCGCGGACCTGCGCGTCGGCCGGCACCTGTTCGAGTTCGACGGCCGGACCAAGTACGTCGACCGGGCGCGCGGCGGAGTGGCGGACCGGCCCGCGTCGGACGTGCTGTGGGACGAGAAGCAGCGCGAGGACTGGCTGCGACGGGCTCGCGGCGGTCACGGGATCTCGCGGGTGGTGTGGGACGAGATGTTCGGCCCGGCGCGGGGCCGCACGATCCGCCGGATGGCGGTGGAGTACCAGCAGACGGTGAACAGGTTCGGGCGCGAGGCCGGCTGACCCGGGCTGGGCCCTGCCAGCGGTGTGGACGGTTCGCCAGCGCCATACCGCGTGTGGAGCGTCCATAACCCCGCGTTACAGCGGGGCCGCGGGCGTTAACGAGCGGAGCGCCGGAATCGTCCCCTGCTGCGATTCCGACGCTCCGAAGTGAGGGGCCGGCCCGGTGCGCCTGATCCCCCGAACGGGACACCTGGTCGGCCACTGGAAGAACTTTCTCAGGGATACCTGGCGTTCTCGTGGCCTGTTGATGCCAGTGGCACTAACCTGTCACGATGACGTCCACATCGCTCGCCGACGGCGACCTGGCCACCCTCGGTGTGCTCGGGTTCAGCGCCTCGCAGGAGGAGCTCTACCGGCTGCTGCTGCGCAACTCGGGCATCAGCGTGCACGACCTCGCCGCGCTCGCCGGCCTGACCCCCGACGACCTGCGCGAGCGGGTGGCCCTGTTCGCGGCCACCGGCGTCGTCGACGTGCTGGACGACATCGTCACCGCGCGACCGCCTGCCGAGGCGATCGCGCGGCTGGTCAGCGAGGAGGCGCGCCGCATGCGGCGCCGCGCCGAGCAGCTCGAGGCCGTGCGGGGTCTGCTGCCCGCGCTGTCGGCCGAGCACGTGTCCGCGGCGGCGCCGAGGAGCGAGGGGGTTCTGGTCGAGCGCGTGCACGGCGGTGACGTCCCGCAGCTGCTGCGGAGCATGGCGGCCACGTCCTCCGGTGACCTGCTCTGGCTCCGACCCGACCAGTGGAAGCTGTCCACCGGGCAGATCGTCGACGACTGGGTCCGGGACATGGTGGCGTCCGGTCGCCGGTCGCGCGCGATCTACCCCGCCCGGGTGCTCGAGGAGATGCCCGAGGCCATCCGTCGTCGTGCCGACGCCGGCGAGCACGTCCGCATCCTGGCGGAGGTGCCCTGCCGGCTGGCGATCACCGGCACGGCTGCGGCGCTCATGAGCGAGGACTTCGGGCTGCCCACCGAGCGGCGCCTCGTGATCCGGCAGCCGGGCCTGGTCGAGGCGCTCACGCTGATGTTCGAGGGGCTCTGGGAGAAGGCCATGTCCGTCCCCGGGCTGGACGCCCAGCCGGACGTGGAGGGGGCCAGCGACCAGCGGCTGCTGCTCCTGGAGCTGGCCGGCGGCGCGAAGGACGAGCAGATCGCGCGGGCGCTCGGCATGAGTGTGCGCACGGTGCGCCGCCGGATGGCGGACCTGATGGACGAGCTCGGCGCCGACTCCCGGTTCCAGGCCGGTGTCGAGGCCGTACGGCGTGGCTGGATCTGACCGGACGGTCAGGGCAGCGGCATCGAGAACGCGCCCGGCTCGATGTGCCAGGTGCGGTTGCGCTCCGGGCCGTAGAGCTCCCCGTCGGCGCTGCAGTAGAAGTTCTGCCCCGAGATGCTGACCCGGTTCGCGCGCAGGTACAGCACGTCGTCCCGCTCGTGGTGGGTGCCGCGGCGGAACCCGATGGCGTACCCGAGCTTGTCCCACGGCGAGGTCGCGTACGACACCATCACGTCGAGCTTGCCGTCCTTGGGGTCGGCCTCGGGGGTGATCGCGGCCCCGCCGCCGACCCGGGAGCCGTTGCCGATCGCCACCATCAGGATGGGGTGCGCGAAGTCGGCCACCACGTGGTCGTCCACCTCGATGCGCAGCCGCACGAACGGCGGCTTGACCGCGGCCTTGAGAGCGCCGAGCGCGTAGCCCGCCCGGCCGAGCACCTTCTTGAGGTTCTTGGCGTTGTGGCTGGCCTGGGCGCCGACCCCCACGTGCACGTTGTTCACGACGACCTCGCCGAGGCAGTCGACGATCACGTCGACGGGCTGGACCGTGCCCTCGACGATGAGCCGCGCGGAGTCCTCGGGGTCGAGCGGGATCCCCGCCCCACGGGCGAAGTCGTTGCCGGTGCCGAGCGGGACCAGGCCGACCACGGTGTCCGCGAGCTCGTTGCGGCGGTGCAGGGCCGCGACCACCGCGTGCAGGCTCCCGTCGCCGCCGGCGACCACGACGTGGCGGCCGCCGCGGCGGTGCAGCACCCCGTCGAGCTCGCCCTGGTTGGAGGTGGCGGCCACCTCGACGTCCGTAGCCGCGCGCAGCACGGCGAGCGCCTTGTCGAGGTTCTCCTCGTCGTTGCTCCCGGCCTCGGAGTTGGTGATCAGCAGCAGTGGCTCCACGGGGCGGAGAGTAGCGCGCGCAGCTCGCGGACCGTCCCGCGGACGAGCCCCGGACCGGACCGGGGGCCTCTGATAGCGTTGGGTTGCAAGAGCCCCGATGCTGTTGCGCATCCGGGCTCTTCGTCGTTCGTACGGAGAGTCACGGAGTGTCCGACGAGGACCGCGCACCGGTGACCCGGCCCGTGAAAGAGGTGCCACATGCCCGCGATCGTCGTGCTCGGAGCCCAGTGGGGCGACGAGGGGAAGGGCAAGGCGACCGACCAGCTCGGCTCGTCGATCGATTATTGCGTCCGCACGTCCGGCGGAAACAATGCCGGACACACCATCGTCGTCAACGGCGAGAAGTTCGACACCCACCTGCTCCCGTCGGGTCTGCTGACCCCGGGCTGCACCCCGGTGATCGCGAACGGGGTGGTGATCGACCCGTCCGCCCTGTTCGGCGAGATCGACACCTTCGCCAAGCGCGGCGTCGAGGTCCCCGACCTGGTGGTCTCCGCCAACGCGCACGTGATCACCAGCTTCCACATCACCCTGGACAAGGTGACCGAGCGGTTCCTCGGCAAGAACCTGATCGGTACGACGGGCCGGGGGATCGGTCCGACGTACGCCGACAAGATCAGCCGCACCGGCATCCGGATCGCGGACCTGTTCGACGAGAGCATCCTGCGGCAGAAGGTCGACGCCAGCCTGGACCTGAAGAACCAGATCCTCGCCAAGGTCTACAACCGGCGCGCGATCGAGGCGGACCAGGTGGTCGAGGAGCTGCTGTCGTACGTCGACCGGCTGCGCCCCCTGGTCGCCGACACCAGCCTGCTGCTGAACCGCGCGCTCGACGACGGCAAGACGGTGCTGTTCGAGGGCGCCCAGGCGACCATGCTCGACGTCGACCACGGGACCTACCCCTACGTCACCAGCTCGAACCCGGTCTCCGGCGGCGTCTGCACCGGCGCGGGGGTCGGCCCGACCCGCATCGACCGGGTCATCGGCGTCATCAAGGCCTACACCACCCGCGTGGGCTCGGGCCCGTTCCCGACCGAGCTGTTCGACGAGGACGGCGACCGGCTGCGCGAGGTCGGCGCGGAGTACGGCGTGACCACCGGCCGGCCCCGCCGGTGCGGCTGGTACGACGCCGTGATCGCCCGCTACGCCGCCCGGGTCAACGGGCTCACCGAGTTCTTCCTGACCAAGCTCGACACCCTCGGCGGCTGGGAGCGGATCCCGGTCTGCGTCGGCTACGACATCGACGGCGTCCGGCACGACGAGATGCCGATGACGCAGTCGGAGTTCCACCACGCCACACCCGTCTACGAGTTCTTCGACGGCTGGATGGAGGACATCTCCGGGTGCCGCTCCTTCGACGACCTGCCCAAGAACGCCCAGACCTACGTCCGGGCGCTCGAGGAGGTCTCGGGCGCGCCGTTCTGGGGCGTCGGGGTCGGCCCGGGCCGCGAGCAGTCGATCACCCTGCGCGAGGGCTGAGCGGTGCAGGTCCTCGTCATCGGCACCGGCGGCCGCGAGCACGCCCTCACCCTCGCGCTGTCCCGCGACCCCAACGTGACCGCCGTGCACGCGGCGCCCGGCAACCCCGGCATGGCCGGCATCTGCACCCTCCACGACGTCGACCCGGTCGACGGCCGGGCGGTCGCCGCACTCGCCCGTGAGGTCGGCGCCGACCTGGTCGTGATCGGGCCGGAGGCGCCGCTGGTGGCGGGCGTCGCCGACGCCGTACGCGAGGCCGGCATCTCCTGCTTCGGCCCGTCCGCGGAAGCGGCCCGGCTCGAGGGCTCCAAGGCGTTCGCCAAGGAGGTGATGGCCGCGGCCGACGTGCCGACCGCGATGGCCCGGGTGTGCACGAATGCCGACGAGGCGGCCGACGCCCTGGACGCCTTCGGCCCGCCGTACGTCGTGAAGGACGACGGGCTCGCGGCCGGCAAGGGCGTCGTCGTCACCGAGGACCGCGACGAGGCGCTCGCCCACGCGGCCGCCTGCGAGCGGGTCGTGATCGAGGAGTACCTCGACGGCCCGGAGGTCTCCCTCTTCGCGATCACCGACGGCTCGACCGTGGTACCCCTCCTGCCCGCCCAGGACTTCAAGCGTGCCCTCGACGGCGACGCCGGCCCGAACACCGGCGGCATGGGCGCCTACACGCCGCTGTCGTGGGTCCCCGCCGGCCTGGTCGGCGAGGTGACGGCCCGGGTCCTCCAGCCGACCGTCGACGAGATGGCCCGGCGCGGCACGCCGTTCGCCGGCCTGCTCTACGCCGGGCTCGCGCTCACCAGGCGCGGGGTGCGGGTCGTCGAGTTCAACGCCCGCTTCGGCGACCCGGAGACCCAGCCGCTGCTGGCCCTGCTCGACCTCACCGCTCGGCGTCGTGCTCAAGGCCGCCGCCGACGGCCGGCTGCCCGACGTGGGCCCGCTGACCTGGGCCGACGGCGCCGCGGTCGCGGTGGTGGTCGCGGCCGACGGCTACCCGGCGAAGCCGCGCACCGGCGACGCCGTCCACGGACTGGCCGAGGTCGCGCGCCTCGACGACGTCGAGGTGCTGCACGCCGGCACCAGCACCGACGACGACGGCCACGTCGTCACCTCCGGCGGCCGGGTGCTGGCCGTGACCGCGGTCGGCGCCGACGTCGCGGACGCCCGCGCCAAGGCCTACGACGGGGTGGCGCTCCTCCGCATCGACGGCAGCCACCACCGCACCGACATCGCCGCAGGAGCCTGACCATGACCAGCCCGACGACCGTCCCGAACGTCCTCGCGCACCGCTACGCCGCCGACGACCTGGTCCGGATCTGGTCGCCGGAGCACAAGATCGTCCTCGAGCGGCAGCTCTGGATCGCGGTGCTCAAGGCCCAGCGCGACCTCGGCGTCGACGTCCCCGACGGGGTCGTCGAGGCCTACCAGGCGGTCGTCGACCAGGTCGACCTGGCCTCGATCGCGGCGCGCGAGCGGGTCACCCGGCACGACGTGAAGGCCCGCATCGAGGAGTTCTGCGCGCTCGCCGGCCACGAGCACATCCACAAGGGCATGACCTCGCGCGACCTCACCGAGAACGTCGAGCAGCTCCAGATCCGGGCGTCCCTGCTGCTGGTCCGCGACCGGGTCGTGGCCACCCTGGCCCGGCTGGCCCGGCTCGCCTCCGAGCACGAGGCGCTGGTGATGGCCGGCCGGTCCCACAACGTCGCGGCGCAGGCGACCACGCTCGGCAAGCGGTTCGCCACCGTCGCCGACGAGCTGCTGGTCGGCCTCGACCGGCTCGAGGAGCTGGTCGCCCGCTACCCGCTGCGCGGCATCAAGGGCCCGGTCGGCACCGCGCAGGACATGCTCGACCTGCTCGACGGCTCGACCGCGAAGCTGTCCGACCTGGAGCAGCGCGTGGCCGCCCACCTCGGCTTCGACCACGTGCTGACCAGCGTCGGCCAGGTGTACCCGCGGTCGCTGGACTTCGACGTCGTCTCCGCCCTCGTGCAGGTCGTCGCCGGGCCCTCGAACCTCGCCACCACCATCCGGCTGATGGCCGGCATCGAGCTGGTGACCGAGGGGTTCAAGGAGGGCCAGGTCGGCTCGTCGGCGATGCCGCACAAGATGAACACCCGCTCCTGCGAGCGCGTCAACGGGCTCGCGGTCGTGCTGCGCGGCTACCTCTCCATGGTCGGCGAGCTGGCCGGCGACCAGTGGAACGAAGGCGACGTCTCCTGCTCCGTCGTACGCCGGGTGGCGCTGCCGGACGCGTTCTTCGCCTGCGACGGGCTGTTCCAGACCTTCCTCACGGTGCTCGACGAGTTCGGCGCCTTCCCGGCGGTGATCGAGCGCGAGCTCGACCGGTACCTCCCGTTCCTGGCCACCACCAAGGTGCTGATGGCCGCGGTCCGCAACGGCGTCGGCCGGGAGACCGCGCACGAGGCGATCAAGGAGGCCGCCGTCGGGGTCGCGCTCGCGATGCGGCAGGGGCAGGTCGAGAACGACGTCTTCGAGCGGCTCGCCGCCGACCCCCGGCTCGGCCTCACCGAGGCGCAGCTCGCCTCGCTCGTCGCCGACCCGATCACCTTCACCGGCGCCGCCGTCGACCAGGTCCAGTCCGTCGTACGTCGCGTGGACGAGGTCGCGAAGGCCCATCCCGAGGCGGCGTCCTACACGCCGGGGGCGATCCTGTGACCCTGCACGTCGAGCGCTCCCGCGCCTACCCCGTCACCGTCGAGCATGCTTACGAGGTGGTCCTGTCGGCCCCGCTCGCGGAGGTGTTCAGCGCGCGCTACGGACCGCTGCCGCCGATCCGGACCGTCCGCGACCAGGAGGGGGTCTGGGGGACCGTCGGGCAGACCCGCACCATCGTGCTCGCCGACGGCGGCACCATGCGCGAGGAGCTGACGAGGGTCGAGCCGCACCGGGAGTTCGCCTACCGGATCACCGACGTGACCGGCCCGATGAAGCCTCTGGTCGCGAGCGTCGAGGGACGCTGGGCGTTCGAGCCGGCGGGCACGGGTGCGAGGGTGACCTGGTCGTGGACGGTGCACCCGGCGCCGTACGCCGGTCTCGCGATGCCGCTGTTCGGCAAGCTGTGGCGCGGCTACGCCGGGGTGGCGCTGGAGCGGCTCGAGCCGCTGCTGCTCGACGGCTGACGTCGCTGCCAGTTCGTGCACTGCACGATCATGCGGCTACCGGTGCCCCGGAGCCGCGCCTAGGTTCCGATCATGACCCTGTCGGAAGCCGCACCCACAACCCGTCGCCGCCCGCAGGCGCGCTCGCTCGTCGCCGCGGTCCTGCTCGCCCTCGACCACGCTGCTCGTCGGCGCCCTGCCCGCCTCGGCCGTGACCCAGGCGTCCGCCGCGAGCCAGTTCAGCGCCGCCGGCATCACCTGGTCGTCCTCGGGCGGCTGCACCACCCGCAGCAACCCGACCTGCACGTCCTTCGAGGGGATCCGGCAGACCACCATCGACGGCGCCAAGACGCTCAAGAGCGCCAGCGGCTGCTCCCTCAACATCACCGGGGGCACCGAGGTCGGCCACGCCAGCGGCACCTACAGCCACTACAACGGCTACAAGCTGGACTTCTCCAGGACCACCTGCCTGACGAACTACGTGCACACCTACTTCACCTACATCGGGCTGCGTGGCGACGGGGCGCCGCAGTACCGGTCCGGCGCCGGCAACGTCTACGCCGACGAGGGCAGCCACTGGGACGTGACGTTCTACAACTGCGGCGGCTGCTGAGGCCAGGGGGCGGGTAGCCAGGGCAGGGGGCGGGTAGTCCGTGACGGAACGGCTGGTTCCACAGGGAGAAACGAGCCAGAACGTCACGGACTACCCGGACAGGCGGGTGCGGAGCAGGACCTGCTCGGCGGGGTTCCGGGTGAGCGAGAGGGCGCGGGCGTCGGCGGCGTCGGCCTCGGAGCTGCGGCCGAGCTCGCGGAGCAGGGCGGCCCGGGTGGCGTGGAACAGGTGGTAGCCGTCGAGGTCGGCGGCCAGCCGGTCGACGTACTCCAGGGCGCCGGCGGCGCCCCAGACCTTGCCCAGCGCGACCCCGCGGTTGAGCCGGGTGACCGGTGAGGGGTCGTGGCCGAGCAGCATGTCGTAGAGCACCAGGATCTGCAGCCAGTCTGTCTCGGCCCAGGTGGCCGCCGACGCGTGGCAGGCGGCGATGGCGGCCTGGAGCTGGAAGCGGCCCGCCCGGTGGTGGGCGGCGGCCCGCTCGAGGAGCCCGTCGGCGGTGGCGATCGCGGCCCGGTCCCACAGCGAGCGGTCCTGGTGCTCGAGCAGCACCAGGGCACCCGACGCGTCGAACCGCGCCGGCTGCCGCGCGTGCTGGACGGTGAGCAGCGCCAGCAGGCCCGAGTGCCTCCGGCTCGTCGGGGAGCGCCGCGGCCACCACCCCGGCCAGCCACAGCGCGTCGTCGCCGAGGTCGCGGTCGTCGCCGGCCTCCCCGGCGGTGGACACGAAGGCCTCGTTGAACATCAGGTACGTCACCGTCAGTACGTCGTCCAGCCGACCGGCCCGCTGGTCGGGAGCCGGCATCGTCAACGGGATCCGGGTGGCGACGATCTTGCGCTTGGCCCGGACGATCCGCTGCGCCATCGTCGCCTCGCTGACCAGGAACGCCCGGGCGATCTGTGCGGTGGTCAGGCCGACGACCGCGCGCAGGGTGAGCGCGATCCGGGCCTCCACGGCGAGCGCCGGGTGGCAGCAGCCGAACAGCAGCGGCAGCCGCTCGTCGGGACCGTCCTCGAGCTCGGCGGCGGGGATCCGCTCACGCAGCCGGGCCAGCGCCTTCTCGTAGCGCTGCTGGCGCCGCAGCCGGTCCAGCGCGTTGCGGCGCGCGGCCACCTGGAGCCAGGCGCCGGGGTTGTCCGGGATGCCGGCGGACCGCCAGTGCCGCAGCGCCTCGACGACGGCGTCCTGCACCGCCTCCTCCGCGACGTCGAAGTCGCCGACGAGACGGTGCAGGGACGCGACGATCGTGCCGGCCTCGGCACGGATCGCGGCGGCGAGCGCAGCGTCCGCGGTGGCCGGCCGGCTCACATGTCGCCGCTGTAGTCGACGACCGGCCGGACCTCGACCGAGACGCCCGGGAACTTCAGCGGCGGCCAGGTGCGGGCCATCGCCAGCGCGGCGTCGAGGTCCGGCACCTCGACGACGGTGAAGCCGCCGACGACCTCCTTGGCCTCCGAGAACGGACCGTCCACCACGACCGGGGCGCCGTCCCCGCTCTTGATCGTCGTCGCGGTGGTCACCGGCTGCAGGTGCGCCCCCATGTCGGCGATCCGGCCGGCCGCGTCGTGCTCGCCGAACCACGCCCAGATCTCCTCGTGCACGGCCTTCGCCGCCACCTCGTCGACCTCGCCGTAGAGCTCGGGGGTGTCACAGAACATCAGCACGTACTTCATCGGAAGGGTCCTTTCCCTCGCGGTCAGTGTCACAGGTACGACGCGCGGGATCGACGGTTCTCGACAGCCCCCGGGAGAAATGTTCCCGCCGAGCCGGGGATTACTTCCCGCCGAGCCGGGTGTGTTCTCGGTCTGCCGTGCACTTCACCCGGCTCGACGGGAACTTTGTCCCGGCTCGACCAGAACTTTGTCCCGGCTCGCGGAAGACTTCGGCCCCACTACGATCGCCGCATGAGCGCAGGCGACCTCGGCATTCCCCCGGCCCCCGCGATCGAGGGGGCGGAGCACCTGCACTCGGGGAAGGTGCGCGACCTCTACCGGCTGCCCGGCGGCGAGCTGCTGATGGTGGCCAGCGACCGGATCTCGGCCTACGACTTCGTCCTCGAGACCACGATCCCCGACAAGGGCGCCGTGCTGACGCAGATGTCGCTGTGGTGGTTCGAGCGGCTCGCCGACCTCGTCCCGAACCACGTGCTGTCGGTCGACGTACCGGCGGAGGTGAAGGGCCGCGCGGTCGTCTGCGAGAGCCTCGCGATGTTCCCGGTCGAGTGCGTCGCACGCGGCTACCTCACCGGCTCCGGGCTGCGGGAGTACGCCGACACCGGCGCGGTGTGCGGGATCGCGCTGCCCGACGGGCTGGTCGACGGCAGCCGGCTCGAGCGCCCGCTGTTCACCCCGGCGACCAAGGCCGAGCTCGGCGACCACGACGAGAACGTGTCGTACGACGTCGTGGCCGGCCAGGTCGGCGAGGAGACCGCGAGCCGGCTCCGTGACCTGACCCTCGCGGTCTACGGCCGCGCCGAGGAGGTCGCCCGCGAGCGCGGCATCATCCTGGCCGACACCAAGCTGGAGTTCGGCGCGCGTGCCGACGGCACGATCGTGCTGGCCGACGAGGTGCTCACGCCGGACTCGTCACGGTTCTGGCCGGCCGAGGAGTGGTCGCCCGGCCGCGCCCAGCCGTCGTTCGACAAGGACGTCGTGCGCGGCTGGCTGACCTCGCCGGCCAGCGGTTGGGACCGCACCTCGGGCGAGGCCCCGCCGCCGCTGCCCGACGAGGTCGTCGAGCGGACCCGGTCGCGCTACGTCGAGGCCTACGAGCGGCTCACCGGCCGCACCTTCTGACCCGGGGACTCAGAGCGACGGCTCCGTCCACGCCGTCTGCACGACCTCGACGCCGCGGTCGCGCGTGACCAGCTGGCCGCGGCCGGGCACCGACCTGCGCGGCTTGGCGGTGCCGATCAGCGGGCCCTCGTCGGGGCTGCCCGACAGCAGGACGCCCGGCATGGCGAGGTCGCGCAGGCTCTGGATGACCGGCTCGTACAGCGCCCGGGCCGCACCACCGGAACGGCGGGCCAGGGCCAGGTGCAGGCCGACGTCCCGAGCCTGGGCGAGCAGCGGGACCAGCGGCGTCAGAGGCGACCCGGACTGGGTGGCCACCAGGTCGTAGTCGTCGACCACCACGAACACCTCGGCACCGGTCCACCACGACCGGTTGCGCAGCTGGTCGGGGGTGACGTCCGGGCCGGGCAGCCGCTGCTGGAGGTACGCCGCGAGCTCGGCGACCGCCGGGGCGGCCTGGGTCGCGCTGGTCAGGTAGTGCAGCTGGTAGTCGTCGGAGACCTCGCCGAGCAGCGAGCGCCGGTAGTCGACGACGACCAGCTGCGCGTCCTTGGCGGTCCGCGTCCGCATGACCTCCTGGGCGTAGGTGCGCAGCAGCGCGCTCTTGCCGGAGCGGCTGTCGCCGAACGCCAGCAGGTGCGGCTCGCGGTCGACGTCCAGGCCGACCGGCGCCAGGTCGCGCTCGTCGATGGCCAGGAACAGCCGTGCGTCCAGCGTCCCGGTCTCCTCGACCTGCTGGCGCACCCGGGCCAGCTCGATGCGCTCCGGCAGCAGCCGCAGCTTCGGGCCGGCGCCGCCGCCCCAGGCCTTGGACACGCGCTCGACGAGGTCCTCGACGCCGGCGCCGACGGCCGCGGTGTCGGGGTGGCCGTCGACCCGCGGCAGCGCCGCGAGGAAGTGCAGCTTCTGGGTCACCAGACCGCGGCCCGGCCGTCCGGTGGGGACGAGCTGGGCCAGCTTGCGGTCCACCTCGGAGTCGTTCGGGTCGCCGAGACGCAGCTCGAGCCGGGTGCCGAACACGTCGCGCACCGCGGCCCGGAAGTCCGCCCAGCGGGCCGCTCCGGCCAGCAGGTGCAGGCCGAAGGTGAGGCCCCGTTGCGCCAGGGCCTGCAGCTCCATCTCCAGCTCGTCGAAGTCGGCGCGGAGCGTGCTCCAGCCGTCGACGAGCAGGAACACGTCGCCGTAGCCGTCGTCGGCCGTGCCCTGCCGGCGGCGTGCGCGGTAGGTCTCGATCGAGTCGATGCCCTGCTGCCGGAAGTAGGCCTCGCGCCGGTCCACCACGCCCTGGACCTCGGCGACGACGCGCCGTACGACGTCGGGCTCGGAGCGCGTCGCCACACCGGAGACGTGCGGCAGGTCGGTCATCGGGGCGAAGGTGCCGCCACCGAAGTCGAGGACGTAGAACTGCGACTCTTCGGGGGTCGAGGTGAGCGCGATGCTGCTGACGATCGTGCGCAGCAGCGTCGACTTGCCGCTGCGCGGGCCGCCGACGACGGCGACGTGGCCGCCGGCGCCGGCGAGGTTCACCCGCATCACGTCGCGGCGCTGCTCCCGGGGACGGTCCACCGTCCCGAGGGGTACGTCGAGACCGCCGCGCGCCCGCCACGACGGCGAGACCAGACCCAGCTCGGGGTCCTCGACCAGGTCCGGCATCAGGGCGTCGAGGGTGTCCGGCAGATCGAGCGGCGGGAGCCAGACCTTGTGCGCCTCGGGACCGTGGCCGACCATCCGGTCGACCGCGATGTCGAGCACGGACCGGGTGTCCGCGGGCTCCAGGCTCGTGGTCGCGACCTCGAGGACCTCCGGCTCCTCCTCACGCGGGGCCAGCACGTGGCCGACGGTGAACGGCAGGATCGCCCGCGCCCGGACGCCCGACCGCGCGGCCGACGCACCGCTGCGCCGCGGCGGAGGCCCGGAGACGTAGGCAGCCTTGAACCGGAGCAGCGTGGACTGGTCCGGCTTGAGGTAGCCGAGGCCCGGGACCGGCGGCAGCTCGTAGGCGTCCGGCACACCGAGGACCGCGCGCGACTCGGCGCTGGAGAACGTGCGCAGACCGATCCGGTAGGACAGGTGGCTCTCCAGGCCGCGGAGCCGACCCTCCTCCAGGCGCTGCGAGGCGAGCAGCAGGTGCAGGCCGAGGGAGCGGCCGAGCCGGCCGATGGCCACGAAGAGGTCGATGAACTCCGGCTTCGCGGAGAGCATCTCGGAGAACTCGTCGACGACGATGAACAGGCTGGGCAGCGGCTCGAGCGGCTCCCCGGCCGCGCGGGCCTTCTCGTAGTCGCGCACCGAGGCGTAGTTGCCGGCCTCGCGCAGCAGCTCCTGGCGGCGCACCATCTCACCGGAGAGGGCGTCCTGCATGCGGTCGACGAGCGTGAGCTCGTTCTCCAGGTTGGTGATCACCGCCGACACGTGCGGCATGTCGGAGAGGCCGGCGAAGGTCGCGCCGCCCTTGAAGTCGACCAGGACCATGTTGAGCACCTCGGACGAGTGCGTCATGGCCAGGCCGAGCACCAGGGTGCGCAGGAACTCCGACTTGCCGGAGCCGGTGGCGCCGATGACCAGGCCGTGCGGCCCCATGCCCTGCTGGGCGGACTCCTTGATGTCGAGGTAGATGGGCGCGCCCGTGTCGCCCACACCGACCGGCACCCGGAGACGGTCGCGGACGGGCCGCGGCTGCCACGCCGAGGCCAGGTCGAACGACCGCACGTCGCTCAGGCCGAGCAGGTCGTTGAGGTCGGGGGTGCCGGCCAGCGAGTCCTCGCGCACCGGCCCCTCGGTGGTGTGCAGCGGCGCCAGCCGCCGGGCGAACGCCTCGGCGGTGGCGACGTCGAGCTGGTCGCCGGCGGCCCGGCTGGCCACCTCGCGGACCCGCAGCGCCGTCACGGCGGCCCGGCCGTCGGGGAGCAGCTGTGGCTCGAGGTTGAGCCGCAGACGCGTCGGGTCGTCGAGCTCTTCCCAGCGTTCCGGCAGGTCCAGCACGGTGACGCCGTGCACGCCCTCGTCCGGGATCAGGTGGTTGCCGGGCGGCAGCTGGCCGCCGTCGACGACAGCAGGATGTGCGGGCTCGCGGGTCGCTGGTCGGCGCCGAAGCGCGGCCGGTCCGCGAGGTCGCGCGGCAGCATCGCGGCGAGGTCGTCGACCGACGTGGTGACCATGCGGCTGGGGCCGAGGGCGTCGCTGTCCTCGGTGCTGTGTGCGTGCGGCAGCCACTTGAGCCACTCCCAGGCGGGCAGCGTCTCGTCGTTGCCGAGCACCGCGACGACGAGGTCGTCGGGGGAGTGGAACGCGGAGACCGAGCAGACGATCGCGCGGGCGAGAGACCGCGCGTGCTCGGCCTCGCCCGTGACCTCGACCCGGCTGAAGGCACGCAGGTCGAGGGCGGCCGGGAGGTCCGGCTGCACGCGATGCACGACGAGCAGCCGGTGCAGTGCCGAGGCGGCCACCGGGTCGAGCTGCTCGATCGGGGCGGTCTCCGGAGGCACGAGGTCCAGGGCGAGCGGCTGGGAGGTGAGGCCGTAGCGCACCTGCAGGTGATGGGGGCTGTCCGGCGTCCGCTCCCACAGGCGGGAGCGGTCCTCGGCCAGCGCCGGAAGGGCCACGGGGGCGGGGTGGTGCCACAGCAGGCTCTGCCGCTGCTGGGCCGCGGTCTCCCGGACCACCTTGCGGATGCCGGCGAGGTACTGGAGGTACTCGCGGCGCGCGCCGCCGACCTTGGCCGACCGCTGCTTGCGCTGCCGGTCGATGCTGACGCCGACGAAGCCGAGCGTCGCGACCAGGAACATCGCCCCGGCGATCATGCCCTTGCCGCCGGAGGGGCCGGCGGCCGCGACGAAGACGATCGAGCCGACGCTGCCGAGCATCGGCAGGGCCATCATCAGTGCGCCGCCGGCGCCCTCGTGCGGGGCCAGCTCGGGTGGCGCCTGGAGGACCAGCTGTCCGCCCGGCATCGTGGGCGGCTCGAGCCTCTGGCCGCGCCCCAGCGTCGTGGACAAGCGATGACCTCCCCGTCGGCGACAGGCGCCGTCATGTCCGTGATGTCCGGTCCGACACCAGTCGTGCATGATAGTAGGCCGCGGTCCGGTCGCCTCAGCCCGGAACCAGCAGCCATGAGCAGTCACGGGGAGGGCTCGGTGTCCGCAGGAATCGTCTCGGCGACCATCCGCGTCACGGTCCTGGGCGACGCGGGCCGGGTCGACCTGGCGGTCCCCACGTGGGTCGACGTCGCCACCCTCGCGGCCGGCTACGCCGAGTCCGTCGGCACCACCGGGGTCCCGCTCCTCGCCACCTCGTCCGGCTCGGTGCTCGACGGCGACCGCACCGTCGACGAGGTCGGCCTGCGACACGGCGACGTGGTGGTGACGCTCGCGCACGACGATCTCGCGGCGCCCGCGGACCGCGGTCCCGTGGACCGCCCCGCCAGCACGCCGTCCCGTGCCGTCCAGCCGCTGCTGCTCCTGCTCGCCGGTACGGCGGGGCTCGGTGGCGCCGCGACGCTGGCCGGCACCGGGGCGAGCGGTGCCGCGCGGGTCGTGGGTCTGGTGCTGCTCCTGCTCTGCGCTCTTGTCACGGCCGTCCCCCTCGGTCCCGCGCGCGCGTCGACGTCGCGCGCCCGCAGCGCGGCGAGCCCGGCCTTCGGCGCCGGAGCCGGCTTCGTGGCGGCGTACTCCGCGACCCCGGGTGGCCTGCTCCTCGGCCTGGCCGTCGCCGCGCTGGCGGCGGCGGTGTTCGCAGCGGTGGCGCGCACCTTCCTCGACCCGGACCAGGACGAGCTGGTCGAGGTCTGGCTGGTGGCGGCCGGCGCCGTCGCGGTCCTGACGCTGGTGATGCTGCTGGCCGGTGGTTCGCTCGTCGGTCTGTGGTCGCTGCTGTTCGCCGCCGCGGTGGTCGCCGCGCGGCTGCTGCCCTACACGGTCGTCGACGTCCCGGACCAGGCGCTGCTCGACCTCGACCGGCTCGCCGTCACCGCGTGGTCGGCCCGTGAGCGGCCGCGCGGCAGCCGCCGCCGACGCTCGATGGTGCGGTTCGACGGCGTCACCGCGCTCGTACGTCGCGGGCTCCGCCTGGTGGCGGCCGGCACCGTCGCGATCGCCGTGGTCGTGGCGACCACCGGCCCGCTGCTCACCCTCGCGGCCGGACGGGACGTCGCCGGGATCAGCGCGCTCGTGATGGTGGGGCTGGGTGCCGGTGCGCTCACGCTCGTGGCCCGGTCGTTCCGGTCGACGCTGCCCCGGCTCGCGCTGCGTCTCAGCGCCACCTGGACCCTCGCCTTCCTCGGCCTGGACGTGCTCCGCGAGTTCGGCCGCACCACCGACTGGCTGGTGTTCGCCGTGGCCGGGACCCTGGCGCTCCTCGTGTCGCTGACAGCGGTGTCGCTCGGGCGCGGCTGGCGCTCGGTGTGGTGGGCGCGGGTCGCGGACCTGGTCGAGGGACTCTCGATCGTTCTGGTGGTCGCGGCGGTGCCGCTCGCGTCCGGATTCTCCGAGGTCGTGCGCGGGTTTACGTCATGAAAAAGACGGGAATACGCCCCTCGCCACTTTTGTGGCAGCACAGTAAAGTTTCGGGCTGACGTCCAGGCGCGTTCGCGCGCACAGTCATTCTCGAGCGGGGGCTCGCCATGCAGCTGGTCTTCGACCGGGGGATCGAAAGGAGGCTGGCTACATGGCCGGCGAGGTAACCAAGCAAGACCAGGCACTGACACGGGGCGCACAGATGGTGTCCTCCGCCCGTGGTGACCTGGAGCAGCAGCTCAGCAGCCTGCGCGGCAAGCTGTCGGGCATCGGCGCGCAGTGGCGCGGTGCGGGTTCGTCCGCCTTCCAGCAGGTGATGGTCCGCTGGGACGAGGACTCCCGCAAGATCATCTCGGCCCTCAACGAGTTCGAGGCCAACCTGCGCTCGTCCGAGCAGACCTACAACGCCAACGACGAGGCCCAGTCCTCCACGTTCGGCAAGCTCTCCGGCCGACTCGGCTGACGACCGACCACTCACGGCGCCACTCACAAAAACAGGGGAACCACAGACATGAACGCAGGAGAGCTGAAGGTCAACTTCGGCAGCCTCGACGCGGCCGCGGCCGACATCCAGGCTTCCGCCAACCAGATCGAGGGTCGCCTCGACCAGCTCGAGTCCGAGCTGGCCCCGCTCCGCTCCGACTGGACCGGGTCCGCGTCCTCGTCGTACCAGCAGGCGAAGGCCAAGTGGGACCAGGGCATGGCCGACATGAAGGCGCTGCTCGCCGAGATCGGCACCGCGGTGTCGACCTCGAACAGCGACTACCAGGCGACCGAGAACCAGAACCAGTCCCGCTGGGGCTGACCGGACCGACCGCCGAGCCCCACCGTGGAGGGGGACCGGCACCGTGGGGAGCCGGGCGCCGCGTGCGCCCGGCTCCGCGCAGGCTCACAAGGGGGTAGAGGAACACGTGATTCCTGAACTGGCGGGCACCGTCAAGGCCATCGAGACCATCGAGGTCACCATCTCCGCGGTCCTCGAGATCGCGAA
This sequence comes from uncultured Actinomycetota bacterium, assembly GCA_963827435.1. Classification (GTDB taxonomy): domain Bacteria; phylum Actinomycetota; class Actinomycetes; order Propionibacteriales; family Nocardioidaceae; genus Nocardioides_B. Next base: position 986,229 of record CAWHAU010000003.1, read on the forward strand.
CTCGTCTGTCCGACGCCGAGACCGACGTCAACCACGCGTCCACGAGCTTCAAGAACCTCACGCTCGACGTCGGCGCGTTCGGCCACAGCCCGCTCGGCAAGGAGCTCGGGCACCAGCACCAGGGCGCGCACGAGGTGTTCGTCGAGACCATCCAGGGTGTCGTCGCGGACCTGCGCGACTTCCAGCAGAACCTCCGCGACTCCATGAAGAGCCACGAGGCCACCGACGACTCCGCGGAAGCCCTGCTCCGCGGGCTCGCGAAGAAGTACGACGGCCACACCTACAACGCCGACGCCAACTACGACCAGGCGCTGCACGACCAGGCCGCCAACCTCACGACCTCGAACACGCACACGCCGGCGCCGGCCGAGACGCCCACGACGCCGAGCCCGGCGAACAAGCCCCAGGTCGCTCCCGGCGGCGACCAGCTGCCCACGGGCCAGAGCCAGTTCTGACGTCTTGGCCCGGATGACTCCCCGACCGCACCCACGCCCGGTCCGCGCGAGAGCTCGACGCTCCCTGCTCGCGGCCGGGCTGGTCGGTGCCCTGCTCGCTGCCCCGGCCTCGATCCCCGTCGCGACGGCCGCCACCCCGGCGCCGGCCCAGAAGGGCCTCGACGCCTGGTGGTACGACGTCATGCACATCGACAAGGCGCACCGGCAGACCACCGGCAAGGGCGTCAAGATCGCGGTCATCGACGAGGCCATCGACCCCGACGCCCCCGAGCTGCAAGGGGCTCGCGTCACGCTCGGCCGGGACTGCAAGGGTGCCCGCGTGAAGCGGGCGCAGGGAACGAAGGCGGACCACGGCACCAACGTGACCACGCTGATCTCCGGCACCGGCCGGGGGACGGGGCCCGGTGGGCGCGGCATCCTGGGCATGGCTCCGGGCGCCGACGTCACGTTCTACGCCACCGACACGGACCCCGGTGACGAGCTCGTGGACTGCGACACCTCGGTCTACACCGCAGACCTGGTGACTCTGGCGATGAAGGACCACCCGGACATCATCAGCACCTCGCTGGGCCTCGGGTACACCCCGCCGATGCGGAAGGCGCTGGCCAGGGCGCTCGCCGAGGGCATCGTGGTGGTGGGCGCCACCGGCGACCGCACCCGGCCGTCGATCTCGGGGTTCCCCATGGAGTTCCCCGCTGCGCGCCCGGGCGTGGTGGCCGTCAACGCCGTGGACAAGAAGGCCCTCCCGTGGGCGAACAACCCGCCCCCGGTGCACAGCTTCGTCGACGCCTACCCCACGATCAGCGCGCCGGGCGTGGCCGTGACCGGGATGGGCTACCAGCAGGGCCGTGGCTGGGTCTCCGGCGTCGAGCGCACCGGCACCTCCGACGCGGCACCGATCGTGGCCGGCGCGATGGCCCTGGTGAAGTCGAAGTACCCCGACGCCACGGGCAACCAGCTGATCCAGCACCTGATCCACTACTCGTCGTCCGACACGTACAAGTGGACCCGGTTCTACGGCTACGGCATCGTCTCGGTGACCCGGATGCTCCAGCACGACCCCACCAGGTGGCCCGACGTCAACCCGCTGCTGAAGAGCCCGAAGGCCGCGATGAAGGCCTACCCGATGAGCGCGTACGGCGCGACGCAGCCGAGCTCGTCGGCCGACCCGTCGGACGGGTCGTCGGGGGACGCGTCCAGGGATGCGTCGGAGGCACCCGCGACCTCCGGCGACGACACCAGACCGAGTGCCTCCGGCACGAGCGACTCCGGTGGTGTCCCGGTCTGGGTGTGGCCGCTGGCGGCCGTGGTCGTCGTCGGGGTGGCCGGCAGCGTGATCGCAGTGAACAAACGGGGGAGTCGTCCCGTGACGACCGCACGAGAGGAAGGCTGAACCATGGGCGCGAACGAAGCGAAGCTGGACCGGGCGGTCCAGGCCCATCCGGGTGCGATCGAGCAGGCCGCGGACACCTGGCAGAAGGCGGCTGACGGGCTGGGCAAGGTCAAGGAGCAGCTCGACAACGCCCAGCAGTCGATCGCGGCCGCCTGGACCGGTGACGACGCCGACGCGGCCACTGCGGCCTTCACGAGCCTGAGCGGCAACGTGGACACCAACCAGACCCGCATGGAGTCGGCGTCGACCGCGCTGAACACCGCGGCGCAGGGCCTCCGGCAGGCCCAGACCGCCAAGGCCAGCCTGCCGCCGGCCGGTGTCATGCCGGGCCAGCCCACACCCGGTGCGGACGGCCAGGTGAGCCACGAGCAGCGGATCGCCTACAGCTCCGGCGTCGACCAGGCCAACGCCGCCGACGCCCAGCGGGAGAAGGCGGCTCTGCGCGCCTACAACGACCTCCAGGGAGCGTTCAAGGACTCCCAGATCACGATGACGGCGGCAGCGCCGCCCCGCTACGACACCGGCGGCACCGGTGGCGGCACCGGTGGCGGGGGCGGGACCACCACCGGTGGTGGCACGGACGCAGGCGGGCTGCCGGGCACCGTCGGTGGCGGCGGTCCCGTGGGTCCGTACTCCACGAGCACCGGCGGCACCCACGTGCACGGCCAGGTGGTCGGCTCCGGCGGGCACGTCATCGGCTTCGACCCCCTGGTCCACCCGATCACCGGCTGGCACCCGGGGCCCACCGCGGACGGCGTCGTCGACGGGACGGTCGCCGGCTCGTCGGGCGGAGGTGCGGGCGGCTCGGCCGTCGGTCTCAGCGGCGGCACGACCGTCCCCGGCGGGCTCGGCGGTTCGACGCCGGGCAGCCTGGCCGGCGGCGCGGTCGGCGGCCTCTCCGGCGTGCTCGGCGGCGCGGGCGCCCTCGGCTCCCTCCGGAGCGGGGCGTCCTCGGCGACGAGCGCGGGCGGCGCCGTCGCCGGACGCCTGGGCGGAGCGGCCGGCCCGCTCGGCGGTGTGCCGGGCTCCACGACCTCCGCGGTCGGCGGCGCCACGCGCGGCGCGACCTTGGGCTCGGTCGGGCGCGGCGCCGTGGTCGGCGGGAACCCCGGCACGCCGGGCGGGACCGCCGGATCGGCCAGCAGCGCGAGAGGCACCGGCATGATGCCGGGCAGCGGCACCGCCGGCGGCCAGAGCACCAGCGGCGCGGGCAGGTCAGCGCCCGGTCGCTACGCCAGCGCCACCGAGGACGAGGCGGCCGCGGGTCGTGGTGGCCGCAGCACCACCGGCATGCGCTCGGGCGGTCGCTCTGCGGTCGTGTCCGAGGGCGCCGGTGGCCGGGGCGCCGGGACGGCCGGTGGTCCCGGTGCCGGCAAGGACGACAAGGCTGCCAGGCGCAAGGGCATGGTGTTCGAGGACGACGACGCCTGGCTGGACGAGGACGAGTCCGGGCCGGACGTGATCCGGTGACGCAGACGATCACCGGCAGCGCCGGCCTCGTGCGTGTCTCGGTGGTAGCCGGCGAGCGGCGTGCGGACCTCGCCCTTCCCGGTGCGCTGCCGGTGGCCGAGCTGCTGCCCGAGCTGGCCCGTGCGGTCGGCGTGCTCGACGGCCAGACCGCGTACGGCGGCTACTCACTGCTCACCTCCGACGGCCGCACGCTCTCCGGTGACACCGGCCTGACCTTCCAAGGCGTCGAGGACGGCGGCGTGCTCACCATCTCCTCGGGGGTGGACGAGGAGCCGCCGCGGGTCTACGACGACATCGTCGAGGCGATGGCCGACGCGGTCGAGAACGACATGCGTCCGTGGGAGCCCGCCGCGGGTCGACGTACGGCACTGTCGGCGGCGGCCCTGCTGCTCGGCCTGGGCGCCCTGGCGCTCGCCCTGCAGCGGCCCGACCTGGTGGCGGGCGCGGCCGCCGGTGTCGCGGCCGTCGTGCTGCTGGCCGCCGCGCTGGTGCTCGCCCGGGTCCAGCGGGAGCGGGAGGCGGCGCTCACCCTCGCCTGGGGCGGCGTCGTTTACGCCGCCGTGTCGGGGCTCACCGCGGCCCCCGCCGGACCGTTGCTGGAGGCGCCCGCCGCGCTTGCGGGCGCCGGGGCCGTCCTCGCCGGGCTGGTGGCCCTGGTCGGGCTCGGTGAGCGCCGGGCGCTGGTGCTGCCGGCCGTCGTGACCGGTGGCGTCGTCGCGGCCGCCAGCGGGATCGTGACCGTGTCGTCGTTCTCCGCCGGCGCCGTCTACACGGTGGCCCTCGTGGTCGCGGTGGTGGTCGGCAGTGCCCTCCCGTGGGTCGCCCTCGGTGCGACGTCCACGCGGGTCGACCAGGCGCACAGCGACGCCGACATCACCGCGGAGCCGCGGCCCGTGCAGCCCGAGGCGGTCCGCAGGGACGCGCACCTGGGCCACGAGATCCTGCTCGCGGTCACCACGACGGTCGGTCTGCTGATCGTCCTGGTCGCGCCGTTGGCCGTGCGGCTGGGCGTCACGGGGGCGCTGGTCGTCGTCTGCGCCTGTGTCGTGCTGATGCTGCGCACCCGCCAGTACCGCGTCGGCAGCGAGGTCGCCGCCGGTCTGGTGTGCGGCGTGGCCGGCCTGGTGGCGGTCTCCGTGAGTGTTCTCGTCGAACAGCCCACCTGGCACGTCGCCCTGGCGCTGCTGCTTGCCGCGACCGGAGCGGTCCTGCTTGTCTTCACCCTCGTGCCGATGACTCCGTCGGTGCGTCGGGGTCGTCTCGGGGACATCAGCGAGCTCGTCGCTCTCGTGGCGATGCTGCCTCTTCTCGTCTTCGCGATCGGGCTCGTAGGCGCGGTTGGATCGTGATCGTCGTGGGCACAATCCGGACAATTCTCGGGACCGGTACGACCCACCGCACCAGCTCAGCACCACATCAGTTCCGGCCATCACCGGCCTCGAGAAGGAGAACCATGAAATTCGGTCGCAGACTGACCGCAGTTGGAATGCTCACCGGGGGACTGCTGCTCGTCGGGTTCGCGGCCCCCTCCCTCGCCGACGTCGGCAGTGCCGACGGCGTCACGGGGACGACCTCCTCGGTCACGTCCAACGCGGGATCCACGACGGACACCCAGGCCGCCGAGCAGGCCGCCCAGCCGCAGGACGCCACGTCCCGGGGCGACACTGGGGAGACCGAGTCGGCGAAGACGGACTCGGGAGACACCGAGTCCACCCAACAGGTGAGGCTCCAGGCCGTCACGGCGCGAACCCTCGGTCCCACCGCGGACTTCCCGGAGGACATCCCGACGGCCTGCCTCGGCATCACCGATCCCGAGCTCCTGGCGGCGTGCATCAAGGACAACACGACCGGCAACAACGACGACGACCCGTGCACGCCGCCGCAGCACGACCAGGAGAGCGACATCTCCGGTTGTCAGCCGGAGACGTGCGAGGACAACCCTGACCAGGAGGGCTGCCCCACCACCGACGAGTGCACGATCGACCAGGACCTCACCGCCGACGGGTGTCAGACGCAGCCGTGCGCCGTGGACAGCAGCCAGAAGGGATGCGACAGCACCCGGTGTGCGTCGACGCGGACGACACGGCCCCGGGTTGCCAGCCATTCCCGTGCTCGGTCGCGCCGAGCCAGCCCGGCTGCACGACTCCGCCCGGTGAACCCGGCGGCAACAACGGCGGTAACCCCGGCGGGGGCAACGGCAACGGCGGGAACCCGCCCGGCCAGACCACGCCCCCGGGCAACAGCGGCGGAACAGTGGCGGCCCGGGCACCAGCGCCGGCGGCTCCTCGAGCAGCAACGGCTCCGGCTCCGAGGGCACCGTCCCCGGCACGAACCGCCCGCACCGCGCCCCGGCACGTCCGTGTGCGGTGACCCGGCGATCTGCAACGACAGCGGCATCCTCGGAGTCGACGCGTCGCACAGCACCCCGACCACGACGACGACCTCGCCGTCGACGGTCGCCGGCACCGGCAGCACCCTGCCGGAGACCGGAGCCGCTGCGGGCTCGCAGGGCATGCTGGTCATCGGATTCGGCCTGCTGGCCGCCGGTGCGCTGCTGGTCCGCCCCCGGCGGCTGGCCCGGCACCGCGCCTGACCCTGCATGACGTGCGACCGGGGTGTGCGTGACGTCCGTCGTCACGCGCACCCCGGTCGGCTGCATCTCCGCAACGATCCCGCTCGTCGGACCCGGTGACGGGTCCCGGACACAGACGAAGGACCCATGTCGAGCAAGAAGGACCTGGTCGAGGCGCACTCCTTCAACCGGCGCCGCCTCATCACCGCGTTCGTCAGCGGCGCGCCCGGCGGCCGCGAGGTGGAGCCGGTGCGCTACGGCCGGACCCTGGTCGGGGGACTGGTCCTCGCGCTGCTGGTGGTCGTGGGGGCGGCGGTCGCGCCGCTCCTGCACACCACGCTGCCGAAGGGCTGGAACGAGAAGGGCCTGGTGATCGGCAAGGAGAGCGGCTCCCGGTTCGTCGCCTTCGACAAGACGCTCTACCCGGTCATCAACACCACCTCCGCGCGGCTGATCCTCGGTGCCGAGGGCGACTTCAAGGTCAACTTCGTGCCCGACGACGAGATCGCCAAGCAGAAGCAGGGCAACACGATCGGCATCCCCGGAGCGCCCGACCTGCTGCCCACCCCGTCCAAGCTCGTCACGACCGGCTGGACGGCCTGCACCAACCAGGCCCAGGGCCTGAAGATCCGGCTGTCCACCGATCCCGGCGTGACGCCGCGCCCGAACGACGCGTTCGTGGTCACCTCGCAGAGCGACAAGCGGGTGCACGTGATCGCGGGCGAGCACCAGTACGACCTGCCGCGCGGCGCCCGGGGCAACGCCGTCCTGCGTGGCCTCGGCCTCGACGGGAACGCCGCCCAGCCGGTGCCCGGCCTCTGGCTCGACCTGATCAGCCCCGGCACGCCGCTGGAGCCGTTCGACGTCGAGGGCGAGGGCCGGAAGATCGACACCGGCGTCGACGGTCTCGACACCGTCGGCACGCCGGTCAAGGTGGACGGCCGTCCCTACGTGCTGAGCCTCAAGGGCCTGCTGCCGCTCACCGACTTCGCCTACACGGTCTATCGCTCCGCCGGCGCGGGCGCCGACCTCCCCGAGCGGCAGGTGCAGAGCGGCCAGATCACCAAGATCCGCACGGTCAACGACACCGCCGAGCGGCCCTACCCGAAGGACTGGCCGGAGCAGGCGGTCACGCCGTACGACCGCGGTGACGCCCCCTGCCTGCTGCTGACCACCGCGACGGAGCGGGCGGCCACCGTCCAGCTCGCCGCGCCGGGAGACCTGTCCGAGGCGCTCAGCACCACCACGGGCGTCAGCCGGACGGTCGACAGCGGGCACGGCGCCCTCGTCCAGGCGGCCAGCGGCGGGGTCATCGGCTCCGGCACGGTGTTCCTGGTCGACTCCACCGGCACCCGCTACGCCGTCGGGACCAGGTCCTCGGTGGGGGCCGCGATGACCGCGCTGGGCTACGCCGAGACCACGCCGCAGGCCGTCCCGCCGGGCTGGCTGGACCTCTTCGGGGACGGCCCGGCGCTGACCTCTCAGGCGGCTACTCAGCCGACCGGGAGCCAGCCGTGAGTCGTTGGCTGCCGACCGGCGTCGCGGCCGCGCTGCTCACGGGGCCGGTGGCGGTGGTCGGTGCCGCTCCCGTCCTCGCCGACGAGGCCAGCTGCGAGGTCGGCACGACGCGGTACGTCAAGGAGTCGTCCTACGCGATCAGCAGCCTGAGCATCCCGCAGACGTGGGGGCTGGCGACCGGCAAGGGCGTCACGGTGGCCGTCGTGGACTCCGGCGTCGACTCGGGCAACGCGCACCTGCGTGGGGCGGTGCTGCCGGGCACGTCGTTCGTGCCGGGCCCCCCGACGCAGGACCTTCTCGGCCACGGCACCGGGGTAGCCGGCATCATCGCCGCGAGGTACGTCGACGGGTCCGCGCTGATCGGGGCGGCCCCGGACGCCAAGATCCTGCCCGTGCGGGTGTTCCAGGACGAGGACACCACCGGCAGCAGGCCCGTGGCCTACCCGCCCGACACGCGACGGATGGCACAAGGCATCGCCTGGGCCGTGCGCAACGGAGCGGACGTCGTCAACGTCTCGATGAGCACCCGGCCCACCGACGACGCGCTGCCGGAGCTCAAGGCGGCGCTCGACCTCGCCCGGCGCAAGGACGTCGTGGTGGTCGCGTCGGGAGGCAACCAGGACGTCGACGAGGCCTTCACCCAGATCCGCTACCCCGCCGGCGGGGACGCCGTCATCGGGGTCGCCGCGACGAACCAGTCAGGCGAGGTCGACAACTGGTCCATCCACGGCGCGCAGAACGACGTGTCCGCGCCCGGGGCCAACGTGTTGATCTCGTACCACGCCAACGGCGACTGCCTCGCGGGTCAGGACCACGCGTACACCAGCTGGGCCACCGGGTTCGTGACCGGGCTCGCGGCGCAGCTGCGGCAGCGCTACCCCAAGGAGTCCGCCGACCAGATCGCCTACCGGATCATGGCGTCGGCCGACCGCCCGCGGATGTCCGAGCGGGACGACGTCCAGGGGTGGGGCCAGATCCGGCCCTACTCCGCGCTCACGATGACGCTCGACCCGAACCGTCCGGGTCCGCCGATCCCCGGGGCCGCGCCGAGGACCGAGCCCAAGCCGGCCGACTCGCCGGTGAGCCCGCTGACCGCCCGGCCGGACCCGCTGGCGCCTGCTCGGGTGCAGGCGCTGTGGTGGGGACTTGCCGCGGTGGGCCTGTGCGCCCTGGCGTCGGTGCTGCGTCCGTGGCTGGGCCGGCTCGGACGTCGTACGCCGCGCGGCCGGCGCCGCAGGGCGGCCGAGCAGGTCTGAGCGACGCGTCGGACCGGTCCGGGGCTCAGACCTCGCCGCGCTCGGTGCGGGCCCGCTCGTCGGCGCGCCGCAGCTCGTCCCGCTCCTCGACGAACCCCGGGTCTGCCTGAAGCCGCGTGGCGAGCTCCTCGATGTTGCGGCGGGCGTGGTCGCGGGCGACGACCGCGCTCGGGTCGCTGTCGCGGCCCTCGACCACGTCCTCCCAGGTGGTCTCGCGGCGGTCGACGCGCATCTGGAGCCGCTGCATGTCGTGGCCGAGCGTGCCCTCGCGGGCCTCCTTCGCGCGCTCCGCGCGGCGCTTGTCGCGCACCTTCTTGAACTGCTCGTGCTCCCGCTTGATCGAGGCGGTCATCGCACGCAGGGACGAGACCGCGTCGGCGGTCTCACGGTCGGCGTTCTCGAGGGCGGCGCGCAGCCGCGGGTCCTGGGCCATGGTCGGTCTCCGGTCGTCGTACGTCGAGTCGGGCAGTCGGGAGGGCGGCGTCAACCGAAGCCGTGCTCGCCGGTCTCGTCCATGTGGTTGCCGGCGGACGTGCTCGCCGCGGCGTTGCCGAACTGGAGCACGGTGTCGACCGCCGAGAGCCCGGCGTTGACGTACTTCAGCACCGCGACCACGGCCTTGACCGCGCGGGTGAACTTCTCGATCGCCGTGATGCCGCGGTGGATCAGGCTGATCACCTTGCGGGCCTTGCCGGGCGCGCTGATCGCGCCCTTGGCCCAGCCGAACGGACCGCTCGCGGCGTCGAGAAGCAGCTCGGTCACGACGTCGTTGATGAAGCTCAGCGATGCCGCGACCACCTCGGCGGTGGCCTGGGCGACCTCGATGACGTGCCCGAGCTGGTCCTGGATGTGCTGGGTGGCCTCCTGCTGGCCGTCGTGCATGTCGGCGATGTCGGTCAGCCGGTGCTGCGCGGCCCGCGATGCCTGGCCCTCCCAGACGGCCGGGAGCTGGCCGGACAGCGATCGGTAGTTGTCGCCGACCGCGCCGAGCGCGACCCCGACGTTGCCCCAGCCCTTCTGCATCGACGACACGGTGTTGAAGTCGCCGGCGATCGGCATGAAGAGCGCCTCGAGCAGGCTGAAGCCGGTCAGCGTGCTCACGATCGAGTCGATCCTGCTGATGATGAAGCCGCAGTCCTTCTTCAGGCCCTCGACGTAGTCGCCCATGCCGCCGTCGGGGGCGCCGCCGCCCAGCACGGCGACGGGGTTCTGTGCCTCGGTGATGGTGCTCATCGGCTCGCCCAGTCCTGAGCGCTGCGGTCCTCGTCCTGGCTCTCGTAGTCGTCGTAGTCGTGCAGGTCGTCGACGGTCTCGTCGAGCTGCTCGGTGTGCTCGACGATGCTCTGCGTGTGGTCGACGAGCGCCGCGGTCTGGTCGTAGGCGCCCGTGTAGGTGCCCGCGGCGTCGAGGATGTCGCCGCGGTGCTGGTGGTCGACGGCATCGCCGTGGTGCTGCTGCGCGGCCGCGTCGCCGGCGGCGTCGCGGGCCTCGGACGGGCTCTTGCCGTCGAGGATCGCCTGGTCGTAGGCGCTCTGGTACGCCGCCTGGCGTCGGCTCTCCATCCGGTCGTGGACGTAGGTGTCGGCGATCGTGTTCACGTCGGGCCGGACCATCTCCTGGGCCTGCTCGGCGGTGTAGCCCTGGGCCCGCAGCGAGATGTACTCGTCGTAGTCGGCCTTGGTGTGCAGCGTCAGCAGGACCTTGTCCTTGGCGGCGGCTCTGGGGTCGAGCCAGGGAGGCAGCTCGGTCTTCTCACCGGGGACCACACGGTCGAACGGGTCGTTGAGCCACGGTGGTGACTTGGGCAGCCTGGACGGGTCGTCGTCGGGGTCGCTGCCGGGTGCGCCCGGTGTGCTGGTCGGGCCGCCCGGTGTGGTCTGGCCGCTGCCCGGTGCGACGTACGGCGGCAGCGCCATCTCGTCGCCGAAGAGCTTGTGGAAGGTCTTGTACGCCGCGCGGTCACCGGCGACGTACTGCTCGCTGCAGGCGTCGAACGCGTCCCGGACCTTGCCGGCCACGGTCTGCGAGTCGCGCATGCCTTTCCCCGCGTGCTCCAGGGTCTCCTGGTAGCTGCCGAGGAAGATCTGCAGGACACCGGAGAAGGCATCCGTCCGGCTGCAGACGTCCCCGATGTAGCCCTGGACCCGCGAGATGTGGTCGAGCTGCCGGTCGGCCACCTTGCCGGCGGCGACGAGGCTGTCGGGATCGACCTCGAAATGGACCATCGTCTACCCCCTGTAGATGTCTCGGGGCGGAGTATGACCGGAACGAGTCGTCCCGAAACCAGGTGGTTTCGCCCGGGTCAGGCCTCGTGCGTCGGCGGCAGCTCGTCCTTGCGACGCTGCTCCTCCAGGTAGCGCTGCTCGAGGGCGTCACCCTCGCGGCGCTTGAGGTACTCCTGCTCGTTCTCGTGACGGCTCTTGTCGCTGCGGAGGTAGGCGGCCACCGAGACGGCGACCGCCACCACGGCCAGGACGATGACGACGGCGATCACCATGACGTCGCTCCCCTTCCGGTGAGCACCCGAGACGGCCAGGTGCGGTTGTGGGCCCAGGCTAGCCGGACGCTTCCGCCGGGCTGATCGACCCGCGGCGGCGGACCCGGAGCCAGCCGACGGCGAGCAGCCCGGTCAGGAGCAGAGCGCCGATCCCGCCGACGAGGCCGACCGTCGACCGCTCCTGCGGCGAGCCCCAGCCGTCACCGCTCCGGTAGACCTCGATCGTCCCGCCCCGGTCCGGGTGCACGAACCGGCTCTCGAAGTAGACCTCCCCGGTGCTGCCGTCAGCCAGCCGGAACTGCACCAGGTCGCCGCGGTCGCTGCCGCGCGGTCCCCGGTCGACGCCCGTCACGACCGCCCGGTGCACGGTGGCGTCGGAGGGGACCCGGTGCGCGTCGACGTACTGGTAGATCGGGACGACGCCGAGGAACAGGCCGAGGAGCACGATCGCGACGAGGGACAGCGGGCCGAACCCGCGAGGAGCGCGGCGGGCGGAGGGTGCGTCCACGCGGCGACCCTACGGCACGGTCCGCGCCTGCCCCGCCCGTAGGATGAGGCGTCCTCAGCCGGATCGCGAACCAGGAGGCCCCGTGGCCCGAGTCGTCGTCGACGTCATGCTCAAGCCGGAGATCCTCGACCCGCAGGGCAAGGCCGTCCACGGTGCGCTGCCTCGGCTCGGTTTCGAGGGCGTCACGGACGTGAGGCAGGGCAAGCGCTTCGAGCTCGAGGTCGAGGGCGAGGTCACCGAGGAGCGGCTCGCGCAGCTGCACGAGATCGCCGAGAAGCTGCTCTCCAACCCGGTCATCGAGGACTTCGAGGTGCACGTCCCGTGAGGATCGGCGTCGTCACGTTCCCGGGCTCGCTCGACGACGTCGACGCCCAGCGCGCGGTCCGGGTCGCCGGCCACGAGGCGGTGCCGCTGTGGCACCGCGACCACGACCTGCAGCGGGTCGACGCGGTCGTGCTGCCCGGCGGCTTCTCCTACGGCGACTACCTGCGGTGCGGCGCGATCTCCCGGTTCTCCCCGCTGATGACCGAGATCGTCTCCGCGGCCGAGGGCGGCCTGCCCGTGCTCGGCATCTGCAACGGCTTCCAGATCCTCTGCGAGTCGCACCTGCTGCCCGGCGCACTGATCCGCAACGACCGGCGGAAGTTCGTCTGTCGCGACCAGCGGCTGCGGGTCGAGAGCACGGCGACCCCGTGGACCGCGTCGTACACCGACGGCCAGGAGATCGTCGTGCCGCTCAAGAACGGCGAGGGCTGCTACGTCGCGTCCACGGAGACGCTCGACCAGCTCGAGGGGGAGGGCCGGGTGGTTGCGCGCTACCTCGACGGCAACCCCAACGGCTCGATGCGTGACATCGCCGGCGTGCGCAACGCCCGGGGCAACGTCGTCGGGCTGATGCCGCACCCCGAGCACGCGGTCGAGGACGGCTTCGGCCCCGGGACCGACGGCCTCGGCTTCTTCACCCTCGTCGAGGCGCTCGTCGGCTGACGCCCGGTCACCCGTCGCCGTCGCCGAGCGCGGCGGTGCCCTCGAAGTACTCGCGTGCGACGTACTTCGGCACGCACATCGTCCAGGCGTCGATGACCAGCTCGGTCATCTCGTCCTCGTCGAGCCGGGCGAGGACGGCGACGACCCAGTTGTAGCGAAGGTCCGACGGCGTCGGCATCCGGAACTTCTCCGGCTCCGCCTCGACGAGCGACGCCCTCTGCTCCTTGGGGAACCCGAACCCCATCAGCGTCTCGTCGCGGGAGAAGGAGACGTAGACGAGCTGCTTGACCCGGAACTTGACCCGGTCGCGGACCAGGTGCTCGGTCGTGCGCGGCAGGCTCAGGCAGAGCCGTCGCACGTCCTCGACGGTGACCACGACATCAGCCTGGCACGAGGGTCCGACGGTCGGGCGGCTGCAAGCGTCGACCCCGTACCGCCCCCAATCCTGAGAATCCTCTCAGTTTGGATGACGCCTTCGGGTCATCGGGGAGTCTGCTTGGCCTCCGACGGATGCCCCGCCAGGGCGATGTTCAACTCGGCAAGTCGAGAGGGAGCCTGAGCAGGAGCGCTTGTCTCGTTGGTGATTCTGCTTCTTGACGGCCTCGGTCGGGCGGGCCCGGAGATCTCATTCTCTGCTTCGGGGGTGGTCGTCGACCATGATGCGATGGATGACCGGGTCGAGCGTGCGGCTCGCCCGTCTGGTGGCGGCGCTGGCGATCGCGGTGGTGGCGCTCGGCGTCTCCCAGCTCAGGTCGGCGCCGGTCGACACCTATCCCGAGTTCCTGCCGCCCATGGTGCAGGTTCGCACCGAGGCGCTCGGCCTGTCCGCGGCCGAGGTCGAACAGCTCGTCACCGTCCCTCTGGAGCAGGACCTGCTCAACGGCCTGCCGTGGCTGGACGAGATCCGGTCGGAGTCGCTGACCGGCCTGTCCTCCGTCGACCTCGTGTTCGAGCCCGGCACCGACGTGCTCCGGGCAAGGCAGATGGTCCAGGAGCGGCTGTCCCAGGCGGCCGCGCTCCCGAACGTGGGCGGCCGACCCGGCATGGTCCAGCCGCTGTCGTCGACGAGCCGGGTGCTCATGATCGGGCTGTCGTCGAAGCAGCTGTCGCTGATCGACATGTCCGTGCTGGCCCGCTGGAAGATCAGGCCTCGGCTGATGGGCATCCCCGGGGTGGCCAACGTGTCCGTCTGGGGGCAGCGCGACCGGCAGCTGCAGGTCCAGGTGAACCCCGACCGGCTCGCCGCCCGCGGGATCACTCTCGACCGGGTCGTGGACTCCACCGGGAACGCGCTGTGGTCCTCGCCGTTGACGTTCGTCGAGGCGTCCACACCGGGCACCGGTGGCTTCATCGACACCGCGAACCAGCGGCTCGGGGTGCAGCACATGATGCCGATCACCACCTCGCGTCAGCTGGCAGCGGTGACCCTCCAGGACGCCTCCGGTCGACGTCTCCGGCTGAGCAACGTGGCCGACGTGGTCGAGGACCACCAGCCGCTCATCGGTGACGCGATGAGTGCGCAGGGACCGGGCCTGATGCTCGTGGTCCAGAAGTTCCCCGAGGCCGACACCGCGCGGGTGACGAGGGACGTCGAGCGGGCCATGCAGGTCCTCGGGCCCGGCCTCAGCGGGATCCGGGTGGACACGACCGTCTTCCGCCCGGCCAGCTTCATCGAGAGCTCGATGCGCAACGTCGGCCTGGCCGGCGGGGTCTCGCTGCTCCTGGTCCTGCTGCTGCTCGTGGTGCTCGCCGCCTCGTGGCGGGTCGCGCTCATCGCCTTCGTGGCGCTTCCGGTGTCGCTGGTCGTCGCCGCCTACGTCCTGTACCTGCGCGGCACGACGTTCAGCTCGATCACCCTGGTCGGGCTGGTCGCCGCCCTCGGGGTCGTGATCGACGACGCCGTCGTGGACAGCGACCACATCCGGCGCCGGCTCGCCACACGCCCGGGCGCCGACCAGGGGCCGGCTGCGACCGAGGACGTCGTGGAGGCGTCCCAGGAGGTACGCCGTCCGCTGCTGTACGCGACCCTGGTCCTGCTCGTCCTGGTCGCCCCCCTGGCCGTCCTGGGCGGCGTCGCCGGTGCCTTCTCGCGCGAGCTCGCGTTGTCCTTCGCGCTCGCGGTGCTGGCGTCGATGGCGGTGGCGCTCACCCTCACGCCCGCGCTGTCCTTCCTGCTGCTCCGGAACGCTCCGGCGGCACCGGGTGAGCGCCCGGTCATGAGGCTCGCCCGACGCGTCTTCGACCGGGGCGCGCTGCACCGCGTCCGCAGGCCGCGCTGGGCCTACGCGACGGTGGCCGTCTTCGCGGTGGCCGGACTCGCGGTCGTCCCGCTGCTCGGCTCCCGTGCGATGCTGCCCGCTCCGCAGGACCGCGACCTGCTCGTGGAGCTGCACGCGGTGCCGGGCACCTCGCTCCAGGAGATGGCCCGGATCACGAACCGGGTCGGTCGCGAGATCGACTCCGTGCCCGGGGTGCGTGACGTGGGCCTGCACGTCGGCCGGGCCGTGACCTCGGACCAGGTCGTCGACGTCGACTCGGCCGAGGTGTGGCTCAGCGTCTCCCGGTCCGCGGACTACTCGGCCACCGTCGACCGTGTGCGGCACGTCGTCGACCAGTACCGCGGGCTGCGGCACGTCGTCACGACGTACGAGCAGCAGCAGCTGGGCGCAGCCCAGCACGGTTCCGACCGGCCGCTCGTGGTCCGGGTGTACGGGCAGGACCTGCCGACGCTGCGGGCGCAGGCGGAGAAGGTGCGTCGGAGCATCTCGTCGGTCGACGGCGTGCAGGACCCGCGGGTCGAGGCTCAGCCCGACCAGCCGACCCTGCAGGTCGAGGTGGACCTCGCCCGCGCCGAGCGTGAGGGCGTCAGGCCGGGAGACGTACGTCGGACCGCCGCCACGCTCATCTCCGGGCTGCTCGCCGGCAACCTCTACCAGGAGCAGAAGGTGTTCGACGTCGTGGTGTGGGGCACGCCCACGGTGCGGCAGAACCTGTCGAGCGTGGAGAACCTGCTGATCGACGCACCCGGTGGCCGGCAGGTGCGACTGCGCGACGTCGCGACCGTGCGCATGGGGCCGTCGCCGGCCGTGATCAGGCACGAGGACGTGTCCCGCTTCATCGACGTCACCGCCGATGTCAGCGGTCGACGCCTCGGCGCGGTGTCCGCCGACGTGCAGAGCAAGCTCCGGTCGATGAGCTACCCGCTCGAGTACCACGCCGAGGTCCTCGACGGGCACGTCGTCGAGGGGGCCGGCGGGGGCGGTGTCGACGGCTGGGTGCTGGGGCTGGGCGTGGCCGCCCTGCTCGCCGCCTTCCTCCTGATGCAGGCGCTGACCAGGAGCTGGCGTACCGCCACGCTGCTGCTCGTGCTGGTCCCCTGGGGGTTGGTCGGAGGCGTGCTGGTCGCCCCGTTCGTCGGTGGTCTCAGGTCGCTGGGTGCGCTGCTGGGGCTGGCCGCCGTGCTGGCCGTCTGCGTGCGCCACTCGCTTCTGCTCGTCCACCACATCCGCACCCGGCACTGGGACGCGTCCAGCCAGGACGGCTCACCGGTCCTGGCAGCGACGCGCGACCGGTTGGCGCCGGTGCTGCTCACGACGCTCGCCCTGGCCGCAGCGATGCTCCCCTTCGCCCTCGTCGGTGGAGTCGCCGGTGCGGAGATCCTGCACCCGATGGCCATGGTCGTCCTGGGCGGTCTGGTGACCGCCACGCTGCTCAACCTGTTCGTCATCCCCGCGCTGTACGCGCGCTTCGTCGGCGACGCGCGGCCGGGTCCGTTGACTGTTCCGTCCCAGCGCGACGCCCGGACGGGGGAGACCGAGGAGGCTCACCATGCAGGCTCGTGAACTGGTGGCAGCCGTCGGGCTGGTCGCCACGCTGGGTCTGACGGGATGCTCCGCCACCACGGAGGCCCTGGGCGAGGCATCCGACGAAGCGGCCGAGGTGCTCCCGGTCAAGGGCTCCGACCTGAGCCGGATCACCCTGACCCAGGAGGCCTACGACCGGCTCGCGATCGCCACGGAGCCCGTGCGCGACGGCATCGGACGCGGTGCTTCCTCGCCGACGGTGCGCGCCACGATGCCCACCGCCGCCCTGCTGTACGACGCCGAGGGAGACACCTGGGCCTACGTCGGCGAAAGTGCGCGGACCTTCCGGCGGGCGCCGGTCTCGATCGCCCGCCTCGACGGAGACGTGGCCTACCTGAGCGACGGGCCCGCGCCCGGGACACCTGTGGTCACCGTCGGCGCGCCCGAGCTCCTGGGCATCGAGCTGGGGGTCGAGGGGGAATGACCACGCCGCCTCGGCCCACGCTGATGCGCCGGACGGTCTCCGCGAGCCTGAGGTTCCGGTTCATCGTGGTCGCCGCCGCCGTCGGCATGATGGTGTTCGGCACGGTCGCGCTCCCGGCGATGCGCATCGACGTCTTCCCGGAGTTCGCACCGCCCAGGGTGGAGATCCAGACCCTGTGCATGGGCCTGACCACCGCCGACGTCGAGTCCCTCGTCACGGTGCCGCTGGAGCAGGCCCTCAACGGGGTCGACGGGCTCGACGACCTGCGCTCCAAGTCCGTGCCGCAGCTGTCGTCGATCGAGCTGATCTTCAAGCCGGGGACCGACCTGCTCGAGGCGAGACAGCTGGTCGCGGAGCGGTTGGACACCGTGGTCTCGAGCCTGCCGACCTGGGCCGCACCTCCCGTCATGCTGCCTCCGGTCTCGGCCACCGGCCGGGCCGTGCAGATCGGGATGTCGTCGAAGGACCACTCGCTGATCGCCATGTCGATGATGGCCTACTGGACGATCCGGGCCCGGATCCTGCGGGTGCCCGGTGTCGCCAACGTGGCGCTGTGGGGCGAGCGCCTGCAGCTGATGACGGTGCAGGTGAAGCCAGGGAAGATGAGG
Organism: uncultured Actinomycetota bacterium; assembly: GCA_963827435.1. Lineage (GTDB taxonomy): Bacteria > Actinomycetota > Actinomycetes > Propionibacteriales > Nocardioidaceae > Nocardioides_B. The sequence goes on from CAWHAU010000003.1 coordinate 1,003,780, forward strand.
CAGCAGAACGTCTCCCTCGACACCGTCATGGAGGCGACCGCCGACTCCGTGGACTCCGGCCTGCTGAGGTTCTCCAACGGCTCGGTGATCGGCGCAGGCGGGTTCGTCGACGCCCCCAACCAGCGGATCAGCGTCCGGAGCGTGCTGCCCATCGTGACGCCTGCCGACATGGCCAGGGTTCCTGTCGAGCAGCGCGGCGGGCACACGGTCCGGATCGGCGACGTGGCTCACGTCGCCGAGACGCACCAGCCGCTCATCGGCGACGCGGTCATCGGCGACGGTCCAGGACTGCTGCTCGTCGTCGAGAAGCTGCCGTGGGCAGACTCGGCCAAGGTCACCCAGGACGTCGAGAAGGTCATCAAGGACCTGCAGCCCGGCATGCAAGGAGTCCAGTTCGACACCCACATCTTCCAGCAGGCGAGGTTCATCGACACCGCGATCCACAACCTGCGCGAGGCGCTGGTGCTGGGCTTCCTGCTCGTCGTCGTGATCTTGTTCCTGTTCCTCTTCGAGTGGCGCGTCGCCCTGATCAGCCTTGTGACGATCCCGCTCTCGCTGATGGCGACCATGCTGGTGCTCTACTGGCGAGGGGACACCGTGAACACGATGACCCTGGCGGGGCTGGTGATCGCGCTCGGCGCCGTGGTCGACGACGCCATCATCGACGTCGAGAACATCCTGAGACGGCTCCGCCAGGAGCGGGCGGCGGGAAGCAACAGGTCGACCGCCTCCATCATCCTCGACGCGTCGCTGGAGGTCCGGAGCCCGATCGTCTACGCGACCCTGATCATCGTCGCCGCGGCGCTGCCGGTCTTCCTGCTGTCCGGCCTCACCGGCGCCTTCTTCCGGCCCCTCGCGGTGTCCTACACGCTCGCCATCCTCGCGTCGATGGCAGTGGCACTGACGGTCACCCCCGCACTGTGCCTGATCCTGCTGCACAAGGCCCCGATGCGCCGGGGTTCACCGGTGGTGCGCTGGCTGCACCGCTACTACACCGCCGCGCTCGCCCGGATCCTCGCGCGTTCCCGGTACGTCTACGCTGGGCTCCGCGGTGCTGGTGGTCGCCGGCGTCGTCGTCACGCCCGCCTTGGGCCAGTCCCTGTTCCCCACCTTCAAGGAACGCGACTTCCTGATCCACTGGATCGCGGCACCGAGCACCTCGGCGGCCGAGGAGCAGCGCACCACGATCCAGGTCAGCAAGGAGCTGCGGGCCGTCCCCGGGGTGCGGAGCTTCGGCTCGCACATCGGGCAGGCGTTCCTGGGCGAGGAGATCGCGGGCGTCAACTTCGGCGAGGGCTGGGTCAGCGTCGACGACGACGCGGACCTGGAGGAGACCCTCGGCGAGATCCACAAGGTCACCGACAAGTACCCCGGGCTCTACCGGGACGTGCTGACCTACCTCAACGAGCGCATCGAGGAGGTGCTCACCGGCGCCAAGGAACCCATCGTGGTCCGGATCTACGGCGAGGACCTGCACGTCATCAGGGAGAAGGCGGCCGAGGTCCAGAAGGCGCTCGCGGACGTCCCCGGGCTGATCGACCTGCACACCGACCTCCAGGTCGACGTGCCGCAGATCGAGGTGCGGGTGAACCTCCGCGAGGCGGCGAAGTACGGCCTCAAGCCCGGCGACGTACGGCGCGCCGCGTCCACGATGATCGCGGGCGAGGAGGTCGGGGACATCTTCCGCAGCGGCAAGGCCTACGACGTCGTGGTGTGGAGCACGCCCGCGACCCGCAACGACGTCGCGGACATCGCCGGGCTCCCCATCGACACGCCGTCCGGCCGGAAGGTGCTGCTCGGCGACGTGGCCCAGGTCCGGGTGCGGCCGATCCCCAACGTGATCGAGCGGCAGGCCGACTCGCGGCGCATCGACGTGGCCGCCGGCGTCTCGGGACGGGACCTCGGGTCGGTGGCGGACGAGGTCCAGGACCGGCTGGAGTCGGTGTCCTACCCGCGCGGCTACCACGCCGAGCTCCTCGGTGAGTACCACGAGCGCCAGGTCGCCCAGCGCCAGCTGCTGGGCTCGGGACTGCTGGCCGTGGTGGCGATCCTGGTCCTGCTGATGCTGTCGTTCGGGAGCTGGCGGCTGGCGTTCTTCAGCTTCGCGACGCTGTTGATGGCGCTGGTCGGTGGGGTCCTGGCGGCCTGGATGACGGGCGGCGTGATCTCGCTGGGCTCGCTCGTCGGCTTCTTCACGGTGTTCGGGATCGCGGCGCGCAACGGGATCCTCCTGGTCAACCACTGCCAGCACCTGGAGAAGTACGAGGGGGAGCCCTTCGGGCCCGCCCTGGTGCTGCGGGGCGCGCGCGAGCGGTTGTCACCGATCCTGATGACCTCGCTGGCGACGGGCCTGGCGCTGGTCCCGCTGGTCGTCCTGGGGGACCGGCCGGGTCACGAGATCGAGTACCCGCTCGCCGTGGTCATCCTCGGCGGCCTGGTCACCTCGACGGCGCTCAACCTGTTCGTCGTCCCGTCGCTGTACCTGCACTTCGGCAAGTCGCGGAAGGAGCGGGCCGCGCTCGCGGCTCAGCGCGCGTAGGCCTTGGCGAGCAGCTCGTAGGACAGCGCCCGCTCGGCGAGGTCGTGCACCTGCGTGGTGATCACGAGCTCGTCGGCGTCGGCGTAGGTGCGGCGCCGCTCCAGGTCGTCGCGGACCTGGTCCGGCGTCCCGACCGACATGAACCGTCGGCGCTGCGCCGCGAGCGCGAGCTCCTGCTCGGTCCAGTCGTGGGCCGCGGCCTCCTCGGGGGTCGGCACGGGACCCGGGCGGTTCTGCATCAGCCGGACCATCGCGAGGTCGTTCGCCCTGGCCAGCGCCTCGGCGCGCTCCTCGGTCTCGGACGCGATCGCGGCCACCCCGAGGACCACTCGCGGCTCGCTCAGCCGGGTCGACGGCTCGAAGTTCTCCCGGTAGCCGGCCACGGCCTCCTGCGGGTCGGCCGAACCGAAGTGCCCGGCGAACGCGAAGCCGGTCCCGAACGCGGCGGCCGCGTGGCCGCCGTACAGGGAGGAGCCGAGGATCCACAGCGGCGGCAGGGGTACGTCGTCCGGGATCGCCCGCAGCGGCTTGAACGGGTGGTCGTCGGGGAAGCCGTCGACGTAGGCGAGCAGCTCGGAGAACTGCTGCGGGAACTCGTCGCCGCCGGCGTCGACGCGGTTGCGGCGCAGGGCGTAGGCGGTGAGCTGGTCGGTGCCGGGGGCGCGGCCGACGCCGAGGTCGATGCGGCCCGGGTGCAGGCCCTCGAGGACCCGGAACGACTCGGCCACCGCGAGGGGTGCGTGGTTCGGCAGCATGATGCCGCCGCTGCCCACCCGGATGGTGCTGGTGGCCGCGGCCACGGTCGCGATCATCACCATCGGTGCGCTGCTGGCCACGCTGCCGATGTTGTGGTGCTCGGCCAGCCAGTAGCGCTGGTAGCCGAACGACTCTGCGGCCCTGGCGAGCTCCACGGTGTCGTGCAGCGCGCTCGAGGCGGGCCGGCCCGACGGGATCGGCGAGAGGTCGAGCACGGACAGCGGCACGGTCGTCTTCATCACCAGCCCAACAACGGGGTCGGGCCGGGGAATTCCCGATCAGCCGACCGTGACGCGCACGACCTTGTCCTGGCCGCCGCCGTTGCTGGTGGTCAGCCACAACGACCGGTCGGGGGCCCGCTTCACGTGCCGGACCCGGCCGAGCGTGCCGTGGAAGTACCGCACCTTGCGGCCCCGGCCGCGGCCGGAGATGTCCACCGACCAGAGGCTCTCGCCGCGCAGCGCGCCGACCCACGCCCGGCCGTCGAGCGTCGCCACCCCGCTCGGCGAGCAGTCCGCGGGACTCCACTGGGCCAACGGGTCGCGGTAGCCGCCGGCCCCGTCCTTGCCCTCGACGCGCGGCCAGCCGTAGTTGCTCCCGGGCAGGATCCGGTTGAGCTCGTCCCAGGTGTTCTCGCCGAGCTCCGCGGACCAGATCCGGCCGTCGTCGCCGATCGTGATGCCCTCGGGGTTGCGGTGGCCGAGGGAGTACGCCCGGTTGCCGAACGGGTTGCCGGCCTGCGGTGCGCCGGTCGGCGTCATCCGGAGGATCTTTCCGGCCAGGCTGTTCCGGTCCTGGGCGAACGCGCTGTTGCGGGTGTCGCCGGTGGTGGCGAACAGGCTCGGGTGGCGGCTGAACCACAGGCCGCCGCCGTTGTGCGTGTGCCCGCTCGGGATGCCGGTGAGGATCTCCTGCGGCGCGCCGACGAGCCGGCGTCCGTCGTACCGGATCCGCACGATGCGGTTGTCGCTCGTCGTGGTGAGGAAGAAGTAGACCCAGTGGTCGCGGCGGTAGGTCGGGGAGACGGCCACGCCCATCAGGCCGCCCTCGCCGCCGTCGTTGAAGGCGCCCGGCACGGTGCCGACGACGCGGTAGCCGCCGCGCGGGCTGACGGCCAGGACCCGGCCGCTGTTGCGCTCGGTGACCAGGGCGCTGCCGCTGGGCAGGAACGAGATGCCCCACGGGTAGTCGAGGCCCCGGGCGAGGGCGCCGGTGATGCGTGGCCGGGCGTCGGCGGGTGACGCGAGGGCCGTGCCGGCCAGGCTGACGGCCGGGACGGTGAGGCCGGCCTTGAGCAGGGTGCGACGTTCCATCCGAGAACCTCCGGGTGCGGGGTTCCACCGTCACACGGCCGGTCGGCGGGAGCAATCCTGCCGGCTCCTCCTCACAGGTTGGTCCGGGCGCGGTGCGCGCAGCGTGTCCCGGTAGATTGAGCGCGCGTCCACCCGAGCCCGAAGCGATGGAGTCTCCCGCGTTGACCGAGCAGCGTTCGCACCTCGACACGGTCGAGACGGCCACCACGACGCCGGAGCACGAGCAGCCGTGGGCCGACCTGGGGCTCAAGCCCGACGAGTACGCCAACATCCGCGAGATCCTCGGCCGGCGGCCGACCTCCTCCGAGCTGGCGATGTACTCGGTGATGTGGAGCGAGCACTGCTCCTACAAGTCGTCGAAGGTGCACCTCAAGCAGTTCGGCGAGAAGGTCACCGACGAGATGCGCGCCCACCTGATGGTCGGCATCGGCGAGAACGCCGGCGTCGTCGACATCGGTGACGGCTACGCCGTGACGTTCAAGGTCGAGTCGCACAACCACCCGTCGTACGTCGAGCCCTACCAGGGCGCCGCGACCGGCGTCGGCGGCATCGTCCGCGACATCCTCGCGATGGGTGCCCGCCCGGTCGCCGTGATGGACCCGCTGCGCTTCGGCCCGCTGGACGCGCCGGACACGCACCGCGTGCTGCCCGGGATCGTGGCGGGCGTGGGTGGCTACGGCAACTGCCTCGGGCTGCCGAACATCGGCGGCGAGGCGGTCTTCGACGCGACGTACGCCGGCAACCCGCTGGTCAACGCCCTCTGCGTCGGGGTGATGCGGCACGAGCAGCTGCACCTCGCCAAGGCGTCCGGCGCCGGCAACCAGGTCATCCTGTACGGCGCGCGCACCGGCGGTGACGGGATCGGTGGCGTGAGCGTGCTCGCGAGCGAGACGTTCGAGTGCTGACCGGACCCGGCGAAGCGGCCGAGCGTCCAGGTGGGCGACCCGTTCCAGGAGAAGCTCCTGATCGAGTGCACGCTCGAGATCTTCGCCGAGGAGCTCGTCGTCGGCATCCAGGACCTCGGCGGCGCCGGGCTGTCCTGCGCGACCTCGGAGCTCGCCTCCGCCGGCGACGGCGGCATGCACGTCTGGCTCGACCGGGTGCCGCTGCGCGACTCGACGCTGGCGCCCGAGGAGATCCTGATGTCGGAGTCCCAGGAGCGGATGATGGCGGTCGTCGAGCCCGCCAACGTCAAGCGCTTCCTGGAGATCTGCGAGAAGTGGGACGTCGAGGCCACCGTCGTCGGTGAGGTCAACGACTCCAGCCGGCTGACCATCGAGTGGCACGGCGAGTCCGTCGTCGACGTGCCGCCGCGGTCCGTCGCGCACGACGGGCCGACCTACCAGCGGCCCTTTGCGCGGCCCTCCTGGCAGGACGACCTGCAGGCCGACACCGGCGGCGGGTTGGCCCGGCCGTCCACCGGCGACGAGCTGCGGTCCACGCTGCTCACGCTCGTCGCGTCGCCGAACCTCTGCGACAAGTCCTGGATCACCGACCAGTACGACCGCTACGTGCAGGGCAACACCGTGCTCGCGCAGCCCGAGGACTCGGGGATGGTGCGCGTCGACGCCACGTCCGGGCTCGGTGTCGCGGTCTCCACCGACTGCAACGGCCGCTTCGCGATGCTCGACCCGTACGCGGGCGCCCAGCTCGCGCTGGCCGAGTCCTACCGCAACGTCGCCACCTCCGGCGCGCGGCCGCTCGCGGTCAGCGACTGCCTCAACTTCGGGTCGCCCGAGGACCCCGACGTGATGTGGCAGTTCGCCGAGGCGACCCGCGGGCTGGCCGACGGCTGCCAGGCGCTCGGCATCCCGGTCACCGGCGGGAACGTCTCGCTCTACAACCAGACCGGGGACACCGCGATCCTGCCCACGCCGGTCGTCGCCGTCCTGGGTGTGATCGACGACGTGGCACGCCGTACACCGGCGGGGTTCGTCACCGAGGGCCAGCAGATCTACCTGCTCGGCGCGACCCGCGACGAGCTGTCCGGCTCGGAGTGGGCGCACGTCGTGCACGGCCACCTCGGCGGCCTGCCGCCCCGGGTCGACCTGGCCGCCGAGCGCGAGCTCGCCGACATCCTGGTCAACGCCTCGCGCGACGGCCTGATCGACGCCGCGCACGACCTGTCCGACGGCGGTCTCGCGCAGGCCCTCGTCGAGTCCTGCCTGCGCAACGGCGTGGGCGCGCGGGTGTGGCTGCCCGACGACCTCGACCCGTTCGTCGCGCTGTTCAGCGAGTCGGCCGGCCGGGCGATCGTCGCGGTGCCGCGGTCGGAGGAGGTCCGCTTCACCGACATGTGCAGTGCCCGCGGCTTCCCGCACGCCCGCATCGGCGTCACCGACGGCTCGGGCCCCGACGCCCTGCTCGACGTCCAGGACCTCTTCTCGGTCCCGCTCACGGACGTCCGGGCCGCCTGGTCCGCGACCCTCCCCGCCGCCCTCGGCTGAGACCGCTCACCGCTGTTTGGCGTCGCCCTCGCTGGTTGAGGTCGCGGCCAGCGAGCCTAGCGAGCGCCTCGAAACCAGCATTCAGGTCAGCGGAGGCCGGCCTGGAGCTTGCCCCAGAGCGCGGTGGTGACGACGCCGGTCTGCGAGAGCCCGTGGTCGGCCTGGTACTTCCGCACCGCCGCGGTGGTGCGGGCGTCGAAGGCGCCGGTCACCGGCAGCCCGGCCCGGTCGGCCGCGTTGAGCGAGCGCTGGATCCGGCGCACGGCGTCGTTGGCGGAGCCGACCTTGAGGACCGGCGTGCTGCCCTGCGACAGCAGCGACACCCACACCCGCGGGCCGATGGTGCCGGCGGCAGGCAGGCCATGGGCGGCGCGGTACTTCCGAGCGGCGGTGGCCAGCGCCGCGCCGTACACGCCGTCGACCTTGCCGGCGTACATCTTCTGGCCGGTCAGCAGGCACTGCGCGGCCTTGACCAGGGCCCCGGTGTTGCCGGCCCTGCGCGAGTAGTAGGTGGTGAAGCTGTAGGCCACCCCGCCGCAGTGCACCGGCTCCTTGCCCGGCGTCGAGCCGCGGCCGAGGTCGAGCCAGTTGTTGTCGATGTTGATGGTCACGCCGCCGTAGGTCTCGTTGTGACCGCCGCGGTACTGGTGCATCCGCTTGCGGGGCATCCACCCGTCGCTGCGGACGTAGCTCGAGGACGTGTCCGCGCGGCCGTTCCAGTCGGCGATCCAGAGCTGGTCCGGCATCGTGTAGACGCCCGGGCGGGTGGCGCGGGCGTCGTCCAGCATCTTGATGCCGGAGGCGCCGCTGGAGTAGATGCCGGAGACGTAGCCGAGCGCGTGCAGCCGGTCGGTCCAGGCGGACAGGAAGCTGAGCGCCGACTCGCGGCAGTCGGTCTTCGCGATCGAGAACGCCTCGATGTCGTACCACAGCGTGCTGCCGGCGGAGATCCCCAGCCTCTGGGCCGCGGCCACGGTCTTGCTCGCCTCCGCGGAGCCCTGCTGGCGGGCGGTGGCGTACGACCCGGACGACGACGGGTTGATCCGGACCTGGTGGAGGTAGCGCTCCCGCGTCGTGCACCAGGCCTGCGGGCCGAGCGTGATCGGCAGCAGCCGCCAGCCCTTGGCGAGCTGGGTGCTGACCCACGTCGGCGTGAGGTTCGGCTGGCTCAGGCAGCCGCGGGAGTCGCCGGAGATGTAGATGCCGACCGCCCAGTACGGCGACGAGGTCAGCCACGCGTCCATGGCCTTCTGGGTCGGCGCCGTGCACTGGTCGAAGCCGTAGCCGGTGAAGCTGCCCGGCGTCACCCGGTTCGCGGCGTCGGCCGGTGACGCGACCACCAGGGTCGAGGCCAGGGTCGCGACCGTCGCGAGGACGGCCAGCACGGACCGGGCCTTGAAGCGGGTCATGAGGCGTCGCGAGGACCAGAGACGTGGCGCGCATGGTGGGGTGCTCCTGCTCATCCGGGGAAGGCGGGAGTCACTCTAGTCACAGAATCATCAAACGTAACAAGGTTCGACCGAATCGTTGTGGTCCGACACGCCGCGTGTCGGGGTCCGTGCGGGCTGGGATGATCGGGCCGTGCCCGTCCGTCTGCGCCCCGTCGACCCCGCCGTCTTCGTGCCGGCCCTCGACCGGTTCCGACGCGGGGAGGCCGACTCCGCCGACCTGCGGCTGCTCACCAAGCACCTGCTCGCGCTGCTGGTCGCCAAGGCGCCGGGCGGGGCCGTCGAGGTGCGGGTCCCGCCCTACGCCGTCGCCCAGTGCGTGGCCGGCACCCGGCACACCCGGGGCACCCCGCCCGCGGTCGTCGAGATGGACGCGGCGACCTGGATCGCGATCGCCGTCGGCGACCTGGAGTGGGCCGAGGCCGAGCGGGACGCCCGGCTCGTGGCCTCCGGTGAGCGCTCCGACCTGGGCCACCTGATGCCGCTCGGCGGAGCCTGACGCAAGGCCCCTAGTCTGGCGCCCATGACCCAGACGCCTCTGACTCCTGACGCGCTGCGCGCCGCCGTGCGCGCCGTGATGCCGTCCGTCCGTGCCGACCTCGAGGCGCTCGTGCGCATCCCCTCGGTGAGCGCCGACCCGGCCCGTGCGGACGACGTACGGCGGTCGGCGGAGGCCACCGCGGAGCTGTTCCGCGCCGAGGGGTTCGACGACGTCCGGATCCTCACCGCGGCCGGGGGTGCGCCGGCCGTGGTCGCCCGCAAGCCGGCGCCGGAGGGCGCGCCGACGGTGCTGCTCTACGCCCACCACGACGTGCAGCCGGTCGGCGACCCGGCGGACTGGGACAGCGAGCCGTTCGAGCCGACGGAGCGCGGCGACCGGCTCTACGGCCGCGGCGCCGCGGACGACAAGGCCGGCATCGCCGCCCACCTGGCCGCGATCCGCGCGCACGGCGCGGACCTCCCGGTCGGCGTCACCGTGCTGGTCGAGGGCGAGGAGGAGGTCGGCTCCCCGACGCTCGAGGCGTTCCTCGGCGAGCACCAGGACCTGCTCGCGGCCGACGTGATCGTGATCGCCGACTCCGGCAACTGGGACATCGGCGAGCCCGCGCTCACCACCAGCCTGCGTGGGCTGGTCGACTGCTTCGTCGAGCTGCGCACCCTCGAGCACGCTGTGCACTCCGGCATGTGGGGCGGGGTCGTCCCCGACGCCGTGACCGCGATGATGCGGCTGCTCGCGACCCTGCACGACGACAACGGCGACGTGGCCGTCGCGGGCCTGCACAGCGGTCCCGCCGCCGACGTGGACTACCCCCTCGACCGGATCCGCGCCGAGTCGGGCCTCGTCGACGGCGTCGAGCTGATCGGCACCGGGTCCGTCGTACAACGGATGTGGACGAAGCCCGCCATCGCCACCATCGGGTTCGACGCCACCCGCACGGCCGACGCGAGCAACACGCTGATCCCGTCGGTCAAGGTGAAGCTGTCCGTGCGGCTGGCGCCCGGCGACTCCTCCAAGCGCGCCATGGAGTGCCTGCGCGAGCACCTCGAGAAGCACGTGCCGTGGGGCGCGAGGCTGACCTTCACCCCGGGCGAGTTCGGCGAGCCGACCCAGATCGACGCCACCGGCCCGGCGTACGACGCCGCCCGGTCCGCCTTCCGGGACGCCTGGGACGGCGTCGAGCCGGTCGACATGGGCATCGGCGGGTCGATCCCGTTCATCGCGGCGTTCAACGAGGCGTTCCCCGACGCGGCCGTCCTGGTCACCGGCGTCGAGGACCCGGACACCCGTGCGCACGGCGCCAACGAGGGCCTGCACCTCGCGGAGTTCGAGCGGGTCTGCGTCGCCGAGGCGCTGCTGCTGCACAACCTGGCGCAGGCGCTCACCACCTCCGCTGGTTGAGGTGCCGAGGCGCTAGCCGGGGCCTCGAAACCTTCCAGCGTGAGGCACCCAGGTTTCGAGGCCATCGCCCCTGGGGGCTCGGGCACCTCAACCAACGAGGCGTCGGGCGGATACGGACGGATGCGGACGGATTCTGCGGGAGCGGCACCCCGCCCGTAGACTCGGGCCGTGCCCGCTCAGGAGACGCCCCGCGGCCAGGTTCCCCAGGGACACGGCAGGCGGCCCGGAGGCGACGGACAGCTCAACCACGCACTCGACCCCCAGGACCTCGGTCCCCAGGACGCGTGCGGCGTGTTCGGCGTCTGGGCGCCCGGTGAGGACGTCGCGAAGCTGACCTACTACGGCCTCTACGCGCTGCAGCACCGTGGCCAGGAGTCGGCCGGCATCGCGGTCAGCAACGGCCGGCAGATCCTGGTCTACAAGGACATGGGTCTGGTCTCGCAGGTCTTCGACGAGTCGACCCTGGAGTCCCTGAAGGGCCACCTCGCGGTCGGGCACGCGCGCTACTCCACGACCGGCGCGAGCACCTGGTACAACGCCCAGCCGACCTTCCGGCCCACCGAGACCGGCTCGATCGCGCTGGCCCACAACGGCAACCTGACCAACACCCGCGAGCTCGCGGAGCGCGTGGCCGGGCTCACCAACGTCTTCGGCGAGCTCGACGTCCCGGTCAAGCAGGCCCCGGCCGCGACCAACGACACCAGCCTGGTGACCGCGCTGCTGGCCCACCACCCCGACATGAGCCTCGAGGAGAACGCCGCCCGGATCCTCCCGGACCTGCGCGGCGCCTTCTCGTTCGTCTGGATGGACGAGAACACCCTCTACGCCGCCCGCGACCCGCAGGGCATCCGGCCGCTGGTGCTCGGTCGCCTGGAGCGCGGCTGGGTGGTCGCCTCGGAGACCGCGGCCCTCGACATCGTCGGCGCGTCCTTCATCCGCGAGCTCGAGCCCGGCGAGATGGTCGCGATCGACGAGGACGGTCTGCGCAGCCGCCGGTTCGCCGAGGCCGCCCCGAAGCACTGCCTCTTCGAGTTCGTCTACCTCGCCCGCCCGGACACGATGATGAACGACCGTCGCGTGCACAGCGTGCGCGTCGAGATCGGCCGGCGCCTCGCCCGCGAGTTCCCCGCCGACGCCGACCTGGTGATGCCGGTCCCCGAGTCCGGTACGCCGGCCGCGATCGGGTTCGCCGAGGAGAGCGGCATCCCCTACGGCACCGGCCTGGTGAAGAACTCCTACGTCGGGCGCACCTTCATCCAGCCGTCGCAGACCATCCGGCAGCTCGGCATCCGGCTCAAGCTCAACCCGCTCCGCGACGTCATCGAGGGCAAGCGGCTGGTCGTCGTCGACGACTCGATCGTGCGCGGCAACACCCAGCGTGCCCTGGTGCGGATGCTCCGCGAGGCCGGCGCCCGCGAGGTGCACGTGCGCATCTCCTCGCCGCCCGTGAAGTGGCCGTGCTTCTACGGCATCGACTTCGCGACCCGCGCCGAGCTGATCGCCAACGGCCTCACCTCCGACGAGATCTGCCGCTCGATCGACGCGGACTCGCTGGGCTACATCTCGCTCGAGCAGCTCGTCGAGGCCACCGAGGTGCCGATGCCGAACCTGTGCCGGGCCTGCTTCGACGGGGTCTACCCGGTGCCGCTGCCCGACCCGGAGCACCTCGGCAAGCACCTGCTCGAGTTCGACACGACGATCAGCACCGACGTCGACGGCCTCTCCGCCTCGCTGACCGGCGGCGGCGCGGCGGACGCGCTCGACCGCCCCTGACCCCCTCGACGGAGGAGCCCGATGACCGAGCAGCAGCCCACCGGCGCGACGTACGAAGCGGCGGGTGTCTCGATCGACGCCGGCGACAAGGCCGTCGAGCTGATGAAGGTCTGGATCGACAAGGCCCGCCGTCCCGAGATGATGGGCGGCATCGGCGGCTTCGCCGGGCTCTTCGACGCGTCCGCGCTGAAGGCGTTCGACCACCCGGTGCTGGCCACCTCGGCCGACGGCGTCGGCACCAAGGTCGCGATCGCCCAGGCGCTCGACATCCACCACACCATCGGGTTCGACCTCGTCGGCATGCTCGTCGACGACCTCGTCGTGTGCGGGGCCGAGCCGCTGTTCCTGACCGACTACATCGCCACCGGCCGGGTGGTCCCCGAGCGGATCGCGGCCATCGTCCAGGGCATCGCCGAGGCGTGCGTCCAGGCCGGCTGCGCGCTGGTGGGCGGCGAGACCGCGGAGCACCCGGGCCTGCTCGGTCCCGACGAGTACGACGTCGCCGGCTCGACGACCGGCGTCGTGGAGGCCGCCCACCTGCTCGGTCCCGGTCGCGTCCAGTCAGGGGACGTGGTCATCGCGATGGCCTCGAGCGGCCTGCACTCCAACGGCTACTCGCTGGTCCGGCACGTGCTGCTCTCCGAGGCCGGCGCCGGCTGGTCCCTCGACCGGTACGTCGACGAGCTCGGCCGCACCTTGGGCGAGGAGCTCCTCGAGCCGACCACGGTCTACGCCAAGGCCTGCCTCGACCTGGCCCGCAACACGGCCACCCACGCGATGTCGCACGTGACCGGGGGCGGGCTCGCCGCCAACCTCGAGCGGGTCCTCCCGGACACCCTTGCGGCCACCCTCGACCGCGGCACCTGGACCCCGCAGCCGGTCTTCGACCTGGTGCGCGCGGTCGGCTCGGTCGAGCAGGCCGCGCTGGAGCGGACCCTGAACTGCGGGGTCGGGTATGGTCGCGATCACCGCGCCCGAGGACGTCGACCGGGCCCGGGCGCTGCTGGACGGCCACGGCGTGGACAGCTGGGTGTGCGGCGAGGTCGGCGGCCCGGCGGACGGCGTCGAGGGCGGCTCGGTGACCCTGCGGGGGCAGCACCCGGGCTGGTGACGACCCGGAAATTACGCCCTGAGCCGACAACCCGGCTCATGTGGCGGGCCTGACGTGCAGGAACTGGGTCCGGCCAGGTACCGTTGGACCACGACAAATTACAGGTGAGACCGGACGCGCGCTACGCGCCGCCGGCCAAGAGTGCGAGGGGGTCGACCCTATGGGGCGCGGCCGTGCGAAGGCCAAGCAGACCAAGGTTGCCCGCGACCTGAAGTACCGTTCCCACGAGACGGACTTCGGTGCGCTGGCCCAGGAGCTGCATGGCAGCAAGACCCACACATCGGACGACACCGACGACGGTGCACCGGACGACCTGGATGAATGGGCGGACTACTCCGAGTCCCGCTCGCGCGACTGACCGTCGCGTTCTCCTGATCCACCCACACCGCTTCTCGGAACGCTGAGGCGTCCCGTCTTGCGGTCTCCCGTGCGTTGAGGCGTCCCGTTCTGCGTCCGCGGACCCGGTGAGGCGTCGCGTCCTGCGACGTACGACGGACGGTGCCGCACCCAGGGCGCGACGCCTCAGCGGGAGGGGTCAGCGCAGGTGGATGCCGCGGAGGCGGCCCACCTCGGTCATCCGGCGCTCGGCGAGGCGGTCCGCGGCGACGGCCGGCGGGACGCCCTCGGCATCGGCCAGCGCGAACACCTGGGCAGTGGTGTCGAAGATCTTCGCGGCGCGCTGCTGGGCACGGTCGAAGGAGAAGCCCTCGAGCTCGTCGGCCACCTGGATCAGACCGCCCGCGTTGACCATGTAGTCGGGGGCGTAGAGCACCCCGCGGTCCTGGAGCATCTTCTCGATGCCCTCGTGGGCGAGCTGGTTGTTCGCGGCGCCGCAGACGATCTTGGCGGTCAGCCTCTCCACGACCGCGTCGTCGAGGGCCCGGCCCAGCGCGCAGGGGGCGTAGACGTCGAGCGGCATCGCGACCATCGCGTCGGCGTCGGCGACCTCGCGCACGTCCGGGTGCTCGGCCTGGACCGCGGCCACGGCAGCGGGGTTCACGTCGGTGACCACGACCGAGGCGCCGTCCTCGACCAGGTGCCGCACGAGGTGCCGGCCGACCTTGCCGACGCCGGCGACGCCGACGGTCCGGCCGTGCAGGGTCGGGGCGCCCCAGGTGCGCTCGGCCGCGGCGCGCATGCCCTGGAAGACACCGAAGGCGGTGAGCACCGAGGAGTCGCCGGCGCCGCCGTGCGCGACGGTGCGGCCGGTGACGAACTCGCACTCGCGGGCCACGTCGTCCATGTCCTCGCTGAAGGTGCCGACGTCGCACGCGGTGTAGTAACGCCCGTTGAGGGACTGGACGAAGCGTCCGTAGGCGCGCAGCAGCGCCTCCGTCTTGATCCGGGTCGGGTCGCCGATGATCACGGCCTTGCCGCCGCCGAGGTCGAGGCCGGCCAGCGCGGCCTTGTAGGCCATCCCGCGCGAGAGGTCGAGGACGTCGTCGAGCGCGTCCTGCTCGGAGGCGTAGGGGTAGAAGCGGGTGCCGCCGAGGGCGGGGCCGAGCGCGGTGGAGTAGATGGCGATGATCGCCTTGAGCCCGGTCGGCTCGTCGTGGCAGAACACGACCTGCTCATGACCGGTGGCGCGTCCGAAGACGCCGGCGGGGACGGACGATACGTGCGGAGTGCCGGTCACGGTGGTGACCCTTCCCTGGTCTGGCCCACGGGGTGTGCGGGCTGGTCTGGACGGGTGCCCTTCCCGCGGGGGTGGTGCGGTGAGGGGCGCTGGGTCCACCCTAGAGCGGTCTGGCACCGCTTGCGACCGAAGTCGCAGGCTCAATCCGCAGCGTTCTGCCTGATTGTCAGACAAGATTGTCGGGGCCCGAAATGACTAGAGCGGGAGTGTTGGTGGCCCATAGGTGCCATTGTCACGATTTCGGGGGGCCGAATAGGCTGGCCGGTGTCACACTGGGAAGAGAGGGTGTTCGGAATTTCTCGGGCACCGAGGTAGGAAACAACTGTGAGGGAGGCCCGCTATGAATACGCGGCCACCTGAGTCCGAACCGCTGCTCACGCCTGCTGAGGTCGCGGCCATGTTTCGGGTCGACCCTAAGACGGTCACCCGCTGGGCCAAAGCCGGCAAGCTGAGCTCGATCCGGACTCTCGGCGGACATCGCCGTTATCGCGAGTCCGAAGTACGCGACCTGCTGACCGGGATGGTTCCCGAGCAGCGGCGCGGCGACGAAGACTGACACCTCCCACGTCGGTCAACGTCGCGAGACCACAAGCCTTTTGGCCGGTCTGTTGACGTCAGGGTGACCCCCGGGCGTTGGCGAGGGGAACGGGCAAGGGCCTTGGCGGCCCCCGCACGCATGCGTGCGGGGGCCGTTCCGCGTCCCGGCCCGCTCAGCGCAGCGCCCGGACGTAGGTCATCAGGTGCCGCGCCTCCTGGAGGCGGCGCTCCCAGGTGATGCCCATCGCCACCAGCAGCGTGCCCGCTCCGCCGAGCAGCACCCACCGCGGCACCGCGTCGCCGACGTACGGCGCAGCCAGCCGCAGCACCAGCAGGGCGCCGACCGTCCCGCCGACCACGATCGGCGCGGTCCAGCGCAGCCGCACTCCGCCGACCACCAGCGCCAGGCAGGCCAGGCCGAGCAGCAGGCTCCGCAGCCCGACGGGCTCGTCGAGCACCCACAGCAGGCTCGGCACCAGGGCCAGCGACAGGCCGGGCGCCAGCGCGCGCAGCGTGCTCGCACCGGGGTTGCGGCGCAGGTGCAGGACGCCGACCACGAGCAGCGCGGTCGCGGAGGGCAGCGTGTACGCCTCCGGAGTCTCGATGCCGCGGTCCCACAGCCGGACCCAGCTCGCGGCGGCGAGCAGCAGGCCGCCGACCCAGCCGAGGTCACGCCGGTCGCTGCGGAGCAGCGCCATCAGCGTCACCACGACCCCGGCCGTGGTGAGGTACACCGCCGTCCAGGTGGCGTAGGTCGCGTTGGTGGCCAGGGCGAGCCCGGCCATGGTGAGGGGCAGGGCGGCGCCGGCCGCACCGGCCTCGAGGCCGGTGCGGGCGTGGTCGGGCCGCTCGGCGGACCACCACCGCCCCGGCAGGTACGGCGCGCCCAGCACCGTCGCGCCCAGCACGAGCAGGCCGGCCAGCGCGGTCCACGACGGCGACGCGTCGAGCAGGTGGCCGACCGTCCACGTCGTGGCCGCGAGGGCCGCCGCGGTGACGGCGCCGGCGGCCCCGGCGAGCGTCACCGCGCGGCTGCTCAGGTGCACGGCGCCGGTGACGGCGACCGTCACCAGCAGGGCGGCCAGCGTGAGCGAGGCGGCGTGCAGCGAGACGACCAGCGCAGCGACCAGGAACAGCGCCGCCGGCAGGAGCGGGTCGAGCGTGCGGCCGGTGACGGACCAGCCGGTCAGCGCGGTCGCCAGCAGCAGCAGGACGCCGACGACCAGCCAGAGCGCCACCGGGTAGGACGCGAGCGCCGCGACCACGGAGGCGGCGAGGACACTCCCGACCCAGACCTGCAGGGCGGGCAGGCCGCCGACCGCGCGGTCCACGTGCCGGCTGGTCTCGGCGAGCACGGCGAGCGTGGCCAGCAGCACGAAGGTGGAGACGGGCAGCAGCCAGGGTGCGGCCAGCCCCGCGTCCACGGGGCCGAGGGCGTCTGTGATCCGGCCCGCCCACGGTGGGCTCGCCGCCCCCACCAGGCGGTCGGCGGCGGTGCCCGCCTGCAGCGCGACGCCCAGCAGCAGCCCGGTGCCGGCGACGACCTGCGTGGGCAGGCCGCTCGCCCGCCAGCCCCGTGGGAGGGCGAGGCTCGCGGCACCGGCGACGACCAGCGCGCCGATGGCCGTCAGGGTGACAGGGGTCGGCCCCTCGTCGAGCGCGGGTGCGACGACGGTGAGCACCACGAGCAGACCCGCTGTCCCGGCGGCCAGGACGCGCAGCGCCTGCGGGAGGAACGTCGCGAGGGCGAGCGCGGCGACCAGCCCGGCGGCGGTCAGCATCGGCCAGGCGTGACCCGCCGCCCACTCGGCCCGGACGGTGGGGACCTCGAAGAGCCGGTCGAGACCGACGGCCACCAGCGACAGCCAGGCCAGGACGGTGACGCCCGCGGCCCCGAGGTAGAGCACCTGGGTGCGCAGCTGTCGCGCCGCCACGGCGACTCCGGCCGCGAGCAGGGTGGCGACCACGAGGGACGGCGAGACGGGCAGCCACTCGGCCACCGAGAACGCGAAGGCGGCCAGGCCGGTGCCGATGACGGCGACGACCTCGCCCGTGGTGAGCGACGAGGTGGACGTCCGTCGTACCCCGAGGGTGCCGGCGATGCCGGACCCGATGAGCACCGCACCGACGGACCAGCAGCACACCGGCGTCGGACAGGCCTCCGAACCAGCCCGCGCTGTCCGCGCCGACGACGTCGAGCGTGAGCAGCCCGTAGCCGACGAGCGCCAGGGCCTCGGCCGCGGCCCGGAGCCCGCGCCGCGACATCCAGGCCGTGAGCGCAGCGGAGATCGTGGTGAAGCCGACGAGCGTCGCGGTGCGGCCACCGACCCCGAGCACGCTCCAGGTGACGGCGAGGAACACCAGTGCCGCCACCAGCAGGCAGCCGGCGCCGAGCGCCAGCAGGATCTTGGGCACCGACGCCGAGGAGAGGCCGCGGCGCGGCGGCGTCTCGCTCGGCCGGGCCGGGAAGGGTGCCGGGTCGAACGGCGCGGTCACCGGTGCGGCAGAGGCGACCTTGACGGCAGCCGCCGCGGTGGGCACGGACGCGGCCCGCAACGTGGCCAGGAGACCGTCGGCGAGGGTCAGCGTCTGGAAGAGCCGGCTGGCCACGTCGCCGCGCAGCGACAGCGCGCACGCCGGGCAGGACGGGTCCGCGGAGGTGATCGAGGCGCCGCAGTCGGGGCAGCGGTGCGGGTCGGCGTAGCGAGTCATGCCCCTATGAACGCACGCGTGAAGCGTTGCCGGGCAGGGACGATGGACTCAATGCGCCTGAGTACGTCTACTCAGCGCGGCGGCGGACCGGCTGGCTCGCGTGGTCGGGACAGAGTCGGGACACCTGCCTCAGGTGCCCGGGACGGCGGCCGCCCGAGGGTTGCCGCATGACAACGAACGCCGCCTCGTCGGCCACCCCGATCCCGTCCGACGCGGTCCTGCGGGACCGCCCCTCCGACCTGGCCCGGCCCTCCCGCCGCCGCCGGGCCGCCCTCGTCCTGAGCGGCGTGCTGGTCCTGGCGCTGCCGCTCCTGTGGGGGCTGGGCTCGCTCGTCGCTCTCCTGACCGGGCACGAGGCTGACCACCGCTTCCACCAGCTCACCGGGGAGGGCGTCCTGCTGGGCGTGCTGTGGGCCGCCGGGCCGGTCGCGCTGCTGGTCTGCTCATGGCGGGGCCGCCCGGTGCCGGGCTGGGCCTGGCCCGCGCACGCCGCCTTCGTCCTCGCGTCGGTCGTGACCGCGTTCTTCGTGCCCGGGGACGGCGTGCGGGTGCTGGCCGCCATCGTCGCGGTCACCGCCGCGCTGCTGTGGTGGGCGGTGCCGGCGCTTCCTCGGCTGCGCGGGCTGGTCGACGGCCTCGACCCGGTGCGCGCGCCGCTGGCCCTGCTCGGTGCGGCGTTGTACGCGCCGTACGTCGTGGCCCAGCGTCACCTGCAGGCCACCCGGCACGACGAGCACGCCGAGATGACGCACTACTTCGACATGGCCTGGGTCGCCGTGGCCGTCGTGCTGCTGCTGGTGATCGCCGCCATCTCCAGGCGGGCTCGTCGCACCGCGGTCCTGGCCGGCGGCGCCGGCGTGGTCATGGGGGTCGGCGGCCTGCTCCTGGTCCACCCGACGACCTGGTTCGTGCTGGCGGCACTCCACGGTGGGGCGGTGCTCTGTGCCGCTGTCCTGCAGCGACGGACCTCCGTCGTTCGGCCCTCCGGCAGCCGGACGTCGGTCTAGGCTCCCCGGCGTGACGACAGCCTCGGTCCCGGTGCCGCACCGCCGACGGGTGCATGCGGCACCGGGTCGTGTCGTGCTGGCCGGCGTGACGGTGGCGGTCCTCGCCGTGGTCGCCGCCGTGGCCGCCGTCGCGGTCCTGACGTCCCACGACGCATGGGGGCTACCGGCCAACGCGGACCAGCCGGTCGACCTGGTGGTCGCGGTCGGGTTCTCCGTCATCGGAGCCGTGGTTCTGGTGGGTCGTCGCCACGCCGGACGTCTGGGCTGGCTGCTGCTCCTGCCCGGGACGGCCAGCGCAGTCGCCGGGCTGTGTGCCGCCGTCGCCTCGGTGGCCACCGGGACCAGCCCCGCGGTGGACGTCGCCACCGGCGTGGCCGACTGGCTGTGGGTGTTCGGCTTCCTGCCGCTGGTCACGTTGCTGCCGCTCTGCTACCCCGACGGCCTGCTGCCGGGACCGCGGTGGAGACCGGTCGCGGCCGCATCGGTGCTCGGCATGGTGCTGCTCGCTGTGGTCTCCGGGCTCACCCCCGACGAGGCGGGCGGCGCCGTCCCCGTCCCCGGGCTCGCCCGTGCGCTGATGGTCCTCGTCGTGGTCCTGCTCGTGCCGTCGGTGCTGGCCTCGCTCGCGTCGCTGGTGGTCCGGCTGCGCCGCTCCTCCGGGCTCGAGCGCAGGCAGATCGCGGTCCTGCTGACGGCCGCCGCGCTCCTCGGCGTGGACCTGGTGGCCCAGCCGCTGCTGCCCCCCGCGGCCCGCACGCCCGTGCAGGCGGTCGCCGTCGCGTTGCTACCGATCGCCATCGGTGTCGCCGTCACCCGGCGCCGGTTGCTCGACCTCGACGTCGTGCTCTGCCGGGCGCTGCTGCTGGTCAGCCTCGCGGCCTGCATCGTGGGGGTGTACCTCACGCTCGACACGGTCCTGGGCGCCTTGCTCGGTCCGGAGTCGGTCCTCGTGCCCACGGCCTCGGCGGCCGTGACGGGGCTGCTCGTGCACGCGATGGCCGTGCGGCTCTCCCGGGGCGCCGACCGGCTGCTGTACGGCGACCGCGCCAACCCGTCCGCCGTCTCCCAACGGCTGGGCGTCGCGCTGCGCGACGGTGTGTCCCCGCAGGACGTGCCGAGGGTCGTGGAGGAGATCGTCCTCTCTGCGCTGCGCCTCCGGTCGGCGGTGCTGGTGCCCACCGGGGCGAGCTTCCACGACAGCGACACCACGTGGTCGGAGACCGTCGACCTCGTGCACCGCGGCGACGTCGTCGGCCGGTTGTTCGTGACGCCGCGCGTCGGGGAGTCCGCGCTGGACGACCGCGACCGGGCCGTGCTCGCGGCGGTGGTCGACCGGGCCGCTCCGGCCGTCGCCTCCCTGCAGGCCTGGACCGCTCTGCGCGCCAGCCGTGAGCGGCTGGTGGCGGCCCGCGAGGAGGAGCGGCTCAGGCTGCGCCGCGACCTCCACGACGGGGTCGGCGCAGCGCTCGCCGGCGTCCGCCTGCAGCTGGAGTCGGCGCGAGAGCTCGTCGACGACCCGGTCACCGCGCGGCTGCTCGAGACGGCGAACCGGGGCGTCGTCGAGGCCGTGCAGGACGTTCGCCGGGCGACCGACGACCTGCGTCCGGCCGCGCTCGACGAGCTCGGTCTCGTAGGCAGCCTGACCGCTCTCGCGGACCGGGCCACGACCGGTCGCACCGTCGTGGAGGCGACCGTCGAGCCGTTGCCGGAGCTGGTTCCGGCGGTCGAGGTGGCGTGCTACCGGATCGCGGCCGAGGCGGTGGCCAACGCCGTACGTCATGCCGGGGCGAGCAACGTGCGCGTGCACGTCGCTGTCGACGAAGGGACGCTGCGCCTCGAGGTCACCGACGACGGTCGCGGGCTCCCGGAGCGGCCGCGCCCCGAGGGGCTCGGCCTGTCGTCGATGCGGCGGCGGGCCGACGAGATCGGCGGCCGGCTCGTCGTGGACGCGGCCGCCCCCGCCGGAACGCGCCTGCTGGCCGAGCTGCCGGTGGCGCTCGCATGACCGTCTCCGTGCTCGTCGTCGACGACCACCCGTTGTTCCGTGACGGCATCCTGGCAGCGCTGTCGGGCGACCCCGACCTGCGCGTCGTGGGGGAGGCCGAGACGGTCGCCGACGCCGTACGCCTGGCGGCGGAGCTGACGCCGGACGTCGTGCTGATGGACCTGAACCTGCCGGACGGCACCGGCATCGACGCCACCCGCGCCATCCTCGCGGCGACGCCCACGACCCGGGTGCTGGTGATGACGATGAGCGCCGACGACGACGCCGTGGTCGGGTCGATGCGAGCCGGTGCACGCGGCTACGTCGTCAAGGGCGCCGGAAGGGCCGACGTGCTGCACGCCGTCCGCACGGTGGCCGCCGGTGGCGCGGTCTTCAGCCCCGCGGTCGCGGACCGCCTCGGCGGGTTCTTCGGCAGCCTCGGCGCCCTCCCCGGGCGTACGGCGTTCCCCGAGCTGACCGAGCGGGAGCGGGAGGTGCTCGACCTCGTCGCCCGCGGCTACGACAACCGCCGCATCGCCCGCGAGCTCGTGCTCTCGGACAAGACCGTGCGCAACCACGTGTCCAACGTGATGACCAAGCTCGACGTCACCGACCGCGCCGCGGCGGTGGTCCGCGCCCGCAACGCCGGCCTCGGCGCCTGACCTCCGACAGGTCAGCGCAGAGTCATCCGGGGCTCGCCGTTGAGCAGACCGGTGCCGCTGATCGCGCAGGCACCGCCGCGGGGCACGCCGCCGTTGTAGGCCTGCCGGACGCAGGACCGGGTGGCCAGCTGCGCCCAGTAGTTCGGGTGCAGCGACTCCTGGATGTAGTACGGGCTGCCCGAGCAGCACGTCGACACGGTCCGGATCTGGTTGACCCACTCGGTCTTGTCGACCGCGCCGGCCTGGGTCCACGAGGTCAGGCCCTTCTCCTCGTAGAGGCCGACCGTGTTCTCGCAGAGCCGGCGGCCGTTGAACGCCGAGGCCAGGTCCAGGGTCTTGGAGTTGGTGATCCCGGCGGCGCCGATCGCGTTGGTGACGGTGCTGTTGATGGTCGGCAGCGCGGACGCGTTCGCCCAGTCGGCGTCGGCGTTCCAGAAGCCGCAGCCGCCGGTGCTCTGCCGGCTGTAGCCGCTCTCGGAGTAGCGGATGCCCGAGCCGTTGGGCAGCGGCGACGGGTAGTTCTGCACCAGCATCGTCCACGACGTGTCGGCGTAGCCGGCGTTGCGCATCGCGGTTCGTACGTTCTGGTACGCCGTCGCGATCCGGCTCTTCACCGTGGCGATGTTGCCGCTGGTGAAGTGGGACGTGACGCTGCTGTCGTCCTTGCAGTAGTCCTTCGCCCAGGTCGGCGAGGTGAGGAAGTCGGTGACGCACTGCTGGACGATCGAGCCGAAGCCGAAGTCGTTGCCGCCGATCGAGACCGCGACCATCTTCACGTTGTGGGCGGCCGCGAACTGCTGCAGCATCTTCGCCTGGCCGAGGTGGCCTGCACCGTCGTCGGCGAAGTCCAGGCCAGGCTTGAAGTAGCCGTTGGAGTCGGTGAACGTCGAGGTCTTCGCCCCCGAGCACGCGAGGTTCAGGCCGCTGACGCCGCCTGCGACGTACACCTCGGCGGCCTTGCTCCGGTGACAGCGGTTGATCTGCTCGGCGGTGCCGGAGGCGTTGTCGAAGTAGGCGGTGCCGCCGAGGGCGTCGGCGTACGACGACGAGGCGTTGGAGCTGCCGGCCCAGCGCCCCGCCTCGCCGGAGATGTAGGAGTCGCCGACGCTCACGACCCAGGGGGTGCCGGAGCCGGGGCCGTCGGCGTGGGCGGCCGGTGCGGTGGTGACCACCAGCAGGGACGCCAGTGCGGCGAGCAGGGTGGCAGGGATGGCAAGTGCGGACTTGCGGAACGGCACGCGCACGCGTGTCTCCTTCGACAGCTCGGCCCCCCGGCAGTCGACCCGCAAGGAACCTAGCGGCGCGGCGGTGGCTTGGGAACCCCTCGGTGCGACCGAGCTCCGCCCCAGCTGTGACGCGGGGTCGTGGACGCTCTACCCGAGGTGTGCCGGGTGTTCAGCGTCCATAACCCCGCGTTACAGAGGATCAGGCGGCCGCCGACTCCTCCTCCGTACGTCGACCGGGGCGACCCAGCGACCGCACGGGGGAGAGGACCGTGGCCTGCGCCTTGGCGCCGAAGTCGTTCGGCAGCGAGAGCCGGATGACCTTCTTCCACGCGGAGGCGACCTGGCGGGGCAGCGACCCGGTCGTGTAGTTGAGGCCGTACTTGTCGAACAGCGCGCGCACCTGCGGGGCGATCTCGGCGTACCGGTTGCTCGGCAGGTCGGGGAACAGGTGGTGCTCGATCTGGTGCGAGAGGTTGCCGGTCATGAAGTGCATCGCCTTGCTGCCGCTGATGTTCGCGGAGCCGAGCATCTGGCGGAGGTACCACTCGCCGCGGGTCTCGCCGTTGATCGAGCGGCGCTCGAAGGTCTCGACGCCCTCGGGGAAGTGGCCGCACATGATCACCGAGTTGGTCCACAGGTTGCGGACCAGGTTGGCGGTCGCGTTCGCGCCGAGGGTGGTCAGCGCCGACGGCCCGGAGAGGATCGGGTGGATGACGTAGTCCTTGGTCATCTGCTGACGGATCTTCTTCAGCGTCACCTTGGCGCGCGCCCGGAACTCGGGGGAGCTGCGGCGCTTCTTCGTCGCCAGGTTCTTGCCGAGCTCGAGGTCGTAGGCCGCGATGCCGTACTCGAAGAAGCAGGCGTTGAGGAAGTTCCACAGCGGCTGCGCGAGGTAGAACGGCACCCACCGCTGGTCCTCGTCGACGCGCATGATGCCGTAGCCGAGGTCGTTGTCCTTGCCGATCACGTTCGTGTACGTGTGGTGCAGCTCGTTGTGCGAGTGCTTCCACTGCTCCGACGGCGACGCGTTGTCCCACTCCCAGGTGGTCGAGTGGATCTTCGGGTCACGCATCCAGTCCCACTGGCCGTGCATGACGTTGTGCCCGATCTCCATGTTCTCGATGATCTTCGCGACCGCGAGGCCGGCGGTGCCGACGACCCAGGCCGGCGGGAACAGCGAGACCAGCAGTACGGCGCGGCTGCCCAGCTCGAGCTTGCGCTGCGCGTCGATCACCGCGCGGATGTAGGCAGCGTCGCTCTCGCCGCGTGAGTCGATGATCGACTGCCGGATCGCGTCGAGCTCGACGCCGAGCTGCTCGATGTCCTCGGGAGTGAGGTGGGCGATGGGGTTGGTGGTCTTCTTCTGCAGGACGGTCATCGGGTCTCCTTCAAAGCGTTGGTCGAGGTGCGAGCGGAGCGAGCCGCGAAACCGGCTCGGTCCGTCGTGGGGTCAGTGGTCGAGCTCGCACTGGCCGGCAGCCGCCGAGATGCAGGTCTGGATGCGGACGCCGTCGCCGGGGACGGCGGTGGTGACCTCACCGGTGCGCAGGTCGCGGACCGCGCCCTCGCGCATCGGCAGCACGCAGCCGTAGCAGATGCCCATCCGGCATCCGGACGGCATGAGCACGCCGGCGTCCTCGGCGGCGTCCAGGATCGGGGTGCTGCCGTCGGCCTCCACCTGGGTCCCGCTCCGGGTGAAGCGCACCGTGCCGCCCTCGCCGGTGGCGAGCGTGGCGATGCGGAACTGCTCGGTGAGCAGGGGGATGCCGTGCTCCTCGTGATGGGTCGCGAGGGCGTCGAGCAGGCCGGCCGGACCGCAGGCGAACGTGGTGCGCTCGTGCACGTCGGGCACCAGGTCGGCCAGGTCGGCGACGTCGAGGACGCCGTGCACGTCGTCGTAGCGCGCGACGAGCCGGATCATCCCCGCCTCGTCGAGCTCGCGGAGGTTGGCGATGAAGATCGAGTGCGGCTCGCTCGGTGCGACGTGGACGACGGTGATGTCGTAGTCCGCGCTGCGGGGCAGCCGGACCACGCCGGAGTCGGTGACCGGGAACAGGTTGCGCAGCATGCCGATGACCGGGGTGATGCCGGAGCCGGCCGTCACGAACAGCAGCTTCGCCCCGTCGGTCGGCAGCACGAACTCGCCGGCCGCCTGCTCCAGGTGGACGAGCGTGCCCGGCCGGGCGTGCCGGACCAGGTGGTTGCTCACCTTGCCGTCCGGCACCGCCTTCACGGTGATGGAGATGTGGCCGTCGTCGCGGGGGCCGTGCGTCAGGGAGTAGGCGCGCCAGAGCCGGACGCCGTCGACGTCGATGCCGATCCGGACGTACTGGCCGGGCACGTGGCCTGCCCAGTCCGCGCCCGGGCGGATCACGATGGTGGCGGCGTCGGCGGTCTCGGGCCGGACCTCCACGATCCGGCCGCGCAGGTCGGCGCCGGGGCGCAGCGGTGCGAAGAGGTCGAGGTAGTCCTGCGGCAGCAGGGGCGTGGTGGCCCGCTCGGCGAGCCGGGTCACCCGCCGGAGCAGGGTGCCCCCGGGTGCCGGGGCGACAGAAGTGCTCATGGGACCATCCTGTCTGGCCCATAGGGGTAAGGTCATGACCGTTCGGCGTGAATCGGGCGGATGGTTTTGTTCGGAGGGAACAGTTGGTGGACTCGAGTGTGTCCAGCGCCACGGCCCGCGGTGCCGCTGCGCTGCGCATCGACGACGCCGTGCTCAAGGTGCTCCGCGAAAGGCTGCCGGACGTCGCGACGCGCACCGTGGAGGCGGTGACCCGCGAGGTGCCCGGCTACACCGGGGCGCTGAGCGGGTCGATGGCGGCCAACATCGAGGCCGCCGTGCAGATGGCGCTCGCGGGCTTTCTCAAGCTGGCCGGCGGCAGTCGCGGCTCCGACCCCAGCACCCCGCTGGGCCCGACGCTGGAGGGCGCCTACGCACTCGGCCGGGGTGAGGCGCGCAGTGGCCGGTCGATGGACGCGCTGCTGGCCGCCTACCGGGTCGGTGCCCGGGTGTCCTGGCGCGAGCTGTCGGCGTCGGCGTCCGCTGCCGGGATCGGCGCGGGCACCATGGCGCAGTTCGCCGAGCTGGTGTTCGCCTACATCGACGAGCTCTCGGCCGCGAGCGTGGCCGGGCACACCGACGAGCTGTCGACGAGCGGCCGGGTCCGCGAGCGCTACCGCGAGCGGCTGGGCCAGCACCTGCTCGCCGGGGCCCGCGACGAGACCCTGGCCGCGGCGGCCGAGCGCGCGACGTGGACGCCGCCGACCACCCTGACCGCCGTGCTGCTCCCGTCGGCGCAGGTGCGGGCGGTGCTCGCGTCGCTGAGCGCGGACACCCTCCAGGTCGGCGAGGACCTCCCGGCGCTGCCCGGCGAGGGTGGCAACGCCGCCGGGCCGCCGTACTCCCTGCTGCTGGTGCCGGACGTCGACGGGCCCGGCCGCCGGCACCTGCTGCGCGTCCTCGACGGAGCGGCAGGCCGTGGTCGGCCCGCCGCGGCCCTGGACCCGCGCCCGCACGTCGTACCACCGGGCCGTGCGCACCGCGGCACTGCCGGCCGTGGCGGGCGCGCCGGGGCCGGTGGACTCCGAGGACCATCTCGCCGAGCTCGTGGTCACCGCCGACAGCGAGGCGCTGGCCGACCTGCGCGCCCGGGCGCTGGCTCCGCTGGCCGGGCTCAGCCCCGCCACCCGTGAGCGGCTCGCGGAGACGCTGCGCGCCTGGCTGCTGCTCCAGGGTCGCCGCGACGCGGTGGCCGCCCACCTGCACGTGCACGCGCAGACCGTGCGGTACCGGATGGGACAGCTGCGGGAGGCGTACGGCGACCGGCTCGACGACCCGGGCGCGGTGCTCGACCTGCTCGTCGCCCTCCATCCCGACGCCGCCGCGGCGGTCTCGACCGACCCTGGTGCTGAGGGGACGAACCCCTAGAATCACCGCAGGCATCACCTCCGGATGCCACTTCTCGGCAGACGGTGAAGGTGGCCCGGCGTGCGGCAGATGTTCCAGCGAAGCGGCGAGGTCGGTCACGACCTGCTCAAGGTGGACTGGGACGCGACGCCGCTGGGACCGCTGGAGACCTGGCCGCGCAGCCTCGAGTCGGTCGTCCGGCTGGTGCTCACGTCCCGCTTCTCGATGTGGATGGCGTGGGGTCCGGAGCTGACGTTCCTCTGCAACGAGGCCTACCGGCGTGACACGCTCGGTGAGAAGTACCCCTGGGCGCTGGGCAAGCCCGCCTCGGTCGTCTGGTCCGAGATCTGGGGCGACATCGAGGACCGGGTCCGCACCGTCCTGACCGACGGGGAGTCGACCTGGGACGAGTCGCTGATGCTGTTCCTCGAGCGCAGCGGCTACACCGAGGAGACCTTCCACACCTTCTCCTACAGCCCGATCTTCGACGACGAGGGCGTCATCGCCGGGCTGCTGTGCGTCGTCAAGGAGGACACCGAGGAGGTCGTCGCCCGGCGCCGCATGCAGACCCTGCGTGAGCTGGGCGCGCGTCGCGCGGCCCACCTCACCGAGGCGGAGACCATCGGCACCGCCTGCGGCGCGCTCGCGCAGTTCCCGGTCGACCTGCCGTTCTCGCTGGTCTACCTGTACGACGACGACGGCCGCACCGCGCGGCTCGCGGGCAGCACGGGCTTCACCGGGGAGCACCCGGCGGCGCCGCCGGCCATCGACGTCGAGGCGGCTCCAGCCGACCAGGCCTGGCCCGCGACCGCTGCGCTGTCCGGCGCCACCGCTGTGGTGGACGACCTCGAGGGCCTGTTCTTCGAGCTGCCCACGGGGGCGTGGTCGGTCAGCCCGCGCCAGGCCCTCGTCGCGCCGCTGCCGTCGTCGGTCGGCGGTCGCCCCTACGGATTCCAGGTCTTCGGGCTCAACCGCTACCGGCCGCTCGACGCCGACTACCGCGACTTCTGCGACCTGATCGCCGGTCAGCTGTCCGCGAGCATCACCGACGCCCGCGCCTACGAGTTCGAGAAGCGGCGCGCCGAGACGCTGGCCGAGCTCGACCAGGCCAAGACGGACTTCTTCACCAACGTCAGCCACGAGTTCCGCACCCCGCTGACGCTGCTGCTCGGTCCCGCCGAGGACGCCCTCGCCGACCAGACGAACCCGGTCGCCGGCGCACAGCGTGAGCGGACCCAGGTGATCCTGCGCAACGGCCAGCGGCTGCTCAAGCTGGTCAACACGCTGCTGGACTTCTCGCGCCTCGAGTCCGGACGGGTGGAGGCGCGGTTCGAGCCGGTCGACCTCGCGCAGTACACCCGCGAGCTGGCCAGCATGTTCGACACCGCCGCCGAGCGTCTCGGCCTGTTCCTGCGGGTCGAGACCGAGCCGCTGCGCGAACCTGTGTACGTCGACCGCGACCTCTGGGCCAAGGTCGTGCTCAACCTGCTCTCGAACGCCATGAAGTTCACGTTCACCGGCGGGATCACGGTGCGGCTGTTCCCCCAGTTGTCACAGGACCGCGACGGGGTCGTCCTGAGCGTCTGCGACACCGGCACCGGCATCCCCGAGCACGAGCTGCCGCACCTCTTCGAGCGGTTCCACCGCGTCTCCGGTGCGCGCTCCCGCACCCACGAGGGGTCCGGGATCGGCCTGGCCCTGGTGTCGGAGCTGGTCGCCCTGCACGGCGGCACGGTCGCGGCCACCAGCACGCCGGGCGAGGGCAGCACCTTCACCGCGGCCCTCCCGTTCGGCTGCGGGCACCTGCCCGCCGAGCAGATCGCGACACCGACAGACGGGCAGTCGGCCACCCTCGCGGCCGTCGCCGAGGGCTTCCTCGCCGAGGCCACCCACTGGGTCGACGGAGACACCGTCGAGCGCGCCGTCGCGGCCGTCGACGCCCGGCCCGACAAGCCGCGGGTGCTCGTGGTCGACGACAACGCCGACATCCGGGAGTACGTCGGGTCCCTGCTCTCCGGTGACTACCTCGTGCAGACCGCCGTCGACGGCGCCGACGGGCTCGAGCAGGCCCGCGCGCTGCCGCCGGACCTGGTCATCACCGACGTGATGATGCCGCGGATGGACGGCTTCGAGCTGCTCGCAGCGCTCCAGGCCGACCCGGTCACGCTCGGCATCCCCGTCGTGATGCTCTCCGCGCGGGCCGGCGAGGAAGGCACCCTCCAGGGTCTCGACGCCGGCGCGGACGACTACCTGGTCAAGCCGTTCACGGCCCGGGAGCTGCTTGCCCGGGTGCGCTCCAACCTCGAGCTCGACCGGGCGCGCCGTACCCGGCGACGGCTGGAGCGCAGCCGCACCCTGCTCGACCAGGCCCAGCGGCTGGCCCGGGTCGGCAGCTGGGAGATCGACCTCGCCTCCGGGACCGTGGAGGCCTCCGACGAGTTCCTGCGGATCATGGGCCGCACCGCGGACGACGTCGCCGCGATGAGCTACGACGACATCGTCGGCGAGCTGATCCACCCGGAGGACCAGGCGATGGTGCAGCGCGCCCTCGACGAGGCCGACGGCACGGGCATCCACTACGAGTCCCGGGTGGTGCGGCCGGACGGCGAGACCGTGCTGATCTCGGTGTACGGCGAGGTGGTGCTCGACGAGCACGGGGAGCGCGAGGCGCTGCGCGGGTCGGTGCAGGACATCACCGAGCGACGGGCGGCCGAGGAGGCGCTCGCCCTGGCGGCCGCCAACGCCGAGGCGGCGGCGCGCGAGCACACGATCGCCGACCAGCTGCAGCGCAGCCTGCTGCCGCAGCAGGGCTTCGACCTCGACCACCTGGAGGTGGCGACCTACTACCGGGCCGGCGTCGAGGGCACCCAGGTGGGCGGCGACTGGTACGACGTCATCGAGCTCGGCGGCGGGCGGACCGCGCTCGTCGTGGGCGACGTGATGGGCCGAGGCGTCCGCGCGGCGGCGGTGATGGGACAGCTGCGCGCGGCCGTGCGGGCCTACGCCCGCCTCGACCTGCCACCGGCCGACCTGCTGGAGTCCCTCGACGGTCTCGTGCGCGAGATCGGCGAGGACCAGATCGTCACCTGCATCTACGCGGTCTTCGACCCGGCCGACCGGGTGCTGCGCTTCGCCAACGCCGGCCACCTGCCGCCGATCGTGGCGGTGCCCGGCGGCGAGTGCCGGGTGGTCGGCGGCGACGAGAACCCGCCCCTGGGCGTCGGGCCGTACAACCTGACCCAGCACACCGTCGACCTCACCTCCAACGCACGCGTGGTCCTCTACACCGACGGTCTGGTCGAGCGCCGCGGTGAGGACCTCGCGCTCGGCATCGCGACACTTGCCGGCCACGTCGCCGCCCTCGACGGACCGGTCGACGGTGTGCCGGAGGAGCTGGTCGCCGGGATGCTGCCGGACGGGCCGGACGACGACGTGGCGATCCTGGTCGCGCGCGTCGACCCGCCGTCGGGCGAGGAGAGCCTGTCCTGCCAGATCGACTCGGACCAGTCGGCAGTGGCCGACGCGCGGCATCTCGTCACGTCGTGGCTCGAGGCGCGCTCGATGCCCGCCCTGCTGGTCGCCGACGCGGCGCTCGCCACCAGCGAGCTGGTCACCAACGCCCTCGTCCACGGCCGTCCGCCGGTCGAGCTGCGCCTGCGCCTGGAGAGCACCGACGTGCTCATCGAGGTGCGCGACCGGGCGACGTACCAGCCGCGCAAGCTGCGCCCGGACGAGACCGACGAGCACGGCCGCGGCCTGCAGATCGTCGCGGCGCTCGCGTCCCGGTGGGGGACCCGGCCGACCGAGCACGGCAAGGCCGTCTGGTGCGTCCTCAGCTCGCAGGGCTGACCCGGGTGTCGCACACATGACCCGGGAGATCCGGCTGCCGCTGCGCTTCCGCGACGTCGACGCGTTCGGGCACGTCTACCACGCGGAGTACCTCACGTTGCTCGACGAGGCCCGCACCCGGTGGTTCCGCGAGGCGGTCGCGCTCGACCAGCCCGGTGCCTACGTCGTGGCCCGGATCGAGATCGACTACGTCAGCTCGCTCGTGCTCGACGACGCCGAGGTGGTCGCGACCTTCGCGGTCGAGCGCGTCGGCACGTCGAGCGTCACCCTCGCCGAGACGCTGTCGGCGCCGGACGGGCGGGTCGCCGCGCGGGTGCGCTCGGTGACCGTCCGGCACGACCTGGCCGCCGGCCGCTCACGCCCGCTCACGGACGCGGAGAAGGACCGGTTGGCCCAGACCTGACCGAGTCCGATTTGCCCGCGGGCCGGGGCTTCCTTACCGTCGACGGATGTCCCGGACGCCCAAGACCCCCCTTCGTCATGCCCTGACGGCCGGTGCTGCGGTGCTGGCCGGGGTGCTCGCCGGCTCGATGGCGCCCGCCGACGCCGTCGACGTGCCGACCCTGCCGTCGCCGGCTCCGGCGCCGACGCCGGCGCCCGCACCGGGCCCCGAGGCGGCCAGCACCGACCTGACGATCGCGTCGTTCAACGTGCTCGGCAGCAGCCACACCCGCGGCCCCGGTGGCTATGCCAGCGGGGTCCGTCGTACCAAGGGCGTGGTGCGGCTCCTCGACAAGCACGACGTCGACGTCGTCGGCCTCCAGGAGATGCAGGCCGACCAGATGCGCAGCTTCCTCGGCCGCACCGACGGCCGCTTCGCCGCCTTCCCGGGTCTCGGCGGTGAGCGCGAGATCGACGGCGAGAACTCCGTCGCCTGGGACACCACCGTCTGGGACGCGGTGGAGAAGAAGACGTTCACCATCCCCTACTTCGGTGGCAACCGGCGGG
This sequence comes from uncultured Actinomycetota bacterium, assembly GCA_963827435.1. Taxonomy (GTDB): domain Bacteria; phylum Actinomycetota; class Actinomycetes; order Propionibacteriales; family Nocardioidaceae; genus Nocardioides_B. Next base: position 1,035,535 of record CAWHAU010000003.1, read on the forward strand.
TGATGCCGCTGGTCAAGCTCCGCAACAAGACCACCGGCATGACCGTGTGGTTCGCCAACGTGCACAACCCCGCCTCCAACCGCCACCACGGCGGCAACGACCACTGGCGCCGCAAGGCGATCCTGCGTGAGGCCAAGCTGGCCCGGGAGCTGCACGGCACCGGCGTCCCGGTGTTCCTGACCGGCGACATGAACGAGCGCGAGCAGGCGTTCTGCCCGATCACCGGCAAGGCCCCGATGCAGGCCGCCCGGGGCGGCAGCCACCAGGACGGCAAGTGCCGGGCCGGCAACCCGCGCTACGTGGACTGGGCGTTCGGCAGCAACGACCTCGCGTTCAGCGGCTACGTCGAGGACCGGGGCGCCGTCAACAAGCGCACCAGCGACCACCCGATCGTGGTGAGCGACGCGCACATCGACGGCGCGGAGTACCAGCAGGCCGTGCAACGCTGACCTCCGCCGTACGACGCCCCCTCACGCGAGCTGCGTGAGGGGGCGTTCGTCGTCAGACGGCTGTCACAGATTGCGGGGAACGCCCGCCGAAGCCCCGTTTTTCTACGCCGCCAACTCCGCACGACGACGGAGGTAGTGCGCGGCGCCGCCGGGTTAGCGTGTCCGCGGCTCCTCGGCCCCGCACCTCGCCGCGCCCGCAGCGGCGATCCGAAACCGAGTCTTCCAGCACAGACGGTTCACCCACCGCTTGCGGAGGTTTCCATGAGAGTCGTCGTCGACCTTGCGCGGTGCCAGGGCTACGGCCAGTGCGTCTTCCTCGCGCCGAACGTCTTCTCCATGCCCGGGGAGGAGGCGCTGCTCTACGAGCTCGAGCCGGACGAGAGGGAGCGCGCGAAGGTGCTCCGGGCCGCGGCGGCCTGCCCGGTCCAGGCGCTGCAGGTCGAGCCCGCCGGTGTGGTCCAGCAGTCGCCAGGCACCGAGGCCGGGACGGCCGGCGGCGACTTCATGCGGAGCGGCCGGGTGGTCATCGTCGGCGCATCGCTGGCCGGGCTCCGGGCCGCGGAGAAGCTCCGCGAGGAAGGGTTCGAGGGGTCGCTGACCCTGGTCGGCGACGAGCCCTACGAGCCCTACGACCGGCCGCCGCTGACCAAGCAGGTGCTCGAGGGACGCATCGCGGCCCAGCGCACCGCGCTGCCGAGGCTGCGGGACGTCCGCGCGGTGTGGCGGCTCGGGGAACCCCGCAACGGGGCTCGACCTGGTTACCAAGAAGGTCCGCCTGGCCGACGGGCAGGACATCGGCTTCGACCGGCTCCTCATCGCGACCGGTGTGCGGGCCCGTCCGTGGCCGAACGAAGCGGAGGCCGCCCTGGACGGGGTGGTCTCCGTTCGCACGCGGGACGACGGTGCCCGGCTTGCCGAGCTCGTCGCGGCGGGCCCGCGCCGCGTGCTCGTGATCGGTGCCGGCTTCACCGGGTCCGAGGCGGCGTCGGTGTGCCGGTCGCTCGGCCTGCCGGTGACGGTGGTCGAGGCCGGGGAGGCGCCGCTGGTCGGCGCCCTGGGCGGCGTGATCGGGCAGATCGCCGCCGGGCTGCAGCGCGAGCACGGCGTGGACCTCCGGTGCGGGGTGACCGTCACGTCCCTGGAGGGCGACGCGGACGGACGGCTTCGTCGCGCCCACCTCTCGGACGGCAGCGTGCTGGACGTGGAGGTCGCGGTGGCCGCGCTCGGCGGCGTCCGCAACGTCGAGTGGCTGCAGGGCTCCGGGCTCGCGGCGGGTGTGTGGGGCGTCGCCTGCGACGCCGGCTGCCGGGCCTTCGACGTCAGCGGGCTGGTCACTGACGACGTCTTCGTGGCGGGGGACGTCGCGCGCGCCCCGCATCCGCTGTTCGGCTACGAGTTCCTGGCCCTCGAGCACTGGGGCAACGCGGTCGCGGAGGCCGAGATCGCCGCCCACAACATGGTCAGCACCGAGGCCCGGCGATGGCCGCACCTGTCCGTGCCGGAGTTCTGGTCCGCGCAGTTCGGCGTGAACATCAAGTCCGTCGGTGTCCCCAGCCTCGGGGACGAGGTGGTCGTGACGCAGGGGTCGCTGGAGTCGCGGCGCTTCGTCGCGGCCTACGGCTACCAGGGCCGGGTCATCGGGGCCGTGTCGTTCGACCAGGCGCTGTGGCTGGACTTCTACAAGGACCTGATCGAGGAGGCTGCGCCGTTCCCGCCCGACCTGCGCATGGTGGGACGCGACGGCATGCGCCCGGTGCCGGCCGCGTTCCCGCCGCCGTCGGTGCCGACGCACGACGCGACGGTCGTGGTGACCGGTCACGACCCCAGCGACCGGCGGGCCGTCTTCGTGCGGCACCGGCGCGGTGACACCCCCACGCCTGTGCGCGCGTTCCGGGCTGCGCACGGCGGGCAGATGCGCTAGGTGAGCTGGGGCATGTCTCTCAAGACTGCCGCGGCGTGCGCGGCCCCGCATCCCGACCGGCGGTGTTGTCGGCGCTCGGCGCAGCACGCTGCGCTCTCCCACCTCCGCCTTGCCGGACCGGGCGCGGATGCCACGCCCGCCAACGCGACATTTTCCGAGCCACGCCCTAGGGAGAGAGAGCCATGCCAGACGCCGGCGTCTACGCGCGAATTCTCGACCACGCCAACCGGGCCGATCCGTACCCGCTGTACACGGAGCTCCGGCGGACCCCGGTCCTTCGCCAGGAGGACGGCACCTACGTGGTCAGCACCTACCAGCACATCGCCGCCCTGCTCCACGACCCGCGGCTCAGCTCCGACCTGCGGTCGCCCGAGGAGCGGGCGGCCGAGGGGCCGAAGCCCGCCTTCCTGCGTCTGGACCCGCCCGACCACGACCGGATCCGGCGGCTGGCGATGAGGCACTTCGGACCGCCGCACACGCCCGGTCGGGTCGACGGCATGTACGACGAGCTCGGCCGGACCGTCGCGGGCCTGGTGGACGGGTTCGTCGGCCGGCACCGGGTGGACGTCGTCGACGACTACGCCTACCCGTTCCCCGTCGCGGTCATCTGCCGGCTGCTGGGCGTCCCGCCGGAGGACGAGCCGCGGTTCCGCCAGTGGGTGGACGTGCTCGTGGACACCATCGACCCGCGAGGGGACATCCAGGACCCGGACCCGGCCAAGATCCAGGCCGTCCTCGACTTCCGGCAGTACCTCGCCGACCTCGTCGTCGCGCACCGGGCGAACCCGGGCGACAGCATGCTGTCCGCGATGGCCACCGACGACGGCCCCGAGGGGCGGCTGCCCGACGAGGAGCTGGTCGGGACGGCCATGCTGCTGCTCATCGCCGGGCACGAGACCACGGTCAACCTCATCGCGCACGGGGTGCTCACCCTGCTCCGGAACCCCGAGGTGCTCCAGCGGCTGCGGGCTGACCCGGACCTGGTCGTCCGTCTTGTGGAAGAGCTGCTCCGCTTCGAGCCGTCAGTGCAGATCATCCCGTGGCGGAAGGTGCTCGACGACATCGTGCTGGGCGACACCACCATCCCGAGGGACTCGTTCGTCGCTCTCGTCCTCGCGGCCGGGAACCGGGATCCTGACCAGTTCCCGGACCCGGACCGCTTCGACCCCGACCGCAGGGTCCAGCACCTGAGCTTCGGCGGGGGGCCGCACTTCTGCTTCGGGGCGCCGTTGGCGCGGCTCGAGACCCAGCTCGCGCTGAACGAGTTCGCCCGTCGGGTCCAGAACCCGCGGCTGGTGGCAGACCCGCCGCCGTACCGCACGTCACCGGTGCTGCGCGGGCCGCTGCACCTGCTTGTCGACTACGACGACGTGGCGCCGGCGCGTGAGGCGCCGGGCGTGGTGCAGCAGCGGAGGCCGGCGGAGGAGGACCTGCACGCCCGGCGGTGACCGCGGGGCGGTCCCCCGCAGTCACCCGGCCGTGACGGTCAGGAGCGGTCGAACGACGCCACGTCGATGACGAAGCGGTAGCGCACGTCGCTCTTCACGACCCGGTCGTAGGCACCGTTCACGTCGTCCACGCCGATGGTCTCGATCTCGGCGCCCAGGCCGTGCTCGGCGCAGAAGTCCAGCATCTCCTGGGTCTCGCGGATGCCGCCGATCTTCGAGCCGGCCATCCGGCGGCGCATGCCTGCGAGCGAGAACGCCGCGAACGTGTCCGGGCTGTCCGGGATCCCGACGTTGACCATCGTCCCGTCGAGCCGCAGCAGCGACAGGTACGCGTCGACGTCGAGGTTCGCCGCGACCGTGTTGATGATCAGGTCGAAGCTGGAGGCGAGCTTCTCGAAGGTCTTCTCGTCGCTGGTGGCGAAGTAGTGGTCCGCGCCGAGCCGCTTGCCGTCCTCCTCCTTGGAGAGCGTCTGGCTGAGCACGGTCACCTCGGCACCGAGGGCGTGGGCGATCTTCACGCCCATGTGACCGAGGCCGCCCATGCCGACGATGGCGACCTTGGTGCCCGGGCCGGCGCCCCAGTGCCGGAGCGGCGAGTAGAGCGTGATGCCGGCACACAGCAGCGGCGCGGCCTCGTCGAGCCCGACGCCCTCGGGGATGCCGAGGACGTAGTTCTCGTCGACGACGACGGACCTGCTGTAGCCGCCGTACGTCGGCTCGCCGTCGTACTCGCGCCCGTTGTACGTCGCCACCTCACCGCGCAGGCAGTACTGCTCCTCGCCGGCCTTGCAGTTCTCGCACTCGCGGCACGAGTCCACGAAGCAGCCGACGCCGACGCGGTCGCCGACCTGGTACCGCGTCACCTCGGTGCCGACCTCGCGGACGACGCCGGCGATCTCGTGGCCCGGCACCATCGGGAAGATCGCCTGTCCCCACTCCTCGCGGGCCTGGTGGATGTCGGAGTGGCAGATGCCGGCGTAGGCGATGTCGATCACGACGTCGTGCGGCCGCGGGTCGCGACGCTCGATCGTGCTGCGCTCGAACGGCGCGCTGGGTCCGGTGGTGACCAGGGCGTCCACGGTCTGCGTCATAGGGCAGGTCTCCTGTCGGTCGGGGAAGGGTCGAACCAGGCACAACAAGGGCTGCCGCCAGGATCTTCCCGCCGTCGGCGGACAACCGTCAGGGCACCGGGGTCAGGTCGCGCTCCGGGGCGGTCGCGGTGTCGCGGACGGGGCGGTCGTCCGGCGTCAGGTGCCGGAAGCGCCACGCTGCGGCGACGGCCAGCGCGTAGAACCCGACCGTGCAGCTCGCCATGGTGAGCACGGTCTGGCTGCCCAGCAGGCCGGTGAGCGGGGTGGTCAAGGCGCCGCTGAGGAACGGGATGCCGCCGCCGAGGGCAGCCGCGGTCCCCGCGGAGCGGCGGCCGGCGGCCTGCGTGATCGAGGTGCTGGCCGGCAGGAACATGCCCAGCCCGCCGAGCATCACCGCCAGCGGCGCCCAGACGAGCGGGAGCGGAGGCACGTGCCCGGGGGCCAGCACGCACGCCGCGAACAGCACGCCCGCCGCGACCGTGGCCACGGCCATCGCGACCCGGCGCAGCAGCACCGCACCCGTGCGGACGACCAGCAGCCGGAAGGTCACGCTCGCCGCGACCATGACCAGCGCATTGGTGGCGAAGAGCAGGGTGTACTGCTGCTGGGTGATGCCGACCTGGGTCTGCAGCACGATCGACGAGCCGCCGATGTAGACGAAGAAGCCGGCGACCACCAGGCACTGCACCACGACCGGCGCGACGAACGCCCGGTCGGTCAGCAGGTCCCGCATCCGGCCGGCCACCTCGCGCAGCCCGCTGGCCTGGCGGCGCTCGACGGGAAGTGTCTCGGGGATGCCGAGGAACGCCAGGCTGGTCATCAGGACGCCGACGCCGCCCAGGAACAGGAAGATCGTGCGCCAGTCGCCGACGGTGAGCAGGGCGCCGCCGACGGCGGGCGCGACGACCGGCCCGATCAATGAGGCGGAGGTGAGCGTGCCGTACGCCGCGGCGGCCCGTGCTCCGACGTACCGGTCGGTGACGACGGCCCGTCCGACGGCGACGCCGGTGCCGGCCACCAGGCCCTGGACCGCTCGCTCGGCGACGAGTGCAGGGCCGGTCGGCGCCATCGCGCAGAGCAGTGACATCAGCGTGAACGTCGCGGAGCTGGCCAGGATCAGGCCGCGGCGACCGCGGCTGTCGCTGACCGGACCCGAGAGCAGCTGGCCGATCGCCATCCCGGCGATGAAGAAGGTCAGCGTGAGCTGCGCGACCGTCGACGTGGTGCCGAGCGTGGCGCGGACCTCGGGGAGCGAGGCGATGTAGGTGTCGGTGGCGAGGGGGCCCACGCCGGTGACGAGGATGAGCGAGATCAGCCAGGGGCGACGGGAGGCAAGGCGCTGGCACCGTGTCTACTGTACCGGTACATATCCGGACCCGCCAACCGAGAGAGCTGCTCCGCGTCCAGGCCTCGCGGGTCATGTCGGTCGCCGCCGCCCCGGCGTAGCGTGCACCGGGAGTCGCCCGACGGCCTTGTCGGGGGACGGGCGCACGAACCGTCGGAGATGAAGCCCATGCCCGCCACGCATCCACCGCCGGACGTGCGTCGGGTGGCCGGCCCGCTCGCCCTCGCCGCGGGCAGCCTCCTGGTGGTGGCGGAGGTCGCGATGTGGCCGTTCGACCCGAAGGACCACCTCGCCACCACCCGGAACGTGGTCTTCCAGGTCGCGGGCGCGGTCTACTTCGTCGGCTTCTGCCTGCTCGTGCTGGCGGTGTTCACCGCCTACCTGTGGCAGGCGTCCGAGGCCGGGCGGCTCGGCGCGGCCGGAATGGCCGCCGCCGTCGTCGGGACGATGGCCCTGGGCGGCGACCTGTGGTTCGAGAGCTTCGCCGTGCCCTGGCTGGCCGACCGGGTCCCGGCGGCCTTCGACACCGAGCCCACGGTGGTCCTGGGCCTCGGCGCCCTCGCGAGCTACCTGTTCTTCGCCGCCGGGTGGGCGCTGTTCGGTCTCGCCAGCCTGCGAGCCGGGGTGTTCCCACGGGCACTCTGCCTCGCGATGGTGGTCAGCGGGGTGCTCGGCTTCCGGGCGCTGCTGTCGCCGTACGGCGTCCCGCTGGGCCTCACGATGGTCTGGCTCGGGGTGTGGATGATCCGGTCCGGGAGGCGCCGGCCAACCCGGGTGTCCTGACTCATATGCCGTTCACAGGGTCGCGACAGCGGCACCCCAAGGGCGTGGACGGACCGTTTCTGCTGGAGGTGTGACGCCGGGTCACGCCGGACAGGAGAAGCATGAAGGCACTGAGCAGGTCCAAGAAGTTGATCGCGGGAGGTGTGCTCGTCCTCGCCGGCTTCGGCGCCGGCGCGGCCGTGGCGGTCACCGGGTCGGCGACGGCCGCGACCGACGCGGTCACCAGCGGAGTGAGCCAGGCGGCGGACAGCTTCGACCCGAGCAAGAGCGTCCGCCCCGACGAGCACCTGCTGACCGGGACGACGGCCGAGAAGGTGCGGGCCGCGGCGCTGGCGAAGTACCCGAAGGCGACCATCCAGCGGGTCGAGACCGACTCGGACGGCGTCTACGAGGCCCACATCGTCACGGCCGACGGCCAGCAGCTGATCGTCCAGGTCGGCAAGGACTTCAAGGTCACCGGCACCGACACCCACGGGCCGGGCGGTCACGGCGACCGCGACGGCGACGGTCCGCCGACGCAGGGGGGATCCGGCGCCTGACCGGCGCCGGCGGTCAGGCTCCCAGCGTCCCCTGGGAGCCTGGCATCTCCCGCGTCTCGACCATCTCGACCGCGAGGTCGTAGACCTTCCGGTTCTGCGCCTGCGAGCAGGTGCGCAGGTAGGCAAAGGCTCGCTCCTGGTCGAGATCCAGCCGCTCCATGATCATGCCGAGCGCGATGCCGATGCTGGTCCGGTGCTCGACGGCTTCTCCCAGGGTCGCGACCTGGCGTTCCAGGTCCTCGACCCGCCTCCGATCGACGTCCATGCGCAAGACAGTTGACGCTCCGCCGGGGACGTAAACATCAAATTTTTCTCGACCCGCTCAGCTCTCGGAGGTGACCGGTCGCGACGGTTCGTCGGGAGTCTCGGAGCGCGCGCAGCAAGGACAGGGCGACCGCCGGGAAGATGATGACCGAGAGGAGCCCGGCACACACCAGGGCCGCCGCGGTCACTCCGCTCATCAGCCCGGTGACGACCCCGATCTGGGTGGCGGTCACGATGAACGGCAGCGAGGTCGCCTGCAGGAGACCCGCCGCGAGGACGGAGCGACGGTCGAAGAGCCGGCCGAACAGCAGGGCCGGCAGACCGCGGACCAGCAGCAGTGCGAGCAGGAGGACCGGCACCCGGACCAGCGCACCCGGGTTCTCCATGAGTCCGCCGAGGTCGAGGCGCACACCGCTGCTCACGAAGAAGACCGGGATCAGAAACCCGTAGCCGATCGCCTCGAGCTTGAGCCGGAAGTGCGGGTGCGACGCGGTGTTCTTGTCGACGATCCCCACCACCGCGCCGGCCATGAAGGCGCCCAGGATGCTCTCGAGCCCGAAGGCCTCGGCCAGCGCGACGAACGCCACCAGGATGACGACGGCTCCCCGCACCCGGATCTCCGCGGTCGTGTCCTGCAGCCTGGTGAGCGTCATGTCGAGCCGCTTGGACGACGAGACGACGGACACCGCCACGGCCGTCGCAGCCACCAGCACCGCGAACATGCCGAGCAGCAGGAGCCGGCTGCCGGTGCTGGACTCCGAGGTCGTGAACAGCAGCGAGAGCAGCACGATCGCGGCGAAGTCGGCGATCGACGCGGCCGCGACCGTCGTCTGGCCGAGCCTGGTCTCGACGCGACCGGCGTCCTTGAGCACCGGCACGACCAGTCCCAGGGACGTGGCCGACAGTGTGACCGCGACCAGGCCGGGACCGCTGGTCCACCCGGCGGCCGTCAGCCCGAACCCCACGCCGACGCCGATCACGAGAGTGACGACGTAGCCCGCCAGGGCGAGCCGCAGCAGGGTGCCACGCAGCTGGTGCACATCGATCTCGAGGCCGGCCAGGAACAACAGGAACGCCAGGCCCAGCAGCGCGACGATGCCGACCGGGAGGTCCACCTCGACCCAGCCCAGGACCTGAGGGCCCAGGATCACGCCGGCGATGATCTCGAGCACGACGGACGGGACCCGCAGAGCCGGCGCCAGGCCGAGGGTGAGTGGAGCGAGCAGGGCGACGACCGAGACCGCGAGCAGGTTGACGAACTCGACGTCGGGCATCGGGACTCCTCAGCTGGGCGTGCGTCCACCGCGGACGTCACGGAAGGCGGCGAGCAGGACGGCCTGCGCCTCCCCGGAGAGGGTCTCGACGGGGATCTCGCCGAGTCGGGACGCCGTCTCCGCCATCTGCTGGAGGTAGGTCTCGCAGCCTGGACACAGCGCGAGGTGATGCTCGAACCGGTCCCGGGTCTCCTGGTCGAGCGCGTCCTCGAGGTAGTCGGTGACCAGCTCGACGAGCTCCTGGCAGGTCATGCCCCTCAGCCATGTCCGGCCACCTCGAGGTAGGGGGCGAGCCGGGCCCGGGTGGCCGCCCGGCCGCGGTGCAGCAGCACCCGCTGGTTGCCTTCGGAGATCCCGAGCATCTCGCACACCTCCGTCGCGGTGTGCCCGAGGACGTCGCGGAGCGTGACCACGGTGCGCTGCCGCTCCGGCAACGTGTCGAGCGCGTCCCGCAGCCGGGTGCGCACCTCGCCCGCCAGCACCTCGCCCTCCGTGGTCGTCCACGGCGCGGGAAAGGACACCCAGCCCCCGGGGTACTCGTCGTCCGCCCCACGGAACAGGGCGGGCTCGACCGTCGGGCCGCCGTCGTCCTCGCCGAACATGCTGCTCCAGGGCACGGTCCGGCTCTCCCGGAGGCCGCGCTTCTTCGCGGTGTTGATCAGGATCCGGTAGACCCAGGTCCGCACCGTGGAGCGGCCCTCGAAGTCGTCGATCCCCTGGATGACGGCGAGCCAGGTGTCCTGGACGACCTCTTCGGCCGAGGCCTGGGTCGCGACGAAGGAGCGGGCGAGGTGCAGCATCGATCGTGACCAGCCGTTCAGCAGCTGTCCGAACACGGCCTCGTCGCCGGAGCGAAGTCCGGCAACGATCGCGTCGTCCGTGCTCGGAGGGACCACGAACGGAGCGTAACGCCCGTCATCGGTAGTCCGGGTTGTCGAAGTCGAAGCGACATCCGGCATCCCACTCCGAACGCTGGTTCCCGTGCGCGGGCACCCCTCCCGCGTCCTTGAGCATCCGGGCCAGGTGCATCAGGTTCCAGGTCATGAAGGTGGTGTTCCGGTTCGTGAAGTCGTTCTCGGGCCCGCCGGAGCCGGGGTCGAGGTACGACGGGCCCGGTCCCGCCTCGCCGATCCAGCCCGCGTCCGCCTGGGGCGGGATCGTGTAGCCGATGTGCTGGAGCGTGTAGAGGACGTTCTGGGCGCAGTGCTTGACGCCGTCCTCGTTCCCGGTGATCAGGCAGCCCCCGACCCGTCCGTAGTAGAGGTACTGGCCCCGGTCGTTGAGCAGGTGCGAGCCGCCGTACAACCGCTCGTGCACCTGCTTCATCACGGAGCTGTTGTCGCCGAGCCAGATCGGTCCGGCGAGCACGAGGATGTCGGCGGCCTTGACCTTCTCGAAGATCTCCGGCCAGTCGTCGCGCTCCCAGCCGTGCTCGCGCATGTCCGGCCAGACACCGGTCGCGATGTCGTGGTCGATCGCCCGGATCACCTCGACCTGCACACCGTTGGCTTCCATGATGCGGCTGCTGATGTCGACGAGACCCTGCGTGTGGCTGGGGTCGGGGGACCGCTTCAGGGTGCAGTTGATGAACAGGGCCCGGAGGTCGTCGTAGCTCGGCGCGGGGGCCGGTTCAGCGCGCGGTGGCTCGGTCATCGGGGACTCCTTCGGTGGTGGGGCGGTGGAGGTGGCGTCAGAGCAGCTGCGCGTCCTGCTCGACGCAGAGCAGGGTCGGCCCGGTGGTGGCGAACAGGGCGGTCATCGCCTGCGTCGAGCTGGTCGCGGTCGGTCACCTTGATGCCGGTCGCGCCGCAGAGGTCGGCGTAGCCCGCCCAGTCGGGGTTGCGCAGGGACGTGTGCCAGACCGGGTAGTCGGCGGCGAGCTGCTCCTTGCTGATCTTGCCGAGCGAGTTGTTGTTGAGCAGCACGTGCTTGATCGGGATGCCGTACTTCACCGCCGTCGTGAGCTCGGTGGCGTACTGCCCGAAGCCGCCGTCGCCGGTGACGGCCACGACGGGCCGGCTGGGGTCGGCCGCCCAGGCGCCGATCGCGGCCGGGTAGCCGAAGCCGATCGAGCCGAGGTAGCCGGACATCAGCACCGGCTGGCCCTTGGACTCGAGGTAGCGGCCCAGGGAGTAGGCGTGGTTGCCGACGTCCACGGCCACGACCGCGTCCGCGGGGAGGTGCTCCGAGAGTGCCGCGAAGACCGCGGCCGCGGACACCCCCATGCCCCGGTCGTCCGCGACGCGGCGTGCCTTCTCGGCCCGCCAGATCTCCCAGCGCTCCGCGACGTCGGGCCGCTGGTCGTCGGGGTCGGCCGTCGCCGACGGCACGGGTCAGGGCGCCGACCACGATGGCGGCGTCGCCGAGCACGTTCGCGGTCACCGCGTCGAACCGCCCGATCGAGGTGGGGTTGTCGTCGATCTGCACGATCGGCTTGTACGGCGCGATGCCGGTGTGGTTGGCGAACGAGGCCCCGATCACGATCAGCAGGTCGGACTCGTTCATCAGCCAGCTGGCGACCGGCGTGCCGCTGCGTCCGAGGACGCCGGCGCCCAGCGGGTGGGTGTCCGGGACGAGCCCCTTGGCCTTGAACGTCGTGAGCACCGGCGCGTGCAACCGCTCGGCCAGCTCGGTGATCTCTGCCCGCGCGCCGCGTGCACCGTGCCCGACGACGAGCACCGGCCGCTTGGCGTCGACGACGAGCTTCGCGGCCCGGTCCAGGGCCAGCTCGTCGGGCCGCACCAGCCGGTCGGAGTAGCGACCGGCCGGCGACGCCGCCGGGGCGTCCGACGGGAGGGCCTGCACCTCGTCGGGCAGGACGAGGTGGGCGACGCCTCGGCCGTCGCGTGCGTGCTTGACGGCGAGGGCGGCGAGCTCGGCGTGGTCGCTGCCCGACTGCACCGTGGTCGAGGTGATCGCGACGTCCTTGAACACCGCGGACAGGTCGAGGTCCTGGAAGGCGCCGCGCCCGAGCACCTTGGAGGGCACCTGGCCCGAGATCGGCGATGACGGGGGACTGGTCGAGCTTGGCGTCGTACAGGCCGGTCAGCAGGTTGGTCGAGCCGGGCCCGGCGATCGCGAAGCAGGCGGCCGGACGGCCGGTGAGCTTGCCGTAGGCGCTGGCCGCGAACGCGGCGGCGCCCTCGTGGCGGATGCCGATGAAGCGCAGCTCGCCGCGCTCCTCGGCCCGGCGCAGCGCGTCGGCGAAGCCGAGGTTGGAGTGCCCGACCATCCCGAAGACCTGGGTGACGCCATGCGCGACCAGGGTCTCGACGAGGACGTCGGCGACGGTCCGGCCCACCGCGGCCCGCTCCGGCAGGAGGACACGGACGCCGTCCTCCTGCTCCTCGACGTCGTAGGACGGGCACCGAGTCGGCGAAGTCCCCGGGAGGCTGTCCGGTCAGCGGGTCGTAGTCGTAGCCGTGCCACGGGCAGCGCAGCAGGCCCTTCTCGATCGACCCCTCACCCAGCGGGCCGCCCTGGTGCGGGCACCGGTTCTCCAGCGCGCCGAGCGATCCGTGGCACCGGCTGAGCGCGACGGTCCTGCCGTCCACGGTGACGCTGCGGACACGACCCTCGTCCGGTACGTCGACCGGGTCCACGTCGTGCCAGGTGCCCTCGGGGGTCAGCTCGGGGGAGACCTTCTCGGTGGTCATGTAACGCCTCCTCGGTTCGGTGACACGAACGGGAACGACGCCCCCGGCCGCTCGACGCTCCAGCAGGTCAGTGCCGGGCCGGGCGAAGGCGTTACACACGGAGTCCGGAGCCAGCCGGAGGACCGAGGAGCTGAGGAACGTGGACGAGGAGCAGCTCGTGCGGACCCGCCATGGGTTGCACGGCATCGCGGAGTACGTGCTGGCCGGCCCTCAGTACGCCATGAGCGGAGATATCCGTCTGCGGGTGGTTCCGGGCGGGTTCGCGACGCGGACGGCCCCCGACCTGCGGGTCGAGGGTGTCGAGCTCGTGACGCCGGGTGTCCGGCTTCCGTTGACCTCGACCTTCGCCGAGCTCGCGGCGGCTGCCGGCGTCGAGGCGCGCCACCTGCGGGACGTCTACCCGGTCGGACCGGAGCTCCACCAGGACGACGCCGTCCAGGTCGACCCGGACGCGGTCACGACGATCCTCGACGCGTTCGTCCGCGGCGACGCGGCCATGCGCGTGCTCTCGCCGGGGGCGGACCCGGTGCTGTGGCCCGAGCACTTCGACGTCGGGATCGCCGCCGACGACGTCAACTACGGCGTGTCCCCGGGCGACGTCCACTCCACCCATCCCTATGCGTACGTCGGCCCGTGGCAACCACGCGTCGGCGACTTCTGGAACACCGACTTCGGCGCGGCCCGGCCGATGGCGGAGCTGCCGGACGTGGACGCGCTGGTGCGTTTCTTCCGCGAGGGGGCCGAGCACGCCAGGTTGGATCCGCCCCGGCGGCCCTGAGGGTCGGCCGCAAGGGATTCGTAAGAGTTGACCGGGCCTGCGGACCCCGACCGGTCCCTAGCGTGATTCACATGACGGCGACGTGCGACGCGACGAGTGTCGAGAACCAGCGGGGCTTCGCCGTCCCGCACTTCGCGGCCGCCCTCGCCGGCGAGCGCCTGCACGGTGCACGGGCTCGAGGACCAGCCGCACCGGTTGCCCATGTCGCGGTGGACGCGCCGTGCCGGATGCCAGTGACGAGGCGGTGCTGTCCTTCTGCGACGGGCCCGCCCTCGACATCGGGTGCGGACCGGGCCGGATGAGCGGCCACCTCGCCGCGCGGGGCGTCGGCGTCCTGGGCATCGACATCGTCCCGGAGGCGGTGGCGCTGACCCGGGCGCGCGGCGTGAGCGCACTGCACCGCGACGTGTTCGAGCAGCTCCCGGGCGAGGGCGCTGGGTGTGCGCCCTGCTCGCCGACGGCAACATCGGCATCGGCGGCGACCCGGTCCTCCTGCTTCGCCGGGTGGCGGCGCTGCTCGCCCCCGGTGGATGGGTGGTCGCCGACCTGGCCCCACCGGGCACGCCGCTGGAGACGCGGAGCGTGCGGCTCGAGTGCGCAGGCCTGCACTCGGACCCGTTCCCGTGGTCGGTGCTCGGCCCGGAAGCCATCGGCGACGTCGCACTGGCCGCGGGACTCCGGGTCGACGGGCTGCACGAGTACGACGGCCGCTGGTTCGTCGTCCTGGTCAAGGACTGACATGCGACGGCCACCGATCCCGCACGAGCGAGACTTCACCTCGAGCCTGCGCAGCCCGGAGGTCGCCGCGCGCGTAGGGCTCTGGCTCGGTATCTGCTTCACCGTCGCGTTCGTGACCGGTGTGTGGAGCCACCTCTACCAGGACCAGCCGTCCTGGCTGACGATCCCGACCCGGCCGGTGTGGCTCTACCGCGTGACCCAGGGCCTGCACTACCTCTCCGGTACGGCGGCCGTGCCGCTGCTGCTGGTGAAGCTCTACTCGGTCTACCCGAAGCTGTTCGCCGACGTGCCGCTGAGCGACGGATGCGCGACCTGACGCTGCACCTGCTCGAGCGCGGCTCGATCGCTGCTGCTCGTCGCGGCGGCGATCTTCCAGCTCGCGACCGGGCGTCGCGAACAGCGCGCAGTTCTATCCCTGGACGTTCTCGCTTCCGGGCGACCCACTACGCGGTCGCCTGGGTGGCCTTCGGGTCCCTGCGTGCTGCACGTCGCGGTCAAGCTGCCGGTCATCCGGTCGCGCGCTCACCCGGCCCGTCGACGACGGCGAGCAGCCGCGGCCAGCGGCCTGACCCGCCGCGGCCTGCTCCGCACCGCCCTGGGCGACGTCCGGCCTCGCCGTGCTCGCGGTCGCCGGCGGCACGGTGCCGCTGGCTCCGCACGGTGTCGATCTTCGAGACCCACGACGGCGAGCGGCCCGCAGGACCTCCCGATCAACAAGTCGGCCCGCCGCGCCGGCGTCACGAGCAGCCGCGACCGACCCGGCGTTACCGACTCGAGGTCGTGCACGGCGACGCGACCGAACGGCTGTCGCTCGGCCGACCTCGACGCCCTGCCGCAGCACACCGAGCGAGCTCCCGATCGCATGCGTCGAGGGGTGGAGCCGGTCCGGGTCCTGGATCGGGCGTGCGGCTGCGCGACCTGCTCGACCTCGTCGGGGCGCCGCGCCGGGCGTCGACGTACGCGTGACGTCGCTGCAGGAGCACGGGCCGTTCCGGTGCTCCGACGGTGCCGCGGCAACCTCGCCGACGACGACCATGACGCTGCTCGCGCTGCGGCTCAACGGCGAGCGTGCTGGCCATCGACCACGGCTACCCGTGCCGGCTGATCGCGCCGAACCGGCCCGGCGTCCTGCAGACCAAGTGGCTCGCCCGGGTGGAGGTGCTCGCGTGAAGGCGCTCCGTCTGCTGCTGGGGGCGACCGGCGTGCGTCCTGATCGTCGTACGGTGTGGTTGTTCCTGCTCCGGCGACGGGCTCGGCGACCTCGTCGGGGTCGGTGCGTGGCTCGCCGGCGGGGTGGTGGCGCACGACGCGGTGATCGCTCCGTTGGTGATCGTGGTGGGCGCCCTCGGCGTGCCGCGGCTGCCGCCGGCGTTCCGCGGCGCCTGTGGTCGCCGGTCTCGTCGTGCTGATGACGGTGACGCTGATGGCAGTCCCGGTGATCGGCAGGTTCGGCGCGAAGGCCGGACAACCACGGTCTGCTGGACCGTCCCTACGTGGCTCTGTGGCTGGTGTTCGCGGCGCTCGTCGTCGTGGCCGTGGCGTGATCGCGCTCGTGCGGTCGCGGCGTCGCTCTGCCTAGGAGTCGAGTGATGGCGCGCGTCCTGGTCGTCGACGACGACCACACCGTGCGCGAGGTGGTGGTCTCCTACCTGCGCGCGGGCGGGCACGACGTCGCGGAGGCCGCGGACGGCGAGACGGCGCTGACGGTCGATGCGCGACGAGCCCGCCGACCTGGTCGTGCTGGACCTGATGCTGCCCGGGCATCGACGGCCTCGAGGTGTGCCGCCGGCTGCGCGAGCCACGGCGACGTACCCGATCATCATGCTGACCGCGCTGGGCGCCGAGACCGACCGGGTGGTCGGCCTGGAGCGCGGCGCCGACGACTACGTCACCAAGCCGTTCAGCCCGCGCGAGCTGGTGCTGCGCGTCGACTCGGTGCTCCGGCGGGCCGGCGAGCGGCGACCAGCCGCCGCCGACGCCGTCGTCGACGGCGACCTCGTCGTCGACCCGGCGCGGCACGTGGCCACGCTCGGCGGCGCGCGAGCTCGCGCTGACCGTCGCGCGAGTTCGACCTGCTGCGCTTCCTGGTCGCCCACCCGGGCATCGCGTACTCCCGCGACGAGCTGCTGCAGCGAGGTGTGGGGCTGGTCGTTCGGCGACCAGTCCACGGTGACCGTGCACGTGCGCCGGCTGCGGGAGAAGGTCGAGGCCGACCCGACCACGCCCGACGCCGGCTGGTGACGGTGTGGGGCGTCGGCTACCGCTGGGAGCCGCAGCCGATGAGCGACGTGACCAGATCGCGATCGTCGCTCATCGCCGTGGCCTGGTCCGGCGCCGTCGGCGTCGTCGGGCCTGCTGGTCGGCTGGCTCCTGCGCGCCGTGCGTCGTTGCGGTGGCTGCTCGCCGTGGTCGCCATCGTCGCCGTGGTCAGCCGTCGTCGCCGGCGTCATCGGCACCGCGCGCGCGATGTTCCTGTCCGGCCACGACTTCGCACGTCGTGCTCGTCGTGCTGCCTGGTCGCCGGGATCGTCGCGCTGGCCGTTCGCGCTGCTCGTCGGCGCGACCGTCGTGCGCTGGTCGCGGACGCTGCGCGAGGACGCCCGACGGTTCGGGGAGAGCGGCGAGTTCGTCGTCGCAGCGGCCGCGGGCCCGCCGAGTTCCAGCGAGCTGTCCGGCCGAGCTGGCCCGCACCAGCCGACCGGCTCGCGGAGTCCCGCGAGCGCGAGGCGACGGCTCGAGGAGTCCCGCCGCGAGCTGGTCGCCTGGGTCTCGCACGACCTGCGCACGCCGCTGGCCGGGCCTGCGGGCGATGACCGAGGCCCTCGAGGACGGGCTGGCCGAGGACCCGCCGCGCTACCACCGCCAGATGCGCACCGAGGTCGACCGGATGGTGCGGATGGTCGACGACCTCTTCGAGCTGTCCCGCATCCACGCCGGCGTCGCTGCCGCTGTCCGCTGCAGACCGTCGCGCTCGCGCGACCTGGTCAGCGAGGCGATCGCCGGCGCCGACCCGGTGGCCCGCGCCACGGACGTGCGTCTCGGCGGGTCGGTCGAGCAGCGGCGTGCTCGTGCAGCGCCGACCCGGCCGAGCCTGTCGCGCGTCGTCGCGAACCTGGTGATGAACGCGATCCGGCACACCCCGGCCGACGGCGTCGTCGAGATCACCGGCCGGGCCGTCGACGACGGGGTCGAGCTGTCCGTCAGCGACGGCTGCGGCGGCATCCCCGACGAGGACCTCGCCCGGGTCTTCGACGTCGCCTGGCGGGGCACCGACGCCGCACGCCCGAGACGCCGGCCGCACGGCACGCGGCGCCGGCCTCGGGCTGGCCATCGTCAAGGGCATCGTCGAGGCCCACCGCGGCAGCGTCGTGGTCGCGCAACGAGGCCCCCGGCTGCCGGTTCCTCGTGCAGCTGCCCGGCTGAAGCGGCCCGCGAACCCACGACGGCGGCGCACGTCATCGGACCGTAACCGTGGGGAACCCCGGCCGACGCTCGAGGCTCTTACGTTGGGGAGTGGGCAAGGAGGCTCACATGATGATGCACATGCCGTGGGTGCTGGTGACGCTGATGGTGTTCCTGGTGGTCGTCGTCCTGGGCGGGCTGTTCGCGGTCCGCGTGCTGTTCGGCAAGCAGGTCGACCGTGACCACCCGCACTGACCAGCGGTCGTCGCACCGCGTGTGAGGAAGGCTGGGACTGCGATGAACACCTTGGAGCTGAGCCTGCTCGACGAGTGGGACGAAGACGTGCTGACGGCCGCCGTCGCGGCGTTCGTGCACCGCACGCGCCGGCTGCCGGGCATCGAGGACCTTCGGGTCGAGCCCGGGGACGTCGACCCGCCTGACCCGGGCCGGGGGAGGCCAGAACCGGTGCCCGTGGAGGACCTGCGTGGTTCACCCCTCGGGGATGAGGCCCGCTGCTATGTGCGCGGAACACGCTGTGGGACAACACCCAAAAAGGAGTTCTCATGTCTGAGACGAACCTGGGGCCGACTGTTCCTCAGCAGGCCTCTCCGCAGGGAGCCGCACCGCAGTCCCCACCGCAGGCCACGCAGCAGCCGGCGCCGGGGCGGCGGGCCGAGCGTGCGCCGGAGCCCGAGCCGACCGGTTGGGTCGGCTGGATCGCCTTCGCCGCGACCATGATGATCATGCTCGGGATCTTCCACGCCTTCCAGGGCCTCATCGCCCTGTTCCAGGACAACTACTACCTGGTCGGCAAGAGCGGGCTGGCGATCCACATGGACTTCACGGCCTGGGGCTGGACGCACCTCATCCTCGGCCTCGTCGTCGTCGGTGCCGGCGTAGGTCTGCTGTCCGGCCAGATGTGGGCCCGCATCGTCGGCGTGGGGGTTGCGCTCCTGAGTGCCGTCGTCAACATCGCCTTCCTGTCGGCCTACCCGATCTGGTCGACCATGATGATCGCCTTCGACGTGCTGGTCATCTGGGCCCTGACGGTGCACGGATCCGAGATGAAGACGGTCCGGCGCGACGTACGCAACTACGGATAGCCAGCCGTACGCATGCAGAAGCCGGGCCCCACGGACGATCGTCCGTGGGGCCCGGCGCAGCCTGGGCGTGGGGTCAGCCGGCGGAGACGGTCTTGTCGCCGCTCAGCTCCTTCTGCAGCGCCTCTTCGTCGGCCTTGGACAGCGACGACTTGAGGACCGTCCCGCCGAACTTGCTCATGGCGTCGATGGCGCGGTCCGGCGTGGCCTTCTCCACCACGAGGAACAGTGCCGAGGTGCCGGGCTGCAGCATGTCGCGCACCTGCTCCTGGAACTGCTTGTCGATCCCGGTCTTCGCCATCTTGCCCATGAGGGCACCGAGCCCGGCGCCGATGGCCATGCCGAAGACGGGGATGAAGAAGAGCATGCCGAACAGCAGGCCCCAGAACATCCCGTAGGTCGTCCCGCCGGCGACGGCGTGGTGGTTCGTGGTCACGTGGAAGTGACCGTTGACGTCACGACGGATGACGGCGATGGCGTCCGGCTGGATCAGCAGGTCCTTGGCCAGCTGTTCCGCCTCGTCACCGGCCGCGGTGGCCGTGGTCTCGTCCGGGTAGCCGATTGCGATCAGGGTTGACATGGTGGTTCGCCTCTCAGGTACGGGAGTTGGTCGATGCACGTCAGGCTGGCCCGGCGGCCGAGTTGCGTCGTCCCCCGCCGGGGATGAGACGGTCATCCCCGACACCGACCGGGCGCAGGGTCGAGGCGCGGCGCCACGGGAACACGCCCTCGATCTCGGTCTCCAGCGAGAAGCTGAGGAATGTCCGGATCAGCACGATCAGGCCGAGAACCGCGAGGTTCTCGATGGTCGGAGAGACCGCCACGGTCCCGACCAGGTCGGCGGCGACCAGGATCTCCAGCGCGATGAGGAGGCCGCCGCCCAACGTCTCGCGCAGGTTCCAGTACGCCTTCCGGATGGAGCCAGACGCGCGCCACACCAGCGAGGCGTGCACCAGGGCGGACACGAAGCTGACGACGAGGACGACCACCGCGGCGACGTCGAAACCGTGTCCCACGGCGTGCGCCCACTTGTCGAAGGTCATCGATCACCGTCCCGTCGCGACCATCCATCGGTGCGGGGACGGGTCACATCGTCCATGGCGGGTGAGGCGAGCCGGCCGGGCTCGGAGCATCGTCGCCACATAGTCCACCGGGCCGAGAGACGCCGAGCGCAGGGGAGTGCCCGACCAGTCGGACCCACATCGAAGGAGGAGAGGGATGAGCGTAGGGCCCGTACAGCTGATCGTGCTTGGATTCACCCACCCTGAGTTCCACGGCGAGATCGTGGCGGAGCTCGAACGCCTCCGCCAGAGCGACGCGGTGCGTGTGATCGACGCGTTGGCCGTCTACAAGGACGCCGACGGCGAGATCGAGGTCGAGCACCTCAGCAACCTGACCCAGGACGAGGCCATCGAGCTGGGCACCAAGATCGGCGCCTTGATCGGCCTCGGCATCGAGGGCGAGGAAGGCATGGAGGCCGGTGCCGTCGCCGGGGCGGAGGCCGCTGCGGAGGGGACCGAGTTCTTCACCGACGAGGATGCCTGGGACGTGCTCGAGGACATCCCGAACGACTCGGCAGCAGCGCTTCTGCTGTTGGAGCACAACTGGGCCGTGCCGCTTCGCGACGCGATCGCGAGGGCCAACGGCTTCCGCATCAGCGATGCGTTCATCAGTCCGTTGGACCTGGTCGGAATCGGCCTGGTCACCGCCGAGGAGGCGGTCGGGCTGCAGAAGCTGGAGACGGCCTCGCACTGAGGCGACCCGATCCGACGGGAGGAGATAGACATGTTCGGTTCACGCAGAGTGGCCCGGCGTACGGGTCGGCGTACCGCCCGGCGCGTCTCGCGCCGCCGCCGCTGAGTGGGGACGTCATCGGCCCGGACCGCCAGGAGGAACGGCGGTCCGGGCCGGGCACGTCCTGACGGCGGCGGTCCCGGCGCGGGCGCCTCAGGCGTCTTCGTCGGCAGCCCGCGCGTTCTCGTCCCCCAGACGCCACTGCCAGCGGAACCACCACGTGTGCAGGACGCTGAGGATCTCGGGGACGAGGGACGCCAGCGGCATCCCCCGCCAGGGTCGGCTGTCGAGGAAGTCGGTCACCGGTGGGATCCGGATGTCGTCGGGGTCCACCGGAGCGAGATCGTGCCAGCTGCCGGTCACCGTTCCCGTGAACCCGCCGAGCAGCATCTCGACGCGGTGCCGGTCCCGGGCGGCCAGGACCACGCGCGCGAGCACGTCGGGCGCGAGGCTGCGCCACGCGTACGACCCCAGGGCCTCGCGCACGGCGGAGCAGCGGTCGTCGTCCAGTTCTTCCATGGAAGGCCGTTCTCGGTGGGACAGGTCCACCAAGAGGTTCCCTCCGAGCGGTCGCCATAACGGTGCAGAAGCGACTTTCTCCGAGAAGGACGCGCTATGAGTCCCGCTGCTCGAGCGCGTCGAGGTCCCGCTCGGCGTACAGGCGGTGCTCCCACTCCTCGTTGAGGATGCAGAGCAGGCACTCACGCACCGGGTAGCTGCGGGACTCGGGCCAGCCGGGACCTTCGACCGGCGTGGTCTCGCCCTGCAAGGACTCGTCGGTCAGGCCGTCGACGACCTCGCGCACGGTGGCCATCCGGTCCCGGCGCAGCTCGAGGACCCGGTCGAGCGAGGGTCGCACGTCGCGGTCGCGGGGGACGCCCGGCGTGTCCGGCATCTCGTCCCAGGGCAGGTCGAGGGGATCCCACGGCGAGGGTTCGCCGAGCATCGCCCGCCTGATCCAGGAGTCGGTGGCGAACACCAGGTGCCGCAGCGTCTCGATGAACGACCACTCCCCGTCGACCGACTCGTGCAGCAACGCGGGATCCAGCCGGCGGGCCCGCTCCACGGTGTCGGCCCAGAGCCGCTCGACTACCTCCCACGCCTCGCGGAAGCCGGCCGGGTCCTCGGGGCGCATCTTGGCCCGGTCGGGGTGTCGACGGTCGAGCTCGGCGTTCACCAGCGGCCCGATGTCGACCCCGTTGATCGTCAGGTTCCAGATCTCGCCGTGGACGTCGACGTCGACCAGCTCCACGCCGCGCATCACGACGCCGCTCAGGTCGACGCCCCGGAACCGGGCACCGGCCAGGTCGACGTCGCGGAGCTCGGCGCCGCGCAGGTCGACGCGCTCGAACCGGGCGGCGCGGAGGTCGTCGCCGACGAAGTCAGTCATGTCGCACCCCCAGGGGGCTGTTGGTCATGGCCGCACCGTAGACCCGGTTGCGGACGTTGCGCTTCCGGAACTCGTCCCCTGAGGGACCTGCCGTTGGGCGGGCTCGTCCGGAAGAGACGCGGCGGACGCCGGGTCGGACTGTTCAGACATGCACGGTGCGATCACCGGGCCATCGGTACTCACCGCGGCCATCGCCAGTTCCCGCAAGTCCGCCTGATCGCCCCGGCTGCCGCCTACCCCAGGCGGCCCGCCAAGAGCACCGCCTGACGCGCTGGCGCATGAGAGACACCGGAAGGTGATCCGCCTATGCTCCGGAAATGGAGCGCGAAAGGGGTGCCAGATCGTTTCGCAGCGTCCTGGACGCGGCGGAGAACGCGTCACCGGTCGAGGCGGTCGAGTCGGTGACGCGTGCGCTCGGGTTGGCGCTCGACGCCACGTCGGTGTCCTTTCTGATCGCCGACCTCTCGGGGCGTGGGCTGGTCCGTCTGGCGCACGTACCCCTCTCGACGGAGGAGCAGCGCACCGGCGAGGTGCCGCTGGCAGCGGGTGAGCGCCGCGACGTCGAGGAACGGGCGACGATCGTGCCCTTCGATGGAGGGCCCGAGGAACAGACGGTGCGGTCGCAGCAGGTGCAGGTTCTTCCTCCCGACTCTCGGCACGCCGACCAGTGGCGGGTGCTCGCCCCGGTCACCGAACGCGGCGAGATGATCGGTCTCCTGGAGTTCCTGCTCCCGACCGAACCCGACGGCGAGGCGACGGGGGAGGTGGCTCAGCTCGCACACCTGCTGGCCTTCGTGGTGATCGCCAACCGGAGGCACACCGACCTGTACGAGTGGGGCCAGCGCACCCGCCCACTGAGCCTGTCGGCGGAGATCCAGCACCGACTGCTCCCCGGACCGCAGACGTGCGAGGCAGGGGCCTTCAGGCTCGCGGGCTGGCTCGAGCCGGCAGCCGGCATCGCCGGGGACACCTTCGACTTCAGCCTCGCCCGCGACGTGCTGCACCTCTCCCTGACCGACGCGATGGGCCACGGCGTCGCCGCTGCGCTCAGTGCGACGCTGTGCGTGGGGAGCCTTCGGAACACGCGCAACGAGGGTGCGTCTCTGCTCGAGCAGGTCGCCTCCGCAAACCTGGCGTTAGCCGAGCATGCGACCGTCAGCGGGCTCGAGGACTTCGTGACAGGTCTGGTCGGCCGCCTCGACCTGCGCGCCGGCTCGATGGCGCTGGTGAACGCCGGGCACGTCTCGCCGTACCTGGCCCGCGGTTCCGACGTCACCGTCGTCGAGCTGCCCGTGGACCTCCCGCTCGGGTTGTTCGCCGACACGACGTTCCGCGCGACCGAGCTCGTGCTCCGACCCGCAGACCGGCTGGTCCTGGTGACCGACGGCATGCTCGAGCGCAACGCGGCCGGCCTCGACCTCGCCCAAGCCATCGCAGACACTCGGATGCTTCACCCCCGCGAGGCGGTGCGTGCCCTCGCCGATCACGTCCTCGACGTGACAGGCGACGTACTTGCCGACGATGCCACCGTCCTGTGCGTGGACTGGCGCGGGGGCCACGGTCGAGATCGCAGCACCGTCCACGGAGCGGATCGACCCACACGTACGGCCCCGCGTTGGAAATAGGCGCTTCCAGGGGTGATCGCGATCTCGACAGTCCGCACTGGGACACGGCCGCGACCAGTGCACGAAGCCCCGCTTCCGCCTACGCCGCCGTGACCGTGGGATCGGGGCGCTCACCGTCTCCCCGCGGTTTGGCCGCCGGTGGCTCGTGAATCCAGCTGCCGAACCTGCCACCGTCGGTCGCGACCACCTGGCCGACAACGGCGGTGAGAAGGAGCAGGAACGACACGACGTACAGCCAGGCCAGGTAAGTGAACGCCACCCCGATCGATCCGTACCGGTCGGCGCTGACCTCGAGTGCGTGCGGAAGATAGACGCGCGAGACTGGCCGGACCGCGAGCATTCCGAGTGCGAACAGCAGTGCGCCGGGGACGAGTTGGCGCGGCTGGACAGCGCCGGCGAGCAGGACCCACGGAACGAAGACGGCGAGCGCAAGATCCCAGCCAAGGGCCAGCGCCAGCTGCCAGACATTCCGGGGTGCCAGGTCGGCGGCGTAGCCCCCCAACGCGCTCACGACGAGCAGCGAGAGGGCCAACGCGAGGACCGCGGCCAGCCACCTCCACGCGAGCACCAGTCGAGTCCTCGGTCGCGGCAGGTCCCAGATCGCGGCGAACGCGCGGGTGAGCGCCCGCGACAGGCTGGTCGCTGACCCGAGCACCATGAGCACGCCGACGACTCCGAAGGCAGCCCCCGTGGACCCCTGGACCGCGTCTTCCAGGACCGCGCGGGACTCCGCGGGCATGTTCACCGCGTCGGCGAACCTGTCGGCGTCGTCCGCGCCCACCCAGGTGGCGAACAGGATGAGGATCGGGAACACGGAGGTGAAGAACTGGGCGGCGATGATCACCGACCGGTCGAACACCTCGATCCGGATGCAGGTCGCTGCACTGCGGAGCAGGATCCGGCCCGGCCATCGCGACAGCAGCCACGCCAGCCATGCACGCAACCGCGGCGGCAACCGGCCCATGGCGGTCTCGGCCGCAACCCGAGCAGCAGCATCGGCCGACATGGGCGCCGACGACCCCATCCGACCCACCCGCCTTGAAGTCGCTGAGAGGTGTCCTCATCGAAACGTTACGGCTCGACATTGACGCGCGCCTCACCCGTTTCAGACGGGAAGGCGGGGGATGGTCCGCCGTGGCTGGACCGGGACGGCACCTTGGATGAGCGACGCAGCCAGGCCTCGTCTCGGTCGACGTCGACAAGCACCGGCTTGACCAGGAGGGTCAGTGGGACCGCGAACAAGGCGCCGACGGGCCCCGAGAGTCCGGAATCACGCCGATCGTCATCCTCGCCTCATCGTGAGCCGATCGGGGCAACCAGCACCACGCCGGTCATGCAGGACCTTGACCGAGATTCAAGCGGAGACGTCAAGCGCCTGCCTTCTCCAGCTCGTTGTCGAGCTCCTTGGCGTCGACCTGTATCTCCTTGCGCATCTCCTTCTCAGCGTGCAGCTCGGCCTTTTCGAGCGCCTCGCTGACGGTGATGTCGCCGATGACCAGCAACGCCGCCTCACCATCGTCGATGAGCTCGCCGAGCTCTTTCACGTCCTTGCGGGACAGGCCGCCGAACAGATGTCCGGCAAAGCCTCCTGCCGCTCCCAGGACCGCAGCGGAACCGATGATGGCAGGCGGGAACAGGAGGCCGAGCACGGCACCCGCTGCAATGCCGGTCCAGGCTCCCTTGCGGGTAGAGGTCTCGTCCTTGTTGACGTGAACCTTGCCCTTGGCGTCCTTGGTGATGACCGCCGCGTCGAATCGGCCGATCGCGTCAACCTCGTGGAGTGCCTTGACGACGTCATAGTCAGCCTGCGCGGCTGGCTCGCTGGGGTAGGTCGCGATGAACAGGAAGACGCCATCCGGGTTTGCCATGATGCAGTTCCTCTCGGCTCATGAACATGACAACGAGCAACCCTGGGCACACCGACCGAGGGTCGCATCATCCCATCGGGATGACGCTGCGGCCTGGCGCCTGCCTGGCGTCTGCGCGGGACAGCTCGAAGGGAGGTCCCGACCTAGAGAGGGTGCTGAAGCCGATGCGCTCCGCACGGCGACATCTGGCGGCATGAGCGCCGCCCGCTTGTCCAGCACCGCCGGCGTACGGATCACCCGTCACGGGGGATGTGTTCGAGCGCCCTGCTGCATAGCTTGCGAGGCGTCTCGACGACGAACGAGGTGTGTCCGATGACAGGTTGGTCGATTGGCAGGGCTTTCCTCGTTGCTGTTCCGGTCGGGCACGAGGAGTCGCCGTACGGCACCTGCGCTCCGGCCTGCAACCCACGTGAGGCAAAGGTGCGCACGTGCTGACGTCAAGCGCAGTGTCACGAGCAGGGCATGCCGTGGCGGTGGCTACCCCGAGAGCAGCCGCCGATCATGTCAACCGGTTCACGCCCAAGCGGTGCGCCGAGATCGCAGGATCGTCATGAGCCAGCAAGCTGAAGCGAGCCGAGCGGGTCGCAGACTCGGTGGCGGGGCCATCGCCTCGCTCTCCGGCTTGGCCGTCCTGCTGATCTTCGTCATCCAGAACAGGGAGAACGTCCAGTTCCGGTTCCTCTTCTTGGACTTCATGTGGCCCATGTGGTTGTACACCATCGTGGTGGCTCTCTTCGGAGCGTTGGTGTGGTTCGGTCTTGGCGTGATGCGTCGTCACCGACGCCGCAAGGCGCGACGCGAAGAGAGGCGCGCATGAACGCCTGCGGGAACCGGGGCGCTGCCGTGATGCTGCTGTGACTGAGGATGCCTCGGGGGAACGCGCACCTGGTTTGCGGACCGGACGCCTGGAGGCGTTCAGCGACGGTGTGTTCGCCATCGCAATCACTCTTCTCGTCCTCGAGATTGCCGTTCCCGCCGGATCGGACGAGGACCTCGTGGACGCGCTGGTCGAAATGTGGCCGACGTGCTTGGCGTACCTGGTGAGCTTTTCCACGATCGGAGCAGTGTGGTTCGGCCACACCGTGATCACCGAGTACCTCGACCACGCCGACTCGGTACTGATTCGGCTCAATCTGCTGCTACTCCTGGTGGTGTCGTTCCATTCGTTCCCCACCAAGCTGCTGGCCGACTACACCAACGAAGCCGGACCCGAACGCATCGCGGCTGGCGTGACCCCGGTTAGTCGGTCCATAGGTTGTGAGAGTCCTTGCAGCCCGCGGGAGCGGGCGGGAAGGCTCACGCCATGTCGACGAAGAGGAAGCGGCACACTCCTGAGCAGGTGGTCCGGAAGCTGACCGAGGCTGACCGGCTGCTCGCCCAGGGCGCCGATACCGCCGAGGTCGCGCGCCAGCTCGGCGTCAGCGAGCAGACCTACTTCCGGTGGCGCAACCAGTTCGGGGGTCTCAAGGCCGAAGACGCCAAGCGCCTCAAGGAGCTGGAGAAGGAGAACGCCCGACTCAAGCGGCTGCTGGCCGACGCCGAGTTGGAGAAGGACGCGCTCCGGGAGATCGCAGAGGGAAACTTCTGAGCCCGGCCCGTCGGCGCGCGGCCGTGAACCATCTTCAGCGCACGCTGAAGCTGAGCGAACGGTTCGCGTGTCGGGTGGTCGGGCAGCACCGATCGACCCAACGCCACACCCCGGCATCCCAGACCGTCGAGGACCCCGACGCCGCCCTGCGGGCGTGGCTGCGTGAGTACGCGGGCAAGCATCCCCGCTGGGGTCACCGACGCGCCTACCACAACGCCCGCGGTGAGGGCTGGACCGTCAACCACAAGAAGATCCAGCGGCTGTGGCGCGAGGAAGGCCTCCGCGTGGTCGTGAAGCGTCGCCGCAAGCGGGTCGGGTCCTCCACGGTGCCGCCGGTGCCGTCCGCGACCGGCCCGAACATGGTGTGGGCCATCGACTTCCAGTTCGACTCGACCACCGACGGTCGGCCGGTCAAGATCCTGTCGGTGGTTGACGAGCACACCCGTGAATGTCTCGGCGGGCTGGTCGAGCGCTCCATCACCGGCGAAGTGCTCGCCAACGAACTGAACCGGATCACGGCCACTCGTGGTGGTGGTGGCCCGGCGGTGCTGCGGTTGGACAACGGGCCGGAGATGATCGCTGCTGCGCTGGCCGAGTGGGCTGGCACGAGGACCGGGATGCTGTTCATCCCACCCGGGGAGCCGTGGCGCAACCCCTTCATCGAGTCCTTCAACGGTCGCCTGCGCGACGAATGCCTCAACATCCACCTGTTCTGGTCCCTGACCCACGCCAAGGTCACCATCGGCGACTGGAAGGAGGAGTACAACCACGACCGGCCGCACTCATCGCTGGGCTACCGAACCCCACGGGCCTACGCTGCGATCTGTACCCACTAATCGGCTCTCACGCGTCTGGTGTCGTATGCCCACATCGCGATCTCGACGCGGTTGCGGGCGCCGAGCTTGGTCATCAACGATGCGACGTGGGTCTTGACCGTGCTCAGGCCGACGAAGAGCTCGGTGGCGATCTCGGCGTTGGTCCGGCCCCGTGCCACCAGCGCGAGCACCTCCTCCTCGCGCTCGGTGAGCGGGTCGATGGGCTGGACCGGTACCACCGGCGCCTGGTCGGCGAAGGTCGCCAGCAGCCGGCGGGTGACGTTGGGGGCGATCAGCGCGTCCCCGTTGGCCGCCGCGTGGATGGCCTGCACGAGGAGCTCCGGCCCGGCGTCTTTGAGCAGGAAGCCGCGGGCGCCGGCGCGTAGGGCGCCGAGGACGTACTCATCGAGGTCGAAGGTGGTGATCACGACGACCGCCATCGGGTCCGTCACGTCTGGCCCGGCCAGGCGCCGCGTCACCTCGACGCCGTCGAGCCCGGGCATCCGGATGTCGACGAGGAGGACATCGGGACGCAGCCGGGTCGCCAGGTCGAGCGCTGCGAGCCCGTCTGCTGCCTCCCCCACGACCTCGAGGTCGGGTTGCGCGCCGAGGATCATCACCAGCCCGGTCCGGACCAAGTCCTGGTCGTCGGCTACGACAACACGGATGCTCATGCCAGCGCCTCCACCGGCAGCACGGCCTCGACCACCCAGCCACCCTCGGGCCCCGGCCCCGCGGAGAGCGATCCGCCGAGGAGCTGGGCGCGTTCGGCCATGCCCAGCAGGCCGAACCCAGGCTCCGGGGCTGGCCCCGGCTCGGTCTGTCCATCGTCGCTGACACGCAGCCTGACGGCGTCGCCCTCCCGGCGTACGTCGATCCCGACGCGGGTCGCGCTCCGGGCGTGCCGTACGGCGTTGGTCAGCGACTCCTGCGCGAGCCGGTAGAGCGCGGCGTCCACGGGTCGTGCCAGCCGGGTTAACGAACCGTCCAGCGAGACCTCGACGGTGGGCGTCGCGTCGGCGCGCGCCAGAGCAGGCAGGTCCGCGACACCCAGCTGCGGTGAGTAGGCGACGGCTTCCTCCTCACGCAGCACCCGCACCATGGATCTCATCTCCGCCAGGGTTCGCGACGCTTCAGACTCGATCGCGGCCAGGACCTCGGCAGCCTTCTCAGGCTGGATGCCGGCGACCACGCCACCGGCCTGCGCCTGCACCGCGATGGCCGAGACGTGGTGGGCCACGGTGTCGTGCAGCTCGCGCGCCAGCGCCACCCGCTCCTGATTGCGGATCTCGCGCTGTTGGCGATGCCAGAGGTCCGCGCGGTAGCGGAACACCGCCGCGAGGGCGACGAACAACAGCAAGAGGACGCTCCCGCCGAAAACGTCGGCCCAGCCCGCGGAGGAGGCGTACATCCCCAGCGCGACGACGACTGTCACGAACGCCGTCCCCAAGACCATCTCCCGTCCCGAGCCCCACCGCACCAGGGAGTAGAGCAGGATCAGGACGGCCATCATGGAGTAGAGGCCGAGGTCCCCGGCGTGCGCAGTCAGCTGGAGGACCGAGAGCAGCCCGGCGACGCCCCACCCGACCAGGGCGGCCATCAGGGGGCGGCCCCGCCGCCAGAGCAGGGCAGGCATCAGCGCCAGGGCGAGCACCGTCACAAGGGGTCGCCAGGCCAAGCCCGGCCGAACGATGCCCTCGACCAAGGCGGCGGCCGCGAACACGCCCACCAGCAGCCAGTCGAGACGACCGATGGGTGGGGCGTCAGCAGGCCGCGGCTCATGCCAGATGGAGCGCCGGACAGTGACCACGGCTCCAGCCTAGGGATCGGCGCGCCTCGGCGTACCCGCCGAAAGAACGAGAGAGAGACCATGCCATCGGCCAGGCGAACTCCAGCCTCCGGGCCGATGCGCCCGCCGCCGGGCTCAGCGATCGTGGACCTACCGATCCTCACCACAACAACGGAGCCCATGATGAGAACACGTCAACCCACCACCGCCACACTGGAAGACCAGCGGATCCCGGTGAGAGCCAAGCTCGCCGCAGCGTGGACAAGCTTCATGTTCCTGTACGCCTACGTGGACATTCTCAACTTCTTCACGCCCGGCGTCATCGAAGACATCCTCGACGGCAAGGTCTTCGAGTTCGACCTCTCCCAGACCTTTTCGACCACGGCGCTGACCCTCATGGCCATCCCGATCCTCATGGTCGTGCTGTCGATGACGCTGCCCGCCCGGGCGAACCGCATCACGAACCTCATCGTGGCCTCGCTCTACGTCCCCGTCACGGCATTCAACGCGGTGGGCGAGTCCTGGCTGTACTTCTACGGCCTTGGCGTCGTACTGGAATTGATCCTTCTCGCCCTCATCGTGCGGTACGCCTGGACCTGGCCCCGCACCGCACCGTCGGCGACCATGGAGCGACCATGGCGACCAGCCCGGACCGTGAAACCGTTCGCGCCCAGCAGCAAGCGTGAACCCAAGAGCAGTCCCCGTCCTGTTCGGAGCCATCTGCCTCGGTGCCGCGGTGTGGGCCTCCTGGCGGTGGGACACCAACTACCACTGGGACGTCGCGTAGGGGCCTTCCAAGGCCCCTACCGGCAGGTCAGGTCATCGGATGCGCACACAGGCCCACCGCATCGTCGACACCGACCCCAAGCGCGGCAACGTCGTCGTCCGCGTCACTGGCACCCGCCACGACGAGCCGACGTATCAGGTCCGCCAGTCCCTGCCGAACACCCAGGAGGTCCCCGGTCATGATCACCACACCAACCGTGTCCGGGAAACCGGGTCAGGCTCCCACGGGCATATCCTGCGATCTGTACCCACTAATCGGCTCTCACAGCACCTGGACCGATCCTCGGGGTCCCGTCACGGCCACCGTGTACGGGATCAACCTGCTCCTTGCGATGAGCATGGTGTCGGTCAGGTGGCGGTACGCGGTCCATCTACGGCTCGTGCGGCCCGACCTGGGCGACCAGGATGTGAAGACCCTCCAAACGGCTCACCCCCACCCTGGGCGTCTATGTGGTGATGATCCTGCTGGGGCTCTTCCTGCCGGTTCTCGCCGTGCTCGGCTATCTGGCCATCGCGGTGTTCATCCTCGTACCGTTCAGTGCACTACGGCACCGGACACAACCCGCCTGACAACCACTGGGCTGACTGTCCAAGCGCAAGGCGAATGCGAGCAGAAATGGCGGTCCGAGGTCGGCGCATCAAGAAAGCCGCAGGTCGGAGACTGGCTCTGACCTGCTTGTGGGCAGGGGCGGGGTCGAACCGCCGACCTTCCACTTTTCAGGCGCCTTCACTGCTGCCTAGGCCGCCCCGGCGGGTCCCGCTGGAGCGGCGAGCACTGAACTGTGGCCATGGGAGACCGTTGGTGAATCATGCGGGTTGCGGTCAGCGTTGCGGTCAGTCGGCGACGACGATGCGTCCGGCGGCGTCCTCGTCGGGTCGCGGCGAGTTTCTTCGCTGCTCGAGACTGCATCGGTGGACCGGTCGCTACGTCCTCCCGAACTCGGGAACCGCCTCACTTACTTGCGATAGGCGAGTGTCTTCGCGGTCGCTGGACATACCGGATCGGCGGCTGTCCGCCCTCCGGGTTAGGAGCCGAGCATCTTCTTCATCGTGGCGATCTCCTTGGTCTGCGCGGTCTTGATCGTCTTCGCCAAGTCGATCGCGTCGGCGTTCTTGCCCTTGGCGATCTCGGTGTTCGCCATCACCACTGCACCTTCATGGTGCGCGATCATGCCCTTGAGCCACATCGTCCCATCCCGTCGCGTGGTCGCGCTGAGCGCCAGCGTGGCCGGCCGTGGCTCGACGCCCGTTCGTGACGGGGAACCGGGAGTAGCCGGTCCGGGCACAGGTCGCCTCTACGTCGGCGACGGTCGCCCCGCGCGGAACGGTGGCCAGTCGGTCCGGCGGTATCAGGACGGCAGCGACGGTCCGTTCGCTGAACCCGAGCGCACCCGCCAGCCGGTCGTACTCGTTGGCCTGCAGCAGTCCTTGCCCGCGGGACTCCTCGACCATCGCGGCGACCTCGTCGTGCGTGAACGCGGACGCCAGCTCCCTGGTCGGGGGAATGCGCAGCAGCCGCAGGACCGCGTTCGCGACCGCGTTCAACGAGACCACCACGGGCTTGAACACGGTGACGCACAGGACCATCGGGGGCCCGAACAGCAGCGCGGCACGTTCCGACATGGCCAGCGTCAGGTTCTTCGGAACCATCTCGCCGACGACGACGTGAAGGTATTTGGGTTCTGAGGCGTTGGTCCTGTGCCCGCTACCCGTCACGGCCTGGCGGTGTCAATCACCGTCACGGTGGGATTGGTGTCGAGCTGGTGGGCGTAGCTCGAGGCATCGGGGAGGCCGGCGGACACGTAGGCGGTCATGTTTGTATCGACGTCCCATGTGATGACCTTGACGTAGTAGGTGCCGGGCGGGAATCCCTGAGGCAGGGTGATCGACCCGCTCCAGGTGCCGCTCGCCCGGTCGCCACTCGTGAGTTGCAGCGATTGATCCGGCATCTGAGGGGCGCTGCCGTCGTTGGCGAGCGGGACCAGTTCCACGTAGACGCCCTGGACGCCGAGTCCGGAATCCGATGCCTGCACGATGAGGTGGACGTCTGCGGGGCCCGGCAGGGTGTCGACCTGAGTTGGAGTGACCTGGACCGACGAGACCAGAGGGGCGGTTACGTCCGTTCGGGCACGGCCTATCACGGTGACCGAGCCCATGTTGTTCGGGAAGGGCCGGTTCAGCACCGGCTCATACGAACGGTAGACGTACTCCCCGGGCCCCCACCACTCAATGCGGCGCCCCGCGTCCCGGTGCGCAAGGTCGGTAGCGGAGATGGTCAGGCTCCAGTCGCCGCCGACAGACCCCTGGGTCAGGGTGATAGTGCCTGCCCAGATGCCGTCGCGGATGGTTCCACTGACCAGCCGCATCCCGCCGCCCGTTCCGGCGATCAACGCGCCGTTGGCGCGAGGCTGCCACGCTCCGAGCGCTACGTCTGCGGCGCCGGACAACTTGTCGACGATGCGCGCCCTGACGGTGAACGACGCGAATTGGTTGCGTACGTCGTACGTGGCCGCCGGTGTGGGGGACAGCAACGTGACCGACGGTAGGTCGACGTCGGGTGTGTCGTCTCGGACCTGGATCGAGGCATCCGGGAAGTCGATGGTGTTGCGGCGGCCGACTCGGTCCCAGGCAACCACTCGTGGGGTGTAGGTGCCGGGCATGCTGTACCGGGGGAACAGCACGGTGGCCTCCCACCAGCCGTTGCGAATGTCGCCGGAACGAAGTTCGGCAGGCGAGCTCGGGAACGAGTCGCTGTCGGGACCGGACGTCACGCGGACGTTCGTGACGCCGGTGTCGTCGGTGACGTGGACGCGCACCGTCACCTCTCGTGCGGCTGCGGTCACGTCGACCGCGCCTGTGGAGAGCGACATCCGGTCGGCACCGGCCGGCGCTCGGTCGTAGACACAGTGGGCTGAGGTGTCGGCATCGTCGAGCGTGCACCAGTTGGTGCCCGCACCCCCTCGGATGTCATCCGCGTTGCGACCGCCGGTGAGATCGTCGTTCCCATCGCCGCCGGAAAGCACGTCACGGCCCGCGCCGCCCACGGCTACGTCGTTCGCCAACCCCCCGAGCAGTCGGTCGCTGCCGTCGCCGCCTGCTAGACGGTCAGCTCCCGCACCACCCTCGACGATGTCGGCGCCGGTCCCACCGTCGAGATTGTCGCGCCCGCCACCACCACGAAGGATGTCGTTTCCGTCGCGACCGATAAGAACATCGTTACCGCCCAGACCGCAGATCACGTCGCGATGACGTGTGCCGACAAGCCGGTCCGAGTGCGAAGTGCCGACGACGGTGCAGCGAGACGTCGACGAAGCTGCTGCTGAGGCAGCGGATGTTGCGGCACCCACCGGCACTACCAGGGCCGCAAAGCCGAACACCAGCACGGCCCAAGCCCTGCTTACCCGTGCGACCACGCTGTCCCCCATGCCGTCGATGCTGCGCTGCCCGGATACTTTGGCACGATTCGGTGTTTTGTTCAGTGGTTTGACCGACTTCGCTCATCCGCATATCGAGGCCTACGACGCCGGCCCTCCCGCCGCCAGCGGCCTAACCATGTAGCTGATGGGCTCGGAACACCCGTTGGAGTTCGGTGTCCGGGAACGCGCACGGTGCCGCCGATGAACACGAAATTGCCACCGAAGTCAGTGCGCCTCAGTGCGCGATCCGGCTCGGATCCGTCAAGCCGGCCGCCGTCACCGTCACCTGGCAAGGCGACGTTTACCCGGACCGACAGAGTCTGCGCGGTGGTCCGGGTCGTGCGGTGACCCGCCCGCGGCGAGCATCTAAGTAGAGAAATTCAACACAGCGCGTGGCCACCGCCCGGGACGAATCAGTACTTCTCCGCCCACAACGGGGCCGATCGGTGAGATCTGCTCTCTCCCATTGACATGTTTGCCGGCGAGAACATCTCCCGGTTGAGTGGATTTCAGGCAGGTCGCGGCCTGCCAGTTCTAGCGTCCAAAGAGCCGGCTAACTGCCCTCGAGTCATAGGCGGCGGAAGACTCACCCTCGGCCAACCCGATCGGTGCATACCGCCAGACCGACCGGGTAGAACTCGCATGTGATACTCCGGCTTGCTGTTCTCGGCGACTCCATCGCGGCCGGGCAGGGCGCCTCACGACGTGAGGACACCATCGCCGAACGGCTGCTCCGAGGTCTGGCTGACGCCGGGGTCGACGCCACGGCACGGGTCTTCGCCGTCCCCGGTGCTCGCAGCTGCGGCTTGCGAGGTCAGGTCGACCGGGCCCTCGACTGGACGCCACACATCGCTGTGGTCGTCATCGGCGCTAATGACGTGACGCACCGGACCCCGCCCGAAGAGGCCGCCCGCGCGTTGGCCGAGACGGTGCGCCGCGTGCGGAACGTGGGCGGTGAGGTCGTTGTCGCGCCGGCTCCCGATCTCAGCGCGGTGCCGCACGTCCCCCCAGCCATGCGCCCAGCGGTCCGTGCCGCGTCCGACAGGCTTCGCAGGAGACAGATCGCGGCGGCAATTGTGGAAGGGGCCCTTATCGCCGACGGACAGGCGAGCATGTCCGGTGCCTTCGGGGCAGACCTGAGCCTCTTCTCAGCTGACCGGTTCCATCCCTCCAGCGCCGGCTACGCCCTCATCGCCCAAGGGTTGTTGCCGCACGTGATTGGAGCGGCCCACACGATCGCCGACTAGGGACCAAGTGCGGACGTGGAGTCTGCTAGGCCCCTACACCGTTCCCGATCATCCCCGGCCACGTGTTCGCCGGCGAGGTTGTAGCTGTCGCACCGACATCGACTTCGTTAGCGACGGAGCCGCGTCGCAGCCGACCCAACTAGTCGTCGCACAGGTTGCCGCGTCGGCTGGCAACCTATGCGACAACTGGGGCGCCATCGGTGACCCCGTCAACGGCGCCGCCGCCGAGTGCGTGGCCGTCCCCGCGGTCACTGCCACCACCTGCCCAACTTACTGCCCTACGCCGATGCCGCCGTCTTCGAACCGCTGTCGTGCGCCGTGCACGCCATTCACATGGCGCTGCCCCGAATTGACGAGTCCCTCCTCGTCGTGGGGCGGCACCATGGACTTGCTGACCGGCTAGATCCTCGCCGGCGGCGCCTCGGTCCTCGCTCTGGTCCAGCGCAAGGAAGACCGCCTACCTGACGGGACACAGATGGGCCTCCACGTCACGCACCGCGCCGTCGACGCCGCCCTCCAGGACCGGCCGCAGGGCTACGACCTGGTCGTTGACGCTACGGCGTCCCGCGGCGATCCAGCAGGCGTTCATCGCCGTGGCCAAGGGCGGCCGGTTCCTGCAGGTCGGTGTCGCCCCGACCGCGGAGCTCGCCATCTACCCGTTCCGCGTCTTCAACCAAAAGATCACCGTGCTCGGCTCAATAGCCGTCCTGGACTCCTACGGCCCCGCCCTACCCGGATGGCCGATGGTGTGGCGGACGTGCAGTCGCTGCTCACCCAGAACCTGCCCTAAGAACTCGATACGTGACCTGGACGCGGTGCCAGGTCTCGAGCCTCGGCCGACTGACTGAACGGCGCACTACACGATCCATGCGTGGGCACCGCGTCATACCGCCGCGTGGTGCTCCAAGTTGCTATCTGACCCGATGCACCGGCAACGGCAAGAGGTCGCACGCTCGTGACCGAGTCAAGATCTGGGCTGGGGTCGATGTGCGGGCGTAACTTGGCGGCTATGGCCGCGGTTGCCCTTCCGAAGTAGACCGTGAAGTGCTCGAGGAACGGAGGTCGACGAACGTGACCGATGAGCCTACGCCGAATGCACTGTCCGACAAGCCAAGCCAGCCGAGCGACGCAACCCGGGTGGAACGCAACAAGGCAGCCTCGCGACGCTGGATCGAGGTCTTCAATCAGCGCGACGACGCTGCGGAGGCGGACGTGCGTGCGCCGGGTTTCGTCGCCTACGCCCCAGCGAGCCTGGAGCCTGCCCCGCTGAACCCCGAGGCGTGGACCAGGTTTCTCTCCGGCTTCGTCGCCGGTTTCCCTGACCTTCGGCTCACCGTGGAGGAGAGCCTTGGCGAAGGCGACCTTGTAGCGCAGATGATCCACTTCGAAGGCACGCACACTGGCGACTTCCAAGGGCTCCCGCCGACCCACCGGAAAGTCACTTTCTCCGGCCTCGAGCTCAACCGTTTCGTCGACGGCCGAGTCGTGGAGCACTGGTTCCAGCTGGACTCGCTCACGCTGCTTCAGCAGTTGGGTATGGCCGTCGGGCCAGGCCCGCGGTTGCTGCCGCGGATACTGGCCCACCAACTGACCAAGCTGCGCAGAAGGCGCTGAACGGTGGCCGCCACTTGGTAGTGGCTCCCGCTAGATGCGGGGGACCGAATCGACGTGGCGGAATTTCAGTGGGCTCTGGTTGGGACATGCTGAATGCTCTTCTTCGGAAGGGGTAGCGGGCAGGGAGCCATAGCCGTCGCGAGCGCGACGACCGGAACCCTTGAGGAGACGACGATGAAGGCAGTGACCTGGCACGGTCGGCGCGACGTCCGTGTGGAGGAGGTTGCGGACCCGATCCTGAAGGAACCCAACGACGCGATCGTCAAGATCACCTCGTCCGGCCTCTGCGGCTCCGACCTGCATCTCTACGAGACGCTGAAGCCGTTCATGGGAGAGGGTGACGTCCTCGGCCACGAGCCGATGGGGATTGTGGAGGAGGTCGGCTCAGGCGTCGGCGACCTCAAGATCGGTGACCGGGTCGTGTTGCCGTTCCAGATCTGCTGTGGCGGTTGCTGGATGTGCGACCAGGGGCTCTATACGCAGTGCGAGACCACGCAGGTCCGCGACCAGGGCATGGGCGCTGCCCTGTTCGGCTTCAGCAAGCTCTACGGCGAGGTGCCCGGTGGACAGGCGGAGTACCTCCGCGTGCCGCAGGCACAGTTCATGCCCATCAAGGTGCCCGAGGGGCCGCCGGACGAGCGATTCCTGTTCTTGTCCGATGTGCTGCCTACCGCGTGGCAGTCGCTCGTGTACGCC
This sequence comes from uncultured Actinomycetota bacterium, assembly GCA_963827435.1. Taxonomy (GTDB): domain Bacteria; phylum Actinomycetota; class Actinomycetes; order Propionibacteriales; family Nocardioidaceae; genus Nocardioides_B. The sequence continues at coordinate 1,072,951 of CAWHAU010000003.1, forward strand.
GACGTCCCTGACGGCGGCACGCTGCTCGTGCTCGGCCTCGGTCCGATCGGGGACATGGCGACGCGGATCGCCCTCCATAAGGGCATCCGGGTCATCGCCGTGGACTTGGTGCCGGAGCGACTCGCCCGGGCCCATGCGCGTGGCGCCGAGGTGATCGACCTGAACGCCGTGGACGACGTCGCCGAGGAGATCCGCGCGCGGACGCAGGGGCGTGGTGCCGACTCGGTCATCGACGCCGTCGGGATGGAGGCCCACGGGTCACCCGTCGCGACCCTGGGGCAAACCGTGTTCGGCCTGCTTCCGAAGCGGCTGAGCGCTGCGGTGATGGGGAAGGTGGGCCTGGACCGGATGGCCGCCATCTACACCGCGATCGATGCCGTACGGCGCGGTGGCACCATCTCGCTGATCGGTGTGTACGGCGGGCAGAGCGATCCCATGCCGATGTTGACCATGTTCGACAAGCAGATCCAGCTGCGCATGGGGCAGGCCAACGTCAAGCGATGGGTCGATGACATCATGCCGCTGCTGACCGACGATGCCGACCCGCTCGGCACGGAGCAGTTCGTGACCCACCAGGTCCCGCTATCTGAGGCGCCGACGGCCTACGACAACTTCCAGAAGAAGGCCGACGGCACGATCAAGGTCGTCTTCAAACCCTGATGGTTGCCGCATGGGAGGGCTGGTCGGCTGTGATGGGCCGGCCAGCCGTCTCTGACCGGCTGCTGGGCCGATAGACGACCTGGCGACTCGTGAAAGATGCCCGTCTGCGTCTATCCCCGATCATCGATCGAAGAGGGCCGCGCGAAGGTGGCTCGCAGCCCGCCTGACCGCGGCTTCCGAGACTGCGGGTGCAGACGTACACATAGGCTTGCGGATCTCGGCACGAGAGGTCGCGCGGAATCCTGAGGACGGCCGGTTCTGCTGTACGGCGATCGCGAGTCGCTGAGGAGGGGAACGGAGACCAACACACACACAGCCTCCGGCAAACCGGAGACCTCTGTTGCCGCCAGCCGTTTAGGTCACTGAGCGTTGCGGGGTCCTGCTGGCGCCAGGGCGCAGTTCGATGGTCACAGGGAAGCGTGGGTCACCGACTCCCTCGCGGAGGTGCGCCACCACCTCGTTCTCGAGCCGGGTGCGCACCTCTCCGATGTCGGCGGAGTCGGCCAGCTCCACGCGGAGGAACACGTGCTGTCCGCGGTGTTCATGCACGTTCGCCGACACGCTGGTCACACCGGTGATGCCGAGCGCCTCGTCCTCGACAGCATTGGTGAGGGCGCTTGCGTGGAGCGTGGTGTAGCCGTCCCGCGCATTCGTGGTCCGGTCCAACCGGGTCGTCCGATCTGTCTTGAACTGGGTGAGCAGCCACAGGAGCGCGAGCACCGCTATCAGGAGGAGCACCCCGGCTACCGCCCACCAGAACCAAGGACGCCCGTCGGGAAAGGTGCTCACCTCTCGCGGCAGCACCGGATAGGTCGCCCGCCATGCCCCGAAGGCCCCGACGCTGAGGGCGAGTCCGAGACCTCCGGCGGCGAGCAGGAGCAGGCCGAGCACGGTCAGCACGACCCGGTTGATGACGTTCGCACGACTGCTCATCGCGTGTCCTTCGTGGTGAGATCGACCCGAGTCCGCATGCGGCGCTCCAGGCCGAGCGAATCCAGACGTCCTCTCACGGCGGACTCCACCTCCTCGCGGATCCCGGGCTCGGACCGCGCCACCGTCCGCGCATCGACGCGTGCGGTACGACGGCTCACAGAAGCGCTCGCTCCGGTGATGCCGGTCGTGCGGGCGGCGGCAGCCGCGAGCGACTTCTCCACGCTGCGTCGGGAGGCGGTGACGTCCACGCCCTCGGAGCGACTCCTCAGGGCCAGCGACGCCGGCTTGCCGCGACGGAAGGCGAGGAGCAAGAGCAGCAGCCCGAGCACGACGAGCCCACCGAGCACCGCGTTGACGATCCAGTCGTTCCAGCTGTGGGTGCGCAGCCAACTGGTCCACTCCGGGTAGGGAACCAGCGCGGGGGCGCGATCCAGCGCAGCGGCCACGATCTCCACGACGACCAGCAGTGAGCCAAGAAGGAGGGCCAGCGCCAGCAGGGCGGAGACGACTCGGGTCACCCAGTTCGTGGCCGTCATGTCACCCTCGGTTCTGCCGAGTCCGGCAGCGTCATCGAGACCACCTCCACGTCGACATGGTCCACGCGCACTCCGGTGATGGCCGTGACCTCCGAGCGGATGCGCTCCCGGACCTCGTCCGCCACCTTCTGGACCGACCTGGGCCAGCGCACCGCGATAGCGGCCTGCACGCTGGCGATGTCGTCTTGGACCTGCGCCTGAACGCTCGCGGCGTCATCGGGCCTCGCCCCGCCGATGTTCACGCCGAGCACGCGGCGCGGCGCGGCGGCAGCGTCCGTCACGAACGTGACGGCATACCCGGCGACCTTCTCGACGACCCGGTCGTCCACCGTCAACCGCCCGCGCTCCTCCGGCGGGACGGACGCGGTGGGAGCCGTTGTGTCCGTGTCCGGTGCGGACTCACCGAAGGTGGTGGCGTTCATCGCGACGAGCGGTTGGATCCGCCGAAGTACTGGTTGAGGTCGACGTCACCGGCGATCACCTTGCCGACGACGAAGCCGATGATGCCCAACGCGGCTGTGATGACGAGGCCTTCGAATCCGCCCGTCGCCCAGGCGAGTCCCAGGAGCAGGCCGCAGAAGAGTCCGATCACAGTGGGATGCATGACAACCTCCAGTAGGAAAACGGGCTGAGACGGACTCACGCCCGGCGGGTCAGACGACGCGTTTCGGTCGCCGTGAGGTACGTCGGAACAGTGGAATCGACGACACCGCGCCCTGCCACCAGCGGCGCCGGCGGACGAACCTCATCTCCGGATAGCTCTCGCTCGAGGGACGCTCCTGGTCGAGCTGATGGAGGAGTCGGATGAACTCGGCAGCGTCCCCACCCCTGTCGGGGTGGTGGGCACGGATCAGCGCCCGCCGCCGACGGCGACGTTCCTCGTCCGTCTCGCTCTGCGCGGGCATCTGCGTCACGCTCTTCACGAGGGCTCCACGGCGGTCTGGACGTCGGCCACGTGCACGTCGACCCGGCGACCCCCGACGTGCGGCGCCAACGCGCTGCGCACCTGTGCCTCCAGCGACCGCACGGAGGAGCCGGAGGCGAGCACGACCGACACGAGGACGCGGCGGTCCTCGACCCGGACACCGACCACCCGGCGTCCCGGAAGGTACGTGGCCACCGCCCGGGTCCCGCCCTCGTGCAGCCCGGCCACCGCAGGACACGCCAGCGTCGCCGCCGCGATCGCGTCGACATCGCATGTGTCCTGCGCTGGCACGCTGCCGGAGCCGGTCACTGGACCCGAGATTCCTGGGCATCCTCCTGGTCGTCGCTGGGCAGGTGGACGTCGTTCACGGCGACGTTCACCTCCGTCACCTCGAGACCGGTCATCCCCTCGACCGCCGAGATCACGTTGCGCCTTACTGCGCGGCTGAGCTCGACGATGGAGACGCCGTACTCGGCCACCAGGTCGAGGTCGATCGCGGCCTGCCGCTCACCGACCTCCACCGCGACACCTTGGCCGACCGACTGGGAGGAGCCCGGGATCCGCTCCCGGATGGCGCCGATCGTCCTTGCCGCGCCACCGCCGAGTGCATACACCCCGGAGACCTCCCCGGCCGAGACGCCGGCGATCTTCTGGACGACGCTGTCGGCAATGGTGGTGTTGCCCTTGGAGGTCTGCAGCTCGGAGGGTCCGGCGGACTCTCGGGTGTCGAGCTGGTCTGACGACTTGTCGGAGCTGATTGAGCTTGAGGGATTGCTCATGTGTTCTCCTCGGTAGGGCTCGGGTCTATGGAGCGCAACCGATGCGCCGCGCTCAGTCCATGGGTACCCAAGGAGAGAGGGTCGATGCGTCGTGTGGCTTGTCAGGGTCACCGCGGTCACACCCCAAGCGAGGCAAATCGACCATCGCTGCGGTGTCCTCGGGCAACGGTGTCCAGCCCTCCGGGTCGATTGCCGCTGGAGATGACGTGCACGGCGTCCGGGGTGAGCCGAAAGTCCATCGCGAAGTAGTCGTCGGTGTGCCGGTAGGGGAATTCGTCGTCGGAGGTGAACAGCTTGCGCAGACCCTTGACCGGCGCGGATGCCTGGCTGTTGATCTGCACGCCGAACAATTAGGTGGGGATCAGCATCAGCGCGTTCAAGCTCGCGTGTGGGAACTCGCTGGTGACTACGGCGAGGGACTGGCTGAGCCCTTCCGCGTCGTCGCCACGCTCGGCGATGCAATGCGTGACGAATCGGAAGTACGGCTCGCTGTCGGTGTCGCATCGTGCACCTCCGATGACACCACAAAACACCCAGCCGTTCCTGGACGGCCAATATGCGTTCACGCCGACGGCCACATTTCCCCCATCGAACGGCTCGAGGGGCTGCTTGCCCGGAAGTCCCAAGCAAAGCTGCGTGGCGCCGGCCCGGCCGAGCCGTTGGGGGCAAGTTGTCGTACGCCGGGTCGCGGATGGCCGAGTCGGCCGAGGACACACCACGGATGGTCTGGTCGTCCCGGTCCTGTCAGGCGATGCCCCAGTCGTTGCCGTGCACGGCGGTGGGTGCGGTGAACGCCTCGAGGTCCTTCTGGCCGAGCACCTCGAGGACCGAGGGCGGACGGCGGGCGACATAGCCGAGCAGACGGCACACGGTGTACCGGGTCCTTCGTGATGATCTCTGAGCCGACTCGCGGCCCACACCGAGAGTCCCGCGCACGGTGTGGTCAGGCAACTGCGCCGCCAAAATGTCGGCATGCGAACCGTCGGGGTCGAGGAAGAAGCTCCTCTTGGTGGATGCTCACCGCGAGCGGATAGACCCCGTGGCCACGCGGGTCCTTCGAATCGCGACTGCGCGCGGCGACGCTGGCGACGAGGACGTTGGTCGAGGTTCGTTGACCTATGAGTTGCAGGACCAACAGCTCGAGCTCTACACCTCGCCGCACCATTCGATGTCGACGCTGGAGGCGGACTGCGGACTTGGCGCAACAGAGCGGCGTCCGCAGCGCGAGAGGCCGGGGCGCGG